>NZ_JBHSFU010000007.1:0-367128 GCF_042654125.1 Virgibacillus kekensis
GACGGATACTAATAGATCGAGGACTTAACTAAATCTTTACCTGATGTCATGCGAGGCTCTTATTTAGTCTTCAAGGTACAAATTTCAACATGAATTTATAGAATATGCTTGATTTTTTCTGAGAAACAATTATAATATTTGTTGTCACTAAAAATCACCAAGTTACAAGTCGCATATTTAGTCTGGTGGCAATAGCGGAGAGGTCACACCTGTTCCCATGCCGAACACAGAAGTTAAGCTCTCCAGCGCCGATGGTAGTTGGAGCTTTGCCCCTGCAAGAGTAGGACGCCGCCAGGCAATTCGATTCCACAGTAGCTCAGCGGTAGAGCAATCGGCTGTTAACCGATCGGTCGTAGGTTCGATTCCTACCTGTGGAGCCATGGAGAGCTGTCCGAGTGGCCGAAGGAGCACGATTGGAAATCGTGTAGGCCGCCAACGCGGCCTCGAGGGTTCGAATCCCTCGCTCTCCGCCAGTATTTATTATCTTTGGCCCGTTGGTCAAGTGGTTAAGACACCGCCCTTTCACGGCGGTAACACGGGTTCGAATCCCGTACGGGTCACCACTTATATGGAGGATTAGCTCAGCTGGGAGAGCACCTGCCTTACAAGCAGGGGGTCGCAGGTTCGAGCCCTGCATCCTCCACCATTATCGCTCAGTTCATGAGCAGAAAATATATTATTCTCCCATATCGCGGGGTGGAGCAGTCTGGTAGCTCGTCGGGCTCATAACCCGAAGGTCGCAAGTTCAAATCTTGCCCCCGCAACCAAATTATTTCAACTTACTACATCGAATTACATTTTTGCTAATTATGCACAGTAGTACTTTGGAGTACAATTATTGGTCCGGTAGTTCAGTTGGTTAGAATGCCTGCCTGTCACGCAGGAGGTCGCGGGTTCGAGTCCCGTCCGGACCGCCACTTTATTTTTTCATTTAAAAAGCAATATGGCTCGGTAGCTCAGTCGGTAGAGCAAAGGACTGAAAATCCTTGTGTCGGCGGTTCGATTCCGTCCCGAGCCACCATTTTTGCATATTCATATATTAATACGGAGGGGTAGCGAAGTGGCTAAACGCGGCGGACTGTAAATCCGCTCCCTCAGGGTTCGGCAGTTCGAATCTGCCCCCCTCCACCATATTATATAAGCAAGTAGGGGTATAGTTTAATGGTAAAACGAAGGTCTCCAAAACCTTTGATGTGGGTTCGATTCCTACTACCCCTGCCATTATTTTCGTTATGGCGGTCGTGGCGAAGTGGTTAACGCACCGGATTGTGGCTCCGGCATTCGTGGGTTCGATCCCCACCGGTCGCCCCATTAATTAAATAATTTTGGGCTATAGCCAAGCGGTAAGGCAACGGGTTTTGGTCCCGTGATTCCCAGGTTCGAATCCTGGTAGCCCAGCCAGAGTGCGGAAGTAGTTCAGTGGTAGAACACCACCTTGCCAAGGTGGGGGTCGCGGGTTCGAATCCCGTCTTCCGCTCCATTACTATATATTGGCGGTATAGCCAAGTGGTAAGGCAGAGGTCTGCAAAACCTTTATCACCGGTTCAAATCCGGTTACCGCCTCCAACTATGCCGGTGTGGCGGAATTGGCAGACGCGCACGACTCAAAATCGTGTTCCTTCGGGAGTGTCGGTTCGACCCCGACCACCGGTATCAACGTTATACACGAAACTAACAAAATATTATTATTGTAAAAAGTAAGAACAGGAATGCATGGTTCTTACTTTTTTCCGTTTCACGATTGAAGATTGTTTCATGAAACTTACTTTTTTGGGATTCTTGCTAGAAAGGTTAAGTCAATTTCTGGTATCGCTGACGTGCAAGGAAAGGATATTTTATTACTCATCCTCAGACAGTGCACCTCACTTTTATCCTTCACTTTAAAAAGTAAGCTTTCTCGTTTGGGATACCTGTAATGTTTAAACATCGATACCATGTTACGCATACCCAATTACAAAGTACCTGATAATTTCTAAATCGTCTTCAGTTAACTCACGTCGGAAATGCGAGGACATTTCTGCTGTAATTGCCTCAAGTTCCCCTTTATGTTTCTTTGTTAATTCAGCACTTGTCTTCAATAATAAAATAAAGGAATAAAATTCATCCTTTGTCAAAGGTGCTGGATGATGAGATAGAAAGAAATTTTTGGCATCATACCCTTCAATCTTCTCCAAAAGCTTAGACATTTTTTCAATGGTATAATGCCATTTTTCTGCGTACATATTTGCATAGAGACAGTCACCAAGAAATAGCGTTTTTTCCTGTGGTATATAGAGGAGATTTGAATCAGATGAATGATCTCCACCAACATGTTCAATGATACAGGTAACTCCGCCTAGATTCACTTTGATTCGCTTTTCAAAAATGATAGTGGGATCTGGTATGATAACTTCTCGATCACTTCCAAGTTCTAGCTTTATCGCGTCTGCACAAAATGGAATTTCTATCCCTGCTTCGACACGTTTATCCAGCTCCTTGTCTTCCCATGATAACTCCTGTAGTTCTTTTACTTTGTCGTAGGTCATGAAATTGGCCATGGAAGGCATGTCTATTCCACACAAGCCAAATACATGATCCCAATGCCAATGTGTAAGAGCCAGCATATCGCCGAAGACATGATAGGAAGCTAATTGTTCTTTAAATAGTTTAGCGTGATTAGAAGAATTCCCAGCATCAATCAACATTGTATAATTGTCCCCTACAACAGCAGCTAATATCGGCCGATCTGTTTTTTGACAAGGAGGCAGGTAGAAGAGCCGATCAGAAAATTTTTCTAATGTTTGCATGTATTCGTACTCCCTTAAGAATGTTTGTAACGTTTATTATATACTACTATTTTATAGAGATGACAAAACAATGATTTGAAGTTCATTGTTCGCTGTTATCACAGAAGAATGTCTATTAATTGTGTGTATTACGTAGAGAATGGTCCACCGGTATCATATTTGTACACAACAGCTATTAAATATTATTATCGTAAAAATAAGCCGATTTTATTAGTCTGGCTTATTTTTTTATGTAGTTCGGTACAATATTACTGGGATGATTGTTCTCGTATTTGCGATTGAAATACAACGAGCAGGAATATGGAATTTGCTGATGCTATAGCTGGATTAAGGGGATTCTATTTATCATCTATGCCCTCATTGTGCTCGTTATTAAATACTATTAAAAAATTAATGCACAAGAGATAGGAGATTTCTTCTTCCTTATTATTAAAAATAAATGTTTTAGGGCATTAATAAATAGATATAGTGAAACTTTAATCAGTGGAGGATTCTTCATCCCTCACTAATTGTAAGCGCCACAAGAAGAAACACGCAGCCCCTTAAACGACTCGGACGTGCTGTCTTACTTACCATTCTTATTACGCTCGAATTTTTCGTTAAGGGTCCTACAGCCAGAATAAACAGAAAACGTTAGAGGTGGATTAGATAGATGAATCAAAAGAAGCCCCAAAATAACGTCATGCTAATTATTTCTATTATGCTTGGATATACATTGACCTATATGGACAAAAATATGATTGCCACAGCAATCATCCCATTGGAAGCGGAGTTGAGCTTAAATGCTAGCCAATCAGGACTATTGATGAGTATGTTCTTCATAGGATATACCGTCATGCAATTTCCAAGTGGATGGCTCTCTGACAAAATTGGGCCCAAAAGATTATTTAGATGACGATTGTCCAACTTCATCGAGTATTATGAAGGGCAAGAAAGAAGCCCGAAAGGTAAAAAAAGAAGAAGCGAAGGCAATGGGGCTTACGCTTTGCAAACATTGTGCCAAGGAATATGCTGAAGATATGCGGGAACGCCAGGGGTGCGGTACTGCCGTTGCTCTATTCATTGGTGTTGGTCTGTCAGGGTTCACAATTGTTGCTTACTTTACCTAAGAGTTACACATACATAATTACCTGCTCGCTGCATTGGTCCTTCTTAAGGATTAATGCTTTTTTTGTGGCCGTTTCTTCCCGGTTCTCCTGGTATGTTACAATAATAGTAGAAATTTTCCGGTTAGTTATCAATTTTTAAATTTTCTTTTACTTCACAGGACATCATTTGTCAAATTGAATATAAAATGATAATTTTTAAAGGTGGAAGATTGGTATACGTTTGTGTAAAGATAGAATTATTTTGTCTTATGCGTAATAAATTTTACAAATATAAATACTAAAATGGGGGAACTGATGTGAAGATTATTGTAGCTGGAGGCGACGGCTTTTGTGGTTGGCCGACTGCCCTGTATTTGTCCAACAAGGGACATGATGTAGCGATTATTGATAATATGGTAAGAAGAAAGTGGGATAATGAGCTTCACTCGAATTCAATTACACCAATCGCGACTCTTGAAGAACGGGTGGCTAAGTGGAAAGAGCTAACAGGTAAAGAAATTCGTGTGTATGATGGCGATCTAACTCATTATGACTTTTTGCGTGAGGTACTAAAAAGAGAAAAGCCAGATGCTTTTGCCCACTTCGCTGAGCAGCGATCTGCACCATATTCCATGATTGATAGGGAACATGCTGTGTTTACCCAAAATAACAATGTCACTGGTACACTTAATGTTCTTTACGGTATAAAAGAGATCGTCCCTGATTGTCACTTAATCAAATTGGGAACAATGGGTGAATATGGAACACCAAACATAGAAATCGAAGAAGGGTACATTGAGATTGAGCATAAAGGAAGGAAGGATGTCCTTCCATTTCCGAAACAACCTGGTTCCTTTTATCATTTATCTAAAGTACATGACAGTCATAATATCATGTTCGCCTGCAAAATCTGGGGTATACGTGCAACTGACTTGAATCAGGGTGTTGTTTATGGCTTGGATACAGAAGAAACACAAATGGACCCTGTTTTGTCCAATCGTCTTGACTATGATGGTGTGTTTGGTACTGCCTTAAACCGCTTTATTATTCAGTCCTCAATTGGACATGATTTAACGGTTTATGGTAAGGGCGGACAGACACGTGGTTTCCTGAATATCAATGATACTGTACGCTGTATAGAGATTGCTGCTGAGAATCCGGCAGATAAAGGTGAATTCCGCGTATTTAACCAATTCACTGAGGAGTTCTCGGTGCTTGATCTCGCCAATATGGTACAAAAAGTTGCCCGTGAAGAGGGATTAGAGACGAATATAGCGCATCTGGATAATCCGCGGGTGGAATTGGAAGAGCATTTCTTTCATGCCGAAAACACCAAGCTTCGTGACCTTGGACTTGAACCTAACCTACTAACTGATGAAGTTATTCGAGGAATTTTAAAAACTGTTGTTAAGCATAAAGATCGTGTTATTAAGGAGAACGTATTACCGCAAGTATCGTGGAAGTAATTAAACAAGGAAGTGTCACCATTGAAAATTGCAATTGTCACAGAAACATTTCTACCATCAACCGATGGAGTGGTTACAAGACTGAAAGCATGCGTCAGGCATTTTGTTAAAGAAGGACACGAGGTAAGGGTGATTGCTCCTGATCTTGGCGTTTATGAGTTTGAGGGAGTGAAGATAGAAGGTGTCCCCGCCAGGACCCTTCCTTTTTACCGCTCCAAGAAATTCGCCCTGCCAAACCCGTTAGTGAAAGATATATTGCATAATTATGATCCGGATATTGTTCACGTTGTAAACCCTGCGATCCTTGGATTATCTGGTGTTTATTACACCAAGAAGCTTGGCTACCCAATGATCGCTTCCTACCACACTAATGTTGCACAGTATCTTGATTACTATAATCTGTCGCCGTTCAAATTTTTAATCTGGTGGTACTTCCGTAAGTTACATAATCATGCGGAATTGAATCTCTGTACATCCCAGACCGTAAAAAAGGAATTGGATGAACGCGGTTTTCGTAATGTCCATGTGTGGAAGCGTGGAGTAGATACAGATTTATTTCATCCGGACAAGTTTGATACGGACATGAGGGCCAGACTATCAAACGGTCAGCCGGAAAAGAAACTTTTACTGTTTGTCGGCAGGCTCGCTGCAGAAAAAGAAATTGAGAAAATAAAATCCGTCCTTGAGAGATCGGATGAATTTGTTCTTGCAGTTGTCGGTGACGGGCCCCACAGACAGGAGCTTGAAAAGCACTTTGCAGGAACAAATACCGTATTTACCGGACTTTTGCATGGTGAGGAGCTTGCTAGGGCATATGCCTCCTCGGATGTTTTCGTTTTTCCATCAACAACCGAGACACTTGGCCTGGTTATCACGGAAGCGATGGCATCGGGGCTTCCACTTATCGCGGCAGAAAGTGGACCTACATGCGAACAGATTGAGCACAACCATAATGGGTTATTATACGATCCTTCCAAGGCAGATGACTTTACTGAAACGTTGCTTAAGTTCAAGGATGAGACGCTCCGTGAACGTCTAGCTAAAGCGGCCCGGAAAGAAATTGCGGACATGGGTTGGAATGCACAGTCCAGGCAGGTGTTGGATTTATACAAAGAAGTTCTTTATGCTGAGGAAGGCAACAATGAAGCGACCGGACTAATATAATAATTGACGGTCAACTGATATAGAGGAGTACCATGGGAAATCAAAAAACAAAGAAGAATCCATTTGAATTCCTGCAGTTCAGTGTAATAGGTGCTGCCAATGCAGGTATTGATATTGGAACCCTTAACTTATTATTGCTATTATTTCCGACAGAAGATAAAGTATTGCTTGCTGTTTTTAATACAATTGCTTATTCGTTAGCGGTTGCGAACAGCTATTACTGGAATGCAAAAATTACGTTTAAAAGAAAAGCGGTAGGAAACAATCGTCAGCGTTTCATCTTCTTTATTCAGGCACTCATAAGCCTTGGCATCAATAACCTTGTATTCATTGGCTCCACTGCATTGATGGAAAATCTGGGAGTAGCAAGGTGGCTTCGGTACAATATCGCGAAAGGACTGGCGATGCTTTTATCTTTTCTGGCAAGTTTCTTCATGATTAAGTATGCGGTTTTTAAAAAAAGAAAGACTCACAAGATGAAATGAGTTTATGAACATTTGGCACATTGATGATAAACGTGATTGGCATTTAAATTAACCGCCGGGAAATCATAAATAATAGGAGAACAACTATGGACATCTCACCAAAACCACTGGATAAATCCTTTTATAACCAGGGTACGCTTCAACTGGCACAATCATTGCTTGGTCAATTGCTATTGAAGGAAACTGATGATGGAATTGCTTCCGGATTCATTGTAGAAACAGAGGCATACATTGGTCCTGATGACCGTGCTGCGCACAGTTTTAATAACAGGAGAACGAAACGAACAGAAGTTATGTTCGGTGAGCCCGGTAATGCGTATACTTACACTATGCATACACATTGCCTCTTTAATGTGGTTAGTGGAAATGTAAACAGACCGGAAGCAGTATTGATACGTGGTATTGAGCCTCACCAGGGACAGGATCTAATGGGAAAAAGACGCCCCAAAGCAAAGAAGAAAATTCAATGGACAAACGGGCCTGGTAAGTTAGCAAAAGCACTTGGAATTACAATGGACGATTATGGACATCCACTTGATAAGCATCCGCTATGGATTGCCCAGGGAAAAATATTGAAGGATGACGAGATTTTGTCCGGCCCACGAATCGGCATAGACAATTCCGGGGAAGCAAAAGATTATCCATGGAGGTTTTGGATAAAAGGTAATAACTTTATTTCCAGGTAAAAACGTGAAGAGTTCAATATTAGTAGGTAACAAGCTCTATTACATCATGTAGTAGGGCTTTTTTATGGCTTGAGTAAGCACAATCCTGGTTTATGTATATATTTATCCCCATTTAAGTAACCTAAAGATAATTGGAGTTACTTCGGGAGGATTTATTATGGGATTTATTGATCGAATAAAACAGGGTAATACTTCTTCGGGAATAGCGGCCCTCGGAAATACATTTCTGGCGCTGATTAAAGGTGGAGCGGCATTTTTTAGTGGTAATGGGGCGATGTTTGCGACAACGATGCATTCGTTGGCTGATGCAGTCAACCAGGGATTTGTATTCTTTGGAAGTGTACTGGCTGAACTACCGCCATCCAAGCGATTTCCAACTGGATTCGGCAGGGTTATCAATATTTTCTGTATGGTTGCAGTTATTGTTGTAACGGTCATGGCGTATGAAACAATTAAAGAAGGCTGGCACATGTGGCAGCATCCTGAGGATTCAAAGAACATATGGCTGAACATCGGTGTACTGGTGGTATCCTTAATAATCGATGGTTATATTTTGCTTAAAGCTATGAAGGAAATTACACGAGAAACAGGAGACAAACCGGATGGATTTATCGTATTTTCTGCGTTCAAAAGTGCTGGAAAGGCATCACCTGCTACGCGGCTTGTGTTTTATGAAGATTTGGTAGCAACCTCAGGAGCGGTCCTAGCAATGATTGGTGTGCTATTGTCCCAGTTATTGGGCTGGCTTATAGCCGATGGAATTATCACCATTTTAATAGGTATACTGATGTTGTTTGTTGCATTCCGGGTAGGTTATGATAATATGATTGGGTTAATTGGTGTTGCAGCTCCAAAAGAAGTGGAGAAGAAGCTCAGCGAGTTGATTATGGATGATGAGTCAGTAGTGGATATTTATAAATTAAGAATTGTTCAGGAAGGTCGCTCTTATCATGTGGAAGGTACGGTTGAACTGAAAAAGGGACTCTCCCTGGCGGATGCAGATGATATTAAGTTCAGAATTAGTGACAAACTATTGCGTCTCCCTGAAGTTACGGATGTGGTCCTTGGGATTATTGAGGATAACGAAAAAAATAACCTTTCCGGAAAAAATACAGATACAGAAAAACAGCCTCCAAAGTAGCTGGAGGCTGTTTTTAAATCATATAAGAAAGCATAAAAATTGAGGCGTGGTTCAGTTTTTGACAGGGCAAGCCATGTCTAGCTCCAGGTTTATATTTTCCAGACTCAATTGCAATCATCGCTTGACTTGAAACACCTACAAGTTGTGAAAGTTGTTCCTCTGTGTAGTTCATCCCTTTAATCCTATTTCGCCTAATGGTTCCCCCTCAGTTTATGTTAAGCGTACTTAACATTTCTTTAAATTTATTTCCTTGCATTAAAATTGTTTGAGGTGCACTATAATAGTAGACCATCAGAGAGAAAGGTGATTAAACTGACTGCAATCCGTTGGGCTTTTTTTGTTATTGGACTTATAACCTTCAGCTTTGGAATCTCAGTTACTGTTAATGTACAACATCTGGGAATTCATCCTTGGGATGTGTTGAGTGTAGGGCTATTCGAACTGGTTGGTTTCACTATTGGAACTTGGAACATTATTATAGGGTTTATTTTGATAGTCGTTTCCTGGATTCTAGATAAAAGTTATATCAAACTTGGGACTTTTCTTAATGCAGTTCTGGTGGGGGTCTTTGTTGATTTGTTTCTGTGGCTGGATTTTTTGCCGAAACCCGGTATAACTTGGATAGATGGTATAATGATGATTTGTGGAATTGTTATCATGGGGGTTGGTGGAGGACTGTATAATGCTGCACGAGTGGGGTCCGGACCGCGGGATGGATTTATGCTTTCCATGGCGGATAAGCTGGGTGCTCCAATCGGTCGTGTACGGATTTATACGGAGTCTTCGGTTCTAGTACTTGGACTGTTGCTCGGTGGACCCGTCTTTATCTTTACTTTTATATTTACATTCATTCAAAGCCCAATTTTCCAGTATGTATTTCACCGATTTGATCGACTGATTGAAGGTATTGCGGAGAGGATGAAGCTGAAAAGTTCTTCACCATCCTCGAGAGCAAGTGGATAGATGTAAAGAGAGCCCAGGAATCACTTCCTGAGCTCCTTATATTAACTGTGAGGGATATTCGTCTATTGATGCAGGCTGCGATGTGTCTGAATCCACATCATAATCCAGCATTATATCTTTTAAGTAGAACCAGGCAAAAGCCAAAATAAGTAATGTCAAAATAACTACCAGCAGAACAATCAGTTTACTGTTCACGGCAATTCCCCCTCATTATCCATAACTTAAAGTTAGCAAAACACCAGCCTGCTGTAAATAAATATCCAAAAAAGACACAATTTCTTCAAATATATGGAGCCAGCCTACTTTTCCTTTATCAATCTGGACATATCATATTTAGCTAAGTCAATTTTTAGTTCTTTTCCCATTGCCAAGTCAGCAAGCTGCTGTCCTGCAAACGGACCGATTGTAAGGCCTGAGGAACCTAATCCATTGGCAAGTAATAGGCCATCGAATCCTGGAAGTTCACCAAGTACAGGGATGGATTCAGGAGTCATTGGTCGGAATCCGATTCTTGTCTCTATAATGCTAGCATTCTCCAGGGCAGGTGCTACCTTCATCGCATGTGTAAGTATATAATGGATACCTCCAGCAGTAATTCTGTGTTCAAACCCGGTATTGTTTTCGTGAGTCGCACCAACGATGATTCTGTCCTTAAATGTGAGCATATATTGATTAAATGGTGGTTTAACCACTGGCCAATTTTCAGTGGAAACTCCTGGAACCTGTAAATGGATAATTTGAGCTCTTTGAGGACGTACATCAAAGTAAATACCGAGTGGTTCCAAGAGTTCTCTTGTCCATGCACCAGTACCTGCGATTACCTTGTCTCCTTCAATCGTTCTTCCATTAACTGAAACGCCCTTAACGGTAGTGTCTTCCACAAGCAGACGGGCATTTCCTTCAATTACTTTTGCGCCGTGCTTAGTTGCTCCATTCAGCAGGGCATTCCTTAGTGCTCGTCCATCAACACGGGCAGCCCCGCTTATATGTACTGCTCCATAACCTTCAGACAGAAGGGGGAAGAGTTCACGTGTCTCTTTACTGTCAAGTAAGCTGATGTCCCCTATTTCCGGGGCATTCTCGCGTCGAGTTAATGCTAGTTCTTTCATGGATTCAAGCTTTTCAGGGTCCGTGTCCAAATTCACCGAACCAACTTTGGCATAGCCAGTATTAGTCTCCCCATCGTCTGAAAGTTCCTCGACGAGGGGACCGTAACTTTGAGCCCCGCCTTTAGCGAGTGCGTACCATGCCTTGTTTCGTCGTTTGGTAAGCCAAGGAGCAACGATTCCTGCAGCCGCATCAGTTGCCTGTCCGGGTTCCTGACGATCCACAATTATGGTTTCTGCGCCGGCTTTTGCCAGCCGATATGCTGTTGAAGCACCTAATATTCCTGATCCAATTACAATATATCTGTTCATGAAAAAAATCCTCTCTTCGTCCACTCCCAATATAAGAATAATTATGGAAAAAATAAAGGAAAATGATTATGCTAAGAAGAACTAGTATAGAGGAAGGAGCAGGAGGAAATCATGGGAGAAAACATCGTAGCCAGAATTCTATTTATCATCGGCATCGCACAAATGGCAATCGGCGTCCTGGTTGGTCTGGTTCTTGGTAATCAGTATGCATCTCTGATGAACTGGTCAGTATTCTTTACCTGGGCAATTGGAGGATTCATATTAGGGATGTTGTTTATTGGATTCGCAGAAAACATCAGGTTGTTGGATGCTATTAATAAAAAAACATTACCGAGGGACCCATGGAATTCCGAAACCAGGCAAGAAGACGATACAAAAGCAGCTGTGAGTCCTGAAATTCATGGAGTGAACGAAGAGGGCATAAATAGAGGATCAACGGCCTCCTGGAGACTGGAAGAGGAAGACAGAAACGAAATAAAGCAGTTCTATGTGGGGCATGAGATAAGTGAAATTGTTCCTTCACCGTATGAAGGATATTGTCTGGTAAAGCTTAAGTATGAGGAAAGCTTTTTTGTCCGTGTTGTGGATATAAATGGATTTGGCGTTCAGGAGGTAGAGGACGCTGAACTAAAACACAGCATCATAAAGTGGTATAATGAATTTGAATAACTAGATCGTTAAGGCAGAGCAAAGAAATGCACATGTTATCTGGTAGACTCGAAACAGGTTACAAATCAGTAAGGAGTGTCTTTTTTGGCTAAAGAAAAGCAACGTTTAAAGATGGGCTGGTTCGGTTGGACTTTTTTAAGTGTAATCGTGGTTACAATTATAGGATCGGCTTTGTTCTTTTTTACTGTACTGGATTTGAATGCTGGAGCTATCTTCGGAGGTGATGATGCAGCTGACACTGTCGAAGAGCCATCTGATGAAACGCTTGAAAAGGTAGAGGAAGTACAGGACACAGTAGGGAAAGAACATTCCGATATTGGACAGTTTGTTGCAGAAATGCATGAATTCTATAACGAGACAACCGGGTACGGAGCAATTGAATCATTAGATTGGGAAAATCAGCGGGCAAAGGCAGAAGAGATATTGAACATGCTGGAAAAACAGATTCCTGCTGTTGAAAATAAACCTTTGAAGGCAGACTTGGAACGGATAAGAGGGCTGGCAAATGCAGCTATCGAAAATAAGGACAAAGCGGATATTAAATTGTTGCACCGAATGTTCCATGATCTTGATATTGCCCTTAATGAATACAAAGCGTATGACCAAATCTGGAATGTAACCGAGACACTTAAAGTTGCTGAATAGTATTCAAAGACCGGCCATTTATGATAATCTAGTAGTTGGGCATATTCAGATAACAATGCATTAAAGGAGAAATGAAGGATGGAGAAAACATTAATTTTTGGCCATAAAAGTCCTGACACAGATACAATCTGCTCCGCGATTGTTTACGCGGATCTTAAGAGAAAGATTGGTGTCAATGCAGAACCTGCACGGTTAGGGTCTGTCAGCAAAGAAACGCAGTATGCACTGGATTATTTTAACGTAGAAGCACCGCAATACATCGAAAAAGTTGGGGATGACGTTAAAAACGTAATTCTTGTTGACCATAACGAGTTCCAACAGAGTGTGGACAATATCAGGGACGTACAGATTGCGGAGGTTATTGACCATCACCGCATCTCAAACTTTGAGACAAAAGAACCCCTATATTTCCGTGCAGAACCGGTAGGATGCACTGCTACAATTCTTAATAATATGTTCAAGGAAAATAGTGTGACACATACAATGGAAACAGCAGGGTTGTTGCTTTCAGCTATCATTTCCGACACACTGCTGTTGAAATCACCAACATGCACGAAAGCTGATGTGGAAGCAGCGCATGTTCTTGCGGAAATCGCAGGTGTGAATCTCGAACAGTATGGGCTTGAACTACTTGAAGCTGGGGCGGATCTAAGTGATAAGTCTGTTCTTGACCTGGTAACAATGGATGCGAAAGAGTTTTCCATGGGCGAGGCTAAAGTGGAAATTGCCCAGGTAAATGCAGTGGATACCAGCAAAATCTATCAGTTCCAGACTGACCTGGAAACAGAAATCACCCAGATTATCAAAGACAAGCAGCTTGATCTGTTCCTGTTTGTAGTAACTGATATCCTGAACAATGATTCTGAGGTACTTGCTCTCGGACAGGCAAAGGATAATGTTGAACAGGCATTTGACGTTAAACTGGACGATAACAATCGTGCACTTCTAAAAGGCGTGGTGTCCCGTAAGAAACAGATTGTAACCAACCTGACTGGTACATTTAAATAAGGAACACTTAACCACCGGCCTACTCACATCAGTAGGCCGGTTTTTTGCAATGGCTTTTTTTGTAACTTTTATTGCTCTTTAACTCTCACAGTTGATATAAAATGCGAAGTAATTAATAATTTATAATGTGCTTTTCATCATTAGACTAATGATAAGTTTAACCGACGCTGCGGAAAAACACTCCCTTTCCGGGGGCAGCACCTCAGCCTCCTCGCTCGTTCCCTCGCTGTGGGGTCTTCGGAAGCTGCTCTTCCCCCTGGAGTGTCGCATTTTTCCGCAGCTTAGGATAGCTTTCAAAATTAGGATGAAATAAACCTCATTCATATAACGAAGGACTGTACAAATCCGTGATCAAAATACTAACAAGCGTAGTGTATTTCCGGAGCGAAGCTTCGCAGTTATGTCGCAGTTTATATCTATTGTGTCAAAAAACAACCAACCTCTATAAAGCGGCCTTTAGTTTCAACTCTTTCCGTACAGGGGAAGGGGTTCATGAGGACACTATTCTCTAAGAGGAGTTGATGATATGGATATTAAGGCTGCAATAACGCATGAAAAATCTGCAGACTTTAAGATTGAAAATGTAGAGCTGGACAATCCGAAAAATGATGAGGTACTGGTGAAGATTGTAGCCACTGGAGTGTGTCATACTGACGCTGTGGCCCGTGACCAAGATGTTCCTGTACCTCTTCCAGCAGTGCTAGGACATGAAGGTGCAGGTGTTGTAGAGAAGGCTGGTTCCAATGTTAAATCGGTTGAGGAAGGAGACCACGTTGTGCTGTCATTCTCCTCATGTGGACATTGTGAGAACTGTCTTACAGGACATCCAGCATACTGTCTCCAGTTTAATAAGCTGAATTTCGGCGGAATTATGAATGATGAAACCAAGCGGCTGAGTCAGGACGGGGAAGATGTATCAAGTTTCTTTGGTCAGTCTTCTTTTGGTACGTTTGCCGTAGCTAATGAGCGTAATGTGGTAAAAGTGGATAAAGACGTGGATTTGTCATTGCTTGGCCCATTAGGTTGTGGAATCCAAACCGGCGCAGGCACTGTTTTAAATAAATTGAAGCCAAAGTCAGGGGAAACAATTGCTGTCTATGGCTGTGGTGCCGTTGGATTAAGCGCTGTTATGGCTGCGAAGATTGTTGGTTGTCCTACAATAATCGCGGTAGATGTACATCAGAGTCGTTTGGACACGGCAAAAGAGCTTGGGGCTACGCATGTAATCAACGGTAAGGAACAAGATACGGTTGAAGAAATCAAAAAGATAACAAATGGGGGAACCAATTATGCGGTTGAAACAACCAGTGTGCCAGCATTGGCGCGGCAGTCAGTCCAAGCATTGAAACCGTTGGGCACCTCTGCTGTAGTAGGCGTTACTCAGGAGACCGAGTTTAATATTTTTGAAGATATTCTGGCTGAAGGTAAAGGACTTGTAGGAGCAATTGAAGGGGATTCAGTTCCACAGGTGTTTATCCCGCAGTTGATTGATTATTATAGGAAAGGGCAGTTCCCATTTGATAAACTGGTAAAGTATTATGAACTGGGTGAGATCAATAAAGCCTTTGATGAATCGAAGGAAGGAAAAACTGTAAAGCCTATTGTTAAAATGCCTGAATAGGCAAAATAGAAGCCCTGCACGTGAAATCCCGTGCAGGGCTTTTGTTATCAGTTCTATTCGTTGCTGGCGTGGTCGACCGCAACTTCATCATCTTTTTTAAAGAATATTTTATAGACTCCAATGGTAAGCAGCGGAATTGCAAATACAGCAATCATTGCGTATGCCATTGCGGTATATCCGGTGGAAATAAGATCGATAATCCCGACCTGTGATAAAATCACAGATAAAACAAGTGTGCCGACAGCAATCAGACCTTTCTGCCCAGAAGTCAATGATTTGTTTGCCAGCTCCTGCATTTGGGAGTCGGTGCGGTCAACAAAGGCGTGAATCATTCCGGAAGACGTCTCAACCAGTGTCCAGCCAACAACAATGCCAAAAATAACCACGACGATTGTCGGGAAGCCGTTCAGCATTTCAAGCCAAGGAACTGATGAACCGTAGACTTCTTCAGATGGATAGAATCCAAGTAAGCTAAAGTAAGTCATGAACCATGGGAATGTCATGAGTACTCCCGCAATAAGACCGGATAACAAAGATTCCTTACGTGATTTCTGACGTTTAACAGTAAATAATGCAGCTGGAAATACAGCTAGGTTATAACCTACATACAAAATTCCACTCCAGATAACTGCCAGGATGGAAACTTCACCCGTCATGTAACTTGTATCACCTGTGGCAAGGACGTTTATTGCGTCCTCCCATGTAGTAGCGATTACAATCGTAGCAAATAGTAGGTATCCAAGCATTAAAGCAAGCGTTCCCCATGTTTTAAACCGTTCGATAAGTCCTTTACCATAGAAGTTAAGAACCCCAACAATAGCTGTAATCAGCCCTACACCAACCCAGTAATTAAGCCCAAGAGTGCTGTTCAGGATTTCCCCTGTTGCTGAAGCCATGATTGCGATAATCAGGATTGCCAGAAGCAAATACACGATGTCAAATAAAAACCAGAAGGGACCAATCAGTTCTTTGAGTACTGCCCGGTAGTTGTATGCCTTATACTTTCGGGCGAATTCAAACATCAGTGCAGCCATCACGACGAATCCGATAAAGATACCAACACCACCGAGCCATCCAAGCGCACCATACTTGGCACCAAACTCAACAATCTCCCGGCCTGTGGCAAAGCCACCTCCAATTAATACAGACTGTAAAATAATTGCGGGTAACACATATCTGCCGAAAGAACCTTCAAGCAGATTTTTCATGAAACTCTCCCCTTTCCAAGTGAATTTTTATCCCCCCGAAAACCCCTATAAATGGTGTTCGGAATATATGCTAGCACCAGCCTTTCGCTTTAAGAAGGGAAAGGCCAGGTCCTGCTGGAACTTCAGCAATCATTTATAATTGGAATTCTTCCTTATGGACGGTAAAAGAATCAAGTGCATCATCATCTATTGCATACCCTATCCCCGGGCCTTCCGGGACAGAAATTTGTCCATCCTTAACTACTACTTCAGGCGTGATGATGTCCTTTTTCCAATATCTTTCAGAGCCCGCAGTATCACCGGGTAAAACAAATTGAGGCAGCGTTGTAAGTGCAATATTATGGGCACGACCGATACCTGCTTCGAGCATTCCACCGCACCATACCTCAATTCCGTTTTGTTGACAGATATCATGAATACGTTTTGACTCCGACAATCCACCAACTCTGCCGATTTTAATGTTGATAATTTTGCAGCTTCCAAGTTCAATAGCCTGCTTCGCGTCGGCAACAGAGTGAATGCTTTCATCCAGGCAAATTGGTGTATGCATGGCCGACTGCAGTTTGGAATGGTCGACAATATCATCATGGGCGAGCGGCTGCTCAATCATGAGGAGGTCAAGTTCATCAAGCTTTTGCAATTGAGAAATATCCTCTAATGTGTAAGCTGAGTTGGCATCTGCCATAATTGGGATGGAAGGAAACGTTAATTTTACTTCCCTTAGTACTTCGTAATCCCATCCAGGTTTAATTTTGATTTTAATCCGTTTGTAACCGGCACTTACGTAGTGATCGACTGTTTTTAAGAGCGCGCCTACACTTGGCTGAATGCCGATACTGATCCCAACATCAATCTTTTTCTTCGTACCACCCAGCGCCTCTGATAGTGACAGGTTATTCTGCTTGGCATAAAGGTCCCAGATGGCTCCTTCAACAGCTGCTTTTGCCATGTTGTTTCCCCGAATGGACCGAAAGATTTCAAAGACATCATCCGGGTGGTCGATTTGTTTTCCTCTTAACAGGTTAATCAGGAAATCTTTGATGACATGGTAATTGGTTTCCACGGTTTCCTCACTGTACCATGGGCTGCTGAAAGCAACAGACTCACCAAATCCTCGGTTGCCCTCAACATCGACTGCTTCTAGGATAAAAAAGTCTTTTTCCTGAAGTGTGCCGAAGCTGGTGGTGAACGAATCCTTCAGCGTCATGTTCAATCTGCGAAGTTTAATTTTTTCGATTGATACTGGCATATTTTTGACCTCCAATGGTTCTTCTGCCCTTAATTTAAATCAATGTCTGTAATATGGTACGAGTCTTTAGGATGACTTGTAAGGGTTATCAATTAATAGTCCTCGTTTGAGAATTTATAGTAGCTTGTTTTCCTGGTAGGGTCATTAACGAGGTCAACGGCGGTAAACCCCTTGGCAAATAATAAACGAAATGCTTCTCCGGTTTTTGATCGCCATTCCCTAGTAAGCTCGATATCATGTTTCTTGATTTCCTGAAAGCCCCACGGTATAGCTACAAACCAATTGTTCGTATGACTGTGGAACCTGCTTAAATGAAGACATGGCTTTCCAGCCTCATTAGTATCAAGGAGAACTTTATCTTGGTCAAATGTGGAGCTCGGTTCCAGTTGTTTTGCGTGGACGTCCCATTCCACTTGAAATCGGTCAGTGGGAAGACCCTGATTAAGCTGATCATCCATGGAACCATAATAATTTTCTTTGTATGCAGCTCCAACAGCACCGAGCTTATGCAGGTTCAGGTAAGCATTCTGACTTTCTAACGGATCAAAAGTCCAGGTAATCATGGAATAGCCGAGTTCTCGGGCAACATCTGCCTGTTTTAGTTTCATATGGGTGCCTAATCCACTTTTGCGGTAGTCAGGAAGTATACCGAGCATATGCGAACAGAGATATGTTGCATTTTTACCAAACCCCGCAAAGCTGTATAAAAACCCAACCATCTTTGGGCCGTCAAATGCTCCTAGAATAACACCACCATGCTGGAGTGCAGTGAATGTCTGATGGACTGGAATAGGAGACATTTGCCATACAGTTTGTTCAACCTGTTGCATCCTGGTCAGTTCTTCAATCGTTTCCAGTTGACGGATTGTGATTTCACCTGCCATCTCAGGGGCCCCCTTGGAAGAGTCTATGCATAACTTTCTGCAGTCTTGTTCATTGCGCTTAATAAAATTTCAATAGCTTTGGGTATTATAGAATGGTTGAACGTCATTTTCGGGTGATGGAGCCCAGGCTGTAAGTCACAGCCGATACCGAGCATCGTTGCCTTAAGGTGGGGCTTTTTTATTGTATAGAAGTGAAAATCGTCTCCACCTGTCGTAACAATCGGTTGCTCGAGATGGTCTGAACCCGTCGTTTCTCTAATAGCCTCCTCCATCAGTTGAATTGCTTCTTGATTGGTCACCGATGCTGCTATATCAGCGGTTGTCTTAAGGTTGATCTCAACATCATGATAGTTGCCAAGCATGTCGGCTATATTATGTATTTTCTCTGTCAATTCTTGCATTACAGCATTTGTTTGCGCTCGTAAATCCACAGCAAAATTCGCACTGCCGGGAATGATATTATGGCTTTCACCACCGGCCTGAAACGCAGTCATTTTCACTGAGTGGGGAACCATGGGATTGATATGAATGTTATTCAGGTGCTGAATCAGTTCCGCACCAATCTGGATAGCATTAGCGTTCAGGTGTGGGCGGGCACCGTGGGCATCATCGCCCTGTATCGTGCCTTCCACGAAACGGGCGGCGCCGTGGCGAATTGCGGGTGTGAATTGCCCGTGATGGAGTTCCTCGAGGGGACGTAGATGCATACCGTACAGAAAGTCCACATCATTAACAATGGCTTTTTCTACAAACGCCAGTGCCCCAGTTCCTTTTTCTTCTGCCGGTTGAAAAATAAACCGGAAAGTTCCTTTTTCGGGAAGTCCCTTTCTAAGGCATGCCATCAGAGTTCCAATCACAATTGTCATGTGTGCATCATGCCCGCATGAGTGATTAGCAGTAAAGCTCCCATCGACCTCCTGCCAGAGAGCATCGATATCTGCCCGGGCAGCAACAACGGGCTTCCCATGGCCGATTTCAATGACTAGTCCGGGAACATCTTCAAAAGTAGTTATTTTGCAATTGTGGTCTTCAAATAACTGTTTAATATAATCAGTAGTTTTATATTCATTCCAGCTGACTTCAGGATTATTGTGAAGATGGGAAAAGATACCGATCAGCTGTGAATTCAATTCATTTACCAGTTCCTTCAAGGATGTATACCTCCTTAGTATTATGGAAAAAAATCCTCGGCCTCAACTGCATCAAACATGGCCACACGTTGTTCGAATAATTCAGGTTTTCTCGTAATGATAGTTGAAATGATGCTGTTTAATAGAGAAAACAGAACCGGAACCAAGTCAAGCGTGGAGACATCTTTCAATTGGATAGGCAGAATAATATCCGCAATCTCCGAAATTGGTGAGTAGGGGGTATCCGAAAAGGCAATGACTGTAGCTCCTTGCTTTTTTGCCATTTTTGCTAGGTTTATAGTTGTGACCCCATAACGATGAAATGAAAAAGCAACAAAAACGCTTTTGTTGGTAAGCTCACTGATACGAATCAGGATATTGTCGTTTGGCAGATATTGACGGGCATCTCCAACTACGATGTCCAGCGCATATGCGAACCAGCTTGCAAGTGCAAATGACGAACGGACCCCTGCGACAAATACTTGATCAGAATCTGTTAATTTCGTTACTGCCCGTTCAAGGTCGTCATCAGGAATCTGGTTCACGACGGTTTGGATGTTAGTGATGTCGTTGTACATTATTTCCTTTATTGAATCTGGGCTGGTTTGATTGGGTACCCTTCTTTTCTGGTAGCTGGATAAATTACTTTTTTGAAAGAGGTGCTGTTGAAGTTCCTGCTGAAGTTCACTATATCCTTTAAAACCAATTGTATTGGCAAATCTGATGATAGTTGTTTCGCTTACACCAATCCTCCTGCCAGCCTCCTTTGCCGAGTTCACTGCAAAGATAGCAGGGTCACTATAGACATAGGTAGCGACCTTTTTAAAGCCCTTCGAGAAGGTTGATTGGTGTTTCTTTACTCTTTGATAAATATCCTCGATAGTAATCCTCCTCTTTAGTTTGCCATATTGATGAAGGATTTGCTTTTTTTAGGTTAATGAAAGAAGTAAAGGCTTTATACTTATACGTACAATACCATTTATCTATTTTTTCTGCAATAACAAAAATAGAGAATTATTCAAAAACTGTTCAAAAAAAATATCCCGGCCGGTGTAAAGGCCAGGAAACTTATCATTTAGGGTTTTTTGGACATCCATGTCTGAAGAATAAGGAACATTCCACCAGTGGTCCAGTATAGTGGCAGTGCAGCTGGGGCAGTCAACGAAACGAACCCTATCATTACCGGTGAAATAAGCCCGAACATGCTCATTTGTTTTTTCTGTTGCGGTTCCATTCCAATCTGGGAAACCTTGAACTGGATAAAATAAACCAGTACAGCGATAGCGGTAAGGGTCCAATCGGGCTGCCCAAGGTTAAACCATAGAAACGTATGGGTTGCTATTTCTGGTGAATCTTTTATAGCGTAATAGAAACCAATTAGAATAGGAAACTGGATAATCATCGGCAGACAGCCCATTGATGCGAGCGGATTAAGCCCGTGTTTTTTATAGAGCATCTGCATTTCCTGCTGCATTTGCAGACGGGAATCCGTATCTTTCTTTTCCTTATACTTTTCTTGGATTACTTCCATTTCAGGCTTAACTTGCTTCATTTTCTTCTGAAGTTCGCGGCTGGTTCTCATTTGCTTCAGCATAAACGGCATGATCGCCACGCGTATCAGTAGTGTAATGACTATAATCGAAAGCCCGTAGTTTTCCCCGGTGAGTGAAGCGGTGAGCTTGATCAGGAATAAGAACGGGTCCACAAAGTAATGATCAAACCACCCAAATGTGCTGGATGCCGATTCCCCGTCAGCCCCACAGCCAGTCAAAATAATAATTGCAATTAATGCGCCGTATTTAAAGAAAGTGAATACAGTGTTTTTTTCCAATCGTTATGTCCTCCTCGTTTATGTTGGTTGTATGGAAACGAGAAGGAATGATTGTCCGAATCATCATCCGGAGAATCAATTCGCTTGGTTGTATGGGTGATCCAATTGTAAATATCTCTTACTGGTATGGTTGATTCATGCCTGGGCTGAAGGTTGTAATAATGGTTATGCAATTCGTGTATATAATCATACTGGCTCAGTCCTGTCTCTAACTGCCCTATATTCATCAACTGTTGGTGACCTATAAGAGAGAGTGCAATGCCCAAATAAAGAGACATGGGTGAGGCTTCACCTATCAACTCATACAAAAGCTCAATCAACATCTGTATTCACCTCCTTTACTCTAGTTGACTGTAATACGTGCGGGGAGGGTGATGGGTTTCAAAAGGGTGCTAATTGATCTTACAAGGGCATAAAAATGAGTACAACCTATTATAAGGAATGATTACTTGTGTGGTCCGATTTTAAAGAATTCGCGATGAAAGGAAACGTATTTGAACTGGCTGTGGCAGTTGTGATTGGTACCGCCTTTGGAAAAATTGTTTCTTCACTCGTTGAAAATATAATTATGCCGGTTGCGGGAATTTTGGGCAGTGGAGTCGATTTCACAGAAATGAAGTACACCGTTCGGGATGCGGATATTCTGTATGGCGAATTTATCCAGTCAATTTTTGACTTTCTGGTGATTGCTTTGTCGATATTCTTCTTTATCCGATTGATGAAAAAATTGCATCCGGAAAATGAGGAGGCGGAAAAGAAAGAGAAAAAGCCGGACAAGAAGGAAGAGCTCTTGACAGAAATTCGTGACCTCCTGAAGGACAAACCGGTCGTTATGTCGAAAAAGAAGAAAGTCAGTATACACATTAAGGGGAAGCGAGATGAAAACCATGAATAGATTTATTTTACACGTAGAAGGATTGGCGGTTCTAATCTTAAGTGTTTTCTTCTATTTTTCACTGGATTTCAGCTGGGTATTGTTTGTTGTCCTGCTGTTTATCCCGGATATTTCTATGATAGGATATATGTACAATACTTCGGTTGGAGCAATTTTCTATAATATTTTTCATTCGTACATATTGCCAATTGCTGTAGTTGGGATTGGAACGCTATTTTCTGTTCCAGTTTTGCTGGCAGTAGGTTTGATTTGGATTTCCCATATTGGAATGGACCGGATGATTGGATACGGCCTGAAGTATCCAACTGATTTTAAGGATACACATATGCAACGAATTTAAGAGAGAAACAGGTGGGGCAGGTTATGAAAGTACTCGCAGTTACAGGTTACAAACCAATGGAATTGAATCTATTCAAACCGGACGACGAACGGATTGCATTTATAAAGGCGGCTATCCGCAGACGGCTTGTTGGTTTTATTGAAGAGGGACTCGAGTGGGTGCTTATATCCGGGCAGATGGGTGTTGAACTCTGGGCAGGGGAGGTCGCGCTTGATTTGCAGGAAGAGTTTGGATTGAAGCTGGCGGTCATTCCACCATTTGAAAATCAGGAGAGCCGCTGGCCGGAACCGGTTCAGGAGCTTTATCAGGAACTTACAATGGAAGCTGATTTTTATCAGCCACTTTATAAGGGCGATTACAAAGGTCCCTATCAATTTAAAGCAAAAAACAAGTGGCTCGTCGACAAGAGTGATGGCTGCTTAATTCTTATTGATGAGGAGACCCCCGGCAGCAACCGTTTTTTTTATGGAGAGGCGAAGGAGGCCATAAAAGACTATCCGATTTATTTTATAACCCCGCCTGATCTTGACGATATAGTCGAGGAAATTCGTATGAACGATCCTGATTATTGGGGATGAGCGGTGGCTGATTAAATTCTTCACCTTGCAGCTTGGCGTTGCAAGGTTGAATTCATGAATTACACTCAAACCCGCTAAATATGGTACACTATCCTGAGAATACATCGAGGGGAGTGACTATCATGCGGCTAATTCGAGCTGGAATTCATTTTTATTTCAGTGGAATTATTATTTTAACTCTGGGGATTGCCCTGACGATCCAGTCGGCGCTTGGCGCGTCGCCGTTTGATGCACTTCTTGTCGGTCTGCACCGGACGTTTGGTCTGTCGGTAGGAAGTTGGGAGATAGTCGTTGGACTATCAATGATTCTCTGTAATGCACTCTTGGAGAAAAAAAGACCGGAATACGTAGCATTAATCACATCCCTTTTAACTGGGATAGGAATTGATGCATGGTTGATTACACTTGGTGGATGGGTCGAGCCATCAACCTTGATGGGACAGTCGGCCACCCTGGCGGCAGGGATTATTTTCATAGGAATGGGAATAGCACTTTATCTGCAATCCTCCATCGCACCAAACCCTATGGATCGTTCCATGCTAATTATTTCGGATCTTACCGGCTGGAATGTCACCTATTCACGAGCCTTAATCAGTGTAGGCCTAGTCGTTGTGGCATTTATCTTTAATGGTGCTATTGGAATTGGCACATTGATTAATGCATTGATTTCAGGACTGGTAATTAGCTTCTTCCTTCCATATGCAAAGGTCTTGCGTACAGGTGGACGCAAGCAACGGCAGAATTTAGCAGGCTGATTTTAATGTATAGATATAATTCCTCATCAAAAACTATCAGTGAACGTGAGAAGGAGGAATTATAATGGGTGGAAAACCTAAAGGACCGAAACAGCAGGAACAGCCTAACCTGCCAAAAAGCCCGAAGCAGCCTTATGGTGAACCGCTTCAGGGCTCACACAAGGTCAAACAGCGAAACCATTCCCGTCAAAAGCATAACCCGGGGCATGATATGTAAAAAAAAGCAGTGGAGCTTATTCCACTGCTTTTTACATTTCAGCTTCGACTAAGATTTGGGGGAGAAGCTAAGTTTTCTAATTTCACGTATATCGTCAACTGGACGCGGTAGTCTGCATACTATTAAGGAGAATACCATGAAGGGCGGAATGCGTGTGTATTATCGTCATCAAGAATCAAGAATCATAACTGTCACCGGTGTTGGCAGCCTGACAGTTCAACCGGAGATAGCAAAGGTTCTATTGGAAGTAGTAACGGAGGGATGGGAACTTAATGTGATTCAGCAGGAAAACGCGAGGACAGTGGAACGTGTTCTGGCGGGGCTGATGCAGTTAGGCATCCCACAGGAAGATATCCAGACAACCGTTTACGATATCGCACCTAAATATGATTATGTCGATGGCGTCCAGGAATTCAGGGGGTACGTTGTCACACATGGTTTGACCGTTAAAATTCAAGACATCAACCGCACGGGCGCGGTAATCGATACAGCGGTTCAGAACGGGGTTAACCGCGTATCCAATATTCAGTTCACCATAGAGGAACGGGATGTGTATTACCGGCGAGCACTAACTGATGCACTTGAGGATGCATATTCAAAAGCGCAGACACTGGCGGAGGGAATGCAGGTAGTTCTGGCACCCCATCCAATAAGGATTACGGAAAAAATAGAGGAGCCGCCCGTTGTATTTCAGGCATACTCCGCCGTAGAAACAGCTACTCCAATCCAACCTGGACAGATAGTGATTAATGCCAGTGTAAAAGCACAGTTTGTTTATTAGAGGCTTTTTGATGATAAGAAGGGATTAGGCGGCCTGCTGACGAATATATAAGCATCTATATAAAAGGAAGTGTCCAATTGAATACTAAACCCCTCGAAATTACGGGGTGTATTCTGCCCCGAGTGCGATGGGTTGCCAATGAAATGGAAGCGCGCGAAGTGGAATTGCATTGGATGTAGGGCTACCTCAAAGAACGCCCACATTCCAGCCCTGAAGGATTTTAATTTACTGTTCGGTAATACAATTACTAATAAGCAGGCAAGGGAGTTTTTGCGGTTGGAGTCTGAAGATGTCATGAAAAGACTTTTCAAAAAGGCCCAACTAAAGTATTCAGGAGAGATGAGGAATCGAAGGTATATCCTCAATTTGATATCGCCGGATGAGTGAGCATTTTCGCCGGAAGGATGAGCAAAATCGCCGGAAGTTCACTTAAAACCGCCGGAAAAGCCTTGATTGGAGTGAAACTTTCAGCCTACCCACCTCGTATTACTAATCAATTCACAAATTATGAATCTGCTTACTGCCCATTATGTTAAAATTTACCTGAAAGGGGTGAGTCACGATCCAATTATCAGCCAATGAAATAAAACAAATGCGGAAAAAGCAGTTCATTTACATTAATCTAACTTTTTTTGTCACTATAGTAGCTTTTGGCTTGCTTTCGAATCTGAGTCTTGAATACCTGACATTGGTGATGATGATAGCTGGAATCTGTATAATAATTTACTCTATTTACCGCTTCTTCAAAAAAGACCTAACAGCCTCGCCGATTCCGTTAATTCAGCAGATAAAAGAGCACGAATATCAAACAATGGGCCGCAAATGGGAGAAGCAGCAAAAGTCTGCTCGCATCATCCAGCCATTCATGGGCGCTTTACTTATAATACAGGCGCAATTAACACCTGACTTCGAGCATGAGCCTTCCGGGAATGGATGGTTTTTCCTAATTCCTATCGTGATACTAGCTATCGCGGTCAATATCGCTCTCTTCATCCATACAAGCAAAATTGACCGGGTGTCCAGCTCTCATGATTTCCGCAGAGAAGGCTGGAGTGCATTCGCAGTTGGCTTTGGTATCTTAATACTAATCGCTATCATATTATCCATTTTTATCTTTTCATCCATACTTATGCTCTTCTAGGGGGAAAACCATGCAATCCATAAAAATAACAAATCTAGCAAAAACATACGGCCGCCATCAGGCAGTAGATAATCTGAATCTGGAAATTAAAAAGGGAGAGCTGTTTGGCTTCTTGGGGCCTAACGGTGCAGGGAAAACGACAACAATCAAAATGCTGACTGGGCTGCTTGAACCAACGAGCGGAACGGCGGAAATCCATGGAATTGATATGTGGAAAAAGCCCCTTGAGGCAAAAAAACGTATCGCTTATGTGCCGGACCAGCCGAATTTATATCCTAAGCTGACCGGGTGGGATTATCTGGAGTTCGTGGCCTCGGTATTTCAAGTGCCACAACAGCAATTCCAACAGAAGGCAAAAGAAATGCTGCATCTCTTTAATCTTACCAAGCAGGCGAATGACTTAATCGAGAGCTACTCACACGGTATGAAACAGAAAATTGCCATCTGCGGTGCACTTGTTCATGAGCCGGATGTGCTGTTCCTGGATGAACCAACTGTTGGGCTTGATCCGAAAAGTGCACGCACATTGAAAAACTTGCTCCGCGAACTGTGCGACAACGGAATGACCGCATTTGTGTCCACGCATATCCTTGAAATTGCCGAGCAAATGTGTGACCGGGTCGGAATTATTCTTGACGGGAGAATAATCGCGCTTGATACGATGGCAGAACTGAAAAGCAGTGGCGGTGACTCCAACCTAAGTCTTGAAGATATCTTCCTCGAGCTGACTGGTGGAGAGGATCAGCAGGCGCTGATCAACGAAATAACTGATGAAGGTGAGCGGAGATGATTAAAGTTCTACTCAATAATCAGCGAAAAATCCTGATTAACACCCTCCGCGCACAGAGCGGCAAAAATTACATAAGCTATGTTTTTTCTATTGGGATTCTGGCGGTTCTTCTCTACCTTCTGTCAAGCGCCATCAAGGCGGTCGGCCCCTCGCTGTCTGGCCCCGTTCTCCAAGGGATTCTGTCGTACGGATTCTTGATGGTTGTTGGTATGATTGTCCTGCTTGGTTTGCCACAGGTTTTTAAGCATCTTTATTCGGCAACCGATTTGGCGCTATTATTTACCATGCCCATCCCGACCAGACACATATTTTGGGTAAAATATCTGCAAAGTTTTTTCGGCGTGCCACTTATTGTATTTATTTTTTTCATAACAGCTCTAATTGTTTATGGCGTCGTAACAGGGGCAAGTCTGCTGTTCTATCCGGTGGCGATTATACTTTTGGTGGCATTTATCGTGATTGGTCTGTCCATCGCGTATTTGTTCAACCTGCTTCTGATTCAGGTTGTGCCCGCAAGTAAGGCTAATGAGTTTATGACGGCGATGAGTGTGCTCTCCGGTGTGTTTATCTACCTCATGTTCATGATTCCAAACATTACGAACGACCGGCCCTTGACGGAGGTGCTCCTTTCCGGGCTGCCGTTATTT
The DNA here is from genome assembly GCF_042654125.1 of Virgibacillus kekensis. NCBI lineage: Bacteria > Bacillati > Bacillota > Bacilli > Caryophanales > Bacillaceae > Virgibacillus > Virgibacillus kekensis. Next base: position 27,587 of record NZ_JBHSFU010000007.1, read on the forward strand.
CCTGATTGGGTACCGGTCAGTTGGGCGAGCGAAGCCATTATCAAGTCGACAACTGGCTCGGCCGAATTCCTGCTGCCTTTCGTTCTGGTCATACTGCTTGCAGTATTATTGATGATGTTGACCATGTCACTTGTAGAAAAAGGTTTCCGCACTGGCTGGATCAAACTGAGCGAGGGCGGAGGGAAGAAGAAAAAGAAAATGTCTGCAAAAGCGTCCAAACGAAGTCTACGTCACCCGGTAATCGCGATTGGAAAAAAAGAATGGTATGCAATCAAGCGGGATATGCGTGAATGGCTAGTATTTATGCCGCTTCTATTCTTCTTTGTGGCAGGAATATTTGGCTTTATATCCGGTGGTGCCAGTCTCAGTGATCTTCGGGGCCCAAATCATATTACTTGGCCAATTGCTCAGGCGGCTTTCCTGTTTATCTATGCACTTTTCAATGGACAGCTTGCAGCCTCGTCGGTGGCGCGTGAAGCAAATGCTATCTGGGTGCTCCGTATCCTGCCGATTTCCGGTAAATATATAGCGCTCGGAAAACTGTGGATCAGTTGGCTGATTCCATTCACCATCCTAACCACCGTTGAAATTGCGCTGGGTATTGTCTTTAGTTGGACATTCATCCAATTCATCAGTGGAATTGTCATGAAGGCATTTATTACGATTGGCATCAGTGCAATCGGACTGTGGCTAGGTACTATTGGGGCAAAATACAATCCGGCTAACCCGCAGAACAGGCTGAAATTCAGTACAGGGTTTATTCTGATGATTACTTCTTATGTATATCTGCTGCTTGCTTTGATTCCGTACATCCTGCTGATTGTTCCACTAGATGCCATCGAATTTTTGACTGAAGTCAGAATGGATATGGACGGATTTTGGGAAGGGGTAGCGAGTGTTGTCCTTGGCCTGTTAAGCTGGAAGGGGCTCTACCCGACACTCGTACTAATTATTGGAATCATCATAATGATTATCTTCTCGCTTGGTGCTGGATATATCTTTACTATGGCAAGTGCACGAAATTTTGATAAGGGAATTGAAATCGAAATGGCTCAGGACACAAAAACGAAATCCCTATTTAACCGTGGTAAAACAGGAACTTGGAAATACTGAACGTGTAAAATATCACCCAACCAGGAATTTCTTTTAAAAGAAGGCTGTCAGTTAAAATGGCAGTCTTCTTTTTCCATCAGGAAGGGTGATAGAAAATGCTGCTTATTTATACGATTTACATGATGATTCACATTACAGTGGATGCAAGTGTATTTTATTAAGCAGGCGGCTAGGACTTGTCGAACCCTTCCAGCCAATTTCCCCTGTTTTCGTTGACAACCCTGTGCATTGTATCGAAAATGTGCTGCTCCTCAGCACTCAGCATTCCTTCTTTGTTCTTTTTGATTGTCAGATTGACTAGTTCTCCGCTGAATTTCCATCTGTCTTCTTTCCACATGCGCCGGTACTTTGCGTACACACCATCAATATATGGAATATCGTCAAGCATATTAATCAGCTCCTCTCAATATTATATGCTGAATTGCGAATATTTTGTGTTATGATGAGGGGAAAAGAGGGTGAGCTAAATGGGAACAATTGTCATGCTGATTTTTTATGCTATAACGTTATACATAGCATATCTGGTTATCACGGTAGCGGTGAGACATGGGATCAACAGCTCGGTTATTGGAGAAATAGTGAAGGAAAAGCATGTGATTGAGGAAGAAAAATTTTATCCAAAAGATGATTTGGATAAAGATTAGGAGCGGTTGAATGAAAAAACGTCTGGTTTGGACTTTATTTATTCTGGTTGGCGCAACCGCATTCCTGGTGGTCGCGATGCCGTTTGTAACCTTGCATTTCGGGAAGCACTATAGCGGTTCCGCTTATGGATTTGAAAAAGGGGAAGAGGAGCATTACGCGATAGAGCCGAGCGAAAATTGGGAGGTTTATATGTATGTCGTTTTGAATCACAATGAAAACATGTATCGCGAACCGGTCTCCAGATTAAAACTTGCCTCTAAATTGGATGACCTTCCCGATTCAGTCGATTACTCCATTACAGACACAGCTATCAACGGAACTGCCCAGCTCAATGGAGATAAAACCATTTTTGAAATTCCATCCGACAAAGCCCTGAAAAGAATGGCAGAAAACATGGAAACAATAGAATTGCAATTAAGCTGGAATGACCAGGAGGAAACCATGAAACTTCCATTCCTTACATCATTCGGCAGACGGCAATATCCTTGGTATCTGAAGTTTATGGAGAGTGATTTTGAATGACCAATTCTATAAAAATAAGAAAAGCAACCCAACAGGATGCCCAACAAATAGCCAAGGTTCACGTTGACAGTTGGCGGACTACATACCGGGGCATCGTTCCGGATTCTCTTTTGGACAGTATGTCTTACGATAAAAGGGAAAAGAAATGGAAACGGAAAATACCGGAAGATATTCTTTTTATTGCCGAAAAAAATGATGGCATGGTTGTTGGCTTCGCAAGCGGGGGTAACGAGAGACAACAACTTTACACTGGCTATGATAGTGAGGTTTACGCCATCTACATATTAAATGAATATCAGAAGAGGGGTATTGGCCGGCGATTAATCCGGGCTGTTGCGCAGGAATTAAGCAAGCAAGGGTTCAAAGCACTTCTAATATGGGTGCTTGAAGATAATGATTCTAAACATTTTTATGAAGCCATTGGCGGTCAACAACTCGGCCATGCTCAACTTGAGATTGGTGGGGAGTTATTTACCGAAACAGCGTATGGATGGACAGATATTCGGGAGTTGCTGAAATAAAAGAGTGAAATGAAGTTCAAACGAGGAAGGATGAACGAAATGCAATTTAACAGCTTTTCAGCTGCACAGGTTAGAATTGCTCGGCCAACTGATAAATTTGAGGAAGTTATAAAATTTTATGAAAGAGGCTTGGGACTTGAGCGCTTAACAGATTTCGAGAATCATAATGGATATACAGGTGTAATTCTGGGAATTCCAAATGCGGCGTATCATTTGGAATTTACCAAACACGCAAAAGGTAGCCCGTGCCCAGCACCTACTGAAGATAATTTACTTGTTTTCTATATTCCAGATAAGGAAGAGATTGATCGAGTGGCGGACCGGTTATTGGGTATGGGTTATCCTGATGTTCCTCCTGAAAATAATTATTGGAAAGAGAAGGGCATTACCATTGAAGATCCTGACGGCTGGCGCATTGTACTTATGAATACAAATGGTATCTAAAGGATGTTCTGCTGGATGACTTACACGGAGCGGAGAATAACGATAAGGAAGTCACCAGTGGGATAAAGGAGTATACATAATTTCATTAATCCGCAAGCTCCATAAACCTTGCTAGTGCATAGTCCCATTCTGCTTTATTATTATTTCGCACAGCGTGCAATAATTCATGAAACGCCGGCTGCAGACCGTAGAAACCTTGAACGCGTTTAAGGATGGATGCGGCCGGCTCTTTTCCTTCGTACCAAGCCAGTACATCGTGGGTGAACTCAGGTCCCCAACCCCAGTAGAATCCCGCGAAGTCCATCGCAGAATCTCCAATTTGAGCGTCGGTAAAATCAATGACTCCGGTTACCTCTCTGTTTTTGCATATGATATTCGATGCAGTTAAATCACCATGAACAATCGTGTCCAACTGTTGGCAGGCTTTATAATCATCCAGAAATCCTGTAAATACAGCCTGGATTTTTTCCTTTTCAGAATTACTAATTAGGGGAAAGACCTCTTTTTGAACTGAATGAAAAAGATTTTCCCAGAATGCATATGTTCTCTCAATCTTAAGATCTGTCTGCGCAGGGTTAATTTGATGAAGTCTGGTCAAAAAATCACCAAGAATCATTGCGCTTTTTTTATCGGGATGACAACTTTTGAGTGGAGCACCATCTATATAATCATAATAAACACATTTTAATTTGCCGTTTTCGTCGTTCAGCTTATGATACACCGGCAAACCAATTAATAGGTGTTTATTTATTAAGCTCTCCAGCAGTGCAGCTTCCGCATGTATCTTATCAGCAATCGCTTCTGTCTTTGGAAAGCGGAAAACAAGCTGCTGATTCACAATCAATATGTCATTGTCCCAGCCCTCGTCATTTATCTGAACACTATTGATTTCTAACTTCGGTAATGAAGTTTTGATAAAGTCTAACAGCTTATTCGTCACAAAAATTCCCCCTCCTTGATACACCTAATTTAGCATATTTAAAGGAATTTCAGCACAAGAAATCGAAATAGTCATCATATAGAGAAGAAAGAGGGAGTACGAGATGGAAATTCAAAAACTACATCTACAGGAAACGAAAGCACCGATGGACTTGCTTCTGCTTGCTGATCCATCGGAAGAACAGGTTAATTCCTATTTGAAAAAAGGACAGTGTTATATCGCGAAAATTTCTAATAGGATAATAGGAGTGTACGTTCTTGTACCAATCAATTCACGGAGAATTGAAATTAAAAACATTGCGGTGGCTGAAAACGAACAGGGCAAAGGAAATGGCAAAGAATTGGTGAAGCATGCAGTCGCGAATGCATGCCTGCAAGGTTATAAGGTAGTGGAGATTGGTACTGGAAATTCGAGTATTGGCCAGCTAGCACTTTATCAGAAATGCGGTTTTCGAATCACAGGGGTAAGAAAGAACTTTTTTAAAAAGAATTACGAAGAAGAAATTGTCGAGAACGGTATTACATGCATAGATATGGTACGACTTGAAATGGTACTGGAGTAAAGGAGAAACATTATGCAACTATACATTCAGGCATCAATAGTATTGGGCTTGTTATTTATTATTTTTATTTTTACAGCATCTACTTCTGTAATGGCAGTCTTAACAACTTTGGAATGGGTGACGACTTACATCTTGCCGTGGATTGCCCTCTACTGGTTTATTCAGTTTGTGAAAGCCTATAAGGAGCGAACGAAATAATGGATTATGTAAAAGAACTTAGGAAAGTGGTCGGTCACCGTCCGCTAATCTTGCCGGGTGCCGTTGTAATTATTTTGAATGGAAAAAATGAGCTGTTATTGCAAAACAGAAATGATGGCGGATGGGGATTGCCGGGCGGACTGATGGAAATGGGAGAGAGTATTGAGGAAACCGCACGCCGAGAGGTTAAAGAAGAAACTAATCTGGAAATCGAAGAACTCCAACTTATGGGGATATTTTCAGGCGAGGAATATTTTTTCAAAATAGATAATGGGGATGAATTTTATTCGGTTACAGCGGTATATGCGACCGAGGATGTAAAAGGAGATCTCGCTGTCAACAAAACGGAAGCTTCCGACCTTCAGTATTTCCATCTAAATCATCTGCCGGATGATATGGCATATGAATACCGGAGTTACATAACTCCGTTCGTGAAAAAGTTGCTTAAAGTGGGTGAATAATATGGAAAAATGGTATGGAGCAGCGGGTGTTTGCATAGATGATAGAAAAAGGCTTCTTATGGTTAAACAGGGGCTGCCTGAAGAGAAAAAGCTCTGGTCGATTCCTTCGGGCGGTATAGAAAAAGGTGAGTCTCCTGAGGAATGCTGCATTAGAGAGATTAAGGAAGAAACCGGATATGAGGCAGAAATCGCCAAATCCTTATATGTTAAGGAAGGCAGTACGTTTGGTGTTCAGGTTGAAGTTCATTATTTTCTCCTCGAAATTTTGGGCGGTTTTGCCAACATACAGGATCCTGACAATCTCATTTACGAGATAGGCTGGAAGACAGTTGAAGAGTTACAGGAACTGGAACTATCGTTTCCGGAAGACAGAGAGGTATTACTCGACTACATACAGAAATATGGCAGAAAAGAAATCAAAAAGTAAAACCAATTTCTAATATAGAAAGAGGTGATTCGTTATTCTGTCATTCATCGCTTTAGGCTTGTTGATCATTATAGTTGCTTCCCTTTTCTTTGCATTGAGAAATGAGCATCGAATGTATTGGATTACTGCTTTAGCCACCTATTTGTTCAGTTTTCTGGCGGGTTTTGGAATCGGCCAGATAACAGTAGGATTTACATTTGTATTTATAATCCTTGCTATCGCACACAGTTTCAATTGGATAAAAAACGGGATGCATTACATGGCATTCCTCGTATCGGGGCTGGTAATCGGTGGTCTTGCCATCACATATGTTGATGATGCTTTGCTGTTTTTCCCGTTTGTTCTTCTAGGATAAATGAGGGGCTTGTTTTAATTCCTCCGAAAAAAGGAATAGCATAACAAATGATAAATGGAGGAGATTACAATGTTTAAGAAATTGATTAAATTTGGTCCAATCGTTTATCCAATTGCTAGGAAGTTCATGAATCGACGCAAACAGAGAAAATATACACGGTAAAATGACATGACTGGGGCTGCCTATAAAATGGGTGGCCTTCTTTGATAACAGGTTCCGCTTCCTATCCAAAACTTTATAAATACGTACCAGAGTATATATAGTGATGTATACCAAATTGCGTTACTAAAAATAACTTAGATTGAATTATAGTAATGGCTTCTTCTACCGCCCCTTTTAAAATAATTAGTCGAGCAGCCTTCTATTGATAAGAACATAGGTGACAGTTAGTAAAACCAACATAGCAACTATAAGAACAGTTGCCTCATAAGGGTAGTCAATAAAACTATGTATAACTACTAAAAACCCTAACGGAAGAAAAAAGCTCCCCCCTGTAATTTTACCTAATAAGGATTTATTTTTTTTGTTTTTTTCGTTAAAGCCAGCTAATAACCACGTTTGCTTTTTCACAGCCACCAAGTAGGAAACAAGTAAAAGAGCTATACCTATAATTAAAAATCCGTAGTCCATCTTTGAACCTCCTAAAAACCGTATTCATTTCCCAATACTTTATTTACGATTTTTGATAAAAAAAGTTCCTTGTTATTCAACTAAACTGCCTCGTTCAAGTATTATTATCTTACTCCAAACTTCTTCATGAGGATAAACAATTGAATACCCAATATTACCTTGGAGATGAATCTTGTCAAAGTGGTACACGCCCAATCAGATAAAGATTAGGATAAACTTACATTTTTTAAAGATTTTTTCATACAATTCTTTAAGAGGTGATGAATAGTGCCAAGAGTAGCGTATATTGAAAATGACATTAACTTAATAGCGAGGATGATGAGGGCAGAAGCCGAGGGTGAAGGACGACTGGGAATGCTGATGGTTGGTAATGTTATTGTAAATCGACTAAAAGCGGATTGTTTAGATTTTAAAGATTTACGGTCAATACGGGAAGTGATTTTTCAAGTGCAAGGAGGAAATTATTCTTTTGAAGCAGTACAAAAAGGTAATTTATTTTATAGTCCAGCAAGAAGCGTAGAAAAAAAATTAGCTAGGCAAGTCGTAAAATATTGGAGAAAACATCCTTCAAAGTATGCTCTTTGGTATTTTAATCCGTATGCTGCATGTCCTCCTACGTGGTACGGTCAACCACTTACAGGACAATATAAACAACATTGCTATTATGAACCAGTAGCTAATACATGCGAAAGTGCTTATAGATATTAAAAATACCCTACACATGGTGGGGGATTTTGCTCGTAAACCATCCTTCGATTATGCACCAGTTAGCCTACTATAATTTATTCATCGGAAGCTTCTCCCAAACTTAAAAAATCCTCTTGTAGCCAACAATAATTTTGTCCATCATTACTATAAGCCTTTTTACAAAAAACTTTAAACTGCTCCGCAACAGCTGTGTAAAAGACCGGGATAATAGAATAAGGTTCTGGGCGTCCATAAAAGTGGATCCGTTAAAAGACATAAAAGTGGCTCCTGGTAGGACTAAGAGGTCCACTGGTTCCGCTATATGACAAACTTCATCGATTTTGACGATGAAAAAGGAAAATAGCGAAATGAGGTTCCATATAGAAAGCAAAATGACGATAATGTAGGGAATAACGGAATGACGTTCCACAGAAGCGGCGACCAGTTCTACCTAACACATTTTCGGGAAATATTTCTCCTTATCGTCGCATCTTCGCTTATCAGCAGACCGAATTTTCGCAACACAGCATTTTACATCAATTGTGAGGTTAAAGACCAACAAATTTAAGAAACGAGATTTTCATAAAATCACTTTTTCCGGTTAAGCTATATCTGATTATGGAAGGAGTGATTTTTAATTGCGTAAAATTATGGTTCTGCTGATTCCGTTTTTACTGATGATGAGTCTGTTCGTTCCGACTGCGAATGCACAGCAGACTGATGTTTACACCGTAAAATGGGGCGATTCTTTATGGAAAATATCCAAAAAGTATAAGATTGGTCTGTCGGAAATCATCAATGCGAATCCGCAGTTCGAGAATCCTGATCTCATTTATCCTGGAGATAAGGTGACAATCCCGCTGAAAAGAAACATTAAATCGATAGAGCGGCAGGTTGTGAAGTATACGAACCAATATCGCCAGCAGAATGGTCTAGCACCTGTAAAGGTTGATTGGCAGCTTTCCAGGGTGGCCCGGTACAAGTCAAGAGACATGCGGGATCAAGGGTATTTTTCCCACAACTCACCAACATATGGTTCACCGTTTAAGATGATGCGTGACTTCAACATCCACTATACAAGAGCATCGGAGAACATTGCAGCTGGACAGCCAACTGCCAAAGCCGTTGTGGATGCATGGATGAACAGTTCGGGACATAGAAGAAACATTCTCGATGCGAACGTCACACATATCGGTGTCGGTTATGCGGAAGGTGGAAGCTACGGGAACTACTGGACACAAATGTTCATAAAAAAATAATGAACGAATGAAAGCCTTAGTGGACAATGGCCGCTAAGGTTTTTGTGTTATAGTGAAGAAAGATGAAGAGGAAAAATCCATATCGCTTATCCGATGGATGTATGAATTTGGTCGGTCGAATCGCTTAGACCTGTGTTAGTCCATGCCCGAGAGCGTATGGATAACGCGGTTAACATGGAAGAGGTAATGAAAGCAATTGTTGAATTAAGAGAGGAATTAAATTCTTAAGGGGATAGTTGATATGATATTGGCTCACGAGAACGGCTTGTTTCTAAGGCGGGATGATTTATTAGGGGAGCGAAACTGGCGGAATGACGGCTGCTATAAAATGATCTACTCACCCCTTGGCACCGGGAAGTACCAGACCAAAAGCCAGGATGTTGAAATAGCAGCCGGGAATTTTCTTATCTTGAATCCGCTTGAAGAACACAGACAATTACAAGCTACTAAAGAAAAATTTCTGGTGGAGGTAGAGCAGTCGCTTTTAAGCGATGTAGCGGAACAGCTGAATATCAAGGTTAAGCAACCTGAATTTGTGCTTATGCCACATAAAAACCATCATATTGTACAATGGCTGTCCTTCACTCGTAACTATATTGCTGACTTCCCAAATGAGATGTTCATGGAAAATAACCTTGTGCAGCTTGCTATATTGATGCTCGAAAATGGGCCGGGTTCTCATTCAGAAGAACTCTCTGTTGTAACTGAAAATCTTGTTCGAGTGACAGATGCCTTACGGGAAAATTATTCGGAAGATTGGTCATTGGAACAAATGGCCTCGCTTGCAGGTCTAAGCAAGTACAGGTTCGCCCATGTGTTCAAGGGTGAAACCGGACTATCCCCGTATTCCTGGCTGCAACTATACCGTCTCATTAAAAGCCAGCAGCTCTTGATGCGTACAAAGGCTTCGGTACTTTCAATTGCCCTTAACGCAGGATTTAAAAGTATCTCCTCGTATAATCACTTATTCAAAAAAGTGTATGGGAAGACGCCTACGGAATTTCGTTCTTTTTATCAAAAAAACAGTTAAACCTATGATACTGATGACTAGGATAACGGTGCCACTGCTAATCATAAGCCACCGGATTGATAAGAATTTTACCAGAATGCCATACAGAATAAGTGAGACAGTATTCGCTAGATAGAGCAGGAATGCATTGGAACTGAACGCTCTGCCGTGTTTGTTCACAGGAACGATAGTCTGGATGAGGTACACCCTTGCCAGGCTTGCAATTGGCAGCCCTACACCTACCAGAATTGCTCCAATGAAGAAGTGCTCAACCTGATAAAATATTCCGTAGTATGTAATCCCCGCTCCCCAGATCACTGCCCCGCACAGGTAATGTGTGATTGTCATTTTTTTTAGGAAAAAAGGAATTACAAGGTTCGTTAGAATTACAATACCCCCGAAGACACCCTGTAGTACCGCATAGATTTCCTCGCTTTTAGCACTCATTTCAACGAGTGCAAGCAACAGTCCTACTTCCCACACCCAGGTATTAAAGAAGACTATCAGGAAAGTGATAAGGAAGAGTTGGCGTATTGTTACCTGCTGTTTGGCCCATATGAAAAAATCCCAAATCGATAGGAATAATCCTCGGATAGATTTGGTCATAGCATGGGTCTGTTCACGAAAATTAAGCTGCAGCAGACAAACAACGCTAATTAGGTATGTCAGCGCATCAATAAGAAAAAAATAGATTGCCCCAAAAGAGAGCAGCCACACGGATAAAAGTGGACTGAGTACTGTAACACCACGACCGACCGTGTCATTTAAGCTGTTTGTCACAGAACGATTTTCCGAATCCGTAATAATCGGCAGGATTGCCCGATGTGCGGGATTGAAAAAACAGCCAACTGTCTGGATGAGAAAGCTGATAATAAGAAGATAGACATAGCTTAACATGTGAAATTGATGTAACAGAAATACTGAAAGAATCAATGGAATGCGAATTAAATCAAGGATGATTAGTAGCCTTTTCCGTGGCAGCCAGTCGGCTATCACGCCACCTATCAGGCCGAACAGTAGGTAGGGGGCTGTTTCAGCGATCGCCATTCCGGTAGTGAGGACCGAAGAACCGGTCAGGTCATAGGCCAAAAACAAAAAGCCCATTGCGGAGAGAACATCCCCCAACCTTGAAACGCCGCCACCGATTAAATAATATCGGATATTTTTATTTTGCAGTGTAATTTTAAACATAATGGTCACCTCAATTAATAGTTTAGCGTTAGGAAAGGTGACAGTCTTATTGAATATTGCTGAATTAAGAACAATTTTTTTCGATTATAATCGTTTTTCTATCAAAAAACAGGTGCCGTCCATTAAATGGATGACACCTGTTTTGTGTTGCTATTCACTATAGCCTGGAAATTGGGCCCTTTAGTGTTCATCATAATATTAGATGCCCAGGTTCTCAACCTGCTTCATCAGGTCCGTGATGTTGTTTATTGTCTGGTATATTTCGGATTGTTCCAGCTGCTCAACCGCTATTTCCCCATTTTCCATTGCAGTATTAATTTCTTCCAGCAGTACCTGACTTTTATTTTCCAGTTCAGCATGCAAATCCTCTGCAACTGTGGGCGCTTCTAGTGCCATGAATTCTTCAATCTCTGACTTCAACGACACGAGCCGACTTTCCAGTTCGGCAGCATTTAAAGAGGTTGCTTCTTCAGCAAAGGTACTTAATTCATTTATATATTCAGTTGCTTCGTTAACATAGTTCAGTGAGTCGTTCGCTTCTTCCAACATGGAGCATCCACTTAGTGTTGCAATGGCGACAATCATAAGCAATATTTTTTTCATAACGTTTCTCCTTTCTATTTCTTCCATCTTACCATACGATTGAAAGTAGAACACGGTGTCAACTTTATTACCAGAAAGGGGAAGAAAAGTGAGAATCAATCATTTGTTATTTTCGGTTTCCAATCTCGATACCTCGATCCGTTTCTACGAGCAGGTCTTTGGGGCAAAACTGCTTGTGAAAGGTCGGTCAACTGCATACTTTGATTTGGACGGACTTTGGCTAGCCCTGAATGAAGAGAAAAATATCCCAAGAAACGAAATCCATCAGTCATATACGCATATGGCATTCACCATTGAGGAAAAAAGAGTTTGATGCGATGTATGTGAAACTGGAGCGGTTAGGAGTTGATATTCTTACTGGCCGACCACGGCATGAAAGGGATAAAAAGTCGATTTATTTTACCGATCCGGATGGACATTTTGAGTTCCATACAGGAAATCTGCAGGATAGAATCGAATATTATAAAGAGACCAAACCACACATGGAATTTTTTGAGTAGGGAGGAATCACATATGAAACTGACACATACAAGACTACTGGTCGACAATTATAAGGACTGTTTTTTGTTTTACAGAAATGTCCTGGGGTTTGAAGTGACATGGGGAGATGAAACGTCAAATTATGCCGATTTTAAAGCAACTGAGGATTTCAGTCTGGCTATTTTTGACCGGAGACAGATGGTTGAATCGGTTGGTAAAACATTTGAACCTTTGAAAAAAAGCCCGGATACAGCCGCGCTGATTTTTAGAGTGGAGAGTGTCGAGCAGACGTATCAGGAAATGAAGAATCAGGTGGAATTCATAACCCAACCGACCGAGCAGCGTGATTGGGGAATAAAGGTAGCTCATTTTCGCGATCCGGCCGGGAACCTGATTGAAATTAACGAGAGTCTTAATATGTGGTGATGAAAAATTTTATAAGTATTTGACCATGTGAACGCGTTGTTCATCTCGTGTATATTCATCATAACCATTATTTTGGTATAGATTGATAGCACTGGGCCATTTTATGTTGGTTTCAAGAATTGCCTTAGAGTAGCCAATATCTTTTGCGTAATCTTCAAGATGGTAAAGCATTGCACGGGCTATTCCTTGTCTTCTGAAGTCTTTTTTTACTGACATGCGCTCAATTCTGGCGGTGTTATTAGTTTCGTTTGCAATGGCTCCAGTACAGATTATCTGACCCATTTGGAAACCAACAAAAAAAGCATTGCCTTCCAAGTTGAAATGTTTATATATATTTGACAAATCTGGATTTAACGTAGGATCAATAAAACCAAACCGTTCTTTAAACCCTTCAAGAATAAGTGCTTTGGCTTCGTCTTGTTGTTGCTCAGTTACTTTGGTAAATTTGATTTCGGGTACTATTTTCATATATATCACCATCATTTCTTAGTCGCTGTCCATATTGTCCAGCGATCTTGTTCAATAATCTCATCCTGGTCCAGTTGCATATCAACATGCTTTACTAGCCGTTCCAACTGGGAATCATCCAGTTCATACAGTATGGAGCGGCCCTTTCTGGAACTCAGATCATTAAGCAGCGCTTCTTTCGAAATGTATTTTTTCCGCGTTTCCCAAAGCTTGGTTTCTGCTATATCAGTAAATCCTGCTATTTTTAATGCTTTAAATACTTTTTCGCTGGAATAGCGTCGTTTTAATTCGACTTCTTTGAGTTTAGGAAATGCAGAAAAGATAAATCCTCGTATATGACTGCTGGACCCTTCCAGGAAACAATCGTCAGGGGTTCTATCCTGGATAATGAAGGTTCCGTCAGGGTTTAATACGCGAAATGCTTCTGAAAAGCTCGCTTCCAAGTCGTTTAGGTGGTGGATCAATGCCCGCTCTAATACTAAATCAAACGTACTGTCAGGTAAACCTGTTTGATAGGCGTTTCCAAGGTGAAAGTTGATGCTTGAGTAATTATCACAATTCATTTTAGCACCATTGATAATTGTTTCAGAAAAATCTATGGCTGTCACCACAGAAATTCCCATGTCAGAAAGAGCTTTTGAATAAATTCCACCGCCACAGCCAATATCAGCAGCATGAAATATATTTTTTCCTTCTAGGAACTTGTCGACTTCGATTCTCCATTCCGTGCTTGCTGTTCGGCTAGTGTAACTTTCCTTATGGTGGTCATCATGAAAATTAATTGACATTGTAATCATCACATCCTAAATGTAGTGTATGTGATAAGTGTAAGTTGTTTTTGAGGATTAAGATAATACCGATTGATTATCTTACCCGATAACATAAATTTATTGTTTTTAAAATTATGAGGTGAAACGATGAACTATACATTTCAGCAAATAACACAAAAGCAGGCAGAAACTATCGCGTACACCTGGCATTACGACGGAGAATATGCTTTTTATGATATGGAAGCGGATGAGGAGGACCTTGCAGAATTCGTGGACCCCGAGGCACGTGGTGATCTGGTTTACAGTGTTCTCGATGGAAACAGGTTAATTGGCTTTTTCAGCTTTGCAAGAACTAATGACCATACGCTGGATATTGGACTGGGAATGTCCCCGGACCTGACCGGTAAAGGTGCAGGGTTGGAATTCGTCCAAGCCGGGTTAGAATTTGCAAAAGAAAGCCTAAACCCGCAGAAAATCACGCTCGCTGTTGCGGCATTCAATAAGCGCGCAATCAAAGTGTACGAGCGGGCAGGATTCGAAATAACCAGTACATTTTCACAGGCTACTAATGGAAGTACATACGAGTTTGTTAAAATGGAATATCAAGATGAAAAGGAGTAGTTTTAATGGAATTTGTTTATACAACATACATAAAAGCGACACCAGAAAAGGTATGGGATGTGCTCACCCAAAGGGAATTCACGAAGCAATATTTTTTCGGACAGAATATAAACTCTGACTGGGAGCGAGGGTCAACGGTGACATTCACGATGGGTGATGGTGATACAGCGGTAGTGGGTAAAGTTCTTGAAGTTAACCGGCCTGAACATCTCTCTTATACCTGGACTGTACCGGGGGACGATACACCTCGTGAGAATCCCACCTATGTAATATTCAAACTTAAACAAGTCAAGTCTGAAGTAAAACTGACATTGTGGCATAAAAGTCTGGTGCCGACAGATATAACTGAGCGGGAAGACACATTTTATGGACTCAACAATGGCTGGCCTGCCATTCTGAGCAATCTGAAAACCTTGCTGGAAACTGGTGAGCCGCTTGATGCGCTGAAATTTTAGCTTTACAGCCTTGGCCGGTTCTGTTATTCTATTCCTTAACTAAATCGGAAAAAGCGTTGATGAGAAGAGTAGATATACCGTATTCCTAAAAGAGAGCTCTGGTTGCTGAAAAAGAGCAGGAAGACGCATATCGAACCAAACCTCTGAGCTTTCACACCGGAACTTTTATCAGGGATGGTGTGACAGGTGCTCCTGTTACAGAGCCGGGGTATAGTTATCATCGTACCCGCTGAGATTAATATGGTGACATATTAATGAACTGAGGTGGCACCGCGGTCTGCGTGAACTCGCCCTCAAGATTAATTTCTTGGGGGCGGGTTTTTTTATGGGAAAAGAAACAGGGAAGTATGTGGCGATTTTATTACTGGGAATGGGAGTCTCAAGTGTGGGTGCGTGGATTTATCTGATTGCGCTCAACCTTATGATTCTTAAAATGACAGGGTCCCCGCTTGCGGTTGCCGCCCTGTATATGATTAAGCCGCTGGCAGTAGTTTGCACGAATTTTTGGGCAGGGAGTCTGATTGACCGAATGAATAAGCGGAGGATGATGGTCTTACTTGATATCATCCGTGCAGGTTTGATCGTGATGTTACCACTTTTCACGTCTATCTGGCCAATTTATCTTCTTGTGTTTTTTATCAGCATGGCAAATGCTATGTTTGAACCGACCTCGATGTCCTACATTACACGGCTAATCCCGACGGAGCAGCGTAAACGATTCAATTCACTCCGAAGCCTGATTGATTCAGGAGGATTTTTAATTGGACCAGCGATTGCCGGTATACTGTTTATCGTGGGGACCCCGGTTATGGCTATTTATATAAATGCAAGCGCAATGTTCATTTCCGGACTGGTAACTTTGCTGATGCCTGATTTGGAAAAGAATCATACACTCACGCAGCAAAAGCTTTCATTAGAATTATTAAAGCAAGACTGGCGTGCTGTTAAACAATTCAGTCGTAAGAACAGTCATGTCATGCTAATCTATTTTCTGTTCAGTTGTATGATGGTAATGGCAGCTGCGATTGATTCACTGGAGGCAGCCTTTTCAAAGGAGGTCCTTGGTCTGTCAGACGCCAAATATGGTTTCCTTGTAAGTATCGCTGGAGCTGGAATTGTTGTGGGTGCTGTATGTAATTCTGTTCTGGTCAAAAAGATATCTGTTGCACTCCTAATGAGTGGGGGGTCATTCGCCGTTTCCGTAGGCTATATCGTATATGCATTTTCGGATGGATTTCAGGGAGCAGCAATTGGTTTTTTTGTGCTTTCCTTTTCACTTGCTTTTGCAAATACAGGGTTTCAAACTTTTTATCAAAACAATATCCCGGTTGAGGTAATGGGTCGAATTGGAAGTATATACGGGTTAGTTGAAGCTGTAATCGTAATTATAATGGTTTCCGGAATGGGGGTAGCTGCCCAATTGACCACAATACGTCCGGTTGTTATGATTGGGACCTTTATAATGCTGGCGGTTGCCGTAGTTCTTTTTCAAAAATCTAAAAGGCCGGAAACAGAGCTAGTAAAGATAAACTAGATAACTACTCTGGGAGATTCAACTATATAAGAATAATGGAATGAGGATCCGCCCAAGTAGCAAAGGAGATCCTCGCTATAAAAGAAATGACTTTGCAACCAAACGATGGAGAGGCACCTTCTCGACAATATTAATTTTTAACAGAATAATACCATAGCTAGTTGTCTGTGTTTGCCGAACTAAAATGTATTAAAAAAAGCTCAAAAATTAATTTGAGCTTTTTTTATAATTGAGCATTAGCTGTCCATGAGACTTTGATGTTCTTCGGTTAAAAAGTTAATGAATGTTTGCAGCCCGAATTTAGGCTGTGATTTAATATTTTTAATATATTTTTTCTTGGCATCGTCATCGACATGTTCACTTTTATTGATTCGTTCTATAATATGTTTCATGCCTATCTTTCTGATTTCCTTGTTGGTAAGCTTGGACTCTCGAAATAATGCGGCTCCAATAGCTCCGACAAGTGCGTATATTCCGGGTGCAATCATGGTATCCAGACTCCAGCCGGTAGTGACAAACAGTAAAAACAGGTTAACTATGGAAATACCTAATAGCGGTATTGCAATCATCATATATTTGGAACTTTTCTTTATCCTTGGCTTCACTAACTCGGTAATCGTTTCGAGTTCTCTTTCGATAAATGAAGGCATATTTTCCATTGTATTATTATTAAACAACAAATCATCTCCTTAGAAAACTACCTATATAATTAGAGTATACTACTCGCCAACGCATCTGTCACAGATACGGCTCATTATTTCCATTTTTACAAATCAGGGCAGGAATCCCAAGGCCGGATGTTGAAGTAAAGAACAATCAATGAAAAAATATGAAGCATCACTGAGATTAATGAGGGGTACAATTTATGTTTGGAAAAAGAAAGAAAAGATTGATAAGAAAGCGTTATGGGGCTTTATTGATTATTGTTGGCATTTTTTATTTCGGACCAACTATAAATGGTGGGTTTGCTCTCACTGAACATGCTGCGGCCAGGTATTCTGCTCCAAATTCGGAAGGTGAAGTAGTATATGAAAAGAAGTTTGGTGATAAGAAGGTTATCATTTGGGACACTGGAAAGCAAAAGTTTTTAAAGGTTATTGACAATTGGGGAATACTCCACCGTGTTACAAATATTGATGGGATAAACCCTTTTGCGGAAGATGGTATGAAGACAAACTGGTCAGCTACCCAACAGGAAAAAAAGCAACATTATAAAACAGTCTTCTCAGTCGAAGTAACCAATGAAAATATCGTTACGGTTATCGTTACGAATGCTGATCTGAATAATAAAGGAACATCACTTGAGGAAGTGAAAGAGCAGTCAACTATTCATGTAGAAATGGATGTAACCAATGGATATGCTGCACATTACGATACTTTACCTTATTCCGCAGTGGGGAATTTTGTCTTCCGCGGTCTGAACAAGAAAGGTGAAGTTATAGCTGTTAGCGATTAAGGTGATTGGCTAAACTTAAGATATACATAATGTGGAGGTTATTAGAATGGCAACTATTAATGATTTTATGGAGCTGGATATCAGAATTGGAACCATATTGAAGGCAGAACCCTTCCCGGAGGCAAGGAAGCCAGCAATCAAGATGGAAATAGACTTTGGGGAGGTTGGAATCAAACAGTCATCCGCACAAATCACGAAACGATATGACCCAGAGCAATTAGTTGGACGGCAGGTTGTTGGGGTTGTGAATTTCCCGCCAATGCGTGTAGCAGGGTTCAAATCAGAGGTTCTTGTAATTGGTGGGGTACCGGAAGCAGGAGATGTTGTTTTGCTAAGTCCGGATGAGCCTGTAGAAAATGGCACCAGGATATCATAGAATGCGAAGAGTAGAAGTTGAATCATACAACTATCAGTGGCCTGCCATGTTTGAAAAAGAAGCAACGAAATTACGAGCGGTATTTGGAAATGAACTCGTGGCGATTCACCATATTGGAAGTACTTCTGTAATAGGTCTTGCTGCCAAACCCGTTATCGATATTATGCCTGTGGTTAGAGTAATCGAGCAGGTGGACTTTTATAACGGTGAAATGGAAGAAATCGGCTATGAGGCGAAGGGGGAAAACGGCATTCCAGGCAGACGGTATTTCCAAAAGGGTGGGGAAAACCGTACCCATCATGTACATGTTTTTGAAGAAGGTATTCGGCATGTGGAACGGCATCTGGCTTTCCGCGATTATTTACGTAAACATCCGAACGCTGCCAAAGAATACAGTGACCTGAAGCGAGAGTTAGCCAAAAGATATCCATCTGACATGGAATCTTACATTATTGGAAAAAATCATCTTGTCTTAACCCTTGAGGAAGCAGCAGTAAAGTGGTATCAGGAAGTAAAATAAATTGGAGTTCTTGTGAACTTTAGCAAAGAAGCCTGGATTGATATCACTTCTGTTTCCTAAACACTTTTTTTGGAATCTGCTTCTATAGCCCGCACAATACGCTTTAAGACCACCCGTATAAGGAACACTCCGGTGATTCCTAATACAAAAAGGCCAATGCTGATTAAATAGCTTGGCAGAATTCCTCCAAGCGTTATGGTGGCGCCGGCAACAATCATGGTGCCTTGCCCCATGAAGCTGTTCAAGGCGAGGTACGAGCTCCGGTAAGAATCCTTAGCCATTTCAGCGAGCATGCTTTGACGGACGGGAATATACATTAATTCACCGATTGATATAAAAATCATTAAAATGACTAGGGCTGCCGGGGCAGTCGTGAAACTTAAAAGTGAGTAACTACAAACGTAAAGCGTCATGCCGGATACCAGCCTTCTGTTATCTGGTATTTTTTTGACCATCCAGCTCACCAACCCGACTGCTAATACAACAAGCAGAGTATTTTCCGCATGCAGAATACCTATCATATTAACTCCGTCTACGGTAAACAATCCAAATAAGGAAGCACTTTCCACATTCTTCTCCAGATAAACGGCTATATAGTTAGTCAGGTGGCTTTCAAGTGAAACTACAAACAGCGTACCAATCAGAAAAAGCAGGTAGATCCGGTCTTTCAAGACAATGAGGTAATTTGACCAAATGGAAGGTGCAGGTTCCGTCGTTTGGACAGAGTTCCTTCTTTTATGAAATGTTTCCCGATAAATAGATACGTAACAATGGAAGAAAGCAAGGTGACAATGGCGACAACCAGGAATAAATAAAAGTGGTGTTTCTCAAACAGGAAAGACCTGTAATCGTTCCTAAAGCAGTTGCCAGGTTAGCAATCCAGTAAACGGCGGTAAACACAAAATTCCGCTCATCTTTTTTTACGAGGTCGTGGATCATGGAAGTAGAGACAGGAATGTAGATACCATTGCAAAACATGTTTACGAGGAACAGAACAAAACTTACATATGGTAAAACCATCCAAGGTGAGTTCACGAAAGCAAGCGCCAGGAATGAGATACCGATACCCAATTCACCTGCGATCATGAGCTTTCTCCGCCCTATCTGATCGGACCAGTACCCGCCGATGAATCCACCGGCAATTCCAGAGCAAATAACCAGTATAACCAGCATACCGGTTATTTTTGCACCAAGCATTCCAGTAAAGTAAATCGCGATGTAGGGCATGATTGTCATGCTGGCGATCTGGGTAGAAAACTGCAGATAAAGCCGTATTCGGATTGATGGATGAAGCTGATTAAACCTCGCCATTTTTATCCCTCCGTTATTCCTGCCCCAAAGAGGCGTAATGCCTGATTCTTGAACGCATTGGTAAGCTGCACATTTGCATGATCGGTAAATGTAAGACGTGCACCCATCAGAAAAGCTAGATAGCCGTAACCAATCTCTTCCGGGTTCCCTTCAGGCAAAAAACCCTTTTTCATCCCAACCTTTGCTACTGATTGAATAAAATCCATGAAGTCATCAGCAAATTGGTCGAGTACTTCCATTTCGGGAAAGCGCTCTGGCTGTCCAATCACATACTGAACAACGCGAAGATAGTGTTCTTTTTCCAGAAAAAAATCAACATGACGACCGACTAATTGGACAAACATTTCATACGTCATGCTATCGAGTGTTTCATGCGTAGTGAGGATGTGATCCCTGAATTCTTCGAGCGGTTCGGTCACACAGGAATTGAAGAGTTCTTCTTTATTTTGAAAATAGGTAAATACCGTTCCAAAGCTGACACCCGCTTCATTTGCTATGTCCTTGATGGTTGTTTTGGTATAACCGTTGTGGGAAAACAAGCGCAATCCGGCTTGGAATATTCTCTCGCGTTTTTCGGTGGAACGAGGTTTAGCCATGAATGATAGCTCCTTTTTAAGTGATTGATTAATCAATTATTTATTATGGTATAACAGGGAACAGGGAAAGTGAAGGGGCAGACAAGCAAAAAAATAAAGAATCACTCTTTTTACCCAGCATATATTTAAATAGGAATCATGCATTGTTCTTGCATTCAGAAATAGAGTATACATCAGAAGGAGGTGAACACATGGGGGTGCGCTTTTTAAAGGTAGCGGCGGTTTACTTTGTGTTCGGTGTATTGCTGGGACTTACGATGGGAATCACCCAGAATTTCAGTTTTACCTCAGTTCATGCCCATCTGAATTTACTAGGGTGGGTATCGATGGCGCTGTTTGGAGTTATTTATCTACTTTTTCCGGTAGCCGGGGAGTCTAAGCTGGCAACTGTGCATTTCTGGCTGCACAATCTGGGATTGCCCCTCATGCAAGGGACGTTGTTTATAATGCTTTTGACTTCTAGCCATACAATTGTTGGTCTGACAATAGTTGGGTCGATTATGGTGGTCGTAGGTGCAGTTCTGTTCATGGTTAACGTCTTTCAAAATGTGAATCTAAATAAATAAGGGATACGAGAAAGTAACCGCGGGCTGTTAAACGCTCCCAGGTTACTTTTTTTATCGTAAAGAAGAAAGAGGAGTTTTCTGCATTTATGTAGAATGAGTAGTAAGAATTATTTGTTCAGGGAGAGGTTAAAATGCAAGGTCTTACATTGTTTGGAAAACTGAGTGTGGTGATAGGAGTCTTGTTTTTAATGATGGGTATTTATTCTTTCGCTGTAGAATTCTGCGTTATCTCCGGCTCTTTGCGATCATTTATCATGTTCTCCGGGTTCTGTTTTACCTCCCTTGGGAAAGCAATCACAACTGACGAATTTCTCAATAAGAGAGGCAGCCAGCTATTTTTTACCTAGTGAATTAAAATATCAGTAAATTACTGTTATAATTAAAATAATAATTTATTACTTGGAGGATCTATATGAGAATCAATATAACCAGTGTGTTTGTAGACAACCAGGATAAAGCGCTTAATTTCTACACAGAAGTTCTTGGCTTTGTAAAAAAGACCGATATGCCAGCCGGAGACTTCAAGTGGGTAACGGTTGTCTCACCTGAAGAGCCGGAAGGGGTTGAACTGCTCCTTGAACCAAACGAAAATCCCGCAGCAGAAAAATATCAGAAGGAAATTTATGAACAGGGTACTCCAGCTATCTCCTTTGTGGTTGACGATATCAAAGAGGAATATACACGGCTGAAGGAACGCGGAGTTTCATTCACTGTTGAACCAACCGACGTAGGGCCGGTCACCTATGCGATATTTGATGATACATGCGGTAATCTGATTCAGGTTTCACAGGCAAAATAAATTTTACCTAAAGGAGTTTTTTTATGACGTTATTGGAAGATTTGCAGCAATTACTTGGTGGTGACCGCGTATCTGAGAACGAGACTATTCTCGAACAGCACAGCAAGGACGAATCCTATCATACTCCACATATCCCAGATATTGTAGTATATCCAGAAAACACCCGTGAAGTCAGCGAAATTATGAAACTGGCAAAACAATATAATACTGTGGTAGTACCATTTGGATTCGGTTCCAGCCTGGAAGGAAATGTTATTCCGTATGATGGTGGAATCGTAATTGATTTTTCACTGATGAACAAGGTTCTGGAAGTACGTGAGAATGATTTTCTCGTGAAAGTTCAACCGGGGGTCACACGATCCCAGCTTGATAAAGAGCTTAAAAAATATGGCTTGTTTTTCACAGTTGATCCGGGTGCCGATGCAACTTTGGGCGGGATGGCAGCAACCAATGCGAGTGGAACCACTGCTGTACGCTATGGGATTATGCGCGACCAGGTCCGTGACCTCGAAGTTGTGTTAGCTGATGGTTCCGTAATTCATACCGGAAATATGGCTGCTAAGTCTTCATCTGGCTATCATCTAAATGGACTTTTTGTTGGGTCGGAAGGAACACTTGGGTGTTTCACCGAACTTACATTGAAGGTAATCGGTATTCCAGAACACATTATGGCTGGTCGTGCTGAATTCGCCAACGTGGATGACGCCGTTAACGCTGTTATTGCAATTCTGCAGGCTGGAATTCCAATTGCCCGCGTGGAATTGGTAGATGAACAATCTATCAAACAAATAAACTTATTCAGCGACACGAACTATAATGAAGTTCCCACATTATTCCTGGAGTTTCACGGAAATGAAGCCGGACTTCAGCAGGATGTAGAGTTCATGAAGGAAATCGTTGATGATTTAGATTGTCAAAAAGTAGAGTTTGAGACAGATACAGCTGCACGTAACCGTCTATGGGAATCACGCCATAATGCAGCCTATGCTTATATTCATGGGCATCCTGGGAAAAAGCAGATGGTTACAGATGTATGTGTTCCGATTTCCGAACTGGCTGGAGCCATCAAGGATGCGCGCGAGGCAGTGGAAGAATCAGGACTTGAAGGTGGAATTGTCGGCCATGTCGGTGATGGCAATTATCATATTCTGTTAATGATCGATGTTAATAATCCACAAGATATCGAACGCGCCAACAAGGTCAATGAGCGGATTGTTGGTTATGCACTGGAGCGAGGCGGCACCTGTACCGGCGAACACGGAGTAGGTATTGGTAAACAGAAGTACCAGGAAAAAGAACATGGAGACGCGCTTGGAGTTATGCAGCGAATCAAAGAAGCACTTGACCCTGACGGAATCCTCAATCCCGGTAAAGTTATTAAAGGGGACTATGCTAAATCGTAGAATTCCTGAATTGAGCAGGTAACTTAATACTCTATTAATCTGGAGAAGCATTGGTATCTGCCAATGCTTTTTAGTATATTGGAAAGTGCTTCCTGTAGAGAGTTTTCACATTTCGATATAGTTATCATTTGAAAATACAGATTATTTACAATATAATAACAACATTACCATACATAAGGGAAAGTTAGTAATGTCATATTAAAGGGAATTTTAAATCCTGATGATGCCCGGCTGGCTTTAAAATACAAAGTAGATGGGATTATTGTTTCCAATCATGGAGGACGTCAGGTTGATGGTGAGATTGGAGCCCTTGAGGTCCTGCCGCATGTTGCTGAAGTTATTGACGGTGAAATCCGTACTGATGGACAGTGGAATTCGTCGAGGTTCGGATATTCTGAAGGCGATCTCTCTTGAAGCATGTGCTGTTCTGATTGGCAGATCATGTATGTATGGGTTGGCTGTAGCCGGCACTAAAGGAGTCAAGGAAGTATTGCGTAACATGATTGCTGACATGGATTTAACCATGGCGCTCGCCGGCAGAAAATCCGTTCAGGAACTAGATCTCTCTTTACTGCGGGCAAAAAAATAATAAAAACATTTTATTACATAACTTTTTTCAAAACAGGCGAGGAATTTAGTATTCCATCAGTTGGTTCACAAATTTCGCATGCTGTATTCAATAGATTGTCCAACTGCTGACTACAGGCTACTGTTCGTCGGTCAGTAAGGCCATATTTCATTCCTAACTCAATCATCTCTTTTTTCTTAATGGTTATTGCTATCAGCAAATCATCATTTTGGATTGTATAATTTTGCCTATTCATTTTCATAATTCCTTTCCTGATTAAACTGTGCTGGGCCATTAGTCCTGACGCGCACGAATGCTATTATGACAACATTCTTATGAAGTTTCAATAGTTTTTGCAAAACAAGTCAAAACGTTACAAAAGTCGACATAGTTGTAAATGATCTCAAAAAAAAATATAGTAGAGTTAAGTAAATATAAGAGGTGAATTTCGATGAGATTACTGGATGAAATTTTATCTTTCAATGAACAGTTTGTGAAAAACAAGGAATATGAGAAGTACGAACGTAGCAAATTTCCGAATAAGAAGCTTGTCATTCTTTCGTGCATGGACACACGATTAGTTGAATTGCTTCCGAAGTCGATGAACCTTCGTAATGGTGACGTGAAGATCGTTAAAAATGCAGGTGCCATTGTTGCCCATCCGTTTGGGAGTATAATGAAAAGCATCCTGGTGGCAGTTTATGCATTAAAGGCCGATGAAGTATGCGTAATTGGTCATCGTGATTGCGGAATGACTAAGTTAGATGCGGATACTATGTTGGACCAGATGAAGGAACGAGGTGTCAGTCAGGAAACGCTGAATACACTGGAATACTCCGGTGTAGATTTCGGGAAATTTCTTCAGGGTTTTGATAATGTGGAGGACAGCGTTATGAGTAGTACCTCGGTTATAAGGAACCATCCATTATTACCAAGTGATGTTCCCGTTCATGGACTCGTAATCAGTCCGGAAACAGGAAAACTGGACCTGGTTATTGATGGGTATGAGGAATAACAGAAGTTTTATATAGTTGAATGCCGCTTGACTAATATTCTTATTTTCTGTATGCTTAGAAGGAATTCAAAGGGGAGTAGCTTTTACAGGGAAGTCGTCATTACAGCGTATTGCAGGAAAATTGTTCAATTTCGGTTGTGCAGTAATCTGGTTAATATGCTCGGCTTCTCTGGCAACCTTAACGTGTTGTTAGCAAGACCTTTGCCGCCATGGTAAAGGTCTTGCTTATTTATTTTTATAAGTAGTTTACCATGGAGGCGTATGTGCATGCCTTCATTTTTTTATGGCAGACAGGACAGTCTGTAAGCATGAATGTAACTATGGTTATTGCCAAGAAGGCTGGTGCTAACCGTGTTATAACGACAGAGGGAGAGATATGGTTTGGACACAGCACTATTATTGGAATATGGTTGGGCATTACTAATATTAATTGGTCTAGAGGGTCTGCTTTCTGCGGATAACGCGCTTGTATTAGCCGTTATGGCAAAACACCTTCCGGCAGAACAGCAGAAAAAAGCACTCTCATACGGAATATGGGGTGCGTTTATCTTCAGGTTTGCCGCATTATTTACGGTTTCATTTCTCGTTAATGTATGGCAGATCCAGGCAATTGGTGCATTATACCTAATGTATCTGGGTGTTAAGCATATTGTTAAAAGGTATTCTTCCAAAGGAGATACTGAACACGCACCCAAGACTAAGCAACGTGGGTTTAAAGCGACAGTTCTGCAAATTGGGCTTGCCGATGTGGCGTTTGCGGTTGACTCGATTCTTGCTGCGGTAGCAATTGCCGTTGCATTGCCACCAACAGGGCTTCCTGAGGTTGGCGGACTTGATGGTGGACAGTTTATTGTTGTTATTCTTGCAGCAATTGCCGGGTTAATCCTAATCCGTTATGCAGCCGGAATATTTGTGAAACTCCTGAACGAGCGTCCGGGACTCGAAACTACCGCATATTCAATTGTGTTCTGGGTCGGGGTGAAATTAGGAGTACACACACTAGGCCAGGTAGGAATTCTTGATGAGCACTTCACGCACAGTACCGGGTGGAAGCTTACTTTCTGGGGTGTTCTTCTTACACTCGCTATCGGTGGATGGTTCTTATCCGGCCGAAATAAGAAGGAAAATGCACCTGAAATAGAAGGTGCTGGTCATGTTGATAAATCCGTTGATGAAGCTGCAGAAGAGCTCAAAGAATATGAACAAATTCGGGAAGAAGAAGTTTTAGAGAAGAAAGAAGATAAAAAAGAAGAAACAAGCGAAGAGAAAAAAGAGAAAATGTATCAACGCTAAATTACAAAAAAGGTCTGCCGCGAGCAGGCTTTTTTTAAAAGATAAGAAAATTTGTCTCTACCACGGGATTTGGTTCCTGTGGATTTTTGGATGGGCGAAGGGCCGTTTCGCTGAAAAAAGTTCCACGAGCGCTGATAAACCATGGTGAACGCTGATTTAAACCGTTGGATCGCTGAAAAAAGCCGAATTCTCCGATTTAGCGCTGGAAAAATCTCTTGGGCGCTGAATTAATATCCAGCCTACCATGATCAAACAATCCTACTACCTTTATAATCGCTCTCCAATAAAAAAAGGAGACATCTTTTCGAAAAATGGTGCCTCCTTTTAAGTTAGCTGTTTAATCGTAATCTTTTGGGGAAACTACAGTAAAAAACAGGAGGACTTACCATGAGATTAGACGGGAATATCATTACCGGTGAATTTGATCAGCAGACAAATGAGTTCACTTTAAAGCAGATTAAACATTTTACTACCGAATCCACTATAAAAGAGAGCCAGCTAAATGCCCTTGCTGAATATCTTGATCAGCATAAGGATGAAGAGGATGGGCAGGTACTTTCTTTATATGATCAGCTTCTGGTCCGTCTGAATCAGGAAGAGATAGACCTGTTTCTAAAAGATTTGGATAAAATAAAGCCTTTGTACCATTAGTACAAAGGCTTTATTCGCCTATTCATGATCATGACGCTTCCAAGTTGTTTCATCCCCGGTCACAGGGCAAGCCGGGAAATCTTCATCTTTGTTAAGGATTGCCCTCTTTCCTGACTGACAGATGTACTGCCCTTTCTCCGGTACACCCTGACCGGTCCGGTATTCACGAAAATTTTCTTCCAAGGAACTTGCACCTCCGTACTTTTTTACCTCAAAGGTTATCTTAACCAAAAGATTAAATTTCATTTATCTTACATTTATTTACATAAATAGAACACACTAGGGAAAAAGGAGGTGTGGAAGATTTCTAATCCATTTGAAGCGGTCTGGAACATACTTAAAACTACAATTGATAATACAGATGAACCAACTTCACCGTTAAATATTATAGAAGCAGGTGATTGCTGGACTTACATTCTTATGCTGGAAGAGTTTCTTCGTTATGAAGAAGTTGGCCTAAATACAACCACAGACGATGAAATGAATGAAATGCTAACAGATGTAGTTCGTTTATGTGAAGGACAAAGCAGGCGGCTGAAAGAATTTATGAAACAGGAAGGAATACCACTGCCCAATGGTCCCTCTCCAAAACCCGAATCACAGCCGCAAGAGGTTCCACTTGGCGTTAAGCTTACCGATAGCGAGCTCGCTAATGGAGTTGCCCTAAAACTGGCAACCTGCTTGCAGATATGTGCCAAGGCCCAGGCGGATTCTCTCCGTCAGGACATCGGAGGAATATGGATTGGCTTTTTTACCGAATGGGTAACATTTGGAAGTACGCTGAAAACACTGATGCGGCACCGGGGCTGGATTAATGTACCACCATATTATGTCCCACCGGGTTCACCCCAAAAATGAAACAGCGCCTCCAACAGGTTGGTGGAGGCGCTGTATTAGTCGGAAATTTTCTTGGAAAGCGGATATACACCAAGACTCTGTACAATTAGGGAAATCAGTACAGCCATGAACGACAGTGTAAGAATAATGTCGCTGTTTTCAAAGCTCTTCAGCTCCAAACTTAGAATGAGGAATACAGACATTGTCCCTTTTAGTCCGGACCATGTAACGAGAATTGATTCTTTCCAGCTGATCCTTTTTCGCCATTTCGGGAAGATTTGTGTGGTTCCTGCGATAATAAGGAAACGGACGAGTAAAGATGTGATGAAAATAACTAATGCAAATAGCAGGTTATCGAGCGATAGGTAATCTGCTGCATAGATTCCGATCAAAAGAAATATAAGTGCCAGAATAGACAGTTCGACAACACTCCAGAACCCGTTCAGTGAATCTTTAAAATGACTCTCCTTAATAGTTTTTCCATACTCAAACGATAACATGATGCCTGCAAAGACAGTAGCAAGCACTCCTGAAACTCCCAGATGCTCTGCAAGGTTGAACACGCCGTACGTTAACACAATACTTAACATCACCTGATATTCCCGGTGATGGGTAAAGTGGACAGCCTTACTCATTAACCAACCGAATAACACCCCAATCAGTGTTCCGCCAATTGATACAAAAAGAAAATCACCGATGAATGACCAGGCTGAAAAAGTTTTACCGTGCGCAAGCATACCTGCAAGTA
This sequence comes from Virgibacillus kekensis, assembly GCF_042654125.1. Taxonomy (NCBI): domain Bacteria; kingdom Bacillati; phylum Bacillota; class Bacilli; order Caryophanales; family Bacillaceae; genus Virgibacillus; species Virgibacillus kekensis. The sequence goes on from NZ_JBHSFU010000007.1 coordinate 56,047, forward strand.
CAGTGAAAATAACGATACTTGTCCCGTCGTTTATCAAGGACTCGCCTTCGACCACATCGGCAATACTTTCATCCCCAGATGACTTCTTTAACACTGATACAACTGACACAGGATCGGTTGGCGTCAGGATTGAGGCGATAATTAATGCGCCAAGAAATGATAGGGGGATAAACAGATTACTAAGTGCGAAAATCGATGTGCCCAAAATCGCCACAGTGAGCATGATTCCAATCGTTGCCAATACACCAATTATTCCTGCATTCTTTTTAAACTGATCAGGTGGAAACTGATATGCGGATATAAATAACAAAGGCGGCAGGAAAATGTGATAGATCATTTCTTTTGTTAATTCGATCGTTGAAAAATATGGAATAAAGGACAACGCCAGTCCCAATATTACCAATACCGTCGGGACCGGAAAGTTAGCTTGTTTTTTATCAATTGTAAAAATGATATAGCCAATTAACAATAGCAAGATGATTTGAACTGTCGACAATGAGTACCCTCCCTATGCTATATTATTTGCTCTTTACGATACCCAAATTTTTGTGTGTTAAACGGTTGCAGTTAGGGGTGCAAAGGGGAATGAATTATGCAGCCATGCACACGCTATAGAATGAGGTGATAAAACTAATGCGAACTAAAAAGGAGAAATACGTAGGACGAAATAATGCCGAAAATAACGAGGAGATCAGTGTACGAACCGGCCTTCGGGCAAATAAACCACTTGAGAAAGATGAGCGTTTCCAGGGCGAATCGGTGGATGAGCATAACAGACTCGAGTCGGCAAATGAAATAATTGCAGAAAAAGAACTCTCACAGGAATACAACAACCTGTAGAAAATTCCTTTCCGCTCCCGAAATAGTATGCCATTTTTGGTATACTATTTTTTAGCGGGCAGGGAAGTAATTCGTTTCTGTCTGTATAAGGTTAACGCCAGATTTCTAATGGGGACTTATGGGAGTTATTAATATGAAGCTGACACGAATACTTAGGCTGGCTATTTTCATATATGCCTTGCTGCATTTCTTTACATACTTTTATCCAAGTGAACCTCTGGCATACGTGCAGGCGCTGAGCGGAATGGTTTTGCTTGTCCTCTCAGCAATCCGTCTGGGCATTAAGCGTTTCAAACTGCCTCTGTTTCTCTTTTCAACCGGGATCACAACCCTATTGCTAAGTGGAGCTCCGTTATTACCGGGGCTTTCAGACGGACTCCGGCAGATGAGCAGCATTATCGGACTATTGATTATGGTTCCGATTATCGGACGGGTACTTCATGAAGAACCGTATATCGAAGAAATTATTGGACTTGCACATCGACTGCTTGATACTTCGCGCAAGTTTTACTTTGGCATGATTTCATTTACCCATGTCATTTCTTATTTTCTCTTGTTCGGGTCTATCCCGCTCATGTACCAGTTCGCAGACGATATCCTGAAACATCAGCGAGGAGAGGCTTGGGAAAACTTTAAAAGTACAGCACTTCTTCGTGCTTTTGCTCTGTCAACACTATGGGTTATCAGCAGTCCTAGTTTCACATTCGCCGTGGAGGCGCTGGATGCCTCATTATGGCATACGATTCTGCAGGGGTTTGTGGTGACAGTTATCGCCATTATTCTGGCGGTAATATTCGCATCATTTACTGAAAAACGGTACGGCATGGATTTTACGGCTGAAATTAAATCAGAAATTGATGAAGTTGTCCGTGTTTCCTCTGACCATAAGCATCAGGTCCACAGTTCGGTTGAATTTGCCATTTTGTTCATTTCGCTGTTCGGCTCTATTTTTCTGTTTTATGCACTAACTGGTATCCAGTTGATGGTGTTGATTCCACTAATAATAATGGGCTGGACCTCTGTTTACTATTTTGTTAAAAAAAGACCAGGGAAGCTTGTAACTGAAACGAAGCAGTATTACCTGGAAGGCCTGATAAACCAAGGTTACCAGTTCAGTGTTTTGATATCGGCAGGTGTTATGATATACGGTTTAAATCAAACCGGGTTTGGGGAGAGCGTAATAAACGGAATTTATCATATTCAGGAAGTTATCCCGTTTGTTAATATATTGTACTTTTTGCCACTTATCGTTATATTTCTTGGTTTTATGGGTCTTGGCCCACTTACAGTAATGGTACTGGTAACCGGAATCTTGGACAGCATCTCGCTTCCTTATCCCCCTGAACTGGTTGTTCTCGCCATTACATCGGGGAGTGCCATATCAATTTTACTATCACCGCTGATTATGCCGGTTATTGTTTTAAGTGGAACGAATGGACTGAGCGGATATAAAAATGGGATAAAGTTCAACCTGAAATATGCAGTAGTTTTCTATGTAATGGTACAGGGGTATATTCAGTGGGTGGTTTAGATGAAGGGAGTAAGAAGCCATGAAGATTGTGGTTACAGCTGACACGCATACATCCGATGGGAAGAAACCCCTGCCGTTTAGACTAAAAAAAGAACTGGATGATTCAGATTTAATCATCCATGCAGGTGACTGGAATTCCATGGAGGTCTACTATGAACTTGCAGAGTATGCGGAAGTAAGAGGTGTATATGGAAATGTGGATGATGAAGAAATAAGAAAGAAGTTTCCGGAGCGAGAGATTGTAGAGGTGGCAGGGTGCAGAATCGGAATTGTACACGGCCACGGGGAAAAAAAGACAACTGAAAAAAGGGCAATCGAAGCGTTTGATGGGGAAAAGATCGATGTTCTTATTTTCGGGCATTCCCATATTCCAATGATGCGTTACTTTAAAAAGATCCTGCTGTTTAACCCTGGCTCTCCAACTGATAAGCGGCGTTTGCCGTGTTACTCGTTCGGCATTCTGGAAATCGGAGAAGAAATTACCGCAAAGTTTATCTACTTTAAATAAGCTGTTTTATATAAGGGTGCAGTGTTTGGATACAAACACTATAAACTGCGACTTAATATGCCGCTACAGAAATACACTACGCTTTCCGCGGGCTCGTGCTGAGCCTCCTCGCTCGCCAAGAACGCTCACTGTGGGGTCTCATCATCTTCGCTTTCCCGCTGGAGTCTTCGTGTATTTCCTCCGCTGATATAGCAGATGATTGAAGCGTAGGGGGAGTCGACTCCTGCGGGTCACCGGCTAAAACCGGTCACGTCCTTTGACCAACGCCGGTACTAGAACGTCCTGTTCGTCGAAGCAACAGCTGAAAATCCCGCAGGAAGTGTTCTTCTTCCGAGGAAGTTGAAGCGTAGCCCGGCGGCAAAGGAGACACTGCGAAAGTATGAGCAGTTGTCGTACTTACACCCGGAGCGGTGAAAGCGACTGCCTGAAGTGGAAATCTACATTGCTGCTACGTCGTAGTTTAAATCAACTGCTCACGAGAGCAACAGATTTATGAAAAAGACCTGAATGAATTAGTTTTCAATGCACAGGTATCGGCTGCTTCCTTTATAACGGGCCTTATATTTGTACATTCTTGTATCGGCTATCCGGATGTAATTGTCTATGTTAATCTCTTCAGGCCGTTGGTTCAGCGGCAGTTCAACAACCCCATACGACAACGATACTTTCCGATTATAATTATTAAGTTCGGAATTAAGCCGTTCTCCGATTTCTTCCGCATTCTCTTTGTTGCAATTAGGTGCCAGAACGACAAATTCATCACCACCGAACCTGAATACACTGTCAAAATCAGCTCTGATTTTAGAAACTGACTTTGCAAAGTGTTCGAGCAGCTTATCACCTTCAATATGACCGAATTCATCATTTATATCCTTCAGATTGTTAAGATCGATAAGCATTAATGTCAGTGGGCAATTTGTTCGGTGAGCACGTGTTATCTCTCCGGGAATAGTTTTATAAAAATAACGCCGGTTAAACAATCCGGTAAGTGGATCAGTATAACTCTGAACCCGCAGCTTTTCATTTTGTTCGTGGATATATCCCTGAAAGAATGCGTTTTGTCGGGTATTAGCCAGCTCATAGAGACGTTCGAAAATAATTGCATTTGAAGTTGTTAATTTCTTCCCGTTAAGTACAGTCAGGACATGGCGAATAGAACACATTCGGGTACTGTGGGACATTTTTAGAATCAACTCCACGGTTAGAAGATTATTTTCGGCGAATTGCATACCTAAATCAAATGCTTCGGTATCTGTTTTTTTTATAAAATCCTGGTACTTCTCAGCTTCATAAAAAAAAGCTTTACAATGATTAAGTAATGTATCAGAAAGTTCATGGGCATAATTCTCGGAATGATTAATGAATGCACTGAATTCAATACTGGTTTTCATTTCATTAAGGTGATCGGATACAATAGCCGGTATTACTTTCTCTAATAACGGGGAGTAAGTTTCCTGTAATAGACTGTCCACCATTTTTTTACCATCTCTATTCCTGGAAGTTTTATTTTTTTATAGTATAACAAATTTCCAAATACTTCAATATTTTAATGGGATAAAGGATAAAGGTGTTTAATTTTTTTTCAATGGTTCAATATCCATTGAGTTGATCCGATAAAATAGAAATATATATAGTAGGAAAGGGTGGGGTATTTCGATGTTAATAAAGCCAGAAAAATTACAGCCGGGTGATAAAGTCGCTACCATAAGTCCATCATGGGGAGGGGCGGGGGACCCTGAACTCAAGTGGAGGTATGAACAGGCAATACAGCGTCTAAAGAAAGTTTTTGAATTGGAAGTTGTACCAATGCCGAACAGCCTAAAAGGTACTGACTTTGTATATGAAAATCCTAAAGCACGGGCGGAAGACCTGATGAATGCATTTCAGGATAAGAGTATAAAAGGGATTATCGCTAACATAGGAGGGGACGATAGTATCCGTCTGCTTCCGTATATCGATTTTGGTGTTATTAGGTCTAATCCTAAAATCTTCATGGGATTTTCGGACGTTACGATACCACACCTTTTTTGCTTAAAAGCAGGTGTAACCTCATTTTACGGCCCAGCTATCATGACCGATTTTGCTGAAAATGTAAAAATGGATCCGTATACAGTTGAGATGGTCAAGCGTTCTCTATTTTCCAACAGCGCAATCGGAGAAATACCACCGGCCAAAAAATGGACCAGTGAACGCCTAGAGTGGACCGAAGAAAATAAAGATAAACAGCGGCCCATGCATGAGAATTTGGGGTATGAAATCCTTCAGGGCAACGGAGTAGTACGAGGCAGACTGATGGGTGGATGTATCGAAGTACTAGAATTTGCTAAAAGTACAGATATTTGGCCTGAAAATAAGCATTGGAAAGACTCTATACTATTTTTTGAAACATCTGAAGAGAAGCCGGAACCAGCCCTGTTAACCTATTGGCTCCGCAATTATGCTGCACAGGGAATCCTTCACAAAGCGAAAGGAATCGTTGTCGGAAAACCAAAAGACGAACAGTACTACGAAGAATATAAGGAATCGATTAGACAGGTGATGTATGAATATAAACTTGAAAGTCTGCCGATTCTTTATAATTTGAATTTCGGACACACTGAGCCGAAATGTGTTTTCCCTTATGGTGTAATGGCAGAGATTAATTGTGATAGAGAATCTTTCTCCATAATAGAAAGTGGTGTTATTTAAACCGAGGAAATGACCATCCCCCACAGGGGATGGTCAATTTTTTTATCGAAAAGCTTGATTTCTGACTATCCCGAGGTGCCGGGGATTTGCTTATAAGATTAACACCACTGTATAAAATTGTCTGTTTTACTCAAGTTTATAATTATAACTTTGTGGTATTAAGAAAGCAGACGGATGTCCTAATTGATTAAACTTTTGCTCTTCTTTAGGAGTGGTTCGTTTAAACGCAGAAATATTGGAGGTATTCTATATGGACAAAAATAATGGGATAGGTGGACGGAAATTAATTGATTACCGTATTTTTGCCCCGGCTATCCTTATTGTTATCGCTATAATTATTCCATTTTCGCTGTATGAAGACGAATCTCTGAGTCTGCTGAACAGCATTTTCAACACGATTGTTAACTGGTTTACATGGGGTTATATCTGGTACGGGATAATTCTCGTAGTTGCAGCGTTATACTTATCTTTCTCGAAGTACGGGAATGTGGTACTTGGTGATCCCACTGAAAAGCCACGTTTTACGTTATTTGAATACTCATCAATTCTGATTGCGATGGGCCTCGGATCTACCATTATGCGTACAGGAATGCTGCAATGGGCACACGTTGCAAATGATCCTCCATTTGGTGTCGAACCTGGGTCTACTGATGCGCTACTTTGGGGAAATTCTTACAGTATGTTCCTTTGGAGCTTCCAAGTTTTCGCCATTTTTGTAATGACTGCACCGGCAATGGGTTATATTCTCCACGTCCGTAAAAGACCGTTTATGCGGATTTCAGAGGCTTGTCGGGTAATATTTGGTGACAAGTTCACCGATGGTTTTGGCGGTAAGTTACTCGATGTTGTCTTTCTTGTAAGTATTCTTGCGGGGGCTGCAGTTACACTGGGCCTTGGTGCACCGATTGTTACGTCTAACTTGGTAGAATTGTTCAACCTACAGCCATCCTTTATGCTCACACTGATTGTTACAATCATTTGGGTATTCCTGTTCTCAATAAGTGCTTATCTGGGTATTGAGAAAGGTATTAAGAAGTTAAGTACGTTTAACATGTATATGGCTGCAGGGTTTGCGATTTTCGTAATTGTGGTAGGGCCAGGAATATTCATTTTAAATTATTTCACTGACAGTGTCGGATTCCTGTTTTCCAACTATGTAAATATGTCGCTGTATACGAACTCGCTTGATTTGCAAGGAAGCACACATATTGAAACCTATACTGTTTTCTGGTTTGCATACAGTGCAACATGGGCAATGCTGCATAGTGTATTCGCAGCTAAGATTTCCAAGGGGCGGACAATTAAAGAGATGCTGCTGACCTATCTGCTGGCACCGACGATGATTTCCTGGGCGGCAACCGGGGTATTAGGAGGTCTCGGCGTTCATAGATTCATCACCGGTCAGTTCAATACGCCTGAGTTTATTAAAAATAATGATCCAATGGCTGCAATACCGCAAATCTTTCAGACACTGCCATTTTCCGGGCTGATAATCACGGTGTTTATCATTGTGGCGCTCATCTTCCTTACCACAACGTTGGATTCAACCACTTATACGATTGCATCCTACACAGGTACGGAAAATATGAGTAAAGCAGAACCATCTCGACTGCTGCGAATTATTGTTGCGGCAGTAATCACAGTGATTGCGCTGATCCTGATGCGTATCGGTGGACTAGCACCGTTGGAGGTACTTTCCGGTCTGATGGGTATACCGATAATAGTTATTCAGTTCCTAACAATTTATGCTGCTATAAAGATGATGAATGAGGACCGGGCATGGGTTAATAATGTGCGACGGGATAAAGTCCCGCAAAAATATAAAAACTATGACCGTTAATAGGTAGGAAAAGAGGTGATTGTGCACAAGGTGTGCAGTCATCTTTTTTCTGTTTTAAGAGGATTGTAACGGGGAAATCCATAATAGGTGCCTGAGTGAGTCTCAATATTATAGTGGATACATATAGGGCAGAAACGAAAATTATGATAATATATGACAAGTAAATAATAAAATTCAAAACATAGGTTAAGGGAGATATTATGGAAAACTGGTTGACGGATATTATTAACGATTATGGTTACATTGGTATAGCACTTCTGATTGCACTTGAAAACATTTTTCCGCCGATTCCCTCAGAAATTATCTTAACGTTCGGTGGGTTCATGACCACCCAATCAGGACTTGGAATCGTGGGAGTAGTTATTGCTTCAACAGTTGGTTCGGTTCTAGGTGCGGTTGTTCTGTATGGAATTGGTCTTTTGCTTGATGTAGAAAGGCTGGAGAAGATCGTTGAGCGCTGGGGGCATATTCTCAGGGTTACTAAAAAGGACATCCACCGTGCAGATGCATGGTTCGATAAATATGGACCCTGGACGGTATTCTTTTGCCGGTTTGTACCGTTGATCAGAAGTCTAATTTCTGTTCCTGCAGGTATGTCCAATATGAGTTTTATCCTGTTCCTCGTTTTAACCACTCTAGGAACACTGATATGGAATATTGTACTGGTTTACCTAGGAGCGTCTGTAGGTTCCTCATGGCATGAAATCGTAAACTACATGGATACCTACTCCAAAATTATGTACGCCATACTGGCGGTATTGTTGGTTGTCGGAGCTGTACTGTTTGTGAGATCAAGAAAAAGAAGAAAATAATTGTTTGATAAAATCAAAAGCATGTCGCCGTATGTGGCTGACATGCTTTTAGTCTTTCGGCTTATAATTTAAGTTAAGGTTAAGCCGGTGTAAAGCGTTAGTGCTGCTGTTCCTTCAATTCGTAGAGGGGTACTTCTTGAATGATATTCGGCTGGTCCAGCGGGTGAACCTTTGCCGTTTCGCTTCTCTCGATAACTTCCTCAATATAAACGGGTCTGTCCTCATGGGTAACATCAATGGTTTCAGGAGAATTGAAAATCTCTTTTGCGCGTTCCTTGTTCATATGTAAAACCTCCTTAAGTTTGCGATTATATTTTTTCCGGAAATTTGCTTTATATACATTTAAGAAAAGTTAACTGTAAAGAATTTTAAACTTCACTTGACGAAAGGCAGATAAGCCGTTATAATTAAAATTAATTATTCTTGTTCGATTAGGAATGAAAGAGAAAAGTAACTTGTAAGTGACTTTCGTCTGGAATGAATATGCAGAGCATTAATAGTAATACATTGTGGATCTGATCCACGCAGGAGGTAACAATTATGTTACAAGGTAATGTTAAATGGTTTAACGCAGAAAAAGGTTTCGGTTTTATTGAAGTAGAAGGTCAGGACGATGTATTCGTTCATTTCTCTGCTATTCAAGGCGAAGGTTTCAAAACTCTAGAAGAAAACGAAACAGTAACTTTCGAAATCGTTGAAGGTAACCGTGGCCCACAGGCTGCTAACGTTCAAAGATAAGTATTTCTTATCAGAAAAGGGACTTCCTAACTAGGGAGTCCTTTTTTTTTATATAATTTTAGTATATCTGTTGCCCCTGTAGTGTGCCCCGCAGTTTAAGATAGAGGTGGGAGGAAAAGAATGCATAAGATAAGTGATTTTGCTGCGATGACCGGCTTAAGCAAAGAGACATTGCGCTACTATGCAGAGGTGAGATTGCTCGAACCAGCGTATATTGATCCACGTAACAACTACCGCTATTAACAAATGCTGGATGAACTCACCGATTATGAATCCAAGGTAATTATCTCCGGTGGGCATAATGATGAAGAAGAGATGAAAGAACATCACTTAACCAAACAGGAAGAAAAGCAAGTCATTCAACGGTTTAAAAAGCCAATGAGTGAGGATTCGTTAAGTTTTATTATTGTTTGCGATAAGCTGTTAACTGGTTTTGATGCACCAATTGAACAGGTTATGTATTTGGATAAGCCGCTGAAGGAACACAATCTGCTTCAGGCAATTGCCCGGACGAACCGTACATATGATAAGAAGACATACGGGTTAATTGTAGATTATTATGGGGTATCACGTTTCTTGGAGGAAGCGCTGGGTGTTTTCCATGAGGAAGATATAAAAGGTGCATTGCGGGAAGTCGATGTGGAAATCCCGCGTTTGCAAACGCGGCACCGCAAGGCAATGCGGTTTTTTGACTATAAAAATAAAGATAATCTTGAAGCATGCTTAATGGTACTTGCACCTGAAGACATCCGTAATGAATTTGATACAGCATTCCAGAAGTTTTCCGAGAGCATGGACATGGTGTTACCAAATCCAAAAGCCAAGCCATATGTGGATGATTTGAAGTGGCTTGGGAAGATTCGTAAATTGGCTAAATCGAGATATCATGTGGAACATGGAATGGATATATCTGATTGTGGTGAAAAAGTAAGGGAACTGGTCGAGGAGCATGTATATGCGACAACTCCTCATATTCTGGTCGAGCCGATTGATATTTTATCGAATCGATTTGATCAGAAATTAGACGAGATAAAATCCCCAGAATCAAAAGCAGCCGAGATGGAGCATGCGATCAAGCATGAAATCCGGGTTAAGCTGGAAGAAAATCCAGTACTGTATACCTCGCTGAAAGAACGGCTGGAGGAACTAATCGAGCAGCGTAAGACACGCCAGCTTACCATTGAAGAATTGCTGGAAGAATATCGGGATGTAATGGGGGTCATGCGAAACAACGCAGAAGAAAGTGCCCAACACGGTTTTGAACCAAAAGAATACCCTTTCTATCAGATGCTTGAAAAAGATTTGGAAGGATTTGAACAGGATGATGTAAAAGACCTTACGCATATTATCACAGGGATCATCAGAGAGCATGCCGTCATTGATTGGACTGTAAAGGATGACGTCAAACGGGAAATGCGCAGGCAAATCAAGAAGAAGTTGCGGAAATATAATTGTCCCGGTGCTCAAATAGAGGCACTTGCCGTACAATTGATGGACCTAGCTGAGGTGCATTATAAACATATTGCGTACTAACTTGATTGTCAGCTGACTTGAGTAATAAGTGTACAACACCAAAACCTGTGGTATAATAGTTATAAAGAATCATACAATATAAAAACCGCTCCATGCTGGAACATGGAACGGTTCAATAGACCAACCCCATCAAGAGGGGAAGGCACAGTAAGAGAATAATCCCTCACTGTCCGGCTAGACTATATGAGGGGTTATTTTTTGTTGCTTTTTTCGGACATCATCAATGCAATTAACATACCGAAAGAAATCATCAGTGTTAATACATCTTTTATATCCAATGGCATCACCTCCTTTCCGGGAATAATTATCCCCAGAAAGCGAAATGTGCCATCCCCCTCACGTGAAGCCTGTCTACTGTACCTTTATTATATCATAATCAGAACGTTTGTTCCTTATTTATTAAGGTTTTGATTAAAAAGGAGAAAAATTATGGAATACAAAGAGAAATTAACCCCTCTCACAGCAGCACAGCACTTCATTGGTACATACTTTCCGGATTGTGATGGGGCGGTGCTAGCAGGTAGTGTGGTAAGGGGAGAGGCAACCGAAACGTCAGATTTGGATATCGTTATTTTCAATAAAAATATTAGTGCTTCGTACAGGGAGTCACTTATTGACTCTGCCTGGCCTATTGAAGTGTTTGTACATAACTTAACGTCATATAAAGATTTTTTTTCAAAGTGATTGTGAGCGGGCACGACCTTCACTTCCAAGAATGGTAGCAGAAGGGATTATATTAAAAGGTGAACAGGTTATCAATCCCATTAAAAGGGAAGCTAAAGATTTACTGAATAAAGGTCCGGAACCATGGTCTGCGAGTACGATTAGAACGAAGCGTTATTTCATAACAGATACCCTGGAGGATTTCCAAGGGAGCACCGACAGGGCTGAAGAACTATTCATTGCAAACACACTTGCCGAACTCTTAAGTGAATTTGTGTTACGCACGAACCGCAAATGGATTGGCGCTTCTAAATGGGTAATCCGTGCTTTAAAACAACATGATGCGGATTTTGCTGATTCCTTTGTAAAGGTATTTGATAATTTCTACAAAACCGGTGTTAAGGATGGGGTTATTGTCCTTACCGATAGCATTCTAGAACCGCATGGCGGAAGGTTGTTTGAAGGGTTTTCGCTAGGTAAGCAAAAAGACAAAAGAGTATGATTCCTTCGCGGGAAATATACCCTTTTCTTTACCCAATACAATGAAGTCCCATGCCGTTTACTCGGAGCCATTCTTTGCTGGTTTCATAATTTGGCAATATTGATTTTACTATTTTCCAAAACTCTGGAGAGTGGTCTTGTATTCGCAAATGTGCCAGTTCATGCACAATGACATAGTCAAGTACTTTTACTGGAGCCATAATCAACCGCCAATTTATATAAATATCCCCATCTGGTGTGCACGTCCCCCAACGTTTATGCTGTGTTCGTAAGCTTATAGAATTGGCCTTAACTCCCATCAGTTTTTCGTAAGCAGTAGCTCGTTCCTGCAGTTTTTGGGCGCCTCGCTCTCGATACCAATGGATGAGGTGCTTCTCCAACGTATCCTGAACTTCTTCCTGTGACCACTTTTTCGGAACGGTGGCAATGAACTTCCCCTGATAAAATGATAACGTGGCATTTTCTACTGCCTCACGGTGGACCTTTAAGCGATAATTACGTCCTAGGTAGGGGAGTTTTTCACCGCTTACGAATTCTTTAGGCATGATGGAAGCTTCCACCTGGTTAAGTTCATTTAGTTTGCCAAGTATCCATGGAGCTTTTTTGGAAAGTAAATTCTTAAGTTTGTCTTCTTCCAGACTTGCGGGGGCAAAAACTTCTATTCCGTTAACCAGTGAGACGGAGATTTTAAGATCTTTGCGCTTTTGTTCGTATAATAGATAGTCAATTACAGTAGTACCATATGTAAGTGTTGGCATTGAAATCACGAACCTTTGTTTTGTCGGTGCTTATATCATATCATGCACTGGCTTTATTTGAGAAATTACACATGTATATTAGCATTTATTCAAAAAATGGAAAAAACCTTTTCTCCATAATCGCTGATATACTCTCATAATATGTGGTTTAATAAGGTTTTTGCGGACTTATTTTCGAATGTAACCGTTTTATCAAACTAATTGGAGCATATACGCATGAATTGCAAAAAAACCCTTGAAACTTCATACACAGATGTTACCATACATAATATTGATTATTAAAAACATCTGGGAGCGATTAAATGTTAAAAAATAAAACGATTGCTTTTCTCGGTGCAGGTTCAATGGCCGAGGCGATGATTTCAGGAACAGTTTCAACAGGAAGTGTACCAGCGGATCAGATTATCGTTACAAACAAATCGAACACAGAGCGGTTAAATAAAATTGAGAATAAATACGGTGTACGTACAATGCCTATGAATGAACTACCGTACGCAGAAATAGACTTCTTTATCCTGGCTATGAAGCCAAAAGGAGCAGAAGAGACACTTGAAATGATTAAGGATAAAGTTCGAGTTGATCAGGTTGTCGTTTCAGTATTAGCTGGAATTACAACTGGTTATATGGAAGAGCGTTTAACTAATGGGCAGGAAGTTATCCGCGTCATGCCGAATACGTCAAGCATGATTCAGGAGTCAGCAACTGCAATGTCAATTGGCGAGAATACCAAACATGGCAATGCAAAAATTGCAAAGCAGCTGCTGCAGTGCATGGGTGAAGTATATGTCATTGAAGAAGATCAAATGGATGTCTTCACCGGTATGGCCGGAAGCGGACCCGCTTATTTCTACTATCTGATGGAACAAATGGAAAACATCGGAAAGTCGAACGGTATGGATGCAGAAACCGCACGGAATATTGCAGCACAGACATTGTACGGTGCAGCGAAAATGATTATTGAAAAAGAAGAATCACCAGCTGATCTTAGGGAAAAAGTAACTTCTCCTAACGGCACAACGGCAGCTGGACTTGAAGCATTGCGAAAGTATAATGGTGGCGTAGCTATTTCACAGGCAGTCAGTCATGCTGCAAAACGATCAAAAGAAATCAGTAAGGAATTGGATCGTGTATTGATTCCTTCCTAAAAGAAAAAACACATCGTCCTCCTTTTACCAGGCAGGACGATGTGTTTTTTTATCACCAAGAGAGATTGGGACAGGTCACTATACCCCTCGTTTGTTACCCCACACAAGCGCATGGACTTGGGGTAGAACCCTAACGTGATTTAGTTTGGTGGAAGCTACCACTTTATCAATAAGCCATTCATACTTCTCCAACAGATGGTTGGCAAGATTAGTAGCCTTATTTTCTTCGAGATCATCGTTTCCGACTTGCAGAAAGAAGGAAATGTCGGGATAACGTTCATGGACTTTTTCGGCATACTTTATATCTTCATCATTAAAAATGACAACTTTTAAACTTGTATTTTTTAGGCGGTTACTTTCCCTTAAGGTTCCAATGATGTGATCAAGACTTTTCCAATTAGTGATCATTCCTGAGCTTGGAGGCTTAGGGGAAATGGTTAAATCATCTATGGAAATAAACCAATCCTGCCAGCGGCTGCCCTGCGTTTCAAGTGCCACTTCATTACCTGAATCGTGTAAGACGTCAATGAGTTCGTTCAGATTCTTTAAAAGCGCAGGGTTCCCGCCTGAAATGGTAACGTGGTCAAATTTATCTCCACCAGTTTCGGTAAGCTTTGCTAATATTTCATCAGCAGTCATTCTTACAATCTCCTGTTTGGCACTCCCATCCCAGGTGAATTTAGAGTCACACCAGGAGCAACTGTAGTCACAACCCGCAGTTCTGACAAACATGGTTTTTCGGCCAACGACCATACCTTCACCTTGTATGGTCGGACCAAAGATTTCGAGTACAGGGAATTTATTCATTGCTCACCCACTCCCGTCTGGCCTCGGCATAACTTGTTGGTGTTTCGTATAGTTTTATGAATTCTACCCGACAATCATTCGGATCATTCTGGAGAGCTTCCTCCATTTTCTCATATATCCAGACGACCATGTTCTCTGCCGTCGTATTCATGTTTGGAAGTGTCTCATTCAAATAACGATGGTCAAGATGAACTTCAATTTGTTCTTTCCAGATCTGTTTAATATTTCCAAAATCCATTACGATTCCTATATCGTTTACATGTCCACTAATTCCGAAGATAACTTTGTACGTATGGCCGTGTAAGTTTTTGCATTTTCCTTCATAACAATGAAGGTGATGAGCTGCATCAAATGTAAATTCCTTACTTACCATTACGCGCTTTTGATGATACTTTAACTCGTGGTAGTTAATGTCGTCATTCATTTTCTGCAAATTCTCCACAATCGTAAACCCGTACATCAGGAATTCACCTCCCCACGCTTTTGAAGGTATGTATGCAGACCTTTTTGTCGCAGGTTACACGCTGGACATTCGCCACAACCTTCACCACGAATTCCGTTATAACAAGTCAAGGTGTTTTTACGTACGTAGTCGAAGGCCCTGAGCTGATCGGCAAGCTCCCATGTTTCTGCCTTATCAAGCCACATTAATGGGGTGTGAATCACAAACTGGTCATCCATTGAGAGATTGAGCGAAACGTTAAGTGATTTTACAAACATGTCCCGGCAATCCGGGTAGCCACTAAAGTCCGTTTCACAGACCCCTGTAATGATATGTTTGGCGCTAATCTGTTTGGCAAGTATCGTAGCGAAAGAGAGGAAGAGAAGGTTTCGTCCGGGTACAAATGTGGAAGGTAATTCTCCTTCTTCACCATCTTTAACTTCGATATCCTCACGTGTTAATGCATTCGGTGCCAGCTGACTGAGTAAAGACATGTCGAGTACATGATGTTTTACATTCAGGTCATATGCGATCTCTTTTGCTACTTCAATCTCTTCATGATGACGCTGGTTATAATCAAATGTGACAGCTTCCACTTTGTCATATTTTTCTAATGCCCAGAATAAACACGTGGTACTATCCTGGCCGCCACTGAAAACTACGACTGCTTTATTATTTTTTTCCATAAAAAATTCCCCTTTCATCGTGAAAAAGAGAATCCATACCCACCCAAAAACAAAAGAACCATACCTAAGGCAAGGTAAAGTTCTATCCTTAGTTTTTTATAGAGGGTGTAGCTAGAACCTCTCCTGCATAATTGCAGACTTGTTATTGATTTTTTTACATTTCGTATTATAGCACAAACACAGGTAAGTTACGAACGTGGAAAAACAGGAGCTGCCTGGAGCTGCAGACGTCGACATTAGCCTGCCCGACCAGTGGCCCCTACCCGCTGATATGCAGCCTGCAAAGCCTGGTCGATGTCTGCAATCAGGTCATCAACATGCTCAAGACTAACCGAGAAGCGGAATAACTTACCTTAATACATCCATATAAATATTGCAAGAGGAAAATGCGTAAATTTTTTTATAAATAGGCGTGCCTCTTCCACTAGTCATAACAGACTTTTTAAATAGGGATACTTTAATTTTATACTTGACACTACATAAATAAGCGAGTATTGTATGGAATAATACAATTTAATAGCTATTTCTTATCAAGAAAGGTGGAGGGACTGGCCCTACGAAACCTGGCAACAGACCATCTGGTACTGTGCTAATTCCTGTGAGCATACATTGTGTGTTCAAGAGATAAGAAGAGTGTGATTAATAAGTTCATTATTATTTAAGGCCTCTTCTTATCTCAGGAAGGGGCCTTTTTCGATAGGATATAGCTTAGAGAGGGGCAACCAAATGGTTAAAATCGTAATTTTGTCAGGGAGTCCGTCAGAAATTTCACGGTCGGATTGTGTACTTAAATATCTAGGGAGGGTACTTCAAGAGGAGCATTTTTTTGTCACACATTTTTCTGTTCGGGACGTCCCCCAGGATGATTTGTTTTTAGGAAAATTTGACAGTCCGGTAATAAAGCGAATAGCCGAACATATTCAGGATGCAGATGGCGTTATTGTAGGATCGCCTGTATACAAGGCTGCCTATTCGGGGGTATTAAAAGCATTAATAGATTTGCTTCCGCAGGACGTTCTTCAGAATACACCTGTTCTTCCGCTTATGACAGGCGGGAGTCCATCCCACCTGCTTGCACTTGAATATGCACTTAAACCCCTCCTCGCAACACTTAAGGGGCAGAATTTAAAGGGGATTTACTTACTAGACAGTCAAATAGACAAGTATAAGGAACACCCGATCATCGATGAGGAGATTCTCCTGCGTGTAAGAAAACAGCTTGCTTATCTAATTGAAATGATAAAAACACAGGAATATGCCCGGACAATGTCCTGAATGTAAGCAAGAATCCGGGCATTCGTTCGTTAATGCCCCGGCTAAAATGGGGCTAAAAAGAGATAGCTAAAAATAGCTGAGTATAACTTTGATATCTCCTAGACATCATTCCTATACAAATGCACTACTTTCTGCCAGTCGCATTGCCGGACCCTGACAAGGATACGACAAGGAGCAAATTGTCCTCCCTGATGTACTGCCTTCATCGGTGAAGGCTCCTTGTTGGTGTGTTTTACATACTCGGTGTGCGTTTAGGCATACATCCCGTAACTGGAAACAATGGGGAAGACGGACAACCAGGACCGATTCATTGACAAATACAATAAATAGATTTATCTTGAATTAAGGATATTTTTATTGGAGGAATTTACATGAATGGGTTAAAAGGGATACACCACGTTACAGCGATAACAAGCAGCGCCGAGAAAAACTATGAATTTTTCACATATACACTGGGAATGCGACTTGTCAAAAAGACGGTCAACCAGGACGACATACAGACATATCACTTATTTTTCGCCGATGATACTGGAAGCCCGGGAACCGATATGACATTCTTTGATTTCCCTGGAATTCCAAAAGGCGTGCATGGAACCAATGAAATTTTCAAAACATCATTTCGGGTTCCAAGTGATGCTGCGCTTGATTATTGGGTTAAACGGTTTAATCGGCTTGAAGTAAAACATAGCGGTATCAAAGAGCAATTTGGTAAAAAAACACTGTCATTCGTTGATTTTGATGACCAAAACTATCAGTTAATTTCCGATGAAAACAATGAAGGGGTACCGGCTGGAACACCATGGCAGAAGGGACCAATTCCCAATGAATTTGCGATTACCGGCCTTGGACCAATTTTTGTCCGGATTGCCAATTTCGATTATTTTAAAGAGATGATGGAAAAAGTTCTTCAGTTTAAGGAAATCGATCAGGAGGCTGATTTCCATCTGTTTGAAGTTGGGGAAGGCGGTAACGGTGCACAGGTTGTTGTCGAATACAATGCCGTTCTTCCGCAGGCGCGGCAAGGATACGGTACCGTTCACCACACAGCATTCCGAGTAAATGACCGCTCTGTTCTGGAAGAGTGGATCGATTGGTTGAATCAGTTCCGCCTGCCGAACTCCGGCTATGTGAATCGTTTTTATTTTGAATCACTGTATTCCAATGTTGCGCCACAGATATTATTCGAATTTGCCACTGATGGACCTGGATTTATGGACGATGAGCCATACGAAACGCTTGGTGAGGAATTGGCACTTCCACCAATGCTTGAACCAAAACGTGAGCAGATTGAAAAGCAGGTCCGCCCGATTGATACTACACGTAGCACCAGAAATATTGAAAAAGAATACGAATAAGTCTTGATAGGAAAAGTCATAAAACCGAGTTCGTTCTCGGTCTTATGGCTTTTTATCGCTTATACTCTAAGAAGTTATTCCGTATGTGTTAAAATAAGGCATCAATTATTACGGGAGAATTGGGAGGGGAAAGGTGTGAAAGCAATACTGTTTGATTTGGATGACACCTTATTATGGGATAAAAAAAGCGTGGATGAAGCTTTCGCGGCAGCATGTTCTGTTGCAGCCGATCGGTTTGGTTTACATCCAGAGGTGCTGGAAAAAAATGTACGGCAAAATGCGCGGGATTTATATGCGTCCTATGAAATATATGAGTTTACGCAAATGATCGGGATAAATCCTTTTGAAGCGTTATGGGGTGATTTTAATGATGAGGGAGAGGAGTTCCGGGAACTAGCAAACATTGCCCCTACATACCGGATGGAAGCGTGGACACGCGGGCTGCGTGATACAGGAATTGATAATCAAGCACTAGGCCGGGATCTGGCAGAGACTTTCCGGAGGGCACGCAGGGAAAAAGCCTTTGTTTTTTCCGACACATTTAGGGCACTTGAAACATTAGAAAGGGAGTTTAGGCTCGCGCTGCTGACAAACGGATCACCTGATCTTCAGGAGACCAAATTGGATATGACACCGGAGCTTCGTCCTTACTTCGAGCATATTATAATCTCTGGTGCATTTGGTAAAGGAAAGCCTGATCCGGCGATTTTCACGCATGCACTCAGCCGTATGAAGGTCCATAAAGAGGAAGCTTTAATGGTCGGGGACAACCTGAAGACAGATATACTGGGTGCTGAACGGGCAGGAATTCCTTCTGCGTGGGTGAACCGGAGAGGGGAAGAATCTGGGGTTATTGAGCCAACATACACTATTAAATCACTCGATGAATTACCGCTTTTAATAGAAAGAATGTCGTAGTTCAGCTTAGCCCAGACGGAAAGAAAGTGGAATGAGAATCCCAGTTTTTTACCACTAAAAAGAGGCACAATTCGGCGGGCGAATTGTGCCTCTTTTTAGTGCTCCATTTACAGGGTTTCTTTGGATGCTGAACCTTCTTTTATTATAGATCAATCGCGGTTACGTCGTGAATTTCGTTAAGCTCCTTGAGTTGGTTTAACTGCTCTTCGTCCATATGCCGGTCGACTTTCAGCATCATGATAGCTTCCCCGCCGACATCGGAACGGTCTACCTGCATGGTAGCGATATTAATCTGGTGCTCAGCAAGGATGCTGCCCATCCTTCCGATAACACCCGGCTGATCCTGATGATGAATGACAATCATATGGCCTTCGGGGGTAACATCCACGCTATAATGGTCCACTTTTACAATACGTGGTCCAAGACCATTCAGCAGAGTTCCAGCAACACTTTTCGTTTCAGATTTTGTCTTTATTTCTACTGTTAATAGATTGGTGAACCCTCTAGTTTTGGAAGTTTTGTTCTCATGGATTGTTATACCTTTCCGTTCGGCAAAATAAAGCGCATTGACGTCGTTGACATGCTCACCAAGGTGACGTTTTAAAATTCCTTTTACTGTATTGCGTGTCAGTGGAGCCACTTCAACTTCAGACAAATCACCAGCATAATGAATGTTCACTTCTTCAACCGGGTCTGTGACTGAATGAATAAGGAACAATCCAAGTTTTTCTGAAAGATTGAAGTAGGGTTCAATTTTGTTCATTATTTCTTTAGCGACTGATGGAAGGTTTACAGGGTTTTGGACAAGCTCACCTGTCAGAAAACGGATGACATCTTTTGAGACGTCAATTGCCACATTCTCCTGTGCCTCCACTGTGCTTGCTCCCAGATGCGGAGTCGCGATTACTTCGGGCAATGTCAACAGTTTGTGATCCAGGAACGGCTCCTTCTCAAAAACATCCATTGCAGCACCTGCCACTTTCTTGGAAAGGATTGCTTCATAAAGTGCATCCTCATCGATGATACCACCACGGGCGCAATTGATGATCTGCACACCAGGCTTCATCAGGCTGAAGGCTTCCGAATCAATTAAATGTCTGGTCTCTTTCATCAGTGGCGTATGTACGGTGATAAAGTCTGCTGCAGCTAAAACTTCTTCCAGGGTTCCATACCGTATTCCCATCTCTTCCGCTTTTTCTTCCGTCAGAAACGGATCATATGCCATCACATTCATTCGCTGGCCTTTAGCCCGGGATGCAACTTCTGCACCGATGCGGCCAAGTCCAACAATACCAAGTGTTTTATCTTTCAATTCCACTCCGACGTATTTTTTGCGGTCCCATTGATTATTCTTTAACGCAAGAAATGCCTGGGGAATTTTACGGGATAACGCCATAATCATTGCCATCGTATGCTCGGCAGCTGAATTGGTGTTTCCATTTGGCGCATTAACTACGATAACTCCATGTTCGGTAGCAGCATCCAGGTCGATATTGTCAACCCCGACACCGGCCCTTCCAATTATCTTAAGGTTTCTGGCTTCCTGGATTAATTCTCTGGTTACTTTTGTCTGGCTCCGCACAAGCAAGGCGTCAAATTCACCTATTTTATGTTTTAGCTCCTCTGGTGAGGATGTCGTGTCAATAACTAGATTCATATTTTCAGAGTCTTGAAGCGGCTGTATTCCATCTTCGCTGAGTGGGTCTGCAATTAATATATTAAATGTCATTTCAACACCTCTACTTTAGATAAATTTCCTGTGCGGCTCGAACACCTGCACCCAACTCGATTTCTTTGCCGATTTTTCGTAATCCTATTTCAACCATACTGACTGTTTCCAAGATGTCCGCAGGGGTGCAATAACCCATATGGCCAATCCGGAATATTTTCTCTTTTAATTGCTTTTGGCCGCCGGCAACGTCCAAGTTGAACTCGCTTTTTATTGTTTTACGTAGCTCCTCCGGGTTAAAGTCGGTTGGACGGATTGCGGTTACAGTTGGCGATGCAAATTCATCTACCGTTAACAGCGGAATATCATGCGCCTTGAAAGCAGCTCGTGTCATATCCCGAAGCAGATGATGCCTGTTAAAAATGTGTTGAAGGTCTTCCTCTTCAATGAGCTTTAGTGCTTCCTCCAGGCCAAACATCAACGTTAATGCCGGGGTGTATGGCACAGCATTTTTCTGCTGGCTATCCCGGTATTTTTGCAAATTCAGATAGAAGCGAGAATTTCCGTTGTTCTCCATAACTTTCCATGCGCGGTCACTTGCAGCAAGAAATGTTAGTCCTGGTGGCAGCATTAAAGCCTTCTGTGAGCCCGTCACAAGCAGGTCGATATTCCATTCATCCATTTTTGTTTCAACCCCACCAATGGAGGAAACACCGTCAACGATAAATAGAGCATCTGAATTATCATGGACTACTTTTGCAAGCTCCTTAATGGGATTAAGGATTCCTGTTGACGTTTCACAGTGGGTGGCAAAAACAGCTTTAATTGATGTGTTTTTCTTAAGATACGCTGCAATATCCTCAGGGTTGACGGCTTCTCCCCATTTAACATCAAAGCGTTGGGTATTGATTTGATAGGCATCACAGATTTTTGCAAAGCGATCACCAAACGCGCCTGTAACAATTACAAGTACATCTTCTCCGGGTTTCACTGTATTGACAACTGCCGCCTCAAGGCCTGCTGTACCGCTGCCTGTAAGAATGACAACTTCCTGGTCCGTACCGAAAACAGGCTTTAACTTTGGGCGAACCTGTGTAAGCAGTTCAGTGGTTTCTTGCGTACGGTGGCCAATCATTGGTTGACTCATCGCTTGTCGAACACTTGGCGGGATAGGGGTTGGTCCGGGAATTCGTAAAATAGGCTGGTCGGTAAACATACTGCATTTCTCCCCTCTGTTTATCTGTCTTTTATGCAAAATTCAAATTGCTTCTCCTGCGTTAACTGGCTGTTCTCGTATGACCGTTCCACGAAATGAACTTGGTTATTCTTATCTATGGTTAAAACCGTGGATGAGCGGGTACCGTAATCGGCCATATTAATGAACAAGGGTGAAAGTTTTCGTTCAAGTTCTTTCCCGACACCGGTATCAGGAAGCATGTTATCTTCAGCTTCCTCGGCGTCTGAAATAATGCGGAACAATTCATCTGGATTGAGTTGCTTATTTTTTTCCAAATAAGTTTGGAGTTGCTGTTTTCCCTTTACAACTTTTGGCCAGGGAGTGTTCAGTAGATGATTACTTAGCCCGTGTGTACCAGCAGGGACATTAGTGATCGTATCGTTTGCATTGCTGTAATGATACAGGGCATCAGCTGATCCGACTATCACGTTAAAGCCTGCATAGTTATTCTTTTTCTCCTGGAGAGACTCCAGAAACTGGAGTGGTGGACCATCTTCGGATAAAAAATCACGGACGATTGAGCCGCGTGACAATTTATCTGCAGTATCTTCACCAGGATTCCGATAGTTGGTCAGGGCGGCAAATTGACCATCTTTCGTAATACCGAGCCATGTGCCGTTTTGTACGAGATCCCGTCCCGCCAATATGTATGGATTGTCCTTCCAGTAATGAGCGGGTGCTGTAGGACGTTGATAGAATTCGTCCCGATTAGCTGCAACAATCAGTTTATAGTTTGGATGATCATTTATTTGAAAATTGATCAGGCACATAGTGTCCGGTCCCCCTTTTTACATCATTATACGGAAAAAATTTGTGATATCAATGAAAAGTGACTGAATATTTCTCAATAACTTTCAGGTGTTTTTTTGAGTCAAATAACTGTTTAGTAGAAAGAAATTATGGTATGATTCTCTTTTGCATATGTTCGTAATAGGTGTCTGTTTGCAGGCTTATTCGGGAATAAACTAGCTTTAAAGCAACAAATAGAAAGAAGGCAATATAAAATGGATGAAAAAAATAGAGAGGCACAGCAACTACCTGCAATTAATAAAGTGCCGTTAATGCTGGTTTTAATCTCAGGCGCATTTGCCGCCATTCTGAATCAAACACTTCTAGCGACAGCACTGCCACATATTATGCAAGATCTGAAACTGGATGCTAATACAGTTCAGTGGCTGCAATCTGTCTTTATGCTGGTTAATGGGATCATGATTCCTATTACCGCTTTTTTAATTCAGCGTTTTACTACCCGTGGGCTGTTTCTCTCAGCGATGGGAATATTCGCACTTGGAACCGCTATTTGTGCGGTGGCACCCAACTTTGCCGTTCTCATGATCGGAAGGATTGCGCAAGCTGGTGGGGCAGGTATCATCATGCCGTTAATGCAGACAATCCTGTTTCTTATTTTTCCTATTGAAAAACGGGGCACGGCAATGGGGATGTTCGGTCTAGTAATTGCTTTTGCTCCGGCCATCGGACCGACTCTGTCAGGCTATCTGGTTGACCACTTTCATTGGAGAAGTTTGTTCTACGTCATCTTGCCAATCGTACTAATTGATATAATTGTAGCCTATTTCCTTCTTAAAAATGTTACGAAGCAGACGTTTCCAAGGGTGGATATACTTTCAATTGTGCTCTCAACTCTTGGGTTTGGTGGACTTCTGTACGGATTTAGTACCGCGGGAGGCAGCGGCTGGACGAGTAATCAGGTTGTCATTTCCATGATTGTCGGGTCGATTGCACTTACATGGTTTATTTTAAGACAGTTGAAATTGGAACAACCGATACTTGAGTTCCGAATATATAAATACTCGATATTTACGCTGACAACGATTCTTGGAATGATTGTGTTTATGGCGATGATTGGTGGGGCGGTTGTTTTGCCGTTATTAATGCAGAACATGCTCGGCTTCACGGCATTTGAATCAGGACTTATGCTTCTTCCGGGTGCAGTTGTGATGGGGCTGATGAACCCAGTGACTGGTCGATTATTCGACAGGTTCGGAGCCCGCTGGCTGGCAATCATCGGTCTATTTATCTTGACGGTGACAACGTTTATGTTCACTAACCTGACAACCGAAACAACCTTTGTTTATCTGACAGTCGTTAATGCAGTTCGGATGCTTGGGGTAGCAATGGTTATGATGCCTGTTACTACAGCAGGACTTAATCAACTGCCACCAGATGTAATTCCGCATGGCACAGCCATGAATAACACGATGCGCCAGATTGCAGGGGCTGTGGGGACAGCACTGCTTGTCACGGTCATGTCCAACAATATTATTCCTGGAGAAGGAATTAGTGGTGAGATACACGGCGTAAATGTTTCGTTTATCGTTGCTGGAGTGATATCACTGATTGGATTTATTCTTGCTTTCTTTGTAAAAAATTCTCGTCCCGGTGTGGACAATTAAAAATAGAATATGCTTAAACAACTCGGGGATTCTGTTCCCGGGTTTTTTTCGAAAAATATTAGTGACTGTTATGGTAATATAATCTGGAAGTACTGGAGATTGAGAGATGAAATGAGGAAGTTACGATGGAATTTTTCACGAATAAGTTGGAGTTATTAGCATGTGACCAGGAAAGGTTCATTCATTATTCCGAGTCATATACGATGGGACCTCATATTGAAAAGTATCTCGAAAAACTGAATGAGGATCCTCTTGAGGAAGGATGGGGCGTATGGTTTATTATTCTTAAGGAAACAAGAGAAGTTGTTGGAGACATCGGCTTTAAAGGAAGTCCTGATCTAAAGGGGAATGTAGAAATCGGTTATGGTGTTTCACCAATGCATCAGGGCAAAGGTTATGCCACTGAGGCGGTTGCAGGAATAATCTACTGGGCTTTTGAAACGGGGGCGGTGAAACAGATTACAGCAGAATGCTTGAATGATAACTTTGCTTCTATTCGAGTCCTTGAGAAAACAGGAATGCAACGAACTTGTTTTGATGGAGATATGCTGTATTGGTCACTGGACGCTGCTGACTGGGCAGACTAAGTCTTGTTCTAATCAGAAAAAAACGAAAACGAAGGTGTTATCGGCAGACGAAATGTCCTAAAGTAAAATAGTGCATGTGGATTTGGAAACAGGGCATATACTATCCTTTCAGGTGAATTATCAGTGGACGATATAGCCCGTCACACCAATGGTTTAACTAAATCTGATTAGGTGTAAAATTTCCCGCAAAAATTTTTATAAAAAAATACAATAAAAGGCTCCCAATTCCTGTGGAAATTTGTTAATATGATGTAGGATTAAATCAACGTAACGAAAGTGAGGGAGAAGACCGATGAAAAATATGTTAACTACTATTGTCTGGATTACAGGCATGTATTGTTTTGGTCATCTTTTATTCAATTTTAATTCGAATGAGCCAATATTAATGTTGGGAGAAAATATGCAGCTTACGCCTAGTTTGCTTACCATGATGGTAGAGTTACTGTTTTCTGTCAGTCTCTTAGTGTACCTCTTTAAATATACTGAAAAAAGCCCGGCGAAGAACTGCCAGCATAGTAAATAAATGGTTTGAAAATAGCCTGCAGTGAGAACTCCTCGCTGCAGGCTTTTATTAATCCTTATTTCTCCCAGACTTCATTTGCCAGGTCAACTACGAATTTCAATTTATTCCACTGTTCCTCCTCGGTCAATTTGTTTCCGTGATGGGTGGATGCAAAACCACACTGCGGACTTAAACATAATTGCTCCAGCGGGACAAACTGAGATGCTTCCCTGATCCGGGTTTTAATTGCTTCCTTATCTTCTAGTTCACCATTCTTGGAAGTAACCAATCCAAGTACGACTTGTGGTCCGTCATTTGGAATATGTTTAAGTGGCTTAAAACTTCCGGAACGCTCATCATCGTATTCAAGGAAAAATCCGTCGACATTTTCATTTGCGAGCAATGTTGGTGCAATAATTGCATAGCTGCCCTCGAAAGCCCATGTAGACTGATAATTCCCACGGCATAAATGGGTAGTAACGATCAGGTCTTCTGGTTTGTTTTCAAGTGAACCGTTTACGACGCGAAGCGCCAAGTCAATAAGTTGTTCGCGTGAATATTTTCCTTCGTTGAATGGAATTTCAGGCGCTGACAGTCCCGCAATATAAACATCATCGAGCTGAAGGTAACGAACACCTGCATCATAAAATGCCTGGATGGCATCCTGATAAGCTTTGATGATATCATTCGCATAGTCTTCAATATCCGGATAAACATCGCTGTTATGAATGCCGGAGTTAAACAGCTGGTTTGGACTTGGAATAGTCTGTTTGGCGATTGCGCGGCCGTCGACGATTTTGTTCAGGTCCACAAAATCCTGTATATGAGGATGATTGGGATTAAAGGAAACTTTGCCGGTATTCCGTACGTCATACTTTTCTGTCTCCGTGCCGATGAATTTATAGCCGTGGTCTGGAATATAAC
The DNA here is from genome assembly GCF_042654125.1 of Virgibacillus kekensis. Lineage (NCBI taxonomy): Bacteria > Bacillati > Bacillota > Bacilli > Caryophanales > Bacillaceae > Virgibacillus > Virgibacillus kekensis. The sequence continues at coordinate 82,420 of NZ_JBHSFU010000007.1, forward strand.
CATCTATTCCATTCAAATGCTCGAGAAAATCAAGGTGGAACCATGTACGACGAAATTCTCCATCACTAACTACTCTAAGGCCTAGTTCAATTTGTTTGTCGACAACACGCTTTATTTCTTCATTTTCAACTTCCCGAAGAGCTGCGGCACTGATGCTTCCATCTTTAAATTGTTTGCGTGCTTTGTGCAACCGGTCAGGTCGCAGCAGGCTCCCCACATGATCGGCTCTGAATGGTGCTTTGGTTAATGTAACTGACATGAAAATTCCCTCTTTCTATTAGTTTTTTGTGTAATTCCGAAGATGGAAGCTCTGACAATAAGCCTGATAAAAAATAAAAAGCCCTCTTCTGAAAAAAGAAGAGGGCAGTAGGTTCCGTAATTGTCGCTCTTCTTATCTTCAAGCTTAATGTTAAGCTTCTGGAATTAGCACAGTATTAAAAAATCTGTTGCTGAGGTTTCGCAGGGCCAGTCCCTCCACCTCTCTGGATAAGAAAGTTATTCAATTTTTTGGTTAATGAATACAATACACGGACGTATTATGAAAGTCAATACAATTTTGAAACTTTTTTGTAAGGTGCCTTCAGCAGGTGTGTTAAAATTATCCTATAAAGCTATGAAGGAGGTCTGGCATGTATTTTGTTTCGATAGATTTTGAAACAGCCAACGAAAAGCGTCACAGTCCCTGTGCAGTCGGTGTTGTTGTTGCTGACCAGACAGGTATTATAGATGAATTTTACAGCCTGATAAATCCCATGATGCATTTTAGCTCATTTAATACACGGATTCACGGTATTCGTGAAGAAGACGTGGAGGATGCACCAACATTCCCGGAAATCTGGCCGAAACTTAAAGACTACTTATCCCGTAAAATAGTTGTCGCACATAATGCAAGTTTTGATATGAGTGTGATTCGGAATACATTGGATTATTTCAACATTTCCTATCCAGAAATGGAGTACCTTTGCACGGTTAATATTTCAAAGCAGGTATGGCCGGACCTGATGAACCATAAACTTAATACCGTTGCAAATCATCATGGGATTCCCTTTGAGCACCACCACGCACTTGAGGATGCGCGGGTGGCGGCTAAAATATTATTAAAAGCATTTGAGACATACGATACAGGTGATATGGATATATTTTTAAAGAAGTGTCGTATGTCAAAGGGTAGGGTATATGACCGTGGTTATGTGCCGCCAAAAGTTAAGCGGACCAGGCAGAGCAGGAAGCTTTATTTCAGATAAAGCGGAGAAGGTTTTTAAAATGTGAAGGAGTTGATGTCAAATGAAAATACTTGTTGTAGGCGCGTCTGGAACGATAGGTAAAGAGATTGTCAGTGCACTAGAAGGTGACAATGAAATTATCCAGGCAGGGCGTAATGGTGCTGATGTGTCAGTGGATATTACGTCGCCTGACAGCATACGGGAAATGTATGCAGAAATCGGCAAAGTGGATGCAGTCATCAATGCTTCGGGAAAAGCCAATTTTTCTGCTGTTTCCGAGCTGACACCTGAAGTTAACGAAAAAGGAATTCAAAGTAAACTAAAAGGACAGATTAATCTGGTACTGCTTGGCATGGAACATGTTAATGACAACGGCAGTTTTACGCTGACTACCGGGGTAATGATGGATGATCCGATACCGATGGGTGCGTCTGCTGCAATGGCTAATGGTGGGGTGAAAGCTTTTGTTAAAGCAGCCTCGATCGAAATGCCGCGGGGGATTCGTATCAACAGTGTGAGCCCGAATATCGTGCAGGAATCATGGGATCGGCTTGGTGATTTTTTTGCAGGATTTGAACCTGTCCCGGCAAGCCGTGTTGCCCGTGCATTTGTGAAGAGTGTAAATGGTAAGCAAACCGGAAACAATTACGAAGTGTACTAGGAGGAACGGAATGTGGCGGAGCTGAAATTTGAAATTATTAAAACAATGGCTGTACTTAGTGAATCGCCAAAAGGATGGACCAAGGAACTGAATCTGATCAGCTGGAATGGCCGGGATCCTAAATATGACATCAGAGACTGGGCACCCGACAAAGAAAAGATGGGGAAAGGTGTCACTCTGACAAAAGAGGATTTAAGTAACTTAAAGGAAGCTCTTGCTGATCAGGATGAAATTTAGGGAGCTGACGGGGAACCGGAAGAATAGTTTTTCGTGTCTGGATGAACCAAGGCTTTTACCTATAAACTGGTGAAAGCCAGTTTCTCCGATAATAATGTACAAGCGTATCTGTCAGTAAAGAATACATATTTAAGCAGAAGGAAATGGAGGACCAGGATTGAACAAAAAGCGTTGGATTGCACTTAGTATCGCAGCAGTTTTATTTGTAGTATCAATTGGATTTCAGGCGATAACAAGCATTGTTACAGCTGACTTCCAGGCAATGTTTCAATTACCGAATACATCCAAGAAGTTTGAGGAAACAGTTATGGAACAGGGTTCAGGCAATAAGATTGTTGTTCTGGAGCTAGATGGAGTCATCCAGAACACAAACACAGCATCAATCCTGAACACCGGCGGATATAACCATGAAAGGTTCCTTGAGATGCTTGAGACTGCAGGCGAGGACCAAACGATTGATGGAATTGTCATACGGGTTAACACTCCAGGTGGGGGTGTTGTGGAAAGTGATGAAATCCACGATAAAATAGTGGAAATCAAGAAAGAACATGATAAGCCGGTATATGTATCGATGGGTAATACGGCTGCATCGGGCGGGTATTATATTTCAGCCCCTGCTGATAAAATTGTCGCACATCCGGCAACACTTACAGGCTCAATCGGTGTAATTATGCAGAGTCTGAATTATTCGGAACTGGCTGATAAAGTCGGTGTGAAGTTCAACACGATAAAAAGCGGTGAGTATAAAGATATTATGTCACCAGCACGTGAGATGACCGAAGAAGAACGGGAGATTCTGCAGACAATGATCAAGGATTTGTATGCAGACTTCGTTCAGGTGATTGTCGAAGGCAGGGGTATAAATGAAGCTAAAGTCCGCGAACTTGGGGACGGCAGAGTTTATACCGGTGAACAGGCAAAAAACAATGGGCTCGTCGATGCACTTGGAACAATGGACGACACAATTGCCATGATGGCAGAAGACTTTAATTGGGATAACCCGAAAGTCGTTGAATACAAGAATGGGCTGGGAATCAACGAATTTCTGGGTGGAACTGTACAAAGTATGTTCAAGGGACAGACAGATTTACTTGGGATTAAAGAGTTGTTCCGGGAATCGAATGGCCCACGAGCAATGTATCTATACTCGGAATAAGGGGGGGCCGTTATGAGTGAAAATGTGGAGCACATACATGAAGTTAGAGAAGAGCCCCGTTATGCGGGTTTCTGGATGCGGTTTTGGGCATATCTTGCCGATTTAATTATTGTCTTCAGCATAAACGGCATCCTGCTTAGCCCGTTAAAGTTTATTGACAACGGAGCAGCTGTTGATATTGGATTCTGGACGTTGGCAGGGATTTTCAGCGCGATAATTTTTTATGTTTATTTTTTGCTGATGACCCGATTTTTCGAACAGACATTGGGGAAAATGATTTTTGGTCTGCGTGTTATCCGGGAGGATTTTCAACAGCTTAGATGGAGTGATCTTCTTTTCCGCGAGGTTGTCGGCAGGTTTTTTCATCGTGTATTTTTCTTTACTGGCCTGTTGTATTTATTTGTTGCCTTCAGCAGGGAAAAGCAGGGAATCCATGATATGATCGGTAATACTCGGGTTGTAATAGAGCGTTAACAGACTGAACTATAAAAGGCGTCTGGATCATTTGGTCCAGGCGTTTTTATGGTTAGATATCCGAGGGCTTGAAAGAAAAGCAAAATAAGCTTTTAGAATGACTTTTATGTTTTTCTAAACGATTTTTGTCGGTTAAAAACACTCCTTCTTACACTTGCACATTATATTTTACTGAATTAAACTAAAAGAAAGAATATTCAGCACACAAGTCATCAAAATAATTTGAGGAGTGGGTGTATGAACACAGAAGCAAATATACAGGAGGATCTTCACAGAATGTTGGAGAGGGCCAGGCGAAACACGCTTGGGGATCTTTTGGCCCGTACAAGGGACCGGATGCCGGAAAAATTTGCGGTTAATTATGACGGTCAGCGATTGAGTTATGCGGAACTGGACAACCTTGTTAACCAGACGGCACATGCATTCTTGGCAGATGGAATGAAAAAAGGCGATATGATTACAGTCATGTCTAAAAACAGCCTTGACTTTGTTGTGGTTAATTTTGCTTTGGCAAGAATTGGGGCGGTTATGATTCCAATTAACTACATGCTGTCCGTGGAGGATATTCAGTACATTCTTGAACATGCAGAGGTAAGAGGGTTTATCGCCTCAGAGGAATATGCGCCGACCCTGGACAAATCGGTTGGTAGACTAGAAATCAAATTCCGATATCTGATGGATGCATTGGGTACATATGATGGAGACCTAGCTTCGTGGACACCACTTTCGGTTGCGCGAGATGGAAAGCCAACTGATTTTGTCGATGCTGAACTCAGTGACGATGACCTTGCACATGTGTTGTATACAAGTGGGACAGAATCTCGCCCTAAAGGGGTAATGCTGACGCATAAGAGTCTGATTAGTGAGTATGTCAGCTGTATTGTTGATGGAAAGATGGCAGCAGAGGATGTAGCGATTCATGCATTGCCGCTTTATCACAGTGCACAGCTGCACGTTTTTCTTGGTCCGAGTATTTATGTTGGGTCAAGTGGGATTATTCTCGGTGCAGCGAGCCCGGAAATTATTTTAAAAACAATCGAAGAAGAAGGTGCGACCCAATTATTTGCTCCACCGACAGTATGGATTGCTCTGTTGCGTCACCCGGATTTTGATAAGCGTAATCTTTCCACACTCGAAAAATGCTATTATGGTGCTGCCATCATGCCACGGGAAATACTGAAGGAACTAGCCGAACGACTGCCGAATGCAAAGTTTTGGAACTTCTACGGACAGACCGAGGTTGCTCCACTGGCAACTGCTCTGCAGCCTGAAGACCAGCTGCGAAAACTTGGATCAGCGGGTGTTGCGACGTTAAATGTACAGACAAAGATTGTAGATGGAAATGATGAGGAAGTACCACGAGGTGAAATGGGAGAGATTGTGCACCGGACACCGCATACAATGAAAGGTTACCTTCATGATCCCGACAAGACTGCGGAAGCGTTCCGTGGCGGCTGGTTCCATAGCGGTGATCTTGGTGTAATGGATGAAGAAGGGTACATTACAATTGTTGATCGAAAGAAAGATATGATTAACACTGGCGGGGTGAATGTCTCAAGCCGAGAAGTCGAGGAAACGATATACCAGATGGACGGTGTATCTGAAGTGGCTGTGATAAGCATCCCAGATGCATACTGGATTGAAGCGGTTACCGCAATTATTGTACCGAAAGAAGGTGCGACCCTTCAAAAAGAAGATGTTGTAGAGTTTTGCCGGGAGCGGCTGTCCAAATTTAAAGTTCCAAAATACGTTGACTTCGCTGAAGAACTGCCAAAAAATCCAAGTGGTAAGGTTTTGAAACGATCTTTACGTGATCAGTATGAGGAGTTGGGAGAGCAATAACCGTCTGCATTAATTTCTGTTGGTTAGACGGAACATGAAAATTCCGGGAAATTTTTAAAAATCGTCAGAAAGTCCGTGCAGTCTTCGTTGTTAACTGTGAAGAAAATGATTGAAAGTTAAATCGCGAAACAATCACAGCAATATTCGAAATTTTATGATAAAATCGCGAAACTTGAAAAGTCTCCAGGCTCCAGGTTTGTTCCGAATAAAAATACCATTTCCAGAAAAACTACTTACTGGAGGTGTTGCTTAATGCGAAATAAAAAAGAAAATCAGAGCAAGCATCGGCCAGGTACTAGCGTGAACCCACAGGGCCTGGATGAAGATACCGCGGACCAGCGGCCAAAGTCACAGCTTGAACAGCGCGCCAAAAAGAAAAACACGAAAATCTGAGGGTGGTCAACATCGATAATACATTGAACTATTTGCGGGAATCACTGGCGAATTACAGTGACCAGGAGATGTGCAATCAAATAGTCCGAAAGATAGAAATGGGTAAATATACTGATGAGAATCAGTTTGCTAAAGATTTGAGTGAAGAGGAGATTGCATACCTGAATTCTATTTTAGAAAATGAGCTGGACTATGCACGGAATGCTGCGGACGATGTCCGTGTCAAAGAACTGACCGAGATGTATGAACAGTTGCTTTGAAAACGGTTTCAATTTGGGATAAATTTACTATTGCTTTCCTGATCGATAGGCTGTAATATATATTTATAAGCTGCAATGTTCGTATTAAATTAAGTTTTAACCTCTAACATATGAATAGGGAGTTTTACATTGAAACTCTAATGTCGTGCCTCCATTGTGTGGAAGACAGGAAGGTTTCTGCAAACACCCACTTTGCGAAGTGGTGGTTTAAAACTTTTTATCTAAGTACGGCAATTGTGGCTCTAATAATTGATAATCAGAACCAGTTTCCAGTTGGAAGCTGGTTTTTTTGAATTCATTTTTTATGAATACGGGAAACGGTATAATACTTTCGTAGTATCCAAATAGCCAATTAAGCGAATTGGCATTTGTCGGATCCTTTGCGAAAATAAATATGTAAACCTTTTATAGGTTTAGACCCGAATTGGTCAGTGAAGTTTTCATTAGACTAGTTCGGGTCTTTTAAATTTTTAAAAAATTTGGCATTTATAAAGCATTTCTTATAAAATAAAAGTAAATAATTCTAATTAATTGGGGGGACCAATGGCATATACTAAACGTATTAAGACAAGAGAATATCATGCAAAGTTTTTTATGGCCACAGTATCCATTCTCGGATTAGGCCTTATAATCAGCCAGATGTCCAATTTGCAGGTACCGCACAGTCCAATCATTCTCATTTTATTCACCGTATTTCTTGGGGTTAGCGAATATTATCCGATCCCAGTCTGGAAGGGTAATACGGCTATAAACTTTCCAATTTTATTCACCCTTTACCTTGTATCTGGCCTGGATTATACAGTAGTGATATATGCGGGAGTAGTATTGCTTGTCAACCTACTCAGTAGACGCCCTATTCGGATTCTCTTTTTTAATCCTGCTCAATTGACTCTTAGCTTTTTCCTTGCCGTTAAACTGGCTGATACAGTTGGTTTGGGATTTGTAGCCAGTTCACCGATTATGGAAAACTTCTTAGAATACAGCACCGTTCTACTATTCTTTCATCTGATCAATAATCTGCTTGTTGATATGGTTTTATGGTTACGCCCACAGGTATATTCGTTCCGATCATGGAAACACAAAACATTGTCCGAACTATCCAGTCTGCTCATTTCGTTGAGTTATGGATTCATGCTCTTTTTGTTAGGGAGCCAAAATCGGGAGATAGATTTCTTTTCATTTTTCTTCTTTTTTTCTCCGCTGGTTGGTCTTTCTCTGTTAAGTGGGGTCATTTTCCGGCTTCGAAAAGAAGAGAGTAGACTGAAAGCATTGTTTTCCATCACTTCCGAGTTGAATTCCATGGTTCCTACGGATGATTGGCTTGATAGTCTGAAGCCAAGTTTTCAAACTTTTATTGCAGTGGATGCTTCCATATTATGGATGAAGGAGGGGGATTCCTGGATCCCTCGATTTGAGCAGGGGAATGTAGTGAGTAATTCAACGCTTAATAAAGAAAAGTTCTTTTTACTTGAGGGTATGCGGGAACCGGCTGTATATGATAACCGCCAGCAGGATCCCGGGATTGCTTCCAACAGTTTTGAGGACGGTATAAAATCGTTCATTTACACACCAGTAATTCACAAGAGTGAAATGTTTGGGGTTCTCGTTATCGGCAGAAGTCGTACAAAAAGTTTTACTGATGACGATGTAGATTCGATTACCTCTTTTGCTAACCAGCTGGCAATCGCCATGAAAACCCGCACCCTGATAAAAGAGCAGGAAAAGCGGGTGGTTTTGGAGGAAAGGAATCGGATTGCCCGTGAAATTCATGATGGCGTTGCCCAGTCTCTTGCAGGGGCAATTATGAGTCTGGAAACGGCTGAACGTAAATTTGCAGAAAAACCAGCTGAAACATTGTCCATAGTTTCAGGTAGTATAACGAAGCTGCGTACTAGTTTGAAAGAAATCAGGGAATCCATTTATGCTTTAAAACCTTATCCTACAGAACGAATTGGTCTGATTCCCGCAATCTCAGGGAAAATAGGAGAAATTAACAGAAATATTGGGCTGGAAATCAATTTTGAGGTTAGAGGCACCGAAGACCAGTTGAGTTCAATGACCGAAAAAATTCTGTTTGATGTTTTCCAGGAAAGTATGGCAAACAGTATAAAACATAGTAAGACGAAGAAAGTAGACGTTCTGCTAAGCTATCAATCACAACAAATTCTCCTTCGCGTAAAGGATTACGGAATAGGTTTTTCATTGTATGAGGAAATGATTAAAGCAGAAAACACTTCGCACTTCGGCATTTTAAATATGAATGATTCAGTCGAAAAAGTGAATGGGTCACTACAGATTGACAGTAGCAGAAAATCTGGTACTGAAGTTTCAGTTATTATTCCTCGTATGGGGCTGGAAGGAGGGAAAAAGATTGATAAAAGTTATGCTGGTAGATGATCATGCTGTTCTGCGGGACGGTTTGAAAAATATTATTGATTTGGAAAAAGATATTGAAGTAGTGGGAGAGGCGGTTTCGGGAGAGGGAGCTCTTGTGAAGGCAAGGGAAACAAACCCGGATATTATTTTAATGGATATAAATTTGCCAGGGGAAAGCGGGATTGAAGTGACCCGGTCTATAAAAAGTGAGTATCCACATATGAAAATATGTGTTCTTACAATGTACAGTCATGATGAATATTTTATGGCTGCCATACGTGAGGGAGCTGATGGTTATTTATTAAAGGATTCACCGTCAGAACAAGTTATTGAGGCAGTAAGGACAATAGCTGGTGGTGAATCAGTGATTCATCCTTCCATGACTAAAAAACTGCTGACATTTCATCAGCAGAATAATGAGCTTGAGGAGGCTTCAAACGAACTCAGTGAACGTGAGAAAGAGGTTCTTATGTGTCTACTCGAGGGCCTCAGCAATAAGGAGATTGCAGGCAAGCTGTTTATAAGTGATAAGACAGTAAAAATCCATGTTAGTAAAATATTTAAAAAGTTTAATGTCAAAAGCAGATCACAGGTTATTATTCATGCAGTCCAAAACCAACTTGTTCCCTTATCTCATATTCGTAAAGATAACTAATTACCCGAAAAAAACCTAATTGAAACTACAACTTTGGTACAATTTTAAATAGTTCTCATTTCACCTTCTTTATAACCTTTGCCTAATAGTAATCATACCTTCTCTGAATATATAATTAGATGAAGATTCTATTTAATAAGGAGGAGAAGTGTGTGAAGAAATTAATAACATTTTTATCGATCACCGGATTATTGCTTTCATTGCTGTTTAGTGGCGGCACGAAAACGGATGCTACTGAGCGGGTCACTATTGGACCGAAATTGCTAGAAGCAATAGACTCGGGAGTAACGGAGCATCAAGTTATAATAACCTTCCATGGCGATGAGAAACCCACCGCAGAGAATTTAAACCTCCTCAAAGCTATCGGGATTAATCAAGGTCTAACCCTTAAGTCATTACCAATGGTAGCTGCAATCGCCACTTCTGATCAGATAGAAACACTCAAACAGGAAGATACAGTCCGCTCTGTATTTCTTAATCGAAAGCTGGAATACTTTAATGCGGATTCCACATCCCTGACAGGTGTCGATAAGGTCCGTACAGATGAACAGATGCAAAAAATGAACGAAGGATTTCCGTTGAGTGGCGAGGGAATTGGAGTCGTCGTCAATGACAGTGGAGTAGATGGAACACATCAGGATATTGAATTCGGGGACCACCTTGTGCAGAATGTGATGGCAAGTGCCAATCTAAGTAGTCTTGCACCGGGATTACTGCCAATTACGTATGCTGAAAATGTTGCAAACACGGATACTAACTCTGGGCATGGTACACATGTTGCTGGAACAGTTGGAGGAACAGGAGAGATGTCCAGTGGTAAATATGAAGGTGTCGCGCCGGGGGCCGATCTAATTGGATATGGATCAGGTGCTGCTTTATTTATCCTGGATGCGGTTGGTGGGTTTGACTATGCAATCACTCACCAAGCCGAGTACGATATCCGTGTAATCACTAACTCCTGGGGAAGCTCAGGTGGGTTTAGTCCCGACGATCCAGTAAATATTGCCAGTAAAAAGGCGTATGACCGTGGTATAACAGTGCTATTCGCTGCTGGAAACTCAGGACCTGCCGAGAATACACATAATCCGTATGCGAAAGCACCGTGGGTCATTTCTGTTGCTGCTGGAACGAAAGCTGGTACCCTGGCAGATTTTTCATCCCGTGGTACAAAGGGAGCAGGTGGAACGTTTGAAATGAATGGTAAAACGTGGACATGGACAGATGAGCCTTCAGTTACAGCACCAGGTGTCGATATCATTTCCACCCGTACACTCGCTCCTACATCATCGCTGGCTCCTGATAAGGATGCTGAACTGATTGAAACAGCATACCTGCCGTACTATACAACAATGAGCGGCACTTCCATGGCAACTCCGCATGTTGCTGGTATCGTCGCCCTAATGCTTGAGGCTAATCCTCAACTGTCACCCTCGCAGGTGAAAAATATTCTCCAACAGACGGCAACAAACATGCCAGGATATGAAACATGGGAGGTTGGCGCTGGATATGTCAATGCCTATGCCGCAGTAGATATGGCATTTAATACAACTACGGAGTACGGAACCACATTGAACATGAACCAGTCATTTAACAGTAACGTAGAAACTTCAACTACAGTGGAAGATTTTACTGTTGATTATAATCCGGTAACTGCAATATCCGATAACCAGTATACCTTTGAAGTGGAAGAGGGAGTAAACAGTCTGGTCGCCCAAGTAAATGCAGGTGGATTAATGGAAGCGACAGGTAACCCTATTAACCTTATACTGATTGCCCCGGACGGAACTGAATACAGTTCGGGAATAAATGTTTTATTCTCGCTCTATTTTGACCGGACGGTATCGGTAAACAGCCCTTTGCCTGGAACATGGAAGGCCGAACTTCGGGGTCTTCGGGGTGCTGAAGAAAATCCGCTTGGCACAGCTTTACCCGAGACAGTGCAAGGTACATTGGCATTTTCAAAGGTCACCGGGTTTACCGGGATGGATGATATAGCTCGTCATCCAGCAGCGGATGCTATTAAAATGGGGGTAAAAGAACGGCTTTTCGACGGTTATGAAAATGGCAAATTCAAGCCGGATAATCCGCTGAAAAAGGGAGAGCTGGCACAATACCTTGTAATGGGAGCTGCTATACGTCAAGCAAGTGATGAATCAGAGCTTTCCCCGTATGTTGAGGCAGTTCTGCAGCAGGGTGCTGCTCTCAAAGATGGACAGCAAATACAGGATGGTGTCATGCTGACAAATGATGGAGAATTTGAGACAACCAGCAATGTTACCAGAGCAGAGCTTTCATACTCTTTGGTCCAGAGTCTCGGTCTCCAGGAAGAAGCGCAGGATTTTTCAGGCGATGTAACCGTCGAGTATAACGGTGAAAGAGTTCCGATTGAGGATTCCTCCGATATACCAGAAAAACTCCGAGGGTATGTACAATTGGCACTGGATTTAAATATCCTGAATGCTAAATTTGATGCAACCCAGGGTCCATATGACCTGGAACCTACAGTTACCGCAACTTTTTCTCCAAATAAAACCGTAACGAGAGGCGACTTTGCGGTAGCAATGACCCGTTATTATAATGCTTTTTTTAACTAAGTTAAATCCTCTGGGCAAATTGTCCAGAGGGTTTTTTAGATAAATGATAAGCAGAACTTCTCAAAAACGATAACCAACCGGTATTATTATTCTCAAAATAGATAGTGTATGGTAAAGATAACGAGTACAAAGGAGGAGGCTTTATATGTCGTTTACATATGATGTGATTGACCATGTTCAATTAGCTGCCCCTGTGGGTGGGGAGGATAAGGCGCGGATGTTTTATAAAGACCTGCTTGGGTTTCAGGAGATTGATAAACCACCGCTTCTTAAAAAGAATGGTGGTGTCTGGTTTCAGGCCGGTTTCGTACATATCCACATTGGGATCGAGGATCCGTTTATTCCTGCCAAAAAAGCTCATCCCGCATTCAGAATACATCATATTGAGGAACTGATGGCATATCTTGACGAAAAAGAAATTTTGTATAAAAATGATGAGCGTTTGCCTGGAGCGAATCGCTTTTACTTAACAGATCCATTTGGAAACAGGTTGGAGTTTCTCGAATGGGAAGAATAAAGTTTGAATTAGTAGTATAAATGGAATAATTATTAGGAGCTCAGTTACACTGATGCTCCATTTTTATTGAAGGAAAGTTCTACACGCGGTTTACAACGCTCTTTCTTGGAAAATCCTTATTTCTTCCTCTATACTTTGAATATCGAGGAGGCCATTAAATGAAGCTATCAACACGATTTATGAAATTTATTGGTGGGCGGGATTTGTTTTACGGATTAATGTTTTTGATTTTGATTGGAATAACGATTTGGATATACAGCAAAATTTCATTTATTTTTGATCCGCTCATTGTAGTTATCTCAACTATTTTTCCACCGCTCATCCTTGCTTTTATTGCATTTTATCTGCTTAATCCGATTGTGAGTCTTTTGGAGAAATTGCATGTAAAGCGGCTCTGGGGAATTATTATCATAACGATTGGGATTGGCGGATTGCTTACAGGCATTATTTTGCTTACGGCACCGACGATTGAGTCACAGGTGAAAGATCTGGTTCAAAACTTCCCTGATTACATAAGTCAAATGCGGGACAAGGTAAAGTCATGGATTCAGAACTCGTTTTTGGCACCGTATTATGATCAGGGTTATCAGTGGGCAACCACAAATCTCAGTGATATGTGGAGCAGGGTAAGTGAATATTTTGGCGGAGCAATGAAAAGTTTAAGTAACTTTATCGGTATGCTTACCAGTACGATCATTGTGATAATTACCTTTCCGTTCATTCTTTTCTTTCTGCTTAAGGATGGGAAAAGGTTTAAGAATTACAGTGTTAAACTTCTGCCTCCGAAATACCGGGATGATGCCAACCAGATTTTAAAAAATATGGACACTCAGGTCGGTTCCTATATTCAGGGACAAATTATTGTGGCGCTATGTATCGGCGCATTGCTTTATATCGGCTATCTGATTATTGGATTGGATTATGCTATAACTCTAGCTATTATTGCAGGTGTATTAAGCGTAGTTCCTTATTTGGGGCCAATAATTGCCATAACCCCAGCAATTATCATCGCGTTGGTACAGTCACCATTTATGCTGGTTAAGCTGGCTATTGTCTGGGCAATCGTCCAGTTTCTTGAGGGTAACTTTATCTCGCCGAATATTATGGGGAAAACCATGCAAGTACACCCATTGACAATTATTCTTGTCCTGCTTGTAGCGGGGAATCTGTTTGGTATTGTCGGAATCATACTAGCAATACCGGGATATGCAATTTTAAAAGTAATCACGGTTTATGTGTTTAATAAATTTAAAATGCGATATAATCGGTTTTATGGTGAAAAGTACGGTGGATATGAAAAGTAAAGTTCCCGCATCTTTCAGGAAATTGGCCACGGTCAGATGAAACCTGATACTAACTTGCTGTTTTCCAGCCTACTATACTAATGGGTTAGAGAATAAGGAGAAATTGATCATGGAAAATAATCAGCAGGAGAATGCCCGGAAAATTAACAGAATTCCAATTGTGGCGGTTTTACTCTCAGGTGCTTTTTTGGCTATCTTAAACCAAACGCTGCTGGCAACCGCAATTCCACCGATTATGGTCGATTTTCACTTAACGGAAAGTACGGCCCAGTGGTTGACAACGATTTTTATGCTGGTAAATGGGATTATGATTCCTGTATCAGCATTTTTAATTGAAACATTTACAGCAAGGAAGCTGTTACTAACGGCCATGTCGGTTTTTGCCATTGGTACTTTAATCTGCGGGATCGCACCGAGCTTTTTAATTTTGATGGTGGGGAGAGTTATTCAGGCATCTGGTGCAGGAATTATGTTACCCCTTATGATGACTATCTTTCTGCTGATTTTCCCCATCGAGAAACGTGGTTCGGCGATGGGGATAGTTGGGCTTGTTATATCATTTGCTCCCGCAATCGGCCCCACACTCGCCGGTTGGGTTGTAGAACATTTACCATGGCGGGCGATGTTTTTTATCATACTTCCGCTTGCAGTAATTGATATTATTTTTGCTTATTTTATCATGAAGAATGTGACCGAACAAACTAATCCGAAAGTTGATATTCTTTCCATTCTCTTGTCTACATTCGGGTTCGGTGGTCTGTTGTATGGTTTCAGCAGCGCCGGTAATTACGGATGGTCCAGTTCGGTTGTAATAGGGTCGCTGTGTATAGGAACAATCGCACTTACAGCTTTTATATTGCGCCAGTTCAAGCTGGTTCAACCAATTCTTGAATTCCGTGTGTTTAGATATAAAACATTTACCATTACAACTGCCATTGGAATGATTGCCTTTATGGGGCTTATCGGGGCTGAAACTATTCTGCCAATTTACATGCAGAATATGGCTGGTTTTTCTGCGCTGGAGTCTGGCATGATGATTATGCCCGGGGCCATGTTAATGGGGATTATGTCACCGATAACAGGAAGGATTTTTGATAGAGTGGGGGCACGATGGTTGGTTATCATCGGTCTATCGATTATGACCATCACCACGTTTTTATTTACAAATTTGTCGACAGAAACGTCGCTTACCTATCTGACTGTCGTTTTTGCTGTACGAATGCTAGGGATTTCCATGGTAATGATGCCTGCAACTACCGCGGGATTGAATCAGTTGCCGGTCCGGCTAATTGCACATGGTACTGCTATGAACAACACGATGCGGCAGATTGCAGCATCAATTGGTACAGCTATCCTGGTTACAGTCATGACCGCTGCCGCAATTGACAGCAGCCCGGATGCTGATCCGTCGCAAATGATACCAGGAGTAAATATGGCATTCCTTGTGGCCACTGGCCTTTCACTGTGTGCACTGGTGCTTGCATTTTTCATTAAGCGATCGACTCCAGCTGAAGATCGAGCTGCCGCTGAATTAGCCGAAAGAGATAACCAGTAAACTGTCATTCCTTCGGGACTGGCAGTTTTTTTATCATTTCCGGGTTAACCGAACGGATAGGCAAATGCAGAGATAATCAGTGGGAAAGCAGAACGCTTGTCACAGAAACGGAAGCCGCATGTTCAAACTGCAAAACAAGTACACCTGTTAGGAACAACCATTTATTATTCCTTCACAATTTTACATCATGAAAGTTGTCCACCCAATCATATAATGGTAAGAAATAAACCGTTACAAAGGGGTTGGTCCAGATGGAAATTCGATTACTTGAGCCGGAAGATGCAGAAGTATACCGAACTTTGAGGCTTGAAGCATTGCTTAACAGTCCAGAAGCATTCGTAATAAGTTATGAGGAGGAATTATCCAACTCGGTCGACATATTCAAAGTTAGATTTCAGGCAGATAACGCATTTACATTTGGTGCATTTGAAGGTGATAATTTGATCGGCGTGGTTACATTAACCCGGGAAACAAAAAAGAAGATGGACCACCGGACAACCGTTTTTGCGCTGTATGTGACACCGTATAAACGAAGCAGAGGTATTGGCAAACAGCTGATGATCCACGCAGTCGACTTTGCAAAAACATTGGAAGGTGTGGAACAGGTGGGTATTTCAGTTGTAACAAGAAATGATACAGCGAAAAGCCTCTATTATGCACTTGGGTATGTGCCATATGGTACCCGAAAGCGAGCAGTTAAACTTGGCGACAACTACTTTGATGAGGAGCATATGGTAATGTATTTGAAGTAAAAAAAGGAGAGTGCCAATAATGACACTCTCCCGCAGCCCCGGTCAAAGCCATACACCACATCTCTTCGTAACAAGACAGTTTATAGATATGCAAAATAAAGATGAGGGCTGTCAGCAGAGTAACTGTTCCCGTTCATACCACAACTCCATCTTAATGCGAATTCAATCCATCATATGCTGGGTTTTAACGGTATGCTTGTTTAAATGCCCAGACTCAGTACTTATTTTATTTGAATCACAATTTTTCCCCGCGCATGATGGGTTTCACTAAGTTTATGTGCCTCGCGAAGTCCTTCTTCTGAAAACGGAAATGTATGCCCTATATGGGATTTAACCGTTCCTTTCTCCATTAAGTCGCCGATTTTGGCCAGTTTTTTACCGTCAGGATCGAGCCATTCAAATCCTGCTTTCACACCTTTGGTTGCGGCATATTCTTCATCAGGTGGTTGGGCAATGGATACTAGTTTTCCACCATTCTTCAGGACATTATAACTTTTTTTCTGAATTTCCCCGCCCATGGTGTCTAGAACAATGTCATAATTCTCCAATTCTTCCTCAAAATCCTGTAGCTGATAGTTGATGAACGCATCAACTCCAAGTTCATTTAAAAAGTCCTCATTTTTCCCGCTTGCCGTTGATGCTACATGGGCACCAAAACTTTTGGCAAGCTGAATGGCATAACTGCCTACCCCGCCGGAGCCTGCGTGTATCAAGACTTTATCCCCCGATTGAATGTCTGCAAAGTCAACGAGACACTGCCATGCGGTAAGTCCTGCCAGAGGGACTGCGGCCGCCTCTTCGAATGAAATGTTATCCGGTATTTTGGCAAGTAAATTTTTGTCAACAGGAGTGTATTCAGCGTATGTTCCTTTTTCCGTGGTGGCAGGCCGGGCAAAAACACGGTCACCAACGGAGAATTCTGTAACACTATGTCCTTTCTCCGCTATAACTCCTGCGGCATCCCATCCCAGAATAATAGGAAAGTCAAATGGAAGCTTTTCCTTTAAGTAGCCTTCGCGAAGTTTCCAATCAATTGGATTTATAGAGGTAGCATGCAATTCAACCAATACTTGGTCATCCGCTATGATAGGTTTTGGAATATCTTTCTCTACCAGATTTTCAGCCGAACCATACTCATTAATAATGATTGCTTTCATGGTATCCCTCGCTTTGTTAGATGCTTGGAGATAGTTTTCCCGAATGGATAAAAATTAAATCATATGTTTAAACACGAAAAAATAGGTAATATATTTATGAAAGAGGAGATAGAAAATGGTTGAAAAACTGACATCCTTCGACCCGGTATTATCAGAAGAACCCAATGTACTGATTTTGGGGTCCATGCCAGGTGGAATGTCACTTGAGAAAGGTGAATATTATGGAAATCCCGTAACCATTTCTGGGATATCCTTTATACGCTGTTTGATCAGGAACCGATCCATGACTATCAGGAAAAATTGGAGTTTGTAAAAAAACACCGTATTGCTCTTTGGGATTCAATAAAAAGCTGTTACCGGGAGGGAAGTCTTGACGGAAATATTATGGACGAGGAGCCGAACGATATCGAAGGAGTTATAAGCAGGCACCCCACAATCCGGCTGATTGCCTGCAATGGTACAAAGTCATATAAAATATTTAGAAAAAACTTTAACATTCAGGGAATAGATGTAATAAAAATGCCTTCGACCAGCCCAATTCCGGGACGGTATACGAAAAGCTTTGAGGGGAAAGTTGAAGCATGGAGCAGGATTCTTGATTATTTGGTATAGACGGTAAAGCCGTAACGTGATACTATTTAATTAAGAAAAAAGTACCATTTCAAAGAGGTTTATCCATCTTGAATAGTTACTATTGGACCAGTTGAAAACTGAGAAATAATGAATATCTCTGCAATAATATAAATACAATGAAATTGGTTGGTTTTTAACACACCTAAGCAAGAGCAATAAAACGAGCCGCAAGCGGCACCTTGCGACTCGGACAGTTATACAGGGATCAGCGACTTCGTCTAAGGGTTCGAAAAAGAGTAATCATTCCAGGTCAATTGCGACAGGGTGATTACTTTTTTTCATTGTTGTTAACAATTAACAATACGAGTGTTCCGAACATTAACATCAACTCCAGCGTGCTGTCAATTGATATCACTCGCTTCAACCCCTTTCATTAGGGGATTTGAAGCCGCCTCGGGCGTTAGAAGCAAACTCATACTGTGTTAACTGAAGCCCACCCTGTATAAACCTGTCCTTATTATTATACTATAAAAGAAATTGTAAGTGTTGTAATTTTCAGGAAATGGTACAAAGTTCTTAGGAATGCACGGATTACCTGATTTCTATATGCCGGGTACTGTCATGCCTATAGCTGCGGTAAAAATTAATCAATGGTTCTACTGTACCCTTAAAGTCAGGGCAACTAATTCCTGAAGCGGCTAAATCTGCCTGGGCCTGAGAACTGTCAAACGAAGCATTAATAACAAAATAATCACTTGCTTCTTCTTCGACACCAAGCCATTTGCGTACCGGGGCATAGGAAAAGGATTTTTTAATCCATTTAAGAGGAACCGTGCCTTTTGGCGTTTTTCCTAAATAGGCCTCTGCAAGGATTTGCTGAAGCTCCCTCATGTTATAAGGGTTCGGATCAGTTAAATGGTATGTTTTACCAGCACCGACTGGCGCAAATGCCAGATAGCTTGTAGCTTTAAGAACATAATCAGAGGGCACGAAGTTTCCTTCAGGGATGCCTTCCCCTATGTATGGAATAACTGGCATGAACTGTAATCGGTCAAGCAGGTTCAGCATAAAGTAGATGCCATCAAACTTGATTGTCTGCCCGGTCTGCGAATGACCTTTAACTATACCTGGCCGAATAATGGTTGTTGGGACTGAGCTTTTCAGGCCATCAACAAGGACTTCAGCATGATATTTTGTTTCCTCATAATGGTTTTTAAATAATTGACCTTCGGCAAGTTCCTCCTCATAAATTTTCCCTTCGCGTTTTCCGGCTACATACGCGGTGCTGAAATAGATATAACGTTCTAGATTCCCTAAGGTTTTCACCCAGTTATTGATATTCTCTGTACCATCTACATTCACTTTAAAAGCTATATCCTGGGGCACTGCCAGGTCGTATACCGCAGCAAGATGAAACACGTGTGTAACTGTCTCCTGCAGAATGCGTTGCGTGTCACTGTCTATTGCAAGGTTAGGTTCCGTGATATCTCCACCAACAACAGTAAACATGTCAGGGTTGATGTTGTTATTTTTAGCAAAATGGTGAATTTGTTTAGCTGCTTTATCTTTGAGGGTAGGTAATACTAAAAGGTAAATATGTTGGATAGAATCATGGTGGTCTTGGATAAGTTGTTCGGTCAGACTTGATGCAAGAAAACCGGGATAACCTGTAAGAAAATGAGTATGTTTCAAATTGTTCGCCCCTTTTCTAATTTTTTAACTTTCTATTATTATAGTATATTATGCGATGGTAAAGTAGAGATTCACTTATTATAAAAAATTTGCATTTGTTAGGAGTGGTAGAGTGGAAGTTAATGAAAAGGCTCGCAAACAACTTATGGAGGAAATAGACGGAATATCTGATGAAAATTTAAACAAGAAGTCAGCAGAAAACAAATGGTCCATAAAGCAAATATTGGAGCACTTGTATCTTATGGAAGAGGGGATTGCGAACAACATACAGGGACAGCTCGACAACGGTGAGATGATAAACGCAGAAGATCATCCAATCGATCAGACGATCAATCGGCAGCGGAAAGTCGAGGCACCAGAGTTTGCAAGACCTACTGAAGATTTTGCGACAGTCGAGGAGATGAAAGAAAAATTGGCGACATCGCATCGTAATCTGCAGACTCTCGCGGATACATCGGATGAGAAGTTATTATCTGAGCGCGGGTTTCCACACCCTTTCTTCAATGATATGAGTCTCAAACAGTGGATTCCGTTCGTTGGATATCATGAGCTTCGGCACGTGCAACAGATTAGGGAAGTGAAAATACAGCTTGGAATTGCATAGAATTAATATTATGGGCAGCTATAGGCTGTCCTTTTTCTATCGTAAACTTCCATATTTTTAAGGGCGAAATTATGTCGAATTTTTAGTATAATAGATACAAAGAGACAATATTTGAAAGGGGAAGAGGCGTGAAAAAGAAAAAATGGCTTAAGATTACACTCGGGATATTCGCTGTCCTGTTACTTATAGATATTATAGCAAGCTTTTATTTTTATAATCTTGCAATCGACCGGAATAAAAAAGAATTTCTACAGGGAAATCAAGATCTGGAGGTTTCTGCCGAAGCAATGGAGGTTTTCCTTGATGGTGACTGGCGCACATGGGTCGCCAATCAGGACTTTGATGAATGGACGATGACCTCCTATGATGGCATTAAGCTGAAAGGCTATTTCCTGGAGGCTAAGGAACCTACCAATAAAGTAGTGGTGCTGGCACACGGTTATCTTGGTGATGCGCAGGATATGGGCCTATACGGTCAGTATTATTATGAGCAGTTCGGCTACAATATTTTTATGGCTGACGCACGGGGGCATGCTGCAAGTGGCGGTGACTACATTGGCTTTGGGTGGCATGACCGTCTTGACTATATCGATTGGATAAATCGAATCGTTGAGAAATATGGTAAAGATACGGAAATCGTTCTGCACGGTGTTTCAATGGGAGCCGCGACTGTTCTGATGTCGGCCGGTGAAGAGTTGCCGTCAAATGTAAAAGCAATTGTCGCGGACAGTCCATATACAAGTGTAGAGGGTATGTTTTCCTATCAGATGGATCGGATGTACAATATTCCGTCCTTTCCAGTTCTCCCAAGCACAAGCATAGTTTCAAAGTTACAAGCTGGCTATTCATTTACTGAGGCTTCAGCTCTTGAGCAGGTGAAGAAGGCAGAAGTGCCAATCTTGTATATTCATGGTAATGCCGATACGTTTGTCCCAACGAAAATGGCTAAGGTTCTTTATAAGAATACACAAAGTGAAGCTGAACTCATGATTGTCGATGGGGCTGGCCATGGGGAAGCATTCGTAACGGAAAAAGAAAAATATGTGGAAAGACTGAAAACGTTTCTTGGAAATTATATGGAAGATTAGAAAGAAGGCTGATGTCCAAAATTGGATGTCAGCCTTCTTAGTCTTTGTCTTTATAAATATTTTTCAAACCAGCGTGTAATGTGGTTCAATCGTTCTATTCGCATTTCTGGTTTGCCGCTTCGGCTCAATTCATGGTTAGCATCTGGGAAGCGGACAAATTCAACTTCTTTTCGCAGGTGTTTAAGCGCTGTAAACATTTGCTCGCCTTGTTCAATTGGACAGCGGTAATCCTTCTCTCCGTGAACAATCAATAGCGGCGTTTCCACATTCACAGCGTATTTCAGTGGAGAAAAGTCCCATAGTTTTGCAGGGTCTTCAAGTAGGTTCTTCCCAAGTTCCCATTTTGTAAAGAAATAACCGATATCACTCACACCATAGAAACTGAGCCAGTTGCTGATACAACGTTGTGTAACAGCCGCTTTAAAACGATTGGTATGCCCGACAATCCAGTTGGCCATAAATCCTCCATAGCTTCCACCGGTAACTCCAAGACGATCTTGATCAATAAAATTATAGGTTTCCAAGGCATTATCTACTGCACTCATCAAATCTGTATAGTCCTTGCCGCCATAATCCTCACGACAGGCATTTACGAACTCCTGCCCGTAACCATGACTGCCGCGTGGGTTGGTGTATAGAACAACATACCCTTTTGCCGCCAACAGCTGCATTTCATGGAAAAATGTCTGGCCGTACATCGCGTGTGGACCACCATGTATTTCCAAAACAAACGGATACTTTTTGCCCTCTTCAAAACCATATGGGCGTATAAGCCATCCCTGAATATCCCATCCATCTTCTGCTTTGAATGTCAGTTCTTCAGGTTCACTTATAGTAACATTTCCGAGAAATTCTTCGTTTGCATTGGTCAGCCGTTTTAGCTTGCCCTGACTATTTAAATGATAGAAATTGCACGGATCCGTTGGTGTACTAATGCCAAGGATGAACTCGCCTTTATGGTAAGAGAACCCGAAAACATGATTATTTTCTTCATAAAGGGTCTCCAGTTCAGCATTATCCAGGCTGACCCGATAAAGTCCTGTGCTTCCATGATCAGTGCCTATAAAATATAAATGCTTTCCGTTTTCATCCCAGACGGGTCCTAATTCCGATTGTCCAAGGCGTGTATCACCAATCATCGCATCGCCCAGCTGAAAGTTCCATCCCTTACTAAATAGTGTTCGTTCACCACTGTTAATATCAAGGACATACAACTCATTTAAAGTGGCTCCTAGATAATCATATTCGTGGCCAAAGCAGGCAATCCTATTTCCGTTTGGTGAAAATGATGCACTGCCATACCCTCCAGTGCTATCAGTAAGTTTGGTCGTATCTCCCGTGGGCACGTCCAAGAGATAAAGGTCATTAGTCAGCTCATAGTCCGCATCCTCATTCAGATTGGCTGTATAAAGGATTTGGTTTCCGTCAGGGGAAATATCCTCGAAGTTATGGTGTGCTTCTCCGTCAGTCAATTGTTTGAATGTGCTTTTTTCAATATCATAAAGAACGATCTGGCTATATTTTTCATCATGGAAACCCTTTGCATCGGATTTGTGTTTTAAACGAGTTATAACGATTGGTTTCTTGCTCTTATCTTCCTTTTCTTTCCTCTGCTCTTCCTTGGATTGTTCTTCCTGATTAGTAACATCATCACCTTTTTCAAGAGAAGCGCTGAATATAATGCTTTTACCGTCGCTTGACCACACAGGGTTTACCGCGCCATGTTTGAATGTAGTAATTTGCCATGCTTCTCCACCATCAGTATGTAAGAGCCACAATTGAGGCACACCGCTTCGGTCAGATTGAAATACAACTTTCTTTCCATCAGGGGAGAACCGTGGATTACTGTTCTTTGCCTCATTGAATGTCCAGCAGGAAGGATATTTTTCATTTAGCCGCTGAAATAATAAATGTGATTCATATTCTTTTTTATCATTAACTGTCATCGAAACAAATGCGAAGCCCGAGCCGTCCGGTGTAAACCGGGGATCACTATAAACATCAATTTTCGTTAGATCGTCAGCTTTCAGGGGCCGTTTTTTCTCACTCATAAAGTACCTCCTAATTAGTTTAGATTTTCTTTATAGTAAACTATTTCGTAACGCGAATCAATTAGATTGGCAGAATATTTTCATATATTTAAACAAAAAAATGAGGCTGGGACATAACTAAAACTTTGCTTTCCAGAGACGAACTAATTAGGATGGGAAGCTTTTAATGTTACCCTTCTATAATTGGATTTTATTTCAAAGTTGATATAAATTGCGACATAGCTAGCTATGTTTATTTCCGCTTCGCGCAGTCGCTTTCCGCGGGCAACGCTTCAACTTCCTCGGAAGAAAACCACTTCCTGCGGGATTTTCAGCTGTTGCTTTTCCCGCAGGAGTCGACTGCCCTACGCTTCAATCATCAGCTATATCAGCGAAGGAAATACACGTAGACTCCTACGGGAAAGCGAAGACGTTGAGACCCCACAGCGAGCGTTCTTTGCGAGCGAGGAGGCTCAACGCGAGCCCGTGGAAAGCGTAGTGTATTTCCGGAGCGAAGCTTCGCCGTTATGTCGCATTTTATAGCTTATTTGAAGGCATGCTAACATAAAAATGCCCCCTTAAAGTAGAAGTTTTTTGTTTTTTAAACTGTCTACTTAAAAGGGAGCATATCATTTTATAGTTCGGATTTATGTTACTTATACACTTTCGTCCCAGCCTCAGACAACATGTTTGGCTATATTGGCGTCCTGTTCGTAGGCTTCCTGCAGCTGACGGGTGATTTTGCCAACATTGCCGTCAGCAATCACCGTATTATCCACTTTCGTGACAGGAAGTACTTCCGACGTACTGCTGGAAAGAAACATCTCATCGGCATCGCTAATGGATTCCAATTTAAATGCTTCCTCCACAAATGGAATCTTCAGATCCTCCGCGAATTTCTCAACACGCATACGAACACATCCATGCAGAATCCGGTGGGTGGCAGGATGAGTATAAATATTTCCGTCCTTAACCAGATAGATGTTCGATGAGCTGCATTCGGTCACGAGTCCATCTTCATGGAGGATTGCCTCATAGCACCCGTTTTCTTTAGCTTCCTGCTTTGCAAGAACGTTTGGGAGAAGGTTAAGACTCTTTATATAGCATTTCTTCCAACGGGTATCCTCTTGGGTAATCGTACTAACCCCTGTCTTAAGAAGGTCAGTTTTGCGGGGTAAATCTTGCATATACGCGTAAACGTTAGCCGGCACATCCCCAGGGAATACATGATCACGGGGAGCAGATCCACGGGAAGCCTGCATATAAAGCTTTCCATCACGTGTCATGGAATTTTTGTTAAGCATTTCAAGTAATAGATCAGTAATCTCTTCTTTTGAGAATGGGAGTTCAAGTTTAATAGCTTCTGCTGAACGGAATAGTCTATTTATGTGTTCCTCCAATAGATAATACTTACCATCATAGATGCGGATAACTTCATAAACACCATCACCAAACTGCAATCCACGTTCTTCAAAAGGGTATGTTAAATCCTCTCTTTGGATAAACTTGGTCTGTGCCAATATAATCGGGTATACATCCATATTTTCGCCTCCTCAGTATGATGATTATTTTAAAGTGTATTTAACTATATGTAAAACTTTTAATGAATAGTGATAATTATCACAGAAACTCTTTCGTATCTTAATTATAATTTTGATTAGAAACATAAGGGAGCTGTGGAAAATGGAACCTTTATTAGAGCGTTTGAACAAGCAAGAATATGATCTGCTTCTGGCAAATTCACACCAAAGGAAGGTACAAAAAGGGGTTCCTTTGTTTGAGGAAGGCGACCGTGCTGATAAGCTGTTCTTTATTCTGAAGGGAGAGGTGCGGGTGTACAAAAAACTCGGGGAGAATAAAGATTTGACTATTTTTATGCGTGGACTGAATGACGGGTTTGGAGAAATAGGTATCTTCAGTGGAAGCAGATATTCTAATACAGCAGAAACACAGTCTTCATGCCTATTATGTGAAATAGATAGGGATACAATTGAAAATATAATCACAGAAAATGGGGGGGATGGGCATCCAATTTACACGCTGGGTGGCGGAGTCCTTGGAGGCTAGCAATGCTAAAATACGAGATTATCTTGCATTTGGATCGGAAGGAGCAGTCGCTTCAGTTTTTGTCCGATATTCCAATATGCACGGAAAAGTAACGGGAAATGGAATTGAGATTACCGAACCAATCATGATTCGCGTTATAAGCAAGCACATTGCTGTCTCCCGGGAAACAGTCAGCCGGATTGTGAATAAATGGAAGGATCAAGGGATAATTGAAAACGAAAATAAAACTTTCACACTGAAAGACATGGACTATTTTAAGAAACTGCTGGTATGTGACAAATGCGGAGTCAATAATTGTGTGCTGTAATCGCCTCCCCTGAGCTCAGATGGAGCGTGCAGGGGACTTCGTTTAGTTGAGGAAGATTATGGGAGGTAAAAAAATTGTAGAAAATTGTTGCCACGATTTAATAGAGTTGTTATAATTAAAATCGTTCCCAAAAAAAGCGGATAATTTCAAGTGCGGGTGTAGTTTAGTGGCAAAACCTCAGCCTTCCAAGCTGATGATGTGGGTTCGATTCCCATCACCCGCTCCAATACATTACATACGTCTTAACGCAGTGTTTCGTAACCAGGATTTACGAAGCGTTGCGTTTTTTATTTTGTAACAAATCTGCGGTTCGCTTGAAGCGGCTGTTTTTTACATAGTATTCTTAAACAAGGATACAAACTGTGATGTAAGGGGTTGTGGCTATGAAAGAATTGATGCAGAAGTTAAAACAGCTAGATGGGAAAGGATATAAAGCATACAAAAGTGTGCAGGGTCACTACAAGTATAAAAATTTTAATTTACACTTGGATTATGTTCAGGGTGACCCGTTTGCTTCACCATCTAAGATTCGGGTTGTAATTCCAGCCGCAAAGCGCGAGGTTAAAAAGACCTGGCTAGAAACCGAGGCAAGGAAAACAGCTACAGAAGATATAATTGCCCGTAAAGTAGGGTCTGCAATCACGCAGGGAAACTTTTTTATAAAAGGGTCCGGGAAGAGTGGTCAGATTCTATTCGACAAACCTGGTCAGGAAGTTTTGGAACGCAGTGCAGTTCAGGTGAGTCCAGAATCAATGACCGTCTGTATATCAGTAGGCCTTCCCGCCAATGGACGGCGAATTAATGGACGTGAGGCAGAGAAGTTATTTTCCAGCGTGATTCCACAGGTTATTAATAACTCTGTGTTTAAAATTACCGATGAAGAGATTCAGAAGGCGACCCAATTGGCTGATCAGCAGGAAGCAATCCGGGCCGAAATGCAAACAAACGATTGGATTTCATTCATTGCGAATGGGTCAATATTGCCGCGGGAAAGCGGGATTAGCAATAGGCCTATGAAGAACGCGGTGGCTTTCAGAAGCCCCGCTGAGAATGAGGTGTCCATTAACATTCCGCACCGTGTTGAACCCGTGAAAGGAATGGCCATCAAGAGGGGCGTTACACTTATTGTAGGCGGAGGTTACCACGGAAAAAGTACAATTCTTCAAGCAATCGAGCGTGGGGTCTATTCGCATGTTGAAGGGGACGGACGGGGGTTTGTTCTGACAGATCGTGACGCAGTTAAAATCCGGGCGGAAGACGGACGAAAGGTAACTGGTGTTAATATTTCACCATTTATCAATAACCTGCCGCATAAACAGGATACCTCGTTTTTTTCAACAGAGAATGCCAGCGGAAGCACTTCACAGGCGGCAAACGTTATGGAGGCACTTGAAGTCGGGGCATCTACATTACTGATTGATGAAGATACGAGTGCGACGAATTTCATGATCCGTGACCATCGTATGCAGCAACTCGTGAAAAAAGATAAAGAACCGATTACACCGTTTATTGATCGAATTAAACAGATGAGCGACCAGCGTGGGGTTTCGACAATTTTAGTTATGGGCGGATCCGGTGATTATTTTGCCGTTGCCGATTCCGTGATCAAGATGGAGTCATATGTTCCGTATAATGTGACAGATGAGGCGCGCGATATCATGCGAAAGAATCCATTGGAACGTGATATGACAGCAGATCAATCATTCGGTGATGTAACCAAGCGGTCTTTTAAACAAAATTCCTTGCAGACCAAAAAAGGAAAGAATCATAAAACCCAGGCAAAGGGTCTTACAAAAATCATTATGGGACGAACCGATATATCGTTTGATGATACAGAGCAACTGGTGGATCCGTCTCAGACACGAATGATTGCTGAAATCATCCAGTATCTGGACAGAAATAGTGAACTTGGCGGAAAGTCACTGGCTGAATTACTTGATGATATTGAGCAGCAAATGGACCGGGATGGGCTGGCATCATTCACCGTGTTTAAAAACCAGCATCCAGGTGATATTGCCCGACCGCGCCGGTATGAAATTGCCGCAGTTCTGAACCGGATGCGGACAGCAAACGTGACACAAAAATAGGGAGGTTTACTGAATGGATAACGTTCAGCTGAAGCAGGACATCATTGACTACAGTAAAGAAATTGGCATAGATAAAATAGGGTTCGCTTCAGCTGACGTGTTCAGTGAGCTGAAGGAACGCTTACGTACACAGCAGTCTCTTGGCTACCAGTCTGGATTTGAAAAAGGGTCGATTGAGGAACGGACCGAGCCTGAGCGGTTACTGCCCGAGGCTAAATCAATTATTTCAATAGCCCTCGCGTACCCTTCAAGAATAAAAAATGCACCGAAAAGCAGCAAAGATGAACGGCGGGGTGTGTTCTGCCGTGCATCATGGGGTGTCGATTACCATGTGGTATTGCGCGAGAAATTGGAGAAGCTTAACACTTTTATAAAGGAAAAGATACCCGGTGCGTCGAATAAGGTAATGGTGGATACGGGAGAGCTGTCTGACCGGGCTGTTGCCGAACGTGCCGGAATAGGATTCAGTGGTAAGAATACCGCTATTATAACCCCGGAGTTTGGTTCCTACGTATATTTAGGAGAACTGATTACCAATATTCCGTTTGTTCCGGATAAACCGCTGGCCGATGGCTGTGGCTCTTGCACCAAATGTCTGGATGCATGTCCGACTGGAGCCCTTGTTCAAGGCGGACAATTGAATGCACAAAAATGCCTTGCGTTTCAGACACAGACGAAGGGGTTCCTTGATGATGAATACCGTTCCAAAATCGGTAACTTCATTTATGGGTTTGATACATGCCAGGTAGTTTGTCCGTATAATAAAAACGTTGATTTTCACTTGCATGAGGAGCTTGAGCCGGATCCCGATGTCGCCAAGCCAAAACTCAAACCTATGCTGCGGATGTCTAACCGGGAGTTCAAAAAAACTTTCGGCCATATAGCCGGTTCCTGGCGCGGGAAGAAACCATTGCAGCGTAACGCTCTGATTGCGCTTGCGCACTACCGGGACGAATCAGCGGTCGATGAGATTATCGAAGTCATGAATAACGATGTCCGTCCGGTGATAAGAGGTACTGCCGCATGGGCGCTTGGAAAAATAGGAACCGACGAAGCGTATCGTGCAATTCGGAAAGCAATGACAAAAGAAGAAGATGAACAGGTAATAGTCGAAATGGAAAAAGGACTTTGCTTTCAACAGGAATCGTCAGCTAGATAAGGCTTGACCTTTAATCTGGAAGGAGATCTGACATGAAACTTTATTATGATGAAATGGAAACACCTGTCGGCATATTGCTGCTGGTTAGTGATGGCGAAAAAATTGTCCGGATAGAATATGGTTCATTGGCGGATGTTGAAGAAAAAATGATGCGTTGGAGCAACCGTTATTTTGACAGTCCTGAATTTATCCGGGATGCTTCACACGTGGAGCATGCAAAACAAGAGCTTAACGAGTATTTTACTGGTGAGCGGAAACAGTTTACTTTTGACTTTTCTTTTTATGGTACGCCATTTCAGCAGGAAGTCTGGCAAGCACTTTTTACAGCAATAGAGTATGGAGAAACCAAAACGTATAAGGATGTCGCCGAAGCCATAGGGAGACCTAAAGCTGTCCGGGCGGTCGGTGGTGCCGTGAATAAAAATCCTTTTTCCATTGTGGTACCGTGTCATCGGGTGGTTGGAACTAATGGTAGCCTGACCGGATATAATGGTGGGTTGGATAAAAAAGAATATTTGCTGAAGCATGAAGTTAAATAAATGAAACATTTCGACAACTACCCCGTAGAATATACTAATCCATTTTGAAATGGGGTAGTTACCTTGAAAAAAGCATTCCGGATTAGTACTGCGGTCGCTTTATTAATATTTGTTATTGGGATAATAGTAGATCCCGTATTTTTCGCAAAGATTGAAATTGGTATCGGTATCTTTTTTTTATTGATTTCCATGTTAACGAGTGGAGTACTCGTTAGCGGTCCCCAGTTGCGGGCTAATTACCATACAGAAAATAAAGAGGAAAGAAGAAGCCGGGAGAAAGCCATGTTTACCTCAAGCGTGATTATGATTCCACATTTCCTCATCGGAGCACTTTTGTTTCTAATTTAAGCTGGTTGCTGTATTTTATAACTAAACAACTAATTTAAAATGCTTTGGACGAACATTCCTTCCATACAATGTAATGGAGGGGATTTTTTATGGACGAAATCAAAAAAACATGGCTGGATTTTTTTCAGAAAGAGGAGACTGAAGAGGAATGGTGGGAGCGGAAAAAAGCTGTATTCAGGGACAGGGATGCTGAAATTGTCAAAATTAGCGGAGAAGGCCACTTGTTTGAAAGAATGCGGCATTCGAATCAGAGTTTTTATCAATACTTACTCCATCTTTCTTTTTTGGTAAAGCAAAGAGGCCAGTTTATCAGGGAGGAACAGGTGGTTCCGTACCGTTTTCAGCTAAAGAATGGTAGGGTTACAGAACATCACGTTGTTGAACGACAAGATAGTACTAACGAGGAACCGACAATGAGCTCTGAAAACAAGAGAGACCCTGCGGAAACACGCTTTTCATACAACCGGCATGCAGCTGTTCAGTATGCTGAGCGCTGGTGGAACAGCTACAATCCTGCATACAGGAAGTTTGACGTCGACTGTACAAACTTTATTTCCCAGTGTCTCTATGCAGGTGGAGCTCCGATGCGGGGAGCTCCAAACCGCGGGGAGGGCTGGTGGTACCAAGGCGATAACTGGAGCTATAGTTGGGCGGTTGCCCATTCACTCCGCTGGTACTTGAGCGGATCACAAGCGGGGCTCAAAGGCAAAGAAGTGGAATCGGCAAGTAATCTTCTTCTCGGAGATGTAATCTGCTATGATTTTCAGGGGGATGGCAGATGGGATCATAACACAATTGTTGTAGCAATGGATGCATATGGAATGCCACTCGTTAATGCTCATACCGACAACAGCCGGCATCGTTACTGGTCGTATGAGGATTCAACTGCATGGACTCCGGAAATTCAATATAAATTTTTCCGGATTGGCGAGTAATGATATAATAATTGGAGTAATTACCTGAGTTAGGAGTAGAAGCAGTGAGCATACATGTTGTTTTATTTCAACCGGAAATCCCCGCGAATACGGGTAATATAGCAAGAACGTGCCTTGCCACAGGTGCCACCCTGCACTTGGTTCACCCACTTGGTTTTTCAACCGACGATAGAATGGTAAAGCGGGCAGGATTAGATTATTGGAAACACGTTGACATCAGGGAATATATGTACATTGAGGAATTATATAACACTTATCCGGAAGGAACTTTTTACTATATAGAAAACTTTGGGACGAAATACTATACAGATTATGATTACAGTGATACGGAAAAAGAGCTATTTTTTGTGTTTGGCAAGGAGACGACTGGAATACCAAAAGAACTTCTGGTTGGTAAGAAAGACAAATGTCTGCGGATTCATATGAATGACAAAGTCCGGTCCTTGAATCTGTCCAATACTGCAGCGATAATAATATACGAAGCACTAAGACAGCAGAACTTTGCAGGGCTTAAGTAGAGGCTGAAAATAATAGTGCAGAAAAAAGCCGTCATGCGGAACATGACGGTTTTGTAGTTGATTATTGATTCTTTTTAGGTATTCCTGGTTTCGCATCATAACCTGATGTGAAACAAGATACAATAAATGTTACGATAACGCCCATTAGTAAAGCTAAATCCATGACGTTTTCCTCCTTATATCTCTATGTAAGGCTCACTATTATAATTATACCCATATTATACCGAATAACAACCATAATGTGAACCAAAAGAAATACACATATCGGAAACTGTCACATATCCTGATTTTGGAATGAATATTAATACTAGTTTCTGTATGGAAAATAGGGTATATTAGTTGATGAAGTTATTCGTGCGTTCTATAATGGAACATGAGTGTAAAAGACCGTTTATGCAACGGAGAAAGTTAACTTCTAATGGGGGTATAAGACGTGGCACAGAATGAAGAATCCAATGAGCGATTCTGGGGTAAGTTTCATGGTCCCAATTTGGGTTATATTGAAGAGCAATATGACTTATATAAGGAAGATCACGAGGCAGTTGATCCTTCACTAAGGGAGATTTTTGATCAATATGGAGCCCCTGACTGGCTTAAACAGCCATCGAATACAGTACAGGAAACTTCCGGACAGCAAACTTCCATAAATGATGTTAAGAAGTTAACCTCAGCAATGAAACTTGTTGAGGCTATTCGTCGTTTCGGACACCTGGAAGCAGACATTTATCCGGTAGGAAGTAAGGAACGCAAAACAGATTTGGTCAATCCGGAAACGTACGGGTTAACCAAGGAAGATCTGCGTAACATGCCGGCTGCATGGCTGTGGGAGCAACCGCCAAGTGATGTATCGGATGGTTATGAAGTTGTCAAGAGGTTACGTGAACTATATTCAGGAACGATAACATTTGAATATGATCATGTTAATAACGAAAAAGAACGTGCATGGCTGCTGGAACGTATCGAATCAGGTCAGTTTCACCTTAAACTTGATGACGAAGAGAAAAAACAGTTGCTTGAACGCCTAGCACACGTTGAAGGTTTTGAAGGATTTTTACAGAAGACTTTCGTTGGCCAGAAGCGGTTCTCCATCGAAGGACTTGAAGCGATGGTTCCTATGCTTGATCGTATTGTGAAGCATGCGATTGAGGACAAAGTTAAAAATATTATGATGGGTATGGCGCACCGCGGACGTTTAAGCGTCTTGGCACATGTGCTTGGAAAGCCATATGATAAGATTTTTTCCGAATTTCATCACTCACCCAATAAGGAACTGATTCCATCTGAAGGGTCTACCGGAATTAACTACGGATGGACAGGTGATGTAAAATACCACTTCGGGGCAACAAAGGATGTCAAGGAAGGCGATGAAACAGCAACACGTATAACATTGGCCCATAACCCTTCTCACCTTGAATTTGTCAATCCAGTTGTTGAAGGGATGGCCCGCGCAGCACAGGATGACCGAGGGGAAAAAGGATATCCAAAACAGGAGATTAACAATGCAATTGGCGTTTTGATTCATGGGGATGCCGCATTCATCGGTGAAGGTGTAGTTGCGGAAACGCTGAACCTGAGCGGACTTCCGGGATACCGTACTGGTGGAACACTTCATATAATCGCTAACAACCTTGTCGGATACACAACTAATCAGGAAGATGGTCGTTCAACGACATATGCAAGTGATCTGGCGAAAGGTTATGAGATTCCGATTATTCACGTCAATGCTGATGATCCGATTGCATGTGTTTCAGCTATTAAGATTGCATATGAGTATCGTCAGAAGTTCCATAAAGACTTCCTGATTGACCTTGTTGGTTATCGTCGTTACGGACATAATGAAATGGATGAGCCACGTACTACACAGCCGGGGCTTTATCAGGATATCGACAATCATCCGACAGCGGCAAATGTATTTGCAGAAAAGCTGATGAACGACAATGTTGTTGATAAAGATGCGTTTGAAAAAATGAAGGACGGTGTACAGACCGAACTTCGAGAGATTTATGAAAGCATGAAGGAGAATGAAACTGGTTCAGCAGAAGCCAAAAGTATGCCAAAAGCTCTGAAAAACGGTCTGGATCGTTTTGAAACTGCAGTGCCGCTTGAAGATTTGAAGAAACTGAATGCGGGATTACTTAATCGACCGGAAGGTTTCAACGGATTTAAAAAGCTAGAGAAAATCCTGAAACGTCGCGAAAATGTCCTCGAAGAAGGCAATAAGGCTGACTGGGGTGCTGGTGAAGCGCTTGCTTACGCGTCAATTCTGAAAGATGGTATTCCAATCCGTTTGACTGGTCAGGATACTGAACGTGGCACATTCGCTCACCGTCATATGGTACTGCACGACGTTAATACTGCAAAAACTTACAGTCCAATGCATGGTCTTGAAGGAGTCGAAGCATCGTTTGATATCCGGAACAGTCCACTGTCTGAAGCAGGTGTGCTTGGATTTGAATATGGATACAGTGTTCATTCACCAGATACACTTGTAATCTGGGAGGCGCAATTCGGTGACTTTGCCAATGCAGCTCAGGTGATTTTTGATCAGTTCATTGCTTCTAGCCGGGCAAAATGGGGCGAGAAATCCAATATGGTAATGCTTCTGCCGCATGGTTATGAAGGCCAGGGACCAGAACATTCAAGCGCTCGTCTGGAACGTTACTTACAGATGGCTGCCGAGAATAACTGGATTGTTGCAAATGTGACATCATCTGCACAATTCTTCCACCTGATTCGCCGTCAGGCTGCAATGCGTGATCAGGAAGAAGCTCGTCCGCTGGTGCTTATGACACCGAAGAGTCTGCTGCGTAATCAGAAGGTAGCTTCAGCTGCTGAAGAATTTACGGATGGCAAATTTGAGCCATTACGAAATCAGCCTAATTTGAAAGTAAGCAAGAAAAATGCCAAGCGTCTGCTTATCGGCAGTGGTAAAGTAATGGTGGACATCGAGGATGCCATTGCCAACTCAGATGAAGATTACAGCTGGTTGCGGGCATTACGTCTTGAACAAATTTATCCATTCCCGAAAAAACAGCTGGAGAAAGAATTAAAAGAGCTTCCTAACCTTGAAGAAATTGTCTGGGTCCAGGAAGAACCGAAAAACATGGGCAGCTGGAATTTTGTTGATGATTATTTAAGAGATGCTCTGAAAGAAGGGCAGTCACTGCGTTATGTAGGGCGTCCGGATCGTTCTGCACCGGCTGTTGGGGAACCAAACGTACACAAAACAGAACAAAATCAGTTAATACGGAAAGCTATAAACCCGTCAAAAGGAGGAGATTCCAGTGAGCGAAATTAAAATTCCGGAACTGGCAGAATCTATTACAGAAGGAACAATTGCCGAATGGCTTGTAAAAAAAGGTGACAAAATCGAAAAAGGCGACCCTGTTGTAGAATTAGAAACTGATAAAGTAAACGTGGAAGTCAATTCTGATTTTGCAGGGGTTATCACAGAGATTCTGCGCGAAGAAGGCGACGACGTTGAAGTCGGCGATGTAATTGCTAAAGTCGACGAAAATGGTGAAGCCGGCGGGGACGATGGCTCTTCCGACGATTCTGCTGAAGAGTCCAAAGAAGAACCTAAAGAAGAGAAAAAAGAAGAGAAATCCGAGAAGGAAGAATCTCCTAAAAAAGAAGAAGAACCGGCGAAGAAAGAAGATAAAGAACAGTCTTCCGGCGACAAGCAGGATGTAATTGCTTCTCCAGCAGCCCGTAAGCGTGCACGTGAACTTGGAATCGACCTAAGTGAAGTTCAATCACGCGATCCGCTTGGCCGCATCCGTCCTGAAGATGTGGATGCCACTGCAAAAGGTGGAAACGAGAAAAAAGAATCAAAAGCACCAAAGAAAGAGGAGTCCAAGAAGAGCTCCGAGAAAACGGAATTCGATAAGCCGGTTGAACGTGTTAAGATGAGCCGTCGCCGTCAGACAATCGCTAATCGTCTTGTTGAAGTTCAGCAGGAAGCTGCAATGCTGACTACTTTTAACGAAGTGGATATGACAGCAATTATGGAACTTCGTAACCAGCGTAAAGAAAACTTCCAGAAGAAGCATGATATCAAGCTTGGCTTCATGTCATTCTTTACGAAAGCCGTAATTGGCGCTCTGAAAGAGTTCCCACTGTTGAACGCTGAGATTCAGGGAAATGAACTAGTTCTGAAGAAGTTCTATGACATTGGAATAGCTGTTTCCACTGAAGAGGGTCTTGTTGTACCTGTTGTCCGCGATGCGGATAAACTGGACTTCGCTGGGGTGGAACGTGAAATTAAAACCCTTGGCCAGAAAGCTATAAATAAAGAGCTTGCACTGAAGGATCTTCAGGGTGGAACATTCACTATTACAAACGGCGGAACATTTGGATCTATGCTTTCCACACCAATTCTGAACGCACCACAGGTTGGTATCCTGGGAATGCACAATATCCAGAAGCGTGCTATTGTAATGCCGGATGATACAATTGAAGTTCGTCCAATGATGTATCTTGCATTGTCATATGACCATCGTATTGTAGATGGCAAAGAGGCCGTTCAATTCCTGGTACGTATTAAACAATTGCTTGAAGATCCATATGATCTGCTACTTGAAGGATAATAATATCCTGATGGGGAAATCCGCTTTGGCTATAGAAGCCAGAGCGGATTTTTTTGTTAAAAAAATAAATAAAGAATCAACGGAAAAGACTAATCGGAATCAATAATTTCTGCTAAGAAAAATCCTGTGCAGCATTGCATTTCGTGTTAAAAACGAATATTATATGAAATGGTGATTATAATTATTCGGAAGTAAGGTGAACTAATTGATGAATCTATTTAAGTTGAATGAAAACAATACAAATATCCGTACAGAGGTTACGGCAGGCATAACCACATTCCTTACGATGGTATATATCATTGTGGTAAACCCTGCGATTCTTTCATCTGCAGGGGTGCCGTTTGACCAGGTATTCATGGCGACTGTCATCTCTGCAGTGACTGGTACAGTTATTATGGCGTTATTCGCTAACTATCCAATAGCCATTGCACCAGGAATGGGATTGAATGCCTACTTTGCAAGTGTGGTAGCCTCACAGGGCTTATCCTATGAAGTGGTATTTGGTACTGTATTTCTTGCTGGTGTATTGTTCGTTCTGTTAAGTTTTACGCAATTGCGCGAGACATTAATTGAAGCAATCCCGCCTTCATTGAAATTTGGGATTACATCCGGAATCGGGCTGTTTATAGCATTTCTTGGCCTGCGTATGTCCGGAATAGTTGTTCCTAATGAAGCAAATATGGTTGGATTCGGTGATCTTCACCAGCCGATCACGTTGCTCACGCTTTCCGGGCTGTTTGTCACGCTTGTGCTAATTGCGCGGAACATAAAAGGGGCATTGTTCCTTGGTATGCTGGCTACAGGTGTTATTGGTTATTTTACCGGACAGCTTGAATTCACTGATGGGTTCGCATCATTACCGCCTGTACCCGTATTTTTTGATTTGGATATCGGCGGGGTTTTTGCCAATAGTCTTTACACAGTTGTATTTGCTTTTCTGCTTGTTACTATTTTTGATACAACCGGTACGATGATTGGGGTTGCTGAACAGGCAGGTTTTATGAAAAAAGGTAAATTGCCGCGAGCCAAATCTGCATTATTGGCCGATGCTACCGCAACAACAGTGGGGTCAATGTTTGGAACAAGCCCTTCTACGGCCTATATTGAATCTACATCCGGTGTCGCAGTTGGCGGACGTACTGGACTAACATCGTTAATTATTGCCGGACTATTCGCTGTATCGATATTTTTCACACCTGTTATCAGTGCGATTGCAGGTCTTCCCGCGATAACAGCGCCAGTACTCATTATAGTCGGCTGCTTTATGATGGAGGGACTGGCACGAATTAATTGGAAGACATTTGATGAAGCATTTCCAGCTTTTTCAATTATTCTTACGATGCCATTAACTTCAAGTATTGCAACAGGTATTTCCATTGGCTTTATCACTTATCCCCTGCTCAAGCTCGCTAGTGGTAAAGGAAAAGATGTACACTGGATTCTATACTTCTTTGCGGTAGTATTTATTCTGCAAATGATTTTCTTCCCTGCACACTAGAAAGAAGAAGCCCGACGCGCGTATGTTGTGTCGGGTTTTTTACCAAGGTAAGAAAGTATATAATTTTGGCTCTATAAAGCTCTTTTCCAGCAAGAGCCACGTCCAGCTACAGCGCCCATCACCTAGTGCCCTTCCGGACTCTTCTTACGATAAGTCAACATCAATTCGCTTTGCTCATTGTGTTTCCTTTATCTCATACGATTCCGTCCAGGGTCATACGGTGATAAGCAGGGCGCTTGCGCTTTTGTTCAAACGCCAACATACGTCAACTGGCTTCGGATTTTACAGTATGTTTTCTCGCAGAAGGACTTTCCTGTAATGGAAGGGCCTTTTTCCATGAACGAAGAGGCGTTTCGCTGAAAAAAATTCCACTAGCGCTGATTAACCACCGGTGAACGCTGAATTAGAACAATGGAGCGCTGAAAAATGCCAAATTCCTCTATTTAGCGCTGAAAAAATCTCCCGGGCGCTGAATTCAAACCCAACCTGGCTGGGTCAAGCAATCCTACTAATTTTATATTCGCTTCCCAATAAGAAAAGGAGGCATCATTTCAACATGGTGCCTCCTTCCTAGTATTTCATTCGATTATAAGTATAGTCCATATTTACTTTCCTTCCGGGTATTAAAAATCTTATTAATAGGGAATTACTAAATATGTTGTTTATATAAATTGGAACATCTTTCACCTTGCAAGACGTCTGACAACCTGCTAAAATCACTAATGGAGTTTATAATTGAAAGCCGTTTCACTATGGCTGTAATAATAATAAGGAGGCTCATCCGTGGATATTCTTCTCGGCTTGCTGGCGATTGTCGTCGTCCTCGGGCTGGCATTCCTGATGTCTAATGATAGAAAAAATATCAACTATCGGGGCATCGGTGTTATGTTAGTTGCGCAATTGTTAATAACATGGTTTATGTTTTCAACTGAAATTGGACAAAACATTATCAATGCAATATCTGCAGTTTTTAATAAACTGATTGAATTTGGTAATGAGGGTGTCAGTTTTATTCTTGGTGGTGTTGCTCGTGTGGATGGGGGCAGTGTCTTCTTCTTTGATGTACTGTTACTGATTATCTTTTTCTCAACCATCCTATCGGTATTAACGTATTTAAGAATTTTGCCGCCGATCATCAAATATTTTGGCGGGTTTCTTTCTAAGATTACCGGTCTGCCTAAAGTCGAATCGTTCAATGCAGTCAACAGTATCTTTTTCGGACAATCAGAAGCATTGTTAGCGATCAAGTCACAGTTCCACCATCTAGATAAAAACCGTTTGTATATTGTAAGTGCTTCCGCTATGGGTTCGGTTTCAGCATCCATTGTTGGTGCATACATTCAGATGCTTCCGCCAGAATATGTGCTGGTTGCACTGCCACTGAACATGTTCAGTGCATTAGTGATCGCTTCGGTAATCGCACCGGTTCGCGTTACACCGCAAAATGACCATGTGGATGTGCGGGAAGTATCAAAAGAAAAAAGTATTTTTGAAGCAATGGGTAATGGAGCACTCGACGGTGGAAAAATTGCACTGATTGTTGCCGCTATGCTTGTCGCATTTATAGCATCTCTAGAACTAATTAACTGGCTGATTCAGCTGGTATTCGCTGGAGTTACCCTACAGCAGATTTTGGGTTATATAATTGCCCCGCTAGGAATCCTGATGGGGATCGCTCCTGGTGAAGTTATCGAGGCTGGTAGTGTCATGGGTACCAAAATTGTTACCAATGAATTTGTTGCCATGTTGCAATTTGAGCAAATGCTTGATACCATGTCCGAAAAAACTGTCGGTATTGTTTCCGTATTCTTGACTAGTTTCGCAAACTTCTCATCAATCGGAATCATTGCTGGTACAGTCCAGGCGATTGATAGTGAAAAAGCAGTTAAAGTATCAGGATTCGGTATGAAACTGCTGATTGGTGCTACGCTTGCATCTATATTGTCAGCTACAATTGTTGGTTTGTTCTTATAAGAATTTTAAAGACCGTCCTATTCTGGGCGGTTTTTTTACAAGGTAAGAAAGTATATAATTTTGGCTCTATAAAGCTCTTTTCCAGCAAGAGCCACGTCCAGCTACAGCGCCCATCACCTAGTGCCCTTCCGGACTCTTCTTACGATAAGTCAACATCAATTCGCTTTGCTCATTGTGTTTCCTTTATCTCATACGATTCCGTCCAGGTCATACGGTGATAAGCAGGGCGCTTGCGCTTTTGTTCTTGTCTTATACGAAGCGATTGTCGAGTTGTTCTAAGGTCATGTTTACGGGGTTTGTGGAAAAGGAAAACATTCTACGTGAAGTCTTTTTAAAAGGGGAGCGGTAGAATGAGTGAAAAGTTTGATTTGTTTATAAATGGTAGATGGATTCAAACCGATGATAAATTGGAAGTCCTGAACAAACACACAGGGAAAACATACGCCGAAGTCTCCAAGGCTGGGGAAGAGGAAGTCGATCAGGCGGTTAAAAGCGCTCAAAAAGCTTACAAGTCAAATGGATTATCAGCGTATGACCGTTTTGAGGTACTAAAAAAGGTGTCTGAGTTACTGCAGGAAAATAAGGAGGAATTCGCTTTATCGATTGTGCAGGAAGCTGGTAAACCGCTAAAGCAGGCACAGACCGAGGTTGACCGAGCAGCCCAGACGTTTGAGTTGTCCGCCGAGGAAGCTAAGCGGCTTAGCGGTCATGGTGTTCCAGTTAACGCTGCACCCGGGTCAGAAAATCGCATGGCTTTTACAATTAAGATGCCAGTCGGTGTGGTTGGCGCTATTAGTCCATTTAACTTTCCTCTAAACCTTGTTGCACATAAAATTGCGCCGGCAATTGCAGCGGGAAATGCTGTAGTTCTGAAACCGGCAAGTGCAACACCGACAACTGCGTTAAGACTTGCGAGACTCTTTGAGGAAGCTGGATTGCCTGCAGGTCTCCTGAATGTCGTTGTTGGTTCTGGCTCCACTGTCGGAAAACAGATGCAGAAGGATGAACGTATTTCCCTCTATACTTTCACAGGAAGCGCAGAAGTAGGTCTGAAAATAAAGCAGAATACCGGACTAAACAAGCTTATTCTCGAGCTTGGCAACAACTCGCCAGTCATCGTTGATAAAGAAGCAGATGTGGCGCAGGCCGCAACAAACATTGCCCAGAAGGGTTTTGCTTATGCCGGTCAGGTCTGCATTTCAGTTCAGCGCGTTTATGTCCATGAATCGGTTAAAAAAGATTTTCAGGAGAAACTTCTTGAAGCAATGAAGGAATTGAAAGTTGGCGATCCAAATGATAAGGATACAGACGTTGGACCGATGATTTCTGAAGATGAGGCCAAGCGTGCAGAAGAT
Organism: Virgibacillus kekensis; assembly: GCF_042654125.1. Classification (NCBI taxonomy): domain Bacteria; kingdom Bacillati; phylum Bacillota; class Bacilli; order Caryophanales; family Bacillaceae; genus Virgibacillus; species Virgibacillus kekensis. The sequence goes on from NZ_JBHSFU010000007.1 coordinate 122,939, forward strand.
TGGGTGGAAGACGCAAAGGAAAATGGCGCTGAAGTCCTTACAGGTGGCGAACGGAAAGGGCCGTTATTTTACCCAACCGTGCTGACCAATGTAACGAAAAATATGAAGGTTGTTTACGACGAGATTTTTGCTCCAGTCGTCAGCCTGCTGCCATATAATGATTTGGAAGCGTGTATCGATGAGTTAAATGAGTCACCATACGGTTTACAGGGTGGCATCTTCACAAAAAATCTGGATACAGCATTTTATGCAGCACGTAAAGTGGAAGTCGGCGGTCTAATGATTAACGACTCATCCCAATATCGAGTTGATCTCATGCCATATGGCGGTGTGAAAGACAGTGGCTGGGGAAAAGAAGGACCAAAGTACTCGATTGATGAAATGACTGAAGAGCGCTTGGTAGTAATGAATCTGGAAAACTAGTGTTGGAAAAAAGCCCACTGCATTAGTGGGCTTTACTAGTGTTCAGGTATTTCTTTTGAAGGCGAAGCAGTCTGCCAAACAGGAACAATGCACCGCAGCTAAGGCCGATGATAATGCCAACCCAGTAGCCGAACGGTTCAAGCGAAGTGTAATTAGCCAATAGCCATCCGCTTGGCAATCCGATGACCCAATAAGAAATAAACGCCATAATCAATGTCATATTTACATCTTTATAACCGCGAAGGGCCCCCTGAATCGGAGCACCAAACGCATCTGCAAGCTGGAAAAAGATTGCAAAGTAGATGAATTGTTTTGTTAGCTCAATGACTTCTGGATTGTTACTGTAAAGCCCAGCCACGAACCCGTCGAAAACATAAAGGACAAGACCTGCGAACGCAGCGATAAACAGACCACCACTGATACCGATATACCCATACGTCCGCGCGTGGTCAAATCGTTTGCCGCCGATCTCATAGCCAATGGCTATCGTAAGACCCATCCCGACACTGAGTGGTATCATATATAATAAAGAAGCAAAATTAATTGCTGCCTGGTGTGCGGCGATTGTGTTGGTATTGTACTCGCTCATCAACAGTGTGACGGCTGAAAAGATACTCGTCTCAAAAAAGATAGCAAAACCTATGGGTATTCCAATCTTCAATTGTTCCAACCATGCTTTCAGGGAGGGTATTACCCAGTTGGACAATATTCCGTATTTACGAAATGGATTTATTTTATAAATGATACCGAGTGCAATAAAACTAACAAGCCAATAGGTAATCGCAGTTGCAATTCCCGCACCAATACCGCCGAATGCAGGGACACCCAGTTTCCCAAAAATGAAGATATAGTTAAAAACAATATTCAAAGGAAGCGATATCAGAATAATGACCATCGATATCCTTGTTTGGCCCAATGCATCAATAAAACAGCGCAGCGTATTGAAAATAAATAATGGTACAACCCCGGTCCCCAGTGCCACAAGGTAAATGAAAGCAATATGGCGGACCTCTGGAGCGAGACTCATGGTATTTAACACGGGGTTAATTGCGAGAGCTCCCACTGCCAGGACGATGATGGCCAGGGCAACTGCCAGATAAATCCCCTGCTGAACTTTGCCAGCAATTTCATCGTCCTCTCCTGACCCAGTCAGATGCGCTATAATAGGGGTGATCGCCAGGAGTACTCCATTTATGCCTGTGAATATCGGAACCCACAGACTGGAACCGATAGCAACACCTGCTAAATCCGCGGCACCTATTTGCCCTGACATCACGGTGTCAAAAAAGTTCATCAGATACATGCTTACCTGTGTAATCAGAATGGGTACTAATATAGTAAAGAATAATTTCAATTTTTCCTTCAGAGTAGTTGTCTTATACATAATACCCTTCCTTTTTGTGTATATTTCGATTAGTATGGAGGGAGCAAATTTATGACTCATAAACGTTATTATACTGTGTTATTTAGGATTGTGAAAGAAGGGAAGATTACCTATGAAAACGAAACGGATTCTTTTTACCGGCGGAGGGACTGCCGGTCATGTAATTGTAAACCTTGCACTTATTCCCATATTTCAGGATGAAGGTTGGGAGATAGACTATATAGGTTCCCATAATGGTATTGAGCGAAAGCTGATTGAACCACTTGAGGGTGTTACATATCATGCGGTTTCCACAGGAAAACTACGCCGCTATATGTCAAAAGAAAACCTGAAAGACCCCTTTAAAGTACTGAAAGGGACATTACAGTCATGGCGGATTATCGGAAAACGCAAGCCATCAGTCATCTTTTCAAAAGGTGGTTTTGTTTCCGTACCAGTAGTTATGGCTGCAAAAATGCGCCAAGTACCGTCTGTTGTGCATGAATCTGACTTCACACCAGGGCTTGCTAATAAAATCGCCATACCATTTACCCAAAAAGTACTCGCTACATTTCCGGAAACAATGAAATATCTGCCGGAAAATAAGGCTGAATACGTTGGGGCCGTTATCCGCGATGAACTCTTCCAGGGAGATAAAAACAAAGGGCTTGAGTTATGCGGATTTACCAGAGAAAAGCCGGTACTTCTGATTATGGGCGGCAGTGGTGGATCGGAAAATATCAACAATACTGTTCGAGAGAGCCTTGATAGTCTCCTTGATGAATTTCAGATCGCGCACATTTGCGGCTACGATAAAACTGATCCAACAGTGGAGCGTCAAGGATATGCGCAATTTGAGTACGTTAATGAAGATTTGAAAGATCTTTTTGCGGCGACTGATTTTGTTCTTTCCAGGGCAGGCTCAAATGCTATTTTTGAATTTCTCGCCTTACGTAAACCTATGTTGCTAATCCCACTGTCCAAGGGTGCAAGTAGGGGAGACCAGATTATCAACGCTAACTCATTCACTGAGAAACGCTATGCCCGGGTAATGGAGGAAGAGCAAATGACTAATAATTCGCTGGTAAAAGAACTTTTCCAGCTAAAAGAACATGCACCAATCATGCTAGATAACATGAAAAAATATAAAAGCGAACAATCACGTGATCGCGTGATGGAGATTATTAAAAGTACAGCTAAGCGATGATTCGCGGATAAAATGCTGTTAAGCACGGATATATCCTGGTATTCGCGGATAAAGTGTCGTTGCACGCGGATAAATCCAGATAAGCGCGGATAAAGTGCCGTCGAACGCGGATAAATCCAGATAAGCGCGGATAAAACGCCATTGAACGCGGATAAAACTCAAAAATACGCTAATAAAAAAAGAACCCCAGCTCGTAATTGAGCTGGGGTTCTTTCGTCAACCTTATAACGGAATGAGGTTCCACTTTGAGGGACGCCCAGAACCTCATTCTATTGTTAACTCAAATTCCAAGTCTTCTAATGTTACGGCGCAGTTGATAGCTTTGGTGACAAAAAACACAATCTCTTAGAAAACAGCTAAAAATAAAAAGGTTTAGCTTGCTAAGTAAAGGGGAATCAGTAAAAGATCCACACCTATACCCTTACAACTATTACGATTTATGAAGTAATTTCGACAAATAAGCTAGTATACGAAGAATAGAACCACTCAACTATAGAAATCCCCATTAATCAGAATTTACTACGTTTTTTGCAGTTTGATTAAAAAACACTGTTTTACTAGTATAAAGAGTGTTGTTAATTCAATGCGTCTTCATCATCACTTCCTTTAAGCGCCTGTGCTTACGCTTTTGAAGTTTTCCTTCCTATTTTACACATATTCATTTTAGGGACTTACGCAAAGTCATTACTTATTTTCAATGGATTCAGGGATGCAAAAAAAATTAAAAGGGGTTTTCAAATGAAGAAACTAGTATTATTGCTGGCTACTGTTTTATTAATAGTACTTTCGGCCTGCGGTGGAGGCTCGGAAGCGGATTCAGAAGGAAAGATTGATAAACTTGTATTGGCTGATGCTGGCTGGAACAGTATCAAAGTGCATAACAGTATCGCACAGAAAATCATCGAAGAAGGTTATGGAATTGAAACGGAAGTAACTCCTGGTTCAACTGCAGCAACATTGCAGGGATTCAGGGAAGGTGACATTGACATCTACATGGAAATATGGACGGATAACGTTAAAGAAGTGTATAACGAAATGATTGATTCAGGTGACATTGAAAAAGTTTCTGTAAACTTCGATGATAATGTTCAGGGGCTTTATGTACCAACGTATGTAATCGAAGGTGATGAAGAACGAGGAATTGAACCAATGGCACCAGACTTGAAAACGGTTGAAGACCTTAAGAAATATCCTGAGCTTTTTGCCGATCCATCCAATCCGGATAAAGGTCGTCTGATTAACGCACCAAGTGGCTGGGCGGTCGCTGAAGCTATATCACAGAAAATGGAAGCATATGGTTTAACCGAGACTTTCGAAAACTTTATGCCAGGCTCAGATGCAGCGATTGTAGCATCACTTGCTGACGCATACAAAGCAGGAGAACCATGGGTTGGTTATTATTGGGCCCCAACTGCTGTAACAGCGAAATATGACCTGACATTATTGGAAGAACCAGAGTATGATCCGGAAGTTTATGAAAAAACGAAAGCTACTGAGTTCCCGCCGAATGATGTGGTTGTAGCGGTGCACAAGGATATTCCAGAAGCTGCACCAAAAGTAGTGGAATTCCTTAAGAACTACGAAACCAGCAGTGACCTTACAGAACAAGCACTTAATTACATGAACGATCATGAAGACGCAACTGCACAAGAAGCAGCGATGTGGTGGATGAAACAAAACGAGGACCTTTGGAGCAGCTGGGTACCAGAAGACGTGGCCAAAAAAGTCAAAGAATCTCTTAAGTAATTAATCTTCCAAGCAGCTGGCCGCTATAGGTTGGCTGCTTTTCTAATTTTAAAAAAAGAGGTGAATCCTATGGGTGGTTTTCCTGAAATAACTACCAATCTAGGTGAATATGTTGATAGTATAGTAAGTTTTCTGGATGAATCATTAGAAAGTCTGTTTGATTTTATTTATCTGTTTTCCACGCAATTTATCAATGGGATTGAAGATTTTCTGTTATGGATGCCATGGTGGGTGTTTATCGTGATTATTATTCTGCTTGGCTGGTATTTTAAGTCTCTGATATCAGGCGTGCTTTATGGTGGATTTATATTTTTAATCGGTACATTCGGTTTATGGGAAGATATGATGACCACAATAGCGATTGTGCTTACCGCGGTGGTGATTTCTCTCTTAATTGGAATTCCTCTGGGAGTTTGGATGGCTTTCAGTAGAGGTGTATCCACAGTGATGCGTCCAGTTCTGGATGCCATGCAGACGATGCCGAGTTTTGTCTATTTAATTCCTGCCATCTTCTTCTTCGGGCTTGGTAATGTATCAGCAATTTTTGCCACGCTGATTTATGCAGTTCCTCCTGTAATCCGGCTTACTGAACTGGCAATCCGCGGAGTCGACAAAGAGGTTATCGAATCGGCAGAGTCGTTTGGATCCTCAAAATGGCAAATGCTATTTAAAATTCAACTTCCACAGGCATTGCCGACAATTATGGCCGGCGTTAACCAGACAACCATGATGGTTCTCGCGATGGTGGTTATTGCTTCTATGGTTGGAGCACAGGGACTTGGTGAACAAATTCTTGTATCCATCAACCAGATTGATATTGCGCTTGGTTTTGAAGCGGGAATCAGTATCGTATTCCTGGCAATTATTATTGATCGGATTACCGGCGGGGTAGCCGATAAACTCCAGAAACACAGGAGGGTAAGCTAATGACTACAAAAATTAAACTGGAACATGTGTCAAAAATTTTCGGACCAAAACCAAAGTCGGTGATTTCGAAAATAAAAGATGGTATGGAAAAGGATGAAATTCTGAAAGAGACCGGTCATACTGTAGGTGTTTACGATGCTTCCCTTGAAGTCGAACAGGGCGAAATTTTTGTGATTATGGGGCTTTCCGGAAGTGGTAAGTCTACGCTGATCCGATGTTTCAATCTCCTGAACAAACCTACTTACGGATCGATTTATATTGATGGAGAAGATATTGTAAAGTTTAATGGGTCCCAGCTTAAGAAAGTTCGTCAGGAAAAAATAGCAATGGTGTTTCAGCATTTCGGTTTATTTGATCATCGAACAATTATGGCGAACGTTGAATATGGGTTGGAAATCCGTAACGTTCCAAAAGAAGAACGGCAGAAGATTGCTCAAAAGAATATCGAGATAGTCGGTCTTAAGGGATACGAGGATAAATACCCTCAGGAGCTTTCGGGTGGAATGCAGCAGCGTGTTGGCTTGGCCCGTGCTCTTGCAAATGATCCTGATATCCTTTTGATGGATGAGCCATTCAGTGCTCTTGACCCACTTATTCGTCGGGAAATGCAGCTTGAACTTCTTGATATTCAGGAGCGACTGCAAAAGACGATAATCTTTATTACACACGATGTTAACGAAGCATTTAAACTTGGTGACCGAGTTGCTGTTATGAAGGATGGTAAGGTAAATCAGATTGGTACACCTGAGGAAATCATCGAAAAACCTGCAAATGACTATATTTCTGATTTCATTAAGGATATCGACCGGTCAAAAGTCTTTCAGGCGGAACATGTGATGATTAAGCCAAACGCGCTTGTATCACTTAAAGATGGCTTGAATGTTGCACGTAAGGAAATGGAAGAGAACGGTATTTCCAGTGTTTTTGTGGTTGATCGGCAGCGTCATGTGAAGGGTATTGTCACAATTGACGATGTAATTAAAGGGATTAAAGAGAAGTCGTCCCTTGAAGATATCTTGCGAAAAGACATTACTATGGTACAACGTGATGAGTATGTAAATGAATTAATTCCAAAAGCACTGGAGTCCAGTTTCCCGCTTGCAGTTGTCAACGAGCAGAATAAGCTGGTTGGATTCATTTTACGGGTGCACGTATTATCCGGGCTTGTTTCCGATGAAGTAAACGAAACAGAGTTATACCATATATAAGTGCTAGTCACTGAAACAAGATATAAAAATATATATTTTATGTTTTCCCCCTTGACCGGTCACATAATGTGGCCGGTTTTCGTATATCTTTGGAAAATAGCAATGTAGGACTTTTGAAATGTAGGCTATGACTATTTACTTATTTTTCAAACAATTCCCACATTGCATTGTTTTAGACTGTCGAATGGTGTAAGATAAACCTAACAAGTCGCAGGGGTGATATAATGGGAACATTTATACGAAATTGCCGGTTATGTAAAAAGCCAATGGAATCCAGTCCGTTTATGATGTGCCCAACATGTCTGGTTGAAAGTGACCGTGTAAGGAGCTTTGTTGCAAAATGTCCTAAAGTCTCCGTAGAAGAAATTGCTTCAGCGACCAATGTAGAGAAAGAAAAAGTGGAAAATATGGTTAATCTGGGATTCAAAAATAAAGACGATGTGGAAACAGGCGTACGTTGAGCATATCGTCAGCAAAAATAATAGAAAATTAATGTGGAGAATAACCCAGAAACCAGTGTTATTCTCTCTTTTTATTGTCCAACCCCTTCTTGAGCATACCTTCCTAATCTAACTATTCTCCGAACTAAAGCACTTCACCTCGCAAATGATTGCTCCATTTAAAAATAGATCTTACAGACCCCCCCTTCGTCAATCCGATAGGGCGTTATACTTGATGAATTAATTAATGAAACAAATGCCTTAAGAAAAATGAAAATATTTTAAAAAGTTATTGACTTTGAATTTTACAACCACTATAATGAGTGAGGATAAAAAATGAGAGGAGGTCATACCAATGGAAAAACGAATTATTATGCAAAATCAGCTTCAGAACTTAATAGTTGGTGTGGCCTTCCGGGACGGTAAATAAATTGGCATAGTATTGCCAAATTTGCGGTGTTATGAGGTCACATGTCTGTGGCCTCTTCTGTTTTTTTAAAGAAGAAAGTGTATTTTCCAAGCACACGTCACAGGCGTGTGCTTTTTTAATGCCAGAAATTAACTGCCCGGAAGGTGATGGAAAGAGGAAGAAGGTGAATGAAATGTTCGAAGTTTTTAAGAAGCTTGACTGGTTTTTTAAACATTATTGGAAAAGGTACACATTTGCGATTATTGCCCTGATTATCGCCAGTGCAATAGGGCTGATTCCGCCAAAATTGGTAGGGTACGCAATTGATCAAATTCAATTTGAAACGCTTACAATGCAATTGCTGATCATGCTAATTGCGGGATATCTCATACTTACGGTTGTTCATTACGCGATATCATTTTTATGGGATTATACCCTGTTTGGTGGTGCGGTTATTTTGGAGCGGTGGACACGAAGCAGGATGATGGATCATTTTTTGAAAATGACTCCGACGTTTTTTGGGAAATACCGTACAGGTGACTTGATGGCGCGCAGTACAAATGATTTGAAAGCAATTAGCCTGACAGCGGGGTTCGGTGTACTTACCCTTGTGGATTCAAGTATATTCATGCTGATGATTGTAGGCATGATGGGAATTACCATCAGCTGGAAACTGACACTTGCGGCATTAATTCCGCTGCCTGTAATGGCGGTGGTGATGAATAAATATGGTGCTGCTATACATGCTCGGTTCACCAAGGCACAGGATGCCTTTGGAGAGATGAACAACGAAGTACTCGAATCGATTCGGGGTGTAAGAGTAATCCGGGCATTTGTTCAGGAAAAGCAGGATGAGACCCGATTTCAGGCAATGACCGCTGATGTGTATGACAAAAACATTGAAGTGGCAAAGATTGATGCATTGTTTGAACCAACCATGAAAATTTTGGTGGGGCTTTCTTACACAATTGGTCTTGGATACGGAGCCCTACTTGTGTTTGAAAATAAAATAACACTGGGCGACCTGGTGACATTCAATGTATATCTGGGTATGCTGATTTGGCCGATGTTTGCTGTTGGTGAATTGATTAATATCCTGCAGCGAGGTAATGCGTCGCTTGATAGGGTGAACCGAACACTGGATTATCACGCGGATGTCAGCAATCCTGAAAGCCCTGCTGATGTAACGCAAGCCCATACGGTAGAGTTTGATAATGTAGCTTTTTCGTATCCGGAAACAGAGGCCAACCAGCTGGATGGTATTAATCTGAACGTGAAGAAGGGCCAGACAATTGGAGTGGTCGGCAAAACCGGATCTGGAAAAACGACCTTGTTCAAGTTAATGCTACGCCAGTACCCAGGAATAAAAGGCTTGATTAAAGTGTCCGGTATCGACCTGGAGGCAATCAGTCTCGAGCAGATTCGGGCATGGATTGGTTATGTGCCACAGGATCAGATGATGTTTTCCAAGACAATTAGGGAAAATATCCAATTCGGAAAGGCAGATGCCACCGATCAGGAGATTTATCGTGTTATGGAGCTTGCCCATTTTCTGGATGACATTACGCAATTACCGAAAGGGCTCGACACCCAAGTTGGGGAGAGCGGTGTAACATTATCCGGTGGTCAGAAGCAACGGGTTGCATTGGCCAGGGCTTTCATAAAAAATCCGGAAATTCTAATTCTGGATGACTCCATGTCTGCAGTGGATGGGAAGACCGAAGCTAGAATCATTGAGCATCTGCGACAGGAACGCAAAAATAAAACAACGTTTATTGCAGCACATCGGATGTCAGCTGTAACGCATGCTGACCATATAATTGTGCTGGAGAATGGAAAAATCGCTGAAGAAGGAACACATGAAGAACTAATGAAGCTGAAGGGCTGGTATCAAGAACAATACCAGCAACAGCAATTGGAAAATGAGGAGGTGTCCTCCTAATGAAAGCGTCAACCGAAAAAAGATTAGTGCAATATGCTATGCATTATAAAAAAGGCATTCTGATAGGATTATTTTGTCTGTCTATTGCTGTGACACTGGAACTCGCCGGCCCGCTTATAGCAAAGCGAGTGATTGATGAACACATTCTTGGCGTGGAAGGCGAATGGCAACAAGTTGCGGTCAACGATGACAGGTATACAGTCACCTATGAAGATGAATTCTATAAACGTTCCGACCGAGTTGAAGGAACAGAACGTCAGCTTGGTCAAGTGACAGTACTACAGGTTGGACATAATTATTATTTTGTGGAAGAGGAAGTACCATTAACGGGAAAACGCAGTATGGAAAATGGCCAGATAACCATTGAAACAGCTGATGGCTCATTAACCTATAATGGAGAGAAACTTTCCCTTAATGAAATCTATCCTTTTTTTGAGCCGGAAAAACGGCCGATCATCCTGCTTCTCGGGTTGTATGTTGTCCTTCTGGTTATAGCTGGATTCTTCCAGTTTTATCAGACGTTTCTTCTTCAGAAATCGTCCAACCAGATTGTCCAGAAAATGCGTAACGATATATTCGCGCATACACAGAGGGTACCAATCAACTACTACGTTGATCAGCCGGCAGGTAAGATCGTTGCGAGGGTCACTAACGACACCGAAGCTATCCGTGATTTGTATGAACGGGTACTGTCAATTATTGTTACCAGTATCATTTATATGGCCGGGGTATTCATAGCTCTATTTTTCCTCGATCCGAAACTTGGAGCAATTTGCCTTCTGCTTATCCCGTTAATTCTGGGATGGATGAAGGTATATAAGCATTTTGGTACGAAATACAATGCCGTAATCCGCACCACAATAAGTGAAATAAACGGGAATATAAACGAAGCAATTCAGGGGATGCCAATCATCCAGGCATTCAGCCGGGAAAAGAAAACGAAAGACGAATTTGAGAAACTTAACGAACGGCATTTTATTTATCAGCGAAAACTTGTAAAGCTGAGCGCGCTGACTTCCTACAACTTGGTCACCGTGTTCAGGAACCTTGCGTTTGTAGGTTTCATCTGGTACTTTGGTTCGGCTTCACTCGATCCGGAGAGTATTTTATCAATCGGTATGCTGTATGCCATTGTGGATTACCTGACACGCCTATTTGAACCCGTTACCAACATTGTCAACCAGCTGCCACTTATCGAACAGGCGAGAGCAGCCGGGAACAGGGTGTTTGAACTACTTGACCGTGACGGGGAGCAAGTGGTCAATGACCGGATTGACCGTTATAAAGGAGATGTCCGCTTTGACCATGTCTCCTTTTCGTATGATAGCGACGATTATGTCCTAAAAGATATCTCGTTTGAAGTGAAATCGGGGCAGACCGCTGCCTTTGTCGGTCATACAGGGTCAGGTAAAAGTTCGATCATGAACCTGCTCTTCCGTTTCTATGATCCGCAAAAAGGCAGGATTACAATAGATGGTCATCCTACTATGGACTGGTCAAGACAACAGGTGCGCAGTCACATGGGCATAGTACTGCAGGATCCGTTTTTGTTTTCCGGAACGATAATTTCAAATGTAACGATGAATGATCCGCGCATCGACAGGGATACTGCGATTGAGGCCTTGAAAGCTGTTGGTGCCGATCGATTCATTGCAAAACTGCCAAATGGCTATGATGAGCGGGTAACCGAGAGCGGAAGTACGTTTTCTCTCGGCGAGCGCCAGCTGATTTCATTTGCGCGAGCGTTGGCATTTGATCCAGCAATACTCATTCTGGATGAGGCAACCGCCAACATTGATACAGAGACCGAGGCGATTATCCAGCAAGCCCTCGAGGTATTGAAAAAAGGTCGAACAACAATGGTAATTGCACACCGGCTATCTACCATCCAGCAGGCTGATTCAATTTTTGTACTGGAAAATGGTACAATAAAAGAACAAGGTAATCATCAGCACCTGATTAATCAGGAGGGTCTGTATTATCACATGTATCAGATGCAGCAGGGTAAAGTAAAACGGGCAGTTTAAGTATAGCCCGGCATTTGCGGGGTGGAAATTTTGCCAAAAGACCACGATGAGCGTGATATTATCGATGAGGATTTATATGAAGAGATTGACGAGGAAGAGCTGACAGAACTGGTGGAAAAAGAACGCCGAAAAGCTCTGGAGCGTGCGCAATCAGAACAGAATCAGAAGCCAAAACGTCCCTTTCCAAAGTGGGCGTTTTGGCTGATTGCATTTGTGATGGTATTTAATGTAATTGCACTCCTGCCTAAAACATTTTCTGTTCCGGCAATTGACTTTCTGATTACGTCAGCAAGGCTGTCGGCCCAGGATGATATTCAGTCCTATAAAGAGTCAGTTGTCGTGATCGAAACCGATGAAAAGACGAAGGGCACGGGATTTTCGGTTTCCGCGGATGGCAAGATTATAACTAACCACCATGTAGTGGAAGGGGAAAAGACGGTTACTGTAGCATTCCCGGATAACACGTTATTTTCCGGAGAAGTTAAAGCGACTTATCCATCAGTTGACCTTGCAGTTGTTGAGGTGGAAGGGGAAAATCTGCCGCATCTTAGATTGGCCGACAATCCCGAGTATAAACAAGGAAAGCAGGTTTATTTTATAGGAAACCCCTTGAATTTTAATGGAATTGCCAATGAAGGAACTGTAATCGAAGACATAACATTAAATGACTGGAAAAAATCAGTGATAATGATGGAAGCCCCAGTATACCGGGGGAACAGTGGAAGCCCGGTAATCAATCAAAATGGGAAGGTTATAGGAGTCGTATTTGCTACCCTCGACCATGAAAAGCACGGACGTGTTGGTCTTTTTATTCCGATAGAATACTTACAATCGGAAAAGGATTAACCTGTTGTGTTGTTTATGGGGATATGTACAGGGGTAAATGTACAGTAAAGGAGGGTTATAAATGTTCAAATACGCAACAGATTTAACGGAATACAATATCGATGCAACCGACGGCGAAATGGGTAAGATAAATGACCTGTATTTTGACGATGATAAGTGGGTTATCCGCTATGCTGTGGTGGATACACGCAAATGGCTTCCATCTAAACGGGTATTACTTTCACCTGCCGGATTCGAACGGCTGAATCTGGATAAAAAACGAGTAGAGGTTAAGTATGATAAGGATAAAGTACGCCACAGTCCAGAAGTTCCTGAAGATACTTCCATTACTCCTGAAACGGAAATTTCCCTTGCCGGATACTATGGATGGAACAGGTACTGGATGGGCAATATGATGTGGGGCGTTCAGGACCGTCCAATTACTGATTATCACCAAATCTCCGCTGATGAAGAAAAGCTGCGGGACGAGTTCAATATGCAAGAAAATAAGACCAAATACAACCTTAGAAGTGTGGAAGAAGCACTTGATTACCGTGTACACGGTAATGACGGTAAGCTTGGCAGGGTAGTTGACCTAGTAATCAGTGATGACCATTGGAAAATTAGTTATATTGTGATTCATCTGGATGGAAAGCCTATTGGTGAGCATTTATACACCATTGACCCTGAGCGGATTCAGAACGTAGACTGGTTTGAAGGCGACGTTTATGTTGATTATAAAGTAGACGAATTCAAGGAGCACAAAAGCTACCGAACAAAGGAAGACGTACTTGCCGCGGTTGTCGGGTAAAAGAAGATGACTTTTAAAGGTAAGTTGTTCCAGTATATGAATTAGCAGGCCAAATCGCTTAGCGGTTTGGTCTTTTTTTATATGAAAACTATTAGGTTCAGAAAATAACAAAATGTAGATCCGAAAAATCAGTGGAGAGGATCCTCATTCCGTTAAACGGCAATAAAGGGCCTGAAAAAAGGGTGAATAGGATCCTGGTTCCGCTAAGTACGAAATATCCATGTAAATTAAGGGGGAAAAGTATCAATAGCGGAATGAGGATTACATATCGCGCTCTAAACATTCGATTTATAAGTAATTACGGCATGAGAATCCTCCCAATCACCACACACGAGTACTAAGAGTAATCCAGGTTTTTTAATCTTTTTTTGATTTTTTCTACCATATTGCAGCTTTTTTGCCGTTAATAATAAAGAGTAATGGTTTTTTAACCAAACTGTAATTTTTCTGTGCTAGTCACTTTCAGGCAGGTGCGTTAAGATTAATCATATTGAACTAAATTCCTAAAAAAAAGATGGTGGATACATCATGACAATAAATATAGATGCGAAATATATGAAAATATACAATAATAGTATCATTACCACACCCAAAAAGTATGCTATTGGACCGAAATCTATAGGGCTGGGGGTGGCAAAGACTGATGATCAGTCAAACGTCAGCAAAAGACAGACCTCTTGAAGAAATGATTATTTCTGCCCAGCAAGGTGATCAGGCTGCACAGAATTATCTGCTTAAAAGTTATCAGCCGTATATCGCCAAGTGTGTATCAGAAGTTTGCAAGCGATATATTGACCCACAGAAGGACGACGAGTTCAGTATTGGACTTGCTGCATTCAACGAAGCTATTCTGTCCTATTCGCCGGAGAAAGGCAGCTCCTTTTTATCTTTTTCCAAGCTGGTTGTTAAACGGAAGGTTATTGATTATATCCGCTATATTCAAAAAACCCCCCATGCAACTTCACTGGATGAAAGCTTTGAGGATGAACAGCTGGAGAACCCGCTGGAAATAATGGCGGTTAAAGATATTTATCAGCAAGAACAGGAGTCATGGTTCCGCAGAGAAGAGATTCTGGATTTTAAAGAGAAATTACGGGCGTATAAACTAACTCTGGACGAATTGACAAAAGCGTCGCCTAAACATAGGGATGCACGTGAATCAGCTATAATGGTGGCCAAGACCCTGTTTAACGATGTGGAACTGCGCGAATTTGTAAACAAGAAGAAGAAACTGCCAATTAAAGATCTGGTTAAAAAAGTGAATGTAAGCAAAAAAACACTGGAGCGGAATCGGAAATTTATTCTAGCGATTTTTGTTGTTCTTAGTGAGGATTATATGTATCTTAAGGAGTATCTCAAGGGGGTGGGTTAGTGAAAAAAGGGATTTTAATGGAGACGAACCGCCGATACAGCATTATGATGCGAAGTGATGGCGTATTTGAAAGAACAAAGCCTGTTCAGGGAGTCTCCATTGGGGAGGAAGTGCGTTATCAGCCACTTCCGGAGAAAAGGGGCTTTGCACTGTTGTCGGGGAAAACAGTTGGAGCCCCTTACCGGATTACTGCAATGGCGTGTATGCTGTTGCTACTCGTTATGCCATTTTATTTTGTCCTTCAAACAGATAGTACATATGCATATGTAAATATCGATATTAATCCAAGCATTGAGCTTGAAATAGACGAGGACCTGGAAGTCACATCAGTTAATCCGCTGAACGAGGATGGACAGGTGATCGCCGATAAACTCGAGGGATATAAAGGTGATAAACTGAACCTGGTTATTGATTATATAGTAACTGAAAGTGAGAAACTCGGATTACTTTCTAACGGAAAAAATATGCTTGTCGGTGTAAGTTATTTATCCGATCAGACTGACGTTTCTGTCTTAAGCACTGTGGACGACTATTTCATGACTAATAACCAGGACTGGAACATTGCGACCTTTAATGTGCCAAAAGAGATACGCGAACAAGCGCATAAGAATAAGCAGTCGATGAACAAAATAATGGCTGCAGGATACGCCGAATCCGGGAAGGAAATTGAAACTCAGGTAGCAGAATCAGGTGATGTTAATGAGCAGGAAAAAGCAATTATTAATTCATTTTTTAATGCCGGGGAACCGGAGATTACTGTAACAGAATCTGAGGAAGTTATTGAGGAACAAGACACCGGATCAGGACAATCTGCAGAAGAAGAAAAGCAGCCTGATGAGAAAGCTGAGACTGTTGAAGAGACTGCGACAAATATGCATCCGAGCGAGCTGAAAGAGAAAAACGGGACCATTCACTCAGAGGGGAAAAATGAAAAGAGTAATGGAAATCCGCATAAAAACAAAACGGAAAAACCCGGCAAGAATGTAGAGAGAGATAACGAGCCGAACGGCAAAGCAAAAGGATATTATAAAAACGAAGACAAACATGGACATAATAGGAAGGACAAACAGGATAAAAATCCTAATCCTAACAGCCATGAAAAGAATAAGCATGATAAAAAGCCAAACAAAAATGCAGATGAAAACGCAAAAAATAAAGGGAATTAATTAGTAAGAGGCCGTCGAAATGACGGCCTCTTTTTCTTGGTGAAGAGGAAATCCTACCTGCAAAAATGGAACTTTGGCATCCGGCAAGTGGCAGGTTTTTTCTAGTCATACTTCCATCGCAACGGTAGGAGTGTATTTCATAGCATGGTCGATATAGTAAAGAAGGGAGTCATGCGAATCGATGATTTTGTACTGGTCGAGTGAGTAATGGTACGCGTGAAGGAAATGCTGGATTTTTTTTGAAAGCATATCATCATTTGTTCGTACCATTAGGACAAGCAAATCATCCCATTGGCCCCAGAGGGTGTAGTACAAAGCTTTATCATAATCCGGGATATCCATTTTTATTTGCCCTCCTTTAACAGCAAAGGATTAGTTATAGTTTCCCCGATAACTATTTATATTGTCTGTAACAAAAATGGTGTGTCTGCCAATTTTTACAGCACAATGAAAATATTTTTTGAAAATGAATAATGCACTTATGCTGTAGCATACTAAGGCAAAACAGCAAGGAGGAATTTAACTAATGAAAAAATGGATGCTTTTTTGCCTTATTTTGATGATGTCCCTGGTACTTGCCGCATGTGGAGGTAATGGCAATGAGGAAGGACAAAATGGCGGCGATGATATGAATGTGGAGCAGACCGGATTTGATGGTAACGACGGTGCTGACAACATGAATAATAATGGTAACAATGGTAACAATAACGCCAATGGAAATGGTGAAAATCAGTATGAGCTAGCTGAGAAAGCAGCTGATCGTATTTCAAACCAGGTGAACGGCGTAGGTCAGGCTTATGTACTCAAGACAGACAATAACGCGTATGTAGCTGTTGAACTGGAACAGGACAATAATGGAAACAACGGAAATAATAATGGAACCAATGGAACTAACGGTAATAATGGTAACACCAACGGAAATGCGAATAATAACGGCACTACAGGTAACAATGGAAACAATAATACAGATGGCATGAATAATAACCAGGAACATCAGGGAGACCAGCTTACAGAAAAAGTTAAGAATCAAATTTCAGAGATTGTAAAGTCAGTCGATAACGACGTGGAAAACGTTTATGTTTCCACCAACCCTGACTTCTTTAACCTCACAAATAATTATGCTGAGGATGCCGGTAATGGTGATCCGGTTGAGGGGATTTTTGACCAGCTCGGAAATATGATCGAGCGCGTTTTCCCGGATAACCCAGCTGAATAAGGCTAAGGAAAGCGGACGAGTACACAGCTGCACCCTGTGTACTCGTCTTTATTTTGTAATACGAGTCAACTTGTGGTATTCTTTACATATAATCCATACTAAACATAGTAAATTACTATGAATTTAATGGAGACGGAGTTGAATTTAATGGGACGTGAGTTTCTGGGCTTATTTGAGGAATGGGCCGACTCATACGATGACAGTGTAGCTGGAATTGACCCTCAATATAGAGCAGTTTTTGCTGATTATGATAAAATTTTAAAGGAAGTATGCAAGTGCTCGTTCGGCCATGTGTTGGAGTTCGGTGTAGGTACGGGGAACCTCAGTGCGAAGCTTATGGAGTTTGGGTATAAGGTTACAGGTGTTGAGCCTTCTGCTGCGATGCGAAAGAAGGCCTCTGAAAAGCTTCCTGAACTGGAGCTTTATGAGGGAGACTTTCTTAATTACCCGGCACTTTCCGATATGGTTCATACCATTGTAAGTACCTATGCGTTTCACCATCTGACTGATTTGGAGAAGGAAGAGGCAGTAAGGAAATTTGCGGGTCTTCTGTATCCAACGGGGAAAATCGTTTTTGCGGACACCGTGTTTAAGAGTGAAGAGCAGAAGGAACAAGTAACTAGAGAAGCGTTAGAGCAGGGATACAACGATCTTGCGGCAGATTTGAAGCGGGAGTATTATACCACTATACCGGAGCTGCGGGGGATTTTTACAGCAAATGGTTTTCATGTTACGTTTGAACAAATGAATAGTTTTGTATGGCTGATTGCAGCTGTGAAAAAGTAAAAGGGAGAGATTAACAATGGCAGAAAAAATGAATGTGGAAAGTTTCAACCTTGATCATACGAAAGTCAAAGCCCCATATGTGCGTCTGGTAGGAGTAACTGAAGGCTCGAATGGTGACAAAGTTTATAAGTACGATATCCGTTTTAAACAGCCGAACAAAGCTCATATGGATATGCCGGGTCTTCATTCAATTGAACACCTGATGGCAGAAAATATCCGTAACCATATGGACAATGTGCTCGATATTGGACCAATGGGCTGCCAGACAGGTTTTTATCTGGCCATTCTTAACTATGATGATTACGATAAAGTGCTTGATACACTGGAAAAAACCTTGCATGACGTTCTGGAAGCTGATGAAGTGCCGGCGTGTAACGAGGTGCAGTGCGGCTGGGCAGCAAATCACAGTCTAGAGGGTGCCAAGGATATTGCTCGGGAAATGCTCGATAAAAAAGACGAATGGCATATTGTTTTTGCCGAGTAAGAGGTAGACGACATGGCAATGTACCATTCAATCGGTGAACTGATAGGTGATACTCCCCTTCTGGAAATAACCAAATTCCAGCTTCCGGAGGGGGTACGCCTGTATGCCAAACTTGAGTTTTACAATCCCGGCAGCAGTGTGAAAGACCGGCTGGGTGTAGAACTGATTAATGATGCCCTGGAAAAGGGGAAGGTTAAGCCTGGCGGAACAATTATTGAACCGACAGCAGGGAACACCGGTATAGGGTTGGCCCTTGCTGCAATGGAGAAAGATCTATCCGTTATATTCTGTGTCCCTGAGCATTTCAGTATTGAAAAACAACAGCTGATGCAAGCACTTGGTGCGAAAATAATCCATACCCCAAAAGAGGATGGAATGGTAGGTGCCATTGATAAGACGAAGCAACTGGTTGATGAAATACCAAATAGCTATTCACCACAGCAATTTTCAAATCCAGCCAATCCGGCTACATACTACAAAACTTTGGCCCCTGAACTATGGAAGGACTTAAATGGCGAAATCGATGTATTTATCGCTGGTGCCGGGTCTAGTGGTACTTTTATGGGAACTTCCCGATTTTTGAAGGAAAAAAATAATCATCTTCGAGCAGTGATTGTGGAACCAGAAGGCTCGATCATTGCTGGTGGAGACCCAGGCCCACATAAAACGGAAGGCATTGGCATGGAATTTTTTCCGGGCTTTTTTGACCGAAACCTTATTGATGGGATATGCACGGTCAGCGACAAAGATGCCTTCGAAATGGTTAAGCAGCTTGCAGAGAAAGAAGGGCTGCTGGTAGGAAGTTCTTCTGGTTCTGTAATGTATGCGGCATTGCAGGAGGCTCAAAAAGCTAAAAAGGGTACGAAGATTATAACCGTTTTCCCTGATGGCAGTGACCGCTATTTGAGTAAAGGAATTTATCCGATAGAAAACTGAAGGAGCGAGTGACAATGCGAGCAAAAACAAAAATGATTCACGGAGGCATTACCGGCGACGAGCGAACAGGTGCCGTTTCGGTTCCGATTTATCAGGTCAGCACCTATGAACAGGACTCAGTAGGAAAACACCGGGGATACGAATACTCTCGGACCGGTAATCCAACACGCCATGCGCTTGAAACCGTAATTTCCGAACTGGAAAACGGCAAAGCGGGATTCGCATTCGGATCTGGTATGGCGGCGATTACTTCTGTTATGATGCTGCTTGATGCCGACGACCATATTGTGATGACCGATGATGTATATGGCGGAACATACCGGCTCATGACCAGTGTTTTAAACAGGTTTAAACTGGACCACACATACGTCGATACAAGTAAGCCGGAAAAAGTCGAAGATGCAATTAAGGAGAATACAAAAGCACTTTATGTGGAAACTCCAACAAACCCTCTTCTGAAAATAACCGATATAAAGCGGATGGCTGAGATAGCGAAAAAACACAATCTCTTATTGATTGTTGATAACACATTTGCAACCCCATATTGGCAGCAACCGCTTGATTTGGGAGCAGACATCGTACTGCACAGTGCCACCAAGTATATCGGCGGCCACAGTGACGTTGTGGCAGGACTTGTGGTGGTGAATGACGAGGAGCTGGCTGAAAAGATTCACTTTATCCAGAATTCGGCAGGAGGGGTTCTCGGACCGCAGGATTCATGGCTTTTGATGCGTGGAATAAAAACGCTTGGGATTCGGATGGAAGCTATTGAGCGTAATACAGAAAAGCTGGTTGACTTTCTGCAGAGCCATGAAAAGGTCAGTACGATTTACTACCCGGGTATTGAGTCACACCCAGGTAATGGCGTGGCTAAACAGCAGGCGAAAGGATTCGGCGGAATGGTTTCTTTTGACGTTGGAAGTGAGGAAGCGGCTGAAAAAGTACTGAGCCGTGTGAAGTACTATACCCTGGCTGAGAGTCTTGGTGCAGTAGAAAGCCTTATCTCAGTACCAGCTAAGATGACCCATGCCTCCATTCCAGCCGACCGCCGGGCAGAACTTGGAATTACCGATGGTCTTATCCGGCTTTCAGTTGGAATAGAGGATGCCGATGATCTGATTGAGGATCTGGAGCAGGCATTGAAATAAATTAAGGAAAAGAACAGCCGCGCGCTGTTCTTTTTTTGAGGGAAGCCGAAGTTCAATATCGGCAGTAAACAGGGAGATCTACAGCAATACCTTACCCGTTCTTACAAAGCTGTTAATGACTGATAGTTTACATTAAATCGACAGCTCACACAGCGCTTTTGTGTTATGATAAACTATAGCGAAAATAGAATGGGAGGAATCTGCCAATGAGTGAACAGGCACTTAAATATCTTAAAGAAAATCGTGATCAGCTTTTAACCAAACTAAATGAATTTCTTTCGATTCCGAGTGTGAGTACGGATAGTGTACATAAAAAGGATATCAATGAAGCAGCTAAATTTTTGGAGACCTACCTGAACGATATTGGTTTTGATAAAGTGGAAGTCCAGGACACTGGTGGCCATCCGCTCGTATATGCACAGTATAATCAAGCAGGGCCTGACGCACCGACAGTTCTTTTATACGGGCATTACGATGTCCAGCCGGTCGATCCTATTGATCTATGGGACAGTGATCCATTTAAGCCAGAAATTCGGGACGGACGGTTGTATGCTCGCGGTTCGAGCGATGATAAAGGACAGGTTTTCATGCATCTGGCTGTTTTTGAAGCATATATGAAAACGGAAGGTAAAATTCCGCTAAACGTAAAAGTGTGTATTGAGGGAGAAGAGGAGATTGGAAGTGAAAACCTGTATCAGATTCTCCGTGATAGGCAAGAACAGTTTGAAGCTGACTTCGCGGTAATCTCGGACACCGGAATGGTAGCCAAAAATCAGCCAACTATTCTGTACGGGTTGAAAGGATTCACCGGAATTGAAATTAATGTTACCGGACCGGATCATGACCTGCATTCTGGTATGTATGGTGGTGCAGTTCGCAACCCGGTTGTGGCGCTGAGCCACATCCTCGCGTCGATGAAAAATGAAGAAGAAGTTGTCACTGTTGATGGTTTCTATGATGGTGTCGAGCCACTGCCCGAGGAAGAACGAGAACTGATCCGTAATGTTGAGGGAGAAGACTACCAGGAGACTACTGGCGTAAAAGAGACGGTATCTGAGAAAGGTTATACAGCAAAAGAACACACCATGGCCCGTCCAACATTTGAAATAAACGGAATGTACGGCGGCTATCAGGGTGAGGGCACGAAGACCATTATCCCATCAACTGCTACTGCGAAAATCACCTGCCGTCTGGTACCTGGTCAGGATCCTGAGCGGATTCAGAGCCTGCTTGAAAAGCACGTTTATGATGTGGCGCCTTCCGGGGTAACCGTTGAGATTAAAAAAGAAAAATTGTCAGCGAAAGCATATAAAGTGGAACCAAATCATCCACTAATTGAAAAGGCAGCTAAGAGTTATACAAAGGCATTTGGTAAAGAAACAGTTTATGTACGGATGGGCGGATCCATCCCAGTGGTAGAAACAATTGAAGACATTTATAAAATGCCGATTGTACTGCTCGGTTTTGGGACGCCGGACGACCGGCTGCATTCACCGAATGAAAGCTTTCCGCTCGACAGTTTTGATAAAGGAATGGAAACACTTGCTCATTACTGGGCTGAAGTAATCGATAAATAATAGTAATCTCCCTCTGCCACCATTACAACCAGAGGGAGGTCCTTTTTATCAAAAAGACGCTGAAGAAATGTTCATACCGGAAATTTGGTTAAATACATATAAAACTGAACAACTGTACCAAAGTTATCTCCTCCAAATAAAAAGCAAATCCACCAACTCAAGTCCGGTAAATTCTTTTCGCTTTTTGTTCGATATAGTGCAGTGGATATATAGATATTAGGCGATTTGAGACGAGAATCAGGCGTAAAAAGAGCTGTATCAGGCGATTTGTGCTCAAGACTAGGCGAAAATAGAACATTTACAGGCGATTAGCCTAATCGTGGGCTTTTCTCGGACCGAAGATGCTTACTCAGCACCTGAACCTGATTTAATGAGCGCAATTCACCCTTCTTACAATCTGCGGGAACTTTTGTCATATTTCCTGCGTCTAAGGGATATCACGTTATACGCTGTTTTTTTAAAAAATAGCTGATCCTTGTAGTGCGCGATCTATCTAGATGTTGTTGTGACAATTGAAAGAACGGATTGAAAGAAGCAGCATATTGTAGAAATAAGTGAAAAATAAAAGATTCCTGAATAATTTCAGGAAACTGGGAATATATAATGAAGTATGTATTCTAAAAATATATTTTTAGGTATGCTGGTAATACCTGTAATTTTAAGTGGATGTGGGGAAGCAGATACTGAATTGGTCTCAGATGCAAGTGTCAGTAAAAAGGTCAGTATAGAACAAAAGGCAGAGCCTGAGGTGTTGGTTTCTCAACATGGCCAAGCAGCGGCAAGTCTTCAGACATTTGCGGAAGAAGCACCAACAGCAAGTGCTGGTCCACTTGATGTACCGTTATTATTACAAATGGCGGAACCGCAATTATATAATGGCTGTGAGGTCACCAGTCTTGCCATGATATTAAATTATCATGGCTATGAAACTACGAAAAATGAACTCGCCCAGAAAGTGCCAAGAGTCCCGCTAACATATGAGAATGGTTTGAAAGGGAATCCGAATCAGGGATTCGTCGGTGATATGGTTGACGGGCCGGGGCTAACCGTCTATAACGGTCCAATCTATGACCTTGCCAGACAGTACACAGGGGACAGAGCGGTCAATCTGACGGGACAGCCAATCGAGAAAGTTTACGAGAATATTGCACAGGGTCTTCCAGTTTGGGTAATCACCACAGTAAACTACCAGCCCGTTAATGACTTCCGTACGTGGGAAACCCCTTCAGGTAAAGTCCAGGTAACGTTCAGCGTTCATAGTGTGGTTGTCACCGGCTATGACAAAGACTATGTGTATCTCAACAATCCATACGGTGTTAAAAACCAGAAAGTACACCGGGATGCTTTTGAAAAAGCTTGGGAGCAAATGGGCAGCCAAGCGATAGTCATTAAGCATAAACCTGTTTCCTGAGTAGGAAAATAGGGTAATATAAATGAGTAGCATAGCAGAACGAGGGGGCATCAATATATGAGATTTGCAATTATTACCGGAGTTTCGAAAGGGTTAGGCGAGGCTGCCGCGAAAATTTTTATGGAATCCGGTATTCACGTAGTAGGCGTCTCACGGAGCAACAATGAGACTCTCGAAAAATATGCTTCCGAACATGATGTCACATTCCAGCACGTATCCTGTGATTTGGGTGATCCGAGAAAAACAGAGGATGCCTTCACTCAAATAAGCAGAGATATCCTTTCAAGGAAGCCTTCAACCGTATACTTAATAAATAACGCAGCTGTATTGGAACCAATCGGCAAATCAATGGCAATTAAAGGTTCTGATCTGGCATACCATGTTCAGGTGAATACAGTTGCCCCGATGATAATTACTAATTTATTCCTTCAGCATGCCACTGAATTGGATATCCCGCTAATCAGCACAACGATTACTTCCGGAGCGGCAGAGCGTCCCATGTACGGATGGAGTGCATATTGCTCGACAAAGGCAAGTATAAATATGTACACCCAGACCGCGGCGCTTGAACAGGATCAGCTGAAAACGCAGAATAAAGTGATCGCATTCAGTCCTGGAGTAATGGACACCAATATGCAGGAGAAAATCCGCTCCACCAGTAAGAACGAGTTTGCGGATGTGGAAAAGTTCAAGGAATATAAGGAAAAAAATATGCTGAAGAGTCCTGATACTGTTGCCGGCGTACTAGTTGATATCCTGACTGACGAAACTGGAATTATTAACGGTAAGATATATAGTGTAAAGGATTATCTCTAAAAAATGCAGAGAGTCAGTTGGCTCTACTGCATTTTTTTCATTCTAAAACCCTCCCTGTTAATTTTCCCGCGATTTGTGATAAACTTTAGGTTGTTATAAAATTTTGTGAAGATATAACCTGAAAAACATATGATAGTCAAGACACTATTCATTCGACTGGGAAAGGAAGAAGAGTATGATTACACGAAAGAGCAAACGTGAAATTGAGAAAATGAAGGCGGCGGGCGACCTGCTCGTTGCATGTCATAAAGAAGTTGCTAAGATGATTAAGCCTGGCATCACTACAATGGAAATCGATAAGTTCGTGGAAGACTATCTTGCCAAGCACGGGGCTACCCCAGAACAGAAAGGATTCAGCGATTATCCATATGCTATCTGTGCCTCAATCAATGATGAGATTTGCCATGGGTTTCCGCGGGAGGAACAACTGCAGGACGGCGACATTGTCACCATCGATATGGTTGTTAATCTGGACGGCGGTCTTGCCGATTCAGCGTGGACGTATGCGGTGGGAAATGTGGACGAAAAAGGTCTTAAACTGATGGAGGTCGCTAAAACTTCCCTTTATAAAGGAATCGAGCAGGCGCAGGTCGGCAAACGCCTGGGCGATATCGGTCACGCAATTCAGACATATGCCGAGGGTGAAGGTTTCTCAGTTGTTCGTGATTTTACAGGGCATGGAATTGGACCAACAATCCACGAAGAACCGCATATTCCACACTTCGGTCTGCCAAACAAAGGCCTTCGTCTGAAAGAAGGCATGGTCATCACGATTGAACCGATGATTAATGAAGGTACCTGGCAAAGTCAAATGGATTCTAATAACTGGACTGCGCGGACCATTGACAAGGGCCGTTCAGCCCAGTATGAGCATACTGTGGTAATCACGAAGGAAGGACCGGTTCTGACAACCGATCAGGAACAGTAATTCAATGAGAGGAGAGACTGAGTATGAGGATTGTTTCGATTTGTCCCAGTAATACGGAGATCGTGGAATACCTCGGAAAGAGTGAACTGCTAGTGGGCGTGGACGATTATTCGGACTGGCCGGAAAGAGTTCAGCAAATTCCAAAAGTCGGACCAGATTTGTCGATTGATATGGACAAAGTCGCAGCGCTTCAACCTGACTTGGTCCTCGCCTCCTTAAGTGTCCCCGGTATGGAAAAGAATATCCAAGCATTAAACAAAAAAGGGTTACCATACATTATTCTTGACCCGAGCTCGCTTGATGAGATTGCGTCCGATATTGAAACTGTCGGGGAAGCGCTAGGTGAGAAAGCGTTGGGAGAACAACGGGCAGCCTATTTCCGTAGTGAGATTGCCGCCTTTCGGAAAAAATACAGCAATAAACATGATAGGCAATCATTGTACTGGGAATGGTGGCCGAAACCGGTATTTACTCCTGGAAATGTTAATTGGCTTACGGAAATCAGTGAGCTTGCAGGTGCCCGGAATATTTTTGACTCAGAAGAAACAGCGAGCTTTCAAACTGACTGGGAAGATGTACGAAAACGTGATCCTGACCATATTTGTATGGTATGGGTCGGGGTAAAAGAATCCAAAATGCGGCCTGAACTGTTGCTCAAACGGCCCGGTTGGAGGGAGATGCAGGCCGCACAAAACAACCGGATTCACGTGCTGGAGGAATCTCTATACTGCCGCCCATCACCGCGGCTACTAGAAGGACTTAAAAAACTGGATAAAATATTAAATTAAATCCCACCGTCAGCGGTGGGATTTTGTGATAGGCATGTTCGTCTGGAGAGTGGTTTTGATCGTTAGCTGGGAATGTGGAAAATATAAATACAATTGAAATACACATGAGAATGTATAAAGCGAGATCCTGAATGTTGTTCAGCTTATTTTCTTTCTCGTTCAGTATTAACCGGATAAAGTAAATGGTGAAAGCAGTTAGCGCAGAGAGGGTTAATACTATAAACATCGTCCCATCAGACAGCATAAATAGCAGCATTGCTCCCATCAGCGCACCCATCAATCCTTCCATCATGCATTCGATTTGCCCAGTATCCCCTGTGAATTTCCCTATTAAAATTCCAGTCAGCAAAGCGGTAGCACTGCTCGAGAATAAGGCAATGCTAAGACTGCCGGGAAAAATAACTGCCGCAATCACCCCATATCCAAATCCGTAACCCATACCCATAGCCATGATGAGTGTATGAAACAACGGTGACTGTTGGTGATTCTTATTCCTACCCATAAAATAAAATAGTACAAGTAAATTAATGATTATTACAGCAATTGAATAGCTGATCAAGTATATCCTCTCCTCATTAAAACTTGTACTATTCTATGTTGTTGGTCAATAATTTATTTACTTAATTTTATTGCCTTCCCACCAAATAACACGGTGATAACCGGGCTGATAAGACAGAAAAACGCGAATGGAAGATAGGTTAATACGGGTACACCAAGTACGTCTGCGATAAACACACCGCACACGCTCCATGGCACAAGAGGGTTGATCACCGTACCGGCATCCTCCAGTGTCCGGGACAGTACCTTATTTGATAAGCCGGCATTTTCATATACTCCTTTGTACGTTTCTCCGGTCAGCATGATGGAGAGGTATTGCTCTCCGATAAAAACGTTGACACCGATTGCAGTAGCTGCGGTGGACACGATAATTGCTCTTACCTTTTGCAGTTTCTTCCGGAATGTCTCAAGAATTGATGGGATAATCCCTGTTACGAACAGCAGACCACCGAATCCAAGCGCTAAAATTACAAGCGAAATGGTGAACAGCATACTGTTTATGCCCCCTTTGGTCAGAAGGCTGTTAACCTGTTCAAAGTTTGTGTTTCCGGTATAACCATTGAACCAGATCGACCAAATTTCCGGCCAGGTTAGCCCGCTCGTTATCCGTGCCAGCAACGTAGCGGTTAAGCTGCTTGCTGCCAGTGAAATAAACGCAGGGACTTTGAATATGGTAGCCAAAATCAATAGAATGATCGGTAGCCACGAGGTCCATTCAATCAGGCCTGTCGAATCAAGACTTGCCTGGTATTTTTCGATGTTATCAGCGGATATTGGCGTATTGGGTGATATCAATACAAAAAGAATGAAAGAAATAATAAATGCTGGGATAGTTGTTAGACTCATATGTCGTATATGCTCAAACAAGTCAACACCAACAATTGTGGAAGCCAGGTTGGTAGTATCTGAGAGAGGAGACATCTTATCACCAAAAAACGCTCCAGAAACCACGGCCCCTGCTGTAATCGCAAGTGAGGCATCCATTGCATCTGCCATTCCAATGAAAGCAACTCCGATTGTCGCAGTGGTCGTCAGTGAACTACCAAGCGAAACGCCAACAATGGCAGTGATTGCAAATACAACTGCATAAAACCATGTTCCTCCGATAAATGTAAATCCCGTACTGATCAGTACTGGGATTGTACCACTGATCATCCAGCTGCTGATAAGCACGCCAATCAGCAGAAATAGAAATACTGCGCCCATCCCAGACTTGGCACCTGAAGTCATGCCTTCTTCCAAATCACTAAATGAAACCCGTTTCGATAGGCCGTATAGAAACAGCACAAAAATCGCAATCAAGATTGGAATATGCGGAACTGTTCCAAGACCGATAAGAAAATAACTTATAAGACCTACAGTAAAGATGAAAAATATGATTGACTCGCCTAACGATGGGGTATGTTTCGGACTTATTGGAAACATAGTAAATCCTTCCTTTCAATATAGTTTTTTATAATTAATTCTTTTCTTAAGCTTAGTTGCTCCTTTACCCTAGCAGTTGATGGAAACTACGACATAAAAGGTTTACTGATTTCCGCTCCGAGCAGTCGCTTTCACCACTCCGGGTACAAGTCCAACATCTGTTCAAGCTAAAGCTTTCACAGTGTTTCCTTTGCCGCCGGGTAACGCTTCAACTTCCTCGGAAGAAATCCATTTCCTGCGGGAAGAAGGCTTCGGTGAGACCCCACAGTGCGCTACACGAGGAGGCTCACCAGCCACCCGCGAAAAGCGTAATGTATTTCCGAAGCGAATCTTCCCTGTTACATCACATTTTATATCAAAAACAACAACCTTTTAGAAAACAGCCTAAATAAAAAAAGCCCCGCCCCTTGGAATAGGGACGAAGCTTTTTCTCCGCGTTACCACCCTGATTGACGAGAGCGCAAATGCCTCTCATCCTCTCAATTCAGATACCCCACTGTTACGAATGTGTAATTCAGATGTATTCCTGCCAGAGCTTTCACCTGCCGCTCTGTCTCTTGATGCTGCCTGGAAAAATCCTACTCCGCATTCCCGGGTAATTATTTTATTTTCTTTTAAGGTATGATGTATGACTATACACGGTGACTAAATTGTTTGTCAACAACTTTTTTGAGAAAAAGTAGCGATTTAAATTCTTTTTAAAATTTAAAATATGCGTTATAATAGGTTCAATTTTCAAGTTGGGGATGACATAGATGACTGTTAATGCTGTGGAAAAAAGTAATACATCACCTTCGTTACACATGATTAAAAAAGGAATGGCAGTAGGTTTTCCGATTATGCTTGGGTATCTTCCGGTAGCAATCACGTACGGTGTTCTTGCAAAGCAGGCCGGAATGACCCTGACAGAATTAACGTTGATGAGTGTCATGGTTTTCGCCGGCGCAAGCCAATTTATGGCAGCAAATATGATCGCAGTCGGAACTGGTGCCCTGGAAATAATTGTTGCGACATTTGTACTTAATTTCCGCCATTTTGTGATGAGTCTTTCGTTTATAAATCGTTTAAGAGGGATTGGACTAAAAGCGAAAGTTCCTTTATCATTGGGGCTGACAGACGAAACATTTGCTGTTTCAGCATTACATACAAAAGAAGCAAAAATGGAAAAAGGCGCCCTCTTTTATACGGCAATTATTTTAACAGCTTACTTCTCGTGGGTTGCAGGCTCCTTTCTTGGCGGTGTGCTCGGTGAGGTAATCCCTGCACGGTTAAGCCAAAGTATGGGAATAGCACTTTATGCAATGTTCATTGGTCTTCTTGTTCCTTCTGTGCGGAAAGAATGGCGACTTGGAGTCATTGCGGTGATTGCCATGCTAATCAATGCGGTGTGCAGTCAATTCATGAGCCAAGGATGGGCAATCGTACTCGGAACTGTCCTTGGCGGGTTAAGCGGCGTATTTCTGCTGAAAGAGGAGGACCGGCAATGATTTTTGCGATTATAATTGGCATGTCGCTCGCGACTATGATTCCAAGAGTTATACCAGCATTTATTGTTGACCGGCTACAATTCAGGGGCTGGGTTAATAAATGGTTGAACGCGATACCGTTTGCTGCACTGGGAGCCCTTATTTTCCCGGGAATTTTAAATGTGAAGGCTGATCAGCCGCTGGTCGGTTTGACAGGCGGGGCGATTGCCATTGTGCTGGCGTATCTTGGGCTAAATATTATTTTAGTTGTTGTCGGCGCAATACTGACCGTATTTCTTTTTTCCATTTAGGTAGAGGTTGTCAGGATAATTGGCGGGGGGAAGAACATGTTTACTATACGAAAAGCAGTTTATGATGATGCAGAGGCAATTGCTGAAATCCATGTGAGCAGCTGGAAAAGCACCTATACCGATTTGCTGGAGGAAAAAGATATCTCCAATATTACATATGAAAATCGTAAGGCCTTATGGGAAACTATATTACGGATTAAGAAAAAAGAACAGTGTACGCTAGTTATCGAAGACTTCGAGAAAATAGTCGGCTTTATTTCCGGTGGCCCTGAACGCACGAAGAGATTTAACTATGACAGTGAAATATACACGATCTACCTGCTGGATGATTATCAACGGCAAGGACTTGGGGCAAAGCTCCTTAAAAGTTTCACCGAGGAAATGAAGGACCGCGGCTATAAATCGATTCTTGTCTGGATTCTGACCCAGAACCCTTCCAGCCGATTCTATGAGCGGTTCAACGCTGAACCTGTTGGCGAGGAGTTAACAACCATCGGAGAAGGAACGTACCAGGAAACAGCATACGGCTGGAATGATATCGATGAATTACTAAAAAAGCTGTCATAAGGACAGCTTTTTCTCATTGAAAAGGCTCTATATGGATGTGGGCGTATGGGATATTAAATCGATCGTCAAGTAGTTTCTCGACTTGTTCAGTAATTTCATGACTTTCTTTCACATTTAGTTGTGGATTAACCAGAATTGTGATATCGATAAACTCCTGGTTGCCGTGAACTCTTCCTTTTACATCCACCACTTTCTCCACTTCCGGCACCTCATAAATGCTTGATTTGATTTCTATAATTTTTTCTTCATCAAACCCATCGGTAAGTGTGTGGGATGAATCTCTAAAAATATCCCAAGCGGTTTTGCAGATAATAAATCCAACAATCAGACCTGCAAGCGGGTCAAGCCAATATAAACCAAACTGTGCACCAGCGATGCCTATAAAGGCTCCAAGACTAACAAGGGCGTCGGATTTGTTATCTTGGGCAGCCGCGTTCAGGGAACTGCTGCCGATTCTTTTGGAAAGGGTTCGATTATAGCGATAAACACCAAGCATAATGATAGCTGCGGCAAGTGCGGTCCACCCTGTAAGCATGTCCGGATTGGCGGGCTCCCCGGATATCAGTGATTCGAACGTATCGATAATAACCTGAATCCCCACAGTCACCATAATAAATGCGGCAAACAAGGAAGCAACCGTTTCCGCGCGATAATGGCCATAATGATGATTCCTGTCCGGCGGTTTACGTGATATTTTTAGACCTATTAGAACCGCGACAGATGCGATAACATCTGTGGTGTTATTCAATCCATCAGCCCGTAATGCCGCTGAATTTCCTATTTCTGCAATTATGAGTTTTGTGGCTGACAGAATAAGGTACGCACCGATACTGATCCATGCGCCTTTCTCACCCTGTTTCAAATTATCTGCCTGATTCATGAAATTGCCTCCAATATTGCTTCTCTATAAAAGGTTTACCCTAAAACACACATTTTACATACACGTAATTTCTCAGCTTTAACAGTCTACCAAAGTGTTCCATGGTGAGTCTAGAGAAACAAACAAGCACACGGCAATATGTATTGCGGTTTTTCAAGTAAGTTTCGTATGGGAAAATTTTCAGCCCTTCATAAATTCCTGTTCTTAATTTGACAAAGTATAATTTTACGGGGGACGCAAATAGTAATTCTAGGGGTTACTACTTTTAAAAAGGAAAGTGAATATACTATGGCAGGCCATATTGAGGAACAAGAGAAGCGCTGGGCAGTCATTTCATTAGCATCGATTCCGCTTATTATGACACTGGGGAATTCGATGCTTATTCCAATTCTCCCGGTTATGGAAGAGGAACTGGACATATCTAAACTGCAATCAAGTTATATTATAACGATGTATTCCGTTGTAGCTATATTTTTTATTCCAATTGCTGGTTTTTTGTCGGATCGATTTGGTCGGAAAAAAGTGATTATTCCTTCCTTGATCATTACTGGACTCGGAGGACTCCTGGCTGGATGGGCGTCAAGCAATATGGAGGACCCATTCATGGTTATCTTGATGGGCCGGATTCTTCAGGGGGTCGGGGCATCTGGTGCTGCACCAATTGTTCTGCCGCTGGTCGGCGATATTTTCAGAGACGACCGTGAAGCAAGCGCCACACTTGGGATTATAGAAACCTCAAATACAGTGGGAAAAGTTCTCAGTCCGATTCTGGGTGCTGCTTTAGCAGCTTGGATATGGTTTATTCCGTTTTATTCTGTCCCTGTGTTTTGCGCCATCTCATTAGTAATGGTGGCATTTTTAGTGAAAAACAACGGAAAAGATGAAGAACATAACTCCTTTAAGGAATACTGGGGCCTTGCAAAGAATGTATTCAAGGAACATGGCAAATGGCTTTATGCCGTATTTTTGATTGGAGCCATCCTCATGTTTGTCCTGTTTGGTTTCTTGTTTTATTTATCAAGTATTTTGGAAGAAAAATATAATTATGATGGCGTCTGGAAGGGTGTAATCCTGGCAATTCCCCTCCTGGCCTTATCGATTGCATCATTTATTGCCGGCAAAAAAATTGAAGACCACCTGAAAGTCATGAAGTGGGTGACGTTTATTGGAATCACGCTAACTGGAGCATCAGTTGCTGCTATTCCAATTATGGATAATCAAATATACTTATTGTCGATTTTTCTGATATGCGGTACGGGAATCGGCATGTCGCTCCCATGTCTGGACGCCCTGATTACGGAAAGTCTGGAGAAAGATGTGCGGGGAATTATTACATCGATATACAGTGCGATGCGGTTCGTAGGGGTCGCTGCAGGGCCGCCTGTTATTGCGATACTGATGAAAGAAAATGTTATCTGGATGGCCAGCATGCTTGCAATATTCGCGCTTGGGGCCGGTATTCTTGCCTACCGGAATATAGATCCATGAAGAAATTTTGCCGTTAGACTAATTTTCTGTTGCAATTGTTTGAAAAATCTAAGATAATAGAAAAAAGGAACCAGGGGGCGTGTTCCATGAAAAAACAGAAGATAGTCTATCGGATTTTCCGGTATGAGGGAAATGTAATCAGAGCAAAAAGGGAAGTTACTTATGAGTTCAGACTTGTGTCACGTCTAATGCTCGATGAATTATGTTTTACCTGGAATAAAGAAACGCTGGAAGCAGCGATTAACTATTCCATTGATAATGGAGACAAAGAGAGTTTTTTGCGGTTGAGTGAGGAGTACAGACATTACATTTGGGAATAACCCGATTTCAGCATGACTGGCCTTGCCTGATATGGTGAGGCTTTTTGTGTGATAAAGAGGTTACGTTACATATAAACGCATATGCAGGGGGAGTCAGAATGGAGTACAGTAACAGGGCAATTGAACAGCGGCAGAATGGCATATTGTTTTACATACTGCTTTTTTCGTTGTTTCTCGGAGTTGGTGCTGAACTTATTGTTGGAGCACCAAAGGAAAACCTGATTGCACTTGGTGTTGGAGGGGTAGTCAGTGTAGGACTTATCGGCTTATTTCATTATAAAAAGATAATGACGGCAATTGTGCCGTACCTGGCGATTATTAGTTTATCGGCGATTGCATTCATTATTATCCTTAGTTCAGATTATGTCACCAATATGCTCTTTACTTTTTACGTACTGGCGGTGGCGGCAATCTCCCTGTCACTTGCGGTGTTGGTAACAGGCGGGGTGCTTGGAATATCCCTGCTAACGTTCTTCGTTATTGTTAAAGGGGAAGTAATTGGATTTGATGCGCGGGCCACAGCGATTACAATGGTGTTTTTTGTTCTTGTATTCGTCGTCCTGGTTATCCAGGTAAGAGTGTCCAGGAAACTGCTTACAGACACGCAACAAGCACTTGCAGCAAGTCAGAACCACTCTGAATTGCTGCGGAAACAGGCATCCATCGTCCAAACCAGTGCTGCTGAGGTAAGGACCCAAATGGGAATAATTGAGAAGGATAGTAACCTGAATTCACAATCGATAAAAGAAATGAATCTTGCTTTCCAGGAGATAGCAGGAGCGAGTCAGTCCCAGGCAGAATCTGTCACGACTATTTCATCGACAATTGAAGTAACAGGAGAAAAACTGTCAAAAATGATTCATTCCTTCTCCAGGAGCATGGCTGATGGTGAAGAATTAAAAACACTATCCCTTAAAGGACATACCTCAATGGAAGATCTGGCGGATACATTAAATAAATTTCAGCAATCATTTGATCAACTCGGTGGGAATATGGATAACCTGGTGAAAAAAATCGATGAAAATAATAAATTCACCGAAAAAATACAGGAAATCGCTGAACAAACGAATCTCCTGGCATTGAATGCAAGTATTGAAGCAGCCCGTGCAGGAGAAAGTGGTAAAGGCTTTGCTGTGGTTGCCGGGGAGGTCCGTAAGCTTGCCGAGGTTTCTCAGCAGACAGCCTTGCAAATAAGTGAAAATCTACAAACAATCGAGTTTGACGCAAAGTATGCCCAGAAGGAAGTAGATGAGAATAAAGAGCAGTTAAGTGCCAGCACACAAAAAGCGATTGACACCAAAGCGAGCTTTACGCGGATTACGGACCAGCTAATTAACTTTATTAAGTATCTTGGTTACCTTGAGAAACAGGCAAAGGACATTCAGACATCTTCCACTACTATTGATGACTCGGTCGATCAGCTGGCTTCAGTTATTGAAGAGACGACTGCAACCATTGAGGAACTGGAGGCAATGGTTTCCGAGCAGGTTAACAGAATGAGTAACCTGGTTGAAGCAATTGAAGAGACAAACAAGGCTGCAGCCACACTTGAAAAGGCAAATTAACAGGAAAGAAGAGATGCACGGGCGAACCGTGCATTTTCTTTTCACAAGGTTTTCTAAAAAAATATGCAATTTGGTAAATTATTCTGGTATGCTTTAAAAGAAAGAAATATGAAACATTCTTTCCTGCATAAGTACACCTAAGACTTGAACTCCAGAGACAAGATCTTCTGGAACAAAATTACTTAGATAGAATGCCTCTAACAAAAATAGTTAGTTTCCAAAAAAAAAAGGGGGTTGCAATTTTAAATGAAAAAGAAAACAGTGTTCAGTTGGATGTTGTATGACTTTGGGAACTCAGCATTCTCAACAACGATTATGGCAGCTGTACTGCCGATTTTTTATTATGAAATCGCTGCAGCAGGGGTTAACCAATCACTAGCCGACAGTTTCTGGGGATACTCACAGTCGATTGCCGCGCTGGTTGTAGCAGTAATGGCACCGTTTCTTGGCGCTATTAGTGATTTCTCGGCAGCCAAGAAGAAATTCCTGCGTTTCTTTGCCTTTATGGGAGCGATTGCCAGTGTGCTGCTCGCATTTGTAGGTGAAGGTCAATATATCTTTGCATCCGTGCTCCTGATTCTGGGTACAATCGGATTTTCAAGTGCAAACATTTTCTATGATGCATTTTTACCTGAGATTGCTGATGAAGATGATATCGATAAAATTTCTTCGTCCGGATTTGCGTTTGGGTATATCGGCGGGGGAATCCTCCTTGCAATTAATGTTCTGATGATTTTAAAGTATACCTGGTTTGGATTGCCTGATGTGACAGCTGCTATGCAGGTATCATTTGTGACAGTAGGGATTTGGTGGTTCATATTCACCCTGCCTCTCCTTAAAAATATTAAAGAAGAAAAAAAGTCACCGGTAAAACGAGATAAGTCGTATGCTGCCATTGGAGTATCAAGAGTGGTTGGCACATTCAGGGAAATTAAGCAATACAAGCAATTATTAATTTTTTTACTTGCTTTCTGGATGTACAATGACGGAATCTCAACGATTATTAAAATGGCAACAATCTATGGAAAAGATATCGGAATCGGCACCAATTCGCTGATTGTGGCTTTATTAATCACACAGTTTGTCGGAATCCCATGTACCTTTTTCTTCGGATGGCTTGCCAAAAAAATCACTGCCAAGAAGGCGTTGTATATCACGCTGTACGTCTATTTGTGTATTGTTATACTGGGCTATTTCATGTCGTCGGCTCTTCATTTTTATCTTCTGGCCACATGTGTCGGCTTGGTACAAGGTGGGGCACAGTCACTAAGCAGGTCGATTTTCGGACGGATGGTCCCTGCCAATAAACATGCGGAGTTCTTTGGCTTTTATGGAATTTCCTCCAAATTTGCTGCGATTTTCGGGCCGTTTTTGTTTGCCTTAGTAGGGCAGCTGACAGGGTCAAGCCGGCTTGGAATTGTATCCCTTATTATCTTCTTTATCGTGGGGATTGTCCTGTTGAAATTTGTTAATGTTGAGCAGGGCACACTTGAAGCAAAACGGAATACCAATCCGGCAGAACAAATAGAAGTGAAGCCGCAATAAAAGAATATCAACAACGTAAAAAGCAGGAACCCGATGCAGGGTTCCTGCTTCTGCTTATACTAAAAGTGTGAAGTAGGACTCAGGTCAGGGCGCCTCAGCTCTTGTTCATATAATTGGTTCACTGTATTTGTTCTCAAGGTTTAACGAAAGTGGTTTACCTGTATCATAAGAGATATTACCAATCAATTCGTGAAGTGTATCAGGGGTGTCCCTGCTATCAGACCGCCAGTAAGAGAGCACCTCGGTCATAATTTCTATGCCTTCCTGCCTTGCCTCGTCATATAAGTCAATAAAACTTTTGTTCGATGGTTCGTTGGTAGCAGGGTGGTGCCACGTTGTGTGATTATGATTAAGGTAGTCTGTTTCTTCATTGATCGGCTGGTGGGAATAGGATGAAATTAATGATGACAGGATGCGGTTTTTCCAGCCGTGCGGGTCCGCTAGCAGTTTAAGCGCCAGTCGCATATCCTTATACGATTTTTGGATATAAGCTTCAGAATCATATTTAACACCCGGAAAATGGCGCTTGATCGTTTGATGTAAAAGACCCGCAACTTCCTTATCAAGCGAATGACCTACATTGATTTCCTTGTACACCGGCACTTTCCATGTTTTCAGATTCTGGTACTTCTCCATCATCAGAGTATCAATTAACACTTCCAGTTTCTGATGATTACTTCCCTCATAACCGGCCCTGTAATGAATATACGGATGTGCTTTTCGGTCAAGGATGTGATGGGTGACAAACCCAAACACGTAACTTCGAATATCCGGGTTTTTATCTTTTGCCTGCTCAATCAAATCCAGCAGAAATGGGCCGCAATTTTTGGTATGCAGAAGGCTGCCAACCTCGTTAACAGGGTCTTCTTTCGTCCATGGCCAAAAATTATAATAAAAAAAGGGATCCGGTCCCTGTGCACCTAGGTTCATATATGCTTCATGCTGAGAAAAAGGATTCGGATTAACAATAGAATCCACCACTTCCTCACAAAAAAGCATGTGTGTCCATATATTTGGCATAAATTAGCTCCTCCTTAACATAAAGACGGATCAGAAGGCTTGAGCAGTAATTTTTAAAGAGGTAATCCTTCAGATAATACTGTCTCTTTTGTATTATATAGGAAATCTGACTGTTATTGGTAGAAAAAAGGCACTATTTTGTGACTTAGCCTAGCAGGATGGGAGGTTTTCCAGTGTTGGTCGAAACGTTCCCTTAAGACCGAATCTCCATAAACAAGCTTTTTAAAATCAACGATGCTTCGGAACGTCGATGGGGCATGCAGTCGGAATATCGCCTAACGGGCGTATTTTCTTTATTTTTGGTACAATAGCAGAGGATATAATCAAAACACATACATAAGGAGGCTGTATTTGATGGATTACCGGGTAGAGAAAGATACACTGGGAGAGATTAACGTACCAGCTGATAAATACTGGGGAGCACAGACACAGCGAAGCAAACAGAATTTCCCGATTGGGGACGAAAAAATGCCGAAAGAGGTTATTAAGGCATTTGCAATTCTGAAGAAGAGCGCTGCAAAAGCGAACAGTGATTTAGGTCTTCTTGAGGCCAAAAAAGCAGAAGCAATTGAATATGCCGCAGACCAGATCATTAATGGTGAGCTTAATGACCATTTTCCACTAGTCGTATGGCAGACAGGCAGTGGTACGCAGTCAAATATGAATGTTAACGAAGTAATCGCGTTTGCGGGAAATAAGTGGCTTGAGGAAAACGGAAGCGATTTAAAACTCCATCCGAATGATGATGTTAACAAGTCACAGAGCTCCAATGACACGTATCCGACAGCAATGCATATCGCATCAGTTATTAAGCTTGAGGATTCCGTGCTTCCGGCAGTGCAAACGCTGAAAGATACACTAAAAGTGAAAATGGATGCGTTTAAAGATATTGTGAAGATTGGCCGTACTCATTTACAGGATGCTACTCCGCTTACACTTGGTCAGGAAGTCAGCGGATGGCATCGTATGCTGGAGAAATCAGAAAGCATGATAACGGAAAGCGTTCACCATCTTCGTGAGCTGGCGATTGGCGGAACTGCGGTTGGAACAGGACTTAACGCACATCCGGATTTCGCGGAAGCGGTTTGTGAAGCAATCAATAATTATACCGGGAAAAACTTCATTTCAGCGCCGAATAAATTTCATTCACTGACAAGCCATGATGAAACGGTATATGCACACGGCGCATTGAAAGGACTTGCGGCTGATCTGATGAAAATTGCCAACGATGTACGCTGGCTTGCAAGTGGACCACGCTGTGGAATTGGTGAAATTACAATACCGGCGAATGAACCCGGGAGTTCAATCATGCCGGGTAAAGTAAATCCTACCCAGAGTGAAGCAGTAACGATGGTAGCAGCACAGGTTATGGGGAACGATGCAACAATCGGTTTTGCAGCAAGTCAGGGTAACTTCGAGCTAAATGTTTTCAAACCGGTAATTGCCTATAACTTCCTGCAGTCATGCCAGCTCCTGGCTGACAGTATGCTGTCATTCAACGAACGTTGTGTAACTGGAATTGAGCCTGATCATGAACAAATTGAAAAATATCTCAATGACTCTCTAATGCTCGTGACAGCATTGAATCCGCATATTGGTTATGAAAACGCAGCGAAAATAGCAAAAACTGCGTTTGCCAATAATTCAACACTGAAAGAAACAGCAGTCGACCTTGGACTGCTTACAGAAGAAGAATTTGATGAGTACGTTAAACCTAAAGAAATGACTCATCCTAAATAAATATAAATAATAAGAAGAGGCAATCCCGAGAATAAAATGGGAATGCCTCTTTTTTCTTTTGGTTATATTCTTTAGCTTTATTGTTCTTTAACTCTCAAAATTCTTCATCGGAAGCAAACACGGCTTCCTGCAGGGATTTCAGAAATCAACAGATATGTTATGTCGCAGTTTATTTTTCCCCAAATACAACAATCTTTTGAAAGCAGCATTTCTTTTAAATAAAAAAGGTAATAAAGCAAATAATAGCCTGACAAAGCAATTTTTCGCTTATTAAAATTATCACGGATACCCTAAATATGCACAGTGACATTAACCGTTATTCACTTTTTAAATTGGTTTTATAAGCAACAATTACCAACGCGATTTCGTGATAAGTTTTATAGATCTGCTTACACTATGGGTACAGGAGGTGATAACATGGCTAACAACAATTCAAACCAAATCTTAGTTCCTGGCGTGGAGCAAGCTCTTGACCAAATGAAGTATGAAATCGCTCAAGAGTTTGGCGTAAACCTAGGTGCTGACACAACTTCTCGTGCCAACGGATCTGTTGGTGGTGAAATCACAAAACGCCTAGTATCAACTGCTCAACAACAACTAAGCGGACAACAGTTCAATCAATAATTAAATAACAATGGCTTAGAGGGCAAAACCTCTGCAAAAAGAGGGAAGTCTAAAAGACTTCCCTCTTTCTTTTATATTGACATTTTTTAAGAATATATCTCTTTGTTTATCGAATTCTGAGTTCGCTTTCCGGATCAAAGAAGTGTGCTTTGTTCATATCGAAAGCAAGATGGATCTGTTCACCACCGTTAATATCGGAACGGGAATCAACTCGTGCGATAAAGTCCTGATCAGCTACTTTAGAATACAGATAAGACTCAGCACCCATCAATTCAGCAACTTCAATGGTCGCGTTAATCTTAGTTTCCGGTGTAGAATCGATGAATACAGGCTCATCATGAATATCTTCAGGACGTACACCAAGAACAACCTCATTATCTACATAACCCTGCTCACGCAGAACTTTCATTTTACCTTCTGGAACTTTAATTTTAGTGTCACCCATCTCAAAGTGGCCTTCACGCAGATTACCTGAGAAGAAGTTCATGGACGGTGATCCTATAAATCCGCCAACAAAGATATTTTCTGGCAGGTCGTATACCTTCTTAGGCGCCCCAACTTGTTGTATGAGTCCATCTTTCATAACCACGAGACGCGTTGCCATTGTCATAGCTTCTGTCTGGTCGTGGGTAACATAAATCGTTGTAGTCTGCAGACGCTGATGAAGTTTCTGGATTTCGGCACGCATTTGAACACGAAGTTTCGCATCAAGATTAGATAGTGGTTCGTCCATCAGGAATACTTTTGCATCACGGACAATTGCACGGCCGAGTGCAACACGCTGCCGCTGACCGCCGGATAACGCCTTTGGCTTACGGTCAAGGTAAGGCTCTAGGCCAAGTATGTTCGCAGCATTCTTCACACGCTTGTCAATTTCATCTTTTTTGAATTTACGCAATTTCAGCCCGAACGCCATATTGTCGTATACATTCATGTGTGGGTACAGTGCATAGTTCTGGAAAACCATCGCAATGTCGCGGTCTTTTGGTGCCACGTCGTTCATTTTTTTGTTATCGATATATAGTTCCCCGTCTGTGATTTCTTCAAGTCCAGCAATCATCCGTAGTGTGGTTGATTTACCGCAGCCGGATGGTCCAACGAAAACGATAAATTCCTTATCCTTAATATCAAGATTAAAGTCATCAACCGCTATTGCTTTTTTATCATACGATTTCTGAATATGTTCCAAACGAAGCTCAGCCATTATTTTCTCCTCCAATTATGTAAGCGTTTTATCTATAACTTAATTATAAAGAAAAAGGAGGACAGCCGTAAGTGGCAAAGGTGCACAAAGAATCCGTGTTCATTTGTGCACCTTTCAATACCCGTTATAAGCTCGCCTTAAGTGTTTTTAACCCCAAAAGTGCAAGGTACACCGTAACGGCCTGGTGGAAGTTTCGTACATCCAACCCGGTTTTTTCTGCAAACTTATCAAGGCGGTATTGAAGGCTATTCCGGTGCAGGTATAGTTCTTTTGCGGTGACCGAAATATTCAAATTGCAGGATATAAATGTTTCAATTGTCTGCAGCATCTCTGTATCTTCTGACATTTCACCGAGAATCAGGTTGGTAATCTTGTTTCGAAAATTACTATCTGTTTTACTTAAAAGAACGTATGGAACTGCATCGAAATAGGTGATCACATCTTTTTCCGACAGAGGAAAGACCATCTCAGCTCCTTTCGACAAGGCCTGAAAATTCTCTTTTGCGGTGTTGGTATCGTGCAAATGCGGACCAATGAGAAATTTGATTTTTACATACAAGTCACTCATCAGTATGTCGATAATCTGTTCATAAGAAATAGGCTCCTCAAGATTCTCTTCGATGATGATCCCTTCATGTTCACTTTGCCAAAGGATTGGAACCTCTTTTCCAAAAAACTCCCGGATTGCCTCTTTAAATTCCTGCGGTTCAATCTGGAACTTTGAAAAGGAAAAATATATTAGTCGATATATAATCTTGGCTTCCCGGTCGGCGTGGGTCTCTCCAGCAATAATGGTCTCCCACACCTTTTCTTCGGCAGTCATTTCAGGTATGACAGCACTGTATGGCCGCAGGAATGTCTTTAATAGAAGGGTGTCCTTTTCCGTTAGCTCATGTTTACCAATGCCGATAATCTGATTGGTATCTGTAATGAACCACCGATAATCCGCTGATTCTTCTGTTGGCATATTTTTTTTTATAATCAGTGAAGAATAAATTTTACGCAGCTGTTCAATCATGAAATTGCCTCTTTCCGGTATGCTTTTTTCCATTATAGCAGTAACAGGCCAGGGGAAAAACCAATTTTCGGAAATGGTGCCTAACTTCGAAATGGTATACATGGCTTCACTGGTTTGTTATAGTTATTCTAGATGAAAATGAAGGAGGACATATTGTGCCTAATATTTACGATAGTGCATATGATTTAGAAAAAGCAATCCGTGAAAGTGATGAATTCACCAGCCTGAAAGAGGCGTATGATGCGGTGATGAATGACCCATCTGCCCGTCAGATGTTCGATAACTTCAGAAACAAGCAAATGGAACTGCAGGAAAAACAGATGCAGGGAGAAGAAATTTCCGAACAGGAAGTTGAGGAAGCACGGAAGGTTGTGGAACTTGTTCAGCAACATCAGGATATTTCCAAACTGATGGAACAAGAACAGCGTCTGAATCTTGTTATTAATGAAATTAGCCAAATTATCACCAAGCCACTTGAAGAGCTTTATGGCAATCCAAATGAAGGAAATGAATAATCAGTAAATAGTCCGCAGCAGAAAATGCTGTGGGCTTTTTTTCGGTTAATAAAAGGATTTCCACTAAAAAAAGCGAATTCTTACATATAACTTACTTTTTTAAAGGGGATGGAATAATGAGTACGGTAACATACGAAAGTAATAATAATATTACACATATCTATCTTGATAGAGCTGAGCGGTATAATGCGCTCGATAAAGAGATGCTGACAAATCTGCTGGAAGTTCTGGAGAAGGTTGAGAAGAACGATGACAAAGTGATTATTTTAAGTGGTAAAGGAAAAGCATTCTGTGCAGGCGGAGATATCTCCATGATGACTGACTTTGCAGACAGAGACTTTTACCAGTCGGTGATGAAGACGGTAGAGGCAGTTGTCCTGAAGCTCTATATGATGCCCAAGATTGTAATTTCGGCAATTCAGGGCTCTGCTGTTGGTCTGGGACTGAGTCTTGCACTAACGGCCGACTATGTTGTTGCACAGAAAGAATCTAAGCTTGGAATGCTGTTTATCGGGGTCGGACTCGCACCTGATGGGGGAGGACACTTCTGGTTACGCGAACGACTTGGCACCCAGCGTGCAAAACAATTCACCTGGGGAATGCGACAGGTTGATGGTGAGGAAGCAAAACGCATGGGACTTATTGATATGCTGACAGAAAAGCAGGTCGTTGAACAGGCCAATGAGATGGCTGAACAGATGCTGACTATTCCAATAACCGCAATGCTAAAAACAAAAATGATTTACCATAATCGCCAGGTGGATGAACTCAAATATTATTTGAATGAAGAAATTGAGGCCCAGTGGGAACTTCGCCACACTGAAGATCACAAGGAAGGCGTCAGTGCATTTCTTGAAAAACGGAAACCAAACTTTAAAGGTAATTAAAAGTTAACAAAAATAAAAAACTGCACTTTCAAATTGTCCGGTAAAATTATACTAGACAAGTGATAGTGCAGTCTTTCTTTGAAC
This sequence comes from Virgibacillus kekensis, assembly GCF_042654125.1. NCBI lineage: Bacteria > Bacillati > Bacillota > Bacilli > Caryophanales > Bacillaceae > Virgibacillus > Virgibacillus kekensis. The sequence goes on from NZ_JBHSFU010000007.1 coordinate 166,112, forward strand.
TTAATTCTATCGGTGAAACAATACGAGTTTCGCTTCAGGTGAGACACAACGATGGGTGTATTCACTGTAGCCAGTTTCATCCAGTCGGGCCTGGCCGATTTTTTTCGCTTCTTCGTTGGACGGGGCTTCAAATGATTCGTCGAGCAGCTTTTCCCCTGTTTGAGAAAACACAGTTAATGCATAAGTCCTCACAACGGTACCTCCTTGCCTGATATACTGAATGATTATTCTGTTATTTCTGGTTGCAAAGAAGCCTAAAAGTTGAAACTATTCCATAGTTAAAACGTATCACAAAAGTGGAAAGGAGAGAAGAGAAATGACACTGAGATTAGATAACGTCACAAAACGATTTGGTAACAATACTGCTGTTGACCTCCTTTCCATTTCGATACCCGAGAAAGAAATGTTCGGGTTTCTGGGTGGTAACGGTGCTGGTAAAACTACTACATTTCGGATGATACTTGGGCTGCTTGATATAACGGAGGGTGATATTTCTTGGAACGGTGAGTCTATCAGCTATGAAAAAAGTCATTTGATCGGATATTTACCAGAAGAGCGAGGGCTTTATCCAAAATTAAAAGTCCGGGACCAGCTGATTTATCTCGGTAAACTGCGCGGTATGACGAAGAATGAAGTAGTAACCGAACTGGAGGGGTGGCTCGATAGGTTTAAAGTTCCAGAGTATATCGATAAAAAAGTTGAGGAGCTATCCAAAGGGAACCAGCAAAAAATCCAGTTTATCTCTGCGGTTATCCATAAACCGAAATTACTGATTCTGGATGAACCTTTTTCGGGGCTTGATCCGATAAATGTGGAACAACTGAAGGAAGCAGTTATCGATTTGAAAGAACAAGGTACTTCAATTGTGTTTTCATCACACCGTATGGAGCATGTTGAAGAATTGTGCGAGCATTTGTGCATCCTACATAAAGGTAAACCAGTAGTGCAAGGTGCATTAAGAGAGATTAAACGTTCATTTGGGAAAAAGAATCTCGTGGTTCATGCTGATTTTCCAGTGGATTTTTTGAAGGGCTATTCTGGTGTAATAAAATACAAACCAATGACCGAGGGTTGTGCGTTGCAGATTGAAAGTGAAGAGATTGCCCAAAAGATTTTTGAGGGCCTTCACGGTAAAGGTTTCGTGCGAAAGTTTGAATTGGAAGAGCCGTCATTGAGTGACATTTTCATTGAGAAAGTAGGTGCGTCATATGAATAAATTCTGGATTATTATGTCGCATACATATATGACCCGATTTAAAACAAAATCATTTTTAATCAGTACGATTATCTCGCTGCTGTTCATTTATGGAATCGCCAACATGGAAACAATCAAAGAGACCTTCACCGGGGATGGAACTCAAGAAATCGCAGTGATTGATGAGTCTGGCCAATTGTTTAAAACACTTGAAAAAGGTGTAGAACGTGGTAGCGAAAACCTTGAACTAACAACATTCGAAGGGACAGTGGAAGAAGGAAAGGAAGCTGTCCAGGAAGAAGAGTATAATGCTCTCATTACATTGTCATTAAATGAAGAAGAGCTTCCGCAGGCAACCTATTACGCCAGTAACATTGCTGAGGCAGGTGAGCAGTCTGTAATTCAGCAGCAGCTCCAGCAGTTAAAAGTTGCCGCTGCTACAAGCAAGGCAGGTATCGATCAGGAAACGGTTACAGAAATTTATTCACCGGTAAAATTTGATAAAGTTGCTTTGGATGAGAATGCGAAAACCAATGAAGAATTGAGCCAGGCTAGAGGTATTGTCTATATCATGCTGTTCTTGCTTTATATCTCCGTTATTACATACGGAAATATGATCGCAACCGACGTGGCAACTGAAAAATCATCCCGTGTAATGGAAATCCTGATTTCAAGTGCGTCACCGGTCACCCATATGTTTGCAAAGATAATCGGTATAGCCCTGCTCGGACTTACCCAGGTTGTCTTGATTGTGGGGGTAGGCTATGCGTTGATTGTCACGAAACAGGATGAACTGACCAGCGGAGTGTTTGAATACTTTGGAATACAGGACACTTCAGTATCCTTATATATATATGCTGTTGTATTCTTCCTGCTCGGGTATCTGCTTTATGCTACACTTGCGGCAATGCTTGGGTCGCTGGTAAGTCGGATAGAAGATGTTCAGCAAATGATTATGCCGATGATCTTTTTGGTAATGATTGCATTCTTCATAGCCATGTTTGGTCTTAATATGCCAGATTCCACGTTTGTCGTGATAACATCTTATATTCCGTTCTTTTCGCCAATGCTGATGTTTCTGCGTGTTGGCATGCTCGATGTTCCGGCATGGGAAGTCGCCTTGTCAATTGGAATCCTAGTTGCGACTATTGCAATTTTTGCATGGGTCGGCGCCCGGGTTTACAAAGGCGGTGTACTGATGTATGGACGTTCAAGCTCCCTTAAAGATTTCAAAAAAGCAATCGAACTCACGAAGAAAGAGTAATGAAAAAACATCCTGATCAAAATTGATCAGGATGTTTTTTCTAGGCTGTTCAATAAAAGATTGTCGTATTCCTTACTAAGACAACAAACTGCGTCTTTGCGATAAGGTTGATTTCGGCTCCGGGCAGTCACTTTCCTCGGGCAACGCTTCAGCCTCCTCGTGAGCAAAATTCGTTCACTGCGGGGGCTTCAGACTGTTGCTTATTCCGCAGGAGTCGACTGTCCTCCGCTCCAATCAAGGCCATAAGCCTAGGCAATACACGTAGACTACTATGGAAAAACGAGCTTAAGAGACCCCGAAGTGAGCGGTCTTGGTGAACGAGGAGGCTCGTGGTGAGTCCATGGCTAAGAAGACACTGTGAAAGCTTTAACTTGAACAGATGTCGCCTTGGTACCCGTAGAGGTAAAAGCGAAGTGTATTTCCGGAGCGGTGTCAGTATAATCAAACCTTAGTTTATATCAACTACCAGAGATAAAGAGAAGCAAAGTTGAGCAAAAGAGTGTTATTATTTCACAATCGAACGTGCATTCGCATTTGAATTCTGATAAAATAGAAGCTGGAAAGGAAGGTGTCTGTATGGCAGAGCAAATCTCATTCATCCATGTCGCAGACCTGCATCTTGACAGCCCGTTTAAGGGGTTAGCCGATTTACCGGAAGATATCTTCAGGCAGGTAACTGAGAGTACTTTTTCTGCGCTAGACCAGCTGGTAAGTAAAGCTATCGAAAAACAGGTCGATTTCATACTGATTGTCGGCGATCTGTTCGATAACGAACGGCAAAGTCTGAAAGCGCAAGTCCGTTTACGCAGGGCTTTTGAAAAGCTTCAAGAATACGGAATCAATGTTTATCTGTCGTATGGGAATCACGACTTCATAAAAGGCAATATCCACGCAGTTACCTATCCAGATAATGTGTTTATTTTTCCCGATGAGTCGGTCACACATTTCATCTATGAAAAAAATGAGAACACCAAAGCAGCTATCTACGGATTCAGTTATGAAAATCGGTCTGTAACAGCAGTCAAAGCACAGGAGTACATAAGAGCTGACGGGGAAATCCCATATCATATCGCATCACTACACGGGAGCCTCCACAGTAATACGGACCACGATGTTTATGCACCTTTTCACCTTTCAGATCTGATTGGGAATAATTTTGATTACTGGGCGCTCGGCCACATCCACCAGCGGCAAATTCTCCATCACAATCCACCTGTCGTGTACCCGGGAAATACACAGGGAAGGAATCGTAAAGAAACAGGTGAAAAGGGCTGTTATCATGTCATTCTTTCCAATGATGAACCTCAATTGGAATTCATGCCCCTCCACGCCATGAAATTCAATGAAGTGACTATTGATGTGTCGGCATGTAGCGAGGTTCATCAGCTGGAGTCAGCAATAAACAGAGCAATTAATCAGAAAGAAAACACGGAACCTGAGCTGATTCAGCTTTCTTTATCAAGTGAAAATAATAACCTCCCGCAATGGGATGCAGCACAGCTGGTTGAGGAGATAATCGAACTGGTAAATGAAACGAATGTTTTCAGGCCGGACTGGAAATTTATTTTTAGGTTTTCCGTGGAACGGCGATTCGCAGGAATGGAGGATGAGTTAAGGCATGGGGAGCACTTTGTCGGGGAACTCATTCGCCACGCTGATGAAGTATCCATACAGCCTTATCTAAAAGAATTACAGCATCACAAACAGGCAAGGAAATATCTTGGAACGATTACTGCGGAACAGGAAGAGAATATCAGAGAAAAAGCCAAGCAGTTACTGATAAATGAATTATTGAAGAACGGGGGTGAATAGCATGCAGTTAAAACAGGCGAAAATCTATGGCTTTGGGAAATGGGTTGATCAGACAATTAACTTTAGCGATGATCCATTCTTATGCATTTATGGTGAAAATGAATCTGGTAAGTCAACACTACAGCAATTTATCCTATTTATGCTGTTTGGTTTACCCCCAAAAAAGCGGTCATTTTACCGTCCGAAACAAAGTGGGAAACTAGGAGGCCGTCTAACTATTATCGAAGGCACTGGTACCGAGTTTACAATTGAGCGGCTTGATGAGGTTAATAATGGAGCAGCTGCATGTTATACACCTGATGGTAAGTTACATAGTGAGGAATGGCTGCAGGAACGGTTGCAGGGGATGACGCATTCAACCTATCAATCTATATTCTCATTTTCCGCCCTAGACCTGGCCAATATTAAAGATATGAAAGAGGAGGAGCTCAGCGAAGTTGTACTTGGGATAGGATTAACCGGTTCTAAAAGGATTCAGACAATCGAAAAAAGCCTTGATTCTAAAATAGCAGACCTTTTTAAGCCAACGGGGAAAAAGCCGGAAATCAATGTACAGCTTGATGAACTTGAACAGTTATCTACTTCGCTAAACAAGTACAAGGAGACAGCTTTCACGTATCGGGACAAGAAAAATGAGTTACATAACCTAACCGAAACAATTCGCCGACGCCTAATAGACTTGAAACAAACCCGGCAAGTCCTTTTTAATAATGAAAAAACACAGCAGGCGCTCCCTGTAATAAAGGCATACAAGCGGGATCATAGATTACTCGCTGACTATCCCAGGCATATAAGTTTTCCGGAAAATGGCCTTGCGAGGCTGGAGCAGCTGCAAAAAGAAATGCTTCCACTGGAAAGCGAGTTAGCTGTACTTAAAGATAACCAGGATAAATATAAAGATAAGCAAAAATCTGTTCGTGCGCAATTATGTTCAGAGGGTGTATATGATCAAGCACAACAGCTTATCAATGGGAAAAACAACTATACTGAGACAGAAAACGAGCTTTTAAGGCTGCAGGAGTCCATAAAGAAAATCGAGCTGGAGCTGGATAATGAAATTGCCAGGCTGGATATCGGACTGACAAGGGAACAACTGACAACACTGGTGTTGCCGTTTCATACTGAAAAAACATGGCAGGAACTTAAAGATTCCCGGCACCAGTTGAATCTGGAGAAAGAGAAATTAAGACAGGAACAGAGCCAACTGACAAGAAACCGTGATTATTTACTGGAAGAACGAAGTAAACTTAACGCTGATAAACTGGAAGATGCTGATATAAAAGAATTATCCCGCCGGTTAGATGTATACATGCGGCATGAATATCAGGAACAGGCCAGAAAGGAAACTGTCGGACAGTTAACGAAATGGAAGAAGGTCAATGATCAAAAAGAAAAGAATGCACGTTTATGGCTGTTTGGCAGTATAGTAGCCGCGGTTTTAGTTGCTCTTCTTGCAATGGTTCTCAACCAGCCTCTAGCTTATGGCATTTCGGTTCTAGTTTTTGCAGTGGGATTTATGCAGTGGGCGGCCGGAAGGAGATCATCCAGGGAACTTGGTGATATTCTGCAAGATAAAGAAGTCTCGTCAGGTGAGGTGACAGCTGAAGAACGGCTGGAGGCCGAGGAGCTTCTAGAGAGAAACAGAGAGACGGAGAAGGAACTTGCAGGGATTAGGGAACAGCTCCGCACCAATGATATACAGGAGCTTCAATTAGAGGAAAAAGAAAACGCACTTGAGCAAAAAGATCTGCGGTTGCAGGAGCAAATTGATTTACAGTATGATCGTTTTCCATTTCTCAAGCATGTGGATCTTTCTTATTGGACGGAATTGCTGCATACGCTAAAACAACTAGTCAGTATGGAGAGCAAGAGAAAGCAACTTATTGAGCAATACACTGTTCTTTCTGGAAAGAAAGATAACTTCAGAGAGGAACTTGAATTGTTTTATAAACAGATCGGATGGAAGGTAACAGATAAGTCTATTGATGACTTGTTTAAGGCAGTCGATAATTTGATCACCGATTATAATGCCCAGCTAAAGAATATCGATTACTATAAGGAGTTACTGGAAAGTAATGAGGACAGCATACGAACAGTAACAAAGAAAATGAAAGTTTATCAGAGTGAAATAAACAATTTGCTTTCCTATGCCGGAGTTGGCTCAGCGGAAGAATTTCTGGCACAGGGTAAACAGCTTGCTGAAAAACAGGAAATTGAAGCCCGAATAGCTCAGCAAATGGAACAGCTAGCAACAATTTTGCCTGAATGGAATATAGATCAAGTTATGAAACAAGCGGTGCCTTCAGGAAGTGAACTGGAGGTACAGCACAAGGAGTACTCGGAAAAGATTGTTCAGCTGGAAAGGGAACTAGAAGAAATGCGACAACAACGGGCTGATTTAAAAGCTGAGCTTTCAGCCTTGGAGTCATCGGAGTCATACTCAGAGACGGTACACCGATTCTCAATGGAACAGGACCGGCTCCAACAGCTTGCAAAACGATGGTCGATCTATAAGTCAGCCCGAGATATGCTTGCTGAAACAAAGCGTAATTACCGTGATAAATACCTTGAATCAGTAGTTGAACGGACTGAAGCTTATTTTGAAAATCTGACAGGTGGAAGATATCAGCGTGTTTTTGCTCCCGAAGATAATAAGTCTTTCCAGGTTGAGTCGGATGAAGGAGTCCGTTATCGTGCACAGGAACTCTCCCAGGGAACTGTTGAACAGCTCTATGTTGCTTTACGACTTGGGATCAGTGAGGTAATGAGTGAAAAACACCGTCTTCCATTTATTATTGACGATGCATTCGTACACTTTGATACGGTCCGGACGAGCCGTGCAGTAAAAATGCTGAAAGAGACTTCACGTTCTCAGCAGGTTATCCTATTCACTTGCAAAAGGGATATAGCTGATTATGCCGGTGATAAAAATGTAATTACCCTAATGAATTCTGTTCGCATTAATCAGCCATAAATGATAAACTGTTTTCAGATAAAATTGTAAGGATTTTACTAAAAAAGGGGAAAAGCATAGAAAACGGCGATTAAATGCAGATGGAGGGAAATCCATTGCCCGGAAGAAAATCACAGAATGAAAGAGAAAAATATGAACAGACAATTGAAAAGTTTATACAGGTAATTGCTAAGAACATGAACCTGTACGGTATCACTCCTTCTGTAGGGAGATTGTATGGTGTCCTGTACTTTTCAGAAAATTCGATGACGTTGGATGAGATGCGAGACGCACTGGAAATGAGCAAAACTAGTATGTCTACAGGGGTCCGAGCACTGGCAGATATGAAAATGGTCGAATCCACTTTCAAACGTGGAGTACGAAAAGACCTATACCAGTCGGAAGAGGATTGGTATAAGTCATTCACGTCTTTGTTCGGCAACCGGTGGCGTCAGCATACCGAAACAAATATCGAAGAGGCTGACGAAGCTATTGCCGAACTGGAAGAAGTCGCAAAAGAGACCGCTGATGAAGAACTGAAAGAAAAGATTGTTCATGACATTGAACGTCTGGAGTACGCACGGAACTATTATGACTGGCTAATGGAATTTATACAGGTTATTGAGTCTGGGGAGATTTTTGAGTATATACCAAAAAATATTAAATAACTACTTAGGGACCGGCAGATTACCATTTTTTTCTGTTGGTCTTTTTGGCATCTCAGGGGGAGGATTACCATGAAAAGAGGAATAAAGCATTATAGTATCGGAGAGGCATTTGATGATTTTATATTGATAAAAGAGGCTAATAGAGGGGTTGCAAGTAACGGGAAACCGTTTTTGACACTGATATTGCGTGATACCACTGGAGAAATTGAAGCTAAGCTCTGGGATATTACCAAAGAGGATGAAGATGTATTTACCCCCGAACAAATAGTACGTCTATCAGGGGAGGTTAACCAGTTCCGCGGAAAACCTCAACTAAAAATTATGTCAATCCGACCGGCTCAGACAACAGATGGTGTCCAGGTGGACGACTTTGTAGAAAAAGCTCCTGTGGCCAAAGAGATGCTGATGGAAAAGCTTACAGAATCTATATTTGAAATGAAGAATCCCAAATTGCAGCGTATCACCAGGGCATTTATTAAGAAGTATCAGGAAGCACTTCTGACCTATCCTGCAGCTGCTAAAAATCATCATGAATATGTATCAGGACTTGCACACCACATCGTTAGTATGCTGGCATTGGCAAAAGAACTGCACCGACTATATCCTGAAGTAAACAAAGATTTACTTTACGCAGGAATTATCCTGCACGATCTTGGTAAATTGAAAGAACTGTCCGGGGTTGTCACCACTTCTTATACACTGGAAGGGAAACTTTTGGGCCACATACCGATGATGGTAGGAGAAATAGGCAAGATGGCTGACGAACTGCAGATAGAAGGGGAAGAGGTTATGATCCTGCAGCATCTTGTTTTGAGTCATCACGGCAAAGCAGAGTGGGGCAGTCCAAAACCTCCGCTGGTCAGGGAGGCTGAGCTTCTGCATTTAATTGATCTGATTGATGCGAAAATGAATATGCTGAATAGATCATTGGAAAACGTAAAACCGGGTGAATTCACGGAACGGCTGTTTGCAATGGATAACCGGGCCTTTTACAAACCATTATTTGAAGAGAACTGAACTTAATGGTCATGAATTTCCCATTTTGTTCATATATATCTAATAGATTGATGGACAAGGGGGGGCAGGCTATGATTGCTGGAGTACCTTGGTGGGTCTTCATGATGATTATCTTTATTTTCATTAGTGGTTATATGGCATTCAGGGCTATGCGAGCGGAGCGCCAGCTCGAACAGCAATTTATCGAAAGGGAAGGCAGAGTCTATATGGATCGCCTGGAAGAGGAACGTAGAAAGAAAGAGAGACAGGAACAACATGTTTCTCAATAAGTAAAGCGGCTAAACCAATCTAGATGGTTTAGCCGCTTTTAATGTTCAGGTACTTATTATCCTTGTGCCTTAGCTTGTTCTTGTTTGAAGATATCTTCAAGCCCTTCAACTTTTACATCAATTTCAGCATCTTTAAGAAGCTTATTAACTTTCTCACGTGCTTTTTGAACGTCCATTCGCTGATTTATAAGAGTCCGGCGAATTTCATCTTTCATTTCTTTAAATGAGCCAATATCTTCTTTCTTCTCACGCTTGTCCGTCACTTTGATGATGTGGTAACCATGCTGTGTTTTTACAGGTTCACTGATTTTGCCAGGCTCTAAACTGTATGCGGCGTCTTCAAAAGCAGGAACCATATCTCCAGCAGAGAACCATCCAAGTTTACCGCCATCTTCGGCGTTTGATTTATCCATGGAATACTCTTTTGCTAGCTTAGCAAAGTCTCCACCATTCTCAAGCTTTTGTTTGACTTCCTTAGCCGTTTTCTCGTCTTGAACAAGAATATGCTGTGCTTGTACTTCGGTCTTCATTTGTTCATATTGTTGCTTAAGGTCTTCCTCAGAGATATCCATATCCTCGGATACAGCTGCTTCCTGAAGCAAGCTGACACGGAGCATTTCACGGAATTCCTGTTCATTCTTGAATCCTTGCTGCTGAAGTACAGAGTCGAATTGATCTCCAAGTTGGTCTTTTACATTCTTAACTTCTTTATCTATTTGTTCCTCAGAAACTTCATATTTATCGGCAAGAACTTCCACTGTAACAAGTTCTTTTAGCACGGCCTCACCGTGACGCTCTTTCAGCTCTTGATAAAATTCTTCTTTTGTAACATTGCCTGCGTTCGTTTCGGCGACTACTTTGGAATTGTCACCTTCGTCCGAATTACATGCAGTCAAGCCCAGTACACTCGCGGACAGTACTGCAGCCATTGCAACTTTTTTCATGTGTGAACACTCCTAATCATTTTTCCTTGATAGTTTGTACTATTTCATTAATATAACATACATTTCCAGTAAAGAAATAGGTAAAACTGTAGAAATTATGTGGAAATAACGTTCAGGACTCGTACATAGGAAGATACCAGCAGAACAAGAATCATAATATTAATTACCCGGAAAACAGTGGATTGTTTTCTTTCTTTCATCTCCATTTTAACGCAAAATTGATGGGTTAGGGAATTAAAAATTAATAATACAAATAGGGCATAAACAGGAAAAAGAACACTCATGTTAAAAACCTCCTAAACAGACGTACATCCTAGTCATATCTATTACTGTACCAAAAGTTATATGCACTGAACAGTGTAAATTGGTCAGTTAGTCAAAAAATAAAGATCTGACTGGTTAAAGTCAGATCCTTCATTAATTTTGCGATTTGATTAAAATAGCGATTTCGTCATTGGTGCTTTCCACAAAGCATTTTCGTGGTGCCTTAGAAACATTGAATACGTAAAGAAAATCCGTAAATGATACAGCTATATGGACTGCAGTAAATAGTAGGAAATACACATAATAATCAACAAACATATAGGTTGCCATAAGGCCTGGTATTGTAATCAGTATGGTTGGTGCAAACGCAACTAGCAGTGATATTTTTTTTGATAACGGTTTTTTTGTATAATAGTTCATAACAGGAAAAACTATATTTTTCCGTTTATATACTAATTTAGCTCTCTTATTCATCATGATTAATGGTAAAATATGCATAAACGAATGGACAGTAGGCAGAAAGAGCAGTGCAAGCAGCAACGGTAAAACGCCGGTTTCACTGACACTTATAGACCCGTGCACAATGGTAAACGGCACATTTAATAGAATAAAAGACACTAGGCCAGTCAAAAATGACAGAAGATACAACCTGTTCAGGCCGAATTCTTTGTTGAGATTAATAGTTTTCCAGCAGTTCATTTTTGACCCCTCCTGTTCCTGATTCGTGATTATTTATCTTCTTCAAGTACAAAAGCATGATAGTACGTTTCCATGTAAAAATCAATAGGTTTTGTGAAAAAAAATATTCTTTTTGAAATGCACCTGTAATGACTGTTATATCAGAAAGTTCAGAGTGGGAATAAAACCGTTGGGGGGCCTGTATTTTGAAGCAATTTGAAGAAAGTGAAACAACAACTTTTCATATGCAGATGCTGTCCAAAATAATTGATATGGATCGGTATCCTCTAACCAAACTGGTGATAGAAAAAAATCTGTCCAAATACGAGTTTGAAGAAATGATTAGTCTGCTTGAAGGACTGCAAAAAAAGTACAAGGGGCAAAAAGAGGAAGGGTTACTTGATTTTTCAGGATTGCTTGTTCATTTTGCTGGAATGCTGAATGAGAAGCTTGAGCCCACCAGCACGATTTATGCATTAAAAAAAGAAGGGTACTATCCTTCTTTAATGAGTGAATTTCTTGAAGTTTTAACGAGGAAATAAGGAAATTATAATATCAACTTAATTATCATTTATACTTCGAAATAACCTTTCAACCTGCTGGTGAAAATCAATTATTTTCGCCAATTGCTGATTTAGAATTGTATTAGAATCTTCTTCTTGCTTATTCAGTGTACGACTGATTTCCTCAAGTGATTCTCTTTGATGACTCGTCATGTCAATCCATTTATTCACGTAATTGTTCATAAAGTTCTTGTATAACTGGTCATTTGTTTCATAAAGATCTTTTCGTTCACCTTTCTTCCACACCAGATTCACCAGGTTATAATCGGACAAACTGCGGACACTGGTACTCATCGCAGTTTTACTTCTCCCCAGCGCTTCACTCATTTCATCCAGCGTCATCGGTCGTTTTTCTATATATAAAAGAACGAATAGGCGTGCTTCAAGGGGGGTCAGCCCAAACATCTCTATTGTCTTTACGGATTCTGCAATTATTTTATCTGTTAGTTCTTCTGTTTGTGCCTTACCCATAAAATCCTCCTCAACTACTGCTAAATCAAGGTTACACTAAATTGTTTATCATTAAAAACAAGAATATGGGCAGTATAATAGCGTAAATTTAAGTAATTAGGAGCATGCTCCCACTAAACTTTATACAGAATAAACTGTACAAAAAATATATACAAAATCACTCGAATTTAATGTTTGTAATCTGTGCGTAATAAGTTATATAGTATTATAGTGAGTTATGCTGTTCGGAGCTAATAAATGTATTACTGCATACATCAGTTTCATTTAGGTAGTCTTGTGTTTGTGTGTGAATAAAATGAGAATAAAGCAGCAGGACAAATTTCCCTGTTGCCAGTAGTTAGGCAAAAAAAGAGAGAGGTGAATGATTTGCCAGTAATTGAAGTTAAAGGACTGTCGAAAGTGTTCGGCAGAAATCCAAAGCAGGCACTAAAGCTTTTGGACCAGGGTCTGTCCAAGGATGAAATTCTTAAAAAGACAGGAAACACTGTTGGCGTTAACCGAGCATCATTCGAAGTTAACGAAGGGGAAATTTTCGTTATTATGGGGCTATCAGGAAGTGGAAAGTCCACCCTGGTCCGCCTGATCAACCGGTTGATCGAACCAACGGAAGGAAGCATTTTAATCGATGGAGAAGACTTGTCCAAAATGGATAAGAAATCCCTTCGCAAGGTTCGTCGGGAAAAATTGAGTATGGTTTTTCAGCGGTTTGCGCTGTTCCCATATAAAACTGTCCTTGAAAATGCTGAATTTGGGCTGGAAATCCAGAATGTACCGAAGGAAGAAAGAAAGAAGCGGGCGCAAGAAGCTCTTGAAATGGTTGGACTTGGTGGGTATATACATCAGAAGCCGGGTCAGCTCTCAGGTGGGATGCAGCAGCGTGTTGGATTGGCACGGGCGCTTGCCAACGATCCTGAAGTTCTTTTAATGGACGAAGCTTTTTCTGCACTTGATCCGCTTATCCGTAAAGAAATGCAGGATGAACTGATTGATTTGCAGGACAGCATGAAGAAAACAATTCTATTTATCACACATGACCTTGATGAAGCACTACGATTAGGCGACCGTATTGCATTAATGAAAGATGGTTCCATTGTTCAGATTGGTACACCGGAAGAAATACTGGTTAACCCGGCAAATGATTATGTTGAGAAGTTCGTTGAAGATGTTGACCGTTCCAAAGTATTGACTGCTCAGCACATCATGAAACGGCCGGAGACAGTGAACATCGATAAACATGGTCCGCGTGTAGCGCTGGAACGGATGCGTGAGGAAGGACTATCCAGCATTCTTGTCGTTGACGGTAAACGTAACCTAAAAGGATATGTAACGGCTGATGATGCTTCTGAAGCCAGGAAGAAAGACATCCGGAATATAAAAGAAATACTTCGGACAGATATTCAGAGAGTGAATAAAGAAACTTCCATGAATGAAATATTTAATGTAATCCATGACTCACCGATACCGGTAGCTGTTGTTGAAAACGAACGACTGCTGGGCATTGTTGTGCGCGGTGCAGTTATTGCCGGGCTGGCCGGAGATGGCGAGGTGAATTTAAACGATGAGTAATACAGTACTTGATTTTGTACCACAAATACCAATCGCAGATTATACAGCGAGATTTACCGATTGGCTGACAGACGCATTCGCATTTATTTTCGAACCGATTAAAGAGTATTTTGGAGAATTCATGGAGTGGACCTCCGAAATGCTGATTCAGGTTCCACCAATAATTATCATTGCAATTGTTGCTATTCTTGCTTTTTTCATAGCAGGAAAAAGATTTGGACTGGCAGCATTCAGTGCAGTAGGATTATGGCTGGTTTTTAACCAGGGATTATGGGAGCATCTGATCAATACATTTACACTTGTTCTTATATCCAGTGTGCTATCTGTGATTATTGGTGTTCCAGTTGGAATTCTGATGTCAAAGAGTAATGTAGCTGAAGCGATTATAACGCCAGTCCTTGACTTTATGCAGACAATGCCGGCGTTCGTTTATCTTATCCCAGCCGTCGCATTCTTTGGAATCGGGATGGTGCCAGGTATCTTCGCATCACTTATTTTTGCGACACCTCCGACAGTCAGGTTCACAAACCTAGGTATCCGTCAGGTTTCAAAAGAACTTGTCGAAGCATCCGACGCGTTTGGAAGTACTGGGGCACAGAAATTATTTAAAGTCGAATTGCCGATGTCGAAAGCAACTATTATGGCTGGTATCAACCAGACAGTTATGCTTGCCCTGTCAATGGTGGTTATCGCGTCCATGATCGGTGCTCCTGGTCTCGGACGAGAAGTATTATCCGCACTGCAGCGGGCAGAAGTTGGTACAGGTTTTGTTGCCGGTATAGGTATTGTAATCCTGGCAATCATAATTGACCGATTTACCCAGAATGTTAATTCAAAGAAAGACTAATTCAGTTGGCATCTTTTCTATAAGAAAAGTTTTCCATATACATTATTTTTTAAAAAGGGGAGTTTATAGTTATGTTTAAATTTAGCTGGAAACGTCTTGGCATTGCTGCCGGACTTTCATTATCTTTAGTAGCAGCCGGCTGTGGTGCAGATGAGGGTTCAGAAGGTGGCGACACAGGTAATAACTCTGAGGAAGCGTCAAAAGAAATTGAACTTTCTTATGTTGAATGGGCTACCGAAGTCGCTTCAACAAATGTTGTTGCTACTGTTTTAGAAAATCAGGGATTTGAAGTGGAAGTTACACCACTTGATAACGCAGTAATGTGGCAATCAGTAGCAACCGGTGAGACAGATGGCATGGTTGCAGCATGGTTACCAGGAACACACGGTGATCTTTATGCTGAACATAAGGATCAATTAGAAGATTTAGGCACAAACTTGGAAGGCGCTAAAATTGGCATGGTTGTTCCTAAATATATGGACGTAAATTCAATTGAAGATCTGGATGCTCAAGCTGATCAAACGATTACTGGTATTGAAGCAGGTGCAGGGGTTGTAAAGGCAACTGAAAAAGCAGTTGAACAATATCCTAACCTGGATGGCTGGACAGTTCAGACTTCTTCCAGTGGTGCAATGGCAACTGCTTTAGGCGAAGCCATTGAAAATGAAGAGCCAATTATTGTTACCGGCTGGTCTCCACACTGGAAATTCCAGAAATATGATCTGAAATATTTAGAAGACCCTAAAGGTGTCTATGGTGAAGCTGAGGAAATCAAGACAATGGTTCGTTCTGATCTAAAAGAAGATATGCCAAATGCATACAAAATTCTTGATCAGTTCCAGTGGAGCAGTGCAGATATTGAAGCTGTAATGTTAGCTATCGAAAATGGTGCATCACCTGAAGATGCAGCAGCAACTTGGGTTGAAGAAAACCAGGATAAAGTATCTGAATGGACTAAAGGCGTAGAATAAAAAAAAAGGGCTGATACATTTGATGTGTCAGCCCTTTATTTAAAGGGATTTTATTGAATTTTACATAATCCTCACTTAAGGTCGTTAATCATATTAAGTCTTAAAGGAGAGGTTTAAATAATGAGACAAAGATTTTGGAATAGGTTGACTGTAATAGTTGGTCTTTCAATATTATTAATCGCTGCCGGATGTGGTTCAGGAGATGAATCGGATGAGCAGGGAAATGCAGGTTCGGATAATGGTGAAACAAACTATAGTGAAGCAGTGGATTATACAATAACAGGAATTGAGCCTGGTGCTGGTATTTCTGTAACAACTGAAAAGGCAATTGAAGCATATGATTCCCTTTATGGATGGGAAGTAACTCTTTCCTCCACTGCTGCAATGGCGTCCGAATTGGATAAAGCTATTGAAGATAAGGAACCCATTATCATCACGGGTTGGAACCCGCATTGGACCTTTGCAAAGTATCCGGACATGAAATATCTTGATGACCCTAAAGGAATTTATGGAGATGTGGAAGTTATCAAGACGATAGCACGTAAAGGTCTAAAAGAAGATAAGCCAAATGCCTACAAGCTAATTGACCAGTTCAAATGGGAAGTTGAGGACATGGAAAGTATTATGTATGAATCCAAAGAGACTGGTGATGATATTGAAACTGTAGCTAAGCGTTGGGTAGAAGATAACCAGGATAAAGTTAGCGAATGGACTAAGGGTGTTGAAGGAGTAGACGGCGTGGCATTTGAACTTGTATCAACCCCATGGGATTCTGAACGTTCTTCCGCATTTGTAATGAAAACGGTTATGGAAAACTTGGGTTATGATGTGAAGGTTACTCCTGTACAAGTTTCCGTTATGTTTGAATCTGTTGCGACTGGGAGTGGAGATGCATCCCTAGCACCATGGATGCCATTGACACACAAAGATTTTTATGAAGAGTATAAAGGTCAGTTCGAGGACCTTGGGCCAAACTTAGAGGGAGCGAAAATCGGCTTGGTAGTGCCAAGCTATATGGATATTGATTCTATTGAAGACTTAAAACCGGCAAAATAGAAAAAACAGGCTATCCAATGTGGTAGCCTGTTTTTCTCTATTCTTTTTTCAGTTTATCTTCCAGATCGCGTAAACTTGATTCGATCTGTTCTAAGTATTCATGGATATTTTCCTGATGCGGTTCGACTGTTTGTTTCCACTCCTCCACGGAGCTTTTCATTTCTTCGGTTAGCTCCTTAATTAGAGCGGCACCTTCTCTTGATGTTTCGGTGATTTGCTTTTTCAGTCGTAAGCCGTCCACCTTAATGTTTTCAAGCATTTCTCTCCATTCAAGGCTCTGTTCTTTGGCGCGGTTGCGGAAATCCTGACCGGAATTAGGTGTGCTGAGTAATGTAGCAGCAGCGCTAACTGCACCTCCAACCATAAAGCCCAGTAATAAAGATTTGCCATTTGCCATAACAAATACGCTCCTTTCACTCTTATTATATCTTTTCCTTTTTCTATACGACTATGAAACCTGTTTCTAAAATTATTTGTATGTTGTAGGGAAAGAGCATGTGTGTATTGACTGTCTTATTTTTACATATGTTCAAAAAAACCCCCTGACAGAAAAGTTGCCAGAGGATTGATGTATCATTTGAATAAGTGCATTACGATATTGTCAGTGGCTGGGATCGTTTAATAATCTTTTGTACAATCGGGTAAACAACTGCCATTAGAACAGTGTTTATAGCTGCAGTAGGCAATACAACTGTCAGGAATAACACTGGAAATGCGCCCTCCATCAGTCCGACAATATAAAGGGCTGATCCCAAAAATACTGTTCCGCTGATCATGGTGCCGATTGCAGTTAGGGCAGGAGCACTAACGTTAAGGCTGATCCGGTCTTTAATCAGAACAAACAGACCGAAAAAAAGCAATGCCGTAATTGGTTTATCAATCATATTCGCAATCTGTCCACCAGGTGCCATTGTTGTCAATGCGGAGATAACACCGGTAACGATCGCCACCAGGACAACATACTTCATTCTAGGAAAAAGCATAATCCCCAAGAACATCATCGTCAGCATCATATCAGGCTTAACTCCGTACACGATTCCCGGCACGATTGCATGCAGTACTGCACCGATTCCCACCAGCAACGATAAAATGATCAAAACTCTAGTATTCAATTAAATCTCTCCTCTGCTCAGCTAAACTTGATGACCAGAATTCCCAGGTCATCCTCTTTAACTAAATTAATTTTTAAGTCTCCCAACTGTGCACTCATTGCCAGGTGCGGAAACTTACACATATTATACCAAAAGTACCGTAAAATAAAAAGAAGTAATTTTCAGATACTATCCTAGGGAAATTAAACTTCCTGATTTATTTCTTTCGCGATTTTTTGCAGGTCTTCTTGTGAATAATCGTCCGTATGGATTTGCCAGTTGGATGAATAGCCATCGCCTTGGCCATAACGCGGAATGATGTGAATATGTAAGTGGAATACGGACTGATCTGCTGGTTCCTCGTTGTTGTTTAAAAGGTTCATTCCGATTGGCTTGTATACTTTTTTAATGGCATTTGCAATCTTAGGAACCCGTTCAAAAAGTCCGCTTGCAACTTCTGGTGGTGTTTCGTAAATATTTTTCGTATGCTTTTTTGGAATTACCAGGGTATGTCCTTTCGTTACCTGGCTGATATCCAGAAATGCATACACATGCTCGTCTTCGTAAACTTTTGCGGAAGGAATCTCTCCGTCAATGATCTTGCAGAAAATACAATCTTCGTGCGCCATCAAAATCACTCCTCACGTGTTTTCATTTATTGTATATAGGAACCGGGCACAATGTAAAGATATACACCTTTTAGGTGGGGGTATCAAAAATATAATCGGCAAAAAAATAAACAGGACAGGCCCGCTATGGACCTGCCTGCCTTAAGAAGTAGGGGGATGACAAAGAATCTAACGTTGGGGACTTTTGTAATTTACGTTTGAGCGGTACCTTGCTTCAACTTTTGATTACAAAAAACCTTTTTGTCAGCATCCCAACGAGTGGGACAGCCTGGCAAAAGGGTTTATATCATTAGATTGGCAATCACAGAATTATCGTTCACCAACACCTCATTTGTGTGAAAAACGAAATTTTATGAGTCATCCCCGCGACTTCATTTATAGTGTAAACAGGGTTAATAATTTTATACAGCAATTTTGATGTCGAATAGTGAAGAAGAGTTTATTTTGGCATGTTCATTTAAAAGTGGTAAAATTTTAACTAAGTGAAAATTAGGAGGAACGCTTGTGGAACCTATGCTTCATATAGAAAATTTACACGGGGGATATACACATAAAAACGTCCTGCACGGCATCTCGTTTGATGTGTTTCCAGGTGAGATTATTGGCCTTATTGGCCTGAACGGTGCGGGGAAAAGTACGACAATCAAACATGTGATTGGCCTGATGCAGCCAAAAAAAGGAACGGTAACCGTGAATGGTAAAACCTTTCAGGAGGACCGAAAAACCTATCGTAATCAAATGGCCTACATACCGGAAATGCCTATACTTTATGACGAACTGACTTTGTATGAGCACCTTCGGCTGACAGCTATGGCATATGATATTCCTGAAGATGTTTTTGAAAGAAGGTTACCACCACTGTTAGAAGAATTCCGAATGGAAAAACGCCTCAAATGGTTCCCGACGCATTTTTCCAAGGGAATGCGACAAAAAGTAATGATTATGTGTGCGTTTCTTATTGAACCACCACTTTACATTGTCGATGAGCCGTTTGTCGGTCTTGATCCACTGGGGATAAAATCGTATTTACAGTTGATGGATAACATGAAAGCAGATGGTTCGGCTGTATTAATGTCCACGCACATTTTGGCAACTGCAGAACGCTACTGTGATCGGTTTGTTATTTTGCACGAAGGAGAAATCCGGGCATATGGAACACTGGATGAGCTGCGGAAGGACTTTGATATGCCTTCTGCCACACTGGATGATTTGTACGTGGAATTAACAAAGGAAGATAGCCATGTTTAATGCACATGATTTCTTTATGAAGCGGTTTGCTGCTCATTTAAAAGAGACAAGCCGTTATTTGCGTTATATTTTTAATGGCCATATTGCTTTTGCAATGCTGTTCTTTGTTTCAGCGTCTGCATATTATTACCAGCAATGGCTGGCGGATTTACCGGAAACCTTTCCGACTGCAGTGATTGTTGGGGGGGTATTTGGCCTCCTGGTAAGTTACAGCCCTGTTCGAACTTTACTGAAGGAGCCTGATCTTGTTTTCCTAATTGCTGCCGAAAATAGAATGGGACCTTATTTCCGCGATTCCCTTGTATACAGTTTTGTTATTCAACTGTATCTTCTGCTTCTTGCAGGCGCAATTTTCGGCCCCCTTTATTTTGCTTCCTATCCGGAGCGGGGAACGGACATATATTTACTCACACTGTTCGTGCTTCTCGTTTTTAAATGCTGGAACTTGCTCGCAAACTGGTGGATGCTCAAAATCCAGGAGCCAGGACTACGCCGAATTGATTTATGGGTTCGAACGCTTTTAAACATAGAAGTTTTCTATTTCATTGTCCGTGGTGAAATGCTAATTGCGGGTATCACAACATTGCTCTTTATTTTTGTTTTCTTGTACGATTTGAGTGTGTCACGGAAACAGGCCGGAATTGCCTGGGAACTGCTGGTTGAAAAAGACCGTAACCGAATGCAGGCGTTTTACAGGATTGCCAACATGTTTACCGATGTGCCGCATTTGAAGAACCGGATAAAGAGCAGGCATTGGATTGTTTCTTTAGTTAACAAGGTTCCTTTTAAAAATAAATATACGTATGATTATCTTTACCGGATTACGTTTATCCGTAGTGGTGACTATTTAGGGATGTATATTCGCCTTATACTAATTGGTGGGCTGTTCGTTTTTTATGTGCCTACCGTTCTGATGAAGGTTATTTTTGCTCTGTTGTTTCTGTATATGAGCCTGTTCCAGATGATGACCTTGTATCAGCATCATCGAACGATTATGTGGCTGGATTTGTATCCCGTCGATTTGGATGAACGAAAGCGGTCACTGATTAAACTGATGTACCAGCTGGCATTTATCCACGTAATTGTTTTTGCGTTATTTTTCCTTGTGCTGGGCCAATTGATGGGAATACTCGCAATTCTGGCAGGTGGGACACTGTTTAACCTATTATTTATCAATGGTTATGTGAAAAAGAAAATCGCTTGATATGCTGCAATACATACGTTTTAAAGGTTAGACGTGTGTATTATTTTTGGGAGAGAGGATGCAATGGACGCAACATTTAAACGAAAGAACACTGTATTCAATTATCGGGTGGCTGCAGTAATGGTGGAGAATAACCATGTGCTTATTCATCGACAGGCTAAAGACGGGCATTGGGCATTACCTGGCGGAAGAGTAAAAGTAATGGAGGACTCCGCGTCCACTGTGGTCCGTGAGGTGAAAGAAGAACTTGGATTTGATGTAGAAGTGAATAGACTGTTTTGGATGACAGAGAACTTCTTTACGTACACGGATAGGGAGTTTCATGAGATAGGCTTATATTATGGTGTTTCAGGTATTGATGGATCGCTTAGATTCCGTGAAGGCCCGTTTTACGGAGAAGAGGGGGAGCGTCTGATTTATCAGTGGGTGCCGCTTGATGAGCTTGAAGATATTGTGCTGTACCCTGAGTTCCTTAAGACATCACTGAAAGAGACCCCTGCTTCTCCGGAACATCTTATTGTGGGGAAATAAGCCATATAACATAGCAGAAGAAATGAGGCTGGGTCCAAACTAAAATTTTGCTCTCCAGAGACGAACGAATTAGGATGGAGAGCTTACAATATTATCCTTTTTAAATGGAGTTTATTTCAAAGTTGATAGAAACTACGAAGTAGTGAAGACTTCTAAGATAGAGTGCTGAAAACACTGCTACGGAAATACACTACGCTTTCCACGGGCGGCTGTTGAGCCTCCGTTGAGCTAACGGTCTCCGGGGTCTCATCGAGGCCTCTGCTCCCGTAGGAGTCTCCGTATTTCCTCCGCTGATAGCGGCTTCGTATTTGCTTTTTATGCCTCTTACGATTTAGGGAAGCTATACAAGGGCACCTTGAAATAGCTCATTTTTTATCAGGAAACCTGTTATAGCGCAGGCAGAATACGAAGACTCCTGGGGGAACAGCACGAGTCCGAAGACCCCGCAGCGGCGATCTCTCCGCGAGGAGGCTGAGGCCGTGCCCCCGGCAAAGGAAACACTGTGAAAGCTTTAGCTTGAACAGATGTTGACCTTGCACCCGGAGTGGTGAAAGCGAAATGTATTTCCGGAGCGAAGCTACGAGTTACTTTGTATTTTATATCTTATACGAAGGCATGCTAAAAGAAAATGCGAACTATCTTTTCTAAAGATAGTTCGCATTTTGTGTTACTTATACATTTTTGTCCAGTCTCTTTTTTATCTTTTTTCCTGATAGTCAAAATATGCCTGAATAAGCGTTTTGGCTGCAATCGGAAGGGCGCGTTCATCGATGTCAAATTTTGGATGGTGGTGCGGATAAACACTGCCTTCCTTTGCTGCACCGGTGAAGAAATATGCGCCTGGTTTAGCCAATGTGTAGTATGCAAAGTCCTCGCCGCCCATAACAGGAACTACTTCCTGGGATGTATGGATGTCCTCAATTTTTTTACCAGCCTTAAGAATAAGCTCTGCATCGTCTGAATGATTTACCAGCGGTGGATAGCCCTTTTCATAGTTGAAGTCGTAGCTGGCATCGTTGGCGACACATACACCCTTAATGATTTTTTCCATTTCAGAAATGATTTTATCCTGCAGGTCGGCGTTCAGATAGCGGACCGTTCCGACTAGCTTGGATTTGTCAGCGATTACGTTGAATGTTGTGCCGGCTTCAAATACGCCAATAGTAAGCACTGCAGTTTCCAATGGGTCAATTCGACGGCTGACGACCTGCTGAAGCTCGGAAACCACCTGGGACCCAATCACAATCGCGTCTTTTGTTTCGTGCGGGTATGCGCCGTGGCCACCCTGCCCTTGGATCGTGATTTGAAAACGGTCAGCCCCCGCCATAAAGACGTCTTTAGAGGTTTCCAGAACACCAAGTGGGGTTGTTGCCCAAAGATGTGTGCCGAAAACTGCGTCAACATGGTCAATTGCCCCAGAATCGACAATCGGCTTCGCTCCACCGGGTGCGTATTCCTCAGCATGCTGGTGCAGGAACACAATTGTGCCTGGGAGTTCATCTTGATGTTCTTGCATCGTTTTGGCAAGTGTCAGTAGTGTAGCTGTATGTCCATCGTGTCCACACGCATGCATAACACCTTCAACTTTTGATTTATAGGGAACATCTTTCTCATCCTGGATTGGAAGAGCATCGAAGTCAGCTCTTAGTGCTACCGTTTTACCGGGCTTACCGCCTTCAAGTGTAGCGATAACCCCGTTGCCGCCGACCTTCGTCTGATATGGAATCCCCAGCTCCTCATAAAAATCAGCTATATATTGTGCAGTCTTATACTCTTTAAAAGAAACCTCCGGATATTGATGAAGGTAGCGCCTGATATCCACCATATCCTGGTAGCGCTCATCCAGTTTCTTATGAATCTCTGCTAACACTCTGGTTCCCCCTCTGGTTATTTTCCAATCATTATAACACTTTAGTGGAGAGGGGTGTAGAGATGCGATTAAATCTAAGGTGGTTGTAAGCAAATTAGGGGAGAGATTGGAAATAAGAGCCTACGAAAAAAAGCCGCCCGAGAATGGGCAGCTTTACGCCAACACATCTTATGAAATTCTAGGGTCGCTCAGTAAGCGTTCAATTTCTTCTTTATGGTGTGTTTCATCGGCAATCAAATCTTCCAGCTTAACTACAAGTTCAGTATAGCCAAGATTCTCTGCCTGTTTTTTGCGCTTTTCGTAACGTTCAATCGTGGCTGTTTCAGATTCCAGTGACGCTTCAAGTAAATCTTTCACTTCAGAAGGCTGTGGAATTTTAGCAGCTTCAGTAGTTGGCGTACCACCCAGTGCCTTCACTTTTTCTGACAAGTACATCGCATGACCAAGTTCGTCATTAATCTCAGACTCGAAAAAAGGTTTCAGTGCTGAACGGTACAGTCCTGAGACCACAGAAGCACTGTAGGTATATTGAATTGCTGCTGCGTATTCGTGAGCCAGGTCTTCGTTTAGACCATCAATTAGTTCCTGCAGTTCTTTATCCATATTGTATCCCAACCTTTCATTTATTTCTGAGCACATAAATTATATTCCCACGTCCTGTTCTTTTCAAACGCTAATTACGGTAAAATAAAGATAACAACGAGACAGGATATCGGTCTTGAGGCGGAGACAGAAACATTCTGCGGACCATTACCTTCCGAAAGTCTGCTTAGTAAAATGGTAATAAGATAAATCGGGGGGATTTTCAGATGGAAAAGGCTACAGAAGGACAGGTAATAGAGGGAAAGTTTCGCGCTTTAAATAACCGCTTTTTTATACCCTTCGCAACAAAAATGACAGATTATAGAGGCAACATTGACCACATTAAAATAGATTATAAAACAGTAGAGGACGTGAAATAAGTGGGGGGTAGTTTTGTAAGATACGTACTGGCACTTGTTCTGATTCTTGGCGGAGGAGCGCTTGTCCTCGCGAACTTGAGGCTAATCGATTTTGAGATAGGCGAGGTATGGATTTATATTTATCCGGTAATTTTCGTGATGCTTGGGCTTAAATGGATCGTTGACAAGATAAGATATAACAGGGGTAGCTGGATTTTTGGATCGTTTTTCCTGCTTTTTGGAACCCTTTTGTTGTTGGATCGGTTTAACGTACTCGACTTTGAGATTGATGATGTATATAAGCTGTGGCCCTTGCTCATCGTCTACATTGGTTTTTCCTTTTTTAGCGGCACTTCGCCGAAACGTAAGCACCGGACGAAGGATAAATGGAAGGGGAAAAAGCCCCATAAATACTACAGCGGCGGCTTCACTGTTGGTAGTCACGAGTACAACCAGCCTAACTGGAAGGTTGAGCCTATGAACCTAAGAAGTTTGGCCGGTGACTTTTATATAGACTTTTCTAAAGCTTTTATCCCGGAAGAGGAGATTCCGATCGACGTTCATTCACTTGCAGGAGATGTCCATATACTTATCCCGGAAAATATTCCTTTCCAGGTGGATGCAACTGTAAAAGCAGGTGAGATTGACGTTGTCGGACAGAAATCGGAAGGAATCTCACGTCATCTGTCTTATGTAACGGATGATTATGAAACCGCGGTACGAAAACTGGATATCACAGTCGAATTGAAAGCTGGTTCCATCCGTGTAGTTAAAGTGTAAGGGGGATTCCGGATGATGAAAAAGTTGAGCAGTATTCGTTATATGTTTATCAGATCGCACCTTTATGCGTTGTTTTTGACGGCGATCACGCTGTTGTCCATCCTTCTGTCGATTTATGTGTTGTTCGCGCCACAGTGGTTGACAGCGCTTGGAATTTTTATTTTTATTCTGCTTTATATTGTTATTGCGATTGTTATTTCTGTTTATGCAGGTTTCAAATCGAGTGGTGAATTTAAGGAGCGGCTCGATTATCTGTCGGTTTTGATTACGCAGTTTTCAAATGGTAACTATAATTCTCGAATTTATTCGAAAGAAGAAGATGAGATTGCAAGGATTAGTAATGAAATGAATGAACTGGGAAAAAAACTTCAGGACCAGGTGAAGTCGTTGCAGCGGATGGCCGACGAAAAATCAGACTTGGCAAAGGACGCACATAAAGCGGCAGCGATAGAGGAGCGGCAACGGCTGGCGCGCGACTTGCATGATGCTGTCAGCCAGCAGTTGTTCGCGATTACGATGATGTCGGAAGCCGCGCTTAAGCAGTTTGACCGTGACACAAGCATTGCAAAGGACCAGTTGAAGGATGTTGCGGAAACTGCATTAAAGGCACAGACCGAGATGCGAGCGTTGCTGTTGCATCTACGGCCGATCCACCTGTCAGGTGAGCCGCTGCCAGTCGGTGTCAGAAAGCTGGTAGATGAGCTGCAGCAGAAAACCGCGCTTGATTTTACGTTAAACATTGACGAAGACATGCATGTAAGCGATACAACCGAGGAACATGTTTTCCGGATTATTCAGGAAGCAATGTCCAACACATTAAGGCACGCGAATGCGACAGGTCTAAAGCTGGAAATGTTCACTCGAAGTAAGGAACTTTTTTTACATATAAGTGATAATGGCAGCGGGTTTAATGTTGAAGCAGACTCCAGGCGAAAGACATCATATGGATTAAAAACAATGAAAGAACGAAGTGAAGAACTTGGCGGGACATTTACGATACGTTCCATCGAGGGTGAAGGGACGTATATAGATATCCGCATTCCATGCTGACTATTAGGGGGAGATTAGATGATCCGTGTTGTAGTTGTCGATGACCATGAAATTGTACGAAAAGGCATTGTTGCCTACCTTCAGACTGAGGATGAGATTGAAGTTGTCGGGCAGGCATCAAGCGGCAACCAGGGTGCGAAGATTATTCTGGAGCACCGCCCGGACGTTGTGCTGATGGATCTGATGATGGAGAATGGGACTGGAATTGATGCAACCAAACAGGTAATGAACGAATTTCCGGAATGCAAGGTTATCATTCTTACAAGTTATTATGATGATAAACAAGTATTCCCGGCAATTGAGGCAGGGGCATTCAGTTATATACTCAAAACATCATCCGCGTCAGACATTGCACATGCGGTCAAAAAAGCTGCCCGTGGAGAAAATGTAATCGAACCGAAAGTGGCTGGGAAAATGATGTCAAGTTTTCGAACGGAGCAAAAGAAACTCCATGACCATTTAACGGAACGTGAGCTGGAAGTGCTCCTCTGTATCGGTGACGGGCTGACCAACCAGGAAATTAGCGAAAAACTATTCATCGGTATAAAGACGGTAAAAACACATGTCAGTAACATTCTCAGTAAGCTGGATGTGCACGATCGGACCCAGGCAGCAGTTTACGTTCACAAAAATGCCCTAACTGAGCAAAAAGAGTAAATATGCAGGAATAACTTTTTGATTTTTCTATGTACCGCCCTGTATAATACGAAATATATCAAAAAATGGAGGGTGGAGCACCTGTGGGGAATACGAAACCAAACGAGACATTGCTGATGCTGATATGGGCACAGGCGCTTGTTGCTATGCTGGGGAGCCTGTTTTTTTCAGAAATTATGGGTTATGAACCATGTGAACTATGCTGGTATCAGCGTATCCTGATGTATCCGTTAGTTATTATATACGGTGTGGCGGCTTTCAAGAGAGATATAAGTATTGCATTGCCAGGCCTGATTATGAGTGGAATCGGAGTTGGTGTTTCTACTTATCACTATTTAATCCAGAAACTACCCGGGTTTCATGAAGCGGGCGGTTCATGTGGATTGATACCGTGCAATACCGAATACATAAACTATTTTGGGTTTGTGACGATTCCATTTCTTGCAGGAACAGCATTTATCATAATTTTTGTACTGCATATTATTTTACTTAAGCAAAGTAGGGGGAAATAAACCATGAAAAAGAAAATGATAATTATCCTGGCATCAGTTCTTGTACTGTTTATAGCGTTGTATTTTGTGATTGATTACAAGAACCAGCAGGCAATCGGCGATAACGAAAATCCATACGGAAAAGACGATCTGCATCAAGCGACGATTGATCAACTTGACGATCCGTTATACGGAAACCAGCTTACACCGGACGAACTGGAGAAGAAGCTCGAAAATGAGGAAGATATGGTAGTTTATTTCTATAGCCCGACATGCCCGCACTGTCAGCAGACAACCCCGTACCTAGTACCACTTGCAGAGGAAATGGGTGTTGATTTGAAAAAACTTAACTTGCTTGAGTTTGAGAGTGCGTGGATGGAGTATGGAATCGAGGGCACTCCAACGGTTGTTTATTTTGAAGATGGAAAAGAAGTGGACAGGGTCAATGGATCCAAATCAGAAGATATATTCCGGGCATTCTTCAACTATTATCTGGTTGAACCGGACATCCCTGCTGATGACTCAGGGAATGAGGAATGGGAAGAACATTCAGGTGATGTGCCTGATAGCAGCGAAGGCCAATCCACAAAAGAAGATTTGGAAAATAACGAAGATCAGAAATCGAAATAACAGGTAACAAACTGGAAAACATTAAAAAAGCCAGCTGGCCTCTGAGGCATGCTGGCTTTTCTTGATGTTCCGGATGAATTCTTGATTGCTCTTCACCCAATATTGAGCGGAAATTCGCCGTTAATAAGCGATAATCACTCTTTATTAAGCGGAAATCGTTTATTTATGAGCGCTTTTATCCGATTATTGAGCTAACACCACTAGTTCATTTTAAATCTTCCGGGTTCACCATACGATACGTAGTCACGAATGGGCGGTCAGCGAAGTAAGCAGGAGGTTTTGTTCCGCCGTCTTTATGCGCTTTTGAGAACTGGTCGGAGTTTTTCCAGTTCTCAAAGTCCTTTTCGCTTGCCCATTGGGTCAGAACCACATACGTGTTGCCTTTTTTTGGCCGTAACAGCCGGAATGCCTGGAATCCTGGCATTGTGTCGACGTTCTGTTGCCTCTTCTTAAAGCGATCCTCAAAAACGGGCGCTCCGTCATCGGTAACCGGAATGTTGTTCATCACCACATAGCCCGATTGTTTCATATCACCGTTATTGATCACGAGTTCATATCCCCGACCAGATGAGAAAACACTTTTCCCGTCGCTTTCATAATAAACAAGGGTGCTGTTTTCTCCGCTCATATAATAAAAATCCACTTCCGGGTGCTCATCATCAATTTTTTTCAGAAAATCAAATGTACCGTTTGTCATATACGCATTCATACGGATACCCCTTTCGGAATTCTTTTTTCCATCATAACAATAACATACCCTATTTTGCCATTTCGTTCTAATAATTGTTTGGGTTAAGTATGGAGGGTTATAAACTCATTTTTGATTTTTGACTTTCTCGCCGTTTAAAATAATTATTAAATAACATTAGATATTATTACTTTTTTAATGGTGAAATCTGTCGTATAATAGAATAGTAATTTTTTGATCGAGGTGAATAAATGAAAAAAACCACAGACTTTATGAAAGGCAAGGGGAAATGGCTCCTGCTTTCATTAAGTTTTATGTTGTTACTGGGATTATTGGGTTATGCGATAATCCTATTTGGCGGGAATCTGGTTGTTGATGAAGAAAATCTGGTCCTGGATGCGACGACTACGATTGAGACGGAAGACGGGGAAGTTATCGGTAAGTTATATAATGAAAACCGGATACCGATTAACATTGACAGGGTACCTGAGCATGTGAAAGAAGCGTTTGTTGCAGTGGAAGACCGGCGTTTTTATGAACATGCCGGGGTTGATTTCCAGTCCGTTATCAGAGCAGTCTACCGGGATATACTTGCTATGTCCAAAGTTGAGGGCGCGAGTACGATTACACAACAGCTCGCTAAAAACCTGTTTTTGCATAATGATAAAACATGGATGCGGAAAACCAAGGAAGTAATGGCCGCTATTTATCTGGAACGTAACTTTTCAAAAGATAAGATTTTGGAATTATACTTAAATGAAATATATTTCGGACATGGTTGGTATGGAATTGAAGTTGCGACACAGAAGTTCTTTTCAAAATCAGTCGAGGACCTAACATTATCTGAGGGAGCAATGTTAGCCGGACTTGCTAAGGCACCGAATGGCTATTCACCGATTAACCATCCTGACCGGGCATTGGATCGGCGAAATGTGGTTTTACAGGCAATGGAAAATGCCGGAAAGCTATCTACTGAAGATCGAATAGTCGCCCAAGGAAAGACACTGGGTTTAAATATAAAGGAAGAAAAGCCGAATCCTTGGACAGACAGTTATATAAATCTTGTCATTGAGGAAGCTGAGGATAAGTACCAGGTTTCGACAAATGAACTGCGCCGCGGCGGTTACCGTATTGTAGTCAATATGAACGAGAACGCCCAGCGGATTGCCTACGAAAAATTTCAAAATGAGGAATATTTCCCAGGCAATACATCAGGGATCGAGGGTGCTTTCGTGATGGTTGAAAAGGACAGCGGAAAGGTTGCCGCGGCGATAGGCGGGAGAGAATACAAGCTCGGGGACCTTAACCGGGTTACTGTCAAACGACAGCCTGGTTCGACAATTAAACCGATTGCGGTCTATGCACCAGCATTAATGCAGAAGAGCTACCGGCCGTACTCATTGTTGCCGGACCAGAAGCGGGAAATCGGAGACTATACGGCGACCAACTATGACGGGAAATATGAGGGCGCAGTTTCTATTTATGAAGCCCTGAAGGAGTCGAAAAACACAACTGCAGTCTGGCTCCTGAACCAGATTGGAATTCCGTATGCCAAAGATTACTTGGGGAAAATGAATATCACCATTCCGGATGATGGCCTGGCAATCGCGCTAGGCGGTTTAAAACGTGGTATTTCGCCGTTGAAAATGGCCGAGAGCTACCGTACATTTGCCAGTGGTGGTGAGGTGGTTGATTCGTATACGATTGACCGGATTTATAACAAAAATGGCGAAATTATTTTCCAAGGTAGTGGGAAAGAAACGGCTGTATTTAGCCCACAGGTTGCCTGGAATATGACCGAAATGCTGATTGGAATTGTCGAGGAAGGAACGGCTACAGCTGGTGAGTATGATAAAGCGTTGGCTGGAAAAACCGGAACTACCGAGCATCCGCATGTACCCGAAAAGGTAAAGGATTCCTGGTTTGTCGGGTACACGCCGGACTATGTCATCGCACTGTGGATGGGTTATGATCAGACCGATAAAGAACATTATCTTACAGGGGGCAGTGATTACCCGACGATGCTGACAAAAACCATCCTTTCAGAATTGGACAAACAGGAACCATTGACGGCTTCTTTTAAAAAGCCGGAAAATGTGGAGGACTTGCCTGAGCCAATCGAATTACCGGAAAAAATTAAGCTTAATGGTGAGATTGTATTTGGCGGGTTTCCACTATTTCAGGGAAAACTGAATTGGAGCGGCGGAGAAAGTGACCGTATTGTATACAGGATTTATCAGGAGAAACGTGGAATTGATAAGCGGATTGGGGAAGTAAAAGGTAAGACTGCATTTACGATTGATAACGTCAATGCATTTAAATCTTCCAGCTATTATGTGGTTCCGTACAACCCACTAACCAAACTGGAAGGTATTAAGTCAAATACGGTTAAACTGTCCCGATGATATTTTTTAGCATGGGGTTAATTTAGACAAATTGATGACAATCTAAGTGGTTTGCTATACAGAATGGTTGGAAATAGCTATAGTTAAAATTGGATATTAGGGCTTAAGTAGGTTAAAAGGGTGAAAATAATGTCAAAACAAATTAATGATACTATTATCCGCGCGTATAATGGTGAAAAAACAGACTATACTCCGGCATGGTTTATGCGCCAGGCAGGACGGTCTCAGAAAGAATACCGCGAATTAAAGAAGAAATATTCATTGTTTGAAATAACGCATCAGCCAGAACTTTGTGCATATGTTACCCGTCTGCCGGTGGAGCATTACGGGGTGGATGCAGCCATTTTGTATAAAGATATCATGTCACCATTGCCTTCGCTTGGCGTTGATGTGGAGATTAAATCGGGAATTGGTCCTGTAATTGCCAATCCAATCAGGAATTTGCAAGACGTGGAAAAACTGGGTGCCATTAACCCAAAAAATGATGTGCCGTACGTTCTTGATACAATTCGACTTTTAAGTGAGGAACAGCTGGAAGTGCCGCTTATTGGATTCAGCGGAGCTCCATTTACACTGGCAAGCTACATGATTGAAGGCGGACCATCACGTAATTATGGCAAGACTAAAGCAATGATGTACAGCCAACCTGACGTCTGGTTTGCGTTGATGGACAAACTTGGCGATATGGTAATTGAGTATGTGAAAGCCCAAATTGCAGCAGGTGCTCGGGCAATCCAGATTTTTGACTCATGGGTAGGTGCTTTGAATGCTCCAGATTACCGGATGTTCATCAAACCGGTTATGCAGCGGATTTTCTCTGAACTTCAAAAGGAGAACGTTCCTTTGATTATTTTCGGAGTAGGTGCGCGACACTTGCTGCTTGAGTGGAATGAGCTTCCGGTGGACGTGATTGGCCTTGACTGGCGGACTTCCATTACTGAGGCGCGCCAAATGGGTGTTACCAAGGTGCTCCAGGGCAATCTAGATCCTGCAATTCTTTTGGCGGATTGGGAAACGATTGAATCCAGAACAAAAGGAATTCTGGATGAAGCCATGCAGCAGGAAAGTCATGTGTTCAACCTTGGACATGGCGTAACACCGGATATTAGCCCGGAAACGCTGAAAAAATTGACCGAACTGATTCATACGTATTCCAAACGATAATCTGAAATAGAAGAGGTGCTGGAAATGGAAAGGAAAAAAATGGGATTGCTCGTAATGGCGTATGGAACGCCTTACAAGGAAGAGGACATTGAGCCATACTATACGCACATCCGACATGGAAGAAAGCCATCCGAGGAAGCATTGCAGGATCTGAAGGACCGCTATAAAGCAATCGGTGGCATATCACCGCTTGCCAAAATAACCCAGGAGCAGGCAAAGGCCCTCGAGGTGAACTTGAATGCGACACAAGATGAAATAGAATTCAGCGTTTATATCGGCCTGAAACATATCACACCATTCATCGAGGATGCAGTTGCCCAAATGGCTGAGGACGGGATTAAAGAAGCCGTGTCACTCGTACTGGCACCGCACTACTCAACATTCAGCGTGAAATCATACAACAGCCGGGCACAAGAAGAAGCAGAGAAGCATGGAATTTCCATCGAATCGGTGGAAAGCTGGTATAATGAGCCAGGGTTCATTAAATATTGGGCTGACCAAATTGCCGATGTCTATAATGACATGTCAACGGATGAGCGTGAGAAAGCGGTACTTATCGTGTCTGCCCACAGCCTGCCGGAAAAAATTCTTCAGAACGAGGATCCATATCCAGACCAGTTGAAGGAGACTGCACAACTTATTTCCGAAGCTACCGGGATCACAAACTATGAAATCGGTTGGCAAAGTGAAGGGAACACTCCTGACCCATGGCTTGGACCGGACGTTCAGGATCTGACCCGTGACCTGTATAAACAAAAAGGGTATCGTTCCTTTGTATATGCTCCAGTTGGTTTCATAGCTGATCACCTGGAAGTATTATATGATAATGATTACGAGTGTAAAGTTGTGTGTGATGAACTTGGCGCCAGCTACCATCGTCCGGAAATGCCAAATGTTCATCCGCAGTTTATTAACACACTCGCTGATGTTGTATTACGTAAAGTAAAGAGTGAAGTGCGATGAGCGCTAATAAAACAATTGTAATAGTAGGCGGCGGGATAACAGGATTATCCGCTGCTTATTATTTGCGAAAAGAAATAACTGAGAATAACCTGCCATACGAAGTTAAACTTGTCGAGGCAAGTGACCGGCTTGGTGGTAAAATAAAGACGAAGCACCACGATGGATTTGTTATTGAGCAGGGACCGGACTCATTTCTGGCGCGGAAACAGCCGGCCGTGAAGCTTACCGAAGAACTGGGGATGTCCGACGAGCTAGTCCGTAATGGTACCGGGCAATCGTATATTCTGGTAAATAATAAGCTGCACAAAATGCCGACTGGAGCATTTATGGGAATCCCAACACAAGTACGACCATTTCTATTTTCAGGAATTTTTTCGCCAAAAGGAAAACTGCGTGCCGGATTTGACTTTGTTCTACCAAAAAGCAAACCGGTTAGTGATCAGTCGCTGGGAGGCTTTTTCCGCCACCGGTTCGGTAATGAACTTGTAGAAAACCTGATTGAACCTTTGCTGTCGGGGATTTATGCGGGGGATATTGATGACATGAGTATTATGGCGACGTTCCCGAATTTTTATAATCTCGAGCAGGAACACCGCAGTTTGATTAAAGGCCTGCAGAAAACGATGCCGAAGCGGAAGAAATCAACCGGTAAAAAACCCGGGATGTTTTTCTCTTTTAAAAATGGACTAGGGTCACTGGTTGATAAGCTGGCGGACGAGCTAAACGGCTTGTATTCGCTTAATACTGCTGTTGACCATGTCGAGAAAAAGGAGCATGGCTACCATCTTCTCCTCAGCAGCGGGGAAGTGTACAAGGCAGATGCCGTTATTATGGCAACTCCGCATCATACGCTGCCCCGGATGTTTAGCCAGTATGATCTTTTCGAGGATTTCAACGATATCCCAGCTACATCGGTTGCCAATGTTGCAATGGCGTTTGACCAGTCTGCAATCAAAAAGGATATTGATGGCACCGGCTTTGTCGTATCGCGTAACAGTGATTTCCGTATAACAGCGTGTACATGGACACATAAGAAATGGCCGAACACTACACCAGATGGAAAAGCCTTGCTGCGCTGTTATGTCGGGCGCCCATCTGATCAGTCGGTGGTCGATCTTTCGGACGAAGAAATAACCGAAATTGTCCTTCGTGATTTAAACAAGACAATGAATATTACAGAAAAGCCAGAGTTCAGTGTGATTACCCGGTGGAAGAACGCTATGCCGCAATATACCGTAGGGCACAAAGAGCGCATTGCCCGTGTCCGTAATTCAGCGGACCGTGAGCTACCAGGCGTATTCCTGACAGGAAGTTCGTATGAAGGGATTGGCGTTCCGGATTGTATTGATCAGGGGGAAAAGGCCGTTGCTGACGTACTGGGATATTTAAGTAAGTAATATAGGAGAGGCAGGACCAATCAGCAAATGATTCGGTCCTGTTTTTTTGGTTAAGATTTTTTGTTTTAGCCGAGAGCGGTAGGGAATTCGGTTCGAATAAAGGTAAACTTAAGGACATGAAGATACAGTAAAAGGTGACCAGCCGTAAAAGTAGTCACCCCGCTCATCGCCTTGATGAGAGGTCGAAGGAAGCGGAGAACCTTGCCAAATGCCGCTCATCGAACTAGTCCCCCCCCTAATCGACAACAATTATTTTCCTAATCAAAGAAAAAGCAACCAGATTTCCTCTGATTGCTTCTCCATTAATCTATTAAACTGATTTATCGGTTTCTGTTACGATTTCTCAAGAAGGTTGGGATAGGATTACATAACTATCATCTATTATTCTTCGTAGCTTTTCACGAGTTCATCAACAAGCGAGCCGACGTATGCGACTGCTTCTTTTATTGCGTCTGGTTTAGACATATCGACACCAGCCTTTAAAGCTAGATCCTGTGGTTTGAGCGTACCACCAGCTTTCAGGACGGATAACCAGCGGTCCACAGCCGGCTGGCCTTCTTCACGGATTTTTTGGGCCATAGCAGTCGATACAGTCAGTCCGGCTGAGTAAGTGTACGGGTATAACCCCATGTAGTAATGCGGCTGACGCATCCATGTTAGGCCTGCACCTTCATCGATTGCGACCGTATCACCCCAGAAGTTTTCAAGTGCTTCTTTCTTTTGCTGTGTCAGCAGGTTCGCGGTTAGAGGAGTTCCTTCCTCGGCCAACGTATACACGCGGCGCTGGAATTCACCCTCGAGCAGATGAGTCACAAAATTATGGTAGTACGTACCAAGTAACTGTGTGATCACCCAGCGTTTCATCCGTTTGTCGTCTGTTTTACTGATTAGATGGTCAGCCAGCAGCAACTCATTAATAGTCGATGGTGCTTCGATAAAGTACGTTGAGGCACGGGTGTTCACATAGTTTTGGTTTTTGCCGGCAAGATAGAAGTGGCCAGCATGACCAAGTTCATGTGCAAGCACAAATGCGCCGCGCATCGTGTCTGTCCAGGTAATTAGAATATATGGATGGACACCGTACGGGCTCGCACAAAAGGCACCGGTGGATTTTCCGACATTATCTGAGTAATCCACCCAACGGCTATTTATTCCTTGTTCCATAATCTCACTGTACTCAGGTCCCATTACTTTCAATGCATCCAGAATTGTAGAAGTCGCTTCCTCATATGATGTTGTCGGATTGAACTTTGGATCAAGTGGTGCTTTTAAATCAGCAAAATGCAACTCTTCAAGGCCAAGCTTTTCTTTTTTTAGCTCGGCAAACCGACGCATATGTGGTGCAAGCTCTTCCTGAATGACATCAAGCTGGTTGTTGTACATATT
Organism: Virgibacillus kekensis; assembly: GCF_042654125.1. NCBI lineage: Bacteria > Bacillati > Bacillota > Bacilli > Caryophanales > Bacillaceae > Virgibacillus > Virgibacillus kekensis. The sequence continues at coordinate 201,775 of NZ_JBHSFU010000007.1, forward strand.
TTTTGTAACCTGCTGTGGCTGTAATAGCATATCGGTCACGGAGCTGTAGTTGCGTAGTCTGGAGAGGGTAACCTGCTTAGTTACCTCAGTTGCATAAGTTGCGGCATACGTATTTTTATACTGGTTCAATGTCTTAACAAAAGAATCGTATGCTTCGCGACGGGTCGCAGTGTCCGGTGAAAATTCATACCGGTCTTCATAAAGCGCAAACGACATAGGCAATTTCTCGCCGTTTTCCCCCTCAATCGAATCAAACTCCATGTCTGAGGACTTACTGCGCTGGTAAATCATATATGGCGAACTATGTACTTCTCCAAGAGCAGCGAGGGTTTCCTCGATTTCAGGGGCCATTGTATATGGCTTTTTCTCGAGAATATCATTAAGCATTTTTTGATAAGTTTCAAGAAGAGGCTCTGTCTCCAGGAAATACTCTATTGTATTCTGCGACATATTCAAAAGTTCTGCCTCTACAAATGAAAGTTTAGCACCAATTGCCGCCAGTGCAGATGATACTCTGGCCATATCTCCCTGGTTTTTAGGATCAGACCCGTCAGCAGCACCTTTTAGTGAAGCGTAGGTAGATACGCGAACAAGCCGCTGCTCATAGTTTTCCAGCGCTACAAGGCAGTTCAGCAATGTCTCCGGGTTGGTGTTCAGACGCCCCTTATACTGTGTGACATCACTTACGTTTGCCTGAATTGCGGTTAGTTCCTTCTCCCATTCGTCGTCTGATGCGAACAAATCATGCAAGTCCCACCTCTGTTCGACTGGTACTTCAGCTCGTGTTAATCGTTTAGAATTTGTTGTCAATTTGGATACCCCTCTCCCAATTACTTCGTTTCCCTAATAAATTATAAAACAAAATCCGTCCGAATGACACGATTTTTCAGAAATCTATACAAAAAAAACAGCTATCCCCGAATAGCTGCTGATGGAAAGTATAAAACTGTTACAGTACAATTAATACAGATTATTTATTTTCAACCTGATGTCAATACACGTTATCTTGCCGGATGATCACATTCGTCACATAAATTACCATAGCAGTCAGCTTTCTCAAGCATGTCCTGGCCGCATTCCTGACACTTTTTCTTTGGTAAATTCCTGAAAAACTCAACGACGTTATCCATGTGTATCCTCCTTTAAGTTGATAAAACCATTGTAATATAACAGTATGTATAGTGTCAACACTGTGTTACAACAAATTTTAAAAATGAGGTGAAAGTCTATGAAATTGACCGTGATCGGACATTGGGGCGGCTACCCGGCTGCAGGTGGAGCAACCTCAGCTTATTTACTCGAGAAAGATGGATATACGCTACTGATTGATGCGGGGAGCGGTTCACTGTCCAAAGTACAGAACTATACAAAGGTCACCGATATCAATGCGGTAGTTCTATCACATTATCACAACGACCATATTGCTGACATTGGTGTACTTCAGTATGCATGGCTAGTTCAGTCATATATTCAGGATCGTAAAACTGTGTTGCCAATCTATGGGCATACCGACGACCAGGAGGGCTTTGAATCGCTCAGTCACCGATTCACAAAAGGAGTGGCTTATGATCCGAAAAAGCAGCTCGAAGTTGGGCCATTTTCGGTTACCTTTCAAAAAACAGACCACCCGGTTCCTTGCTATGGCATGCGCATAACGGATGGTGAATCTGCCATCGTTTATACTGCTGATACATCGTTTAAAGAAGAGTGGATTTCTTTTGCCGAACATGCTGATCTTCTTATTACAGACTGTAACTTCTATGCAGGGCAGAACAGTAAAAAGGCAGGACATATGACTAGTGAAGAAGGCGCCAGAATTGCGCATGAGGCTGGGGTTGGCGAGCTTGTACTGAGCCATTTGCCCCACTTTGGGGACCACAAGGATTTAATAAAAGAAGCCGAGCAGCATTTCTCAGGAATAATCAGATTAGCAGAAGAGGGACTAGCCTGGGAAAAAAGTCATTAACTTTGATTGTGTAAGAAATTTCTATTACACTTATTATAGATACTAATACAGGAGGGATAGACGATGAAATTCATAGATAATAAGGGAATAACAGATCCAACAGTCAATCTTGCACTGGAAGAATATGTCCTCCAGAACTTCGGCGAACAAGATACATATCTTTTATTTTATATCAATAAGCCATCCATAATTATCGGACGTAATCAGAATACAGTAGAGGAAATCAACACGGATTATGTAGATGAAAATGGCATTAAGGTAGTTCGACGCTTATCCGGAGGTGGGGCAGTTTACCATGACGAAGGTAACCTGAACTTCAGCTTCATTACCAAAGATGATGGGGAGAGTTTCCAGGATTTCGCCAAGTTTACCAAGCCGGTCGTGGAAGCATTGAATAAACTGGGAGTTCCTGCAGAAATGAAAGGCCGCAATGATCTCGTGGTCGAGGGACGCAAAATTTCCGGAAACGCAATGTTCTCCACAAAAGGCCGCATGTTCAGTCACGGAACACTCATGTTTGATTCAGAGGTCGAGCACGTTGTTTCCGCATTGAACGTTAAAAAAGAGAAAATCGAGTCTAAAGGAATCAAGTCAATCCGCAGTCGTGTAGCCAATATTTCCGAATACCTTAACGAGAAAGTCTCTATGGATGAGTTCAAGGATATGATTCTCCGCTATATTTTCGAAGTGGATGATTCCAAGAATGTCGAACGTTATGAACTGACCGAAGAAGATTGGGAGAACATTTATAAAATCTCCGAGGAGCGCTATAAAAAATGGGAGTGGAACTACGGTAAATCTCCTAAATTCAATATTCAGGAATCGCATAAATTTGATGCCGGTCTCGTGGATGTCCGTTTGGATGTTAAAAATGGTACCATCCAGAACTGCAAAATCTATGGTGACTTTTTCGGAATTGGCGATGTCAGCGTTCTTGAGGATAAGCTGATCGGAGTTCGTCACGAGCGTAAAGCAATCGAAGAAGCATTAGCTGATGTAGATGTACCACACTACCTTGGTAAAATTTCAAAAGAAGACTTCATTAACCTGCTGTACTAAGATTGGCAGTTAAAATATTTAGAGTGAGAATCCAGCATTCGCTGGATTCTTTTTTTTTAACAGAAATGAGGCGTATTACCATTCTACCCTCCCTTAAAATTTAACCGCTTACACTTGTATTGTCGATATCTGTATTTTATAATAAATATGAATTTTATTCTAAAAATGAATGATTGCTCATTCATAAATCAGGCAAGGGGGATATAAGGTGAATGTAACGGAACAGTTATCAGTCACAGCCAGCGAGAATCCACACAAAGCCGCATATGTATTTCAGGATAAAGAGACAAGCTATATGGAACTGGAGGGGGCAGTTACTAAATTTGCATCACAGTTACAGAAGCTTGGGTATAAAAAGGGTGATCATATTGCCTTGGTTTTGGGAAACAGCCCATATTATGTAATCAGTCTTTATGGCGCACTTCGGATCGGAGCGGTGGTTATACCGATTAATTCGCTGTACACGCCATCAGAGCTTACGTTTATTCTCAATAACGGGGACGTTAAGGGAGTCATTACAATGGACGTCCTGCTTAAAAAATTTGAGGCAATCGCTGATCAAGTGCCTGGCATCGAACATTACATAGCCTGTGAAAGTGGGGAAGAGGTATCGTTTGAGGGGAGCAGTTTGTCCGCAAAATTGAAACCGTTTACACAATTGATTCAGGTTGGAAGCCTTGAATTGGACGCCCCGACGATGGATGACGAGGACACCGCCATTATTTTATATACGTCCGGGACAACCGGAAAACCAAAAGGAGCAATGCTTTCCCATAAAAATATATATTCCAACGCGAAGGATACGGCTGATTATCTGCAAATAAGCGGTGACGACCGGGTTATCGCCGCCCTGCCGATGTTCCATGTTTTCTGCTTGACTGTTGCACTGAATGCCCCATTGATGAACGGGGGAACCATACTGATTATGCCGAAGTTTTCACCACAGGAAGTATTCAGGGTGACCACCGAACATCAAGCAACCGTCTTTGCTGGTGTCCCTACTATGTACAATTATCTTCTCCAGAGTGCTGCCGACAGTAAGGCTGACTTTTCGGGCATCCGAATCTGCATCTCAGGTGGGGCCTCCATGCCGGTCGCGCTGCTAAAAGAATTTGAAAAGGCGTTCAAAGTGAAGGTTTCAGAAGGCTATGGCTTGTCTGAAGCATCACCTGTTACATGCTTTAATCCACTTGACCAGCCTCGCAAGCCGGGTTCTATAGGGAAAAGCATTATGAACGTTGAAAATAAGGTTGTCGATGAGCTTGGCGAAGAAGTACCTGCTGGCGAAGTAGGTGAACTGATCGTTCGCGGTCCTAATGTGATGAAAGGCTATTACAAGTTAGATGAAGAAACAGCATCCACGCTGAAGGACGGCTGGCTCTTCACTGGTGACATGGCCCGGATGGGCGAAGAAGGCTACTTTTACATTGTCGATCGTAAAAAAGATATGATTCTTGTTGGCGGCTACAATGTTTACCCGCGTGAAGTCGAGGAAATTCTTTATGACCATCCAGCTGTGGCCGAAGCTGCGGTAATTGGTAGTCCGTATCCTGAAACAGGTGAGTCCGTTTTAGCATTCGTAGTAACGAAAGACCCTGCGCTAGATGAGGCAATACTGCTCGAATTCTGTCGAGGACACCTTGCTAAATATAAAGTTCCCGCGAAAATTGAATTTATGGATGAGCTCCCTAAAAATACAACAGGAAAAATCCTTCGCAAAAATCTGGGCGAACAAGTGGCGCAATAAATTGTTTCTTGAAGCACTCCGGGATGAAACCCCGGGGTGCTTTTTGCATTTTAGACAACAACCAAAAAGTATAATCTTTCACATAGTTAGTCAATACTAGATAAAAAAGGAGTTGACTACTATGAAAAAGAATAACAATCCCGAATTGGCAACATTTACCCTGCTCAACCCTGATTTTCATGCATCCGTTGATGAAGGAGCTGTACAGGAAATAGATACCTCAACTGAAGAGTACAGCAATAACGAAAAACAGCCATCCACTGAACCACAGGAATGATTACCAGCATCCTACTTGTGTCTAATTTGTGAACTAAGATAATTATTTGTAGAAAATTAAAACTTCTTCTATCTATTTTTCCCGAAATTTGGTAGATTATAGTTACGCCTCTTTCGTTTCATCTTTGAAAGGATGAAACTATCAATGTTTGATGACCTGTATTACCCGTCACATGAAGTCACACCCCTCACCATGGCAGTAATCGCCCAGTACGATGAAAATGGAAATCCCGTCACTCGTATCTTGGAAAAACAAAACGAATATTTTGTGCGTCATACCCCAACTAAAATCATCAATAATGCATGCAAGTTTTTCGGGAGCAGTCTCCGTGGCAGACAGGATGGAACCAGGGGAATATGCGGTATTACCCACAAGGCTCCTATCGCGGTTGATCCTGGAAGCGGCATGTATTTTTTCCCAACCATTTCACCCACTAATTCCAAGTGTTCCTGGATTGCCCATTCGTATATCGACCAGGTGAATGAAGGCCCTGGCCCGAATCGCTCAACCGAAATTATTTTCAAAAACGGTAAAACGGTGCTTCTATCCGTTTCATACGGATCCATGCTGAATCAGGTTCAGCGCACGGCTCAGTACAGATACCTGCTTGATAATCGGATCAGTTATTTGCGGAAGCATGATGCTGATATGGTTGCAGAGCCTTTTGCATAAGCTCCCGTAAAATGTTTTCCACCTTTTTGCGGATTGCTGGGTTAAAATAATTCCGCTTTTCTTCCCGTCCCCGGCAGAGAAACAGAAATGATGAAAAGGAATCATTTTTATTGAGAGATATGACCTTGATATCCTTATTCAGCATTTTCTTCCGAAGCCCCCTGCGCTCGTTCGCTGCTTCGGTGTTCATTTTTTCCAGCAGCTCGGAATAAGGCTCCTTTATTCTGAAAGCTCCGTTTTGGATGTGCTGAAGGTCTTGCTGGATCACAACCATTGCCATCGACAGAAATAAAAACCTTGATGCAAGCTGCAATTCTTCTTCATCCAGATAGCGCATGATACTCCCTCCGTTAATCGAACAAATGTTCTATAATTTATTATATGCTAAAATGTATAAAAAATACACTAAAAATATCTGATGTGAAATGAAAGAGGCTGAAAGTTTGTTCCGCTATGCAGATTGGTATGTTTACAATAAAATAAAGTAAGGTAACAATGTATATAATGGTTATAGGATGATTAAGGAGACTTCTACATGGATCTTTCAAGTATTTTAGCTAACATCAAACTCATGCTTGAAGAAGACAGGCTTGACGAATATATCATGCAGCTACTTAGTGAATACGAAAATTTGGGTCCATTACCCGGGATACTGCTGCCATTCAGTGAAGCATTTCTGCCGTTCCTGCCGCTAGTAGTGTTTGTGTTTGCGAATGCTGCAGCGTATGGGTTACTGGAAGGTTTTTTATTGTCATGGGCGGGCTCAAGTGTAGGTGCTATACTGGTTTTTTTATTAGTACGGAAGCTTGGAAATAAACGGTTGTTCCGAATAATCCGCAGCAACAAACAGGTCCATCGCGTCACGGCTTGGGTAGACCGGCATGGGTTTGGACCACTTTTTTTATTAATGTGTTTTCCTTTCTCGCCATCGTCGGTTATTAACATCGTCTCAGGGCTTTCTAAAATAAGCATCCAGCAGTTTATCCTGGCAGTGCTGCTAGGAAAGGCAGTAATGATTTTTTCCATAGCGTATGTAGGCTCCAGTATTATGTCATTTGCCAAAGAACCGGTAAAGACGATTGTAGTGGGGGTTTGTATTGTCCTGTTCTGGGTACTTGGAAAATATATCGAGCGGCGATTCCAACGGAAATCGTTACTCAAAGAAATCGCTGACCATGACAAAGAAATCACAGAACATAAGCAGTCTTGAAGAGATTAAAAATTATCCAAAAAGGGCATAATGGAAGAAGAAAATCGCCAAACGCCGATATTGGCTGACAGACCCTGGAGGAAAGTACTATGAATAAACGTTTTTTTGGCAAAATAATCCCTGTCGTAATCCTGGCAATTGCGCTGGCATTTATTTTTCGATCATTTTTCTTCGCAAGTTATATTGTTGACGGGGAGTCAATGCAGCCGACTCTTTATGATGGAAATATGCTGATGGTCAATAAGCTGGCCTATGACCTGACTGACGTAGACCGGTTTGATGTGGTAGTCTTCCATGCCAACTCGAAGGAAGACTATGTGAAACGGGTGATTGGACTTCCTGGTGACAAAATAGAATACAGAAATGACAAGCTTTATATCAACAGCAAACATGTGGAAGAGCCATTTCTTGAACCGCTGAAGAAAAGGGAGTATACAATGGGGCCGTTCACCAATGATTTTACGTTAAAAGAAGTCACTGGAAAATCCCGTGTCCCGGAAGGAAAAATCTTCGTAATGGGCGACAACCGACGGGACAGTTTGGACAGTCGGGTATTCGGATTCGTATCGGTCAAAAAGCTTGTCGGAAAAGTCGATGCCAAATATTGGCCAATCTCACAAATGCAGCTAAGCTTCGGCAAATAGCTATAATTAACCCTCTTTCTCTGCTAAAATAGAGACAGAGGGTTTTATTTTTTTGACACAAAAACTATAAACTGCGACGTAGTATACCGCTACGGAAATACACTACGCTTTCCACGGGCTCGCGGTGAGCCTCCTCGCTCGCAGAGAACGCTCGCTGTGGGGTCTCAACGTCTTCGCTTTCCCGTTGGAGTCTTCGTGTATTTCCTTCGCTGATATTGTGCTTTTTTACCTATAACATTTGTTGATTTTTATTTATAAATCACAAAAGAATAGTGCTTTGTTTTAGGTTGATTGGAGCGAAGGGCAGTCGACACCTGCGGGAAAAGCGCCCTTCAATGGGGGATGCCGGCGCCTGAGCGTATTGCCCGTTTTTAGTCGGCCTTCCTTCTTTCCCTGCGGCGGTGGTTTTCCGCGAGGAAGCTGAAGCCGTGCCCGGCGGCAAAGGAAACACTGTGAGAGGTTTAGCTTGAACAGATGTTGGACTTGCACCCGGAGCGGTGAAAGCGTAATGTATTTCCGCAGCGGAGCTATGATTTTACATCGCACTCTATATCAACCGCGAGGTAAAGCCATGAAAAGATCTTATTTTTTTACTGTGAAATAGAACATACGATTGTACTTTTATTATAAAATGGGGAGATTTTACTTATGGGGATCCGATTTTTGATAGGAAGGGCCGGCACCGGCAAGAGCGGCCGAACGCTCGATGAGATTAAAGCAAAACTCGTCGAAAATCCACAGGGACCGCCAATATATTATATCGTCCCGGACCAAATGACATTTCAGCAAGAGTACGCCCTGTTCAAAGATAAAAACATTAAGGGAAGCATCCGTGCACAAGTAGTAAGCTTTTCCCGGCTCGCATGGCGTGTACTGCAGGAGACGGGCGGGAGCACCAGGCAGTTCATCAGCTCGGTCGGGATTCAGATGATGCTCCGTAAGATTATTGAAGAAAAGGAATCTGAATGGAACGTCTTCCAGAAAGCACTTGAAAAACAGGGTTTTCTGTCTCAGGTTGAAACGATGATTACCGAATTCAAACGGTACCGCATCACCCCTGACATGCTGTACATGCAAATTGAACAGATGAACCGGTTCGTTCATAAGGAATCCGGTGAAGTTGCGCTGACAAATAAGCTCAAGGATTTGGCGTACATATACGAAAATCTCGTACGCTCCCTGCAGGGGAAATATATCGACAGCGAGGATCAGCTGCAGCTGCTTGCTGAAAAAGCAGCAGATGCAAAGTTGCTTGAGAATGCTGAAGTCTATCTGGATGGCTTTCACAGCTTTTCCCCGCAAGAGATGGCCGTAATTGAAGCATTAATGAAAAAATGCAACAATGTGACGATTGCGCTTGCTGGTGACAGTATCGATCAGCAGGAGTTACCGGAGCTTGATTTATTCTTTCAGCCAAAAGAAACTTTCCAGCAGCTTCTGATGATTGCCCGCGAGAATAATATAAAAATAGAAGAGACAACACTACTTCACCCAGAGAATGGGAGGTTCAGTGACCGTCCGTATCTGGCTCATCTGGAAAAATACTTTGACGTTCGCCCAGCACCAAAAATGGAAGGGGATGTCCCGATTCAGATTGCCGAAGCAGTTCATCCAAGGGCCGAGGTGGAAGGTGCTGCCCAGGAAATTTTGCGGCTCGTGCGAGAGGAAGGTTACCGGTTCCAAGACATTGCGGTGTTTATCCGGCAGACCGAAATGTACCATGACCTGATTGATACTATTTTCAATGATTACGATATTCCGGTGTTCATTGATCAAAAACGAACGATGCTGAATCATTCATTGATAGAGTTTATCCGTTCCGTACTTGACATCGTGGAAGGTAACTGGCGCTATGATGCCATTTTCCGTGTGCTGAAAACTGGATTCATTCCAGCGACTGATCCGGATTATCCGCTTAATAATGATGCCATTGATGAACTCGAAAATTACGTACTTGAATACGGAATCCGTTCGCGGGAACGATGGACAGGGGAGGGACACTGGACATTCCAGCGGTTCCGCGGGTTTGATCAGACTGCCCAAACTGACAGGGAAAAAGAAATCGAAACACGTATCAATGCATACAGAGCCCAGGTGGTTCAGGCTCTTCAGGGATTTGATAAGGATATCCGTCAGGCAAAAACAATTCGGGAATTCTGCGAAACTGTTTATTTGCTGCTTGAACAGCTTGGTGTTCCCGCACAGCTTGAAGCCACGCGCGAACGTTTCGATGCGGAGGGGCAAATTGAACGAGGCCGGGAACAGGATCAGGTTTGGAGTGCAACCATACAGCTGTTCGATGAAATTGTTGAAATGGCCGGGGAAGAAACAATGTCCCTTGAGACGTTTCGTTCGACCATTGAGGCTGGCTTTGAAACGCTGACATTTGCCCATGTACCTCCAAGCATGGACCATGTAATTGTCGGTACGATTGACCGTTCAAGGATCAGCGGCATTAAATGTTCATTCCTTTTAGGTGTGAATGATGGCGAATGGCCGATGAAGCCGGGAGCCGATGGCATGATTAATGAGCAGGAACGTGAAATGCTCGCTGGCCATGGTATCCAGCTTGCTGAAAGCAGTAAACGTCAGCTGCTTGATGATTGGTTTTATATGTATGTCGCGTTCACGTCGCCAAGCGATTCCCTGTGGATCAGTTACCCGCTCAGTAACGAGGAAGGCAAGTCGAAAATGCCATCCCAGCTGATTAAGCGGGTCGAGGATCTGTTCCCGTTCTGCTGTGATCATTTGCTGTTGCAGGATCCGGAAGAACTGACAGAAGCTGACAGGTTCATTACCACACCGGTAAAAACAAGATCGGCACTGACTGCCCAGCTTGCCCGCAGCCGAAAGGGTTATCCGGTAAAACCGGTTTGGTGGCATGTCCTTAACTGGTATATTGAAAATCAGCCAAAATACAGTACAACCTATACGATATTGCAAAGTCTGTACTATCAAAACCGGCCAATCAATCTAACACAAAAAACAACCGAGGAGCTGTATCCTAAACAGGTCAAAGCAAGTGTTTCCAGGCTAGAAACTTACTATCGCTGTTCGTATCAGCATTTTGCCAAATACAGTCTGAAGCTTGATGAACGAAAAACATACAAGCTTGATGCGCCGGATATTGGACAGTTGTTCCACGAGGCACTCAAACAAATCACCGAGTGGGTCCAAAAGGATGGCCGTGACTTTGCCCAGCTTTCTAAACAGGACAGTGCGGGTTATGCCCGGCGTGCGGTTGACAGCCTTGCACCGATTCTGCAGCATCAGATTTTGCACAGTTCGAACCGCTATAAATATATTCAGCAGAAACTGCAGGAGGTAATCTCACGGGCGACGTTTATATTAAGTGAGCAGTCACGCCAAAGCGAATTCTCCCCAGTCGGTCTCGAGCTTGGTTTTGGTTTTGACGATAAAAAAGCCTTGCCACCGGTCACGCTACCGCTTGAAAATGGATTTGAACTCATGCTCCGCGGACGGATTGACCGGGTCGACAAGGCGCTCCGCGATGAGAATTTATTTTTAAGAATCATCGATTATAAATCAAGTGCCAAGGGACTTAACCTGCTTGAAGTTTACTATGGACTTGCCTTGCAGATGCTGACTTACCTTGACGTCGTGCTGTCACATTCCGAACAGTGGCTTGGTCTGAAAGCAACACCTGCAGGGGTGCTTTATTTCCATGTCCACAACCCGATGGTATCCGGTAAGGTAAAAATGCCTGACGATGAAATTGAAAAAGAAATCTTTAAAAAATACAAAATGCAGGGTCTCCTGCTGTCTGATGAAGAGATTGTAAAGATGATGGATACATCACTGGAATCCGGTACGAGCCAGATTGTCCCAGCCGGAATGAAGAAAAATGGTGGTTTCTACAGTTCTTCCAAGGTTGCCAATGATGAAACATTTACAAGTCTCCAGAATCATATTCATCAGTTGATGATGCAGGCGGGGATTGACATGACGACAGGTGGGGTTCATCTCAATCCGTATCAGCACAAACAAAATGTCGCATGTACGTACTGTCCGTTTCTGTCGGTCTGTCAATTTGATCCAATCCTGGAAGAAAATAATTACCGTAAGCTCAGTGATCTGAAAGATGATGAAATCCTGGAACGCCTGCGTCAAAAGGAGGGAATATAAATAATGGTTAACTGGACAAAAAAACAAGAAGAAGCAATTTACACCGATGGCAGTGACATCCTTGTTGCCGCAGCAGCAGGCTCCGGCAAAACTGCTGTATTGGTCGAGCGTATTATCCAGAAGCTGATTAAGAAGGATAATCCGGTCGATATTGATTCCCTGCTTGTTGTGACGTTCACCAATGCAGCAGCCCAGGAAATGCGGAACAGAGTTGGCCTTGCGCTTGAGGAGGCGCTGGCAGAAGATCCGTCTTCAATGCATCTAAAAAAACAACTGTCCCTTCTTCAGCGCGCGTCCATTTCGACCCTGCATTCTTTTTGTCTGGAAGTGGTCAAACAGTATGCATATCTGCTTGAGATTGACCCAGCGTTCCGGATCGCTGACGACATGGAGGCAGATCTGATCAAACAAGAAGTAATTGATGATCTGTTTGAAGACTGGTATGGAAAAGAAGGGGAAGAGCAACGGAACTTCTTTGCTGTAGTTGATCGGTTTTCAAGCGACCGGAGTGATACCGATGTCGAAAGTCTTGTTCTTTCCCTGTACACGTTTGCAGTGCAGAATCCCTGGCCCGAAAAATGGCTTGATCAACTAGCTGATGTTTATGACATTCCTGACAATTGGCAGGAAGAGGATCTGGAATGGCTTAAAATCATTAAGCGAGAGGTCAAAAACCAGCTGGAAGCTATCGGACAGGAAATCGATCTGGCAATGGAACTGACTCGGGAAAGTGGCGGTCCATACCATTACGCTGATACAATTGAAGCGGATGCAGAAATGCTGCGCACCTCGCTCACATATATGAATTCATGGGATGATCTACAGACGTTTATGGCAGGGAGCAGTTTTGCCCGTCTTTCCGGCAAAAAAGCGGACTGTGATGATGCCAAAAAAGAAAAAGCCAAGAATTTACGTAACAGCTACAAAGACCGCTGGGCCGCAATGAAAAGCAGTTGGTTTAGTCGTAACCTGGCAGGTCATGTAGCTGACATGCAGGAATTGGCCCCGGTAATCCGGCAGCTGACTGAACTTGTGAAACAATTTAAGGCGCGGTTCACCGAACAGAAAAGAGAGCGGGCTATCGTTGACTTCTCTGACCTGGAGCATTATTGTCTTCAGCTTCTAATTAATCAGGAAGCTTCCACTGAAGAGCGGGTTGTAGCGTCCAACGTTGCGGAAAATCTTAAAGCGCAGTTCACCGAACTACTAATTGATGAATACCAGGATACCAACCTGGTTCAGGAGACAATTCTTACCCTGATAAGTGACCAGACTGGACCTGGAAATATGTTTATGGTCGGCGATGTAAAGCAGAGTATTTACCGTTTCCGGCATGCGGAACCGTCATTATTTATCCAAAAATACAAGCGCTTTGCCGATGAAGATATTCCGGCAAGACGCATTGATCTCTCAAGTAATTTTCGCAGTCGGGAACATGTCCTGACAGGGACTAACTATATTTTCCGGCAGATCCTGGATGAGGAACTTGGTGAAGTTAATTACGACGAGGATGCAGAGCTTATATATGGCAATAAGATGTACGATGAGCTGCCTCACTCGACACCACAACCGGAACTGATGATTATTGATCGCGAAGCCCCAGAGGACAAAGACCCGACGTCGGATGCAGAAGAGGATTACCAGGATCTTGAAAAGGCGCAGCTAGAGGCCCGTGCCTATGCGGAAAAAATTAAAGAATGGATTGGCCAGAAACAAGAACCACCACTAAAGGTATTTGATAAAGCAACCGGTACCCAGCGTGATATGCAATACCGTGATGTGGTTATCCTGATGCGCTCGATGACATGGGCGCCGACTATTGTTGATGAGCTGAAAAAGCAGGGGATTCCGGTTTATGCTGAACTCTCCACCGGATACTTTGATGCAATCGAAGTAAAAATCATGCTCAGTCTTCTGAAGGTGGTGGACAACCCACGCCAGGATATTCCACTTGCCTCTGTGCTGAAGTCCCCGATTGTCGGGCTCGATGAGGAAGAACTTGCACAGGTGCGACTGGCTGATCAGCGTGGAACGTACTATGATGCATTACAGGCGTTTAACCGGACCAACAACGGCGATACCGCAATTAAAGTAAGTAACTTTTTGGAGCGGCTGGAGCGTTACCGGATTTCTTCCAGACAGGGAGCGCTCTCCGAACTGATTTGGCAAATCTACCGTGAGACCGGATACTATGACTTTGTCGGCGGTATGCCGGGCGGACGCCAGCGCCAGGCGAATCTAAGGGCACTGTATGACCGGGCTCGTGGCTATGAAACAACATCGTTCCGTGGTCTCTTTCGTTTCCTTCGTTTTATTGAGCGGATGGAAGAACGAGGTGATGATTTAGGTGCTGCACGAGCATTAAGTGAGCAGGAAGATGTCGTTCGGATTATGACTATCCATAAAAGTAAGGGACTTGAGTTCCCTGTTGTCATACTTGGTGCGATGGATAAGCAGTTCAACCTGCAGGACCTCCGTCAGCGCTATCTGCTGCATAAAGACCTGGGTTTTGCCAGTAAATATATTGATCCCGCTAAACGGATCACATATCCCACATTGTTTTTCCATGCGCTTGAGCAGGAGAAATTACGGGAACTTCTAGCCGAGGAAATGCGTGTACTATATGTAGCATTGACTCGCGCCAAAGAGAAACTGGTGATGGTAGGAAATGTTGCATCATTTGAAAAGAAACAAGAGAAATGGCAGCGGATGATCGATCATGCGGAATGGATTCTTCCGGCGCATTTCCGGATTGAATCGAAGACGTATCTTGACTGGGTGGGACCCGCCTTGATTCGTCACCAGAGCACTGGCCCACTTCGTAATATGGAGGTGGATGACAAGGTCCTTGATGCAATCCAAATCGATCCGTCCGATTGGAATGTCTCCATAGTGCACGGCAGCTCGCTGGTCAATTTGGACGATGGTGCGGAACAGGCTGAAATGGAACGAAAAGAAAACATTACCGAGTGGAAGCCACTTAATCTGGATGACGATGAGACCGCCGAATTCGTCGACCGCCGGCTTAATTATATGTATCCATTCCGGGAGGCTGCAACGTCTCGGGCTAAGCAGACGGTAACCGAAATAAAGCGTCAGCGTGAAAGTCGTGATGAATACAGCGGTGATCAGCTTGTTCAGGAGTTCCGGGCACCAATTGTACGGCGACCAGCATTCATGCAAAAAGAAAAAGCAATAACAGCTGCTGAACGTGGAACGGCAATGCATACAGTTATGCAGCATATACCACTCAGCAAACCGATGGATAAACATGCAATTGCTGAGTTTGTTGAGGAACTCGTGGAACGGGAGCTTCTCACCAGGCAGGAAGCCGATGTAATTGATATTGAAGCAATCGAGCAGTTTTTCACGACACCGATTGCTCAAATGATTATGGATTCGTCCGAAATATATCGTGAGGTACCCTTCAGTTTGACCCTTCCGGCAAGTGAAGTATATGCCAACTGGACCAGTGAGACCGATGAACAGGTCCTGGTGCAGGGTGTAATCGACTGTGTTATTCCGCTGGACGGCGGCTGGGTTATTCTCGATTATAAGACCGATACTATTTGGGAGGACGTTACCGACCAGCTGAAAGGAAAGCTGCTTAAACGGTATGAAGTCCAGCTCAACATGTATCGGCATGCTATCGAGACAATCTGGCACCAGCCAATCGAAGAAACGTATTTGTATTTCTTTTCCAAACAGCTTTTGTTAAAAGTATAATTAGGACGGGACAACTGCCGAAATATAGTCTAGCGGGGGGACAGCTTGAACAGATGTCGTCTTTACAGATAGCAGTTAAAAAATTAACGTAAATATGGCGAAAAAGTTACAGACAATAACAACTTTTATTAGTGAGTCAATCCCTTATCTACCAAGGGTTTGACTCTTTTTTTATGGGCTGATTTTCAAGAAACATTCAATTACTTATTTTGCAGTAATTAAAATCACACCTGCCTGTGATTCATTTCACTTATGCAGGTCTCTTTCCAAACTATGATGTAAGAGAAGGAAGACAGAGGAGGGGAAACGGTGATGGAAGTAACCAAAAAAGAGACTCCGGATCACAACAAGGAAGAACGTTCATTAAAAGGTACACTGCTGCTTTCTGTATTCGGTGTTGGAGGAATTATAACTTTTATGTGGATAGCGGTATTTTCGCTGTATATGTCACGAGTTTAGGAGGAAAAGAGCATGCATAAATTTGAGGAAATCTGGCTCGGATTAAGCGCTGGTATATTAGTAATTTTTATGGTGGTCGTTGGTTATCAGGCTTTCGCGCTTGGAATGGGGCCTCCAAGTCATAAGGAAACAATCGATCCACAAAAAGTGAATCAAACCGCTCCTTTTGATGAACCGGGAGTACGCGAAATTGGCGAAAACAAATATGAAGTTGTCATGATTCTGCAGGCATTCGGCTTTAACCCAAGTAACATTGAAGTTCCTGCTGGAGCGGAAGTTACATTCACTATGACTGCAAAAGACGTTGTTCACGGTTTTCAAATTGCCGGTACGAATGTAAATGCAATGGTAATGCCTGGTCACATTCAAAAAATCACGCATACGTTTGATGAACCTGGAAGTTATCTAATCTTATGTAATGAATATTGTGGGGCTGGTCATCAGATGATGTCCACAACCATCACAGTGAAGTAAGGAGGGGGAATATAAATGGAAGCATTAGCGTATGAATCATTTCGTGAAAAAGCAACGAAAAAGCTGGGAGTCAACCCTCTTGATGCAAAACTATCGAAATCATATTTATCTGTAGCATTTATTGTATTACTAATTGGTGGAGTTCTAGGTCTTATTCAGGGACTTGAACGGGCTGGCCTTTTACAATTGCCATCATGGCTCAATTATTATCAAGTGCTGACTGCACACGGTATATTGCTTATATTGGTTTTTACAGCAACATTTACAATCGGTTATATGTATGCAGCACTTTCCCACACGCTGGGTGGACTGCTGCCTTCAGTCAGAAAGCTTGCCTGGACCGGATTTGGACTAATGCTCTTCGGTGTGGTGCTGGTGGTTTACACAGTTGTGATGAACGAAGCTTCTGTTATGTACACATTCTATCCACCACTTGCGGCTTCACCTATATTCTATATCGGTTTAGTCTTTGTGGTTCTTGGAATATGGGCATGTTGTTTCGGAGCATTTATCAACTATAACAACTGGCGCAAAAACCATCGTGGGCAGGTAACTCCTTTATATGCTTTCTTTGCAATGGGGGTTTTTGTTCTCTGGTTCTTCGGAAGTATTGGTGTCACTGTTGAAGTGCTGACATTAATTCCATGGTCACTGGGCTGGAAAGAAACAGTCAACATCATGGTGGCCCGTACACTGTTTTGGAGTTTCGGTCACACACTCGTAAACATTTGGTATTTGGTAGCCACTTCTGCATGGTATGTGGCATTACCGAAGATTATCGGAGGGAATGTGTTCAATGACAAACTTGCTCGTCTTGTTGTTGTCCTGCTGGTAATCCTTAATATTCCTGGTGGATTCCACCATCAGATTATTGACCCAGGAATCTCAGAATCAGTAAAATTCTTGCACGTGTTCATGAGTACATCAATCGCGTTCCCATCACTTATGACTGCATTTGCTATGTTTGCGATGTTAGAACGGGCGGGCAGGAAACATGGTGGTAAAGGGTTGCTTGGATGGTTTACTAAGCTGCCATGGGGCGATGTTCGTTTCCTTGCTCCTATGATTGCGATGATTGCTTTCATTCCTGGTGGTGCAGGTGGAATCATCAATACAAGTAACCAAATGAACCAGGTAGTTCATAACACACTTTGGGTTGTAGGACATTTCCATATTACAGTCGGAGTTACGGTGGTACTTACATTCTTTGGTATTACTTACTGGTTAGTCCCATATCTCTCCAGACGGAAACTAACACCGCAAATGAACAGATTGGGTGTTATCCAAACAATCGTCTGGACTGTCGGTATGCTGCTCATGTCAGGCTCCCAACACCTTGTAGGATTGCTTGGCGACCCACGGAGAACATCATTCACCACATATGGGGATCATCCAACAGCACTAAGCTGGGTGCCGTACGAATATGTGATGGCACTGGGCGGGACGCTGCTGATGTTAGGAGTTATCATCCAGGTATACGCCGTATTCAACATGATGTTCCTGGCACCTAAAGGAGAATCTGAATTTCCGGTTGGTGAAGTGGAAGCAAGTGAATCGCCAACACCATTATGGACCGAACGCTGGAGCATTTGGATTATCCTCATGCTAATGGTTGTGGCAATGGCTTATGTAGTGCCTATTGTCGACTTTATCGTCAACGGCCCTCCTGGTTCACCGCCAATCAAAACATGGTAAGCAAGAGATAGAAAAAAGAAGAGATAGTCCTAGGTGGGCTATCTCTTTCAAATAAAAAACCATCCCGGGATGTGATCAATTTGATCAAAAATAAACATAATACAATAGCACTTATTACCGTTCTCATATTTGGCTTAGTCTTATTCTATACAGGTACTGATGGATTCCGTGCTTTTACTGCAGAGAGCGCCAGGACCTACGATATTTTACAAAATAAACCGCAATTCCCTGCTGTTACCCTTGAAGACAGCAAGGAGCGGGTATACACATTTGACGAACTGGCCAAGGATAAATATGTATTCCTGACATTTATGTATACGAGCTGCACAACTGTCTGTCCCCAATTGGAAATGAATATGGCAGATGTGTATGAGCAAATTCCACCTGAATATATTGGTGAGGATATTCTGTTTTTAAGTATCAGTTTTGACCCGGAAAGAGACGATCCAGAAACACTGCGAAAATACAGGTTTTATTTTAACAGTGATGGCGAAACATGGCGGATGGCCCGCATCAATGATAAAGAGGAACTTAACACACTGCTTGAGAAGCTGGGCGTAATTGTGATTCCTGATGGCAATGGGAATTTCACCCATAACAGTGCATTCTATTTTATTGGCAAAACAGGTCACCTGTTAAATGTGATGGACTATACCAAAATTGATGCGGCCGCGGATACTGTAATTACCACCCTGAAAAAAGAGGGGGAATAACGATGAAACAGGCATTCTATGGTCTACTGCTGCTCATCTTTATGATTCTCCCGCCAGTATCCAACCTGCTGGAATCCGTGATGATTGTGCATATGCACATGCAAATGCCACTTCTGGTTATCTCCGGATTCCTAATGGCACGATTCTTCCAGATCAAGTTCCCGGGTTTATTTGCAAAATGGAACTCAAATGGCATACCGGGGATTATTTTATTTATTATCATCTGGAGCTATTGGATGCTCCCACGCTCTATGGATGAGGCGATTACCATGCAGGCGGTGGAAGTTTTCAAGTTTATCAGTCTTCCATTTCTGGCTGGTATTCCGCTCCGTGACAGCTGGAGAAAGTTAAGTAACACTTGGCAAAATGCAGTCTATATCTTTTTCGTGATCATGTTCGGCATTATGGCGGTGCTATACATTGGTTCTGATGAGCAGATATGTAATAACTACTTGTTAGTCGAGCAGCAAACACTTGGCTGGGGCTCACTGGCAATGGCTGTATTCCTGTTAATCTATGTAATTCAGTTATTCTTTATTGACCACTCAGAATATGAATGAAAAACCATCAAACCGTGTTAGCGGTTTGATGGTTTTTTCGTCTGATTAATTCCTCAAGCATCTTTTAGGTCTGCAAAATTCTCAATAGGCAATCGAAGCTCATAAGTGCATATAGCGGAATCAGAATCCGCATCGCTGATTTGTGTGGAACCTCATTCCATTATCTCGCTTAAATTATATGGTTGGGGCATGATATGTAGGCCACATTCCGCTATTTCTGCTTTCTACCCTCCTTTTTCCTTGTTTTTGGGCAATTAACGGAACTAGGATCCAATTTACCTCCTTTGAGGCGGCGTTTTTTCCCTTTAACGGAACCAGGATCCTCACCGAAGATTTTTAGGGTACTTATAAGGAGAATGGACTCCTAACAAGACTGACAAAATCCTTCCCGGTCCCTGGTTCACCGGCAAAGTACACAACCGTCATCACCTCTAACTAATATTTTTTTCAGAAATATTGCACATCTTATTGTTTAAGTGTAAAAAATTTGAAATAATAAAGATGATAATTTTTCATTTTTACAGGGAGGTGGCAGATATGAACAGATCCACACGAGCTTTCCTCGGCTTGGTTGGAAGCATTATATTGTGCGGTTATGGTGTATATGGTTTATTAACCGGTTATCCAATCTCAAATCTTTCTTTTATTCCCCTATTGCTAGCGGTTGGCGGTTTAATTGGTTGTGTTGGAAATGTCATCGAACTGAAGAAACGAACCGGTACAGGAAAACAAGGCTAGAAAAGAAATTCTTTTGAGGGTGGGGTTGAAGTGAAAAAAGGTATTGCATTCACTGCGGGAATAGTGCTGATTGGTTTGATAATCATGCTTCTCATGCCGGGAATCACCGATAAATCACAGGCAAAAAGTGCCGCAAAGGAAGTTCTCGAAAACGTTATTGATCAAAACTATGAAAAAGCTTTTGAAAGCGTATACTTTTATGATCGTGCAACAGATCTTGAGCCGGTTATTTCCTATAAAGATGCAAAAGAAGAGTGGATTCAGCGGGTAAAGGATTTAAGGAATAATGGGATTTATATTGTTGATTATAAAAGACTCCGTGTTGTACTCGATGACACCTATCCAGTGGGCACTGTTGATCTAGTGTTAAGCATGAACGGCAAGAAAACGGTTAAAGAAAATGTTCGCCTCTGGTTCGGCGAAAGAGACGGCAAATGGAAAGTGGGGGACCTGAATTATAACAAAGAAGAACAGTGGGCTAAACTTTTGAGCGGGCGTATGTAGTAACTTTAAACAGAAATGAGGCGAATATATGAAACTGGCAGTTAACTATTCACCGGCAGCGGAGCAGCTGGTGAGGGAACGTAAAATAAATATAGATATTTTTAAGTGTCCCGACTTTAGCAGAGACCTGATTGATCAGGCGGAGAGTGTTAAACCAAACTATATACATTTTGGATTAAATGCCGGGCGGGGACAGATGGATAAAGTTGATTGGAATACCATAAATGAATTGAGGAGCCGCACAAATACTCCGTATGTTAACGTTCACGCAGTTGCATTTACAAAGGATTATCCGGATGTCGATGTCTTCACAAAAAAACCAGAAGATACTGAACGAATAGTAAAGGCAGTAGTTCATGATATCAATATGGTTGCTGAGCAGGTGGGGATGGAAAATATAATTCTGGAAAATGTTATATGCAGAGGCGAGGGCGAAAATATGCTTCAGCCCATTATTGATCCAGCAGCCTTAACCGAAATTGTTAATCAGACAGGATGCGGGTTTTTACTAGACACGGCGCATGCCCGAATGACATCCATGTTGCTCGGACTCGATGTACGTAAATATATTTCAAGTCTTCCACTTGAGAGTATTAAAGAATTGCATATAACGGGAATACAGGCAGATGAAAAAGGACGTCTGCGTGACAGCATGCCGATGACCAGCGAAGACTGGGATATTGCTGCCTGGGTTGTTCAGCAAATAAAAGATGGGACTATACCCAAGCCATGGGTTACAGCCCTTGAGTACGGGGGAGTAGGACCAAAATTTGAATGGCGTACGGATAAGGAAGTGCTGGCTGAGCAAGTACCTATGCTTTCTGACCTTATCGCAGAGGAAGCTCAAAATTGAGAATATCAATAGAAATGTAAAAAAGATAATGGAGAAGGGGGATAAGTAATTGAACAAAAAGATAATTATAACATTACTAGCCTTTTTAGCCTTCCTCCTTTGGCTCTTTTATGCTATATATTTCTCTTCCGGAAACGAGTGGTGGACGGTTATCCAAGTCAAGCCCACCAGTTACGATACTGCAGTAGGTGTTATCTCCCCAGTAAAAGTAATAATAGGAGCTGGGATATTTACCTTAGTGGGTTTCCTCATCTATTCAATTATAAATAAACTATGACTCAGGCAAACGGGGTGGAATATGAGTTTCAAATGGCTAGAGTGGGCACAAAAGATACAATCGATTTCCCAAGCGGGATTATCGTTTTCAAAGGATATATACGAATTAGAAAGGTATGAAGAGCTACGGGTCCTTAGTCTGGAAATAATGGAAGAGTATACAGGTTTGGAGATGGAAAAAATCAGGGGGTTGTTCGCCAATGAAACAGGCTACCAAACTCCCAAAGTTGATGTCCGTGGTGCTGTTTTTAAAGATAACAGGATTTTAATGGTAAAGGAAAAAGTTGACGACAAGTGGTCACTGCCCGGTGGATTTTGCGATGTGGGTCTGTCCCCATCAGAAAATATTGTTAAAGAAATAAAAGAAGAATCCGGGTATGAGGTGCATGCCAAGAAGTTAGCGGCACTGCTGGATTTAAACAAACACCCCCATCCACCTCAATCCCACCATTACTACAAAGCATTCTTTTTATGTGAATTGACGGGTGGGCAAGTGGGGATCGGCAATGAAACCAGTGCTGTTAAATTCTTCTCTGAAAATAATCTTCCTGAACTTTCAACGGGTAGAAATACTAAAGAACAAATAGAAATGCTTTTTTCGTTTTACATAAATCCGAACAAGGAAGCTGTTTTTGACTAACTCTATTAAACGCAGTTTAAAAAATAAGGTGGGTGAAAAAAGTTGCATTGGGAAACTCTCCCAGATTGGGCGATCTTAATCTATTATTTATTTCATTTAGCAACCTTGATAACTGCAATAGTTTATGTGACCCGCAAGAGAATGAGGGGCTTATCTATTATTGCGTCTGTATTTGTAATTACTGTTCCGATTATTAGTTTTATTAATAGTATCTATAGATTACGAGGGATGGATGAACTTGAACATTTAATTTTTGAGTTTCAAAAGGGGTCCATATGGGCTATCTATGCTATCACGGGATACTTATATTTATTTGTTTGGTGGTGCATACTCATATCCCAGTATAGGACTCAAGCAAAAGCCCCTTAAAGAGTGTTCATCGAAGTAACGGTAAAAATGGAGAGGGATGTACAATATGGAAAGCTATCATTCAATAGTTATTGGTAGGGGTAAACCTTTAATCTTTCTACCTGCAGCAGGGTTTTCTGGGATGGAAGGACTCAATATCGCTGAAGCACTATCAGATGAATACGAAAGTCATTTACTGGATTTACCCGGCATGGGAAAAAGCAACGGAATCAGCGGTAATGTTTCAAAGACAAAGATTGCTTCCTGGGTGAAAAATTATGTTGACCAACATAATTTGAAGAAGGTAACCTTTGTGGGACATTCAATGGGGGCCGGCGTAGCCATGTGCTTTGCTACTGTTTATCCCGATGATGTCGCTGAGATAATTTTATTAGATCAAGGGCACTTCAAGATTCCCAGGTTCCAGACTGCAGAATTTGGTCTTTTGGGATACGCCGTTCCGATTTTAAGTATAGCGGAGCGGATTTTAGGAGATATGTTTGCGAAAAAAGTATCAGGACTTTTTAGTTCAAAAGAATCTGCAGAACCCTCAGAAGCAGATAATGAGAAAAGACTTGGGGAGTTTTGTGAAAGATTTCAGCTTCCCAAATCCGAATACATAACAAAAGCATTGAAAGAAGATATAGATTTCACACATGAGGGTCTGCGACTTATGTTTGGTTACTATCGATTGGACTTACCGAAGATGCTTAAACAGTTAACTGTACCTTGTTTACTGATATATGCCTCATTTCACGACATTGATCCTAAGAGGGAACGTTTTATAGAGAAGTCGGTTCAAAAGATTGCACCATCGCCAAATCTTCAAATCAAAAAAATAGACAGCCATCATTATGTACACTGGGCGGATGATAAGTGTATCTCAGAGGTTAAGTCTTTTGTAGATTCACATGATGAGGTTACTACTAGTATTATTAGGAGGATTACATGACTAACGACTTTTATTGTGACGAGGTACTTAGTGGAAAAACAAAGGTTCAGAAGGTGATGGAGACAGAAAATGTATTAGCTTATCATCATACAAAACCTTCCTATCCGGTACATATTGTTGCCATACCAAAGAGACACATACCATCATTGATAACGATGGATGAAAGTGAAAATGAATTATTAATAGAAATGATGAAAGTCATTAGGAAAGTCGCAGCTATGGTAAATGAGGAAAATGGAGCCTGTAAAGTAGTTACTAATTTAGGAGACTATCAAGAATCTAAGCATCTCCATTGGCACATAATTTCTGGAAAGGCAAACTAACTAGGATGATGAATGGAATGAGTAGAGTATTTGGAGAGAAAATAGGGGGTCTTGAATATAAAGAGAGAAAAGGTGTCTATGGTGTTATTTTTTCCCCTGACAAAAATAAAGTACTAACCGTTAAAACCTCAAGAGAGCATTACTTCTTACCTGGTGGCGGAGTTGAACAAAATGAGAGCAATCAGAAGTGTCTCCAACGAGAATTTTTGGAAGAAACAGGTTTTTATGTGGGATTAGATTCGTATATAGGTAAGGCTTCAAAATACTTTTTTACTCTTAATAAGGAGCCCATCCTAAATGAGGTCATTTTTATACAGCAAGAATAGAAAATAAAGCGCATGCGCCAATATACGAAGATCACATTCCAACTTGGGTTGAGATAAACCATGTTCATGAGGTGCTTATCCATGAACATCATTCATGGGCTGTAAAGAAAGGTCTTGGATATACATAATCGTTTCCAACTAATTTAGTATATTTTTAGGGAAGGAGGCAAATTATGAAATACTTGCTCCCTGTTGCCCATTTTTTCTGGATTATAGCTGGCATAGTACTGATAGGTGCACTGCCGGGTTTACTTAATGGATTTTCACTAGATTTGATTAGTTATCTTAATGAAGTGAAATCTATTGTTCTTCATTTAATCCAGCCGAATGAACTTACATATAAACATTATGCCTCCGAGACAGAAAGGGATCTTTTTCCTGCACTTTTCCAGCCTTATTTTTATTCGCTTACTATATTTTTCGGGGCATTTCTGGTGGCAGCAGTTGTTGCTCTCCTGCTTGCTTGTACAATCATTTTCCTCCGTAATAAAAAAATCCGCATGGTTAAATATTTGGTATTTATAGTCGAATCTCTGCCTGATATAGTAGTTATTTTCTCAGCTCAAATCCTGGTGGTCTGGATTCATCAGAATATGGGGATACAGCTTTTTAATTTTGTGACACTTGGCGGGGAGTACGCCTATTTTCTTCCTATAGTAACGCTCGCTATTCTTCCATGTGTCTATCTCTTCAAAGTGACACTACTATCTCTTGAGACAGAGCTGGACGAGGACTATGTGGACATGGCACGCGCAAAAGGTGTGGGGAACGTTGTTGTTATTTTTAAACATATTCTCAGGAATGCGCTGACTGGAATTGTTATCCATATTGGCCCGGTGCTATGGCTTATGCTTGCGAATATGGTAATGCTTGAATACCTGTTCAACATGTACGGCATCACACAATTTATATTTGCCAATTATTCAGCGGAAATTTTCACGCTCGGTCTGATTATGCTTTTTATTCCTATTTTCATAGTACAACTTCTTATTAAGTACATTGCAGGAAAGTTTACCGGGGAAGCGGGTGAACTGTATGTATAAGAGACTTCTTAAAAATCCGCTGTTCCTTATCAGTTTTCTGTTTATCTTTGGACTGTTGATTGCAAGTTTTCTTTACAGTGCTGTTATAAAAGATTACGTGACTCCCAATGTCAAAATAATAATGGAGGACGGGAAGCTGCTGGGTGCTGCGCCATTCCCCCCTTCCCTAAAGTTTCCACTTGGCACCGACAGTACGGGTGACAATCTTCTTTATAAAGCGATTGATGGAGCCAAATATACCTTGTTGACGGTAATGATAGTAGCTTCACTAAGACTGATTATCTCCACGGTTTTGGGAGTGATCAGGGGTACACTTGTAAAAAAGCCAAGTCCGTGGTCTCCTAAAATTTTTGATGCGTTTCAGTTTCTGCCTATAACTTTAATAGCCTATTTTATTTTACAGCCGGTTGTATATGATATCCCGACACTTGTTCCAATTCAGACTGCTGGTGGGGTGAGTCTGCATTTACAAGGGAGCGGGATGGCTCAATACAGTCTTACGGAAACGATTATATTTCAGATTATCGTTTTTACAGTTCTTGCTTTACCTATTGTGACAAAAACTGTTGAAGAAGAAACACGTCTTATCCTAAAAAACGAATTTATCACAAGTGCTCGTACGCTTGGCAGCAGTCGAATCCAGATTCTTAGAAGACATGTCAGTCTACATCTATGGCCACGGCTCTTGCTGATATTCCTTCAGCAGAATGTGCAAACGCTTTTATTGTTAATGCATCTTGGGCTATTTAATTTGTTCCTCGGTGGTACTTACGCAACTATGTTTGAGGGGAAAATTATACTCGAGGCTGAATCGAAAGAATGGTCAGCATTGATTGGACAGTATTATGGCCAGCTAGTCTCTACACCTTGGATTCCATTGGTTCCAATTATGATGTTTGTTCTAACCATCCTGGCATTTAACTTTATGGCAGAGGGTTTAAAACGCACAATGGATAAAGAAACCATGGTACTTGTTAAAAAACGAAAGTCATTCCATGGCAGTGTCCCAGAAGAAATGGAAATAAGTGAAGAAGACTTTATCTTAATCAACAAGTAATTTGGTCTGCCCAGTCTATAGGCTGGGTTATTTTTTATGACTAGAGATATAGTTATTATTTACAATTATGTTACAATTAAAATAATTTAAAACAGTGAAAAGGTGGAAGGAAAATGTGGCAGCAAAAGATAATTATTACCGATAGAGGGCAGTTCGAAGTATTTGTTGCCGGTCAAGGCGTACCATTATGTGTAACGCATTTATACAGTGAATTTAATGAGCGTGGAAATTATTTTGCCGACATGTTTGTTGAGAACTTTACAGTTTACCTTGTAAATCTCAAAGGGGCCGGAAACTCCAGCAGCATTAGCTTGGATAAAGAATTAAGCATGAGAGAAACAGTAAAGGACCTCGAAGCTATACGGATTGCTCTTAACTTGGAGAAGTGGAGTTTTGCCGGACATTCAACAGGAGGAATATTGGGTCTGATATATGCTGCCAATTATCCGGATTTGCTAAATAGGTTGATGGTTGGAGGCGCTTCAGCAACTAATGATTATATGGAACATAAAGACAGCATGTATAGCTACAAAAACTCAAAAAATGCACGATTGAAAGAGATATTTTCTATCCTAAATTCCTCTGAAGCGACCCGAGAAGAAAAACAGCAAGCTAGCAGGGAATGGACGGAAATGTCATTATACGATCCAACGAGATTTGATAAATATTTCTCTAAACCCAGCAGTGGAAAAGTTGTCCGCAAAAGGCTGGATTACTACTCCTATGAAGAACTCCCAAACTATGATATTAGGGATGACATACAAAATATCACCACACCTACGATAGTCTATTGCGGAAAGCATGACTCCCAGTGCCCACTAGTTTATTCAGAAGAAATACATAGACTTGCACCCGACTCTAAATTATATATATTTGAGAAGAGCAACCACTCACCATTTTTGGAAGAAAAAGAGAAATTTAAAGAAATGGTGAGGGACTTTTGGAAATTGAACATTACTAAAAATTTAATGCAAAGTGACGAATAGCTCCACTAAGAGGATAAGCTTGCTTATTGTATTGTACTTTTAGAGAGTTGAACTGTAGAGGAGTGAGAAGTAAGTGGAAGTTCAAAAAAAGACTTCATATACCCAGTCGAACAGGGCGATTCAATACACTCACATTGTAAATGATTCAAAAGCTGTTTGTTTTATGTTCTCCGGTGCTGGATACAACTACGACAAACCTTTATTTTATTATTCAACAATGATTATGCTGGAAAATAATTTTGACGTGATTCATATTCATTATTCATACGATGAACGTGAATTTAATCTAACAATAAATGAATTTACCGATTTGATGGTGGAAGATGTCACTACTGTAGTTAAAGATGTTTTAGAAAAAGGCGAGTATAGCCAAACAATTTTCTTAGGTAAGTCGCTTGGAACCATTCCTATTACTGCTAGCTTAGCCAAAAATGAAAATTACTCACACTCAAAAGTTATATTATTAACTCCATTATTAAAAATTGATTTGTTTTATAAGGGAATACTTGAGAGTCAAAATGAAACATTTATGGTCATTGGAAAGAATGATGCTCACTATGTCCAAGAGAAAATAAAGAAACTTGATGAGAAGTCGAACTTAGTGATTAAAGGAATCGACAATGCTAACCATTCATTAGATGTTGAGCCATTCGACTATACCTCTTCTTTAAAAGCTCTAAGTGAAATGATGAAAGACTTAAATAATTTTCTAAATTAAATAAAATCTGTCTGAAACAGGATGTTGTTTAAACAAGCGGGTCCGTAAATAAGAAGGCATGATTGGTGAATAGATGCTTCATTATTAACCTTTAGATAGGAGTCTGAATCAGTCTATAAAAGGGAGCAACAATGAGCTTGATATATTATGGATTGGAGGAAAAATTAATGTCCATTGAACACGATGTATCTTATAGGATTTATCGTATGATGGAGTTATATCGAAGGTTTTCAGATGGGTTGTACGAGGAAATGAACAGTTTTATTTCTGAGGATTTCCAGGGCAAAATGTATATGCCGTGGATGGGAGAGGTTGAACATTTTGATGCGAAAGGAATAAAGGAAGGGAACCGCCAGGCGGCAGATTTCTATAAAGGGAAAAACATCGAGTTTGATTTTACAGGATTAAGTGTCGTTCCTCAGTCAGATACTCAGGCTGCTGGATCATATGAAGTAATCCATCGGAATAGTGAAACAGGTGCAAAGGTTAGGGCGCTTGCATTGGAGGTCTGGCGTAAGGAGTCTGATGGGGAATGGCGTATTGTCCGCTGGTATGAAGAAAAAGGCATGCGAATCTAAGAATTACGGGAGAGATTACGATGACTAATAAAGCTCTAATAATTATTGATGTCCAAAATGGAATGTTTCAGAAAGGTTTCACCGTTTATAATGGTGAAAAGTTGCTGGACCGTTTAAGTGGTCTGTCGGACAAAGCACGATTGGCCAAGAGGCCAGTGTTTTATGTTCAACATAATGAAGCAGCTGGTGAACCCTTGGAACATGGAACGCATGGATGGGAAATTCATCCCCAGATAGCCCCACGAGAGAACGATGTCATCA
Source organism: Virgibacillus kekensis (assembly GCF_042654125.1). NCBI lineage: Bacteria > Bacillati > Bacillota > Bacilli > Caryophanales > Bacillaceae > Virgibacillus > Virgibacillus kekensis. Next base: position 230,726 of record NZ_JBHSFU010000007.1, read on the forward strand.
TTCAGAAAAATACCCCGGACTCATTTTTTGAAACTTCATTGGATCAGGAACTAAGAGATCGAAATATCACCAATGTGTATCTTGCTGGTATACAGTCTGAAATTTGTGTCGATACAACTTGCAGAAGAGCTTTCAGCATGGGTTATGAAGTTACGCTGATTTCAGATACGCACAGTACATGGGATACAAAGGAACTCACAGCTCAGCAAATAATTAACCATCATAATGGTTTGTTACGCTGGTTTGCGGAAGTACAACCGAGTTCAGAAATAAATTTTAGCGATTAAGGAGTGGTTGATAGTGAGTGGGATTTTCAGCTAATCATAGAAAAAGAGATTTAGAACTTCCTGGTCAACGGCGGGAGCTCATGGTTAACATTGAAAATGATTTTCTACAGGATAAGAACGTTTTGTCAGTTTTTTACGGTGGTTCAATCGGTAATGGAAATACCGATAACTATTCCGATATCGATCTAAGGATTGTAGTAAGGTCCGAGAAGATACGGGACTACATACAGGCCAAAAATACCCGTCCAAAAAACTGGGGCAATATTCTTTTTTTGGAAGATGTGAACCCTAATTCGATATATACGGTTGTACACTTTGATTGTTTTGTTAAGGTAGATACGTTTTACTACAGACCCGAACATATACAGCCGTCTGTCTGGTTAAAAAATATCAAAATAATTAAAGATACAGATGGTATGATGGCTGATATTCAGAAGCAGTCCACATCTTTAAGCTATGAACCTAGTTATGAAGAATTTGAGCTATGGAGAACTAAATTTTTCGCCCATTTTCACGAAGCATACAGAAGAGCGATGCGGGACGAATATTATTATGCCCTTAAATGTGTGGATAGTTTACGCTTGTCCATGGCAGCGGCTTGGTATATGGATTCCGGGGTCCAGCCAAATTCTTTTGGGGACTGGGCCGGATATGAAGGTGAAAGAAGCAAGTTGAGTGATCGGCAGTTAGAATTATTGAAGAGTTGGAAATGTGGCAGGAACACCACTGATATTCTCCAAGTGATGAAAAGTATGGTCCCTGAATTCCTTAGCATCCATAAGTCACTATGTGCCAGGTTGGGTGTTGTGGAGGATGAAGGCTGGATAACCAAAATTTTTGAATTGGTTATCTAGAAGTCAACTAGATAGGAGGTAAGAAATGAAAGCTGTATTTCTAGACCGTGACGGAACTATGGGAGGGACAGGAGGGGGGATGCATCCATTCGACTTTTCAATGTATGATTTTACACCCAATGCAATAAAAGTCTTGAATAATTTGCGAATAAAAGTATTTCTTTTTGCAAACCAAATCAGGGTGGGTCGTGGTTATTTTACGGAAGAAGAATTGTTGGAGGGCTTTAGGTTAATGGAAGAGGATTTGAGAAAACATTCGGCATACCTAGATGGCATTTTTTATTGTCCTCATAAACCTGAAGACCATTGTGTATGTCAAAAGCCTAATATTGGCCTGTTACTGCAGGCGAAAGAGATGCATAATTTGGAGCTTGAAGAATGCTACGTGGTAGGAGACACGGGTGACTCTGATATGCTCGCTGCAGAAAAGGCAGGAGCTAAAAAGGTATTAGTTAAGACGGGATGGGGAGAGGGCTCGCTGACTAAATATCGTGAGAATTGGAAGAGAATAGAGCCTGATTTTATTGCGAATGATTTACTCGAGGCAGTTAACTGGATATCAACGGATATTAGAGACAGTTCACCTTCTTCTTTTTTTAGCGATAGCCTGCCGTACGGCCCGAATTCAAAGTTTGGGGGATACAGATGAAAAAGTGGAAAACAGTAGCTTCAGAGCATATATACAAATCGCCGTACGGGAATCTACGCAAAGATAAATGTGAACTCCCGAATGGAAAGGTGATCAAGGACTATTATGTTAACGAATACGATGACTGGGTGAACGCGATCGTTATAACTAAAGAAAATAAACTGGTCCTGGTGGAGCAATACCGTCATGCCGGAGGTGACTTCTTTTTGGAAATTCCTGCTGGAAAAATCGAGGAAAATGAATCACATGAGGAAGGAATCATCAGAGAGGTTCGCGAGGAAACAGGATATACATCCAAGCGAAATCCGCTCAAACTAGGAGAGTTCATGGTGAACCCGGCAACACAAACCAACACGGTAACGACGTACATGATTGTGGATGCCTATCAGGCATATGATCAGGACTTGGATGATACAGAAGAGATAGCTATGGAGCTGGTTGACTTTGAGGACTTTGGAAGTATGCTCCGAGGAAATCAAATTAAAACCCAATTGTTTACGACTAATGCTTATTATATGGCTAAGGATTTTTTAATGGAAATGGCGAGAAGAAATGATTAGAACAAAAAATCATGGCTACGAGTTTGTAGAATTTATTCGTATGCAAGAGAGTGAAATGGACAATTATTCCCCACTGGCTGGTTCCTTTGCGGTAATAGAATGCAAAGGGAACTATTTGCTCTGCTATAACATATGGAGACAGCAGTGGGAAATTCCGGCGGGCAAAAGAGAGGCAGATGAAACACCAAAGGAATGCGCCATCAGGGAACTTTGTGAGGAAACCGGACAGCAAGTAGACGACATGGAGTTTCTTGGAATATTAAAAAAGAAAAGGGTTTCTAACCAAACAATGAAACATAATCCTGCATATTTTAAAAAAGTAGATGAGCTTAAGCCATTTCGGGAAAACGATGAAACATCTAAAATATTGCTGTGGGATTTAAACGAGGACATCGGATACATAGATGAGGTTGATGTAAAGGTGTTTGATTATATTTAATTTGAATGGAGTCAATTTTGATGACGCTCTACGAAGATAATTTATTTAAAGGTGCAGCAGAATATTATTCGCGCTACCGACCAATGTATCCCACTTCATTAGTCAGAGCGCTGGTGAAAAAATTCGAATTGGATGGACAGGGAAAGATGCTTGATCTCGGTTGTGGGCCAGGCAGGCTTGCTATAAGATTCTCCGACTGGTTTGAAGAGATAGTCGGTATAGATAAAGAACCTGAGATGATTGAAGAAGCAAAACGTATCAGTAACGAAGCCAGAGTGGAAAACACCCGATGGTTCACTGGCGATATTGAAGAATATAAAGGCCAGTCCGATGACAGACTCAGGCTAATTACTATGGCTAAGTCCTTTCACTGGATGGACAGAAAGGTTACCTTGGATACATTATACCTCTTAGTGACCGACGGGGGCGGAGTTGCAATTATCGATGACTATTCACCGGATAAAGAACTTTTACCATGGCAACAGAAAGTGGAAGAGGTCAGGAAGCATTGGTACGGTGAGGAGCGAAAGGCAGGTAATACTACATATTCGCATCCTTCTGTAAGTCACCAGGAAATAGTGGCTGATTCGCAATTTGAAATGGAAATTCATCAGCTGCCGGCACATGAACACATATGGACAATTGAATCGATTATCGGTAATTTGTATTCAACTTCCTATGGCGCAAAGCGGTTTCTAGGAAAAAGGGCTGAACCTTTTGAAACCCATCTGCGGGAGGAACTTCTGGCAATTGATAGTTCCGGTGTCTTTAAAGAAGACATTGAAATTAAAGTAATACTAGGATTAAAGAGAGGCAACTGACAATGAATAATAATTATAGAGTCAAAATTGAAGAAGCAAGGGATTTATTAAAAAAAGGTCATCCCAAAGAAGCCATTGAGTATTTTTCAAAACTGACCAACGAAGCTAAGGCACCAGGGGAAGTATTTTTGTATGCCGCCATGACTTATGACAATGTCGGCAACGAGGAAGAGGCCATTCCCTTTTACGAAGAGGCGCTAAACAGAGGGATTGAGAATGCGAAAGAATTAAGAGACTGCTATGTATGTTTGGCATCCTCCCATCGGATTGAGGGCAATTTATTTAAGTCGCTTGCCTACCTGGAACAAGCTAAAGAGAAACTTCCTGGTGATAGCGTGATTGCGGTTTTCACAGCGTTAACTCTGTTTGATGGAAAGGAATTCAGTAAAGCTGTCAATGAACTCGGCAATACGCTACTTGATGAAACAGAAAACAAGGAACTATTAAATTATGAAAGAGCGTTACGGGAGTATTTTAAAAGTATTTAGGAGTATTTATGGGGGCAATGAAGTAAATGGATAATGAAGTGAAAATGATTTTCCTGGATGCAGGGGGTGTTCTTTTTGATACTCCTTTAAAAGGAGATGACAGAGTAAGGCATTTAATGATGGAAAGAGGATATCCGAAATCAAAAATTGATTCCGCTATCATGAAGGCAAAGCTCATTAAAATACCCTTCATAACAAATTGGAATGAAGAAGAACAATACTTCAAGGAGTACTATGGGGCGATGGCCGAGGAATTTGGAGAAGTGGGATTAACTAATGAATTGTTTCACTTTACTCATTTTGCTGGTAATTGTGAGCTTTTCCCTGAAGTGAAAGATGTGCTTTCGGAATTAAGCAAGGAGTACAGACTGGCTGTGATATCAAATGCCCTGCCAAGTATGGACTGGGTCTTTGATAGATTAGGGATTCGAAAATTTTTTGATTTAATTATCCTATCTGCATTTGTAAAAGAATCAAAACCAGCTGAGGCCATTTATAATATCGCTCTAAATCAAGCACAGGCACTTAGCACGGAGAGTATTTTTATTGATGATAAAACCGAAAACACTGAAGCAGCCGAACGAGTAGGAATGATAGGGCTTCCATTGGATAGAAGTAAAATGAACTTGCGGGATCTACTAACAGAACAACATATCCTTCGACAAAAAGATTAATATAAAGGGCTGAAATGGTAATGAAAGTCGGAACCAGAAAGATTAATGGAAATCCCTCTTATTTGATTAGACCGGCAATGTCCCAATAACTTATTTCTGGTTGCTGAAGTCAATAAAAAGATTGTAGGTTTCTCCAGATGCGAAGGAAATACTCTGAAGAGAACCCTGCACAAAGTAGAATTTGGAGTCTGCGTTCTAAAAGAGTATTGGGGATACGGTATTGGCACAAATCTTTTAAAGGAATCTATTCATTGGGCAGATTCAACGGGTATTAAAAAGATTACGTTGAATGTTCTTGAAACCAATAAAAAGGCTATAGACTTATACAAAAAATATGGTTTTGAATCAGAAGGTATCTTAAAAAAGGACAAATTACTAGCAGACGGAAAATATTATAACACTATATTGATGGGAAGATTTAGGGATTAAAACCACCCTAAGTGAAAAATTATAGATGTAATTATTTCAGTAAAAACACGTATAGATGAAGGTAAGTGAATGACAGGTATTTTAAAAGTTCATCATCCTCAGGGGGAGATTACATGAGAAAGTATTCATGGTTAAGCTATTTCTCACTTGGTATACCTATAGTATTGATCATGTCATTATTCGTTATGCCAAACCTTCCCATGTCCCAGCAAGGCCTGGTCACGACTATAATATATGCTCAAATAGTTGGTGTTCCAGTAACGTTGGTTCTATGTATAATTGCCTTCTTTAAAAAGAGTGAAAAGAAGTTAATGGCTTTAATTGGGTTTTTGTTGGCATTAGTACTGATTGGGGCCATGGCCTACTTATTATTGCTAGCGTTCAATTTTGCGCCATAAAACTGTAAAGGACACCTTATAATTCGTAAAGTTTCCTCGTTCTATTATAAAAAAAAAGCGGGGTGTTACTATTTTTCCTCCCAAAAGTATCCTTGCAACCTGGGAAAAGTTTAATGATTTCTCAATGGAAACTCTAACAAAGCTATGGAATTATAATCAAAATAGCGATAAAAAGCAGCGTGATATTTCTTTAATGAAGGAACACAGACAAAGATATGGAACATCGGGGAATTGTTTCGATCTTGCAATTTGGTTACTTGATGAATTTAAGCACGACGGAATAGAGGCATATCCAATTGGCCATGGCTTAAAAACTGAAGATGCCCATGTTGCTGTAATTGCTTTAGATGAGTCAGGCAACCGTTACTTGTGCGATTTAGGTGATCAGTGGATAAAACCGATATTGGTGGAGCGTGATCACGAAGATTATACAAATGAAAAACTTAGTGGTTTCTTTCCTGCTGCAGATGTTCGACTTAGATGTGACAAAGATAGTTTAGAAGTATTATATCATCGACCTAACGGCAGTGTTTCCAGCCAGACATACGATATTAGGCCTATTGAAACAGACTATTTTTTACATGCTGCTGAGCATTCGCAGAATTTAATTAAGCCTATCCCACTTTTGGAATGTCGAGTACCATATAATTCTGAAATAGCCCACTGGGAATTTGGTAACTGGCAGAGTTTTCTAAGTACAACAGTAGGGCTGTACAAAGAAAAGAAGGCTGGTTCGCTTGATGAATGGGTGGAAAGAGTTAATTTAAGATGTGGTTACGACAAGGATTTACTGTATAAAATTTTGTATCAATATATGAAATATTTGTAACTTGCACCTGATAAAATCTGCAGGTGGTTTTATTTTTGTAATCCCTTCCAACTGTAGTTATTAAGTGCTATAATATGTAAATATTCAAAAAACAAATAACTGCTGTCCGTCTAAACTTCAACGGTATGAAGGGAATCTTAACAAAGGAAGTGATGGCTTGATTGAAACCGAGCGATGCTTCATAAAAGCTTTTCAGAAGTCTGATGCTAATGATGTTAAGGAATTATACACAAACCAAGAAGTAAGAAAATTTCTTGGAGGTATCCCATCAGAGTCTACCATTCTAGAAACTATTGAGGGAATGATTTTCCCTGAAGAGGATGCTTTTTTTTGGGTAATCAAGGAGAAGGAAACAAAGATGTTCATTGGCCTTGTTTCTCTTAGTTCACATCATGAAGGTGATATTGAAATCTCCTATCAGCTTCATCCTGATTGGTGGGGAAAAGGTTATGCAACTGAGGTCGTGGAGAAGATAATTCACTATGCATTTAATGAATTAAAGATTTCAAAATTAGTTGCTGAAACACAAACAGCTAATAAATCTTCCTGCAGCCTTTTAGAACGATTGGGGATGAACCTTGAAAAGAAAATTATCCGATTTGGTGCCGAGCAAGCTTTACATTCAATCAGGAGTTATAACAACGATGGATATTAAATAACTTTTTAAGGGGACAGCAAATTGAAAAGAGTCGATGTTGCGTATGCGTTTATTTGCAAAGAAGAAGAGGGGCTGGTTCTCCTGGTGAACAATGTAGGTGGAAGGTGGTCCCTGCCTGGCGGAGAGGTTGAAAAGGGAGAAACGTTAAAACAGGCAGTCGTTCGCGAGGCAAAAGAAGAGACCGGTTTAACTATCGAAGCCGGCAATATAGTGGCAGTAAATGAAGTGTTTTTCCATGAAAAGGGGCATCATGCGTTATTTTTTACATTTGAGGCAACGATCACTGGAGGCGAGATAGCCATCCAGTATGAGGATGAGATATCAGAGATTAAATGGGTGGATTTTGAAAAAGCTAATAAATTACTACCTTTTCATCCAGGTGGCATGGAGAGTCTGGTTAAATCGAATGCCTCATACATGATTGACGGTTAAAATAATCCAAAAGGGGGATGGATCGGATGCTTTCCAACATATTGTGGGGATTATTTCTAATTACATTAGTTGCTTTTATGATTTATAGGGACAAAGGAAAAAAGAAAAGGAACCCATATCCTAGGCATAGGGAAAAAACAGAACATGAGAAAGAAGTTGAAATCGCGATAGAAAAAGAAAAGTCTCGCCGAAATGGCCCGCCAGGAATTGGTGGGGGAGGCTTGTAAGGTAATAAAATACTCTGTTGTAGGGAGGGAAGAGTCTTAAGACATACTTTAATTATTTTATATCTACTAGTGAAACGTGAACAAAATTAGAAAGAAGGAATTTACATATGACTAGAATTGGCATTATAAGACACGGGACCACAGCATGGAATAAAGAGAGACGGGCTCAAGGAAGCTCTGACATTCCCCTTGATCAGGATGGTATAGCGCAAGCCCGCCAGCTTGCAGAACGGATGAAAAACGAAAAATGGGATTATATATACTCTAGTAATCTGTCAAGAGCACAGCAAACTGCAGAGGTTGTGGCTGAAAAGCTTGGAATCCCTGTGCAGGTGGACCCAAGAATCCGTGAAGTGGGCGGGGGACTGATTGAAGGGACAACCCCAGCTGAGAGAGTTGAAAAGTGGGGAGAAAAATGGTGGGAAGAGGATCTGCAATTTGAACCCACGGAGAAGGTTATCAGCAGAGGACTTTCTTTTTTTGATGAAATCAGCGAGAAACATAGGGACAAAAATATATTGGTTGTGAGCCATGGTTCATTTATAAAGCATCTTGTGAAAGAAATAGTACCTTTATTCAAAGTTGACGAATCACTTAAAAACACTTCTGTTACTGTGCTGGATAAAAACGACGAGGGCTGGGATTGTAGCTTATTTAACTGTACTAAGCATTTAAAAGAAATTTGATTCAGGAGGTGGTTCGATGAACGTTAGCACTGAATACTTAAGGATTGTAAAAGATAGATTTAAAACCATCCAAAATCAGGGCAAGAAGGCAATTGACCAGCTTTCCGAAGATGACTTGCGCTGGCAGCCAAACAAGGAGTCCAACAGTGTAGCAATCATAGTAAAACATTTATACGGAAATATGCTCTCCAGGTGGACTGATTTCTTGACTTCAGACGGAGAAAAACCAACCCGTAACCGTGATGACGAATTTGTTGATGACATTCTTTCCAAAGCTGAATTGCTTAGTATGTATGAGAAGGGATGGGAGAATCTTTTTAATGCATTAAATAACCTGGAAGAGAAGGACCTGTTGAATGAAGTGTATATTAGGAGCGAGGCTCACCTGGTAATTGATGCGATTGAGCGTCAATTGGCCCATTATGCATCACACATCGGACAGATAATTTATATTGGAAAACAGGTTAAGGGAACGCAGTGGGAGACACTGAGCATTCCAAAAGGGAAGTCGGAAGATTATCTTCGGGATATGCAACGAAAGCATAAATCATAGTTTGGAAATAGGCGTTTCTTTACGTAGGGAGAAGCGCTTTTTTTGTCTGTATGCAGGTAAATTTCAACAAAAAGTAGAATGAATAAATAGAGAAGTTTTGGAGAAACAGTGGATTAATTACATAAAGCTTTAAATAAAGGGTGTTTATCTATGAATCTACTTACAGAAGTTTATCAGGTCAACTTACGGGTGAGTGACATGAAACGAGCAGTCAAATGGTATCAGGATGTTCTGGGTTTAAAAGTACAGAAGGATTACGGGAATACGGTTGTATTGGGGATTAGCGAGAGTAGTGGCACCCCAGCAGCAGTTTGCTTAATCGAGCACCCTGAGAAAGGGGTCCAATCCTTTGACGACAATGTTACACATCCGGTGCTGGCTATTTCGCCTGGTCAGGCTGAGGCATGTAGAGAAAAGCTGAGACAAATGGGTGCAAGGATTATTGAGGGTGGCGGTAAAGCGCATTTCAAGTTTGCTGATCCGGATGGAAACCTGCTGGAAGCGTATCTTCCCAACCTGTATAAAGATGAAAAATATGAGCACTTAAGATAGGGAGCTGGACGAAATGACAAAATTATTCAAACGGATAGATACCGTATTTCTGGAAGTCACGGACATAGAAAAGTCGATTGAGTGGTATACAGATGTATTGGACCTTGAGTTACGCTGGTTTCAAAAAGAGGGTGGGTATGCAGCTATCGAAATTGGCGAAACACCTCTGACTTTGGTACGGGCGAGTGAAGTTAAACCGGCAACCCACTGCCAATTTAATTTTTTCACGAATGATATAAAAGCGGCACACGAACGTCTTCAAGAAAATAACGTGGATGTAGATGAGATAGTAGATTATGGCGATGTCCTCTCCTTTGAGTTTCGAGACCCCGATGGCAACATTCTTGGCGTATGTTTTTTCGAAGAGTAATTAATACAAGCGTATTGAGGAAAGGTTAGTGGACATACATGAATACTGTTTCTCCGATGCAGGGACCAGAACGATTAACCTGGATTGATGCCGCCCGCGGTTTTGCGGTGCTCGGTATCTTTGTTGTAAATATAGGCGCTTTTTCCGCACCGTATTTTATGTACGGCGGTGAAGACGATGCATGGACTTCACCGACTGACCAGTTTATCCAAGCTTTCATCGATATTTTTTTCCAGGCGAGCTTTTATACACTCTTTTCAATCCTCTTCGGTTTTGGAATTCAGATACTGAAGGAGCGGCTTGAGGAAAAGAATATTGCAGTCATTCCCTTTCTTTTAAGAAGGCTGCTTGTATTGATTGGCTTTGGAATAGTTCACGCATTTCTGATTTGGCACGGTGACATATTGCTTTCGTATGGCGTGACCGGGTTATTATTGTTGGTATTTGTTTATCGAAAAAAAATAACTATGCTGATTTGGGGAGCCCTGTTGCTTGGGGGGAGCGTATATTATTACTCTGAGATGCTGTATGAATTTCGGGCTTACCTAGGTAGCTATGACCTATTAAAAATTCAGCAGGTAACAGAAAATTATCGAAGTAGTGATTTGTCGGTTATTCTTTCGCAAAACCTGAATGATTGGCTGTACGGCAGTAGTGTTTTTGCATATATTATGTTGCTGACCACGTTGTTGCCGCTCTTCCTGTTCGGCATGTATATCGCTAGAAAGCGATGGCTACATAAGCCGGAAGATCATAAACTAGCACTCTGGGTTGGATGGACAGTAAGCCTCTTGTTATTCCTGGCACTAAAGTTGGGACCCTATTTATACGGGAACCCAGATTGGTTTTACTATATTCAGGATAATATTGGCGGTACGGCGTGTGCCTTGTTCTATCTATTTTCAGTGACATTGATTTTTAGAAGTACATTCGGCGGAAAGCTTCTCAAGCCGCTGACATATATTGGCCGTATGTCGCTGACCAACTATATTACACAGTCAATCGTCTGTTTTGTGCTGTTTTATGGAATCGGGTTTGGCTTGTATGGGACTGTCCGACCGCTTGAGGCTATGGGAATTATAGTGGTGGTGTACAGTCTACAGATCCTTTTCAGCAAATGGTGGCTTGCGAGATATCGGTTTGGTCCACTTGAATGGTTGTGGCGCAGTCTTACCTACCAAAAGGCTCAACCGTTACGAAAAAAGAGCCAGCTATAAATATATAAAAGAGGTATAAGTCGGGAATTTTGGCTTGTACCTTTTTTAACGCAGGAAAAAATTCAGGTTTTACTTCAATTAGGGTTTACATATAATTTATAACAACGTACAATAATGTTGCATACAGTAAACTTTAACAACTATATTTTTTTAAGTAAAAGTTGCGTAAAGGAAACAATTTTAAATTAATTCATATAATGTGTTCATTTAAACGATTGGAGGAAAATAGCATGACAGAAAATTTAATTCTGGCATTTAGTCTGACCTTGATGGCAGGGCTCGCCACAGGGATTGGAAGTATACTTGCATTTTTCACTTCCCGAACGAATACAAAATTTTTATCGGTATCGCTTGGTTTCTCTGCAGGTGTGATGATATATGTCTCGATGGTGGAAATATTTATAAAAGCTAAGGATGCTCTTGTCGGCTCGATGGGCGTGGTATCAGGGAATTGGTTGACTGTTGCAGGATTTTTCGCGGGTATGTTACTGATTGCGATAATTGACAAATTTATCCCAAAACAGGGGAATCCTCATGAGATTAAAAAAGTGGAAGATATGAATAAAGCTGTTAATGGGGGAAATGATCCCGCGCTGTTAAAAATGGGGACATTTACCGCGCTGGCAATTGCCATTCATAATTTCCCTGAAGGAATAGCTACGTTTACCGCAGCATTACAAGATCCAGGGCTCGGATTCGCAATCGCAGTTGCCATTGCCATTCATAATATACCAGAGGGGATTGCCGTATCAGTACCTGTCTATTTTGCAACAGGCGATAAGAAAAAAGCATTCAAACTCTCATTTTTATCCGGGTTATCCGAACCAATCGGAGCATTAGCTGCTTATTTGATTCTTATGCCGTATTTAACGGACGTGATGTTTGGGATGATATTTGCGGCAGTCGCAGGAATAATGGTATTCATCTCACTGGATGAATTATTACCGGCAGCAAAAAAATATGATGAAACACACTTATCTATTTACGGTGTTATCGGTGGAATGGCTGTTATGGCTGTCAGTTTATTATTGTTTATTTAATCTAAAAAGAGCAGCCTGTTTTCACATGAAATGTTTAAAACATGCTTGCATAAACAAAAAATCGGGTAAATATGTAGTAGGAGTTGCTTGCTGATATGATAACCAAGAGAATCCAATGTATAAATCAGCAAGTTAAAGGGCCGTACAGGTCTGAATATCCGATGAGGGAACAGGAGAGTGATCAAGCGTGTTAGAAGGACAGCCAGTAGATCAAGAAGGACCGTGCAGAGTAGACAAATATTTGGTGCGGCTTAACAAGCCACAGGATGAAGATACTGTACATCAATGGACCTGGGAGATTTCCTTAACGCAGAACGGAGCTGGATCGTTTATTGGTTATGCGAAGGAAATTGGTGATTATTCAGATGAAAAAATTAAGCCAATTGGTTTCTTTGCTGATAGTCATACGAAAGCTTTAAATGAAATGGTGGAGAAATGCAGGGAAAAGATGAATATATAGAATAAACTGAGACGCTCATTTGTTGAGTGTCTTTTTTATAGGGAAAAAAACGCAGACCAGATCGAAACGTAGATTTGGTCTGCATTTTTGTTTAACCTTCCAAAACTTCTTTAATATGTCCAACTGCCCACTCTAGATCCTCTTTTTTAATAACAAGTGGAGGAGCGAAGCGGATTACATTTTCATGTGTTTCTTTACATAGTAATCCTTTTTCCTTCAGTTCTTCACAATATGGACGGGCTGGTTCACTAAGTTCAACACCGATAAACAACCCTTTACCACGAACTTCCTTAATGCGCGGATTTTTAATTTTACGCAGCTCGCCCATCATATAATTCCCAAGTTCAAGTGAGCGTTCTGCAAGTTCTTCTTCCTCAAGAACCTCAAGGGATGCAAGTGAAATCGCGCATGCTAGCGGGTTACCTCCAAAAGTTGAACCGTGAGACCCTGGATTAAGTACCCCAAGAATATCTTTGTTGGCTACGATACAGGAGATAGGGAATACTCCACCACCAAGTGCCTTACCAAGGATAGTAATATCTGGCGTTACATCTTCCCAGTCGCAGGCAAACATTTTACCTGTACGGCCAAGCCCTGCTTGGATTTCATCAGCAATATAAAGGACATTATTTTCTGCACAAATATCATATGCTTCTTTCAGGTAACCTTCCGGCGGCATAACAATACCTGCTTCACCCTGAATTGGTTCAAACATAAAGCCGGCAGTGTTATCGTTAATAGCCTCTTTTAACGCGTCGATATCACCATAAGGGATTACTTTAATACCAGGAAGCAATGGGCCGAATCCTCGCTGGTATTCCGCTTCGGATGATAGAGAAACGGCTGCCAGTGTCCGGCCGTGGAAGTTTCCTTCACATACAATGATCTCCGCCTTATCTTCCGGGACGCCTTTCACATCATAAGCCCAGCGGCGTGTTGTTTTAAGTGCAGTTTCAACGGCTTCTGCGCCAGTATTCATTGGAAGTGCCATTTCTTTGTTGGTTAGTTTACAGATTTTTTCATACCATGGACCAAGTTGGTCACTGTGGAATGCTCGTGAGGTCAGTGTTACAGCGTCAGCTTGTGTTTTCAGTGCGTCAATAATTTTAGGATGGCGATGACCCTGGTTCACTGCTGAATACGCACTCAGCATATCCATATAGCGGTTACCCTCCGGATCTTCAACCCAAACACCCTCGGCCTTTGTAATAACAACAGGAAGAGGATGATAATTTTTAGCGCCATATTCCTGAGTCTGGTCGATAATTTGTTGACTAGTTCGTGCCATACTATCCCTCCGATTTTAAATTTTCACACTACCTCTTCAGTATAACAGTTTTCATACTAATTTTCTTTAGAGGAAAGTTCAAGGAATATTCATATGAGTTTGATTGGGTAACGTGATATGATAGTTTTGGTATGTATAAAGGATTGAAGGAGGAAAACATAAGATGAATACACATCTCCATGTCACTGCATGGGTCTTGGCATTTATTCTGTTTGCCATAGTGGTAATATTGAATAAGTCCGGCAAAGCAAAAGGCGCTAAAATTACACAAATGATACTTCGTCTTGATTACTTATTGATATTGTATTCCGGTGGTTCATTACTGGCCGCATATTTTGGTGGTCCGCAAATGGGAGAGGCCATTTTCAAAGCACTTGCTGGCATATGGGCTATTTTTGCCATGGAAATGATCAGCATGAAGTCAGGAAGGGAAGAGAAAACCACAAGCTGGTGGATTCAGCTGGCTATCGCGGTTATCCTCACACTGATTCTAGGCTTTGGCCGGTTAGGATTCGGTTTTGCGTAAGTTTTATAGTAGAAGAACTTCTCCCTTGCAATAACTCGCGCATACGAGGGAGGAAAATTATGGGGTACTAATCAAAAAATGATTAGTGCTCTTTTTTTGTATATGGAAAGGTAATGTATCAATAGTAATTTAATTTATTTATATTTAACGGGCTACATAGAAAAGGAAAGACCAAGATGAATAGCAGTATAATTGGATAATTTTTGAATCTTTTACATTTATATAATCGTAGTACAGGTAGGAAAAATGGGGGGATTTCGTGAAAAAAGCTATTATTTTTTTCTTGGTAACAACCTTATGGATAGGGGGATGTGAGAGTTCTGGTTCAAAGGATGGTGAGCATACTCAACCAAGTACTAAATACGCGAAGACAAGTGAACAATCAACCAACGAAGCGTCTGCCCATAAAGAAGATGGTGAAAAGTACGTGACTACCGCAGAAAATGAAAATGGACAGACTTTTCGTGTGATTTCTGCTTATGAATGGGTTGATCAGTATGTGAAGAAGGTAGAGGACATTGAAAGCAAAAGCGAACGCTTTAAGTTGTGGAAAAAAGTAGTGATGGATCACACTCAAAATCAATGTTTTAGTGGGGCATCTTCACAACTAGTAGAGGACTATGTTTATTCCCCTCCCGCAAACTTAGGTAAGATAAAAAGCCAAAATAAAGTGCTAAACGTCTCAAATATAGAGAATCTTACTATTAAGGCTTTAAAGGCATCCTCTAATAAATTTCCAGGGCCTAATACAATTGTTTGTATCCTGCCGCAGGAGAAAGCAAATTATGTTGGGTTAAGTATAGGTGCTGGTAGAATTTCGATTTTTTATTCCTCGTCTTATAGCGAAGTCCTTTTAAAAAGCACTATAGCTCATGAATACCATCACAGTACCTGGTCAGCAAAATACGCAGAGAATTATAAGTGGGATTTACTTGGCAATATCATATTTGAAGGAAAAGCAGAATATTTTGCTTCATTATTATATGGCCAACCCCCGACAGCAGTATATAACTATATGAACGCCGATGAAGAAAAAAAGCTATGGAATAAGGCAAAATCCGTACTACATTCAACAGATCGCAAAAAAATACATACGGTACTTTTTGGAGGGGATAAAGGCTTTCCGAGCAATTTCGGCTACATTGTAGGTTATCATATTGTACGCGACTATGTAGAAAGTCATCCTAATACCACCATTGAAGAATGGTCAAAGTTGTCCCCCAAGGAACTTTATGAAGCGAGCGGATATGAAGATTCCTTTTAATTCTAAAAAATCCTGAAAAAGTTACTCTGCTTGTAGGCGCAAGTGATAGATAAGGCAATCAATGTTAGGATAGGTACTAACTTATCCAAACAAGCTCATCGAGAATGAAACTTGAAACCATCCCATAAAAAAGACTAAAAAGGCTCGGTGCTCCCGAGCCTTTTTGGTATCTTACATTATCTATTTAGTAGAATCCTCTTTTGTTACATCCTTATCTTCGCGTAACCTGCCCAATCTTTCACGCCGGTTTATATGGATGGTAGGTGCTTCATAGTTCTTTGATTCATGAATATCTGTATTTGATGCCTTCATAAAGGACCATGCCAGTAAAAACATGATGAAAATTACCGGGAAACCGGCAACAATACTGGCAGTCTGAAGTGTTTCCAAATCACCTACGAACATTAGCACAAGCGGCAGCAGACATAACGTGAATGCCCAGAAGAGTCGGTTCCAACGGATAGGTTCGCTCTGTACTTCTTTTTGGACGACCGCAGCCAGAATATACGATGAAGAATCGAAAGTGGTTGCCAGGAATAGAACTGCAAGAATGGTGAACAGCGCAACCATTACGTCAGCCATTGGCAACTGATGCAAAATCTCAATGATAGCTGCTGGCGCTCCGTATTGGTTCATAAATCCGATAACATCAAGCTGACCGGTAAGTTGCAGGTAAAGTCCGAAATTACCCATTATTCCAAAGAACAACACACACCCAAGAGTTCCGTATATCATGGTACCAAGCACCATTTCACGGATGGTCCGTCCCCGTGAAATCCGTGCGACAAACAGTCCTACAAATGGTGCATAAACGACCCACCATGCCCAGTAGAATATTGTCCATGATTCAGGGAATCCTGTTTCAGTAAAACCGGCCAGATTACCAAACGGTTCGAGCCATGTTGCCATCTTGAAAAAGTTGTCCATAATCAGTCCGATACTAGTTAATGTTGTTTCGCTGATAAACAGCGTTGGACCGAAGACAAAGATAAATACTAATACAAAAATAGCGAGCCACAGATTGATATCACTTAGAATTTTGATACCCTTTCTAAGGCCGGAATAGGCGCTTATAGCAAAAATCAGCGTACATACAAGCATAATTCCTGCTTTTAATCCTAGTGTTATTGGAATACCAGTAAGGTCATGCACGCCCTCGGCAATCATCGGCGTACCTAAGGCAAGAGTCGTACCAGCACCTCCCATTAACCCAAACATAAATAATACATCGATAATAACACCAATTGGGCCATCGACAAACCGGCCCAGAACTGGACGGACTGCTTCACTAATCTTTAAAACCGGCTTTTTTCGTACATAATAGAAGTAAGCAATCGGTAAAGCTGGAAGCGTATAAATTGCCCACGCTATAGGGCCCCAATGGAATATACCGTATGCGGAAGCCCATGAAATGGCATCTTTAGAGCCCGGGGTGATGGCAAATGGTGGTCCCTGATAATAGTAAGCCCACTCAATCATTCCCCAATACAGAATGCTGGATCCTATTCCTGCTGCAAATAGCATCGCTGCCCAGGAAAAGGTTCCGAATTCCTTTTCTGCGTCTTTATTACCTAGCTTAACATGTCCATTTTTACTGAAGGAGACAAAAATCAGGAAAGCGAATGCCGCCAGACCAACTAATAAGTAAAACACACCGAAATTACCGGTCATGAAATCATTTGCGAGGTTAACTATCTCAGCACCTTTTACGGGGTATAGTATCAGAGGGATAGTCACGCCTAGAAGTAATATTAATGCGCCTATAAAAGTAGGCCAATCAATCAGTTTTGTTTTCATATATATTCAATCCTTTCTTTTGATGTTTTTTGTTTAGTAATGAAAATGTAAATTTCAGTGGGAATGGGGGATAGGGAATTGTAATCGACGTTTAGTAAGCAACGTTCTCCATAGTAAGGGGAAAATGCAGGTATGTAAACTTTATAAAGTTTGTAAACTTTTATATTTATAAAGTTTATTAGGGTTATGCTTCAATTTACTCGAAAAAACATAAATTTGCGGGGGGATTTGTGATTTTCACGTTTGGATTTTTTATGATAAAGTTCCACCAGGATTAATGAAAAGGGGATTATGATGGATAATAATCTACGTAAAATCGAGGAAGTGAAAACACAGTTTATTGAAAAAATAGCTGATAATATGAACTACTTTGGTGTTTCCACAAGTGTCGGTCGCGTTTTGGGGATTATTTACATGCAGCGGGAGCCCATGACGTTGGACGAGTTATCGGCTGAAACGGGCATGAGTAAGACGAGGATGAGTCAGGTTGTTCGTGAAATGATTGATCTTAATATCGCAGAACGAACGTTTAAAAAAGGCGTTCGAAAAGATTTATACCAGGTGGAGCAGGATTATTATCAGACCTTCGTATCTTTGTTCACATCGAATTGGCAGAAAGCAATCAGCAGAAGCCGTCACTTTGAGCAGAAGCTGCAATCACAGCTTGAAACCTTACAGAACAACCAGGAGCTGACCAAAGAGGACGAACAGCTGATAAATGAAGTTTTAGTGGAGATTCGGGAGTGGATGAATTACTATGATTGGATTCGTCGTCTGATCGACTTTTTCGATAGCGGTGAGATATTCAAACACGTACCAATTAATAATGATAACAATGCAGGAGGAATCAACCAAGATGAAAAATAAAGTTATACTATCATGTGCCGTTACTGGAGCAGGAGAAACAACAAAGAAAAGCCCACATGTGCCGGTTACCCCAAAAGAGATTGCAGACTCGGCCATTAAGGCAGCTAGAGCAGGAGCAACCATTGCCCACGTTCATGCGCGTGACCCGAAAACCGGAAAACTTAGCCATGACGTCAATCTATATAAAGAAATAGTGGAGCGGATTCGTGAAGCGGAAACAGATGTCATCATTAATATTACATCCGGCGGTGGCGGTGATTGGGTACCAAGTGAGGAAGATCCGTCCCGCGGCGGAGAAGGTACAGATATGCAGCCCCCGGCAGAACGACATGAACCGGTTGGCGCGTTGCTTCCAGAAATGTGTACGTTGGATTGTGGCAGTGTCAACTTTGGCAATCAGCTTTATGTGAGTCCTACTGATTGGTTGCGCGACCAGGCGAAATTGATCCAGCAGAGTGGAGTGAAGCCTGAATTGGAGTGCTTTGATACAGGTCATGTCCGTTTTGCTAACCAATTGGCACAAGAGGGACTGATTGACGGGGATCCATTATTCCAGTTCTGTCTCGGTATTCCATGGGGAGCTGATGCAGATGCCGAAACACTAGCTTACATGAAAAGCCGTATCCCGGAGAATGCCAATTGGGCTGCATTTGGTATCGGCAGAATGCAAATGCCGATGGTGGCACAATCGGTACTTCAGGGCGGAAATGTTCGTGTTGGTCTGGAAGACAATCTTTATTTGAAAAAAGGTACACTGGCTACTAATGAACAGCTAGTGGACAAAGCGGTAGGAATCGTTCAAAGTCTAGGCAAAGAAATGATGACACCTGCTGAAGCACGCGACTATTTAAATCTCAGAAACCCATATGGAAAGGCGGAGTAATATGACAGCAGGAAACGCAGCAGGAATAAAACATATTACGGTTGTTGGCACAGGGGTGATTGGTAATGGCTGGGTCACTCGATTCTTGGCAAACGGCTACAAGGTGACCGCGGTTGACCCTGATCCGGCAGCGGAAGGCAGAATGCGCGAAGCAGTCAATCATGCATGGCCGTCAATGGAGCAAATGGGTTTATCGGAGAATGCATCGGTGGATAATTTGTTTTTTGAGGAAAATCTTGAGAAAGCAGTCAAAGATGCAGGTTTCGTGCAGGAAAACGTACCAGAGCGAGAAAATTTAAAGCGAAAAGTTATATCGGATATCGATAATTTTGCTCCTGAAGATACGGTCATTGCATCCAGCACATCAGGAATCCTGCCATCTGTATTGCAGGCTGATTGTGCCAAACACCCTGAACGCGTTATAGTGGCGCATCCATTTAATCCGGTTTACTTAATGCCCTTAGTGGAGCTGGTTGGTGGTAAGTCCACCGATAGTAGTTTCATCGAAAAAGCACGAGAATTTTATGACGGGATGAAGATGAAACCCCTCGTTGTCCGGGAAGAAATTGAAGGCCATATCGCCGATCGTCTGATGGAGGCTATATGGCGTGAGTCGCTGCATATTGTAAACGATGGTATTGCGACTACGGAAGAAATCGATGCTTCAATCGTTTATGGACCAGGACTGCGCTGGGCGCTGATGGGACCATTTCTCACACTGCACATGGGTGGAGGAAAAGCAGGAATGCGACATCTGTTGGAACAATTCGGACCAGCATTGAAACTGCCGTGGACGAAATTGGAAGCACCTGAATTATCCGATGAACTCGCCGAAAAAGTTATCACCGGATGTGAGGCCCAGACAGAAGGCGTTGAGATGGACGAGCTAGAAAAACGCCGTGATCAGTTTTTGATTGAGCTGCAGGGACTGCTTGAAAAATACTGGCCAGCCGCTAATTTGAACGGAAAACTTTAAGGTAAGGGGAAACAATGATGAGTACTTCAAAAGTAATATTGCGAGATCGCGTGCCAAAAGAATGGATCGATTACAATGGTCATATGAACGATGCGGATTATGTCCGAGCATTCAGCTTGGGTGTCGATAAGTTTATGGAGCTTGTTGGGATTGACGCTGGATTCCGTGAAGCGCAAAGCTATACAATATTTACATTGGAAACACATGTCCTGTATCTGGATGAAATGAAACTCGATGAGGAATTTGAAGTCCGTATGCAGATACTTGATTATGATGCTAAACGTATCCATGGCTTTCTGGAATTATACGGAAAAGACGGCAAACGTGCTGCAACAAGTGAACAGATGCTGATGGGAATTGACCAATCAACAGGCAGGCCAGCACCGTTTCCCGATGATATATTTGAGAATGTTAAAGAATTTGCTGCCAACTATACACCGGACGAAAACCCGAAAGAAGCCGGCCGCGTAATTGGGATTAAGAAGAAGGGCTAGCATTATGCTGGGCTTCCTATAGGTTGTCTCACGAAAGGACTTTCCCGTGATGGAAGGTCCTTTTTATATGGAAGACGGGTGTTTCGCTGAATAATGTCGCGGGCGCGCTGATAAACACGGATGAACACTGAATCAGCACCCCTGAACGCTGGAAAAAGCCGAATTTCACAATTTAGCGCTGAAAAAACCTCCCCGGCGCTGAATTAATACCCTCCTGCCCGAATCAAAACACTCTTACCCATATAATCGCTCGCCAATATAAAAAGGAGGCACTATTTTTAGAAGTAGTGCCTCCATTTATGAGTTTCATTCAATTATAACTATAGAAAGATTATTTTACCAGGTATTCCAGCAAATCGTTGATTGTATCTTTAGAAGCGATAAGCCCTTTGTTGGTCCAGTTACTTGGGTCATTCACAACGTAAATATTACCGTTCTTGGCTGCTGGTGTGCTTTGCCACACAGAGCTGTTTTTCAACGTTTCGATTCCTTGTTCACCTTTATTCGCCAGCAGGAACACATGGTCAGCTTTTAGCTCAGATAGCTTTTCCAGCGAGATTGGGTTCCAGGAAGTCTGCGCTTCACCAAGACTTTTTACAAGTTCCGGTGTATTCACGCCCAACTCGTTGTAAAGAACTTCAGCACTATGACGATTTTGCTCAAACAGGAAGAACTGGTTGCCGACCGCCCAGATTGCCGCTACTGTTTCATCACCGATGGCATCGTTCAGTTTTTGTTTCGCGTCGGTTACTTTTTGTTCATATTCTTTAAGGACCTGATCGGCTTTATCTTCTTTCCCAAGGATTTTGCCGAATACCTCAATCTGTTTCCGCCAGTCATTGGTTACTTCTTCGGTCATCACATAGGTTGGTGCGATTTGCTGATAGTCTTCATAGGAGCCTTCATAACTGTCAAGGCCATGTTCCAGGATAATCAAATCAGGACTATGTTTGAGTACCTGTTCTACAGGCATATTCCATTCTATCTTGGGAAGGTCGCCAAGCTGATCTTCAAGATAAGTTTGAACACTATTTCCGATTGCCCATTTCGCTACCGGTTTGACACCAAGTGCAAGCAATGAGTCTTCATGGTAAGGGGCTATAATCCGTTCAGCATCGGTCGGCAGAGTGACTTCACCCATTTTACTGTCAACCGTAACTTCAGCTTTTTGGTCGCCCTCAGCTGAACCTCCTGAATCCGAATCGCCGGTTCCTCCGTTTTCACCGCCACAAGCAGCAAGTAGAAGCATAAGACTAAATAGAACACCAGCTAGTATAATAAACTTTTTTTGTGTGTGCATATGTATGTCTCCTCTTATGTTATAATATATTTCTGATGGTAATGATAATCATTTTCAATTGATTTGTCAATTAACTTTAAACGATTGCAGCCAACTCCCGGAAGCCTTATACTTTTAAGTTGGGAACTAATTTGTAGACGTGGGAGAATATCATGTTATCAATCATACATAAATCTGCTTTTTGGAAAATAATGTTAAACGCAGTCACGCTGTTTGGCCTGATATTTGCCATCGGGCTATCTGTTGCTTATGGAGCGACGGATATCAGCCTGTCAACAGTCTGGCAGGCAGTTTTGGCGTTTAATCCCGAGTTGACGTCGCATCAGGTAATTCGGGAACTGCGGATTCCCCGAGCACTTTCAGCTGCAATGGTAGGTGGTTTCCTCGCCGTTTCAGGTGCCATCATGCAGGGGATGACACGTAATCCGCTCGCATCGCCATCGGTTATGGGGGTTACCCACGGTGCGTCTTTTGCACTCGTAATTATGCTGGCATTTTTTCCGGCTGCATCCAATCTCGGACTGATTTTTGCATCATTTGTCGGAGCGGGGATTGCCGTCACACTTGTTTTTATGGTCGGCTCTTTTTCTTCCGGAGGTTTAACTCCAGTAAAACTGGCGCTTGCCGGGGTAGCAATCGGAACTATGCTCAGCTCGCTGTCATCGGTAATTGCCCTTCACTTCCAACTTGAAAAACAACTCGGGTTCTGGCTTGCCGGTGGACTTGCAGGCGCCAATTGGATGTCCGTTCAACTATTGCTTATATCAGGTGTAGTTGGTATGTTCATCGCACTAGTGATTGCCCGGTCGATTACAGTTTTGAACCTGGGCGATGAGGTTGCCACTGGACTGGGGCAAAACAATCTCATCATCAAAGTTTTCGGTATTATAACAGTACTTATACTGACCGGTGCAGCAGTATCGGTCGCCGGTGTAGTTGGATTTATCGGTCTTATTATTCCACATATGGCCCGTTTTATTATCGGTACAAACTACAGCTGGATCATCCCTACTTCGGCCGTCTTTGGGGCGCTTTTACTAGTGCTCGCCGATGTGGTTTCCAGGCTTGTGAATGCGCCTTTTGAAACGCCGGTCGGTGCCATCACATCTCTGATTGGGGTGCCATTCTTCCTGTACCTGGCCCGCGGCAGTAGTGGGGGTGCAAAATAATGCGTACACCATATAAAAAGAAAACCGGTCGCTTTGCAGGAATTATGATCTTATTAGTTGTACTGATTATCGTTATGTTTTTTGTTACATTAAGTACCGGTGTCATTCAGATAGCCCCTGTTGACGTTGTGAAAACGCTATTTAGCCAGGGGACGGATAGGCAAGAGCTTGTACTATTTGACTTTCGATTGCCGGGAATCATTTTGGCAATTCTGATAGGTGCAGGACTCGCTGTATCAGGCGCAATTCTGCAGGGAGTCACCCAAAATGAACTGGCCGACCCTGGGATTCTCGGAATCAATACCGGGGCAGGGCTAGCTGTTGTGTTATTTATCTTCTTTTTTCAAAACCAGATTGATTCAGTATTTTCTATATTCGCTATGCCATTTTTTGCGCTGGCTGGCGCGTTGTTTGCAGCATTTCTAATCTATACACTCGCCTGGAAGAATGGTGTAAATCCGATTCGGCTGATTCTCGTCGGAATAGGTGTCAACGCCGGGTTCAGCGCAGCTTTGATTATTTTTCAGCTGAAAATGGACCCGCAGGACTTTCGGCAGGCAACTGTATGGCTTTCAGGTGATATTTGGAACGCGAGCTGGATGTTCGTGCTGGCGCTGTTACCATGGATTCTGATTCTGATTCCGTTAGCGCTTCAGCGTGCAAATGCTTTGAATGTCCTTAACCTGGGTGACGATGTCGCGGCAGGGCTCGGGACAAGTGTGGAACAAGAACGACGGGTACTGCTGGTAATCGCCGTAGCGCTCGCTGGCGCAAGTGTGGCTGCAGGGGGAGCAATCGCGTTTCTTGGACTTGTAGTACCGCATATTGCCAGAAAACTGATCGGACCGCTTAACCAGTATATTATTCCAATATCCGCACTTATCGGCGCTCTATTGTTGATGGTGGCCGACACAATCGGAGAAAACCTGCTGACACCAACGCAGATACCGGTTGGAATTATCGTAGCAATTCTCAGTGCACCGTATTTCGTCTATCTTTTAATAAAAACCAACTAATCCAGGGAGGGGTAGTCCATGCCCGGTAAACATGAAATATATGATGTGACTATTATTGGCGGAGGGCCTGTCGGGTTATTTACCGCTTTTTACAGTGGAATGCGCGAGATGAAAACCAAGATAATCGAATTTCTGCCCTTTCTTGGTGGTAAAGTTCCCTATTTTTATCCGGAAAAAATAATCCGTGATATCGGAGGAATTGCTTCTGTTTCTGGCGAGAAACTGACCGACCAGCTAATTGAGCAGGCAATGACCTTCAATCCGGAAGTAGTTTTGGGGGAGCAGTGCCAGCATCTTGAAAAAACGGAGGACGGCATTTTTATCCTGACAAGTGACAATGGTGCGAGGCACTATACACGAACCGTCATTCTGGCAACCGGGTTTGGTACATTAAAGTCGGTAAAGCTGGATTTGCCTGAGGCTGAACAGTTTGAGGAAAAAAATCTTCACTATACGATTAGGCGGCTGGAGAGCTACCGGGGGAAACACGTACTGATTTCCGGGGGAGGAAATTCAGCAGTGGACTGGGCGAATGAACTGGAATCCATTGCTGATCAGGTCACCCTCGTTTATCGGAAAACTCAATTCCCGGGGCTTGAGAGTAATGTATCGCAAATGAAAAATTCCTCTGTTCATGTGAAAATTCCATATATAATTGACCGCCTAAGAGGGAATAATGGCGTAATACAAACTGCTGGATTAAAAAATACGCAAACCGGTGAAACGGAAGAAGTTGAGATTGATGCGGTGATTGTGAATCACGGCTTTGAAATTGCTCTTGGTCCGATTGCCGAATGGGGCATGAAGATGAAAGACAGCACAATCGTAGTGGATGGTGAAATGGCTACATCCATCCCCGGGGTATATGCGGTTGGCGACATCGCGAATTATAAAAACAAGCTGCCGTTAATCGCTGGTGGATTTAACGAAGGCCCAATTGCCGTTAACAGCGCCAAACTTCATATTCATCCAGAAGCGAAACTTGCTCACTTGTACTCGACGAACTACGATTTTTCAGACTAGCTTACAGGCCGTAAATATGAAGGTTTTACGACAATATTGGTGGTTTCATTGACTATTAATGCCAAAAGTTAATAATAGAAAAGGAGCTACTATACTAATAATGAAGGAGCACATACATGAAACGCCTATTTATACTTCTGGTAATCGTGCTTTCTGCAGGATTGACGAGCCCTGTTGCCGCTGCCCAGGAAAAAGCAGAGACGATACATAGTCAGATTATATACAATGTCCTCGTTGACCGGTTTAATAATGGGGATATATCACAGACGGAACAGGTGAACCTCGATGATCCCAATGCGTATCATGGTGGTGATCTAAAAGGGATTACCGATAAACTTGATACATTGAAAGAGCTTGGGTACACCACGCTGGTGCTGTCTCCGATTATGGATAACGCCCCAGGTGGCTTTCACGGTTACTGGATTGAGAACCTCCATAAAGTCGACCCGCAATATGGAACGATGGAAGACTTGAAAAAGCTTGTAAAAGAAGCACACGAAAGGGATATGAAAATCGTTCTTGAGTTTGTGACCAACTATGTGGCAGAAACCCACCCTATGCTGGATGACCCGGCGAAAGCTGATTGGGTAAAACCAGAAAGTGATGTTGCGTCACACCAATGGCTTGAACAGGTTGTGGTTCTTGATCAAACCAATCCAGAGGTCCAATCTTTTCTAACCGAAGCTGCTGATTTCTGGATAAAGGAGGCCAATATTGATGGCTACCGATTCCATGCGGCCGACAAAACGAATCCCGATTTCCTTGAGCAATTGACAACACATATTGACGAACTGAATCCGGAGTTTTTCCAACTGGCTGATATTCTGGAACCAGAAACCTATAATAAGGGACTTGCAGATTTTTCAACAATTGATGCGGTCGAGAACAACTCTTTATATGAGCCGATGGCAGAAGTGTTTTCCGAATCAGGAACGCCTGTCTCAACCATCTATGAAACATGGGTTGAAAACGGGAAAAAAGAGGGACTCAACTATATTGATAACAAATATACGGAACGTTTCACAAAGAAGTTGCTGGTGAATGGACTGAATCCACTTACCACATGGAAGCTGGCACTGACTTATTTGTATACCGCACCAGGTACACCAATGATTTACCAGGGGTCTGAAATTCCAATGGCTAACACGCTGCAGTTGGTTCAGTTTAACAGTCAGGATGAAGACCTGAAGAAATATATCAACCGGGTTTCAGCGTTGCGTTCCCAGTTCCCGGCTTTGCAGAAGGGTAATTATGAACTCCTTGGCTCAAGCGGGGCGATGAGCCTGTTTAAACGCACGTATGAAAATGAATCCATCTACATTGCAATTAATAATGACGAGCAGTCACAATCCATCTCAATTGATGGAATAGAATCCGGTATGCAGCTGAAAGGGCTACTTGGCGATAATCTCGTACGGGAGAATGAGAAAGGCGAATTCAAAATTGGCCTTGCACGGCAAACTGCCGAAGTTTATGTAGTGCAGAAGGATACCGGGCTGAACTGGAGATTTATCGGAGTAGTGCTGGGAGTTTTTGGAGTGTTTGTAGCAGGAGTAATTTATTTAACCAGAAAGCAAAAGAAGAGGGAAGCTGGCGTTTAATGCCAGGCCCTCTTCTTTTCTTATCCGTTTAAAATAGTTCCGCCATTCACGTGGATCATCTGTCCGGATACATAGCTGGAGTCACTGCTTGCCAGGTACACATATGCCGGTGCGAGTTCTGCCGGCTGCCCCGGACGTTTCATTGGTGTGTTACCTCCAAATTCATCAACCTTGTCAGCGCTGAATGTTGACGGAATCAGCGGCGTCCAGATCGGACCAGGCGCTACCGCGTTTACCCGGATTCCTTTTTCAACCAGTGACTGTGACAGGGAGCGCGTAAATGATGTGATTGCGCCTTTCGTTGCTGAATAGTCAATCAGCTGAGGGTTGCCCTGATACGCTGTGACAGAAGATGTATTGATAATCACACTTCCCTTTCTAAGGTTAGGTAGCGCAGCCTTTGTCATATGGAACATACCGAAAACATTGGTCTCGAAGGTCTGCTCCAGTTGTTCTTTTGTAATATCCATAAAATCATCCTGCGGGTGCTGTTCCGCCGCATTATTCACTAATACATCGATCTTTCCGAATTTCTCGAGCACTTCGGTTACAGCTGCTTCACAAAATGATATATTTCGTATGTCCCCGTCAATTAGGAGACACTTATGCCCTTCTTTTTCCACGAGCTGTTTTGTGTCCTTTGCATCCGCATGCTCGTCCAGATAAATAATCGCAACATCGGCACCTTCTTTTGCATAATGAAGGCTGATTGCACGGCCAATTCCGCTGTCACCACCCGTAATAAGGGCTACTTTTCCTTCCAGTTTGTTGCCCGGACTGTAATCCTTACTGATGTACTGTGGTTCAGGATGCATCTTATTCTCTTTACCAGGCTGCTTCGCCTGATGTTGTGCTGGTGGTGTCTGTTGTTTATTATCGTCTGTCATTTTTAACCCTCCTGAAAATTTAAGATGTAATATTCATTCCCCGCGTCTCCATAATTCAATCATCAGAACACTGTTGCAATAGGTGACCGGTTATGCTTTAATAAAATTAACTTAACGACGGAAAAGCAGGAGGTTTTAATTAGGACAATGAAAAATCACACGTTCTCGTTCATCAAATAAATAAGTGAACAGCGCGTCTGCCTATGTGGATGCTTGCGGGATACGTGTGTAAAAAATCATTGTGACTAATTAAAACTAACTTATGAAAGTGGGATGGCAGGTTTATTTGTCATCTCTTTACACTCCTATCAGGATAAAATTGCAGGCAGACGTCTGTGATTTTTTTGTGTACAAAAATGAGGGGTGATTTTATGCATATATTAAAAGCGCAGAATCTGCGAAAAGAAATAAACGGTGAAACATTGTTTGAGAATATTAGCTTGGAAGTTAACGAAGGGGAACATATTGCGCTTTACGGACGCAATGGAATTGGTAAAACCACATTACTGAAGGGGCTCAGTGGAAAGGAGCTGTTTGATGACGGGGATATTCACCGGGTGATCCCGGGCCATGAGTGGGGATGGCTTGATCAGTCTCCTGCGGTAGATGGAGACCATTCGGCAAAGGATTTCGTGCTGGGTTTCTTTGCCGATTGGTTTACTGCCAAAAAAGCGATGGACCGTGCACTGGCTGATTTGCAGGGTGAAGCGGGGATGGCGGCGTATGAGAAAGCATTTGCGCGATTTACTGAACTGGGTGGTTATGAGTTGGAAGTCACGGCAGAAACAACGCTATCCCGCCTAGGACTGAATGCTGGGATATGGAGCCAGCCGTTCCATTCATTAAGCGGTGGCCAGAAAACGAAGGTCCAACTGGCAGGTGTCCTGCTTAAGGAGCCAAAAATGATAATCATGGACGAACCGACCAATCACCTTGATAAAGAAACGATTGAGTGGCTTGAGGAATGGATACGGCAATACCACGGTGCTCTATTGTATGTTTCGCACGACCGGTATTTTCTTGATAAAACAGCTGATGCAATATATGAGCTAACCCGCGAAGGATGTACTCGTTACACAGGTGGTTATTCTGACTATAAAGAACAGAAGGAAGTTGAAGCCAGGACCCAGGAGCGGAATTACCGAAAATATGTAAAAAAGAAAAAAGAGCTGAAAGAGACCATTCGTCGTTATGAACAGTGGTTCCATAAGGCACATGGTGCTGCTGGAACGGATGACTTTTTGCGTGCCAAAGCCAAGAAAAACATCTCCCGCTATAAGGCAAAAGAATCTGAGTTGGCGCGCCTGGAGAATGAAGGGGCAAAAAAACCTGCGAAGGATAAGCGAATTAATATGAGCCTGGACGCTGGTGGATTCTCGGCAAGGACGCTGGTCAGGGTAGATGGCCTGAATTTTTCATTTCAGGAGGAAAAACTGTTCTGTGATTTAAACTTCACGGTAGACCGGGAAGACCGAATTGCAATTATAGGACCCAATGGTGCCGGTAAATCCACGTTGCTGAAACTGCTGATTGGTGACTTGGTTCCTGATGAAGGAGCGGTTCAGCTAAACCCTCAGACCAGAATCGGTTATTTTGATCAGGAGCTCGGTGTGTTGAATAAGGGGAAGACCCTGCTTGAAAGCTTGCTGTCGCTTCCGGATATGACGCAGACCGAGGCACGGACAATACTGGGATCCTTTCTGTTCCGGCGAGATGCCGTTCATAAACGGATTGGAGAGTTAAGCATGGGGGAAAAATGTCGTGCCGCGTTCATAAAACTTTATTTTAGTGAAGCTAATTTGCTGGTGCTCGATGAACCGACGAACTTCCTTGATGTGGATACCCGGGAAACTGTCGAGGATGTTATCCAGTCATACCCTGGCGCCATGATTGCAGTATCGCATGACCGCTATTTTGTAAAAAAATTCGCCAACCGTATTATTTTTCTGAACGGTGATAAAGTGGTCGATTACCGAGGATCATATGATGACTTTGTTGAACATTTGGAAAAAAGGGTGGACACCGCTGGACAGGAATGGAAAAATGAACGTGAGCAACTGGAAATCCGGCTAGCCGAACTTCTTGGCTTGGACGGAGAAATCGGGAATAAAGAAGCGTATTGGAAAGAAGTTAGAGAAATTAAGAGGAAACTTGGGCGATGAGGAATTTTTAGGAGGAGAAAGGAGAGGTTTTTGATGGCTAAACCGACTCTTTTATTGCTTGGAACTAACCACTTTGATAACCCAGATAATGGTGACATGTTCATGACTCATACAAGTGATTTACTCTCGTATCAAAGGCAGGAAGAAATTATTAATGTGGTCGAGGCAGTTAAGATGTTTCACCCAACTAAGATAGCTCTGGAAGTATTAACGGAAAATCAAGACTCCTTGAATAATGATTTTCATTCCTATCTTGCAGGTGATTTCAAATTAACTGCTAACGAACGGCATCAAATAGGGTTCAGGCTCGGAAAGGAAATGGGGCTTGAAGAATTACATGCAGTGGACTGGAATCAGGCGGTGGAAGGTGTTCCCGATATGGAAGAGTGGGCAACGAAAAACAATTCGGAGGTTTTTTCAGAGACTGTAGAAGAGATTGAGAAGGTGATGAAAAAATCTCAGGAATACTTTAACACACATTCAATTGGGGAATACTTGCTTCATCTGAACAAACAGGAAGCTATACTTGAGAATCATCGTTTTTATATGCAGCTTGCCCTGGTAGGTAGTGAAAAAGAACCTGGGGGAGCGATGTGGGCCGCGCAGTATTGGTATTACCGGAATATGCTTATTTATAAAAACCTGATGGAACTGGCCGACTCATCCGATGATCGCATTTTTGTACTGTATGGTGCAGGTCATCTGCATGTGCTCCAGCAGTTTATCAAGGATAGTGGGAAGGTAAACCTCGAATCAGTGGAAGACTACCTGGGTTAGGAGAGATTTTGTGGGCAAATGGAAAAGAAAAATGGTTAACACTCTACGCGGGAAGTTTGAAGTTTTTGTGAAAGGCGAGGGAACTCCGGTGTGTGTTACGCATCATTATTCGGAGTTTAACGAGACTGGGGATTATTTTGCCGATATGTTCTGTGAGACGAATCAAGTATTTCTGGTAAACCCACGTGAGGCTGGTGGTTCGGCTGGTGCAGCCGAACCCTACCAGCTGAGTATGCTGGAAACAGTCTTTGATCTCGAAGCAGTACGAAAAGAATTGGGCTTCCCGCGTTGGGGAATCGCTGGCCACTCGACCGGTGGAATGCTCGGTGTTATTTATGGAATCTACTATTCTCGGAGTCTAACATTCAATGTAATTGTTGGAGCGGCCGCCCGGGAATATATGACCTTTTCGGAGGATTGTATCTATAACGAAGCCCACCCAGATTTCGAGCGAATGCAGGAGCTGAATGAACTGCTGAAGCGGGCTGATTTAGAGGATGAGGAACGGAGGCAGTTTAAAATTGAGCGGACGAAATTCTCACTAACGGACCCAGCGCGGTATCATGATTATTTTAACAAGGAAATCAATAAAGGCATGTCTGCGATCCGTATGAATTTTTTCAGCCGAGAACTGCAGGTTTATGATGTGACACGAAAGCTAGGACTGTCATTTGCTCCAACGTTAATTATGTGCGGACGAAATGACGTTCAGTGTCCCCTCACGTATTCGGAGGAAATGAGCGAGCTGATTCCAAACTCGAGATTGGTAGTGTTCGAGCATAGTAATCATTATCCTTTTTTGGAAGAGGAAGATCTGTTTCGGAAAGCGTACGTGCAATTTGTTTGCGAGATTGATAAATGATGTATTAAGTGATCGGAAACATACAGAATCACTAAACAACAGGAGCGGAATAAATAGAATATTACCTCCATATGGTTCCAACCCTAGGAGATACATTAATTTATTGTCAAATTTAATTGACAACAAAACTAATGTAGACTTATAATGTAGTCAAATAAAACTGACTGGTAAAGAAAGGTTGACTATATGCGACAAAATGTATTTTATATTAATGAGTTAGAACAGTTAAAGTCTTTAAGTGATCCATTAAGAGTTAAAATCCTACACTTGCTTATTGAAAAACCATATTCAGGACAACAATTATCTCGATACTTAAATATACCGAGATCAAAAGTTCATTACCATTTAAAGAGCCTTGAAAAGAACGGATTAATTTATTTTGTTGGTGAAATACAAAAAGGTAATATGAACGAAAAAATTTATGAAGCTGTTGCACGAAGTTATATACCTAACAATGACCTTCTCCCAAGTGAGACTGAGACTGGTGAAAGCGATAGACAAATGACCCTTACCTCTATTGACAGAGCAAAACAGCGAGTATATGGGGCACCAATAGACTCATTTAAAAACAAGGGTACAGATCCTGCCCAGTGGAGTAATATTAATGCCCAGCTAGAAGTGAGGACTACTGAGGAAAAGTTTAGGAAGTGGGTAAAGAAATACCACAGCCTGTTAAGTGAGTTAAATGAAATGAAGGATAATGCGGAAGATAGCGATTGGTATTATGTAGCTACATTCGGTTTTAAGTTGGGGGAGCCATTTTTTAAAAATACACCAAGTGATTCAGAACAATGAAAAGGTTAACCTTGAAAATCAAGACTGCGTACATACAGCTGCCTGGTGTAGTGTGGGCCCTCCTGGCGGCGAATCTTGTATTCGTAACAACAAGGTTCATGGTTATGCCATTTATGGCAATTTATTTTAGCGATAAATTTAATATGACACCAGCAGAAGTTGGAATTTTAATAGGAATATCCCCACTATCCTCAATGCTGTTCAGTATATGGGGCGGTCGTCTTGGCGATAAGATCGGGGTTCATCGCATTTTCCCGTTTGCGTTAATTATTCCAGCTATAAGTTTAATAGGATACGTGGCATCGAGTAATTATTATGTGATAGGTGTATGTGCAGCTATTGCAGGAGTCGGCTGGGCTATTTTCAACTCCTCGAGCAATGCAATTCTCTCCCTCGAAACCCCTGAGGAGCATATTGAAAAAGTATTCAGCTACAGTTACTGGGGTACCAATCTTGGAGGAGTAATAGGACCGCTCATCGGCGTAAGTATTCTTGGGGCGGGGACTTCAGGTTATCCAATTCTATTATTTTCCGCTGTTCTGATTGGTATCGCCGTTACCATGGCGAGTGTCTTTAAAGCAAAAGGGAAAAATTCGCCCGCCCAGAAAACGACAGAAGAACAGGACGGTACACATCCAAAGGAGAGTGTGTTCCGTCAGTTGATCAAAAATGGAGTCCTCGTTTGGATGACAATCAGCTATTTTTTAATTTTTTTTACCGAGGCACAACAGGATTCCAATATTGCACAATTTTTCAGCGATTCGTTTGAAAACGGTGTACAGCTGTTCGGTATTCTTCTATCAATGATAATGACGATTATAGTGGTTATGCAGCCTGTTGTTGCGCAGTTTATCGATCGGGTCAATGTAAAGCTGATATTAGCCATAGGGTGTGTCCTCGATATAACTGGTTATACCATTTTGATTTTCAACCATACAGTGTGGGTTTGGTTTATGTCTTTTGCCATCATAACAGTTGGCGAACTGATCATGGTGCCGAAGATGCAGGGGATTATCGCAAAAGCGGCTCCGGATCATTTGAAAGCGACTTATTTTTCTGTAGTAAGCATGGGAGGGAATTCTGCGTATATGCTTGGCCCTTGGATTGGTGGAATTCTGTTGACATTTGGATCGATTGAATCTTTATTAACATTACTGGTAATCGTTTCGGCTACGCAGCTATTTACGCTTTTATTAGGGAGTAGGGCACATGGCAGGCGTAAGCATGGACAGATTAATGAAAATACTTTAAATGGAACCCATTAAAAAGAATACATATAAAAGACATAAAGGCAGGTAACAAGCAATTGCCCCTTTCACACTATAATCAAAAGAAGCTCATCTCCATGAGCTTCTTTTAATTTAGAATATACAATTGTGGTATCTCGTTCATCCGTATTCATGCATACTCGTGTGCTGAAATTGCGCCCTGCCGGTGCAAGTAGTGATAGACAGCGCGATACTCGGTTATGTCGATGTCGCCTGAAATGTATTTTTTTTGGTAGAAATCCAGGATAGCGTTGATTGATTCTGGAGCCTGCTTCCGTTCAGTTTCGTAATCGTTAATTAGGTCGTATATACTCATGTGAACCCTCCTTCATATAGTTCTGTTAAGGCTGTCCTTAGTGGAATATATGCAAGGGGGGTCTTTGAAATGCTAGACATTAGAAGATTTTTTCAATTAAAATTTTAAAAAAACATCCAACCTTCTTTAAAACGCTACCTACGTTTTATTTAGATGAAAGGTGGAAAAGAAAAGGGAGAACATCATGAATTGTGCGAAAGGGGTTATTCCAAATGAGTAAATATACAGGGGTAAATCAGCAATATATCGGAGGACAGTGGAGAAAAGGGACGGGTAAAACTGAGATTGATCTGACAAATCCATATACGCAAGAAAGCATTACAAAAATCCAGGGAGCTGGGACCGACGATATTGATGAAGCATATAAAACAGCAGCAGAAGCCCAGAAAAACTGGGCTGAAGTCAACGCGTTCGAACGCTCAAGGATTCTTGAAAAGGCAGTCCAGATTATGGAAGAGCGTCGTGAGGAAATTGTCCAGCTGTTGATTGAAGATGCAGGTTCCACGTA
Organism: Virgibacillus kekensis; assembly: GCF_042654125.1. Classification (NCBI taxonomy): domain Bacteria; kingdom Bacillati; phylum Bacillota; class Bacilli; order Caryophanales; family Bacillaceae; genus Virgibacillus; species Virgibacillus kekensis. The sequence continues at coordinate 265,128 of NZ_JBHSFU010000007.1, forward strand.
TATCAAAGCTAACGTGGAAGTCGATTTCTGTATCAGCATTACACGGCACGCTTCCACTTTTCCTTTTGAAATGGGCGGTATAATGGTTCCCTCCGTTGTTCCGGAAAAACAAAATAACATATATCGGAAACCACTCGGGGTTGTAGGTGTAATTGGACCGTTTAACTTTCCGATGTATCTAGCAATGCGGTCGGTCGCACCTGCGATTGCCACTGGAAATGCGGTGGTTCTAAAACCTGATACGCAAACAGCGATATCTGGCGGAACAGTTATTGCAAAGATTTTTGAAGAGGCTGGCGTTCCGGAAGGGATCTTAAATGTAGTAATACCTGAACTCGATGAGGTTGGGGATGCATTTGTCGAACATGAAATTCCCCGTATGATTTCTTTTACTGGTTCAACTAATGCCGGAAAGCACATCGGTGAAATCTGCGGCCGGATGATTAAAAAGTCAGTACTTGAGCTTGGGGGGAACAATCCATTTATCGTACTGGATGATGCAAATATCGATCGGGCGATCGAAGGAGCTTTGTTCGGAAAGTACATGCACAGTGGGCAAATCTGTATGGCGATCAACCGGATAATCGTTCAAAAAGATGTTGCTGATGAATTTACAAAGCGATACGTCGAGGCAGCCAAGAAAATAAAAGTTGGCGATCCAAATGATAAAGAAACATTAATTGGACCGCTTATTAATCAAGGAGCTGTAGAGCGCATTCTTGGTGAAATCGATAAAGCAAAAGAAGAAGGAGCAGAAGTACTGCTTGAAGGTTCAGTTGACGGAAATGTAATGACACCATATGTTTTAAAAGGAACAAACGATATGTCCACAGCTAAAAATGAGATGTTTGGTCCGGTAGTAACCATTATTCCAGTAGAGAGCGAAGAAGAAGCTCTTCGTGTCGCCAATGATACAGAATTTGGTCTAAGTGGTTCTGTCCATGCTGGTAAGTATGAGCGTGGAATGAAATTCGCTCAGCGTATGGAAACAGGAATGGTTCATATTAACGATCAAAGCGTAAATGATGAGCCGCTGGTTGCCTTTGGTGGAGAGAAGAATTCAGGACTTGGCCGTTTTGGCGGTGAGTGGTCATTGGATGAGTTTACCACTTTCCAATGGATTTCCGTACAGGAAGAAAAACGCGAATATCCGCTGCAATATGAACAGCTGGAAGACGAAAAGAAAAAATAGGGTTTTCAGCTGAATCACGCTTTTCTGACTTTTTAAAAGAAACCCCTTGAATATTCCTCCGTTCAGTAATAAAATATATATAACTTTAGATGAACGGAGGTGGGGTAAGAGATGTTGAATCAAGCTGTTTTAGTGCGCGGATGTTGGATGGACTTCCTTTATTTTTGCCGTGCAAAATTTGCTGTTGCAGTTGCTAACGGGACACGTATGCCCTTTTCCAGCAACTCAATAGCAATCTAAAACAGTGAAAACATCTCTTAACCCACATAAAGGACGGTTGAAAGGAGAGCATTTTCATGCTCTCCTTTTTTCTTTGCAACCATGGGAAGGTATGTCTTCTCATGGTTTTTTATTTATTCAAGGAGGAAGAAATATGATTGTATGCAGCGTAAATAAAGTAGCGAAGATGTACGGGGGAAACACGATTATTGAAGATATATCATTTGAAATTAAAGAAAAAGAGCGGATTGGCCTGGTTGGTCGGAACGGTAGTGGAAAAACAACGTTAATTCGCTTACTTGCAGGGGAAGAAACACCAGATTCAGGAAAAATACACTGGAAAAAGGGGGCTGCTATTGGGTATCTTAAACAAACTCCAGACTTTCACGATGAAACCACTACGAGAGAAGTTTTAAGTACAGCGTTTGACGCCTTATTGAAAATGGAAGGGAAAATGAAACAGCTGGAGACTGACATGGCGGTGGAACCAAACGCCGATCAATTAAATAAGCTCATCGCTGAGTATGGTGTTTTGCAGGATCAATATACAATTGGCGGTGGATATGAAATAGAGGCCAATATCGATAAAATTGTACATGGCCTGAATATTCACCATTTGCTTGACCAGCCATTCGCCAAACTAAGTGGAGGAGAAAAGACAAAGGTGGGGCTGGGTTTGATGCTGCTTACACAGCCAGACTTGCTGCTCCTGGATGAACCGACAAACCATCTTGATCTAATGGCAGTTGAGTGGCTTGGTAATTTTCTAAAGGAATATAGCGGAACCGTTCTTGTAATTTCACACGATCGTTATTTTCTCGACGAGGTAGTTAATAAGGTAATCGACTTAGAGGACGGGGAAGTGGCCACCTACCATACAAACTTTTCTGGATTTGTGAAAGAAAAAGAAGAAAAGCTTTTACGGGAATTCCAGGCGTATGAGGAACAACAGAAGAAGATAAAGAAGATGAAAGAAGCCATTAAACGATTGAGGGATTGGGCGAACAGAGCCACTCCGCCCAATGCTGATCTTCATCGGCGGGCAAGAAATATGGAGCGGGCTTTGGAAAGGATGGAAAAACTCCGTCGGCCGGTACTGAATCGGAAGAAAATGAATTTGGAAATGGAAGAATCGGAGCGAAGTGGAAAAGACGTTATAATGCTGACCGACGTTTCAAAGTGGTTTGGCGCCAAGCTGCTATTTGAGGAAGTGAACATGCAGGTTTTCTATCAGGACCGGGCAGCTATTATTGGGGAAAACGGAACAGGGAAATCTACGCTGATCAAAATGATTCTTCAACAAGTTGAAGCTGATCATGGTGAGATACGGGTTGGAAGTAATGTCAAAATCGGTTATTTATCGCAAAATATATTTTCGGATATTGAAGATGAAACCGTAATTGAAACTTTCAGAAGTGAAGTAAATGTTTCAGAAGGGGAAGCTAGGCATATTTTAGCTAGATTTATGTTTTATGGATATGCGGTCTTTCAAAAAGTTTCTCAGCTTAGTGGGGGGGAAAGGATGCGGTTAAGGCTTGCTCAATTGATGTATCAGGACATAAATGTGCTAATTCTCGATGAACCGACTAATCATCTCGATATTGAATCCAGGGAGGTTCTTGAAGAAGCCCTCGAGGACTTTCAGGGTACCATGTTGGCTGTTTCGCATGACCGTTATTTTCTAAATAAACTTTTTGATAAGATTTACTGGATTGAGTCCAGGCAAGTTCACCACTTTGAGGGGGACTATAACTGGGCCAGACAAAAGATGAATGAATTAAGGGAAAAAGCGATTCAGGCGGCCGAGAATAAAAAGAAAGAAGTACCTTCACGACCAAAAATTAATATGAAAAATAAGCAGAGGACTTACGTGAATTTGGAAGAAAGTCTACTGTCACTTGAAGACAAAATCACAGCGTTGGATGAGAAGCTGCTTGAGATAGATGACCTAGAGCAATTACAAGAGTTATATCGAGAAAAAGAAGAACTTGAAGGGAAATGGGAAGAACTTTGCGATGAAATAGACAACTAGCTTTCTCTCACAATAATTAGAGGCGTTAATCACTTATAGATTAATGCTTCTTTTTTGGTTCAAGCATATTTTTCGAAGTATTAACCGAGTTATATCCATACCTCAATGAAACAAAGAGAGCAGGATATAAAAAGATGAAACGGTATAGTAATATAAACGTCTAATAGTATAACGGAGAATACATAACTATTTTAGAAGTCCTTCTTCTAAGATGATTTCATCAAATTTCACCACGGGATTATTATTACCATTTTTTCGTACAAAAAATACGAAGGAGGAAAAGTATGCCACAAAAAATTGTTCCAAACTTATGGTTTGATAAGGAGGCAAAAGAGGCAGCAGATTTTTATGCTTCTATATTCCCTGAATCTGAAGTTACAAATGTTACCACCATTCAGGATACACCATCAGGCGATAGCGATTTAGTTTCTTTTGAGATTTGGGGGCAGGAGTTTAAGGCAATCAATGGAGGCCCATTGTTCAAATTCAATCCATCAGTGTCGTTCATGGTTAATTTTGATCCATCACGAGAAAAAAATGCTGAAGAGAAAATAAATGAGGTATGGAACAAATTCTCTGAGGGTGGAACGGTATTAATGCCATTGGCTAAATATCCGTTCAGTGAGCGATATGGATGGATTCAGGATAAGTTTGGTCTGTCATGGCAACTGATTCTTACCAATCCAGAAGGAGAAGAACGACCTGCAATCGTGCCGTCGCTTTTATTTGTCGGTGATCAATGTGGGAATGCGGAAGAAGCGGTTAATTTTTATACCTCAGTTTTTAAGGATTCAAAACTGGGCCATATCGCTCGATATCCTCAAGGAATGGAACCTGATAAAGAAGGAACAATCATGTTCTCTGATTTCATGCTTGAGACCCAGTGGTTTGTCGCAATGGACAGCGCTCAGGAACATAATTTTAATTTCAACGAAGCAATCTCGTTTATGGTGCAGTGCGATACACAAGAAGGAATCGATTACTACTGGGAAAAGCTTACTTCTGTTGTTAACGCTGAGCAATGCGGCTGGCTGAAAGATAAGTTTGGAGTATCTTGGCAAATTGTGCCGACCGAGCTTTACGACATGATAAGCAACGGCACAGCGGAGCAAAATGCACGTGTAACGAAGGCTTTTCTTAATATGAAAAAATTTAATATTGCAGAATTACAAAAAGCATACAAGGGAGTATAATCTAGAATACAACTGGTTATTGAACAAATCCCGCTCAGATTCATTTCTGAGCGGGATTGCTTTGTTACTGCTGAAATTATTTCGTTAAGGCTTTATTATTAGTTATTCAACCTTTACTTGAAAAGCATAACTGGAGCTGCCTTCCTCCCAGTTTGCGTGAACCATATAGATATACTTACCTTTCTCAGCAGGTGCTATTATCTTTCCACCAGAAACAGGGACTGATTTATCAAATCTATTCTTGATAAGCTGCACACCAAGTGAACCATTCAAAGGTTCCTTATCAAAGCCAATGAACAACACTGCTTCAGGTGGCACACTTACCGGTGGACCTGAAATTTCTTCGGCGGAGACCATATCAACACACTTGCTGCTCAACAATCCGCTCCAGCAATAGGACCCTTGTGATACAGGAATATCAATCTCACCATCCGCCACTATGGTTGGCAACGGAGGTTTTGGGTCAGTTATAGCTGGCATTAAAAACAGTACCGCCCCGATAAAAATCAGGGCGATGATACTGCCTTCAATCAGTCTGCGCATTTAGAACCTCTCCTTAAGCTCAGGGAGGTCAACCGTCTTTATAACTTTTTCCGACGACAGGTCGTATACTTTCATCTGGTTCAGCGAGAAGGTGTAGAGCGTGTTCCCGACTGATACCATGCGCTTCACCTGCGAGGCCCAGTCCGGATAATCAATGTTCATATTCTCCTGGTGTGTAATCGTGTCTTTCAGCTTAATTCCCTTTTCAGGTGTAATGTTGTAAAGGAAGGCTCCTTCGTAAACAAATTTTTGATCCTCAAAAGTTGCATCGCCTTGCTGGACTATTTTTGATTCGAACAAGGTAGCAGGGAACCCATAAATATTATTCTCGGGATGCTCATACAGAACGTTGTGGTCATGATTAATTTCACTCATAGAATGCCCTTGGCCGATTATCTCACTATACTTTTCAACCGGGTTTACCGGATTACTAACATCGAACACAGATATTTTCAGCCCATCCATTCGTACTTGGGGTTCCTTACTGTGTTTTGACTCAACGAGCTTAGTGTTCTGACCAAACCCGATTACATGATTTTCATCAAGCGGATGCAGGTAATTGCTGAACCCTGGAATTTTCAGCTTGCCAAGAACTGTTGGTTTAGCTGGGTCTTTTAGGTCGATAACAAATAAGGGATCGACCTGCCTGAACGTTACCATATAGGCAACATTATCCATAAATCGTACACTGTATATCCGCTCATTTTCAGCTAATCCTTCAAGCGACCCAACCGGGTTCATTTGCATATCGAACGTATAGAGATTATTGGTCGATGGCTCTTCGCCCCGCCACATATTTCCTTTCGTAGTAGCGACACGGAAGATTCCGTCACGCTCATCCATTGCAAACTGATTAATCAGTGAGCCTGGTACCACGGTGGACGCATTAAAGGTGATTTTACCTTTATCAATTTTAAACTGACTTATTTCTGTATTGGCTGGTGGCATAGCAATCGCGATATCTGCGGCTCCATTTGTGTCTCTCTTTTTATAGTTGTATTGGTGGACAGCGATATAAAGATGATTCTCGGACATATAAATCTGATTGGAAGCACCTAGGTACGCCTGAATGTTGGCGCGTTTCTTGAGGTTATCCAAATCAATGGAACCGAGCATCAAAAAGCTTTCCTCTTGGCTTTCCGGAAAAAAGAACATGGAATCGAAATCAAGCGGCCGGCCTTTGGTTCCCTCTACTGTATCGAATATATACGGCCGCAACTCCGTCTTTTTCAATGTATTCTGGGAGTCGTCCCGTAAAATATGGTAGGGAGGATGCTGGTTAGCAATCAAGTAAAGCTGACCATCCATCAAACGTGAAGAATTCAGTGATCCCTCAAAGGACACCTCCCGAACCTTTTTGGGATTATTCCGGTCGGACACATCGTAAATAAGGGCGGTGGTCTGAGTGCTGTGCACCGGCAAGCTTGTTTTCTCGGCTGAGCCGGGCTCATCAGCTATTCGTGGTTCTCTGATTGGTTTGGAAGTATGGCCAATCATCACCAGTAAATCTTTATGAAGATAAATCTCAGCCGGGTGAAAGTTCTCATAAGAAATGGTGCTTAGCACGCTACTGTTATTCCCTTCCGCGCTGGTAATCACCACATCTGATTCCCGGGAAAAATATACATACTTGCCGTCAGTCTTAATAATGTCCCCCTCATCAATGCCATTGACCTGTACGTTTGTTTTGGAGCTTTTCTGTTCATTACTACTGCTGGCAGTATCCATCGCAGCATCGCCATCTGAACTTTCTGCTGTACCTTCACTTTGCTCGGTAAACATCTGTTGGCGCTGTTCCATCCGCTCCGATAGCAGGGTCACGAGCTGTTCTTTATCCTTGATGTTTGGCAGTTCGGCGACTGCAGTGAAAGAGTGTGAGAAATCCTTTTTAAGCTGTTGACCTGATGCCGTTTCTACATTATTTGACACCGTTATTTTATAGGATTGGTTAAGCGTATATCCTTTTTCCGGTGCCCGTAGCGTCAGGATCGTCTGCTCCTCATTCCAATCAAGCGTTACATCAATCTGTTCGCCATCCCGATTTTCCACCCGTACCGTTTTTTCCGTAAACGTATCCGGATTCATCTTTTCAGAAAAGTGAATAGTCCAGTCCTTAAATGACGGCGCGTAACTTGATTTAGATGGAATAGTTGCTGTCGTTTCATTGGAAAGAAAGAATGCTGCAGCTGCAGAAATAACCAGCAGTCCCGCCGCAATGATCAGCCAATACGTTTTCTTCATAGTATTGTCACCTCAGTGTTTTTAACGTCTTTGACTAATTAGACGGTAGACGATGGAAAATGTTACAAAATCATTACGAAAAAATAAATGCTGGTATTACCAGGGGGTTCTACACCCATTCCAATATTCCGGCCAAGTCGCCATAAATGGCGTTTGGCTCGAGATTCAGCTCCTCAACAGGGAGGTTGTTCCGGTTAATCCATGCCGTATTAAATCCATAGTTCTTCGCGCCGGAAATATCCCACCCATTGGATGACATGAAAAGAGCTTCATCCGGGGTTACTCCAAGCGTTTTTGCAGCATGGTTATACGAGGCTACTGCTGGTTTGTACTGTTTGACTTCGTCGACACTGATTACATTATCAAACATGCCTGTGAGTTCAGACTGGTCAATTAGCGGGTCAAGCATATCATGTGAGCCGTTTGAGAAAACAGCAAGCATTTTCCCATCCAATTTTTCCAGCACTTCTTTGACCTCGGGGTAGGGAGCAAGCTTGAAGTATTCACCGAGCAACGCTCTTTCTGAATCATCATCAAATTCTCGGTCATGTGCTTTAATTGCATAGTGTAAGGCGTCCTTTGTAATAGTGAAAAATGTTTCATAGTTGTTCATGATCTGCCTAAGATTGGAATATTGAATTTGTTTTTCCCGCCATGTCTTACTGATGGACTCACCTTTCTCCGGAAAATATTCCTCGCATTTTTCTATTACGGAATGCACGTCAAATAGTGTTCCATATACGTCGAAAACAAAAGCTTTAATTACTGGCATACTATCCGCTCCTTCAAAGTTCTTTTATAAACCGGAAAGGTGCCAACCCGCGAAGTCCGAATCAGCACCTTTAAAATTATTTATAATCGCTATTTAAAAAGAATAGTGCAAGGGTTCCCGGCCCGGCATGAGCTCCAATTGCCGAACCGACCATCTCGATCACAATGTTTTCTGTGCCGAATTTCTCCTTAATCATCGTTGCAAGCTTTTCAGCTGTCTCCAGGTTATCAGCATGACTGATTCCAATACGCTGGTTACTGAAATCGGTTCCTCGTTCTTCCATTAGTTCAAGCATGCGGTTCAACAGCTTTTTGGACCCCCTGATTTTCTCAAGAGGGACAAGTTTGCCATCCTCAACATGTAAAATCGGCTTGATTTTCAGCAGGGTGCCAACGAATGCGGCCGTTTTGCTGACCCGGCCCCCACGATAAAGATATTCCAAATCATCAACTGTGAAAATATGCTCCATGTGGTTTGCGTGGTATTTTGCCATTTCAACGATTTCTTCGAAGCTTGCTCCATTTTTTGCAAGTTCGGCTGCACGTAGTACGACAAGACCATACCCGAGTGACGCACATTTAGTATCAATAACTTGAAGCTGTGCATCCGGATAAGTTTCTTTTACTTCTTGTTCCATCATTTTCGCGGTTTGATATGTCCCAGATAGTTCGGATGAAAGTGCGATGTAAACAAGGGGCTGTTTTGATTCGGCATAGGAAGTGAACACGCTCTTGAAGGATTCCGGTGACACCTGGGATGTTTTCGGGCTTTTTCCCTCACGCATCGCGTCATATATGGTCTTTGGCTGAATCTCCTTACCATCAGCATATTCTTTTTCGTCCAGATGAACCGTTAATGATACCATTTCGATGTCAAATTCGTTATAATGTTCCTTTGACAAATCACTGGCGGAATCTGTCATAATTTTAACAGTCATTTCGTCACCCTCTTCTTTTTACTTTTATTTAAGTTTATAGCTATAGACAGGGTTAGTCAAAGCATTTTGAGGGAAAATATGGTTGACTTTGTTTATATATAATTCAATTGTGAAAATAGTGATATATATAATCATAGTGAACGGCTAGGAGGTACGTATGTTTTTATTTGAAGCACGACGAATTATCATCGTAATATTCGGAGCACTACTAAACGCATTATCACTGAATTTCTTCCTGATTAGCGCCAATGTATACGCGAGCGGTTTTACCGGGGCAGCCCAGCTGACTGCCAGCGTATTCAACGACTTTTTGGGAATAGGTGTCAGTACTGGTATTCTGTTATTCATACTGAACATCCCGGTTGCCATACTGGGCTGGTATAAAGTTGGAAAAGGCTTTACGGTTTATAGTGTAATTTCTGTTGTGGGTACGACTATATTCCTGGAACTGATTCCAATCATGTCGTTTTCCGAGGACATTATCTTAAACGCAGTATTCGGTGGGGTTATTGCTGGAACGGGCGTTGGTATCACCTTGAAACATGGTGCATCGACAGGTGGTATGGATATCGTAGCCATGGTATTATCCCGGATGAAGGACCGACCAATCGGTTCTTATTTCCTGTTGCTGAATGCAATAATCATCGCAATGGCCGGTATACTTTACGAACCTGAAAACGCGTTGTACACACTGTTGACACTCTATGTAACTACCCGGGTGATTGATGCACTGCACACTCGTCACGAGAAAGTTACTGCTATGATTATTACACGTAAGGCTGATGAGCTGCAGAAAGCAATCCATGATACAATGGTACGGGGTATTACTATCCTGCCGGCAAAAGGTGCGTACACCAAGGAAGATAAGAACATGATGTATCTGGTTGTCACCCGTTATGAGCTCTATGACCTAGAGCGGATTATTGGCGAGATTGATCCTAATGCCTTCACCAACATCGTGCAGACAACCGGTATTTTCGGGTTTTTCCGGCGTGACCATTAATAGTGTAAGGGGACAATTAGCATGAAAAAAATATTGATACTGTTGCTTGCAGCTGTTGTGTTGACTGCTTGCAGCGACGAAGAAGAGACCAGTATCGAGCAGGCAACTGAAGAAACAGAACAGGCATCGGTGAAATTCCGTAATGTGGATGTTCAGGTTGCTGACGGGATTGCGACAATTAAAGGCGAAGCCCAGGCGACTGACGACACGGTCTATTATAAACTTGAACAAGGGAAGACCCTATTGAAGAAGGAAACCAAGCTGAAACTCGGCGATAAAGTAAACGGCTGGGCCGACTTTACCGTTGAAGTAAAGGTCACAACGGAGATGCAGGGAGGCAAGCAGGTTCCTGTGCTTACGCTGTACGACCGAACGCCACAGGGCGACATTGTAAATGAAAATTACATCCCGATCAACCTTGACGAAAGTCAGAAACAGGGATAATTACGAGCAGCGGCCATCTAGCATGATGGCCGTTTTTGCATTGATAATCTTGAACTGTTCGCTAAAAAATCACGGACGCTTATATGAATGCAGGAAAAAGTCCGGCCCCGTGAATGTGGAGGGGACCGGGCTAATCATTATTCTAATGTCCGCTTAAACCGTTCCATTTCAGGATCTTTCTTTAACTTTGTAACATTATACGGATTTTTCTTTTCTTTAGCGTCAGAACGTACGCCGAATTGTTTTCCAGCCGGGTCAGAATAAACACCTTCCCGTTTACCGTCAAAATGCGGGTCCTGTCTGCCAGGGTCCACACTATCTTCTCTATCTAGCATAACCTTCACCTCCTGCGCTTAGGTTGCCTGAAAAATAGAGAAAAATAACAGGAAACGAATAAGTCACTTAAATCTTTAGTTAGGTTTAAGCTGGCTATTAATTATATCCAATACTTCTTGCAATTGATTATCAGGAAGCTTTTCGACAAAGGAGACATTTCGGGCTTTCAAATCGAGTGACTTTATATGTTGGCATAGGATGGAACCTGTAGTAATTAAATCTTCTGCAAGACTAACATTGAGTGGGAAATCAGTGGAAGTGTTGAAAATCGGGCAAACAAGAGCTAATGAGCTAAGTTTGTTGAAAAAGTTATTGCTGACTACTACTGCGGGGCTGGTGCTCCGTTGCTTATATCCTTTTTGAGGGTTAAAGTCCAATCGGATAATATCACCTTGTTTAAAGTTCAATCTGTTTCTTCCTCTCCGATTTCATATCCAGTATCGATTTCCATCATTTGTTCTTTTATTTCTTTTTTATGTTCATCAATATTATATTCCGCAAAACGCTCTTGAATTGTCAGCGGTCTATTATATTTATCCATGGTTACTCCCTGGTCGTTAATTGTGAAGGATATATGATCACCAGATTTAAGGTTTACTAACCAGAATTTCAATATACGGTGATTAAGGGGCTAGAGTTATGATGATAACAACTAATAATTCCAACTTTGCTTCCACTACATAGTTACAAATAAACAATTACTCATACTAAACATTCCCTGCATATGGTAAAATTCAAATTAGCAAGATAATTTCCAGAAAGAGGGGATTTCATGGCCGTGCTTCTAACGTTAATCGGTGATCTTTTCGCCGCTATTGCCGGTTCAATTTTACACAGTATGGAAAAGAATAAAGCGAGGAAAAATTAATTGGATACATCTACAATTATGGGAATGATTCTAGGGATTGTTTTGACATGGGGAATTCCAATAGCTATTGTTGTGGCGATAATTACTTTGTTTAAAAAAGTAAGTCGGCTTGAAAAAAACTTAATGAAAAATAATAACACCCATAAACAGGTTGCTTTAGATTCTGTAGAGGAATAAGGATAGTGGTACTTTTTTGCTGACCAATTATTATTATTTTGTTGAGTTATATCATTATCCCAGTACATTCGTAGATTGAGAGTCAACTGGAAGGAATAACTAATCAAAGAAATTCTAATCCTTGCCTTCATTGAAAACGAGCTTAATTTGATAGCAAATCAATTGCCCGCGTATTTGACATATGGGGTAATTGCATCATTAATCTTTTTTCATGTTTCATTTTTATTTAACAACAAAAATTCACGCTAGGAGAAATAATTATGAAATTTATTTTAAAAAATGCTGAAAACGTATTTGTTCGTCGGTATCGGGAAGAGGATTTTCGCCAGATTCAGGAAATGAACAGTGCGGAGGGCTGGAGCAATCTGGTTGAAAAGAATGAAGACACCAAAGAAGCCTGGAACAATTCAACCGTTGCTTTCTCGGTGGAAAACGCGGATGGTGACGTAATTGCTTGTGTGCGAGGGCTTACTGACACCAGAATCACCCTGTATATTGCTGAGTTGATGGTAGATAAAAAATATCGGGGGCTAGGTATCGGTAAAAAACTACTGCGCTTTGTCCACGATCAGTATCCTTCCACGAGAATGGAGATGCTCGCCACCAGTTCTTCGCAGACATACTATAAGGAACAGGGATACCGTCCGTTTTATGGTTACCGAAAGACATATGAAGAACAGTTATAAATCGAAAGAAAAACGCTCTTATCCAATGGATGGGAGCTTTTTAATTAGATAATTAAATTTAGATTCTCTTTTTAATGGAAAAATATGTTAGTATTGCCGTACAGATAGTATAAGGGGGGGCGGGGGGATGAGGGAATTAGCGAGAGAGAAATATTCATTAAGGGTCTCGTATGTGATGATGCTGTTTTTGGCACTAGTAATGATCGGTGCCTGGCTTTATGATACTGTTCCAGAGCTTACTTCCGCAAAAAACATAGAAGAAAATTTAATAGGCGTCTTCGATAAGCGGGCTAACCCAGTTGCAAATCTGGAAATTATCGGCCATAAGCAAGTGGATGATAATAGGATCGTGTTATACAGTGCAGACAATCGACCAGGCATTGCCGTTTATAAAAAAACTTTATTGAATGATATTTATAGAATTCAACATATTGATACTGCCCGTAAAGTGCTTTCAACATTCAGACTGGAACATTCGTCGAGCAAGAACTATGTAATTGTATATGGAAACACCACCATTACCACTGCAGACAGCTATCACATAACCATCGGAGATTTTCACGTAGTAAACGAAATGCCGGAGCAAGGGTATACATTCCACATACTTGGGTTTGTGAACGAGAACGCATTCCAAAGACCAAATTTGCTTTTGTATAACGGGAAAGATTTGGTTATGAATAAGTTATATACTGACTAGTAGAGAATAGACGAGAAAACTGCATCGTTACTTGGAGATGCGGTTTTTTTATGGAAAACCAAGTTTCCTTTGTTAACTTTTTTTCGATATATACGTCTTTTGAACATAGGGGGAGGGGCAGTGGACAAACGCAGTAAAGATGATGAACTTAATGATGAACTTAATATTGCTTTCCGATACCTTGTAAAAAAAGGAGTGCCGGAAAGAGATGCTGAAGATGCTGTTCAAGAAACAGCATTTAAGTATTTAAGATTTTCAGATTCCATACGCTCCTCCAAGATAAGGAGTTGGCTAATTAGGGTGGCACTGAATTATTACTATGATCAATGCCGGAAAAATAAAAAATACATATTGAGTATAGATGAGAATCTGAGCGAGAGCAGCTCAGATGAATTTCCAGAAATGATTATGCTCGCAAAAGAGCAGAGAGACGAACTTTATATGTTGCTTTCCAGGTTAAGACCCAGGTATAGGGAACTGTTATTACTAAAATATGAATCTGAACTTTCTTATGACGAGATTTCCAAGTTACTAGGCATTAGTCTCAGTTCGGTGAAAACCAACTTATTCCGCGCTAGAAAGAAGTTATTGAAGTTTTATAAGGAGGCAAATAATGAGCGATAAAAAGGATTTATCCCCAAGAAATGAAATAGACTTTACCACCAGTCCTTCTTTTAAAAAGACAACAAGGAGATCAAAGTGGAAGCAAATTCTTTTATATATCATTATTACCTGCATTACAGCTACTGGGCTCATTATCTTTATTCATCTGGGAACACAATATCTGATAAGTAATAAACTTGAGGAGCTGGATCAGAAAACGATACAATCCATGAAAAAAAATGGCTTGAGCCAAGGAGCTGGGATTACTAGCAGCAAGATACGCTACAATCACGATATATTTAGTGTAATGGCTAAGAAAACAATATTTAAAGAAATTGGAGACAGACGAATTGTTTGGGACACTTCAATGACTAAAATCCCTGCGATAGGTGATGTAGAGATTATTGATCGTGGCAGCGGGATGTCTGAATCCTATAGCATTGGAGCAAATGAAAAAAGGGTGATTCGATATAACGAGTTGAATAATGAACGTTATATTGATTTTTATTATCCAACTATTGATTATGATTATTTATCCCAAGAATTAAGTATAGCTATCGGTCTTGAAGAGAACAAACTGATTGAAGTAGCTCTTTCATTCAAGAAACCAGTGACACTTAGTAAATTGGGTGACACATTAGGAGTTAAGAATGTGGATTGGTTGTGGGTTAATAGAAAGAGTCCCGAAGAAATGGAAAGACTGGATAGTAAGTGGGAAGAAGATAAATGGAAGCTAAAGCGGGGCGAAGATGCCTATGGGTTTAGTGTTTCAGCAGAACACCCCTATACTGAATATCCCACCGACATTACTATCAGCGGGGCAGTTATAAGTGGAACTCCAAAAGAGTTAGCGAGATTCCAGGGAATGGAAATTATAAGAGCCTCTGTATTAGGTGTGACAATAGATAAGTATTAAGGATATTAAACAGTAGGAATACTTCTACAGTAGATTAGTGTCTTATAAAAAAATAGAGTCTTTGTAAGTTGTCTTACATACCAAGGGAATAAGGAGACGCCCACCAGGGTATTGGAAAAAAGATAGTTAATTAATGAAAGTTGGAGGCATCCTTATGATACGAACCTTTGTTGGACTAGCCTTAATAATCTTTTTAATAGGTTGTTCGAATCAACCAACTGCTGATTATGAATATTGGAAAGATAAAACTCAGAATCTGGTTTTTCGTCTTAACAAGGCAAATATTGATTATATTATCAAAGAAGGTGAGGACGGAACACAAGAGGTCTGGGTGAATAAGGAAAAGTTTGAGGAAGTAGAGGAATGTTGCGGCTAAGAGGCTAAGATACTTAAATGATAAAAGGGAATCACTATGAAGTTATTCACGTCTATTCTTCTGGCTAAAGTATTGGGGTCAGTCCTATTTACCATGGGCATACCAGGAGCTATTTTTGCATTTGGTGTTTAGTCGGGGCGCTCTTTTGGGGCTGTACCTGATCCATGATAATACATAACAGAATATCAAGTATAACGGAAGGACCAGTTAATACTGTCGAATAGGCATATGAGAAGTATCTCAAAAGTAAACAGAATTTATAATTTTTAACACAGGAGAAAAGGAAGATTCTCCTGTTTGTTGCTCGTAAATATCAGATAATTATAATTCCTTGCGCACCAGTTTGGAATTATATGTTAATATTAAGGTCAACAGTATATAAAGCGATTTCATGCATGAAGGAGGATTCCTATTGGTTAAGGGTTTATTTTTTGTAGGAATAATTGCTCTGCTCACTGGTTTCCTTCCATTTGTGGGTACCGGTAATACCATGCTTTTCTTATTTAGTTTATTGGTTGTTGGATTGGTAATAGTGATTTTTCAATCTTTGAAAAAGAAAACTTTTAATCGACAGGCATGAGCAAAAATCCCGGGAAAATTGGGGGGAGGAATCTATGAAGCTGCTGTTTTTGTGTACCGATAATTTCACGAGAAGTGTCACGGCAGAATTATGTGCCAAACATTATATAAGTAAAAATAATATGGATAACATGGAAGTCGATTCCGCAGGGTTTCGTGCAGAAAGTGATTTATCGATTTATAGTGATATTCATTTTGACCGAATGAAAGAACTTGGTGTGGATACCTCCTCCTATAAAAGAACCGCCTTTAAAGAAGAATATATACCCCAATATGATTTTCTCATCGGGATGGGCAAGGAACATAAGGATTATATTCTTTCTACATACGGTAGGAAAATACATACGTTTAATGAAATCTATGAGAACAGGGACACATCCATTGTGATACCGCCGCCGGATCAGGATGGCAAGTATTTGAATGAAATTAAAAATATGGTTGATTACATATACGATGCCATCCCAGTTTTAATTACAAACCTTCTGAATAAAGAGGAAGTACTGCATGAATAACTTAGATATTATAAGGGATAGATTACCTAAACCTAAATCAGGAGAAAAGAAAATAGTTGCCGTCGATGGTCTGAGTCGCTCCGGAAAAACAACCCTCACAATAAAAATGCAAAAATTACTACAAGAGAAAAGCATACCGGTACATGTTTTCCATATCGATGACTATATCACAAATCGAAATAAACGATACAATACCGGCTATGAAGCATGGTATGAATATTACCAGTTGCAATGGGAAGTAACATGGCTGAAAGAGAACTTCTTCAATAAACTTAAAACTTCAAACGAATTTTACCTGCCAAAATACAATCCCAAAACAGAGGGACACATTGCACAGACTGTAACTTTACCGAAAACCGCTGTGATAATAATTGAAGGGGTTTTTCTTCAACGGGAAGAATGGCAAGACGTTTACGATTACATTATTTTTATGGATGCAGACCGTGAGTCTCGGTTTAACCGTGAAAGTAAGAAGGTTAAACAACATATGGATAAATTCCGAAATAGATATTGGATGGCCGAAGATTACTACCTTAATAAACAACATCCAAAAGAACATGCTGATCTGATAATACATAATTAAACCAGGGGAGGACACATGGGAAAGAATCTAAATATATCTTCTTTCATTGCTTCTTTTATTTGCATTCTTTTATTCTTTCTGCTGACTTTTGTCAATGGAATCCGGAATTTATTCTTTGAACTGGCAGGCTTTCATCCGCTGTATATGGTGCTGGTGTTTTCGGTTCTTACATTCTTTACTGGACTGGCGGGTTGTGCGGGAATAGATGGTTGGAAAGCGATGGGTAGAAGTATCGTTACTGTAGTATTAACGCTGGGACTATCGCTGTTTACTCTTTTTGTACTGTTGATGGGAAACCTACTCAATCTCACCTGACAAAGAGGGAGGGGATAAAAAATGTACGATAACAACGAAGAACACGAAAAACCGTTCAATGATGCGATTGATCACTTTCAGAAAGTTGAAGGTGGACCCTCGGCTGGAATGGGAGGGCGACTGCCCCTACCAATACGAATTATTGGTTATTGTATACTGGCCGCTATAGTCTTATTGGTTATAGGTGGGGTCATTGGTAACTTTTAATTAAAGGAGAGAGGATTTAATGCGGAATATTGACGATGTACTAAAAGATTATTTTGATGCCTGGAACAAGGGGCTAATCACAAAAAACAGCGATGGAATCAGAGAATACATGTCCCGGGATTTCGTAGGATATTGGGCAAACTCGGATATTAATGAACCTGATCCTTATTATTATGACTACGATATTACGAGCTCTCTAAAACAAATGGATAATGCCAAAAAAAGCTTCGAACCTTTTTCCATCACCGAACGAAATAAGGGGAAAGAAATTCTGATTTTGGGCAAGGAAACAAATCTTATAAATGGTGAACCGTATACTGCCCAGTGTATGTTTATCTGGCGGGAAGAATCTGGTCAATGGAAGTTATTAAGAGAGTATATTGAATTGGAAAGATAGCGTTTATTAATCCCTACCAGGCAGGGAGGTAAAAAATAGAATGATAACTGCTCTTGTAATAATAATCTTACTAGTATACCTTTATGACTTTACAAAACTAAGAGCCCAAAATAACACCATAATTAAGCAGAACGAAAAAGTTATCTCCCTTTTGGAAGAAATTAAGAACAAATAGAATAAATAAAACCTGAGGAGGACGGAAATGAAGTATCCATTATTGTTGTTGTTGATTGGCACTTATCTGGTGGCGTTTGTGGTTAACTTTATGCCCGCAATAAAGCACCCGGATTCACACGCAACGACCCTTAACATGCTGATGACTGCTGTTTTCTTGATTGTGCTGTTACTATCTATGCGAAAGAAAAATAAGTTGCTGAGTTTGTTTCTGATTGGGGGAGCGGTCTCAGGTATTATTGTTTTTGTTATCAAGACATTTGAGAGTCATCTGATTGGTAATGGGATCTTAGACATAGTTGCTTCCATTCAATACCCTTTTTATTTAATCTTCACTACTCCTTTATTCGGCGCCAACATCATGTTCAACCTCAATTACGCCACATTTTCACTGCTGATGTCTTTAGTCTATTTAATTCTTTTCATATGGACACATACAAAACAAACCCTTGTTATGTCGTGAAAGGAGCGGTTTACGTGATTAAGATGATTTCATGGATGACCCTCGCGGTATGTACCCAATTACTTGCGATGGTGATGTGGGGACACTATGTTAAGTTGAATAGCGGTTATAGTAATACCGTTATAGGGAGCATCCATCCTTTTTTGTGGCTAATTTTATTTATGGAAATTATTTTATTTATTTTTTTAATTGGAATCCATAAGAGGGATAAGAAATAAAGGTATCTCCAACAATTTGGATGGAGGGGAGAACTTATCAATAGGAAAAAAATCCTGTTCGGTCTTTTGCTGATTTTATGCATGATAGGGTTGTTGTATCTAATAGTTAAAGACTGCTATGCTCTGCAGATAGCACATCAAAAGGTAATAGAAGAAAGGTTTATTTTGATTTTTAGAATTTCATTATGGGCATTTTTGTTTGGTGTTCTTACTGAATGGAAATCGCTTGCCAAAGTGTTTAGAAGGGAATTCAGGTATAACTGGAAAGTATTTATTCCCTCAGTTGTGTTAATGTTTTTAGTCTTTATTCCAGTGGGTTATTGGTCACGATGGTTCGGCATTTCTGAACCCCCTATTAAGAGTTTCATAGTTAGCTTGTTTTTGATCCCCCGGTCCCACATGTTGTTAGCCGTATTTGCTGGAATTTTGTTTATCCGTTCATTTACCAAAAGCAAAGAGTCAACCATATAACGAGGTGATTAAGTGAATAAGTATAAAGAAGAAATCCTGCAGCATCAGGTTAAATCCCTGGACTTCGTCAATTCACTACTTGTACTTAGTGAAGAAGAATGGAGGACGCCAATCGAGAAAGGAAAATGGACGATTGCAGAAATAGTTGGCCACTTCCAGTTTTGGGATGAATTTATTGTTCATAAACGGTTGCCATATTTATTTTCGATTACTGAATTACCGAAAGTACCGGATAGTGATAAGATAAATGCGGAATCTGCGGAATTAAGCAGAGCGGAAGTTAAACATAAGACCATTAAAAGGTTTATAACAGCTAGAGAGAGGCTTTGTGAAGTAATAACAGAAATTCCGGATAAAGACTGGGAGAGGAAGTTTACGATTGGAACAACTACCCTTTCTTTGTATGATTATTTGAACGGGTTAGCTGAGCATGACCGGCATCATTTTAATCAAATTGAGAGAGTTATTATGGAAGTAAAGTAATAAAAAATTAACTTTTGGATTTCTATATAAAGCCTAATTCCGGGTAGCGGTGTAGGCCGAGGAGGAGTCGCATTGGATAAGTCATTCGAACAAAAAATTAAGGATTCATATAACGAAAAGGCGATTGAAAGAGACGGCCACGAAATACAGAGCTGGAAGGCAAAAGAGCGTGAAGTTTTTCTGGGGTATTTAAAGAAAGAGAAAGTTGATAGCTTACTGGAAATCGGAGCGGGAACTGGGAAGGATAGCCTGTACTTCAAAGAGCAGGGTCTCAACACTTTCAGCACTGATATTTCGGCTGAGATGATTAGATTGTGCGGGAAAAAAGGACTGCAGGCTGAAGTTATGAATTTTGCTGAATTGGGATTTCCCGATAACCATTTTGACTCTATCTGGGCATTAAACTGCCTCCTCCACGTTCCGAAAAATGAGATAAGCGATGTACTGAAAGAATTAACGCGCGTTCTTAAAACATCAGGGCTTTTCTATTTCGGAGTGTATGGCGGGAGAAATCAAGAAGGAATTTGGGAAGACGATGCTTATTCCCCAAAACGATTTTTTTCCTTTTTTGAAGATGATTCTCTTAAAGCATTATTGGCAAAGTTTTTCATTATTGAATATTTCAACGTTGTCCCTAAAGAAGTAGTTGGTGGAGAATTTCATTTTCAGTCCGTGATTTTAAGAAACAAGTAGCAGTGTTATTTCATTAAAAAGGGGGGAATCTGGATATGCCTAAACAACTTATAATGTTAGTGTTTATTTTTGTGATGTTAAGTGCCTGTTCTCAGTCATCTGGATTTGTGGGTGAAAAGGAAATTAACGAAAGTGATAAGTTGGAAGGGTATAACCGGACAATTCAGTTTCCCACCTATGTTCCATTCGATGTTAAGGAAACCTCATTAACTATTGAAAATAGAGGGCCATTCGAGTTAAAAGACGGGGAACCTGTTTATAAAAGGGATGAGCCTAAATTCAAGATGATTAAAACACGTTATGTTTCCAATGATACTCCCATTAAGATTTTGGAGATAGACCAAAGTAGTTCAACATTTAATCCAATACAAGCCAATCACGGATATTCTGAAGATGAGCTCATAGATATCGGGGATGGTTTGAGAGGTTTGTATCATTTTAACGGGAGGACCCAGATCTTTACATGGGAAGACAGCGGTACAACATTCAGTTTGTACCTCATGGTAGGTAAAGAGACACACAAAAAGGAGCCCATTCCGAAAGAGAAAATTTTCGAGATAGCAAGATCTTTTAAAGGGTATAAGGGTTCAAAATAGAAAAGGGGGAGTTAAATTGAAAACTGTCATATATATGGTACGGCACGCCAAATCACCATTTGTTCTTGGAGAAGAAAGCACCAGGCCTTTATCTTCTGAAGGGCTAACAGCTGCCAACAAAGTTATGGATATATTAATAAAAAGGGATATTGATTATATCGTCTCCAGTCCATATAAGCGAGCGGTGCAAACTGTAGAGGGATTGGCTAAAGCTAAAGGGTTGCCTGTTCACCAATATGAGGAGTTAAGGGAGCGGGCGATAAAAGGACTTGAGTTTGAGCTATCTGAAGACGAAATAGATAAAGCCATTGAATGGTCCTTCAAGGATAAAAACTTTTGCCTGGAAAATGGAGAAACAACTAAACAGGCCCAAAATCGGTCGATTCCCTTAATTATGAAATTGTTGCGTGTCCATAAAGGTGAAAACATTGTGATTGGAACACATGGAAACATAATGACTATCATTATGAATTTCTTCAATGATAACTTTGGGTTTGATTTTTGGAAAAGCACTTCAAAACCTGACATATACAAATTGATTTTTAATGGAGAAGAGTTAGATAGTGTAGAAAGGATTTGGGAGGAATAATAGTTTTACATTCTTGCTAGTTAAACCAAGATACATAATTAAATGGGACGATCCTAAAAGAAACTTAATATAAAATTTGATAAATTTTCCAAATAATCTTCGTTAATTATGATATACTGTTGTTGTTTTGATTAAGAAGGAGAAGAGGGAGCATGCGAAATGGCAGAAAAAGCACTGGAAGTTAAATCTTTGACAAAGAACATAAAAAACAAAGTGATCGTTAAAGATGTTAGCTTCTCAATAGAGAAAGGTGAAATCTTCGGGTTGCTTGGCCCAAACGGTGCCGGGAAGACAACGATAATCCGCATGATTATGAGTCTGATTGGACGTACAGATGGCAGTGTCATTGTTAATGGGTACAATTTGGACACGCATTTTAAGGAATCGATGAGTGAAATGGGGGCAATTGTAGAAAATCCGGAATTTTACAAGTATATGAGCGGATATAAAAATCTGAAACATTATGCAAATATGGCAACTAACGAGATTTCCGAAAAGAAGATTGAAGAAGTTATTCGATTAGTTGGACTTGAAAAAGCAGTTAAACAAAAAGTTAAAACTTATTCACTGGGAATGCGGCAACGACTTGGGGTGGCCCAAGCGTTACTTCACGAACCATCGCTGCTTGTTCTCGATGAGCCGACCAATGGACTAGACCCTCAGGGAATCCGAGAGTTTCGAAATTATCTTCGTTCACTGACGAAAGAAGGTATTTCAGTATTGGTTTCATCCCATTTGTTATCTGAAATGCAATTGATGTGTGACAGATTTGCAATTATAGAAGATGGAAGTTTAGTACATATCTCGTCGATTGACTTGTTAAATAATCAGGAAGAGCTATTGCAGGCTGTCACCTTTGAAGTCAGTGATCCAGCAAAGGCAATGGAACTTTTAAAGCAGCATGCGACTGGAGCGGAGATAACCGAATCAACTGACGAGCAAATTTCCTTAACAGTAGACAAGGAAACCACCGCTAAGATAAATAGAGTTTTAGTAGAGAATGGTATCGATGTATACCGGATTAGTGTCAAGGCTACCACCCTTGAGGACAGATTTTTAGAATTAACTGGTAAAGACAAGCAGGAGGTGGAAGATAATGCTTTCATTAATTAAGAATGAAGTAGGCAAGATATTCCACAAAAAAGCAAATTGGATCTATATACTTGTTGTAGTAGTTGCCCTGATTGGCGCTGGACTTATTCAGCAGAGTGTAACAGATGAACCGAGTGAAAACTGGCGGGAACAAACAAAAACAGAGATTAATAGATTGCAAACTGAGCTTGAAAAGGCTCCAAATGATGCACAAGGATTTATAAAAGAGGAAATTGCGCGTAATCAAATGCTTTTGGATGAAGATATTAATCCAAATGCATATACAAACTGGGATTATATGAATGAAATCGTAATTGGTGTAACAATGCTGGTTACACTTTTCTCTGTAATTGTCAGCAGTGCGATTGTTTCTTCGGAGTTTTCGGCTGGAACTATTAAGCAACTATTGATCAGACCACATCCGCGATGGATTATTTTACTATCAAAGTATATTGCTTTAGTAGCCTACTCCCTGGTTCTTCTGATCACCGTAATAGCTGTCGGTTATATTTTGGGAGTGTTAATGTTTGAAACCGGGGACTTCAGTGCTAAAATATTGGAACCAGGGCTTGAAGGCGAAAAAATAGCCACTGTAGGAAGTCAGTTCTTATGGAAACTGGTGTATTATTTGCCAAGCTTGATTATCATCATTACTATATCATTTATGCTGTCGACGCTTTTCAAAAGTCAGGCGCTAGCAGTAGGATTTGGTATATTTGTGCTATTTGTTTCATCAACACTTGGAGGAATAATTATTGTGTTGGCGGAAAAATTCGAATGGGTAAAGTTCTTGATTTTCCCGCATTTGGATTTAACAATTTACGCAACGCAAGATACAATTCTTGGAGGTGTTACCCCAACCATCTCACTGCTTATACTTTGTGTATACTATATAATATTTATGGCGGTAACTTTCGCATACTTCCAGAAACGCGATATTAGTATTTAACTTACATGAGACCGAATCAGAACAATGATTTGGTCTCTGTTTATAATTTAAGACTTGGAGGGACATAGATGAGTTATGGCTGGATGCATGTCCCGGACTGGTATATCGGGGTCATCCTAGTGGTCATCATAGTATTTGTAGTCTGGGGTGAATGGTGGCTGCGGGATAAATAAAAGCAATAGGTAAACGCATGTATACCTCACCACTAAAAAGTTGAATAAATCACTACAAAGGAGCTACGGAATTTGAGCAATATACTTACTTTGGATTTGGCAAAAATGTTAATAAGTGAAGCAGAAACTACAGCAACAGAAAAAGGGCTGAAAATGACGTTCGCAGTTGTGGATGAAGGTGGTCATCTAGTTGCTTTGCACAGAATGGATAACGTGGAATGGATCAGCGTTGACGTAGCAATCGGAAAAGCCTACACAGCGGCAGCGTTTAAAACGACCAGTGAGGACGTAGCAAAACGCGGGGAGAAATTGCCGATGTTTGTTAATGCCATCACAACAGTTACACAGGGCAAGTACATCCCACAAAAAGGCGGCCTTCCGATAATGATTAACGAGGAAGTTGTTGGTGCAGTTGGCGCGAGCGGCGCCAGTGGGGAAGAAGATGTTGCGGTCCTGGAAACAGCTTTAGATAAGGTCTTTTAAGTCGAAAAGGAGTGGTATCATCGATTCACTCACTTGGATTATTGTAACTTTTCCAATATGGCTAGCATTATTTATTGCGATTATTCGGAACGGTAAGAAAAACTGACTAACTACTAAGAAACCTCGGAGGTGATCTAAATGAAATTAACATCAAAAGTCCTGGGTATAGCAGCTGGAATCGTAAGTATTACTATGTGGGTTGTCCTAAATTATTATAATCCTTATGCCAATCCAACCGGTTCTGATCCAATGATCAATACTTTTATAATGTTATTTCTACCGGGTTGTCTGGCCATTATCGCATCCGTGGTGAATCAACGCATCTATCTGTTAATCGCCTTTCTTTGGTCGCTGCCGATTAGTTTTTACTTGGTTTTAACAACCAGCATTTTCTCTATTTTTGGTATCACCTGTTTAAGCTACCTTATTAGCTTTCTAATGATGAGAAAATCTACTTAAAGGATTCAAGGGGGTAAAGATTTGGATTTTCAAACAGTTTATTTAGTAATTGTTTTTGCGTTGATTCTATTATTTATTATATCATTTATATTCTTTGTCAGGCGATTACTTATTAACTCCTCTACACAAGGTAATGAAGCAGAAGAAATCGAAAAGAAGCTTGATCGAATCATCGAACAAAACGACAGGATTATCTCTTTGCTGAAAGATAAAAAATAACACGAGGAGTGTGAGTAGGTGCAGTATTTTTTAGGGATTGTACCATCAGAGGAGCACAAATTGAAAATTGATGAATTTAGACAAAATTGGCAAACCAATTCGATATCTGACATAGTCGAACCACATATCACCCTAAAAGCACAAGGGGGATTAACACCGGACAAATCATGGCTATGTAAAGTTGAACACGTTTGCTTTAACTTTAATCCATTTCAAATAGCATTAAATAAACCAATGTTCTTTGGCGATGATATTTTATATTTAAGTGCAAAATCAGATGACCTGTACACGTTACATAACCGTATTGTTAAAGAAGTCTCACCGCCAGAAGCGTTGATTAAAAAATACTTTGAACTTGATGACTTTGTGCCACATATGACTTTGGGTAAAACAGCGTATGGATTAACAAAACAGGAATTGAAAGATATGGCTGTAGCAGCTGAAAAAGAACTCAATCCCTATCCAATACTAGAGGTGAATTTTGTCCGGGTTTATCAGGAGTACGAAGTTAACAGATATAAAAAGTTACTGGATGTTCCATTGGGGCAGGCGAATAGATAAATGTGAAACTTCGCTGATAGGAGTGGGGTAGATGAACAAAAAGATTCTTTCATGCGTAATAGTTTTTTTCTTATCTCTACTAACTGGCTGTTCAAAGGATTCCCAGGAGGAACCGCCAGATGCGAGCGCAAAAGTCAATAATCAGCAGATTGAAGTATTCAAAGGTACGTACAGCTGGGATCAAGGCGGCATTTTTTCGGCTGGCCGGACGGTAGCTGACAGTTTTGCACCATTTCAGATCCCGGACCAATTTGATTTGGAGATGATAGTAGTGGAGCCGGGTTCAGTTGCGACAATCACATTTACTGATGGATCCAATCCTAAGTTAGAAGCATATTTGTGGAAACAAGAGGAACGTGCTGAGAAATTATATGTAAATCAAAGCATTGTAACATTGCCTTCTAAAAAAGGCGAGCATATCATTGAAATTATGGCCGAGTGGCCGAAAGGTGAGGCATCTTATACCTTTATAATCGAGGTGCGTTAGGGGGGATGGGAAGAAATTATACAGAGGTACGAGAGGCTCGATTAAATGAAAAAAACACCGCTTTAAACGGTGCTTTTCCTATCCCCAACAGCAGAGCGGTTTATGTATTTATTAAGCTAAACCGTGCTTGTCAAATACTTCGATTACTTTTGGCTGTAGTTCATCCCACTCAGTATCAAAGCCTTTATTTACGGTAATGAAATTCTGATAACCGAACACATTGTCAACACCGTCAACTTCCATCAGGTCGTTTAGGATTGCGTGCTCACTTGTATCCCCAGGCATAACGGAGATGCTTGCGTCACCTTGGAAAATCAGCTTGTCAGTTGTGAATTTAAGCGCATTTGGATTAGGTGTAGCTTCAGCTCTTACTCCCATTTTTAATCCTCCCTTTGATTATTACATAATAGTGCGTACCTGCATCTATATTAGCAGAAATTGGCCAATAACAAAAGCATTCACAAATAGGGAAACCATCCCTGCCGGGTAGGCGGCAGGGATGGTTTACAAGCATGCACGTTATAATCCCGCCTCATTAATTTTAATGAATTGAAGATCATTAACGCACATCACTTTTATTAGCTTAATTGGTTGTGGTTGCGAAGTTGCTGCTCGAGCTGCTGAACTTGTTGCTGTTCTTCCGGGGAACCATCCTGTTTGGCAGCTTCAATGGCATGTTGTGCTGCCTGTTTCTCCTGCTCGCTTGCCTGTCCACCACGCATATTTGTTAACCGATTAACGGCATTTCTGGCTTGTTCAATCATTTTGTTCGCCAATTAAAACCCTCCTAAAGTGTGGCTGTCTGCTTCCTCTTGTTTCCGTTCTTTGTCGGAAAAACGGGACCTGTACGGAAAGCGCTCATCATGCTTTTTGACAGAATCGGCACCTTGCTGGGTGAAACGTTTGGATTTGCTGCTCTTTCCCATCGGCGATTCCTCCCTGGTGAAATGTGCACCCGCTGTTTTTTGCAGCGAATAGGATTTCATCTCATCTGACTGGAAGTGCAACAATAAAAAAAGCAGTGAACGCGTTTTGCGTTCACTACTAGTATGGTTCGATATTTCATTTATATTGAAGGAAATTTTTAGATGGCCTTTTCATTTACTTTAAGATAATTCTCCAAAAATGCACCAATACCGTCATTTTCGTTTGATTCTGTTACGTGCTTGGCAACTGATTTAAGTTCATCAATTGCATTGCCCATCGCGACTCCAACTCCGGCATAGTCAATCATTTCCAGATCATTATCTTCATCGCCAAAGGCAATAATTCGCTCTTGGGGGATATTATAATAGTGAGCAATCTTCTGCAGTCCGACTGCTTTGTTCATGCCCTTTTTAACTATCTCGATAATATTCCAAGGCGCACCCCATTTACGGTGCTCGATTAGTTCTGCATGATAATCATCCAGGTGGCCGCGCAGTTCCCTGATGTGATCTTCTTTTGGGTGGATTAATAATGAGGTTGGATCTTCTTCGAGTTCGTTTTTCAGGCTGCCAATGATAAATGGCTGTTCGCCGCTTGTTGACTGGAAAATCTCAATAATTTTGTCATCATACTGGTCCAGATATACTGTATCCCTAACTTCAGCCAGGATATTATGAACATTCAAGTCATAACACGCCTCGACAATTTTGCGTGCCGTCTCAATTGGCATCGGGCTATGCAGGGCATCCCATTTTTTATCGGTCGGATGATGGATTAAGGCACCATTGAAATTAACCATCGGTGTATCCATTCCAAGCTCATGATAATAATTAATGCTGGCACGGTGCGGCCTTCCAGTTGCAATTACGACCACATGACCAGCTTCCATTGCTTTTTGGACAGTTTGTTTATTTCGTTCACTGATTTTTTTATCATCGGTTAAAAGTGTCCCATCAAGATCCAGTGCTATTAAATGTCGTTTATTTTCCATATATTTTCACCTCGTATTACCTTAGTTTATAAATGATTTCTTGATATGTAAAGGATAATTCAGTCTGTTGTTTGCAAACTTTGTGTAAATAATATTATGATACGTATAGATAATACTATTTAGGAAAGGGTCCTTCAGATGATTGGGGTTTATCACCACAAGTTGAAAACAATTCCTGGCCTGATTGTTGTGGATTCGGAAAAAGAAAACCAGCCACTGCCGACAGTTACATATTTCCACGGATTTACCAGTGCCAAAGAACATAATCTGCCACTTGCTTTTTTGCTTGCTGAAAAGGGATTTCGTGTGGTGCTTCCCGACAGTATGTACCACGGTGAGCGTGAGGTCGAGATTTCAGCTATAAAAAAACAGATATCCTTCTGGGATATTGTTATGGAGAATATAAAGGAAGTTAAGGATGTCCGGGACGCGCTTGATGAAGAAGGGCTGCTGCTTGATGGGCGATTTGGCCTCGCCGGAACCAGCATGGGTGGCATTACCACCGCTGCAGCACTGACCCAGTACCCATGGGTGAAGGCTGCCGGTGTTCTTATGGGTTCCCCGAAAATAACCACCTATGCAAAAACACTCGTCAACAGCTTTAAAAAGATGGGTGACCTGCCTGTATCGGATGAAGTGATTGATCAGCTGTATGTGCAGCTCGGCTATTATGATTTATCAATACAACCGGAAAAACTGCAGGAGCGTCCATTATTTTTCTGGCACGGAGAGAATGATGCAGTAGTTCCGTTTGATCACTCGTATACGTTTTATGAAGACGCCAAAGAGCTATATAAAAATAAGGAAAATATCCGTTTTATAAAAGAATCGAACTGTGATCATAAAGTAAGCCGGTTTGCGATTCTAGAAACAGTGAAATGGTTCGAAAAACATCTTTAAGTGTGAGTAATATCATTTAAAAACTTCCTGAAATATGGTTAAATAGAAGTAGCATGAGCGAAGGAGGGTTTAGTATGGACGAAGCTCTAAAAGAAAATTTAATGGGCGCCCTTGAAAATGTAATTGACCCTGAACTGGGGATTGATATTGTAAATCTTGGGTTGATATATGATGTTGATTTAAATGACGAGGGTTTTTGCGAAGTAACCATGACGCTTACCGCCATGGGTTGTCCGCTGGCAGCGCATATTGAGCAGGACGTAAAGCATGCGCTAGCTGATATTCCAGAAGTTAAAGAAGTATATGTCAACATTGTCTGGGATCCGCCATGGGGCAAAGAAAGAATGTCTCGTTACGCTAAAATCGCATTAGGCATTCCTGATTAATTCATAAAATCTAGCGAGGTTGATTCATATCCAATGGATCGGCCTTTTTTTTGCACTAAAAATAATCCGGTATTTACTGAATGCGAGGGTCCGTATGAATATTTGTCAGGTAGTCGGGTATAAAAATTCAGGAAAAACAACATTAATGACACAGCTTATAAAATTTTTTTCAGATGATGGTGTTCAAGTCGCATCGTTAAAACATCACGGCCATGGCGGTGAACCGTCAGTAGTTGATAATACTGACAGCCATCAGCACATGCAAGCAGGTTCACTTATCAGCGGTGTGCAGGGCGAACAGATAAGCCAGTTTACATTTAATACCGATATGAACCTGGACCGACTGATTGAACTGTATCGTTATTTTCAGGTTGAATTGCTGTTGGTGGAAGGCTATAAAAAAGCCGATTATCCAAAAGTGGTGATTGTTAGAACACAACGGGATTTATCGCTTTTGGACGAGCTTTCTACTATAATTGCAGTAGTGACGTGGGAGCCGGAGTTGAGAGAAAATGTAACTGAATTTCCCGTTTTTGATATGGATGAAATAAATGCAGATATTGCACGATTAGCTGACTGCATAAGAAGGTGTTTAAATGGATAAAAAATTTCGGATTACTGAACAGCCAATCAATATTGATGCGTGTATCAAGAAGGTTGTCCGTGCTGAGGCAGGCGCCGTAAATACATTTATTGGAACGGTTCGTGAGTTTACTAAAGGGAAGCGCACGTTGTATCTCGAGTATCAGGCTTACACCGCGATGGCTGAGAAAAAACTCTCCCAGATTGGCGATGAAATAAACGAACGCTGGAATAATGCCGAAACTGCGATTGTTCACCGTGTGGGTCATCTTGATATATCAGATGTAGCAGTGGTTATTGCTGTTTCTACTCCGCACCGGAATGATTCGTTCGAGGCAAGCAGGTATGCGATCGAGCGTATTAAAGAAATTGTCCCAATCTGGAAAAAAGAACACTGGGAAGACGGTACCAAGTGGATTGGCGATCAGAAAGAAAATACTTCATATGAAAAAGACATCCCTTCCGAGGAGGATATGAACAATGATTGATGTATTATTTTTTGCAGAACTGCAGGAAAAAGTGGGTAGTGAAAAAGTTTCGATGGAAGCTGACGGCCTATCTGTTGCTGATTTGAAGCAAAAGCTCACACAAGAATACAGTAGTCTGAAATTGGACCATGCCATGATTGCGGTCAATGAAGAATATGCCCAGGAGGCTACTGTACTGAACAACGGTGATACAGTTGCATTCATCCCGCCAGTAAGCGGTGGGTGAGTCCTGCCGTTTAAGGAGCAAAGTGGAGAGGGGACTTGAGAGATGAAGATACGGCAGTTGACCCCGGAAGATGCCTGGGGATATTGGGATTTACGAGTAGAAGCGGTACTAAAAAGTCCCGATGCTTTTGTCCTTACATATGAGGAAGCGATCAGTCGGACTGCACCTGTGGAGAGGGCAGCGGAGCGACTTGCTGATACGAACAGCTACACTTATGGAGCTTTTCAAGATGGGGAACTGGTCGGCATAGCAACTCTGGCGTTAAAGCCTCATTTTAAAATGAGGCACAAAGCGAATATTCTGGCTATGTATGTTTCACCGAACGCACGGCGTTTGGGAGCAGGAAAAGCCTTGCTCGTTGCGGTAACCGAAAAGGCGAAGGAACTCAAGCTCGAGCAGCTTCAACTGACCGTAGTTGCGGACAATGAGGCGGCACGCTCCCTTTATGAAGGTCTTGGTTTTGAAGTGTATGGTGTGGAAAAAGAAGCCCTGAAACTGGAAGATGGTTATCTGGATGAAGTGGAGATGGTTTTGTTTCTTCAATAATCTGAGAGAGGAGGGCTTTTTTGAGAAAAAGAGATGGACACTTTTCCGGTATAGGTAATGAAAAGCTTTATTATCGGGTTTTTGCGCCTAAAACTAAGCAAAAAGGAGCTGTGATAGTAGTACACGGAATCGGTGATCATAATGGCGGGTTATTTACACTATGCAAGAAACTCACGGCAAAAGGATACAAAGTTTATGCATATGATTTACGTGGCCATGGAAACAGTACCGGAATCCGTGGGCATATAAACGATTGGGCTGAATTCCGGGAAGATCTGCACCTGTTTATCCAACTTGTGTCAAAAAAGATTGGTGCTCTGCCATTATATCTTGCAGGGCACAGTCTCGGCGGTGTAATTATGTTGGATTACCTAGTTGGGCGCGGGGAAGGATTAGCTGGCGCGATTGCGATTGCACCCGTTATCTCCTATGAACCTTCCTGGTATGAAAAAATGATGATCCGTGTAATGGGCAAGCTTAAACCTGACTATCTGATTGAACAAGAACAGGGTGATGTACAGCTAACCAAGAGCCCGGATAAGCTCGACATGCTTCGAAATGACAGTTTGCGTCATAATTGGGTGAGTCCCGGGCTTGGACGGGAATTGATGCGTACTATTGTGGTGATAAAGGAACGAGCTGATTTAATCGAGATTCCTTTTCTACTGCAATATGGACAGGATGATGAAATAACGCCTGCAGTGGAGCTCCGTGATTTTTTTGAACGGGTTGGTTCAAACGATAAAGAGAAGAAGGAGTATCCAAATCTGCAGCATCGCCCGTTTGATGGCATCGACACGAAGCAATTTTTCGATGACTTGAATAGTTGGCTGAAGCGACATTAAAACTGTATAAACATTCCAATGTGAGGATTTAGAGCCTCACCATGATTCTGGATACAGCGCAACAAAAAAACATCGTGCGGCGTCTATGGCCGAACGATGTTTTCTTTTACCCCATTCCAAGCTGTTGTTTAGCCCGGTCACTCATATTTGCTGGCGTCCATGCTGGCTCCCAAACAAGGTCCACATGAATATTGCCAACACCCTCGACTTGCTTAACGCGGTGCAGAACACCCGCTTTTATGCTGTCGTGCATTGGACAGCCTTGTGTGGTGAGTGTCATTTTTATTTCAATGTTTTCTTTATCGTCAGCCGTGATACCATATACAAGTCCAAGATCCATTATATTCACGCCAAGTTCAGGATCTATCACTTCAAATAATGAAGCTCCAACCTTTGTTTCTAGAGACATATTTTTCTTCCCCTTTCTTCTTACATATAAAGAACGCGTATAATCGATAACGCGTAAAGTAATGATGTTAATGCAAGCAGTCCTTGGAAAAACAGCACAAGCGCCCCTATATACAGCAGGCCACTTCCTGTCAGGCCGACCAAGCTGATTACAAACATGGTAAACAGGATTACTGCATGTTTTTCATTAATCATTTCTTTAAGCGTTGGTACTTTTTCTTTACCGATTTTATCGGAGTACTTATGCGTCCACCACAGAAATGGAACAATCTTATATAAATAGCCGAGAATGCTGAAAATAATCCATCCCATCACATAAAGGAAAATGAGCCATCCCCAGACTGCCGATTCAGTAATACCACTTAGACTGAACAGGAATGCGAGAACATGTACACCTAAGCCGTTCATGATGGCAACAAGCGAGAATGAGAATGGTTTATCAAGTTTCTTTTTAAGACGTTTATCAAGAATTTCTTTGATATTCAAGATGAAAAAGAAGAACCCCGCTAAAAGTAATAACCATCCGACCTGCTGTACAAGCTCATCAGTAATCCAGAATGAACTGATTACAACTGCCAGCCCGATAATATATGTGATAAACGCAGGTTTAGCCCATTTCATTGAGTATCCATGTGACAAACTGAACATCGGAACAAGTTTATATGAAAATCCGAATATCAATAAGGTGAACCACCCGGAGACTCCAAGTACGATATGCGATGAAAGGATTCCCCCGTGATTGCCGATACCGCCTACGGACAAATTCCATGCCAGCATGAAACCGGCAATAATGGTCAAGAAAAAACAACTGATCGCTCCAATAACGAAGTATGTCAGTATGCTTTTCTTCTCTTGCTTGATGATTGTTTTAGCCATTTGGAAAATAAACATGAGAATGCCAATAATAGCAATTATGCCACCATAAAGCGCATTTTCCGGCATCACACCGAGCATGATAGCAAAAATGGTCACCCCTGTGGCTGTTATCAAAAATTGAACGTAACCGAATTTCTGGCTCCAGATAGAAGTCAAAAACGCAACCGGTACGAGTTGATACATTGCTCCCATAGCAATCATTACCGCGTAGCCAAGCAGGAGAAAGTGCGCTCCCATCCAGATATCAGGTATTCGAAATTGCCCCATCGCAAGGATATCACTACTGAAAAAGAGAATTGCCTGCGAGACAACGAGCGCCGCCAGAGCATATAGGATAAACGCAAGTGGTAGCTTAATATTTGTGTCTGATTTTAGGCCTCCGCCAGGCATCATGTTACGCACCAGATTTCGTTATAGTAATTTTGTAGCTTCCATCATCCTGCGCTTCGGTCTCATGCAGGTAGCCACGGTCATTCAATTCCTCATATAAAAAAAGCGGGCGGCGGTCATTGATGATGGAGAGTGTTGCGCCGTTATCCATTTTGTCCAGTGCCTTCAACGTACGCATCATTGGTTGAGGAGGCTCGAGGCCACGGTTATCGATAATCATTCTGCAACACCCTTCGTCTTTGTGTAGGTTACTTTCCAATGTTTTTTCTCTATTTTTTCCACTTTATTTTCAAAGCCTTTCCGTTTCAGAACGGCATGCAATGGTACAGGATTAAATGGTGCATGCAGCACAAATGCCTCTCCGTCTTTAAGAGTCTTAACAGTCCCCATAATTTTATCGAATGGCTCTTTTTTCATTGCTAAATCTTCACGTACATCTAACTCGACGACACTTCCATGTTCACTCATGAAAATCACCTCATCTATTGATTTCTTAAGCCTAACTTTATGATAATCATTTTCAATAGGAGAAGTAGTGATGTATGTCACATTTTTTGAAAGAGGGGGAGAGGGAGGTTGTCGGGAGATCTTGTGGAGGTGGAGAAAGGGGGATTTTCCATTGAACAACAACTGTCAGTCATTCTAAAATTAATAGAGATTGAGAGGAAAGTGATAATTTATATAATAATCCGAACTATCTATATCATTTTGTTAGGATGCCTTCGTATAATCTATAAATTGCGACGTAACAATGAAGCTTCGCTCCGGAAATACACTACGCGTTCCTCGGGCTCGCGCTGAGCCTCCTCGCTCGCAAAGAAAGCTCGCTGTGGGGTCTCAACGTCTTCGCTTTCCCGAAGGAGTCTTCGTGTATTTCCTTCGCTACCATAGTGTTGATTAGAGCGGAGGACAGTCGACTCCTGCGGGTCACCGGCTAAAACAGGTCACGTCCTGTGACCAACGCCGGTACTAGAACGTCCTGTTCGTCGAAGCAACAGCTGAAGATTCCGCAGGAAGTGGTTTTCTTCCGAGGAAGTTGAAGCGTTGCCCGGCGGCAAAGGAAACACTGTGAAAGCTTTAGCTTGAACAGATGTTGGACTTGTACCCGGAGTGGTGAAAGCGACTGTCCGAAGCGGAAATCATTAAACTTTTATCTCGCATTTTATACCAACTGTGAAATAAGATCCAACTATAAGAGGATAACATTATAAGATTCCGCGCCGAATTCGTTCGTCTTTAGAATGTAAATTTATAGTTATGTCCCAGCCTCTTTCTAACTGAATAATTCTTCTTCGAGAGTTTCTGTATCCAATACAAAGGAGCCTGATTTGTCAGTGGTCAACAGGTCATGTTTTTTTAGCTGAGTGAGCGTTCTGCTGACGGTTTCCCTGCTCGAGCCAATCATATTTGCGAGTTCCCGGTTTGTGAAGTGTGTGGTCACCTTGATCATGCCGTCTTTGGTTTCTTTGCCGTAATCTTTGGCAAGCCGAAGTAACAGCATAATAATCTGTTCATATGTATTGTGCAGTATTTTTTCCTCAAGCCTGTTTTGCAGGTCCATAATCCTGTCACCGAGCACGCGGAACAGTTTTACACAGATTTCCGGATGGTTAATCAAAAAGTTTTCGAATGAATTGATTGGAATATAAATTAAAATTGCATCTTCCTGAATTTCCGCGTGTGCCGGGTAGTCGTCCTGACGGAAAAATCCCTGGTGGGGAAACATATCGCCTGGCTGGAGTACATTTACAATCTGTTCTTTTCCGTGGAAATCGGTTTTATATATTTTCACCTTTCCTTGGTGGATAAAGTAAACATTGGTCATCGGGTCGCCCTGCATGAAAATATGTGTGCCGTGACGGTACATCCGGTGTTTGGCCAATTCTACAATCGGTTCCATCTCGGAGTCGGTTAGATCCTTGAATAATGGAACTTTCTGCAGCAGTTCCTGAATGGATTGGATGTTCATATACATGCTCCTCTCAGCAAAAAAAGTGACATATACTCAAAATTTAAGCTTCCTATAACAATATGCCTTTCTAGTTTATCATGTTAACTTCAAAGATAGAATTTGCAAATGTGAACGTTTTATAAAAGTGACGAGAATCATATGGAGGTGTGTTTTCTCTCACATCATCCTAACTGAACAGGCATTATCATTAGAGTCGTGAAAGGTTATCAAATCTGAAAGCTGGAGGGTTAAACAATGAGTGAAAAGAATTTCGCTGTAAAAATACATGCACCTGAAATTGAACCGAGATACAGACATCCAAAGATTTTTGAAACATTCGATGGGTTGCAGCCTGGTGAGTTTATGGAATTGTCCAATGACCACGATCCACGGCCGCTTAGATATCAATTTATGATTGAGCGGGAAGGCGTCTTTACCTGGGAATACTTAGAAGAAGGGCCATCAATGTGGCGTGTGGCTATAGGTAAAGAAGCATAGACCGCTGAGCAAGAATTCATTATCCATTATTGCCTCTGGGAACCTATTCCAGAGGCTTAATTATGTCCAATTTATGACACATCGGGAAGTGTGAAGTATGTCACAACCAGCCACGTACAAAACAAGTAAACTCAACTTAGCAACTAACTTAGGAGGGGTAACATGTTACCACAATTTCCACAAGACTATAATGAAAACCCATTCATCGTAATCTGGGAGCTGACACGGGCATGTGAGCTGAAATGTCTGCATTGCAGGGCTGAAGCACAATACCACCGTCATCCACTGGAACTGACTTTTGAAGAAGGAAAAAAACTGATTGATGACATATATGAAATGAACAACCCAATGCTTGTTTTCACTGGCGGAGACCCGCTGATGCGGCCGGATGTTTTTGACATTGCGGAGTATGCAGTGAAAAAGGGTGTTCGAGTGTCCATGACACCATCCGCCACTCCGAACGTCACCAAAGAGGCGATGGAAAAGGCGAAGAATGTCGGCTTGGCAAGGTGGGCGTTCTCAATTGATGGGCATTGTGCCGAGGTGCATGATCACTTCCGCGGCACTTCCGGGTCATTTGATTTAACGATGAATGCGATAAAATATTTGCACGAACTCGAAATGCCCCTCCAGGTTAACACAGTTATTTCACGCTACAATTATGAGTATCTTGATGAAATGGCAGAAATGGTCGAAAAGCTTGGCGTTGTTTTATGGAGTGTCTTTTTCCTTGTGCCGACAGGGCGGGGGAAAGAATCGGATATGATATCACCGGCTGAGCACGAAAAGGTACTCCGCTGGCTCTACAAGTTATCTAAAACTGCTTCATTTGATATCAAAACGACCGCAGCGCAGCATTATCGCCGTGTAGTGATTCAGGGCAAAATGCGGGAAACCAAAAACCAAGAGGACGTAATCCGTTATGAAGATGCATTGAACAGTGGCAAAATTGATACAATCGACGGACTCGGTCGTGCTCCTAAAGGTGTTAACGACGGAAACGGCTTCGTATTTATTTCCCATACTGGGGATGTATATCCAAGTGGCTTATTGCCTATTAAAGCAGGTAATGTTCGCCAGAAACCACTGGCAACCATTTATCGTGAATCGGAAGTATTCCAGAACCTTCGCAATCCGGATAAGTATAAAGGAAAATGCGGTGTGTGTGAATTCCGGCATGTATGCGGCGGGTCACGGTCCCGCGCCTATAATGTGACAGGGGATTACATGGAAAGTGAACCATACTGTGTATATATTCCAAAGGCAATGCGTCAAAAAAAGAAAGCAGTAAATAAGTAATAAAATTCCCAGTCAGCTATGGCTGGGAGTGTTTTTTATACCGTACATGTGAAAAATGGATTGCATGGATAATCTTAATGATTGGTCTTGCCAAAAGCTGTGCGCTACCAATAATAAACAGTACAACACCAGCTGTTTTCAAATCTTCAAACAGAAAGAAAATACTGCCGATCAAGAATTCCAATCCAAGTGTTAAATCATTCAGCAACGATATGATGCGGTATTTTTTATCGAAAGAAACCTCAAAGGTTCCAATTTGCATGCCGGTAAAGTCTTTCTCTTCATTAATTGACATAAAAAAATCCCTCCCATAGTGACATTACCCATAGGGAGAGATTTGTGAAACAAGGTTAAATAAATAGAATGACCAGAATACCTACGATAAAGCAATAAAACGCAAAGTACTTCAGGTTACCGCGAGCCATTATTCCCATGAACCAGCGCAAGGAGTAATAGGAAGCAATCAGCGCTGCAGCGAAGGCCATTACATAAGGGATTGCTAGGGCGCTAATGTTCGGGTCGCCCAAGATTTCCCCGACACTCAAGATGGTTACCCCAAGACTTACCGGGATATATAAAAGGAAGGAGAATCGCAATGCGGTCTCAGATTTCATACCGACAAGCATGGCAGCAACGATTGTCGCACCCGACCGGCTGATTCCGGGTATCAGTGCAACTGCCTGTGCGAACCCGACAATCAGGGCATCCTTCAGCGTCAAATCGCCGTCATTTTTCCTTCCGCGCAGATTGCGGATAATCCAAAGGGCAAGTCCTGTAATGAGCAGAGTATAACCAATTACGGACACCTTGCTAAGCTTACTTTCAATGAATTCTTCAAATAATACTCCGATTACACCTGCTGGGATTGTAGCAACGACCAGATACCAGATAAACTGGTAATCTCCTCTGGCACCCGGATCTTTTTTTGAAAGATAGCGGAAAAAGTTCTGTGCCAGCCGGATGATATCGTTACGGTAGATAACCAGAACCGCAATGAGCGACGCGAAGTTAACAAGAATTTCGAATGATAGACCTTCAATTTCGATGTTCATCAGTTCACGGACAAGCACCAGATGACCACTTGACGAAATCGGAATTGGCTCTGTGAATCCTTGAAGAAATCCCAGGAATAAATACTTAATCAGTAAATATAGTTCATTAACAGTTTCCATTAATCTGCCTCCTAAACCGGCAATTTTTTTCAGCTCCGTACAAGTCACCAACCCATGGGCCGTTGAATAGTCTAGATGGTGAGGAGGTAGAAAATATGAGTCACAATCATTACCATATGTATGATTTATGCAAAAAGCATATGCACGCCTACGTACTTGCCGAACTAGAGGACGGCATGCAGGTGGACGGCATCATTACGGACGTTGACGACGATAACGTATATTTGGCGGTGCCAATTGAACTGGGTATGGGTGGTCCAGGTAATCCCGGTCACATGAATAATCCTTGTCATCATGGCAATCCTCATG
This sequence comes from Virgibacillus kekensis, assembly GCF_042654125.1. Classification (NCBI taxonomy): domain Bacteria; kingdom Bacillati; phylum Bacillota; class Bacilli; order Caryophanales; family Bacillaceae; genus Virgibacillus; species Virgibacillus kekensis. Next base: position 303,860 of record NZ_JBHSFU010000007.1, read on the forward strand.
ACCATCGGGTATTCGGCTTTGGGTATCCTGGCTATGGATATGGTTATCCAGGATATGGGTACGGATACGGGTACCGTCCACGGAGAAGGTTCAACCGGCTTGTTCTGCCGCTTGCAGCTCTTACTGCAATCAGCCTGCTTCCGTGGTACTAATACACATTACAGGAACTCCAGCAAAAAACCCTTGCCATTCGTAATTTGGAAGGCAAGGGTTGATTCTTTCATCAAATTGGATTACTGTTCGGTTCCGTCCTTCAAAATACCTTCACCTAGAATAAACGCAGTTAGTGTAAGAATTACCGCTACTACAAAGGTACTGAACAGGTCGACAGTAGATCCGGCCATACTGGTCAGAACGTAGGCTATCACGAAACTGATCAGAAGAGCCCAGATAAATGGGATCACGAAACGCATCTTTAAACACCTCATCCTTATTTTATCACACGTTGATTTTAATCTATTAAAAGCATTCCTTTTATAGTTTATCAAACCGGTTTCAAAATGAAAAGTATTTATTTGCTGGTATATCGGAAAAAAGGAGGGACTTGAAAATGACAGTTTTGGTAGAAAACTGCTTTGACTGGCTTGGGTACCATATTCTTGAAGAGCTTCTGGAAAATGATTATGAAACGGCTGGAGTGGACGAAATCACAACCGATTTTAAGGAACATTTGTCCATGCTGGTTGGAAGAAACGCACTGTTTCGGCATATAACTGAGCCGGAGCGGGAAAATAAATACGATAGCTCGATTGTTGTAAAATCAGATCAGTTAATTATTACCCGAGATGGTCAACAAACCACAGTAGAATTGCCGTTGCTTTTCGGGGAATGGATGCCGATGAATGAAGCAGGAATTTACCGTCAGAACAATCATATTCCGTTTGACTCGAATTTTTTTCAAAAAAACGCTGTTTACGTGGATGATTTCGTGCGGAGTCTTTTACTGTGGATGAAGGCATCACAGCTTCCTGGGGTTCTGGAAGTTAAATCTGCCACCGATGATAAGGAAGTAAATATAAAACTTGAAAATTCGGTCTATATACGGAACAATATACCTATAAATGAATTAGTAGGTCTGGTAAAAAATCACTACAATAAATACAGAAATATTTACCAATGTCATTAAAATGTAATGTGTGGCAACATTTACGTGTCATGTAATTGAGGATAGAATATAATCAGGCTACTAATGACTCGGATTGGAGTGCGCGTGTTGAGACAACTTCACATCATAATATTATTTGCTGTAACAATCTTGCTTTTATCCGGTTGTTCAGATTTTTTTGACGAAGGAAACATCCAGCGGGTCGGCATGCTGGTGGAAAACTCGGTTCATGATGAGCCCTGGGCACAAAAAGGATATAAGGGCCTCCAAGCGATAAGCGAGGAGTTTGAGGTAGATGTTTTTTTCAAAGAAAATATCCAGACAGAACAGGATTTAAGGGAAGCTGTGGAAGATCTGTCTAACCGGGGCGTTAATCTGATATTCGGACACAGCAGTACATATGGAAAGTTTTTCGAGGACATATCTGCATCCTATCCATCGATTCACTTTGTTTATTTTAACGGGGGATATTTTGGCGAGGATTTGACCAGCCTTAATTTTAATTCGCATGCTATGGGCTTTTTCGGTGGCATGGTCGCCGGTAAAATGACCGAAAGTAATCAAGTTGGAATCATAGGAGCATATGAATGGCAGCCTGAAATAGAAGGATTTTTTGAAGGGGTGAAATATCAGAACCCGGATGCTGAGGTTCATTTTAATTATGTCCACAGTTGGAACGATAAAAAGAAGGCGCTTAAACAGTATAAAGAGATGCGGGAAAAAGGTGTCGATGTTTTTTATCCAACGGGGGATATTTATAGTGAAGCGATTATCAAGCAGGCGGCCGAAGACGGTGTATATGCAATCGGTTATGTAACTGACCAGGCAGATATCGATAAGAAAACTGTACTGACGAGTACCGTTCAGCATGTGGAAGATTTGTACGTGCTTATTGCTGAGCAGTTTAACGAGGGGGAACTTCGCGGTGGTGTCATGACATTCGACTTCCAGGATGAAGTTATCTCACTGGGAAAGTTCAGTCCTGATGTACCGGAAGATTTCCGCGAGAAAGTCATGGATGAAGTAGAAGCGTATAAAGATACTGGATTGTTGCCGAATGAGCGGCAGTAAGTAAGTTTCCTTCTTGCACATTTAGGAGGAATGCATTAAAATTAGTACCAAGTCATAAGAATTAGTGTTAAGAATAGTTAATAAGGGGATGGAAATATGGATGTTGGTCTATTAGGTACTGGACATTACGTCCCAACAAACGTAGTTACAAATAAAGATATGGAAAAAATAGTCGATACAAGTGATGAATGGATTCGTACACGGACTGGGATTGAAGAGCGCCGAATCGCTGATGATGATATCGATACATCAGACATGGCGTATTATGCAGCGAAGAATGCACTTGATGATGCAGGTCTTAAAGCTGAGGATTTGGATATGATTATGGTTGCGACCGTAACTCCGGATCAGCCATTTCCGTCTGTCGCATGTATGCTGCAGGATCGTCTTGGGGCAAATACAGTTGCGGCGATGGATATCAGTGCGGCGTGTTCAGGGTTTATGTACGGACTCGTTACCGCTAAACAGTTTATTGAAACGAATGCGTATAAAAATATTCTGGTGATCGGTGTTGAAAAGTTATCCAAAATCACCGACTGGAGCGACCGCAATACCTGTGTTCTTTTCGGGGATGGCGCTGGTGCTGCAGTAGTCGGACCGGTTTCAGAAGGAAAAGGGATCCTGTCATTTGAACTGGGCTCTAACGGAGCTGGCGGTAAGGAACTTTATCAGAATAAAGAAGACCATCTTATCATGAATGGCCGTGAGGTATTTAAGTTTGCAGTCCGTCAGATGCCGCAATCATCGGTAAATGTGGTGGAAAAAGCCGGATACAATAAAGAGGATGTGGACTATCTGATTCCGCACCAGGCAAATATCCGAATCATGGAAGCTGCACGGGAACGTCTTGGTATTCCGGAAGAGAAAATGGCGATGTCCATCAAAAAGTATGGAAACACATCAGCCGCATCCATCCCGATTGCTTTATCAGAGGATGTTAAGAGTGGTAAAATCAAAGATAATGATCTAGTCGTAATGGTAGGTTTCGGCGGAGGATTAACATGGGGTGCCATAGCACTTCGCTGGGGCAGATAACGTTTGAACAATATGTTATGTAATAGGAGGAAAACCAATGGAGGCAAGAAGAGTAGTTGTCACTGGACTTGGGGCAATCTCTCCAGTTGGCAATGATGTTAATACTACCTGGGAAAGTATTGTCGCAGGTAATTCCGGTATTGACTTTGTAACCAAAGTAAATAAAGATGAGTACCCGGCGAAGGTTGCTGCCGAGGTAAAAGACTTTGAACCGAAAGATTATATGGACAAAAAAGATGCCCGCAAAATGGACCCGTTCACCCAGTACGCGGTGGCAGCATCCAAAATGGCGGTTGAGGATGCGAAGCTGGAAATCAACGAAGATAATGCTTATCGCGTCGGCGTCTGGATTGGTTCTGGAATCGGCGGAATGGCCACATGGGAAGACCAGCACACTAAACTGTTGGAAAAAGGGCCACGTAAGGTCAGCCCGTTCTTCGTACCTATGATGATTCCTGACATGGCTGCCGGCCAGGTGTCTATTCAACTTGGCGCCAAAGGGATCAACTCTTGCTCGGTAACTGCATGTGCGTCCGGTGCAAACTCAATTGGTGATGCGTTCAAGGCTATCCAACGTGGACAAGTTGATTATATTATTGCAGGTGGAACCGAAGCGCCGATTTCCAACATGGCGTTTGCAGGCTTTTCATCCGCCAAAGCTCTGTCATTGAATGACGACCCACAGAAAGCTAGCCGTCCATTCGATAAGAACCGTGACGGCTTCGTAATGGGAGAAGGCTCCGGAATCCTGATTCTTGAGACACTGGAATCCGCAAAGGAACGCGGTGCGCACATTTACGGTGAAATCGTCGGATACGGTGCAACTGGAGACGCACACCATATTACCGCACCAGCACCGGATGGCGAAGGAGCTGCCCGTGCAATGCAACAGGCGCTGAATGATGCCGGTATGTCAGCATCAGACGTAGACTATATAAACGCGCATGGAACAAGTACAGCGCTGAATGATAAATTTGAAACACAGGCAATTAAGACGGTGTTCGGTGATCATGCTTATAAAGTTGCAGTGTCATCAACTAAATCGATGACCGGCCACCTGCTTGGCGCTGCCGGCGGTATCGAATCTGTAATTGCTATTAAGTCAATCGCAGACAGCATAATACCGGCTACAACCAATTATGAAACACCAGATCCTGACTGTGATCTCGATTATGTGCCGAATGAAGCAAGAAGGCAGAACGTAGATGTCGTCCTGACCAACTCGCTAGGATTTGGCGGACATAATGTGGCGCTTATCTTTAAAAAATTTAATGATTAATCGATAAGAAGGGCTAACCGTTTAGGCGGTTAGCTTTTTTTTCAAGGTAAGAAAGTATATAATTTTGGCTCTATAAAGCTCTTTGTCAGCAAAAGCCACGTCCAGCTACAGCGCCCATCACCTAGTGCCCTTCCGGACTCTTCTTACGATAAGTCAACATCAATTCGCTTTGCTCATTGTGTTTCCTTTATCTCATACGATTCCGTCCAGGTCATACGGTGATAAGCAGGGCGCTTGCGCTTTTGTACACATGGAATAGTGCGTTTGATGAGAGGCGTTAGGGGAGGAGTTGAGCTACCTTCGACCTCTCATCATAAAGAAATTTTATCTTAAGGGTGCGGATCTTTATACAGGAGGGGTATCAGATATCAAGCAGTACACAATCTTGTCGAGAGAGTGTATTAGCGCAGGAAAATCAAGCGAGTCCTCCTCAACCCTATCTCTTAAAACTATTAATCATGAATCTCACCTCACTGCATATACTAGAAATATAGAATTGGACAAGCGTGGGTGGTGGGTAAAATTGGGTTATGTCTTTCTTTTTCTAATAGGATTTGGACTAGCTGTGGCAGGTGGTGTTACAACAATTGCATATATGAACTTTATCCCGGCTGGAATTTCGTGGACTAATTTTTTCATCTTTATAAGTGGACGGCCAGAGTGTTACTTCCTGCCAGTTGGCTTTCTGCTTATGGCAATCGCTCTGTTTCAGTATCCCAACAATACGTAAACTTCCCTCAACTAGAATATTTTTCTAAATCCTGGTCATAATGTATTTTAAATGAATTTCTTGTTGAAAAAACCGAATTGCTGTCCGGGAAATATAACGGGTCTATTAGAGAGGTTTTTTCTTTAATCAAATGAAACGTTTAAATGCAGGAAAGTGAGGGTTGTTTATGTTGTACTTACACGACGTGTGGGTAAATTGGTTTGAGGGAGAAGAGAACGGCTATAGTGTCTGTCATTTTCATGAGTGGCGGAAAGAGGATGGAATCGAACTGCTTGATCAGGTGCCGCTGCTGTACATATCAGAAGAATTATACGAATACATCGAGAATGACATGCACGACCTTCCAAAAAGTATGCTGGATATGATCCACAAGCGTGCATTCATTCGAAAAGGCCAGGAAAGAACGGTGCTGGATTACGCTTGTGTGGTGACGGATGGCCGTGATATCGTCGCTTTTGACACCATTGGTTATCAGATTCCAATCCGCAAAAGCCGGCTAATTCCGCGTCAGGAACAACTTGTATTTGACATGATCAAAACAACTAAACCAGAAACATTCAGATTCAAACCAAATGTACGAAAAGAATACCACATGCTCTCGATGTCGCCTGATCTTGTTTATGGACTGACCAGGAGGGAGCGACAGCTGAAGCAGATTCTGATGATTGGCCTGGATCAGCTCCGTACAGCCAAGAATCTGGAGGAACTGCGTTACTGGCTTACGGAATGGGACCCGAAAAAATATCCGTATATCCGGGATATGAATGAGGATGAGGTTTGGGATGCTTTATATGAAGGAGTAAAGCAGGGATGGAGCTCGCAACATGAGGAGTTATGCAGCAAGATGGTTAAAGGGCAGCCTTTTCTGGAAAAAATGTGGGAGCTCGAACAGGAACCTGCAAAAAATACATCCAAGCAAAATTAAATGATGCATAAGCGGACAAGCTGCAGAAAAGCCGCTATTCAACAATAAACAAAAAATGGGTGTTCCGATTGTTTAATCGTCGGAGCACCCTTTCTATGTTCGAACCTATTTTTTCTTCTTTTTGACGCGGCCGAGCCCCATTGCTTTCTTCGCTTTGGCCACCATCTTGTTGGCAACAAGCGAGGCTTTCTCGGCGCCTTTATTCAATACTTCATCCAGTTCTTCTGAATCAATAAGTTCGTTGTAGCGGTCCTGGATCGGTTTAAGCAAATCAACTACCGCATTAGCGACGTCCTGCTTGAAGTCTCCGTATCCTTTTCCTTCGTATGCAGTTTCAATTTCTTCCAATGACATACCAGTACAGCTGGAATAAATCGTCATTAAATTGGAGACGCCTGGTTTATTTTCCTTATCAAATTTCACGACGCCTTCAGAGTCAGTTACGGCACTCTTGATTTTTTTCTCAATCCGTTTTGGGTCATCAAGCATGGAAATAAACGCTTTCTCATTTTCATCCGACTTACTCATTTTACTTGTAGGTTCCTGCAGTGACATAATCCGTGCACCGACTTTCGGAATGCTGACTTCCGGTACTGTAAATATGTCGTTGAACCGGTTGTTAAACCGCTGGGCGAGATTGCGTGTCAGTTCAAGATGCTGTTTTTGATCATCTCCGACCGGAACGATATCTGTTTTATATAAAAGAATATCAGCAGCCATTAATGGTGGGTACGTCAGCAGGGAGGAGGAGACCGCCTCTTTGCCGGCTGATTTATCCTTAAACTGGGTCATCCGCTCGAGCTCCCCGATGTAACTAATGGACTGCAGCATCCATCCCATTTGCGTGTGCGCTGGAACTTCTGACTGGATAAATAGTGTTGATTTATCCGGGTTGATTCCTGCAGCAAGATAAAGTGCAGCCAGTGAGCGAATGTTCTGCCGCAGTTTAAGTCGGTCCTGAGGTACTGTAATGGCATGCTCATCAACAATACAGAAATAGCAGTCATGCTCTTTCTGCAGCTCAACAAACTGCCGAATTGCCCCCAAATAATTTCCTAGGGTGAGTGTACCACTAGGTTGAATCCCTGAAAAAATTGTTTTCATTTTCAATCAATTCCTTCCTTGAAATCTCTTTATAAAAAGTTGAATTTTTGCCAATAAAAAAAGCCCATTTATCCCTGAAGAAGGGACGAATGAACCGCGGTGCCACCCTAATTATTCTGCTCGTGCAGAATCACTTTAAAAGTTAATTAGCTCCAAAGCCCAATTCCACTGTCCTAGGCACTTGTTTTCACCAGCCACAAGTTCTCTAATTGCTGCCAATAGGACATTGTACTTTATCTTTGTCATCGCTCAGTATATTAATTTTGGTTTATTATAAACCATAATATAGGGGAAAATCAAGTCCAGATTCTGCAAAATCAGCTTTATCAGAATTATCGATTTGAATACTTTTCATTATTTAAGTATCTCGATATATAGCATGGAAGGTTTGAACGACCATTATTTATCAAAAACATACGCAGTACTATTATGGTGGAGTCAATGTGTGAAACATTGGTTTTTTTAATGAGTTAAAAAAATAACGGTAAATTATATATTTGTCTAAACAAATCATAAAAAAGAGGATGAACTTTGGTAATAATAGCAGGTGATTTAGGAAAGCTAAACAAGAGTAATCTTTATTTTTCGAGAGATAATTTGATTTCAAAAGGAGGATCATCATGGAAGGTACCAGCTATAAAGGTACGAATAAGATGATTGCAGGTATTGTATTTGGTGTCATTACATTCTGGTTATTTGCTCAAGCTATGGTAAATATTGTTCCAGCAGTTCAGGAGGATTTAGAGGTTGAATTAAGGGCTTTAAACATAGCCATTAGTTTAACTTCCCTCTTTTCAGGCATGTTTATTGTGGTGGCAGGTGGTTTAGCAGACAGAGTTGGAAGGAAGAAAATCACCTATGTTGGTTTAATATTAAGTATTATTGGTTCATTATTACTCGTTTTGGCGCAAGGAGCTCCATTATTGATAATTGGACGGGTTCTACAGGGACTTTCTGCAGCTGCTATTATGCCAGCTACGATTGCATTGATGAAGGCTTATTTTGAGGGTGCAGAAAGACAACGCGCCCTTAGTTACTGGTCTATTGGTTCTTGGGGAGGTTCTGGAATCACTTCCTTTGCTGGGGGTGCTATTGCAACGTATATGGGTTGGAAATGGATTTTTATTTTCTCTATCATTTTCGCTTTACTTGCAATGTGGTTAATCAGAGAAGTACCGGAAAGTAAAGCTAAAACAACTGGAAAATTCAGGTTCGACTACGGAGGTTTAGGAATATTTATTATTGCCATGCTTGCGATTAATATATTTATTACGCAAGGTGCTGACTTGGGTTGGACAAGTTTAACGTCAATAATTTTAGCAGTAGTCTCCGTTGGTGGAGTTGTCATCTTTGTAAAATACGAAGCAAAAAGAAAAAATGCTCTTATTGATTTTGGGTTATTTAAAAATAAACCATATACTGGAGCTACCATTTCAAATTTTCTATTGAATGCTGTCGCAGGTACATTGATTGTTGCTAATACATATGTACAAGTAGGTCGCGGTTTTACTGCATTTCAATCTGGTTTACTTTCCATTGGTTATTTAGTTGCTGTTCTATCCATGATCCGTGTAGGTGAAAAACTGATGCAAAAGACTGGAGCAAAAAAACCAATGATTTGGGGGTCAGCCATTACTTTAATTGGGGTTGCGTTAATGGGATTAACATTTTTACCTGGTATATTTTACACAGTAATGGTCTTTGTAGGATTTATTTTATTCGGTTTAGGTCTTGGAATGTATGCAACACCATCGACTGATACAGCAGTAGCTGCAGCACCAGATGAGAAGGTTGGGGAAGCTTCAGGGATTTATAAAATGGCAAGTTCTTTAGGAAATGCTTTTGGTATTGCAATTTCTGCCACAGTATATAGTACAGTGGCAGCTGTAAGTAATGTGCATATATCTGCAACTGTGGGAATTATCACGAATGTTATTTTCGCTGCTGTCTCACTTATATCTATTCTAATACTTGTCCCGAATGATGTAGGCGATGTTAAAAATCAGGGAAATTTGTAGAACAGGGTAGTTAAATAGCAGGACAATTAGTTGTTTGTCCTACCTACACAAAATCTGAAAGGGAATGATTTTGATGAAAGAAAAATTGATGAAAATGTTGGAAAAACGAGAAGATGAAATGATTGAAATTCGCCGTTATTTACATGAGAATCCTGAACTTTCTTTTAAAGAGGACAAAACGGCAGCCTATATCGCAGATTTTTACAAAGATAAGGATGTAGACCTTGTAACAGACGTAGGCAATGGGCAAGGCATTGTTGTGACGATAAAAGGTGGCAAGCAAGGCAAAACCGTTGCATTGCGGGCTGATTTTGACGCTCTTCCTATTACGGAGGAAGCAGATGTTCCTTATAAGTCAAAAAATGAAGGCGTAATGCATGCTTGTGGTCATGATGCTCATACAGCTTACCTTTTAGTTTTAGCTGATTGTCTTATCCAATTGAAAGATAACATCCATGGTACCGTTAAAATTATTCATCAACATGCAGAAGAAGTACCACCTGGTGGAGCGAAGAGCATTGTCGAAGCAGGATTTCTGGAAGATGTAAATGCTATCTTTGGCATTCATGTTTTACCAATGGCTCCTGCGGGGACAGTTGGTTATCATAGTGGATATTCCTTTAATGGTCGAGCCTATTTTAAACTTAGGATACAAGCAAGTGGGGGACATGGTTCCTCTCCTCATAAAGCAAACGATGCCATTGTTGCAGGTTCCTATTTTGTAACAGCTGCTCAAACTGTTGTTAGTCGCAGAGTGGATCCCTTAAATGCTGGTGTGGTGACAATTGGTTCGTTTGACGGTAAAGGTAGTTTTAATGTTATTAAAGACAGCATCGAACTTGAAGGTGATATACGTTTTTCAAATAAGGAAACACGTGAGGTTATCGACAAAGAATTTCATCGTATCGTGAATGGATTGGAAGAATTATTTGGTGTAACTTGCGAACTTACTTATAAACATGACTATCCACCATTATATAATGATCCAGAACTAACTGCGTTTGTAGCGGATACCTTGAAAGAGGTGAAGGATAAAGACATTAAAGAAGTAAAAGAATTCCCTAAAATGGCACCATCCGATGATTTTGCGTACTATCTGGAGACGGTTCCCGGTTCTTATTTTTATATTGGTTGTACACCAAAGGGAGTAGAAGAACCATATTTCAATCATCACCCTAAATTCAATATTGACGAGGATGCGATTCTTGTTGCAGCCAAGTCAGTGGGCCATATTGTTTGCAGTTATTTAAGCGTGGACTGAATAACTTGGTAGCGAGAAAAGTTAATATAGAAACCATTGATCTGGATATATCATTCCAGAAGTTCTTTAAAACTCCGGAGAAAACATAGCGAGTCAAATTGAAAGGTGAAGCCGTTATTAATAATTGAAAAGCTAGACATACAAAATAAATGATTATTGTTATTGTATTATTATATATAGGTTAAACCTTCTTCTGGACTATCCCTAATACCACTGGAAGGTTTATCTTCATTTTGCATGTAATTAACTATTCTTGTCCTTATTCCACACCTTGTGTTAAAACAGAACTAACAAAAATAACTATTTGTAAGGCTATAAATAGAATAACTATTATTTTAATGAAAAAGAGGAAACAACATGGCAGAGGTAAATGAGATTTCGATTAATTTGCAAGAAATAAAATCGCTATCCCCGAGATTAAATCAAGGACTTCAATTTATAATGGTAATAAGCGGAAAATTGACTGTTGAAACGAATAGCCGCTATTATGCATTGGAAGAAAAGGACTTATTAGTTATTAACCGAAATCAACTTTATCAAATAAAGGGGACGAAAAATAATAGGGTGCTGATTGTTACCGTTACGGATCAATATATGAGTCAGCATTATGATGCTTATAGCAGCAACCGATTTGAATGTTTCTCAAAAGAAGTCGATATGGGACGCGAGAAGCACGTTAAAAGAATTCAAAAATTACTGGCTGAGACCTTAATATCCTATTATAGGAAAGACGAGGGCTATAAAATTGCAATTCAGTCCTATATAAATAATATTTTACTTATATTGATTCGGCGATTTAAACAAAAAGCAAGCAGTTTTGAAAAAATAAACATGAACGATTATCGTTTAACAGAAATTATTAATTTTATGAAAGAGAATTATAATCAGCCGATATCGCTTAAAAGCATAGCGGAAAAATTTTATTTATCTACGGGGTATTTATCCCGTTATTTTAAAGAAATGACGAATATCGGATTTTATCAGTTTTTAACAACTATTCGATTGGAACATGCAGTCAAGGACTTACTTTATACATCAAAACCTATTGGACAAATTGCGATGAATAATGGCTTTCCAAATCCAAAGTCCTTTACAAAAGTATTCAAGGAGAATTATCAGGAAACACCGAAAACTTATCGGGAAAACCATCAGAAGAACCAAACAGATATCGTAAAAATATATCATTACACAGATTCTTCTCAAACTATACAGTCACGCGATATTATTAGAAAACTACGCACAATTCTTGATGGCGATACCGTCGAACCTTATAACAGTTCGGAGTGGCGTTCAGAAGAATTATCGATTGATGTATCACAGCCTATTGAACAGAAAATAGTTCGTCCGAAACATAACCTATCTGTTGGAGAATTACGTGAGGTTTTAAAAGAAGGCGTACGATCACAGTTGTTAATGGCGAAAAAAGACTTAGGGCTAACGTATGTCGGAGTTCGTCGATTAATTCATGGTTCTGCTATTATCCCACCAGTGGAAACTGATGAAATAATTGCTACAACCTCTCCTTATTACAATGTTGATTTCGCATTGAATTTTCTGCACTCGCATGGCCTATCCTTATTTGTACGTGTGGATTATCAGGAAATTACCGAGGACGAAGAGCATTATTTCAGGGAACTAGATTTGTTTTTGAAACATTGTCTGAATGTGTATGAACGATCTTTTATAGAATCGTGGTACTTTTTGTTTTATAAACCGTATTTAACGGCGGTAGGCAAAAGTGAGATGCAGCGAATTTATCAAAGGCTTTATCGTGTTTTAAAGAATCGGGTTCCATCTGTTCATGTAGGGTTATTTTTACCTTTTTCGTTTAAAGAAGAGAGGACGAATAAGCATCACCAGTGGATGTTGGATAGTAATGTCCCGGCTGATTTCATTGGATATGAAGCAAATCAAAATGAGGTAATTGACTTTGAGGAACTTGGTGATGAACGCTTTGCTTTGGCCGGAAACTACATTAAGGAAAAGACGATAAGACTAAAAGCATACTTAAGAAAACATCACAAGGAAAAACCAATCCACCTGGTAAGCTGGAACACGCTGTCGGGAAACACGAGATATACAAATGGAACGTTTTTCCGAGGTGCATTGGTATTTAAAAATGTACTGGAAATAGCAAGAGAGGTAAGTACAATTGGTTTTTGGATTAACACTGAACAGCATGAAAAAAATGGAAAAAACAGAGGTATTCGTTTAGAAGGTATGGAATTATACCATTATTTCAGTGGAAAAAGGCCAGCATATTTTGCAATGCAATTTTTAAAACATTTGACTGGAAATATTATTGCAATAGGAGAGGAATATATCATGACGAGAAATGAATGGGGCTATCAGCTTGTCTTGATGAATTGTAATAATGTGAATCCATATTATTCAACGGAAGAAACTTTTTTGAAAAAGTTAAACAAGGCTATTCATGTAACGATCTCTAATCTTGATCCAGGTGAGTATCAAGTTCGCAAACGTGTATTTGATCAAGACCATGGTGCATTGTACAAGAAATGGTGGGATCTAAATAGTAAGCATGGAATGGATGAAGAAGCGATTGAGTATATCATTCAAACTAGTCAACCATCGTTAGAGTTGTTCGATGAGACGTTTGATAAAGAATGGTCCTTTTATTCCTATTTAACCCTTAATGCGATCCATTTTTTCGATATTCGTAAGGCGATAACGTAACTAGTTTTATGAAGAGCATCAATGTGTTATGCATTGATGCTCTTTTTATTTGTTATGAAATTATAAATACTCATGCTTTGGAGTCTTACAGAATCCCTCCGTAAGATTAGTCAACATCTGTTAAGGAGTTGAAGGAAGACCAGCTAAAACCGGCAATACGCCTAAACTTCCACACATACCCCTTAGAAGAAGCATGGTTCCTCTCGCATTACACCGTTGTATTTTGTAAAAAAACAACGGTTCATTTTTTACCTAATGGAACGTGGATTAAAAATAGGTGGTAATAAGTCTTGTGATAGGACAAATATAAGCTTATTAGTTGAAATGTATTTTCTTATAATAAAGATGTGATCACAACTGGAGTTTAAAAACGCGTTACTGCATTGATTCCATTATTAAGTATTGAAACAAATTAGCTGGTCGAGGGAGAAATATTAAAACATGCTCCTACACCATATTGAGGAGGATTAACTTGGAAGCGTCTAACTATAAAGGTACAAATAAGATGATTACAGGTATTGTATTTGGTGTCATTACATTTTGGTTATTTGCTCAAGCAATGGTAAACATTGTGCCAGCAGTTCAAAAGGACTTAGGTGTTGATTTAGGGGTTCTAAACATTGCAATCAGCTTAACTTCTCTATTTTCAGGTATGTTTATTGTGGTGGCAGGTGGTTTAGCAGACAGAATTGGAAGGAAGAAAATCACCTATGTTGGTTTAATATTAAGTATTATTGGTTCATTATTACTTGTTTTAGCGCAAGGAGCTCCATTATTGATAATTGGACGGGTTCTACAGGGACTTTCTGCAGCTGCTATTATGCCAGCTACAATTGCACTGATGAAGGCTTATTTTGAGGGGCCAGAAAGACAACGTGCACTTAGTTACTGGTCTATTGGTTCTTGGGGAGGCTCTGGAATAACTTCCTTTGCTGGGGGTGCTATTGCAACGTATATGGGCTGGAAATGGATTTTCATTTTCTCCATTATTTTCGCTCTACTTGCGATGTGGCTCATAAGGGATGTTCCCGAAAGCAAAGCCCAAACAAATGGTAAGTTTAAATTCGATTTTGGCGGATTAGGAATTTTTATCGTTACAATGCTTGCGATTAACATATTGATTACACAGGGTGCTAATATGGGTTGGACGAGCCTGCTGACATTATTAGTAGCAGCAGTATCCATTGTGGGAGTAATAGTATTTGTTAAATATGAAGGAAAAAGGAATAGTGCTCTTATTGACTTCAAGTTGTTTAAAAACAAACCATACACAGGAGCGACTATTTCGAATTTCTTACTAAATGCTGTTGCTGGTACATTGATCGTAGCGAATACGTATGTACAAGTGGGCCGAGGGTTTACTGCATTTCAATCTGGTTTACTTTCACTTGGTTATTTAGCTGCTGTTCTTGCTATGATACGTGTTGGAGAGAAATTGATGCAACGAACTGGTGCAAAAAAACCAATGGTATGGGGATCACTAATAACTTTAATTGGCGTTGCATTGATGGGCTTAACATTTCTACCTGATTTACCATACACAGCAATGGTCTTCGTCGGATTTATTTTATTCGGCCTAGGTCTTGGAATGTATGCCACGCCATCGACTGATACAGCTGTTTCAGCAGCACCAGATGATAAGGTAGGAGAAGCTTCAGGTATTTATAAAATGGCAAGTTCATTAGGAAATGCATTTGGTATTGCAGTTTCCGCAACAATATATAGTACGGTAGCAACGGTAAGTACTGTTCATATATCTGCAACTGTTGGAATAATTACCAATGTAATATTTGCTGCTCTTTCTTTAATCTCTATTATTGTACTTGTTCCAGGTAAAGCTGATAAAAAAACACCAGTGGCTGAACAAAAGGCGTATTCATAAGGTAAGGCATTTTGTTACGCCTTACCTTACTAAAATGAAAAGGGGTCTTACTTCATGAGAAAAGAATTAATGAAAATGCTCGAAGAACGAAAAGATGAAATGATTGAAATTCGTCGTTATTTACATGAGCATCCTGAACTTTCATTTAAAGAAGAAAAAACAGCAGCATACATTGCTGATTTCTACAAAGGTAAAGATGTCGATGTGAAAACAAATGTAGGAAACGGTTATGGAATTATTGTAACGATAAAAGGAGACTTACCAGGTAAAACAATCGGCCTACGCGCTGATTTTGATGCACTGCCAATCAAAGAAGAAGCAGATGTTCCATTCAAATCAAGCAATGAAGGTGTCATGCATGCGTGTGGACATGATGCTCATACAGCGTATTTGTTAGTTTTGGCCGATTGCCTCATCCAATTAAAGGATAAAATCAAAGGAACGATTAAAATTATTCATCAACATGCAGAGGAGCAACCCCCTGGTGGTGCAAAAAGCATTGTTGACTCAGGTAACCTTGATGATTTAGAGGCAATATTTGGTATTCATGTTTTACCGATGGCTCCAGCAGGAACGGTTGGTTATCATAGTGGATATTCCTTTAATGGTCGTACTTATTTTAAACTGCGGATTCAGGCAAGTGGTGGACATGGATCGTCCCCTCATAAAGCAAATGATGCTATTGTTGCAGGTTCCTATTTTGTAACGGCAGTACAAACGATTATCAGTCGTAGAGTAGACCCACTTTCTACTGGTGTAGTAACAATTGGTTCCTTTGATGGAAAAGGTAGTTTTAACGTTATAAAAGACAGCATTGAGCTTGAAGGGGATATTCGTTATTCGAATGTTGATACACAAGAGGTTATTGATAAGGAATTTCATCGGATTGTGAATGGATTGGAAGAATTGTTTGGTGTAACTTGTGAACTTACTTATACATCTGACTATCCACCATTATATAATGACCCTGAATTGACTACGTTTGTTGCAGATACCCTGGGAGGGGTTAAGGATAAAGACATTATAGAAGTAAAAGAATTTCCGAAATTGGCGCCATCGGAAGATTTTGCATACTATCTGGAGAAAATTCCTGGTTCCTACTTCTTTGTCGGCTGTACCCCACAGGGTGTTGAAAAGCCCTACTTTAACCACCATCCAAAATTTGATATTGACGAGGATTCGATTCTTGTGGCGGCCAAATCAGTGGGACATGTTGTTAGCAGTTATTTAGGTATGGATTAAATAACTTGATAACTAGGTTTTTTAAAAGTCTTAGGTTTCAACTAGATGCCAATCATCCATTGATTCCAGCAGTCGTAATACAACTAGAAGCAATAAAGGAATTTAAAGGGTGGTGTAAAAACAACAAATGGAAGTTACAGAACTTTCATTTGTTGTTTTTTTAGGTGATTAAGGTGTCAAGTATCATTTAGGTGGACCCTTGGAGTAATCATGTGTCCACCTAGTAGCTTGTTTAATTCTACCTAAACACTTTATACTGTAAAAGAGATTAAAGTATATAAAGTAGATATATTAGGAGGGAAAGAATTGTTTAATAAAGATAATGTTAAACGAGCAAAATTATTAATTTCCTGTCCAGAGAAACCAGGAATTATCTCGACTGTATCTAATTTTTTATCAGAACATAATGCTAATATTGTTCAATTTGACCAACATACAACAGATCCACAAGCAGGAATGTTTTTTATGAGAATTGAGTTTGAATTGACTGATTTTGATTCTTCTTATAAGGAACTTGAGCAAGATTTCCACGTGTTGGCACAGGACTATTCGTTGGAATGGCAGTTAAGTAGTGAGAAAAAGAAGAAGGTGGCAATTTTTGTTTCCAAAGGAGATCACTGTCTCATGGAACTTATTTGGCGCTGGAAGTCCAATGAGCTAAACGTTGATATCCCTATGGTAATTAGCAATCATGCTGATTTAAAAGAGGTGGTTGAAGGATTTGGAATCCCTTTTTACCATATTCCAATAAGTCCACAGACAAAACCGGAAGCTGAAAAAAAAGCACTGGAACTGTTAAAAGGGAAAGTAGACCTTATTGTTCTGGCAAGGTATATGCAAATACTTTCCCCAAATTTCATATCTCATTACCCAAACCAGATCATTAATATTCATCATTCATTTTTACCAGCATTTGTAGGCGCAAATCCATATGTGAGAGCTTTTAACCGTGGAGTGAAATTAATTGGTGCCACTGCCCATTATGTTACGAATGACCTTGATGAAGGTCCTATTATCCAACAAGATGTTCTAAGGGTAAACCATCGTTATACAGCTGAAGATTTAAAGGTTGCTGGACGCCAGGTTGAAAGGACTGTTCTCGCACAAGCGGTTTCCTGGCACGTTGAAGATAAGGTAATGGTGCATGGGAATAAAACAATTGTATTTACTTGAATGTTTATATTTCTAAAAGGGGTCATTCAACAAATAGTTGAGGCTCCTTTTATTGTTAATGTATCAAGAGTAGAAAAATAGTTGGATTTCATTGAAAAAGAAGCGGGGAATTAACACCCGCTTCTTAACATAAATTCTATAATAATTTTGAATTGTAAAGTTGGGTTTTCCGACACATGCTCCGGATACCAACCTAATTATTACGCTCATGCAGAATCATTTTGTGAAAAATAACTACAAAAACTCAATTCCACTGACCTAATTAATATACACCGGACTTTTATATTCTTTGCTTAATAATCCTTTTTTCTTCCATATTTTTCCCTCTTTTATATAAACCCTCGGTACACGTTTACCTATCAGACAGGCTGTTTCATAATGGATTGTGTTCATAAGGTCTGCCACTTCTTCCATTGCAATAAAGCCCTCGGCTGGTTCTCCAAATACAGTAATAGTATCGTTTACATCAACGTTGTCCACCCCGGTAATGTCAATCATCGATTGGTCCATGCAAATTCTCCCGACAATCGGAGCATGTTTTCCATGTATTGTTACATGACCACGGTTTGAAAGGGAGCGGGAAAGTCCATCCGCATATCCGATTGGTAGTGTAGCAATGATGCTTTCCTTTTCAGATTTGTAGGTAAGCCCATAGCTGATTGCCTCATTCGCCTCAAGCTTTTTGATGAAGACTGGCTTGGTTTTGAGGCTCATTACTTTCTTTAATGAAATTATTTCTTTTAAATGTTCAGCAGGGTATAGGCCATAAAGTCCAATGCCTACGCGAACCATGTCCAGGTGCATCTTTGGAAAGGCAATTGTTGCTGCGGTGTTGCAACAGTGTTTAATAGGAATGGAAACATGCTGCTCCACATACCCGGTTATCTCATTAAACTTTTTAAATTGCTTTTCAGTATAAGCGGAATCCGGGTTATCCGCGTCAGCAAAATGGGTAAAGATACCTTCAATAAAGACATAATCTGATTTAAGTAGCTCCACCAATTGTAAAGCATCTTCTCGATTGTTTATTCCAATCCGGTTCATGCCGCTGTCTATCTTTAGATGAACGCGTGTTGTCATTTTGGTTGATTCAGCAATTGCTTTTATTTTCCCTGCAACGTCGTCAGTGAATACGGTCAGGGTAATATTGTATTTAATAGCGGCTTCAACCGCTTCCGGTGGTGTATATCCGAGGACAAGAAGTGGTGATTCAATTCCTGCTTCGCGGAGTTGAATCGCTTCGTCCAGGAGTGCCACAGCCAAATAATCTGCACCTGCAGCAATGACCTCTTCAGCCACTTCAACTACTCCATGTCCGTAAGCATCTGCTTTGATGACAGCCATTAAATTGGTATGACTACCTATGTGGTCTTTAAAAGCTAACACATTTTCCCTGATGGCATCCAACGAAATTTCTGTCCAGGTATCCCTGTAGCTTCCATGATGCATGCTAATTCCTCCTGTGGCGGGTGTTTGTTAAAAAAGTATCCTCGCTACTCAAGGTAGAAGGATACTTTAGGATAAATTTGTGATTTATTTTAGACGTAGTGCCGCTTCTGGGCTAACGTATTCATAACCAAGATCTTGGGCAACAGCTTCATAAGTTATTTCACCATTTGCAGTATTTAAACCGGAAAGTACGGCTGGATTATCCTGAACGGCTTGATTAACTCCCTTTGTAGCAATTTGTACAGCATAAGGTACAGTCACATTAGTCAATCCAACAGTAGCTGTGCGTGGTACAGCCCCAGGAATATTCGCAACCGCATAATGAAGTACATCATGTTTTACATAGATTGGATCATCATGTGTTGTTGGGTGATCCACAGTTTCAAAGTTGCCGCCTTGGTCAATTGCAACGTCAACAATAACAGAGCCAGGCTGCATGGATTTAACCATTTCTTCAGATACAAGTTTTGGAGCTTTTCTGCCTGGAATCAGTACGGAACCAATAACAAGGTCAGAGTCTTTTACCGCTTCTGCTATGTTATAAGGGTTGGACATAAGCGTTTGAATGCTTGAACCGAAAATATCATCGAGTTCACGTAGACGCACCGGATTTAAATCGACAATTGTAACTTCTGCACCAAGGCCAAGAGCGATTTTGGCAGCATTTGTACCCACAACGCCTCCACCAATAACAGTTACTTTACCGCGGCTAACTCCTGGTATTCCTCCAAGCAGGATACCTTTTCCGCCTTCAGATTTTTCCAGATACTGCGCACCGATTTGTGTAGCCATACGACCAGCAACTTCGCTCATTGGGGTCAGCAATGGGAGTGTGCGTTGTACGGTGATTGTTTCGTAAGCAATTGCTGTTACTTCGTTATCGACTAGTGCTTTTGCCAATTCAGGTTCTGCAGCCAGGTGCAAATAAGTAAACAGAATAAGTCCCTTGCGGAAATACTTGTATTCGGAAGCAAGCGGTTCTTTAACCTTCATAATCATATCTGCTTTTTCCCAAACATCAGCGGCATCACTGATAATTTCCGCTCCAGCTTCTTGATACTCGGCATCTGAAAAGTTGCTTCCTAACCCAGCATCTTTTTCAATATAAACTGTTTGGCCAGCATTTATTAAATTTACAACTCCAGCAGGTGTCATTGCAACACGATTTTCATTGTTCTTAATTTCTCTCGGTACTCCAATAATCATATTTCACAGCTCCCTCTAACCAATTTATAACCTCATCGTAACTCTTTCATGAAGCGTTTACATTAGGTGAAAAGCTGAAAGAGAAAAGCATGATTTGTGTAAATACACAAATCATGCTTATTTTATACTTTCGATAATCAGATCCAGATAGAGGGTTGTTTTTTGGTTAGGGTCTTTCAGGTCAATTCCGCTGACCTCCCTGATACGCTTCAACCGATAGTTCATTGTATTGGAATGGATAAACAACGTCTTCGCAGCCTGGTATACATTATTATTACAATGCAAGTACACATCCAGCGTATGTAATAGGGACGTATGGTGGGTCTTATCATAACTGCGCAGCTTCTCGATCTGTGGATTTTGGTAATGAATTTGCTTTTGAAATTCATATAACCGCTCAATAAATTGGTAGACGCCTAAATCCTCATAAAGAAAAACTCCGTTAAGCTTATCAGGAAACTTCTCCTTAAGTCTCAATACCTCTACTGCCTGATGATGGGAATCAGCTATATTTTGGGCAGAGTGATAGAAAAGCCCGGCAGAACCATTCACACTATTTAGTTTTAACTGTTTACTCATTTTCTGAATGAATTGGTGTATAAATTCATTTATCGTCTGGTCTGGGTTTGCTTCGTCATCTAACCTCACAAGCATGATAAATTCATTATCATCAAACAATCGGGTAATGACTGAAACCTTTACTTGTGATTCCGATAAATAATAGGCATGTTTTTCCATCTGCTCCGTAACTTCATCTGAAAAACTGATGATAACGATGGCTTTATTGCCTTCAAGATTGATATTGAACTGCTTGGCCTTCCGGTGAATATCATCACTATCCCTGAAATCGCCGCGTAAAAGCTGCCAAAAGAAATCCTTATAGCCTTCTTCGGATTTTTGACGTCGCTGCCGGCTTTGAAGGAAAAACTTTCGGACATAAGCGGAGGCTTCTTTAAACAATTTTATTTCTTCGTCGGAAAGGGTCTGGTCCGAAGTATGAGCCCAGATAAACCCAAGGATCTCATTCGATTTTCGGATAGAGATGGCAACCCGTCGCCCAAGCCCGATTTCTTTTATCTCCGGTATGATGACAGGATGGTCACTGTCGATTAGTTTAGGCATAATCCCATTTTTCCATAACCCATTTATAACCTTATCAGGAACTTTTCGGTTCATGATTGTTGAAATTCTTGCTTCATCAATATTCTCTTTATGTTTGCTGTATGAGACGACATGATGATTGGAATCCTCTATTGTAATTGGACATTTGAAAATATCAGCAATACGGTCAGCCAGCTCGTCGGGAGACACATATACTTCATTTAACCGATTTTTCAGTGTATCTTGATGTTGTGTCATTTATATTTCCTCCACATTTATTTGAGTAAATAAACAAATCGTAGTATTTATATTTTAGTATATACACAAACAAAAATCATCATTCGAATGTTATAGTGTAATGGGCAAATAGGAATGGAGGAAAGTAACATGAAGAAAGCTATGATTATTGGAAGCGCTTTTATGGGCGTAATCGTAGGTGCGGGGTTTGCTTCTGGGCAGGAAGTACTCCAGTATTTTACTAGTTTTGGTTTAATGGGCATCGTTGGAGCAATTATTTCAACCGCTTTATTTGCCTATGCAGGCATGGCTCTCGTATGGTTAGGGAGTAAAATGAAAACGACTTCCCATAAGGAAGTAATTTATAAAATAAGTGGTAGGACATTGGGAATGATCATTGACTATATTCTTATTTTTACTCTGTTCGGTGTGGGCGTCGTGATGATTGCGGGTGCAGGTTCCAACTTGAACCAGCAATTTGGATTACCATTTGTTGCAGGCTCTATTTTAATGACCGTTCTCGTTCTTTTGGTAGGAATGTTGAGAGTCAACAAAGTAGTTACCATCATTGGTGGTATAACACCTTTCTTGATTTTATTTGTATTGATCATTTCGGTTTACAGTTTAATGACAGCTGACGGATCGCTTACGACCTTGGATAGTGTTGCAAGGGAACTGCCTACTACATTACCGAACTGGTTAATTTCAGGGATTAATTACGTATCGTTTAACATTGCAGTAGGTGCATCCATGGCATTGGTAATGGGTGGAGCAGAAACAAATCATAAAACTGCTGCATTAGGTGGATTGGCTGGCGGTCTGGGAATCGGTGTCCTAATATTATTAAGTAACTTGGCTATTTTCTCCAAGGTTGAGCAAGTTGGCGGGGCAGAAATGCCGATGCTGGCGATTGTCAATAATATCTCACCGGTACTAGGAACATTTATGGCCATCATAATTTTTGCTATGATTTTCAATACGGCATTAAGTATGTTCTTCTCGTTTGCCGCTCGTTTTACTGAAGAAGGGACAAGCAAGTTTAAAGCATTTTTTACAGTTACGATGATTGTTGGGTTTGTGGTAAGTTTAATTGGGTTCACCGATCTTGTTGCATATTTTTATCCGCTTATCGGATATCTCGGTCTAGTATTGATTGCTGTATTAATCGCAGCCCCATTCCGAATTAGGAAATTAGAAATAGAGGAACAAAAAGGTGAAGTCGTAAATAAAAAAGAAGCGATGTCTTAAATACGTCGCTTTTTCCTTCGAGCTATATTTTAAAAATAATCTTGATTAAAATCACTACTCCGTGTAAGGTATTGATATAATCAAACAATTTAATACTTATTGATCTTATCAAGAAAGGTGGAGGGACTGGCCCGTTGAAGCCTTAGCAACAGACTTGTAAAAAAGTACTGTGCTAATTCCAGTAGCATTTGCTTGAAGATAAGAAGAGCGATTTCAGATTAAATGTGAAAATCAAAACCTCTTCTTATATAGAAGGGGTTTTTCTTATGGACAAGATTCAAGCAATGTACCATCAAAACGAGAGAGGGATTTAGATGACTAAAACAGCAGAAACGAATGTAGTTAGAGCACCCTTTAAAGGAGACCACGTAGGCAGCTTCCTTCGCCCTGAGCGTTTAAAAGAGGCACGAGCACAAAAAGAAAATGGGAAAATCACCGCCGAGCAACTGCGTGAAATTGAAAATGAAGAAATTACGAAACTAGTTGAAAAACAAAAGGAAGCAGGACTCCAAGCAATAACCGACGGGGAATTTCGCCGTAGCTGGTGGCATTTTGATTTTCTCGAAGGTTTCGATGGAGTTGAGGGTTATACTCCTGAACAGGGACTGCAATTTACTGGAGTAGATACGAAAAAACATGGCATTAAGGTAACCAGTAAAATTGGATTCAGTGATCATTACATGATAGATCACTTTAAATTCCTAAAAAGTATTGCCGGGGATGCGGTAGCGAAATTTGCGATTCCAAGTCCCAATATGTTGTTTTTCAGAGCGGATTTTGAGGAGGGGCTATACACCAGTGATGAGGAACTGTTCAATGACTTGATAGCTGCGTATCAGGGAGTTATTCAGGCACTTTACGATGAAGGATGCCGTTACTTGCAAATCGACGACACGTCCTGGGCGAGCTTTTTTTCCGAAGAAGGAAGAGCCGCGTTGAAAGAGAAAGGACATAATCCGGAAAAGCTTGCATCACTTTGTGCGCGGGCAATAAACGAATCAATTGCCAAGCGACCGAACGATTTACTCGTAACGATGCATATCTGCCGTGGAAATTATAAGTCAACGTTTATGACCAGTGGCAGCTATGAAGCACTTTCTGAAACAATCTTCGGCGGCCTGGATGTTGATGGGCTTTTCCTTGAATTCGATGACGAGCGCTCTGGTGGGTTCGAACCTTTGCGGAGCGTGAATCGATCTGATCTATATGTGGTATTAGGGTTGATTACATCGAAATTTAGTGATTTAGAAGATGAGGAACTTGTAAAGGCCCGAATTGAGGAAGCTGCCAAGTACGTACCATTGGAGCAGCTTTGTTTGAGCCCTCAATGTGGTTTTGCTTCTACAGAAGAAGGAAATAATCTAACCGAAGAACAACAATGGGAAAAAATACGTCACGTGGTGAAAATCGCCGGAGATGTATGGAAGTGATGATATAAAGAGCAGGCAAGGTGGAGAGCCTATGCACCTCGGCAACCATTTAAATTATTTTGCTTTACGACTTAACCCCTTCTCTGTATGGAGAGGGGTTTTAATATTGATTAAAAAACTGTACTATTTCTTTTAGTGAATCATCGATACAGTTGTGTTTATTCTGAAAATCACTTGACAAAAATTAAGGCTTAACTCAAAATAATTGTATACAATTATACATAAAAGGTGTGCGTAGAATGAATAGTAATCGAAATATTAGAGTGGTAACGAAAGATTTTGTTTATGATCAAATTAAGCAAAAAATTATATCAGGTCGTTTGAAACCGGATGACAATGTTGTGGAAGAAAGTTTAGCTAAGGAATATGAAGTTAGCAGAACACCATTGCGTGGAGCTTTACAACAGTTGGAACACGAAGAATTATTGGTAAGAAAACCAAATGGAAGGATGAAAGTAGCCCCTATTACTGCCAAAGAAGCAAGGGAAATATTTATGGTTCGCAGCAGGTTGGAAGGAATTATTGCCATTGACGCTGCTAAACATATAACTAGAAAGGATATAACGTTTTTAAAGCACATCGCATATATGATAGAGGAATGCTCAGAACAAGGGCTTCACCATGATCAGGTTGATTACGGTATGAAATTCCATTCCTATTTATATGAAATAAGTGGAAATAAAGCCGCAACAAAAATATTGAATTTACTCAATAACCATATTAATCGATATCGTAGGCTAGGGCTGATTGATAAAACCAAGAGAATTAACAAAGAAGTGGATGATCATGCCCTCATACTGGAGTATATAGCTATGGGTGAAAAGAATAAAGCGGAATTAGCAGCACAGCAACATGTTATTAATAGTATGAATGCTGCAATTGAAAGAATTAAAGAATTTCAGCAACCTGATTAACCACATACTCTAAATTTCATTAAAATTGTATACAATTATACATAATTTAAAAGGGGGAAATATAAATGAGTTGGAAAATAGGTACTAGGATCATTCATGAAGATTTACAACCTGACCCACAAACTGGGATGGTCACCCAAAGCATAACTCCAGCCGTAGCGTATGCTTTTCCAGATACCGATACGGCAGCAAAGGTGGTTTCAGGGGAGAAAGAAGGGACATGTTACGGTCGATATGGTAACCCGACGGTCAAAATATTGGAAAAGAAAATTGCTTCACTAGAAGGAGGCGAAGACTGTCTAGGTTTAGCCAGTGGAATGGCAGCTATTTCAACTGCATTATTAACATTTTTGCAGAATGGTGATCATGTAATCGTGACAAAAGATGTTTACGGCGGAACGTATAGTTTCTTGGATTCGCTAGCTCCAAGGTTTGGAATAGAAGTTAGTTTTACCGATTGTACGAATGTTCATAATGTAGTAGATGCTATAAAACAAAATACGAAAGCAGTTTATATCGAAACACCGTCAAATCCCAGGCTGACCGTTCTTGATATAAAAGAAATTGCCGATGTGTGCAGAAATCATAACATCCCGTTGATTGTTGATAACACTTTTATGAGTCCATATCTCCAAAATCCGCTCGAGCTTGGTGCGGATGTAGTTGTACATAGTGCAACCAAGTATATTAATGGCCATGGAGATGTTCTGGCTGGGTTTATTATTGGTAATGAAAACATAATAAAGACCATGCGCAAAAAATTCATGGGCAATCTGGGACAAAATTTAAATGCATGGGATGCGTTTCTGATAATTAGAGGGTTAAAGACAATGGCGTTGCGGATGGATAGGCATTGTAATAATGCACAAAAAGTAGCTGAATTTTTATCCGCACATCCAGGTATTGAAAACGTTTATTATCCCGGTCTAGCTTCACACCCCCAGTATCATCTAGCTGGAAAACAAATGCGGGGTACGGGAGGTATTGTATCATTTGAAGTGAAAGGTGGTACTGAGGCAGCAAAGTTGCTTATAAATAGCCTAACTCTGGCAATGATTTCGTTCAGTTTAGGGGACCCCGAGACATTGGTCCAACATCCCGCTACCATGACACATGCTTCTATCCCTCCAGAGGAACGAATAAAATTCGGCATAACGGATGGATTAATCCGAATGTCAGTTGGTCTTGAAGAGAGTGACGATATTATAAATGATATGGAGCAAGCACTAGAAAAAGTCATTGGCGAAAGAGTAGTAAAATCATAAAAGTCCCGGATTTGGGGCTTTCTTTCAAATAATGAGGGTATTTGTGAAAAAACGCTAAGAGTCAATATTGTGATGAGCGCCCGAACGAAGCGATCGAAAGCAGAAAAGGTCACTCATAGATGCGATGAGCGCCCGAACGAAGCGATGGAAAGCAGAAAAGGTCACTCATAGATGTGATGAGCTCCCGAACGAAGCGATGGAAAGCAGAAAAGGTCACTCATAGATGCGATGAGCGCCCGAACGAAGCGATGGAAAGCAGAAAAGGTCACTCATAGATGCGATGAGCGCCCGAACGAAGCGATGGAAAGCAGAAAGGGTCACTCATAGGTGTGATGAGCGCCCGAACGAAGCGATGGAAAGCAGAAAAGGTCACTCATAGGTGCGATGAGCGCCCGAACGAAGCGATGAAAAGCAGAAAGGGTCACTCATAGGAGCGATGAGCGCCCGAACAAGGCGATGGAAAGCAAAAAAGGTCACTCATAAGTGCGATAAGCGCCCGAACGAAGCGATGGAAAGCAGAAAGGGTCACTCATAGGGGGGATGAGCGCCCGACCGAGGTGATCGAAAGCAGAAAAGGTCACTCATAGATGCGATGAGCACCCGAACGAAGCAATCGAAAGCAAAAAAGGTCACTCATAGGAGCGATGAGCGCCCGAACAAGGCGATGAAAAGCTCAAAAGGAATTCATTCCCCTGATGAGAGCGCAAAAGAGCATAAAACAGACCTTCAAACAATATAATGAGGGACTATGGAATTCTATAACTTATTCGTAATAAGTCCATTGACTGCTGCCGACAGCATGAAAATTGTCTGCCAAGATTCTTCTTATCATTTTTTTCGATTGCACTATTTGGCACCAATCATAAATGATATTGGTAGTAATTTTTTCACCTGGAAAAAGAATCTTAAACTCGTTAACACTCCTTACTACAGCATCCGCAACAGGTTCTTTCTCACCGCATTCAGGGCAAACGCAAGTTCTTTTCTCAATAGAAACGAAATACGAATGGCATTTTGGGCAGGTTATCCCTTTACGTAAATTGTCATAATCATAGGATGGTAAATGATTATATGGGGAATCGGTGATATTCGCTGCCAGTAATTGGTTTGCAACTTTTATATCTTTATCCGTTAGTTTAGATGATATTCCATTTAAACTTTCCATGTGCTGAGTAAGTTGGGTTGGGAAAATGATAGGTTTATCGAGAGGCGCTTGGTATAGGGTGAATTTGGGATTGATAAAAACTACTGAGGCGCTGATTTGGAGTTTGGAGCCGAGGCTAAGGAGTGACTGGCGTAGTAAGGATTCGCTTCTACTCAACTGATAAAGTGGGTTAATAACTTCTAATCTAGGTTTCTTGAAAAGTTTATCACCTTCATAGTAAAAATCGCCCTCATAATTCTTCACTTCATATATATGAACCTTCCCAAATGCAATAACGAGGGAATCAATTTGAAAAGTAGTATTGTTTATTTCTAGTAACAAATCATTTAGTATCAAGCATTCACATTGTAGCTTTTCTGTTAAAGAATCAAATTGCTTTTCCCCTTCATAGCCCTTCCTTAGATTAAGAAAGTGCAGTTTTTCCTTGCTGGATAAGTTCATTCGTCTGTTTAATAGCTCGAAGATAATTAATTCATTCGGCTTAGTACGCGGTATAAAAGGCATAGTCCACATCCTCTTTATTTATAGAATATAATTTCATTATATAACTACTTGTCCCATAATTACATTAGCTTTTACTCGAGGGCGGATATTTTAATTAAAAAACGGCCCTAGCTCTATAAAAAAATAGAACTAAAGCCGTTATGATCTATTTATTCGGCCTCACCAACTACGGTAAATCTTTCATTAACGTGCTGTGGATTTTCGATTTCATCCACAACAGCGATAGCATAGTCGGCATAGCTGATATAGCTGTCACCTTTGGAATTTACAAGTAGGTGATCTTTTCCAGCCTGATACGATCCTGTTCTTTTTCCTTCAGGGTCAAATACAGCGGATGGACTGATGAACGTCCATGTTAAATCCGTTGATTCTTGCAATTCTTTCAGGTTTCTTCCCTGTCCCTTTGCTGTTGGTTTAACTGCATCAGGAAATTCAGGTGTATCAATAAGCTCAAGGGTCTTATTTTCATCTACATAAAGACTACCGGCGCCCCCAACAACAATTGCCCTAGTATTTGTTCCACTAAGTGCTTCAATGAGTGCACGGCCAGCATCCACATGTGCTTGCTCTTCACCAAGAGGAGCTCCAAAAGCGTTGACCACCACTTCAAATTGTTTTAAATCATCCGATGGTAAATCAAATATATTTTTTTCAATTACGGGTACGTTTTTATCTGTAAGTTTTGATGCGTCTCTAACAATTGCTGTTACATCATGCCCTCGCCCGATTGCTTCCTTCATTATTAAACTTCCTGCTTTTCCACTTGCTCCAATAACTGCAATGTTCATTTATTTTCCTCCTTAGTTCCTTTAAGTCTATATCCATTCATTTATTTTAGTTACTTTATGTAAGTAAGTATAATTAAATAAGTTATTTAAGTCAAGAAATTACGTTCTCCATAAGTGAAAAAATGGTTCTTAAGGTCTGGGCGTTCGTTATTATAAATCATGGGGAAAGGACCTAAAAAGGACTTGCGTTTCTCAAAGACCGAGAAACCTTATATGGAAAAACTTTACTCGACTCACTATATTAATAGGAAAAAAATAACTAAAGGATGATTTCAAAATTTGAATCCATGATTAAATAGGTGGCAACTGAGGTGGGCCTATGTGTGCCCATTTAGCGAAGTTCTCACTTAAACCCTTCCTCTTCAGATTTCCCTAGCCTCCTCAAACTTATTCCATGCAATAATTCATCTGTTTCAACCCCGGTTTCACTCCACGCCATGTTTACCAGCAAATCAAGTCGGTAATATATCTACTGCAGTATCCATAAATTCCCAAAAACCCACTTTACCGGACAGCCCGGATAATGTACTACATTCCGGATTTTTTCAATATATATAAATAAACAACCACATTCAAAATGCTTGTATAAGTAAAAATAATCATTTCGACAAATTTCGAATTAACTTATTCTAAAAACGGGTATCATCCATTATAATAGAATTATAAATCAGAATGGGAGATTGATAGAAATGGGGAAAAGGCATCTCGGGATTTTGGCATTTTTGGGAATTCTCCTATTAAGTCTTGCTGTAATTCCAATGGCGATGCATAAAAGCAGCGGTGAAGAGATTAAAGAAGCAAGTCCGCATCCGATTCGAGAGACCAGTTTGAAACCGATTGACACCAGTAAGCAAATGCAGCTATTTACATATGATTCAGGGTATACATTTGAATATCCTAATGCGGTGCGCGGTATCTATGTTACAGGTCCATCAGCCGGAGGAAGCAGATTTGAAAAGCTTATCAATCTTGTCGAAACTTCTGAATTGAATGCGATGGTAATAGATATCAAGGAAGACCATGGTAATCTAACCTTTAAGCCTAAGGAAGGATCACCTTACCAGGATATAGGAAAGAACTTTATCGACAATCCTGAAAAAATGATGAAAACACTCGAAGAAAAAGGAATTTATCCGATTGCGCGTGTTGTAGTATTTAAAGATTCGGTTCTTGCCAAAAAGCGTCCTGAATTATCCTATACTCAAAACGGAAAAGTATGGACGAATGGCAGAGGAGAAGCGTTTGTTAATCCATTTAAAAAAGAAGTATGGGAATATAACGTGAAAATTGCCAAGATGGCAGCCGAAATGGGGTTTCAGGAAATTCAATTTGATTATGTTCGGTTCCCTGAAGGATTTGAGCACTATGATGACGTTCTTTCTTATAGCCAAGGTGACTACAAAAATGTTGATATGAGTAACGTCGACCGCCGTGTAAAAGCGGTAACCGATTTTGTTGAGTATGCACACAAAGAACTCGACAAGTATGATGTGGATGTTTCCGTCGACATCTTTGGGTATTCAGCAACCATCCCGGCAGCACCTGGCATCGGTCAGAATTTCTCTAAAATCTCAAGCAACGTCGATGTAATCTCATCCATGATTTATCCTAGTCACTGGACATCATATTTTGGAATTCCTTTTCCAGATAAAGAGCCGTACAAACTGGTAACGGAATATGCTAAAGTGGAAAATCAGGTATTATCCAAACTGGAGGATCCGCCAACCTCAAGGCCATGGATTCAGGACTTTGAAGCGCCATGGTTATACAGCGGACCGCCAACCGAATATGGGAAAGCCGAAGTGGAAGCTCAGATAAAAGCCCTGAACGAAAATGGCATCAATGAATTCCTGCTTTGGAACCCAGGTAACTCTTATACACCAAATGTTGACTACACACCGCTCGATAAAAATGAATAAGCATATGAATGGCCGCGCTCTTACGTATAGAGTGCGGTTTTTTTCGTAAACTAATCACGAAAATTAAGGTTTACGTTTAAAATTCAAAGGAAAAATAATGCTGTAGAAGGGAATCGGGGATTTTATCCGAATTTCCCTTATGATAAGCCGAAATTTTCCGGCAAATCCCATTTAACAAAGGAACATCAATTCGTTATAATGGAAAAGACTACTAAACATTAAGGAGTAGATCTATGAACTGGTATGAAAAATTAAGTAAATACTTTCCCATCGAAGAGATGAAATCCAAGAAGCATATGGAAATGCTTCTCGCGGAAAAAGGCGACGTCTACATTAAGGACGAGAGTGATGAGCATGTGATGATGTACGCCGAATTCGATAATTTTATTTTTATCGATTACGTTTGGGTTTCAGCAAACACACGTGGAAAAGGTACTGGCCACAAACTAATGGAGAAGCTTAAACAGAAAGGAAAGCCAATCATCCTGGAAGTGGAACCAGTCGACTACGATGACACTGACACAGCGAAGCGACTTCATTTTTATAAGCGGGAAGGCTTCACCCACGCTCAATCCATCGGTTATAACCGGCGCTCCTTAGCTACCAACGAGGAAACCTCAATGGAAATTTTATATTGGTCTCCACAAAATGAATCGGAAGAAGAAATTTATGAAAAAATGAAAAAAATGTACGAGGATATTCATACTTACAAGGACGAGGAAATCTATGGCCAGGCATACCAGCCGGTAGAAGAAGTCCTTAGCTACGATGAGGATCGTGAGTCCGATAATATCCTTGAAACCCTCCAGGGAAAAGCATAATTCTTTTTTAAATACCTGTGACTGTGGTACATGCATGCCACTGTCTGATGCAGCCTCTTATTTTCTGCAAATAAGGGGCTATAATTATGCACATCTCGTCGTCAGGCTGCATTCAATGAAAAAAATGAAAAAGTTTTTTCAACTTTTCTCAAATAAATGGTTTAATTAAAAATAAATAGGGTAACTTACAATTAAATGAGAACATTTCATGAACATTTATAAATTCAGCAAATTTTTTTGGATATACTCTACCTTATACTTGACAGATATAGTATACTTTACATAGTAGGTTATTTAAACTTATTGTAATTTAATAAGTTCTGAAAAATGTTTATGAAATGACCATACAATTTATTAGATTGAGGAGTGAAGTTTCATGGTAACACTTTATACCTCACCAAGCTGTACCTCTTGCAGGAAAGCAAAAGCATGGCTGGAAGAGCACGAAATCCCTTACACCGAACGTAATATTTTCTCGGAACCGCTCTCACTGGACGAGATCAAGGAAATATTGCGTATGACTGAAGATGGTACGGATGAGATCATCTCCACTCGCTCCAAGGTGTTCCAAAAGCTGGATGTTAACATTGACCAGCTTCCAATGAAAGATTTGTTCCGCCTGATTCAGCAGAACCCCGGCCTTTTGCGCCGACCAATCATCCTTGATGAGAAACGTCTGCAGGTTGGTTACAATGAAGATGAAATTCGCAGGTTCCTTCCAAGAACTGTACGTACATTCCAATTGCGTGAAGCTCAGCGGATGGTTAACTAAAATCCCTGCATTGTTATAACAATTACACATAAAAGCGCAGAACCCGAAATGGGTCTGCGTTTTTCTCATATAGAAAGAATCCAATAATTGCTGAAATTTGCTAATGACAAAATTCCACAAATCGGGTAAAATATTATATTAATCGTTGAATAATGGGCATATGAATTTTCAAATTCGCCAGTATGCCATACAATGGTTATATAGAAATAGTTGAATGGTTAACAACGTGTCAAAAAGGGAACACGAATAATGTATAGATTCAAGGTGAAGTAGTCTCTTCCACCAATTTATTGACCGTGAAAGTCAAGTTTCATACGAAGGGAGAGAAGTGAGATGGAAATAGAACGTATAAATGAAAATACTGTAAAATTTTATATCTCGTATATTGACATTGAGGATCGGGGATTTGAACGCGAAGAAATCTGGTATAACCGTGAACGCAGTGAGCAGTTATTCTGGCAGATGATGGATGAAGTGAACTACAAGGAGGACTTTACTGTTGATGGGCCGCTATGGATTCAAGTGCAGGCACTCGACAAAGGCCTTGAAATCATTGTAACGAAAGCACAAGTATCCAAAAACGGTGAGAATATCGAATTGCCAACTGAGAACGGCCAGACCATCGATATTTCAGTTGATGAAAAAATTGAGGATTTACTTGAGGATAAATATGGCTCCAGCAAAGACAGAACTGCGGATGATAACCTGTCATTGACGGTTAAGTTTAATGACTTTGAAGACGTTATACAGTTGAGTTATTATCTCCAGGACAAAGATGCGGGAATTGACGATACACTTTATCACCATGACAATAAATATTACTTGTATATGGAATTCCCTAGTGGCGAGGACACAGATGATGATGAACATGAAGATATCATCAGTCAGATTTTTGAGTTTGCACACGATACGGAAGTTACCATTCATTTTCTGGAAGAATACGGAAATCAAGTTTTCGAAAGTAACACATTCGAACAGGTTCGCACCTACTTTCCGGCCAACATTGGGCGCTCTTAACGAAGGGTGTCTTTTTTTTGTGGTTCTTAAGAAAGTTTCATTCCTGTTCTGATTTATTCCTGTCTAAAAATTTGTCGCCAAAAGAGGAATCCGTCTTCACCCTGTCGAATATTTAAGGATGGAGGTGAAACTTGTCATGCTTCAGGCGACAACAGAATATGGAGAACTAGTAACCCTTGCAATGCTTACCAGACCTGAGATTTTCGGGATGCGGCAGGAGAACTTCTTTTGCCCGACATGCCATTCGCCGGTAATCGTTAAAGCTGGCCCGCAAATAATTCCTCACTTTGCCCACCTGTCCATTGACGACTGTCCGTCTCGGGAAGGTGGCGAGGGCATTTACCACGAAAAAGGAAAGCTGCTGCTTTATCAGTGGCTGCTCGGACAGGGGCTCAATGCGCAGCTTGAAGCCTATCTGCCAGACATTCAGCAGCGTCCCGATATTTTACTCACGATAGGCGAGCGGAGAATAGCCATTGAATATCAATGCGCCCGCATTCCTGCCGAACAAATTCACAGTAGAACACTGGGATACCACAGCATCGGTATCAAACCGATCTGGATTCTCGGTGCCAATCGGTTTGAACGACAATCTCGGCATCACCTAAAAATCGATCAATTCCAACGTCAGTTTATCCACCAATCCGCAAGCACTATTCCTCAGACAATATATTATTTTTGTCCTGATACCCTTCAATTTATATTCTTCCAGGATATATACTTTTCCGCTAATCACCGTGCAGCAGGTAAATTTCATATTACGAAACTCAATAATATGATGTTCACCGACTTGTTTAGAAAGGATTCTTTTACCGAAAACGAGTTGTTTTTAATCTGGATCAAAGAAAAGCGCTCATTCCGCACAAGACCACCTGGAAAGGGTTTCGGCCTTGAACATAAGTGGAGACAGTGGTTGTACCAGAAAGGCACATATAAGGATTACCTGCCAACAATCATCGACATGCCTGTATCAGCTGGGTACCTGATGAAAACACCGCCATGGGACTGGCAGAGCAGACTGTGCCTCGATATTATTGACCCACTACCGATTGGCAGCCGATTATCGCTCAAGATGTGTGAACGACAACTCCGACGTTATCTATACTCTCATAAAGATTTTCCGCTGATCACCATTTTCAAAAATCCCATCGAGCAATACCTCACGCTGCTAACAAGAACGGGAATTCTCAATCGCGAATCCACAAATACATTTTCCAAACGAAACGCGCTGTTATTTTACCGGACAATGGACGAAGCGCTGGCCGGTGATGTTCATATTTTGAATTTGCTTACGACAGGCAAAATGGAAGCATGATTAACCGGTATTTCGTTATACTAAATAGAAATAAAGGTTTTTTTTCATAAATATAGAAATAGTAGTAGTAAAAGGAAATAAAGGAGGAAGATATTGTGGCAAAACCAACAAAGGAGTTACCGAAACGTAGTGAAATACCAGAGGAACTAACATGGGATTTGAGTCAGATTTTTGAAACCGATGAAGCCTGGGAAAAAGAACTGCAGGCGCTAAAAAATGATATACCGGAAATTGAGAAGTTTCAGGGGAAAATAACTGATTCTGCAGAGAATCTGTATGAGGTGCTGAAGCTGCAGGATCAGCTGTCTGAGCGGCTTGGCATGCTGTTTACATACGCGCATATGAAGTCAGACCAAGATACGACCAACTCAACGTATCAGGCGATGAATTCAAAAGCAGAAAATGTACTGACGCTGGCATCAAGTTCCATGAGTTTTATCGTTCCTGAAATTCTTTCTGCAGATGAGGAAAAGCTTCGTGGCTTTCTGCAGGGAAAAGAAGAACTGCAGCTCTATAAGCATACATTGGATGAAATCAGCCGTCAGCGCCCACACGTGCTTAGTGAAAAAGAGGAAGCTTTGCTCGCGGAAGCATCTGAACCAATGTCAACGCCGTCCAATACGTTTGGGATGCTTAATAACGCTGACCTCACTTTCCCGACAATCAAGAATGAGGATGGGGAAGAGGTTGATCTGACACACGGACGTTATATCGGTTTCCTTGAATCCAAGGACCGCAGTGTAAGGGAAGCAGCATTTAAGGCAATGTATGAAACATATGGCAAGTTTAAGAATACGTTTGCGTCCACACTGACCGGAAACGTAAAGACTGATAATTTTAATGCAAAGGTACGCAACTATGAGTCAGCACGCCAGGCTGCCCTGGACAGCAACAATATTCCTGAGCAGGTATACGATAATCTGGTTGATGCGGTGAATGACAAGCTTCCGCTCCTGCACCGGTATGCCGAGCTTCGCAAAAAGGTTCTTGAGCTTGATGAGCTTCACATGTACGATATGTACACACCGCTTGTTAAAGATGCTGATATGAAAATCAAGTATGAAGAAGCAAAGAAATATGTTACCGAAAGCTTTGCACCACTAGGTGAGGATTATGTGAACACGGTAAAAGAAGGCTTTGAGACCCGCTGGATTGATGTGGAGGAGAACAAGGGTAAACGGAGCGGTGCCTACTCATCAGGCGCGTATGGAACCAATCCGTATATCCTTCTGAACTGGCAGGATAAAGTCAATGACTTGTTCACACTGGCGCATGAGCTAGGGCACTCCATGCACAGCTATTACACCAGAAAAGAACAGCCATTCCGTTACGGAAATTACTCGATTTTTGTTGCTGAGGTAGCGTCAACGTGTAACGAAGCTTTGTTGAATGACTACATGCTGAACCATGTTGAGGATGAAAAGGAAAAGCTGTACCTGTTGAATCACTTCCTGGAAGGGTTCCGGGGTACGGTGTTCCGTCAGACTATGTTTGCTGAGTTTGAACATGACATCCATAAGCGAATGCAGGAGGGCGAGGCACTGACTGCCGAAACACTCACTGAAATTTACTACAACTTGAACAAAAAATATTTTGGAGACGGAGTCGTTTCCGATGATGATATCGGACTCGAATGGTCCCGGATTCCGCATTTCTATATGAACTATTATGTGTATCAGTATGCTACAGGCTATTCAGCTGCAATGGCACTGGCAAGCAAGATTCTTGCCGGGGAAGAAGGGGCGGTTGACCGCTACCGGGATTTCCTTAAGGCTGGAAACAGTGACTATCCAATCGAGGTGCTGAGAAAAGCTGGTGTTGATATGACATCGAAGGATCCAATCCTAGCAGCGCTTGATGTGTTTGAAGAGAAACTTACCGAGATGGAAGAATTGCTGCTGAAGTAAACATAAAGAGGGCTGTCACCGTAGTAGAGCGGTGGCAGCCCTCCTTGCTTTAGGCAGTTAAATGTGACCAAGCGATTATCCTCGCAATTTGCGCATTCTTCCGCGGTATACATTTCGGTGGGTGAATGAATAAATGGTTAGGTAAAGTGAAATGAACAGCGCGGGCAATGTGACGTACAAGGGAATAAGCTGCATCAGACCAAGCAGGTTCAGGAAAATAACCGCAATGGTAATCATTAAGTAAATAAGAGGAGAGAGGTTCATCCAGATCCACTCCAATTCATTTTGTTTTGGGCACTGAGGTCTGTTTACCGATGAATAACAGTCTTTCTAATCCCCTGCAAAACTGTTGATTTTCTGCCTCTGCAATAAATCTTCTCCAAATCAGATAGGGACACGCACAGAGCCCCGTATTCGTTAATAATATATATGTGACATTTTTTTGAATTAGAAGTGTGAAGTTTTTGTGAAGTCATGAGCAATTAATTGAATCTAACTAGACACCTTGATATATTAATAGTGTGAGATGAATCACAAAACAAAACCCCTTTGTTTTGATCATGAAACTTTCTCCCATCCCCCCCTTTGTTATAAACAAGGACGGAGAACTAGAAAGGATATACGCTGCCCCGTATATCCTTTTTTTTTGCCCAATCGTATTTAGTATAAAAAAACCCAAAGCACCGTTTAAGGCTTTGGGTTTTATTCTGCCGTATTATACTTCCAGAAAGTTCCGTACTTGACCGGAATCCGTTCCACGGCCTGACGGAGCTGCAGTTTTTTCATTTCTTTGTTGGTTTTTGCTGGAGTCCAGTCATACACAACTGAAATCTCCTTATTGCCGACAACCCCGTAGTACTCAAGAAACGTTTCAAGTGGTGGTTTGCTTGATGGTACCGGTTCTTTTTCGAGAATCTGTTTCAGGACTTGGACATAAATGTCATATGGGTACAATCCTGATATCTTGATTCCCTGACCTTCTGTTGTCTGGTTGAAGAAGACAATGGTCGGAATATAGTCAACATCCATTTCCTGTGTCAGCTTCAAATCACATTGGAAAGCCTTTTTTGCGGAAGTTGAATAGAGATCATTCATAAACTCCTGTACATCAAGATTGCATTCTTCTGCACATTGGCGCAGTACTGCCTCATCCGAGATATTTTGTTTATTCAGGAAGAGGTTCTCCTGGATTTTACGCAGGAAGATTCGCCCTGCTCTTTTGCCTTGAAGCTCAGCCGCTTTGACAGCGAGTGATGCAATCCAGGGTGAGGAGACCGGATTCTCAATCCACAAGTCGCCATCACAGCTCATCCCGGTTCGGGTGGCAGTTCTTTCCCAGATATCCCGAAGTTTTCTTGGTTGATCAAATTTATCTTTGTTTAAATTATTTAAATGTCCGCTCACGATTGGTCGAATGGTAAAAAAACGGCCGTATTCAATTGATAACTTTTTTAGATACGGTTCCAGTGACCAGCATTCAGGGCATAAAGGATCTACAAATACATAAATTTCAATCGGTTTCTGAACAAGATCGAGGTAGCTATATTTTGCCGATGTGTTTGTGTCTGATGAGCGTGATAGCCCAGGTTGATTCCAACTCACATCGATTCTCCTTTCCTGTGTTACGGTGTGTTCATCATATGATGCGCGGTCATTGTCAATTTTTCAAATATAGCTGTGCGATAGGGTTCTTCGATTTCTGCTTCTTCTAATGCTGCATCCATGCATTCCAGCCATGCATCTTTTCGTTCCGGTGTAATTTCAAATGGTAAATGACGTCTGCGCAGCATAGGATGGCCACGATTTTCGTTATATAGTTGCGGACCACCGAAAAACTGGGTTAAAAACCAGCTCTGTTTCTGTGCGGTCCATGTTAGGTCATCCGGAAATATAGGTGTCAGCGTTGGATGATTCCCTACACGTTTATAAAATTCGGTCACTATTTTATCTATTGTGTCGAAGCCGCCTATTGCTTCGTATATTGTTCCAGGTCGAGTCATGTAGTTATTCTCTCCTAGTTTATTTGTATATATTGTAGCAACGAGGAAAAATATGAGCAACTAATGTGATTATTTACCCATGTCGGTATCTTCCCGGCTTAGCGTATCAAAGAACCGCTGAATCTTATTTGGAGTCGGCCGCTCAGGGATTCCAAACTGTTCCAAAATATCCTTTATTTTTCGCATTCCAATGTCTTCGGATGATGCCTCCAGTTCCAGTTCATAAT
Source organism: Virgibacillus kekensis (assembly GCF_042654125.1). Taxonomy (NCBI): domain Bacteria; kingdom Bacillati; phylum Bacillota; class Bacilli; order Caryophanales; family Bacillaceae; genus Virgibacillus; species Virgibacillus kekensis. The sequence continues at coordinate 342,667 of NZ_JBHSFU010000007.1, forward strand.
CTTCTGCGCCACAGTATGTGCTGTAATCCAGAACAAGCAGCACACCTTCGTATTCGAGTTCCCGGCGATCGGTCTTCAGACTGCCGTACAGTTTAAGCTTCTCAAGGGAAATCCCTTTATCCTTGAGTCTGTCAGTTACATTTTCTGTTTCAACAAAATCCCCGTTTAGCCATTGTTCGACCTCGTTCTTTGTTAGTGCGTCATGTGTTTCAAGAAGTCCTGTTGTATGTGGTTCTTTCAATGTTAAAGTGTATTTGTTATTCTTTTCCCGGATACGCAATGCGTAATCATGTTTTTTTAACGAAAAATCCGCTGTTTCAAAATAATGGTTAATCTGCGTTTTACCCTGTTCCGGAAATGGAAGACTGATAAGCAGGCGGTTAAATTCATTCATTGTAAGTAAATTCTTGTACTCGATTTCGATTTCCTGTGCCAAATCGGATGCCTCACTTTCACTTCAGCTTTGGCCATTGTTTCGTCTTATGTTTTGCTATATGTTGTTAATTATGGCGAATGATGGTCAATTATGCAAAGATTATATATTGAATAGGATAACCTTATGGTCTAAAGAAAGTGGCGTCTGTACAAAAGCGATTTATCTCCACCCTATTTCGTTGAGAATGGAGTCTTCTCTCCTTAAATGATAAAATGGAAAAAAAGAACAAAGTAGATATACATATATACGGGTGGTGGGTTAAGTTGAAGTGGGATGTGATCCTTGCACCATATAGTCAGGTAGTGGAGGAACTTAAGGTCAAACTGAAGGGGATTCGCAAGCAGTTTGAATATGAATCACGGCATTCGCCGATTGAATTTATTACCGGACGGGTGAAACCGATTCAAAGTATTCTTGAGAAGGCGGAAAGCAAACGGATTCCGCTTGACCGGATAGAAGAAGAATTGCAGGATATTGCTGGGGTCCGGGTTGTGTGTCAGTTTGTTGATGACATTTATACTATCGTAAAGATGATTCATTCACGCAAAGATCTTACGATATTAGAAGAAAAAGATTACGTGTCACGGAACAAGGAGAGCGGTTATCGATCATACCACATGATTGTCGAGTATCCCGTTGAAACAATTCACGGAGCCAAAAATGTGGTTGCTGAAATTCAAATCCGGACGCTCGCAATGAATTTTTGGGCGACAAACGAGCATTCATTAAATTATAAATATAAAGGCCAGATACCGGCCGATATCAAAAAGCGGCTGAAACGGGCAGCAGAGGCAGCCTTTAAATTGGACGAAGAAATGTCGATTATTAAAAACGAAGTACAAGAAGCGCAACGAATATTCCATCGTAAATAAGGAGAGAGCAGGCTGTGAAATTTGCAATAGTTTCAAAAGGCGACGAACGTTCCAACAAAATACAGGCAACAATGAAGCAGTACCTGACCGACTTTGATCTGGAATACAATGAAGATGAACCGGATTTGGTTATCTCAGTGGGTGGCGACGGTACATTTTTGGAGGCATTCCACCGGTACGTCAATTGCCTGAAATCTTGTGCGTTTATCGGAGTACATACTGGACACCTTGGATTTTACGCCGACTGGGTCCCGGAAGAAGTCGAGAAATTAATCATTGAAATTGCCAAAACACCATTCCAGATTGTCGAGTATCCGCTGCTTGAGGTTATCATTCGAAGTCACAATACAACAAAAGAAATCCGGCATCTCGCATTGAATGAAGCAACAATTAAAACGACAGAGGGTTCTGTTGTGTTTGATGTGGAAATTAAGGGTGATCATTTTGAGACATTCCGTGGGGACGGGCTCTGTATTTCAACCCCGTCAGGAAGTACCGCATACAACAAGGCACTTGGCGGCGGGATTATCCATCCGTCCCTTGAAGCAATACAACTGACCGAAATGGCATCAATCAACAACCGGGTATTCCGGACAATCGGCTCCCCGCTGATTCTGCCAAAACACCATACGTGCCTATTGAAACCGGTGGTTGATTACAGCTTTCTCATGACGATTGACCATGTGACCAAAAAATACAGCGGGATTAAATCGATCCAGTGCCGTGTGGCAAAAGAGCGTGTTAGGTTTGCACGATTCCGGCCGTTTCCGTTCTGGGACCGTGTACGTGACTCGTTCGTTTCCGATGAGAGTAGGAAATCCCATTAAAAGAACAGCAGGTGAGGCAGCATGAAATGGACCATCGATGCAGCAAATGACGGAAAAATGATCCGCTATTATCTTCAGCATGTTCACGGGTTTTCCCGGAAAATAATTAAGTCCATTATCCATAATGATGGTGAAATCTTGGTGAACGGTGTACCGAAAACGGTCCGATATCAGCTGCAGGCAGGAGACGAACTTTCAGTTAATTTTCCAAAAGAACAACGGGGGCATTATCTTCGACCGGAGGAACTCCCGCTTGTGGTGGTTTATGAAGACGACGATGTTCTCGTTATTGAGAAGCCTCCAGGGGTTGCAACTGTCCCGTCAGGCATACATCGGACCGGGACGATTGCAAACGCTGTTCTCGGGCATTATGAGCGGCAGGGGATTTCCTATACGTTCCACGTGGTAACACGGCTTGACCGTGATACATCAGGGCTTCTGCTGATTGCCAAGCATCGTTACAGCCATTCGCTGCTTGTCAGGTCACAAAAAGCACGGACAATCAGCCGCTCATACCAGGCGATTGTGGAAGGACATCTTGAAAATAAACAAGGAACCATCGATTTTCCGATTGGACGCAAAGATGGTTCCATTATTGAGCGGATTGTTCGGGAAGACGGGAAGCATGCCAGAACGCATTATGAGATACTGAAGGAATCTGCATACCATTCGCTGGTGAATATCCGTCTAGAGACAGGCAGAACCCATCAGATTCGTGTGCATTTTGCCCATATCGGTCATCCGCTTGCAGGTGATGACCTGTACGGAGGTTCAACCGAATTTATCAGCCGGCAGGCCCTGCACTGCCACTGGCTTAAATTTGAGCATCCTTTGTCAAAAGAAACACTGGAATTCAGACTGCCGCCAGCAGATGACATGGAAGCATTGCTGAAAAATTAAATTGGTTATGATAAAAAGAACCAGCCATCAATTCGAGCAGGAATTGGTGGTTTTTTAGATGTAAAAAAGTATGAAAATTTCTTATTCTCTCCAAAGGCTTTGATATTTAAGCCCGAGTGAGTGGAATATTATGTTAATATTAAGGTAATGATGGGCGGACTCAGGAGGGGTACAACTGATAGTAATTCAATTACTTCTGATATTAATATTAGGATACTTTACATATTTTGTTATCAAAAATAGAGAGACATCCGGATTAAAATTTGCTCTTTTAGGAATAAGCATTATTCTATTTGGGGGGATTCTTGTCTTGGATAGGAATTTTTACCTCGGCGGGTTTGAATATATAATACTTGTATTCGGGTTGATTCTTTCTGTTGTAGGCTTTGGAAAGAACAAATTTGAGATATGTTTAATAACCGAACTGAGGGTGGGTCATATCAAATACATAGTAACAAGTCTGATGATGTTCTTATCTTTAATTGGCTGTTCCGAAAATAAGACGGTTATAAATATAGATGATAAGAGTTCATTCAGTACGTTAGTCATTCAAAAAATGGAAAACAATTCTTCCTCTGAAGAAATGACCAAAATTATTAGGGATAAACAAAAAATAAAACAAATATTGAAGTTGGTTGAGGGAGTTAAGGTTAAGGAAACGAAGAAAGATTACGCCTTTAATCAGCTAAAATCAAAAAGTAGTTATATGTTTGGTTTTTTTGAAGGTGAAAAGACGGAGACGGGAAGAATTCCGTATGCCTTTTATATTTTAGCGGACGGTACCTTCATTTTCACCTATAAAGAAGTTAATTCAATACAGCAACCTCGTATTACGGTAAAAAAACATGAAGATTTGCTCAATGAGATTAAACGTCGTCTGGAAATAGACTTTTAACATGCTGCTGGAAAAATAATGGAAACTTCTTAATGCATGATTCGTAAGTAAAAGTAGAGAGTATCCTGGAGGGGTTATTGTGGGTGTAATAAAGTCTTGGGTTATCTGGATTACTGGGGTAGTGGCAGGAGTATTCCTATATAGCTTAATACGAGGTGAAGCGATGGATTGGGAGCATATGATTTTGATGAGTGTATCCGGTTTGATTGGAATATTTATTGCTGGTGGAATTAAGAAAGCGGTTTCGCAGCGAGTGAAGGAATAAAAACGGTAAATTACAATGGCAACTACGTAAAAATTAAGCACCTGTCCAAATGTTCAGGTGAATCGGAGGAAATTATAAATGTTTTTATTAGCAAAAACAGGTGGCCTTCAAGTTGGAGATATAGTCTTTCAGTTATTTTTCTTTCTAATTATCCTGGCAGTAATCACCGGGATTGTAGCAATGTTTAATGGTTTTAAGGAAAGGAACAGGCGATTAAGCAGAGTAGAGGAAAAGCTAGATAAGTTACTCGCAGACAAAGAAAAGTAGAATAGTTGTTTAAGCAAGGTGACCACTATATTGTTTGTTTTATTTTCTCTAAATTATCATAATACAATAACGCTGAATGGAATAGCGCCGGTGATACTTCTTTTTACAATTGTAGGAATACCATTTGTTATCTTTTATACGATTTCTTGTATCGGGAGGGATAGTAACAAACTTTAAACCGATAAGTCCAGTGCAGGAGGTGTTCATATGCCAATTTGTCAAAACTGCGGAGGAAAATGGACCTGGAATCAAACGATTAATACAATATTTAAGTTGAAGTGTCCGCATTGTGGTAACAAGCAATACGAGTCTGCCTCCTCTAGAATTAAGGGAGGATGTTTTGCACTTATTCCTTTGTTGATATTGCCCATAAACGCATGGTTAGATTTTTCAGTAGGCACAGCATTAATTCTTGCTGCTATATTTGCCATAATAGTACTCGGCATGTATCCATTTATCCTCAAGCTATCTAATGAAGAAGAACCTTATTGGTAAAAGAGACGCCACCATAAATAGGGACATCAAGAAAAGGGTTTGTCGATCTCACAAACCCTAAGCATTTTTTAATTATCTTGTTGTTTAATAACCCTGGCCGTATGCTTCCTCGGCTGCCATTGCGTCTGCTTTGGTAACATGAACCGTGCCAAATGGATGGTTAGGAGGTGCATATATCGAGTAAAGTTTCAGTGGGATATGTCCTGTGTTAATTAAGTTATGCCAAGTTCCGGCCGGTATCACGATAGCTGAATCATCATGGACCATTTTTTCAAAATTAAATGCATGTTTCGAATGGCCCATACGAACAATGCCCTGCCCTTGTTCCACACGTAAGAACTGATCGACATCAGGGTGCATTTCCAGGCCAATATCCTCGCCGACTCCAAGGCTCATTAACGTAACCTGAAACTTTGACCCTGTCCATAATGCAGTCCGAAATGTATTGTTTAGCTTCGTTGCTTTATTGATATTGATAACGAATGGATTTGGCCCATAATCCCTCAGATAGGTTTGTTGCCCGCCAGGCCAGTATTGTGGTCGTCTACCGCAGTCACACATCGAGCTATCGGAAAAATACGGATTTTGGTGTGGGTCCCCATATGGATAAAACATTCTTCACTCATTCCCTTCATAATCCTTCAAAAATAACCTATGCATATGCGGAGTAAACGTACCTAACAAATAAAAAATCGCACCGGTAATTACGGCTTATTGTTAGCTATGTTGATTCTTATAAAAGACGAAGTGGGTAATTGTAGTTTTATGTTAAACAAATGCAGAGTTGTGAAGGACAGTTGTTAAACGAACAGCGGGATAGTTTAATAATGATTTCCTAAATAGAAGGAGTAATTGGATTGTTAGAAATTAAATTTGTTTCTGTACTACTATTATCTCCTTTTGTCTTAATAGGTTGCCAAAACAATAACAATAACCTAAATCTAACCGAAGATGTTACAAGGATTGAGGTCTATGCATGGGATAGTGATGAATTTGTGGCTACTATTAATGATAAAGAGTTTATTGATGGACTTGTAAAAAAATTGGATAAGGCTAATACATCTTCCACAGCAAATATGAACTTTCAAATGCCAGATTATAAGTTATTATTAAGAAACAATGCAGAAGTTAAATATGAAATAGGATACTATAAAAAAGTTAGGGATTTAGGCATTAAAGGTCAGTACTGGGAATTCGATAAAATATATGGAGTAAAACTAAAGCTACCGATTGACTAATCAATATTAATTCAACAAACGTTTGCAAGAGTCCAATTAAATGTATCTGTCTTTTTTAAAAGTTGTTTTGTTTTTGAATTTTCATCATATTATAGAAATACTATGTTAACATTTAATAAATAGATAATGAACTAATGAAACGGGAGAGCTATTAAGGGAGGAAAAGTATGAAAAGAAAAATTTCTATTTTGGTTTCTCTTATTTTTTTAGTAATAAATGTTGGGTGTACAGCACAAGAAGAAAGCGAAACTTGGGAAGTTAGCTCTACTTTTAAAATTAATGTTTCCTTCAATGATGGGACAGATGGTGAATATCTGTTGATTGGTGAGGAAGAGAAAGTCGGTTTTTTAGTCGGATCAGGTGAAAAAGGTGAAGCAGTAGCTTCGCCAATTAAAGCTAACAAAGGAAGTAAGTATATGTGGCATTTTTGGGGTGATGAAGAAAATATTAGTGGTGATTTCAAGGTAGTCGGAACTAACGAAAAGGGTGAAGAGCATCCAGTATTACTAACGGGTACAAATGAAAAAGTGTGGAAATACCCTGATATCAGCGTTAGTCCTAACAACGGTGCTGATTCTCATATCCCATCTGGCATGGTGTTCCCAACGAGTGGATTGTGGAAATTAGAGGTTTATTTTGATGAGAAATTATTTGGTGAAATTGTTATAAACGTGGAGAAAAGTTAAGGGCGGCTATGAAAATTTGTAGAAGAGTTGTGATACCTATGGCTTTCCTCTTGTTAATTACTGGTTGTAGCAAGAACAATGTTGATAGTGAATTTTCCGTATTTGCAAATAACTAAAATTTAAATCATGAATCGTGAGAAACACTTCTACAATGTTTAGATAAAGAAGATATTGAATACAAGCTGGATAATGATAAAAATGTGTTGATTAAAAATAAAAAAATACATATGCATCTGCTCGTTGTTCTTAATACTTATTTGTGAGAATCGTTATTTATCTTCAACTAACGAGACAGGGTTTTATAATAAGCGCAGATAGATAAATCCTTTAAAGAGCCACAAGGAGCTTCAAAGATTTTTAAAATTAAAGATCACTATGCTGTAATGGAAAACGTATTGAATAACTTGTTTTCAGGTCCAGAACAGGAACGGAGTCAAATTTTGGAGTCTATCGATGAAAAGGGTGCAGGAAACATGGGTACCGATGAAGCAAAATTTCAATACCCGAACACGGAAGGGAATTGTTCAATATGAGAAAAAGCATTTAAAACGCTATTTACAGATGAACTATATGATAAAATTAAGTCTTTACGCAGTTAGACGTAGAAGCTCTTAAAAAAGAGAGAGGACTTACACAAATGAAAACGTCATAGGTTTATTAATGGAAATAATTACTATATATTGTCAACAATCTTATGATATCTTATAATAAAAGAAGTCGATAGCTAAAGACATAGGACAAAATATATTTTTAATATGTTTTTAAATTTTTCCTATAAGGACAAAGCTAAAGTGTTTATAAAAATAATAGGAAAATTTGTTGTTATATTAGGATAACTAGCCAAATCAATAAAATAAAAAGGGTGCTCCCAAATTGGATATAAATATTAAAAAGAGCTCACTAAAGTATCAAATCGCTGAAGGAATTAAGAAGGAGATATTTCGAGCAAAATTGAATCCTGGTGATAAAGTGACAGAAAGTGATATAGCTAAAAAACTGGAAGTTAGTAGAGGTCCTGTAAGAGAAGCTATGCAACTTCTGGTTATGGAAGGACTGCTTGTTTCTGTCACTTATAAAGAAACAAGGGTAAGTAGCATTACAACTGAAGAAGTTACAGAGCTGTTAATACCCATGAGGATAAACATGGAAATATTTGCATTAAAAAAGGCATATTTCACATGGAATGAGCAACACTTTGAAAAATTTGATGAGTTAGTGAATCAAATGAAGCGTGCTACCATGTTTAATGATATGCCACTGTTTAATGAGGTAGATATTCAATTTCATGAACTTATTATTGTGTCTTCAAATATGAATAATCTAGTACATCTTTGGGAAGGGATTTTAAATCGTATTCGATTACATTTTGTTCATCAAAACAGCTTGTCATTAGATTTACAAAAGTTTACAGATGAGCATGAGAAACTGCTTAATACTTTTAAAACTGGAGACTTAGATACTGCTGTTCAAGGTCTAAAGGATCATATTATAAAAACAAACATACCCCGAGTGGAATTATTGCCAGACCAAGAAAATGAATCCAGCGAAGAATAAAAAGTTCAAAAATTTTTTATAAAAGATGCTTTTTCAAGTATATTGAAAAGCATCTTTTTTATGTAGCTGTATAAAAACAACACTATTGTTAATTAGTAGATTGTTGACAATCTTACTGTGTTTGTTATACTAACTAAGGTTATAAAAATGAATGACAATTTTCCGAATAGAAAACAGTATTCATTTTTATGTGAACAAATAAAAGGAGGGACTCGATTGAATATGAAAGATTACAAAGAAGAACGTGTCCATGGAAAAGGTGTTCAGGATTACTTGCAAAAGCCTATATTTAATAGTGTAGAAGAGGAACGTCTGCATAATAAGCAACGCTTAGCAGCAGCCTTTCGTTTATTTGCCCGGTTTGGATTTACAGAAGGAATAGCAGGTCATATTACATACCGGGATCCAGAATACAAAGATCATATGTGGGTGAATCCATACGGCATTCCTTTTAACAAGATGAAGACCTCAGACCTTGTGTTGGTCAATGAAGAGGGTGAAGTAGTCGAAGGAAAGTATTCTATACATAAATCGGCACTAATGATTCATGCTGGTGTACACAAAGCAAGACCGGATGTTATTGCTTCTGCCCATGCTCATCCTTTATACGGAAAGACTTGGTCCTCTACCGGAAGATTGTTGGATCCGCTAACACAAGATGCATGTGCATTTTATAAAGATCATTCTGTATCGGATGAATTTTCAGGGGTTGTATATGAAGAAGACGAGGGAAAAAGGATTGCCAAAGCACTAGGAAACAATAAAGCTGTCTTTTTGAGAAGTCATGGCCCGTTAACAGTTGGACAGTCTGTAGACTCAGCAGCCTTTTGGTTCATCACACTTGAGCGTTCCTGCCAAGTCCAATTGTTAGCTGAGGCAGCTGGTATTGTTAATCCTATAGATGAAGAAAATGCAACATTGACAGCTAAACAAGTTGGAAGAGAACAAGATGGATGGGATAATTTCCAACCGTTGTGGGAGCGGATTGTCAGTGAGCAGCCAGATTTACTGGATTAATTATTAGAAGCATGTAATAAAATAGGGGGCTTTTAAAACAGTGCCCTGTTCTGTACACAAAGAAAATTTCTAATTTGTTATAGTGGAGGAGATTTTATTAATAAAGAAGAAACGGGGAAACAACCAAAGGATAAGTCGTATGATGTTCCTCTTATTTTTATAAGTTTGACTATAGTATTGGCTATCGTAGTGTTTTTAGGTTTATTTCCTGAAAAAGGAACAGCGTTTGCTAATCAGGTATTCGGATTTTTAACTAACTTATTTGGCGTGACTGTGCTCTTATTTACATTTGGTGTTTTAGCATTTTTGGTTTATATCGCCTTTAGTAAGTATGGAGATATTCGACTTGGAAAAGAAAAACCCCAATTTTCAACAAAAAGTTGGATAGCGATGATGTTAACTGCTGGGTTAGGATCTGCTACGGTTTATTGGGCTTTTACAGAGTGGGCCTTTTATTATAACACTCCTGGTTTAGGAGCTGATCCTCAGACCAGTGCAGCTTATGAATGGGGGCTTGCTTATAATTTCTTTCACTGGGGCGTTAGTGCTTGGGGGCTATATTGTATAGCAGCTTTGCCTATTGCTTATCACTTTTATGTTCGAAAGAATAAAGGGTTAAGCCTTAGTTCAGTAGTTGGAGAAATTACTGGTTTTAAATCAAAAGGCGTTGTGGGGAAAATTGTTGATATTATTTTTATATTCACTTGTCTAGGTGGATTAAGTATTACTTTAGGGTTAAGTATTCCTTTATTATCACAAGGAATAGCCAGTATTCTTGGTATTCAAGCCGATTTTTCCATCGATTTAATTATCATCATCATTATTTCTGTTATCTTCACTCTAAGTTCTTACCTAGGTATTGAAAAAGGAATTAAAAGAGTTACAGATCTTAATACCGTGTTGGCGCTCGTATTCATTGGTCTAATTTTTTTCATTGGACCAACTATGTTTATAATAAGTAACTCTACAAATGCGATAGGTTTGATGATTCAAAACTTTGTTCACATGAGTTTATGGACAGACCCTATAGAAAATAGCTCTTTTCCATTTGATTGGACCATCTTTTATTGGCTTTATTGGATTACTTATGCTCCATTTATGGGTGTGTTTGTTGCCAGGATTTCAAGAGGAAGAAAGATTAAAGAACTTATTTTAAACATGCTGATTAGTGGAAGTCTCGGATGCTGGATTTTCTTTGGTATTTTACAAAACTTCAGTATGGACGCAAATATTCGTGGAATCGTTGATGTAGCGGGAAGCCTAAGTGTTGATGGAGGAAATCAAGCTATTATTGATGTCTTAAACACATTGCCTTTATCAGGGGTGTTTATTTTATTCTTTGTGGTACTCTCCATGCTATTCCTTGCATCTACATTAGATTCGGCGTCATATACACTAGCAGCAACTACTACAAAAGGACTTAAAGACCATGAGGACCCTACCCCTTTTCATAGATTATTTTGGTGTTTGGTCGTTGTTTTAGTACCGTTAACTATAATTTTTATCGATGCTCCTTTGAATACCATAAAGACAGCTGCCGTTGTTACATCAATCCCTTTAATCTTTGTATTGCTTATCATGATTTACGGTTTGATTAAATGGATGAGAGAGGACTTCGGTGATACGCCTGCCCAAGTTATCAAGGAACAAAACAGAAGGAAAAAAACAAGCAAAAACGATGATAAGTCTATATCTTGAAAATTAAATTCTTAATAAATTTCTTAGTAAATCATTTAGGGAGGATATATCAATGCAAAAAGTAGTTAAATTCAGGAAAATGGTAGATGGCACAAAAGAGGAATTTGAATATCTGGAAAAATTAGAGGAAGGTTTCAACACAGGACTTCCTGACAGGTTACTAAAAAAATTGGATGAATTGAAAAATAGCTTTAGTGGCTATCGAATAACTCGATATGAGCATTCTTTACAATCCGCTACCAGAGCGTATCAAAATAACGAAGATGAAGATATGATTGTGGCGGCTTTATTACATGATATTGGAGATGAGTTGGCACCACATACTCATGGTGAAATGGTTGCGGCTATCCTCAAGCCATTTGTTTCTGAAAAAGCAACATGGATTGTTAAACACCATGGCGTATTTCAGCAGCATTATATGGCTCATATGACAGAAGCAGAAAAAAATGCTCGAGATATTTACAAAGACAATCCTTTTTATGAAGCATGTGTGAATTTCTGTGAGAATTACGATCAGAATTGCTTTGACCCCGATTTCGAGCATTTACCAGTGGAGTTTTTTGAGCCGATGGTGAGAAAAGTTTTTACACGCACACCTACATTTAATTAAAGACTTGTTAATATCTTTACTTGAAAGTAATAAAGTAATAGGGAGAGAAATGGCACAATTTCATTTCCCTCCCTTTTTTTGTGTGCTTTACATATGTGGAGTTTGATCTAGGGTTATAATATCAGGCATCACAAACTGGTACAGCGCATGCAACTAAGGATGGAAACGGACTGCGCGCGCGTTCATGCCGAAACTATCTGGTGTTGTTGGACAGGTTATATTTAGTGTTGGTTTCGGCCAACTATTTGATAAACACTATCCAAAAGATTTTGAAGTGAAGTAATACAATCTAATGATGGCAAGATTTAAAACAGGCGATCATTTTACCTGATTATCTTATTTAAAAAATGTCAGTTTCATCTGGGGTACGACTTCATATGTTAATCCAGAATTTCCAAGAACAGTTGGTATCTTAGAAAAACTCGACATTCGTCTCGTCTATAACGAGTGTCGAAGTTTTTCTTATACTATCTTCCGTAGAAACTTATAAGTTCTGATAGTAAAAAAAGACCAAATCTTATGCGATTTGGTCTGCTGATTCTACCAGCTTTTAATCAAACGAGCGGAATTTCTCTGCCAGAAACGGTTGCTGAGAGGGGACGGAGACCTTTTTTTCTTCTGGCAGCCGGAATGCCGACAACTTATTGCCGAAGACACACCCAGTATCAATATTAATTGTTCGCTTGATTGTCCGCGGTTCCATTACTGGGGTGTGACCATATACAATCCACCGATTCCCCTGATAATGCTTCGCCCAGTCTCGGCGAATAGGACGACCTTCTTCATCAAACTTGCCGGTAGTGTCTCCGTAAAGCACGAACGACTTTACTTTTTTGTCGGTTCGCCCAATATAACTTTCCTTGATACCGGCATGTGCTACCACTACATCCTGCAATGTCAGATATAATGGTGCCTTTTCATACAACTCCATAAATTGGCTGCGGACAATTTCCTGTTCGTCTTCAGGAAGGGCTTTATACTCTGCCACTGTTGTCTCGAGTCCGTGTTTAAGCTGGACTTTGTTGCCAAGGAAATAACGGTAGAGTTTGTTGCAATGATTGCCCGGAACATACTTGGCCTTATCCTGAGCAACAACCATTCGGTAAACTAGCCGGATGGTTTCAATTGAATACGGACCACGGTCAGTTATATCGCCGACGAACACTGGAACCCGGTCATCGGGATGAATATATATCCCTTCCTCCAGAAAGTAACCGAGCTCACCGAATAGTTGTTTCAATTCATTCAGACAGCCATGCACATCACCAATGATATCGAGTTTCATTATTCTCGCCACCTTGCCTCACTGAACATATATTCTCTCGTTCTTGAATGAACGTTGAGCACAATTCCCATTGCAAGCAGGTATGTGATGGTCGAACTTCCTCCATAACTTAAGAATGGCAGCGGAAGACCGGTGATCGGCAGAAGTTGAATTGACATACCGATATTCTGGAAAATTTGGTATGCAAACATTCCAACAAGACCAGTCACAAGATAGCTACCGTATTTATCATTACTTAACAGCGCTATATGAATCATCCGGTATATCAGCAGGAAATAAAGGGTTACGACAAGACTGGCTCCCACAAAACCAAACTGTTCGGAAACTGCCGTAAAAATCATATCGGTATGGCGCTCGGGCACATATACTTGAAAATCACCGACGCCTTTACCTAACAGCTGACCGGACCCGATTGCCATCATCGCCAAAATTAGCTGGTACCCGGCATCATAGTTTTCCTCTGGGTTTAACCACCCTGTGAACCTGCTGGACACGTGACCAAAGACCGACTCTTCAAGAAAGTCAGCAATCGGGCCAGGGAAGAAATACCAGATAGCAACAGCGAGCAGCACGATATCTAAAACGATAAAGGTAATCGAGAAAAGAATACGCCACTTAACACCCGACACCAGAATCATCGCTCCTGTAATCGCTCCTAATACCAAGAAACCACCTAAATCCGGCTGAACTGCAACAAGTCCCATCGGCGGGAGCGCGATTCCTAGTATTTTTCCTAACAGTCCAAGATCACTCTTGATGGTTCGTGTTAAATACTTTTCATTATGCCGGACAATTATATGGGCGATCGTCATAACTAGGACAACTTTCATGAACTCGGCCGGCTGAATGGTTCCGATTACGGGAAACTTAAACCAGCTGACCGCACCATTTGCCTCATGGACAATCCCGGGGGGGAAGCCGACAAACAGCATCAACAGCGCCAGCATGCCAATTCCGTATAAAACCCATGTCAGCTGGTGAAAGCGGTCGTAGTCAACCTGCATGATGACAAAAATTACAATTCCGCCGAACACATACCATACCGCCTGCTTCAGGAAGAAGTTTGACCCGTCATATTTTGCGGGTAATGTTGGCTCAATCGTATATAAGGTAAACAAACTTATTATGCCTAACAGGATTAAAATAAAAACAAGTGTATAATCGATATTAAAATTTTTTCGCATCGCCAAACCTAGCTTTCTGTAAAATCTCGTATCTTTCAATTTTACACGAAATATGTAAATTAATTAAGTGTTCTCCTTCAAAAAGAATATAATACCCGCATAAAGTCCTGTATAAACTGTCAGCGGCTCGGAATGTTGTCATCTTTTTTTCCATGCTATAATAATGAAGCAACAGTTTTTTTGTGCGAAAAGGAAGTGATTGAATGGAACGGACTGGTAAAGAAGTTAATTGGGAAACACTGCAGGAACTGATCAGGGAAGATGAATTTGATGCCTTTCGTGATGAGTTTCTGGAGCTGCACCCGTACGACCAGGCTGCATTTTTTATGGAGCAGCCGGAAGAGGTGCGTTTCCGTATCTATACATTTCTGTCACCGGAAGAGATGGCGGATATCATGGAAAATATTGACCTGGAGGATATCGAACCATTTGTAACGGAAATGGATCCCAGGTTTGCCGCCATGTCTGTATCCGAGATGTCAACGGATGATGCGGTTGATATTTTAAATGAACTTGATAAAGATGTTGTCGTCAGTTTTTTGACCATGATGGATGATGAGGCGGCTGACGAAGTAAAAGAACTGCTTCATTACGAGGAAAAAACTGCTGGTAGTATCATGACAACCGAATATGTGGCTATTTATAAAACAGAAACTGTGATCAATACGCTGAGACAATTGCGTAAAGATGCTCCGGACGCTGAAACCATCTACTATTTGTATGTGATTGACGTGGATAAGCGACTGGTTGGCGTTCTGTCCTTACGTGATTTGATTATTGCTGATGACAATGTATTGATTTCTGATGTCATGAGTGAAAAGATCGTTTCGGTGTCTGTTGCCGAGGACCAGGAAGACGTCGCACAAATGATGCGTGATTACGATTTCCTTGCTGTACCCGTGGTTGACTTTCAGCATCACCTGCTTGGAATTATCACGGTCGATGACATTATGGACGTCATGGATGAAGAGGCGAGTGAGGACTATTCCAAACTTGCAGGGGTATCGGAAATGGACCGACCGAATGACAGTGCGTTTATTTCTGCACGAAAAAGACTCCCATGGCTGGTGATTCTGCTATTCCTGGGAATGCTGACAGCGAGTCTGATCGGTCGCTTTGAAGAAACACTGAACCAGGTAGCCGTGCTTGCGATTTTTATCCCGCTGATTGCTGGGATGGGTGGAAACACTGGAACCCAGGCGCTGGCAGTAGCGGTTCGTGGTATCGCAACAGGTGATTACGGGAAGCAGGGGAAAGCCAAACTAGTTTTTCGTGAGGCGGCCACCGGGCTGATCAATGGGCTCGTCTGCGGTGTCCTGATTACAATTGTTATTTATCTGTGGAAAGGTGAATTTTTCCTCGGATTACTGGTCGGCCTGTCAATTCTGGCTACTCTTATAGTTGCCACGCTTGCAGGTGCACTCGTGCCGATTATTATGGATAAATTCAATATCGATCCGGCTGTTGCATCCGGTCCGTTTATTACGACCATTAATGATATTATCTCAATCCTGATTTATTTTGGGATGGCAAATGCGTTCATGAATTTTCTCCTATAATAGCGGTCAGGGGTAGGCAAACACACATCCCATTACTGGTTCATATAATGTGTTGACTATCGGAATAAAAAGGAGCGAATTCAGATGGGAGAGAAACGTTACGCCAGGCGCCCATTACTTTATATTCAGCAACCGACCATCCGGACACCGGAGGCACAGATGCAGCACCAGTACACTACGCCAAAAAAATCAAAAGCAAAATCCGGAGAGAATGTACTGAAACGGCCATTTAAACATAGTGATTTTGAAAACGATGATAATATCGAGCCCGATCTGGCTAATGAGTCGGTTGACAATAGTGGATACGATGAGGAAGCCGAGGATGCAGAAGACCAGGGACGTAAAAAGTTTAAGGAAATGACGCTTCGTGAACGTGTGGACTATTTTGTGAATACTCCTAAACATTTGCCGGCGATGAAATGTGAACTCAAAACCGAAGAAAGAAAATACCGCGGCATAATCGTGGGATTTGAGGATGAAATTGTTCTCATGCGTGTTGGACGCCGGGTAACACCTACTAAAATACCGTTTGAAACGGTAGAGGAAATCCGGTTGTTAGGTTTTTAGAAGATGAATTAATAAAGGTGCTCCAGCGTATCGCCGGAGCACCTTTTTCAGATGATAGTGGTGGTTTGTTGCTTTTCTAATGAATCACAGATAAATTGTTTACGCCTGACACTAAAATGCAGAGATTGCTGGCAGGCAAGTGATGTGACAGAAGCAGTTTAGGTCAACAGTGATGCAGATACCGGTTGCACGCAGTGGATCTGTCTCCTGGTCAACTGGATCTTTAGGATTCTTATCATTGTCACCCGGATCTCTTAGCAATTCAATAACCGCACAGCAGTCATCATCTATACTTTTAACACGGAAGAAAAAGCTTGCTTGCATTTTACCGATGTCGTCAGGATCTGCCCCAAAGCCTTTAAATGGTTTACAGCCGTCTTTGCAGTACAGAATTACTGGTACTGTATCAAGGCCGTTTCCGTTGTCTGTCTCACCCAGCAAATCACTAATGGACCGATCACAGCTGGTGGTACAGCAATTTTCAACTACGTCATTTTGGGCATCCAGTATCTCGCGAAGGACATCGCATACACAGTTGCCCGAGTGAAATTCTTTTCCACAACCCATGAATTATAACTCCTTTCATAATGTTTATTGACTTGTTGTCTCTAATAGGATATGTGCTCATAGGTAGATGGTGTGGGCATTCGTCTTTTTTTGCGGGATATTTATAATGGATTTTCTTCGGGATAAAGGGCTACTGTCTATACCCCCTGGGATTTTGCACATAGACTAATATCGACCACGATTCTATAAAGGAGTGTAAAAATGTCTGATAAACGTAAAGTTATTCATGTCAAAGATCTAGTTATACAGGCGGACAACGTTTACATCGAACGGCCTGGCCCAGGTCCAAGAAGGCCACATCCTGGTCGCCGTGGCGATGTAGAAGGCGCTCAAGATGAACGCAGGCGACATGGGCGTGGCGATGTAGAAGGCGCTCAAGATGAACGCAGGCGACATGGGCGTGACGATGTAGAAGGTGCTCGTGATGAACGCAAGCGACATGGTCGTCGCGGTGTACAGGGGGCACGTGATGAAAGGAAACGACGTGGCCGTGATGATGAAAGCTCAAGCAGTTCGGAAAGCTAGAAAAATAGACCGGGATCATTTCAGACAGCTATAACATGGCTGTCTATTTCTTTTGGCCTATTTTTTAAAAAAGTGGAGTATTATTTGTTGGAAAGGGTATATAAAGATAACTGAATCGTCGAATATATTTAAACATATACTGTAAAAAATGATGAGGGAGGGTCTGTTATGGGCTACATACTGCCAATACCACATTATCAATACAGCGATTACCAGAACCGTGATATTCAGGAAAAGAGAAACCCGTTTTATATTGAGGGACCATACAAGGTCATGCTCGAATATGGCGACTGGGAACAAGAAGAGGATACTGATGAGGAAGACAAGTACCGCCGTACCGGGGACACCGTGCCTGCAGGTGAATCGGAAGGCAGGGAGGCAGATGCTGCCCAGGATCCTGCCCGGGAAAAAATTTACGCCGACCTGACCGGAAAAGGCAAGAACTACAATTTTATCGTATGAAGAAACAGGAAAAGTGCTCAATCGACCGAATGGCAACCGGTTGTTGAGCACATTTTTATGTGATTAGCCCTAAGGATTTTCATACCTCGTAGGAACAATAAACAGGCGATCAGCTCCGTCAACCCACTCGGCGAAAAAAACATCATTAATCGAAGGGACATTCTGGCGCTTCAGTTCCTGGTAAACCCATTCTTCTGTGAGCTTTGCTTCTTTCAGATTATCCCAGAGAATTTCACCGTCATTGATAATGGTCATTGGCATTCGGACAGGGGAAGGAGGGATGTTCATATCGCCGTTGGTTGGCTGCTTTTCCTGGTGTTTTTTCAAAACGGAAACCGAACCATCCGTCTCCAATACCGCATACTCGACCTCCTGAATGGAAAAAGCATCTTTTGCACGAAGAAGATGCTGAAGCTGATTAATATCGAGTTTACTTCTCCGCATTTCCTCACGGTCGAGTTTTCCCTGATGGATAATTATCGATGGCTTACCTTCCAGGATATTTCGTGTACCTTTAAATTTCTGGGTAACAATCTCTGTTACATATAGAATAACGCCCCAAATAAATACAGCATAAATTATTTCAAAAACGCCCGCCTGATCATCAAACAGCGCATTACCGACCAGTTCACCGAGCACAAGGGCGGCCACGAAGTCAAATGCGGTCAACTGGGTGATTTGTGTTTTTCCAAGAACCTTTGTCAATAGAAGAAGGGAAGTGAAACCGACTAACGTTTCCACCAGAATTGGCAGCATGTTCTCCATTCAGAGACCTCCTAACATTCAAGTGTTAGGATATCCTTTATAAAAAAAAGCATACATAAAAACGACAGTCCGCCCTTCGATGAACTGCCGTTTCTGTTATAACTCTTTTATCATGGTAACGTGGGGAATGCCAGCATCCATGAATACATCCGACACTGGGCGGTAATTCAGCCGCTCATAAAACGCAATTGCATGATCCTGGGCATTCAGTTTGGCTTTTGAATATCCCGCACGTTGGATGACGTCTTCCATTTTCTCAATCATCTCAACACCAAAATGCTTGCCGCGATGCTCCTTCAGTACGCAAATTCGCTCCAGTTTTCCGTAGTCATTCAGGAATCGGACACGACTTGCGGCGACTGGAGTGTCATTTTCATATCCGACCAGGTGGATTGCTCCCTCGTCGTGCTCATCTAATTCATGCTCTGGAGGTACGTTCTGCTCATCCACAAACACCGCAGTCCGCACCTTGTAAGAGTCTTGCTTTTCTTCATTCATTTCGACTACCTTGATTTCCATTATTTATCCTGCCCAAACACAAAGGACTCATAAACCGTCCAGATTCCGTTCTCAAGCTGGTAAAGCAGATGAAAGCGGTCGATAGTGTCTCGGAAACTGACATCCTTCATCTGAAGACTACCGAAAATATCCGAGTATTCATCATGTGAAAGTTTTTGCGCGATTGTGATGTGGGGTACAAAATTGTACTCCATGTTTTTCGGAAACTTGCCAGAATGCATTTTCTCATACAAATCATCAAGCGGTTTAATTGGCTCGACCTTCAGATAAATAGTATTAGTCACCGGTGAGAATGTGCTTACCTTGTTGACCTCGATCTCGAAAGGCTCCGATTCGCTCGCGATATTCCGTAATTCCGGAATAAGCTCAGCAATTCGATCGTTGTCTGCTTCAAATGATTCTTTCAATGTCAGATGAGGAGGAATCGTCGCATAATGCGGGTCATAACGCTTTCTGTACGAGTTGATCTCGTCCTGAACAGGTTTTGACGGAAATATTGCAATACCATAATTCATAATAAAACCTCCTGATTTAGTGTAGTTTTATGATTACAACGTTTATTAGTGTATCTTCAATTATACAAAAGTTAGCGTAAGATAGAAAGGGTATTTTCAGAAATTGGCAACAATTAGCTAAATGTACTCACGAGTGCACGCTTCAAATCCTTCTGCCAATACTTCCAGGTGTGCTCGCCGTCCTCAAGTTCATGATACCTATAACTGGAACCTTTTTCATCGAGAAGTTTATGCAACTCCCGATTCGGTTCTACAAAATCAAGCGTCTGACCGTCAGTTGTATCAACCGCTGATTCATATGTTCCAATAGTATGGTAAACATCAATCGAATGTATATCCTTGGCTTCCTTTACTGCATCAAGAACTGTGTCATCCACATATGGCGACTGCATGATGACCTTACCGAATGTGTGCGGATATTTCATCGCAGTCATAAGTGCCAGCGTCCCGGCAAGCGAGTCACCCATCAGCGCACGGGATTGGCCCATATGATAGGTGGGGAGCAAGTCATCAAGAAATGGTACCACTTCATTGACTAGAAACTTCGTGTACGCGCCATTCTGTTCACCGCTTGGATGATATTTTTTCCGACGGTCATATTTATCCTGGTAATGAATGCCGACAAACACCGTATTATGGATCTCTTTACTATCGTGCAGCCGGTCACTTAATGTTGCCGCACGTCCAAGCTGGTAGTAATCATTTCCGTCCTGCATAATACAGATGTGATACTTGTAAAGGTCGGAAAACGACTCCGGTTGATAGATTTTTAATGTCATCGTTTCATTCAGATACTTGCTTTCGATTTCTTTATCAATCATTGTTCCTTTGCGTCCGATTCTCAACACCTCATTTACATATGTGCTATGATTTTCCCTAATTAATGTAAAATAAAACCGTTTCATATACAGTTTATCATTTTTCCAACAAAATACCTAAGCATGCTCCTTGAGCTGTCCTTTATACAATCCATAGTATCGACCACGCTGGGCAATCAGCGACTCGTGTGAACCCTGCTCAATGATTTCGCCGTGCTCAAGCATAATAATTTTATCAGCTTCCTGAATTGTGTTCAGCCGGTGAGCAATCACAAAGCTGGTCCGGCCGTCCATCAGGTGCTTAAGCGCATCCTGAATCTTCAGCTCGGTCACTGTATCAATATTGCTAGTCGCCTCATCCAGAATAAGGATTGACGGATTAGCCAATATTGCCCGGGCAATAGTAATCAGCTGTTTCTGCCCTTGACTGATGCCGCTTCCGTCCTGGTCCAGAATGGTGTCGTACCCGCCCGGGAGCCTTGTAATAAACTCATGTGCGTTCGCATTTTTTGCTGCCTCCAGGATTTCCTCATCGGTTGCATCCAAACGTCCATAGCGGATATTTTCCCGGATCGTTCCGTAAAAAAGAAATGTGTCCTGAAGAACGAACGCCATATGTCTACGTAGGCTTGACCGTTTAATGTCCTTAATATCGACATCATCCAGCGTTATTTTTCCCGCATCATAATTATAGAATCGGGAAATCAGGTTAATGATCGTTGTTTTCCCAGCACCGGTATGTCCGACAAACGCTACCGTTTCACCCGGTTCAGCTTCAAAGTTTATTCCTTTTAAGATAGGAGTATCTTCATAGCCGAACCGCACATCATCAAACTTCACATGGCCGCGGGTTTCTACTAGCTCACGGGCCTTGCCTTCATCCGTTTCTTCCTGTTCTTCATCAATTACGTTAAATACACGCTCAGCGCCAGCCACCGCAGATAAAAGAATGTTGAACTGGTTTGAAAGTTCGTTCAGCGGGCGGGTGAACTGCCGTGCATATTCGGTGAAAATAACAATGACACCGACCGTGATCATCTCGTTAATCGCAAGAATACCACCAACTAAAGCAATAAGACCAAAGCTTAAAAAGTTCAGCATGTTCATGACCTTAGGTATAAACCCGGAAATCGTCATCGCCCAGAAACCGGTGTGCTGGAGCTTCGCGTTGCGTTCCTTAAACTCACCAATAACTCGCTTTTCCTGGGAATACGTTTTGACGACATGCTGTCCTGACACTGTCTCCTCGACATAGCCGTTTAGCTCACCAAGATCTTTTTGCTGGAGTTTATATAACGGACCGGTCCTTCGTGTAATCCAACGCATCCCGATAAACATGAGAGGGATGATTATCATCGTAACAACGGTCAGTAGGGGACTGAGCGATAGCATAACGACAACCGTTCCAATCAGTGTCAGGATACTGGCGAAAATCTGGATAACCGACTGGTTTAGTGTATTGTTGACGTTATCGATGTCATTGGTAATCCGGCTCATCAGCTCACCGTGCTGCCGTTTGTCAAAATAGGAAATAGGGAGGCGGTGGAACTGATGGAACAAGTTCTCCCTTAATGAATAAACCGTGTTCTGCGCGATTCCGACCATCCAGTAGTTCTGTAAAAAAATCGATAGCGAATGTCCAAGATAAACTACAATCAGCCAAACGAGCAGCATGCCAAGCCCAGATGGATCTTGCTTAACGATATAGTCATCGATCGCCATCCCGACCATATACGGTCCAAGCAGACTCAAGGCCGAGCTTGCGACCACCATCAGAATAACAAGCGTCAGCATCAGCTTTTCGCGGGCAAGATATGACCAAATCCGTTTTACTGTCCCAGCCGTGTTACGCGCTTTATCCTTCTTTTTATAATCCTTAATATTTTCGAGCGGAATTTTTTCGTATTGGAAAGGTTTTTTTATATCATTAATTGGCATTGGAATACTCCTCTCCAAACTGCGATTCGACAATCCGGCGATACAGACCGGACTCGTCAAGCAGCTCTTCATGCGTACCAACCGCTAGCACCTCGCCGTAATCCATTAAAAGAATCCGGTCCGCGCTTATCGCGGTTGATATTTTCTGCGTAATAATCAGCGTTGTACAATCGTCCTGATGAATCGCATCAAGTAGCCGTGATTCGGTCGCAAGGTCCAGCGCACTCGTACTGTCATCAAGCATCAGGATTTTCGGCCTGCGGATCAGCGCCCTGGCGATTGATAGACGCTGCTTCTGACCACCGGAAAGATTGACACCTTTCTGGCCAATTCGCGTTTCATATTGCTCCGGAAGTTCCATAATCGTGTCATGAATCTGCGCATCCTTGGCCGCCTGAACGACTTCCTCCTTGGATGCATTTTCCTTACCCCATGCAATATTATCGATAATCGATCCACTGAAAAGCAGGGGAGTCTGCGGCACGTAGCCAATACTCCGGCGCAATTGCTCCAATGTATAGGAAGTAATCGGTTCTTCATCAATATAAATATCTCCGTCCGTTGTATTATATAGGCGTGGGATTAGTTGAAATAACGACGTCTTCCCAGACCCTGTTGCACCGATGATCGCAAGCTCCTCGCCCCCGTCAACGGTAAACGAAACCTCGTCGAGTACCTTCTCATCGTGATTTGGATAGGAAAAAGAAACACGATCAAACTCAATCTTTCCTTCCCGGACCGCAGCCTTATCTCTGGCGCTCGCATGGTCGACAAGGTCCACTTCAACTTGCATGACTTCATCAAGCCTTTCAGCGGATGCTTTCGCACGTGAGAATCCCATTATAATGAAGGTAAACATCGAAATCGCCATCGAAACACGGAGCGCATAGTTAACGATCGCCACCACGTCACCGACCGATGTCTCACCGGCCACCGCCAGCGAATTTCCGTACCATAGAATAAATATCAGACTCAGGTTCATCACAAACAGGAGAATCGGCATCGAGGTTTCAATGAAGCGGAACGTTCGTCTTGTGGTGTTCGCCAGATTGCTGTTGGCGGAAATAAAACGGTTCTCCTCATGATTCCGGCGGAGGAATGCTTTGATCAGCCGCATCCCGGCAAGGTTTTCCTGCATAACACGGTTCACGTTATCCACGTTCTTCTGCACCTTATCGAACATTTTGGATGCTACTTTAAGTACCCATAGAATGAACGCGACCAGGAGCGGCACCGTAATCAAGAAAATAATCGCAAGCCTCGGATTCACGATAAACGCCATTACCACGCCGCCAATCACAATCAACGGCGCCTTGGTCATAATCCGAAGTGCCATAAAAATTGTATTCTGAATCTGACGCACATCATTGGTGAATAGTGTCACCAGACCTGATGTCGGATACTGATTCAGATTCGCAAACGAAAACGACTGGATCTTATGGAACAGTTTCTCCCGGATATCATAGGCGAAACTGAAACTCGTATGCGATGCAAAAAAGGAGTTTATAATACCAGCGACAAAACCGGTAAACGCAAGCCCAATCATAATCGAACCCCACATCACGATATTCTCCAGGTCCTTATTCATAACCCCGTTATTAATCATCTTTCCAAGAAAAAACGGCAGAAGCAGCTCCACCATCAATTCAATAAATGTCATTGTATATGCCACCGCAATAAACAACTTATACGGCTTTAAAAAAGAAAAAATATTCCTCATCTGATGGACCCCCGTAGTCAGAAAAACTCTCTATAGTTAATTTTTACAATTGTCATTTTATTATAATATCAAACGGGTTATTAAGCCAAGGGAATGTTTCGGGTTCAGAAGTATTATTCGCAGTAGGAAAAGAGCTTCTTCTGATCGGGCTGGAGGGGTTGGATGGGGCGGAATCGATTATATATGCGTGATATCCGATGATAAAGGGGTAGGATTCTTTTAAGCCCCCTTAATCCTTTAGACACCTAATCCAATCTTATCTACAATTAAGGTAGCTG
>NZ_JBHSFU010000008.1:0-156819 GCF_042654125.1 Virgibacillus kekensis
GGATACTAATAGATCGAGGACTTAACTAAATCTTTATCTGATGTCATGCGAGGCTCTTATTTAGTTTTTAGGGTACAAAATCATAAAAAACTCTTGCTTTTTTGTGAGAAAGTGCCTATAATAGAGTTTGTTGCTGATTTAAATAAGTGTCTGGTGGCAATAGCGGAGAGGTCACACCTGTTCCCATGCCGAACACAGAAGTTAAGCTCTCCATCGCCGATGGTAGTTGGGGCTTTGCCCCTGCAAGAGTAGGACGCCGCCAGGCAATATTAAATCTTAATTTAATACTTTTTCTTATCGCGGGGTGGAGCAGTCTGGTAGCTCGTCGGGCTCATAACCCGAAGGTCGCAAGTTCAAATCTTGCCCCCGCAACCAAATTATTTCAACTTACTAGCTCGAACTACATCTATGCTAGTTAAAAATCAGTAGTACTTTGAAGTACAACCAATGGTCCGGTAGTTCAGTTGGTTAGAATGCCTGCCTGTCACGCAGGAGGTCGCGGGTTCGAGTCCCGTCCGGACCGCCACTTTTTATTTGTAACATGATTTCCATCGGGGAACATGTTTTTTTTATTTGTACATAACTTTTGAACAAGATCGCTTTCCATGGGAAGGCGTTTTTTTATGTGGATTTTGATTCGTTGTATGTGCTTTTCCTGTGTTTGTTTTTCTTTTCAGCCTCTTTTTGCTATCATTATCATAGTTAACGACAGGGAATGGTGGTAAACTATGGACGAGTTTGATTTTATAAATTCGATTAAACAACCAACTTACAGGCAATCTTCCGTAATAAAGGGAATAGGCGATGATGCTGCAGTCATCCGGCAAACAACACAGGATACTGTAACTGCGGTTGATACGTTTGTGGAAGGCGTGCATTTTACTAATGTAACAATGGAGCCATTTCATATCGGTTATCGTGCAGTCGCAGCGAATGTTAGCGATTTGGCAGCTATGGGAGCAACGCCTGCTTTTTATCTTGTCTCCATTGTAATCCCGTCCTCGTGGAATAAGGAAGAACTTAATCAAATCTATAAGGGAATGCACAAAATGGCTTCCATTCATAATATGGATTTGATAGGTGGAGATACTGTTTCCGGCAAAGAGCTTACCATTTCTGTAACGGTAATTGGATTCGCAGACAAAGATAAAGCACGCTATCGTAGTCATGCTGCTGCCGGTGATATTGTTTTTGTTACAGGGACATTGGGAGACTCCAGGGCTGGTCTTCATATATTAGAAAATCCGGGGACATACAAGGATACGGATTATTTCCTTAATCGACATCGCTTACCTGAACACCGTGTTTCTTTTTCAGAGAAACTTGGAAGTCTTAAGCGAGTGTCACTGAACGATGTCAGTGATGGTATTGCTAATGAAGCAAACGAAATTGCCGAAGCATCGAAGGTGAGTCTGCACATAGAGGAAAACAGCATTCCTGTTAGTAAGCAATTTTATCAGTTCCCGGATAAGCTTCAATACGAATGGAAGCTTTTTGGCGGGGAAGATTTCGAACTTCTCGGAACTGTCCCGAAGCATGATTGGGAAAGGGTAATAACTGCAGCTGAGGGAACGAATACACCGGTTACTAAAATAGGATACGTTTCGAATCAAACCAAGAGCGATGTTTATATAGAAAGGGATGGCCGGAAGAAGCCGTTGTTTAAACAGGGCTATACCCACTTAAAGTAGGTGAGAAAATGAGTAAGCGTCAAATAAAAACAGATACCAGTGAGGAGACAATAAGACTTGCCGAGAAACTGGCAGTATTGTTGGAACCCGGTGACGTTCTTACATTGGAAGGCGACTTAGGGGCTGGAAAAACTACCTTCACAAAAGGTATTGCCAACGGGATCGGTGTAAGCCGAACGGTTAATAGTCCCACGTATACGATTGTAAAAGAGTATGAAGGAGAACTTCCTTTATATCATATGGATGTCTATCGGCTCGAAGATTCTGATGAGGATATAGGTTTTGATGAATATTTTAACGGCAAGGGGATATCAGTTGTTGAGTGGGCGCAGTTTATCGTAGAATATCTTCCGGAGAATCGGTTGGACATCAAGATTTCCAATCTGGATGAAAATTCAAGGATGATTGAGTTTTATCCGCATGGGGCCCATTTTAAAACTGTTATCGCTGAACTTATCGGTTGAATTAAGGAGTTATTTTAATGAATATACTTGCAATGGATACATCAAACCAGGCACTTGGCGTAGCTTTATTAAAGGATGGACAGCTTGCCGGGGAAATGGTTA
The DNA here is from genome assembly GCF_042654125.1 of Virgibacillus kekensis. Lineage (NCBI taxonomy): Bacteria > Bacillati > Bacillota > Bacilli > Caryophanales > Bacillaceae > Virgibacillus > Virgibacillus kekensis. The sequence continues at coordinate 2,258 of NZ_JBHSFU010000008.1, forward strand.
CAAATATAAAAAAGAATCATTCGGTACGATTAATGCCTGCAATTGATCAGTTAATGCGGGAAGTTAATATGCTGCCAGATGAGCTTGATAAGGTTGTGGTTGCTAAGGGGCCAGGCTCATATACCGGTGTGCGGATTGGGCTTACAACCGCTAAATCAATGGCATGGGCCCTGGATATTCCGGTTATTGGAGTTTCGAGCCTTGAGGTACTTGCGTATCAAGGTAGTTTTTTTGACGCCGCTGTATGCCCATTTTTTGATGCGCGAAGGGGTTTGGTCTACACAGGGTTATATCAGTGGGATGAGGGGAAATCTCAGCTGCTGAAAGAAGAACAGAACATTTCAATGGAAAGCTGGTTGCAGCAGCTAGGGCAAGTCAATCATAAGATAATGTTTTTAAGTCCTGATATTAAGGTTCACCAAGACGCCATTCTGGAGGCTCTTGGCGATCAGGCTATTATCCCGGAACAACCTTTCCATATTGCTAAACCATCCCATCTGGCTATTGCTGGAATGAATAAAAACCCAGACCATACGCATACATTGACCCCTAACTATTTACGCTTGGCGGAAGCGGAAGCGAACTGGAAAAAGAAACAGAAGGAAAACCAGAATGATGGCTAAAATGGTAATTCGCGAGATGAAGCCTTCTGATATTGAGGAAGTACTAGAAGTTGAGAAAGCAACTTTTGAGACACCATGGTCAAGGGACATATTTGTTCAGGAACTGGTCAGCAACCGGCATGCTTATTATTATGTAGTGGAAATAGATGGGCGTGTAATTGGTTATGCTGGAATGTGGCTGGTGATTGACGACGCACAAATAACCAATATTGCCATAAAACCTGCGTATCGTGGTAACAAATTGGGTGGGAAATTATTTTTATATACAATCGAGCAGGCAATCAGGATGGGAACAAAGCGATTATCCCTCGAAGTACGAGAATCTAATGTAGTTGCACAGCGTATGTACCGAAAATTTGGTCTGGTACCTGGTGGCCTACGTAAAAATTATTACACTGATAACCAGGAGGATGCTATTGTTATGTGGGTGAATTTAGATGGAAAATGAAAAATATATTCTCGGAATTGAAACTAGCTGCGACGAAACTGCCGTGGCAATCGTCAAAAATGGTAGAGAAATAATTTCCAATGTAGTCGCTTCCCAAATTGATAGCCATAAGCGATTTGGAGGAGTTGTACCGGAAATAGCATCCAGACATCATGTTGAACAGATCACTGTTGTGCTTGAAGAAGCTTTTAATGAAGCAAAGGTTACCTGGGATGACATTGATGCCATAGCAGTTACGGAAGGACCAGGGCTTGTTGGAGCTCTGTTGATAGGTGTTAATGCAGCCAAGGCGCTTGCATTTGCGAAAAATAAACCGCTAATTGGTGTGCATCATATAGCCGGCCATATCTATGCAAACCGCTACCAGAGTGAGTTCAAATTTCCGCTACTTGCATTGATTGTTTCAGGCGGGCATACGGAATTGGTCCTGATGAAGGAACATGGCAGCTATGAATTGATTGGTGAAACTAGAGATGATGCAGCAGGTGAAGCTTATGACAAGGTTGCACGCATGCTTGGACTTCCATATCCGGGAGGACCGCATGTGGACAAGCTTGCTGCCGTTGGGGAGGAGAGTATTAATTTTCCTCGTGCCTGGCTGGAGGATGACAGCTTTGATTTCAGTTTTAGCGGCTTAAAGTCTTCTGTTATCAATACTATACACAATGCTGAACAGCGTGGCGAGGAAATCAAAAAAGAGGATATTGCTGCAAGCTTTCAGGCAAGTGTTGTGGATGTATTAACAACTAAAACACGGAAAGCAGCGCAAAAGTATCAGGTAAAACAAGTTATTGTGGCAGGAGGCGTAGCTGCCAATCAGGGTCTGCGGAAGGCATTGGACGAAAAGTTTGCTGACTCGGGTATCCCATTACTTATCCCTCCATTGAAGCTTTGTACGGACAACGCTGCGATGATAGCTGCCGCCGGGTTTATCTCGTACGAAAGAGGGCTGCGAGCCGGCTGGGACTTGAATGCAAACCCATCGCTCATCCTGAAATAAGTTATCCACAACCATGTGGGTAATGTTTGTAAAAGTAGACAGTACTTGGCCTGTGGATGTGCATAAAAATTGTGGAAAACCTAGCGTTAACCTGTGGATATAGTGGATAACTCTGTTGAAAACCTTGAAAAGGGCTGACTTTTTGTATATATGTCTGTGGATAACGTTAATAACTGTTCCAACAGATCTCTTAAACTAATCGAAATCTGGTGAAGGTATATGTCGAATAAACAGTCCTATTATATACAAAGTGACTTGCTGTTCCTTTTGTTTCTGTTCATCTGTGTCAGTCTGATATCGATTTATAATGCACAGCAGCTTCCACAGTACGGAGGGGAAAACTTTGTACTCAAACAATGCGTATGGTTTGCGGCAGGTATAGTAGGAGCGGCAGTTATTCAGTTTGTAGATCTTGAACAGCTCTTTAAAGCCAGCATCTATATTTATGGGCTAGGGATACTGGTATTGATCGTTCTGTTAATTAGCCCTGACAGTATTGCCAGGGAGATACATGGAACGAAAAGCTGGTTCACCCTCCCAGGACTGTCGATACAGCCTGCTGAATTCACAAAAATAACAACCGTACTGTTCCTCGCTGCAGTAATCACGAAACATAAGAAAAAATATGAAGTAAGTAATCTTGGCAGTGATACATTTTTATTGTTCAAAATTATTTTTGTAACAGCAATCCCTGTATTCTTTATTCTATTGCAGCCCGACTTTGGAACCTCAATGGTCTATGTGTTTATTGCCGGGTTAATGGTTCTTTTATCGGGAATTGACTGGAAGATAATACTAAGCTTGATTCTTGCAGTGTCCATTATTCTCGGAGGGGCCGTGGGATTTATTGTTAAGTTCCCTTCCCTAGCAGAGGAATACATAGGGCTTGATCCTTATCAAATTGATCGTGTAATGACCTGGATTAATCCAACGGAACAGGACAGCGATGATACATACCATTTTGATCTTTCAGTGCTTGCGCTGGGCTCAGGGCAGCTATTTGGAAAAGGGATGGATAGTCTTGAAGTGGAGACGCCTGAGGCACATACAGACTTTATCTTTTCAGTAATCGGGGAGAGCTTTGGGTTTCTGGGCACATCGGTTGTTATCTTTTTGTATTTCCTATTGTTATACAAACTAGTAACATTGGGTTTGTACAGTTCCAGGTATTCGTTGTTTGGTTCATTTTTAAGTTTTGGCTATCTGGGGATTATTCTTATCCATGCTTTTCAGAATATCGGAATGACGATTGGTATCATGCCAATAACTGGGATCCCATTATTACTTATCAGTTACGGTGGAAGTTCCGTGCTGGCAACCATGGTTGGTTTTGGTGTGATTTACCGAGTAGCTGTGGAAAACTCCATTCAGCGCAGTTATTTATTCTAGATAGAAACGGCGATTAACTTTAGCAATCCAATCTTTATAGAAATTGGGCTGCTTTTTTATTGTACCTAAACTAAACCAGCAGAATAGCGGGATATCACAGCGTAGAACGGGAATTAAAAAAATCACCTCAAATGAGAAAAATAGCGGATTGGGAATCCAGCAAGTCAGCAAAGCGGTTCCTCATTCCGTTAAAAGGGAAAAAAGGGGGAAAGTGGATTCTGGTTCTGTTAAATGGATTATATCAATAGATTTTAAGGTGAAATAGACACATAACTGAACCAGGATCCGAAATCAAGCTTTAACGGAGAAATTAGAGGAAATAGCGGAATGATAATCCGACAATCAGCCAATCCAGGTAGATATATGAAAAAAGTCAGGGTATAAACTATTCTAATAGAAATAAATAAGGCCATATAAAGAAACGCTCCAAGCTTTTATGCTCGGAGCGTTTTCTATGTTACCCAGTCAATTCGATATTTTTAAATCTGTAATGATTTTAGGTCGTTTCTTCCTGCAAAGCGGTCCATTCTTCCAGCAGCTTCTCAATTTCTTGTTTTAAATCCCCGGTTTGTTTCGTCAGTTCCAGAGCCTTTTCATGATCCTGGTAAACTTCCGGATCGGTCATTTTTTGCTCGGTGGCCTCAAGCCTGGCTTCCAGCTCTTCAATCTTAGCTTCCAATTCATCAATCCGTCGCTGTCTTTTCCGAGCCTCCCGCTGAAGCATTTTATCCTCTTTAAACTTGGCTTTTCGGTGGTCCTGTGTATCGACAGCCTCTTTCGTTTCCTGCAGTTGTTTCAGTTCTGCCTCTTCCTGTTTCTTTTCGGTATAATAATCATAGTCACCCAGATAAAGAGTGGAGCCATCCTGTTGCATTTCAACAATCTGATCGGTGATTTTGTTTATAAAGTAACGATCATGCGATACAAAAATAATTGTGCCAGAGAAGTCCTGAAGTGCTGCCTCCAACACTTCTTTGCTGTCGATATCAAGATGGTTTGTCGGTTCATCCAACACCAGCAGATTAGCTTTTTGCATCATCAGTTTGGCAAGCGACAATCTTGCTTTCTCCCCGCCGCTAAGGGACTGGACAAGTTTTAGCACGTCATCCCCGGAGAATAGAAAGTTTCCGAGAACGGTCCGAATATCCTTTTCATTTACCAGAGGATACTCGTCCCACAGTTCTTGAAGCACTGTTTTTGTAGGGGTTAGCGTTTGTTGTTCCTGATCATAATAGCCAATTTCCACATTTGTGCCGATTTTAACTGTACCGCTGGACGGTTGTAGACCGCCGATTATCGTTTTCAGCAATGTTGTTTTTCCAACGCCATTAGGTCCGACAAGGGCTACTCGCTCACCACGGTTCACTTGTACATCCACGTTGGAAAAAATCAGGTTATCCTCATAACGGAAGGAGAGGGAGTCGATCTTCAGTACATCGTTCCCGCTCCGCCGGTTGATATCAAATGAGAAAGAGGCGGATGACTCATCGCCTTTTGGCCGTTCCATTTTCTCCATTTTCTCAAGTTGTTTACGTCTGCTTTGCGCACGTTTGGTTGTCGAAGCACGTACGATATTTTTTTGAATAAACTCTTCTGTTTTCTTAATTTCTGTCTGTTGCTTCTCAAACTCTTTCATTTCCTGTTCAAAGTCCTGGGCTTTTTGTTCGAGAAACTTGCTGTACGAACCATGATATTTCTTAGTCTTGTGTCGGGAAATCTCATAAACAATCGACACAGTTTTATCCAGAAAGTAGCGGTCGTGCGAAACAATTGTTACGGCACCTGGATAACCTGCCAGATAGTTTTCGAGCCAGCTTAGTGTATCGATATCAAGATGGTTGGTAGGCTCGTCCAGAATGAGCAGGTCAGGTTTCTTCAGTAATAGCTTCCCGAGTGCCAGACGGGTTTTTTGCCCGCCGCTAAGTTCGTTGATCGGTGTATCATAATCATAGTCATGAAAATGAAGGCCGGTTAGGACAGCTTTAATATCTGCCTCATAGCGATAGCCGCCACCTGCATCAAAAGCCTGTTGTTTCCGGTCATAATCCACAAGCAGCTGCTCATATTTTTTCTCGGAAAGTGTCGCAGCCTGTTCCATCTCTTTTTCGAGCCCGCGAAGTTCCTGTTCCTGTTTCACCAGATCCCGAAAGACTTCCACCATTTCATTCCAAATAGTTTTATCGGATTCGAGTCCAGTATGCTGGGAGAGATAGCCTGTTGTAAGATCCTTGGGCTTAATTAAATCCCCTTCATCATACGAATACTCACCCGCCATTATTTTCAGCAGGGTGGACTTACCTGCCCCATTTCTGCCCACGATTGCAATCCTGTCGTTCTCTTTTATTTCAAGTTTTACGTTGGATAATATTTCATCGGCTCCAAAAGACTTGGAGACTCCGTTAAGCTGCATAATAATCATTTCGTTCACCTCATCGTATACAAGTGTATCGTATTAGCAAATAGGCGGGCAATACAAATGTGAAATTAATCACGACTAACCTATTAATTTCTGATAAAATGGGGTATATATCATTTTCGTCTGGAGTTGATTTTTATGGCAGATTTCACACATTTTAACGAGCAAGGAAGAGCAAGAATGGTCGACATCAGTGAAAAGAATGAGACGGAACGGACGGCTGCAGCTGCTTCCAGCGTTTTTGTAAATCGCGAAATCTATGAAAAAATAACTTCCAATACCATGAAAAAAGGTGACGCGCTTGCGGTAGCTCAGGTTGCAGGGATTATGGCAGCCAAGAAAACTTCTGACTGGATTCCAATGTGTCATCCACTGCAACTAAAAGGAGTGGATATTTCATTTGACTGGAATATTGACGGGGATACATATGAAATTAGGATCAGTGCATCGGTAAAAACCAAAGGAAGTACAGGGGTGGAAATGGAAGCATTGACCGCTGCTTCCGCAACCGCATTGACCATATATGACATGTGCAAAGCAATCGATAAAGGAATGGTAATTGGCCAGACATATCTCCTGAGTAAAAAAGGCGGTAAATCGGGTGACTACCAGAGGGAAGATTAGGGGGGTAACTGGAATGGAGCAAAATAAGATACCACAGGCAACTGCCAAGCGGCTGCCGTTATACTACCGGTTCCTGAACAATTTATTTCAGCAGGGGAAGAAGCGGGTTTCTTCCGGGGAACTTAGTGAGGCAGTAAAAGTTGACTCTGCCACTATCAGAAGAGATTTTTCGTATTTCGGTGCGCTTGGGAAAAAAGGGTACGGGTATAATGTAGAATACTTACTTGGTTTTTTCCGGAAGACACTCGACCAGGATGAAGTGACCGAGGTAGCTCTTATTGGTGTTGGAAACCTGGGTACGGCATTTTTACATTATAATTTTATGAAAAATAATAATACCAAAATTGTCATGGCATTCGAAGCAAACGCAGAAAAAGCGGGAACCGATATCGGCGGAGTGCCCATCTATCATATTGATGAGCTGGAGGAAAGGATGCAGGGCGTAAGTGTAGCAATACTCACCGTTCCAGCCACCGAGGCGCAGAACATCACCAATAGGCTGACCGATTACGGAGTCTCTGGAATACTTAACTTCACACCAGCAAGAATAACGGTACCGGAGCGGGTCCGTGTCCATCATATAGACCTTGCTGTTGAACTGCAGTCACTTGTATATTTTTTAAAGCATTATCCGTTAGATTAATATTTCTATAGGGGAGCAGTCCACGAGGGCTGCTCCTTTACATTTATTTTACGTCTATCTTTTCCCTGCGCTTGGGAAGGGATTTACGGCTTTGTTAGCTAAAAAGATTTAAATGGCTGTGATTAAGAGAGTGGACTACTTGAAGAGAGAATGCGGGCGATGAACAAAGTGGAGAGAATGGTAATGCAACTCAAGCAGATGATACAACCAGCAGTCAGATCCTGCTGGTTGTGTGAGTGTACATAATTCACTTATTTTTTTGTTTTAATTTAAAATGCAGAATCAGCATCCGGATTCCTACACCGAAATCTATTGTGGCGAAGAAAGCAAGAAGAATCGTCATGAAATTCCAGACTGTATCTTCTGCACTTTGAACTGCCATATAGGTAAAGACCGACCCTAGTAGGAAATATATCAAAGACATTGTTTTAGGTGAAAGTCGCATTAGTGAATCAGCCTCCAATTAAAATCATTTGCATCTGTTCCATCTGGCGCTGCATTCTTTCTAAATCCTCAGGGTCCAGTGACAGCTGAACGATAAGTGAAATGGAATTCAACGTCATATGAACTATTATCGGAACCATAATCCGTTTGGTTTTTACATAAAGAAATGCAAATACAAAGCCCATTGATGCGTATATTAAAATATGTTCCGGCTCCCCGTGGATTATTCCGAAAATCAGTGCAGAAAGTGTAGCCGCAATGAAAAAGTTTGTGCGGACGTAAAGCTCACCAAATATTATTTTCCGGAAAATAATTTCTTCAAGAATCGGTGCAATAATCGCGGGGATAATCATAAATATAGGAGCTGCCCGTGTTATATCCATAATAACCTGCGTATTTTGTGAGCCTTGTTTAATACCGAATAACTGTACTTCTATTGTCACCGCAAGAGCTTGGGCAACATAGGCCATAATAACACCTGCAATGGACCATAAGACTAAATGGCCTGCAGAGGTGTTATCACGAACAGGTGCCTGTCGCATATCCGGCCGCATGAAAATGAGTACAGCAATCAGCCCGGCGATGAAACTGAAGATTGTCCAGTAGATTGCCGCCTGCTCCTGTGAGACAGGAAGCATGAAGTACAGAACCGGGACAAACAGCAACCCGGAAAACTGCATAATTATATAAGTTGAAATTACATACCAATAGCGTCTGGCCAAGTTAAAACTACTCCTTTTAATGTGAGGATTAGTATAGTATATGCAACAAAACGCGCTGCTAGAAAAAATTACAACATAAATATTTTATCATAATTTCCCTACACGTTATAATAGTATGGTTACGTAGGACGTTCCTGAAAAAAAGAGTAAAAATTTTAAAGGTCAATACTTGCATTTTTAATGTCAATTAATTATTATATTAATTGGAATTAGCACTCACTAACAATGAGTGCTAATAAATCAAAACAAATACATGAAAAGGAATTAAGGAGGTTGTCTACATGATTAAACCACTAGGAGATCGTGTCGTAATCGAGCTTGTTGAGCAGGAAGAAAAGACAGCAAGCGGTATTGTCCTTCCAGACTCTGCAAAAGAAAAGCCACAGGAAGGTAAAGTAGTTGCAGTAGGTTCCGGCCGTGTAACAGACAGTGGCGAAAAAGTTGCACTTGAGGTTAGCGAAGGGGACCGTATCATCTTTTCAAAATTTGCTGGTACCGAAGTGAAATACGCAGGCACAGAATACTTAATTCTTCGTGAAAATGACATTCTTGCTGTTGTAAGCTAAGCAGGATTGTCAGCATAATAACATACGAAATCAATTATCAAGGAGGAATTTAACATGGCTAAAGAAATTAAGTTCAGTGAAGAAGCCCGCAGAGCTATGCTTCGCGGTGTCGATACATTAGCTAACGCTGTTAAAGTAACGTTGGGACCAAAAGGCCGTAACGTTGTTCTGGATAAAAAATATGGTTCACCATTGATCACCAATGATGGTGTTACAATTGCTAAAGAAATCGAACTTGAAGACCATTTCGAAAACATGGGTGCACAGCTTGTTTCTGAAGTAGCTTCCAAAACGAACGACGTTGCTGGTGACGGTACAACTACAGCAACAGTTCTTGCACAGGCTATGATCCGTGAAGGTCTTAAAAACGTAGCATCAGGTGCTAACCCTGTAGGCGTTCGTCGCGGTATCGAAAAAGCTGTAGAATCTGCAGTTAAAGAACTAAAAGGTATCTCTAACCCTATCGAAGGTAAAGAATCAATTGCACAGGTTGCAGCTATCTCTTCCGGCGATAAAGAAGTAGGTAACCTGATCGCCGAAGCAATGGAACGCGTTGGGAACGATGGTGTTATCACTATCGAAGAATCTAAAGGATTCAACACTGAGCTAGAAGTGGTTGAAGGTATGCAGTTTGACCGCGGATATGCTTCTCCATACATGGTTACTGACCAGGATAAAATGGAAGCAGTTCTTGAAGATCCGTACATCCTGATTACTGACAAGAAAATCGGTAACATCCAGGAAGTACTTCCTGTTCTTGAACAAGTAGTACAGCAAGGCAAGCCACTTCTTCTGATCGCTGAAGACGTTGAAGGTGAAGCTCTTGCAACACTAGTTGTTAACAAACTACGCGGAACATTCAACGCAGTAGCTGTTAAAGCTCCTGGGTTCGGTGACCGTCGTAAAGCAATGCTTGAAGACATCGCAACACTGACTGGTGCTGAAGTAATTACAGAAGACCTTGGCCTTGATCTGAAGAGCGCAACAATCGATCAGCTAGGTCGCGCATCTAAAGTAGTTGTTACAAAAGAAAACACTACAGTTGTTGAAGGATCAGGTAATCCGGAAGCAATTTCTTCCCGTGTAGCACAAATCCGTGCACAAGCAGAAGAAACTACTTCTGAATTCGATAAAGAAAAACTTCAGGAACGTCTTGCTAAACTTGCAGGCGGTGTAGCAGTAATTAAAGTTGGTGCTGCAACTGAAACTGAACTTAAAGAACGCAAACTCCGCATTGAAGACGCACTGAACTCAACTCGCGCAGCTGTTGAGGAAGGTATCGTTTCCGGTGGTGGAACTGCATTCGTAAACGTTCTTAGCAAGATTGGCGAACTGTCACTTGATGGTGACGAAGCTACTGGTGCAAGCATCGTACTTCGTGCACTTGAAGAGCCAGTACGTCAAATCGCACACAACGCTGGTCTTGAAGGATCAATCATCGTTGAGCGTCTTAAAGGCGAAAAAGTCGGCGTAGGTTATAACGCAGCTGACGGCGAGTGGGTAAACATGGTTGAATCCGGAATCGTTGACCCAACAAAAGTTACACGTTCCGCACTGCAAAACGCGGCATCTGTTGCAGCTATGTTCCTAACAACTGAAGCTGTAGTTGCTGATCTTCCAGAAGAAGACAATAACGCAGGCGGCGGCATGCCAGACATGGGTGGCATGGGCGGAATGGGCGGCATGATGTAATATAGGTTATAAAACCTTGTTACATCAACGTTCACGACCGTATTTATCAATTATAGTGTCCGAAAAAGTGACCGACATTAGAAATTGAGGTTTAAAAGAGGTTTTCCATTAAGTTTCTAACTTTTTGGAAGCCTCTTTTTCAATGTTGTCTGTAAATGTATATTTGTGTTAATCTTTCCTAAATGACACATCTTCTTTAGTGACTCTTTAATAACTCTTTAAGATAAATTACCTGACACGTTCAACTAATCGCATAGAGCCCCTAATTAATAGTTCAGGCTTAGCACTATAACCTTCCCTTAAATTACCCGACCAATACTGTCTAGCATTATAAGAAATACGCAATGTAGATTGATCGAAATTTTCTAGTGTGAACCATGAGGCATCCGCGCGAAATACCTTGTCGTCAGGAGCATAAACTTTCCAAATTGGTTCTTTCCCTTTTAACTGAAAGACTTCCTCCCAATATCTAACATCATCTAATTTTTCCAATGCAAAAAGAGATTGGTACCTTGAAATTTTTTCGGGAAAATTAATTTTCCTTTCGTATTCAAAAATTGTTTCATAAAAATTATTCCAAGGTGTTCTGGGATCAATAGAATTAGTTAGGTACTTTTGTCCGTGTTTTGTTAGGCCCTCTGAAAATTGAGTCTCGAGTAATAAATTTGTTTCCTCAAAATTTGTAATTGATTTACTGAGTACTATATTATCCCCCTTATTAAAGTGATTTGAATGACTTCTGTCTATGTGATATGCGTACATAAAAGTTACCTCCCTTATATCAATTAATTCGGCTTTAAGACCTTAAAATCCTGCATAACATGCAGGAATAAAGTCCCTGGAATTGGGGTACTATCATTTATCGGCAAACATCATTTCAAGAGGTAAAGGACAATCTGCTGTTGCTTCTGCTTCATATCGTAGTGGTGAAAAGTTGTGGTGTGAAGGTGATCAAGAGTATAAGGATTACAGAACAAGAGAAGTACAACCTGAAACCCTAATATTAGCCCCTAAACACGCACCTGACTTTGTTTATGATCGTGAAAGGCTTTGGAATGAAGTTGAACGAGTGGAGAGCAATGTTAATAGTCAATTATCAAGGGAAATTCGAGTTGCGTTGCCAAGCGAATCCATCCAATGAAAAACAGATGGAGTTAGTGAAAAGCTATTCAGAAGATAACTTCGTTGAACGTGGTATGGTAGCTGATATTTCTATTCATAGAGATAAACAGCATAATCCACACGCCCATATCATGTTGACTATTAGACCGTTTAATGAAAATGGTTCATGGGGGCAGAAAACTAAGAAGGAATATATTCTTGATGAAGATGGAAATAAAACAAAAACGCCTAACGGAAATGTTAGATCGAGAAACATTTTCTTGACCGATTGGGGAAAGAAAGAAACGCTAGAAACATGGCGTGAAAATTGGGCTGGAAAAGTTAATGAATATTATAACGAATCAGGTTTAAATATTTCTGTTTCTCATGAATCTTATGAAAAACGAGGAATTGATAAATATGCTACCCACCGTTTGACTTATGACGAGTTGAAAGCTGAACAAGAAGCTCAAATTCAAGCTCAAATAAAGGGTGAGGAATACGAGCCAGTAACACATATGGGAATGGTTAATCAGGATATTAGAGAAACAAATGAATTGAAAGATTTACTACAACAAGAAATCATTAGTTTAGAAGATTATAAAGAAGTACTTGAAAGAGAAATTGACGAGCAATATATCCCTAATGTTAGAGATACATTTCCTTTGTCAAATCAACAAGCTGAATCAATGCAGTTTGTCGCAAAGCGTATTCATGGTTATGTGACCTATGAAAAAGCAAAAGATAATATGAAACTGTAAAGAATTGGGGTAAATCTGTTGAGTTTTCAGGGCGTAAGCTAGGTGTTTGTTAGACAATGCAGAAAAAGAGTTTAATATTGATAAATCAAGAGGTATGCGATATGGGTTGTTACCTCAACGATTCGCAGAGGAAAAGGGCGATAAAATTAAGGGGCTTAATCAACAAGCCCAAAAATACGAAGGAAATCTGAACGCATTCCATGAATCTGAAAAGCACAGCAAAATTGCCCTTGAAGTTCAGAAGGAAATTGTTCATCAAGAGTTTAGTGAAATTTATTCTGAATACAGCCATGTGACAGAAGAGTACAACACATTGATTACTGACTTGAAACATGAGTATGTTCAGGAGTATTTAAAAACTGATGTTAAGCATGAACAGATTGAGGAATTTGAAAATCCGGAGTTGTTCAAGCATTACACATCTGAACGTGCTAATGATATAGAGTTGAAGAAGGATTGGGAAGATAATCAACACAGCTTGTTAATTGCTAATCGAAGTGTTGCTAAGTGGAGTAAAGAGTACAGCGGTATTTATAGTAGTGGTTCAACAAGAGATAAGATTTATGACACAAGACTTAAACTTGAAATTGCTAAGTATCAGGTTAATCAACGTGAGAATGAAAAAGGCGTGTTGAATGGTAGAGTGAATGAAAGTCTATCTTCTAAGTACCAAAACCAACCATCAACATTGATTGAGCAAACACCAACTAAGTTAAAAGCAAGACTTCTCGAATTACATCTTGAAAATAGAAGTACAGGAGTGCTTTCTAAGGATCTTAAACTGGTGGAAAAGGATCTTGCTAGAGAAGGAAAAGACATTTCTCATTTATACGATAAAGAGTTTGTACAGGCAGGGGCTAATATTGGTGGTATTGCTAAACTGTTCGATAATCTGGGCAATCAATCACATGACCGTGATAAAGATTATGATAAAATTAAGCGTAAAAGCAAATCTAAGATGAAAGAAAGGACGCTAGGTAAAAACAATGAGTTAGAAATGGAGTGATTGAATGGCTAGGGGCGAACCAATTTCAAGAGACCAATTCGAGAAGAATTGGCAGGGTGTAAAATGACAACTAGAAGTAGAGGGCTTCAACATGACCGCAGAGGATAAAGAGGCTATACGCAAGGTTTGTATGGGGGAAATGACCAGAGAACAATTGGTAAATGATTTACTAAAAAATAAAGATTCGTGATATAATTAAAGTGTTAGAAGTGCAAGAAGTGGTGAAGGAAGGGGTTTCCCCCTTACCTTCTAGTTGTTTTCAGAATCCTTTTCCGGTTGGCTCGGAGAAGGATTTTCTTATTTCAGAAAAAAACAATAGGGAAATCTTTATTTATCGGACATATTTTAGGGTCTGGTATTAGAATAGTGAATGTTGGCGGTATTATAATTTCCACAAGCAGGAGCTCATTGAATAACTAATGATGTTGTAAACATAATCTCAAAGCTTCTGTTAATGTGCTTCCCATAACAAGCCTATAAGCTTATACTATACTTCACCCTCAAATTATTCAGTCCTTGCTAACAGACTTATTAAAATGTTAGCAAATTCAATGATATGGATTTTTACGTATATATGAATCCATGTTTTCAGTGGGAAATCGAGAAGTTTCATTAATTTAGTACTCTAATTTTAGGTATCAATCCACAGGAATGATAGGAAGCATGACAAAGCAAAGAAAACAAAAAGCAATAACACATAAGATTGGTAAGTACTATAGAGATATTGGAGAAAATGAATTATAATTAGAAATATATTAGAAAAGGATTATTTTCATGTAAATCTTTTTAAAAAAAGGAGTCTGGCTTCCATGACAAATTTCGAAACGATACAAGAACTCTTAAATAATATTTATCAGGCAGATTGCTTAGAAAAGATGAAAGAAATTCCTGATAAATCAATAGACATGATTCTTTGTGATTTACCGTACGGGACAACTCAAAATAAATGGGACACAGTGATACCTTTAGATAAACTATGGAAAGAGTATAATCGTATTATAAAAGATAATGGTGCAATTGTTCTTACCTCAAATGGAATTTTTACTGCAAAGCTTATACTTAGTAATCAAAGATATTATAAATATAAATGGGTTTGGGAGAAATCTAAATCTACTAATTTTCTAAATGCTAAGAAGCAACCTTTAAGAAAACATGAAGATATTTGTGTCTTTTATAAAAAACAGCCGACATATAATCCCCAAATGATTGAGGGTGATTCTTACAGTAAGGGGGTTCGTAAAAATCAACTTACTGGAAGTTATGGTGACTTTTCTCCTGTATTAGTGCAGAGTGAAGGAGAAAGATACCCAACAGATATTATTTATGTTAAAACAGCGGAATCGGAAGGGAAAGTGGTACACCCTACTCAAAAACCAATTCAATTAGGAAGGTATTTGATACGTACTTACACAAACGAGGGGGATATTGTACTAGACAATACGTTTGGCAGCGGTTCGTTTTTGGTAGCTGCACTATTAGAAGGGCGTAATTTTATCGGAATTGAAAAAAATGAAGATGCTGAACTATTTAAAAAAGGATCTATTGACTATTTAGAGGTATGTAAAGAAAGGCTTCATACTGCTTGGAATCAATTAGATAAAGATAAAAAAAGTGCATTATTTAATGTTAATTTAATAGGAGGATTTCAGGCTGAGGAATTAAATGAGGTGTCAATTAAAAATTAAGTTACATCCATACTGTGGTTCACAAGTTGTAAAAGGAGAGCAGATAAATGCTCTCCTTTTACATGTTTAAAGGTTATTTATTTACTGATGTTCTAATATTGTACAGTGTAATTAAGGACTTTTTAATATCATCTTTTAAATGCAAAATACCATATGACTCAAGAACAGCATTATCAAATTCTTCCCTGTCAGTATGATTAAGCTCTTGTATTATTGGTAATATAGGTCGTTTTTTAAGAGCTTGGAATTTAGATAAGATTTTATTGCTTTGCTGTTGGTCTAATAAATTTGGATTTAGCATAAAAAATCGTTCTTTTAAGTCTGTGGATCTTAAGTCTAGAGCACCTAACCCTCTTCCGAATCCCAAAGCCTCAATATAAAATAGACCTACAACACTATTTAATAATGCATGACATAAATCTAAGTTAGTATCCGGGTCTTTTCTGCTTAGCCCTGATAATCTTTGGTTTATAAATGATAGTTTATCGAGTTTTGCGAAGAAGAGTCTATCCCCAGGATTAATACCAATTACTATTTCAGCTAATTGATTTGGTAACATTTGATACCAACGTTCTTTCTTTGTAGAGTGAATGGATTTCGGTAAAGGTACACCAGTATTGTTTACTCCTTTTTCAAAAGTATTTATCCAATTTAATGCACCTGTATGACCCAGTTGATTTAGCTCATCTTTTGTGACATCACAACAAAAGGCATCAGAGGTAGCTTGCGTGTCAAGATATTTAATGCTTTTTGAATTTAAAAGTACTGGTTTTATATATTCACTTTCAATTCCATGTTCACTCGTAGGATAAAACATTTTGTCCCAGCCCTTTCGGACTCCACGAATGGAATCAAATAAAGTGTTAACTCTAACCATTTTATTTGAAACCGTAGCTAGCCATTTAGTATTTGCAAACAGGGAGTTCAAACCAAGCCCCAAGTTTTTTGCCATGGTAATCTCTTCTTTAGAATATGAGGAAATCATTAGATTATTATCATTTACTTCAGTTTGTGTCCTTATGATTGAGGAAAGATGATTAGCATTTGTATAATCGATTTTTCCATCATCATCTCTTACCAATTCTTCTATATTTTCTTTCAGAGTTACAAAAGAAGTTTCCTCATCGGTTTCAGGATTATTTAACTTTACTGCTTTTCTATCTTTTTTGATAAGAATAATTATGTTCGCCACAACATCTGCTTCTTTAAACCAACGTGAATTTCCTGATGTAATTATACTTTCAATGTGGAAGAATCTGTTTAGCAAACTTCTAAAATCCCCACCCCAATTGGTTGAGAGCCAAGAGTTGGAAATAATTAAACCAAACCTACCGCCATCTTCTAACAGTGACCAAAGTGAAAACGGGATATACGCATATAAATCGCTTCTTGGATTAAGCATTAATTTTTCTTCAGCAATGTTAGAGATTGTGCTATTTATATCGTTAATTATCGTTGGGTTTAATTTCTTTAAGTCCTCTTGCTGAACAAACGGTAAATTCGAAGTGATATTTTTAAATTTTGGTAGTTGTTTTGATAATATATTACCATCAAATGGATCGTACAAATTTACTAACATGTTAGGCTGTAGTTGTGTTGCATCCTCTCTGAATATAGGTATAACTTCCCCCATATTATCAGGGCTGGTAAGTGCCAAGGTAGCCATTTGAATTGGGAAAGCAAACTTATCGCTAGCCCAAGTTGATTCTAAAGAATCCTTATTACTAATACCTGCGTTCAATTTAATATCGTAAGATGCTCTTGCAATTGTACCAGTTCCACAACAAGGATCAATGACATTAGAACTCTTATCTTTAATGGTTAATGATGCAAGAAGGGTTGCCAACGACCTAGGAGTAGAAAATTGCCCAGCAGCTTTACGCTGAGAACGAAAAACAGTATTCCTTAATAAATCCTGTAATAGAGATTGATCAACTTCCTCCAATCTTAATCGGGTTAGAAGGTCATTAAACTTTACAAGTCCCCTCCAAGCCGTATCAGGTATTAAGTATTCTCCTAAACTAGGTCTAAATATATTCCAGAAATCGCACTTCTCAGAAATAGAAGTAATCTTTTCAACAGCTTCTTTAACGGTAATATCCCCTGTTATGTTATTGAATTCATTTGCTTCCTCGCGAAAGCCTTTTAATAAGTGACCAAATATTAGTTTGTTAGTCCAAGAGATTAGTATAATTCTAGCAAGCGGAATCCAAGGGTCTTTTTCTCCTAAATATTCTCTGCGACTTTCAAGCCACCAAATGTTAACATCGTCAAAGAAATCTCCATCAACTTGTGCTTTTTCTTCTAATTGTTGTGCTACTTGGTCCGTGTTACCCAATATAAAATTTGAAATTCCGTTTCCTGTTATGGAATCAATAATTGAGGCACTTCTGATTGTGCCATTATTAAAATAATCAGATATATCACTTAGAATATTATGTAACATATCTGTCCATTCATTCTTGTATTGTTTGACGTGTTCTCTTTTGGTAACATAATTTAGATTGTCCCATGTATGTAATATTTCATGATTACCTTTGTCATTTATAATATATAAGGCAGCAGATTTAACATTCCAAACTAAAAAACTATTTACACCAAAGATGTCAGCTTTTTTACGGGCATTCTTAATTAATTCTTGGTCTGTTAAGGGGGTATCAGGGAATTTTAATTCCCAACCTTGCAATATATTTGACAAGGTGTTTTTGTCCCCGTACAAAAGGACGTCGGGAAAAAGACTTCCAGTTCCTGTGTTCACGGTAGTTTCCCCGCCAGCCCTTTTAACCATGACTGATCTCTGATCAGCCCATTTAGTTATTTCCTGAATTACGTCTATTGCCCAACTTCTTTCGTTATAATTAGTAATGTTCATTTTTAACACCCTTTCAAACCATGTTTAGGAGAGTGGCAACTAAAGATTTCTTATCCTTAGTTGTATACGGTACTGCTAAGGTTTTTTCTTGAATTGTTTTTAGACTGTTTACTTTACCACCAATTTCTTCAAGCTTTATGATATTTTTTTCTGGCTTATCGGATTCCCATGAAGGATAATAGACTATAATAATAGGAAGTTCTTTATCCCCTATGTAGTCACGAAATATGGATAATCGATTGTATTTAGAGTTATCTTTAGCCCATTTAGTAGGACTGTAAAAATTTGAAAGCCCCTCTTTAATAATAGGTGTATGATATGATTTCCTTGGATGAATTGTATTTTTCTTGTACTCAATAATAGAGATAGGTTCGTCATCCTTATTAAATAATATGGCATCAACGTCCCCCGGCCAAGTAGCACCTGTTTTCTGATTAGCTAGATAACATTCTAACGCGGTCGAAGAATAGCTTAATCCTTTTTGACCTACATAAATTTTCTTCCCAGATAATCTAATAATTTCATCCTTAATAAATCCTAAATCGTTTTTTGTGATTCTTGCTATATTACCCTTACTATTAATTTCTGTTGATATAAAACTTGCAGGGTAATCAACCCAATTTATTGAGTCTTTGAAGATATGATATATAGCCCTTAAATTACGCTTCGAAGCAAATGATCCAATCCTTTTAAGAGTATTTTTTCCTTCACATTGATCTAGTGCTGATTGAACAGTTGTTTTGTTAGTTGTTGGCCAACTACTATATGAATTGTGATTTACTATTCTCTTTAGCCAAATTTCATTGGAAATTTGGTATGTTCTCCAATTTACAAAAAAATCAAATGAAAGCGTGTAATAGCCATTTGGTAAATATTTAATGGAAAACCATTCACTTGCGTCTGTAGTATTAGGGTGCTGAGGTGCTTGCATTTTTCTGTTATCACATCTTTTTGAAACAGGTTCACTAATCAAATTAACCCTCCTGAAATTATTTATTGTTAAGTAAGATCATTTTACATTAACTATTCACTTATATAAATAGTTGAAAAGTAGTTAACTTAATATGTCATCATTAAATTTCAGTATTAGATAAAGATTTCTTTCATATAAAATTTTTATCATAAAGTTAATAATTTATTTATTGAACAAGTCTAAATGAACAATGTGAATGCTTGATAGATCAGGATTAGCATTTGTTTAAGTTAGGTGTACATTAAATAGTCGGTTGTTAATCAAAACAAGTCAATCACTCACTGGAGTTGTGCGGTTATTTTTTGTAGGGACTAGAAGTGTCACATAAAGGATAATCATTAATACTTATAGCAAGTAATTATATTAATACATTTTCGCTAATGATATAATATATATTATTTACATTAAAAAATATTGAGGTGAACTACATTGGCAACATTAAATGACTTTAAAATAGTTAAGAAGAAATCTAAGATGTATTATAAATATTTGAAACTCAATAAGGAAGTAGCGGAAATTGAACAGGCAAGATTAGGGTTTTATTTATTCGCTCTAGAGTGCATCACAAATAATAAAGATATTGATGAATTAAAAGAGAAAATTAATGATACTGAATTTAACAGTATTGTATTTGGGTTAGAAAATATAGACTTGGGAATAGATGCTGTGGATATAGATGAAGAATACCATACTATTAATCTATTTAATTTCAAATTTCGTGAAAACTTTAATCCAAGAAGAGGTTTATCACAAAATGACGCTTTAATTAGTATGAATTTCGTAAATGCTTTTCAAAACTCAGATAGCAGTGAAATATCAGGTAAAACTAAAGCTTTTGTGGATGAAATAATTAAAAGGCTTAATTCGGATGATATTTGGAATTTAAGATTATATATGGTTTCAAATGAAAATAATGGTTTATCGACTGATAGTGAGGCTATTAGAAATTTACAATCTCAATATGGGTTAGAAGTTATAACATATACACTTGGGGATTTTAGCAATTTTATATCAATGAGACCAGAACCAATAGGGGCAACTCTATTATTAAATAGAAATTCTGTGTTATCGTATGAAGAAGAAGATTTGTCTACTTATAAGTCATATTTAATGAAATTATCAATAGGCGAATTAATTAGAATTACAAGTTCATCTAAAGACATGAGGAATAAGTATAGTTATGAGAATATGGACGAAATAGAACACTTAAAATTAGATTTTTCCGTATTGTTCGATAATGTGAGAGGGTATTTAGGGAAAACCAAATTTAATAAAAACATTTTTAAGACACTCAACTCAGAACCTTCTAAGTTTTTTATGTATAATAATGGTATAACGATGACGTCAAAAGATATTGAAGTGCAACCAGTAAATGGTAATCAAAAGTGGAAAATTTCATTAGAAGATTTTCAAGTGGTTAATGGAGGGCAATCATTAAGAACACTTTATGATTTTAAAGAATCTCATTATGACGAAGAAATATTAAATAAGGCGAATGTATTAGTTCGAGTATTTAAGACCGGAACTCAAGAAGGATTAACTAATAAAATTGCTGAGTTTACTAATAGTCAAAATGCAATATCACCTGTTGATTTAAAGTCTTTAGACTCACTTCAAATGAAAATTGAACAAATCTTAAAAGACCACAAGATTTTGTATGTTAGAAAGGTTGGAGACTTAGGTGAAAATGATATAGAATATGATCATCGTATTTCAATGGAAAAATTTGGACAACTCCTTTATTCAAAACTTGGTTATCCTGATCGTGCAAGTAATCAAAAGAAAAGAATTTTTGATACATACTATGATGAGATTTTCGGTGAGGATAATTTTGATATCGATGATGCTGTTAGAGTGATAGAAAAATATCTTGAAATAAGTAATTCATATGAAAAAAGCAGTTATAATGTATACGAGCAAAAGATTTTCTATGCGTTATATCTGAATGAATTCAATTCGAATATAAATAATAATATCGAACTTATAGAAAAAGTCTTAATTGAATATAAACAAGACAGTGCACTTTCCGAGGCGCGTAAATTAATACAAAAGGGATTTAAAGATGAATTAGATAAGCATTTTAAAGGAATTTAGTTTACAGTTTGTATAAGCTTACATAGATAAAAATATAGGAGGTTTATTTTTGGTGCCTCCTATATTTTTGAGCTTTCGGATAGGAACATATATTTCATTAATTATAGCTATCGGAAGTAAAGGGGTATATCTCAGTAGGGTGTTTCAGAACTCTCATTGATTACGACGGTAGGGGTTCATTTTTTTATGACATAAATAGTTCTTAATCCAATGTACAACAATAAAATGTTCTAATGTAATAGTGAGTAGCTTATTGTACTTTTTATTATCCTTTTTTAATTACTATCCTCCCTTTTATATTTAATAAAATAGTTATTGTAATCACCGGAGGGCTGGTAATGGAGGTGAAAGATTTGCGTTGTCCGAAATGTAGTAATTTGGTTAAGGAGCAAGAAGAAGTCATATTAGATGTTTGGAACACAATTATTCATAAAAGATGTCAAGATTTAAATTATACTAGATTAAAAGATAGCGGTATTTTTATTGATTTAATAGTCAAGTATTCTTTCCTCCGTACTCTTTAACACTCCGTGAAAAAGGGGGAACAAGGCTGTAGCAATACACACATAAAGTGCTCTATTTAATCTTTATCAATATCATTAATTAAGCCATCTTATAAAACAGCGAGTATTATAAGAGTGGAATGATATGAAGACCAGCGAGGACCTACTCGAAAACTAAAATAGAAAGCTAATCAGGTTGTGAATCGAAGTCATAAAAGACGCAATAACCATTACAGCAATCGCTGCGAATTGTAGAGAAAATGCTTATCTACAAAAAAGATGATTATGGTTTTGCTGGATAGACAGATATAGAGTATCAGATCTTTGAGCAAGTATACTAAAAGGCCCGGAATCGTGTCCAAGCCTTGGAATGTTCTTAATATAGTTATGGATGGATAAAGTTGAGATCAGATCCACTTCCACAAAGCAGCTGTGTATTAAATTTTTTCATAAGATGCTTTTACATTTCTTCCTTCAATATTAAACTTGTTTTTGCAGAACGGGTAATTGGTACAGCCGTAAAACACCCCGTATTTACCATTCCTTTTTACCATGTATCCACCACATTTGGGGCAAGTAATATAATTGTCCAACAACGCAATTTGTTTAAATGTGTTATCGCACAGAGGATAATTGGTACAACCTAAGAACTTTGCTCTATTATTAGTGTTTTCCCTAAGTATTAAATAACCTTTTTCACATTTAGGACAGTTAGGGTTATTTACTAAAGAGTTTTTACCCGTTAAGGTGTCGAATTTAATTCCTTGTTTCTTAATAAGTTCATCTACAAAAACTGATTGTCCGTACTCTGGTGCAATTAGATACGTATTATTTTGTGTGCGTGTCAACGCTACGTAAAACAATCTTCTTTCTTCTGCATAAGCAAATGTATCCAAATCGGTTAATACTAACGAAAGCACCGGATCATCAGAAATTTTATTTGGAAAACCAACAAGTTTATTTTCTAAGTTTATTACGATTACATTTTCAGCTTCCAACCCTTTTGATCGGTGAGTTGTTAAAAAGGATATTTCTAGATTTGGGTATTTTGCATATTGAATAACAACTCGGTTTTCAACTTTTTTCACTCTATATCTTTTTCTTATTTCATTATCTTTTGCATTGTTGTTATCATTCTTGTCATCAGTAAATACATTTATATCAAAATTATTCCTTCCCAAAATCAATATTTGTGTACTTTCGCCGTTTAGGTAAACTATTTCATCTATGGCTTTTTCAATTGATTGAAGCAGCTTCCAATCATCCATATTATTTGATTTATCATAAGTTATAATACGGATTGGATTGCTGTTGTGTTTATCAGATACTAATTCTTTTTTAATCTGTTTAGGATTAGCACTAATAAATTGCCCAGCAATATTTATTAGTTCTTGAGAGTTTCTATATGTTTTTTCAATTTTTAATAACACAGAATATCCGAAGTACTTTTCAAAGCTTGTAAATAAATCTATATCACTACCCGCAAAACGATAGATGGACTGCCAATCGTCACCAACACATAAAATCTTTGCATTCGTTTGGTTTTTAATTTCTTTTATCAGTTTAAACCGGCTAAAAGAGATATCTTGGTACTCATCAATGATAATGTATTTAAAATTTAAATCTGTTTCCTCATTTTGGACGATGTCAGTTGCAAGGTTAATCATGTCGTTAAAATCAATTTGATCAGATTCCTTCAAATATTTTTGGTATTTTTCATATATTGGTTTAACAATTGATAAGAATAATTCAGTTCTTCTTTTTAGAAAATTATTTTCAATCTTTCTTCCATCTTGATGCAATTGTCTAAATTGATCTTCTAAAAAACCTTTCGATTTATACAATCCAATAAATGTTTTGATCAACTTTTTGAATTCAGTGAAATATTTATTACCGTTGTCAGCGGCAAATAAATTTTCATAAACTTGACCATAATCTATTTCTGAAAATGCAACTCCGCTCGATTTCAATATTTTTTCTAACTCCGAAAGCAAAACCCCATCTTTATTGTAATAAGAATACGTTTCTAGCAAAGTGGTATTGTTTTTATTGTGAAAGCCCCTTTTCCATTTAATACCTTCTAGGTATTTCTTTTCTTCGACTTCCGATAACCAAGGCACTCTACAATCTTTCGTAATACCAAAGTGCTCCAAATATAAGTCATAATCTGATAAGTAAAAATCTGGCCTATATTTTTTACGGTAAGGATCGCTTGAAGCATATGGATATACTCTTTCATATTCATAGTTGATCCCATTCAAATATAAAAAATTTGCAATAATTACTTCCTCTATGCTTTTTACTCTTTCACCTTGAATCGTGACTTTTTGTCTTTTTAGCTCATTGGTTTTACTTAAAACTTTTGATCTTAAAGTCTCGAGGTCTATATTGCGATAATAATCCTGCGCTTCCCCTAAGTTTTCGAATTCTTCCATATCCTTAGGTATGTTTAAATAGTAGCCAAAAAAAGTTATTATTTGAGACATAGATTTTGTATCTTTAATGAGTTCATTAGAAAGGTAGTTATCTAATATTTCATCTATATCTTGAAAAACATCAGGTCTATAACCGAACTTCTTTGAAATAATATCTAAACCTAGTTTGTGGAAAGTCTTTGCTTCGACTCCTATGTTAAGCTTTTGACTAATTCGCTCTTGCATCTCATCAGTTGCTTTTTTAGTAAACGAAATGAGTAATATTTCATCATCCTTTACTCTTTTCTTTTCCACCAAGTATTTCACTTTTCCAGTAATCGTTAGAGTTTTACCACTACCTGCACCAGCGATAACTAAATTATTATCCTCATCAATAACAACTGCTTTCCTTTGTTGAGGGTCTAATGATTTGCCATCAATATCGCTTAAAAATGCCTGATTAGATTCTAATTCTTGAGTTACATATTGTTCATTCCATTCCTTAACGAAATGGTCCAAGTTTTTATATATGTCATGAAATTTCGCAAAGGTGCCATTCTTGTTAATCTTCACAAAGGTGGGATGTGAACTTAGTAACTTAAAATCATTTATGTATTCAATTCGAAGCTCTTCTTTTACGCTATATCTAAAATACATAGTTTTATAATGTTCGATCTCACGAAGAAATTTATTCACAGAATTATTTAACTTTATATAAGTAGGATTATTAAGTGTTCTTTTTTTCTTGATCTTATTAAAAATAACAATACTTAAGACTCCGATAACCAAGATACATATCATTATTACTTCAACCATATAATTTCCAACTCTCTATTAATAAATTATGGTCAAGCTGGGTTCTAGACTTATATTTCTTACTTGAGAATCCTATTTTCACAATCCAGGAGTATTTTTTATCTTAACGGAAGGAGTAGGGTATTTATTATAACACCGTAAACAAACTTCCACGAAACTTCGAAATGTGCAAAAAATAGTAGTATAATACAAATATACTAGTTTTGTTTTAAACAAGAAAGGGATGCCACATGAATTACTATTTCGTATTTCAAAATAAGAGTTATCTTAAAGAAAAACAAGGCGGATACTTATGGGCACCGAAAAGAAGTAAAAATGGAAACCGTGTTTCTCATTGGGAAAGTATGAAGGATGTTAAACAGGGTGATTTGATAATACATAGTTATATGAAAAAAATTGTGGCCATAAGCATCGCAATTACTGATGTTTTCGCTGCCATTCAGCCAGAGGAACTAAGGAAAGAGAAGTTATGGGAAGATGAAGGGTGGAGAGTAGATACCAGATATATTGAGATAAACAATCCAATTATAACTTCGGATCATAGCACAAAAATTTTAGAACTTCAGCCGTCACATAATGCACCGTTTAACTCAATTGGTAGAGGGAATACGGGCTATTTGTTCTCAGCGAATAAAGAGTTAGCAAGGTACTTATTAAAACAAACAGAATCAATCCAACAAGATGAGGTAAGCAAAGAAGACGTGCGTAAGGTAAGAGAGGAAGTCGGTTTGTTAGAATTAGATGAGGTGGAAGTTCTTGATGATAATGACTTAGTAGATGCTATAGAAAACATTGAGATAGAAAAAAGTAAGGTAACACCTTACTTTAGCGAACCTAAAGAAAAGTTACCTTTGAAAGCAAGTGGTCAAGGGTCATTCACCTATCCTAGAAATTTGAAAGTAGCGATAAATGCTTTAAAAAGGGCTGAGTTCAAATGTGAATTTGACAATAGGCATAAATCCTTTATAAGAAAAAGAGACGGTAATCCATATACCGAACCACACCACTTAATACCGTTAAGCTTTCACAATAATTTTCCTTATTCATTAGATATAGAACAGAATATTGTTTCTTTATGTAGCCATTGCCATAATCTTTTGCACTATGGTAAGGATTTCGAGGTGGTATTAAAAAAATTATATGACGATAGAAAAGATTTACTGAAAGAAGCTGGGATTGTAATAACTTTTGAACAATTGCTATCGTGTTATTGTTAAATAGCCTATAAAGTTGAACGGGGAATATATACCAATGAAAAGTTAAACAATGACTAATTTATACATTTGAAACTTTTGAACATAATGTTCCAATTGTAAAGCCTCAGACATATTAGCTGCTAACCTATCCTCGAGCAAAGGTGTGGAACCTAGATATTACGTTAGGGCAATTTATCATATTTAACGATGCTCAAATTTCCGTATAGTAAATATTATGGTCAATACAAATACGACAATAAAATAAATCAAACCTTCAAAGGTAAATTGGTATTGAGAGAGATAATATGAAAACGTTGGAAAGTAAATTCCATGAAGGTATAAAAAAATTTTTCTTACTGCCACGAAATCAATTATAACGCCTTAAGGTATTGCCAACTGTATCAATAAAAGGTGGTCTTAAGGTTGCAAAACAGTTAATCTCTCATAAGGAGGGGCTATGGATTTGAAATTTTATGGGAGAATAGAAGATTAGACTTGTCGGTAGCGTGAGTCTTAAGGACCAATTACCATCTTCCATATGATTTTTTCAACAGACGCAATGGTAATCTATGTTAACATTGCGAAATTTTTAGAATGACAATATGAAACAAATATAGAGGAGTTCCAAAATGAAAAAGAAAATGACCTATTTAATTTTAACGATTCTTATCTTTATGGTTGGGTGTACTAACGGAGAAGATACATCCATTACAGCTAAAGAAAAAGATTCACAAGAAATAACCACGGTTACCAATAAAAATAATGAAACAGATGGAGAAACAGATCCACAAGAAGGAACAACAGCTAATACAAATAAAAATAGTGAAAAGGAAAAAGCTACCACTACGGTTGTTGATGATCCAGTAGTAGAGGAAACGCCAACCAACACAAGTGATGATCTCTTCTCAGGATACAAACTTATTGAAGTTGATGGTGGAGACTTGTCAGGGCATCGTGAACCTAACGTCGTTGTTGATATTGGTTATGGGGAGCGTGAATATTGGACATTCACCAATGAATACGGGCAACTAGTACGTGTCATTGCAGACGAAATTGTTCTGCAGGATGACAGAAACGAACCTGTATTATCGTCTGGCAGATACTACTCTGATGAGGCAAAGGTTCCTGGTGTTGAAAGTGACGTGTTAGATGAAGGACATATTATTGCTGATTCTCTCGGAGGGGTTTCGAATGCTTATAATATTACCCCACAAAATAGTACGCTCAACCGACATGGTGATCAAGCATATATGGAACACGCAATCCGCAGCGCAGGTGGAGCCTATAATTTTGAAGCAATTATCACATATCCGAATACGGAAACACAGATTCCTTCAAACTATCAATATACCTATACTTTAATGGATAGCGAGATCGTTGATACATTTGAAAATGTGAACCCTGATGAAGTAAACGCATCACTCGGTTTAACAGACAGTAAGCCTTCCGATTCGACTAGTTCAATCACAACCGGTGATATTTCTAGTGTTGATAAAGACGGTAATGGACAGGTAACAATTAAAGAAGCAAAAGAAGCTGGCTATAATATGCCGATAACGAGTGATCACTGGTTATACTCCTATATGCAAGATAATGACGGAGATGGGATGGTTGGAGAGTAAGTCTCTAGAACTTTGAGCAAAATAATTGAACGAAATAACATTGAACTTATATTTACTACATTAGTTATGGAAGTTTTTCAAGTGATTAAAAAACTTTTGAGAAGCTTCTTTTCTTTATGTCATTTTTAACATGATAATATACATTTATTATTGCATTCAAACTAGTGACCTGTTACTTACTTTTAGATTTATGGTTAATATAAAATGTTAAGTATACCAGAAGAATTGCTAATTCAATTCCTAAAGTCAGTATTTTTACATACCCCGTTTTACTGCCGGCATTAGGTAGTATATAATGAGGTGTCAAAGAAGAAGGAAAGATGTGAAGTGCCCATGAATAAACAAAAGAACAACGGAAATATAAAATCGGGAAAAAAACACCATAAATCTAAAAAACAGTATGGGAAACAGCACTCGGCACAAGCGAGTCGAACGAGCGGCAAATCCAAAGGCAAGCACAGAACGGATACTCCGCGTCAGAGTAACCAAAGAGGCATAACTGCAGAAGTAACCTGTACAGGACTCACCAATGAAGGCAAGGGCATTGTACAGTGGAAAGGAAAGCAGCTTGAGATAGCTGGTCTGTTGCCTGGTGAAACGGGTGAAGTGAACATTTTCAAGAAAGGGCGCTTTATCGACACAAAGCTGAAGCGGGTAATAAAACCTTCAGAAGACCGTGCCAACCTAACACTTTCATTCCCTAACGAGGGTGTGGGATGCCACCTTTATCACATGAATGAGCATGCCCAAAATCGTTTTAAACAAAAATTCATAGATGAACTAATGAAGCCATTCGGAAAACCAGAGCCAATTATAACCATGGAGTTTCCGTTTTACTACCGTAATAAAAATGTCATGACGTTCGGTTTGAATAAAAAAAGGCAGATTATATGTGGGTTATACGCTGAAAATTCCCATCAGATCATACCGATGGAAAGGTCCATCATCCATGATCAGAAAGCGGATGAGATTATTCAAACCATCAAAGGAATGATGAAATCCTTTAAAATGCAGCCGTACAACGAAGACACCGGACGAGGCTTTTTGCGACATGTATTGGTGAGGGTCGGAAAGAAAAGCGGTGAAATCATGGTAGTGCTGGTAGCTGCTTCACCTATGTTCAAAGGGAAGAATAATTTTGTGAAAGCACTAAGAAAGGCCCACCCGGAGATTACGACCATTTTGCTGAACGTGAATAAGAGGAATGACAGCATGGTTCTGGGCAATCAGGAAAAAGTGCTGTTTGGCAAGGGGACCATAACAGATACTCTCTGCGGTCTTAAGTTCAATATCTCTGCGAAATCTTTCTACCAAATTAATCCAGTCCAGACGGAAAAATTGTATGCAAAGGCAATTGAAATGGCAGAGCTGACTGGAAAGGAAACCGTGGTGGATGCGTATTGCGGGATCGGTACTATCGGGCTGATTGCCAGTAAGAAAGCCGGAAAGGTCATTGGCGTGGAGTTGAATAAGGATGCGGTTCGCGACGCTATCCACAATTCAAAGCGCAACGGCATGAAAAATGCCCGGTTTTATCAGGGCGATGCCGGGGAGTTCATGATGCAGATGGCAGCACGCGGTGAGAAAGCTGATGTGGTGTTTATGGACCCGCCAAGAAGCGGTAGTGACGAAGCGTTCTTATCCAGTGTGGTGAAGATGCAGCCCAATCGGGTAGTGTATATATCCTGCAACCCGGTGACACAGGCACGGGATTTGAAGTATTTGGCGAAGAATGGTTATGCAGTTGAAAGTATTCAGCCGGTTGATATGTTTCCGCAGACAGTACACGTGGAGTGTTGTTCACTACTTGTTAGAAAAAATTAATGAGATGTACCGTGTGTAAGCCTTCCTAATCCGGAAGGCTTTTTTAAGATATGTTCATCATTTAAAAGGAAGTGGAAGAAATGATTGGTGCAGTTTTAAAAGGAGAGATTGAGGCAAAAAAGTGGTTTGTTGGACCAATGAAAGCAAAGGAGACGGCAGAGTACCTAAATATATCCCTATACAAGCTTAGAAAAATGATAAAAGAAGATAAAATACCTTATTCCAGGCTCTGGGGGACCGATAGATTATTATTGTTCCATAAAGCTATTCTTGATGCCTGGAAGAGTGGAGAATTTCCAAGTGGGAGTGTAGAACTATTACTTGATGATGAATCAATTGATTTTGAACATGAAGAAGCGCTCGGGGAACATTACAAACGTTATCCGGAGCTATTAGAAAAAAAGAAAGTTGAAAAGAGAATTAATAAACCACTAGCCCATTCCAATATTTCATATACCATTAAAGATGGAGGGGTGTACCTGAAGATAGGTGATAAAAATAATATGGAGATTACTGTTTGCTTATCTCATGCTGCCATTGAGGAAATCCATAATGATTTGAAAAAATATCGCAACTATGACTAAACTGTATTCAAAAGTAACAGCAAAATGGATTAGGGGGGGAATTAAATAGTGAAAGATAAAAAATTAACACCAGAAGATTTACAAGATATTGAAACAAGTGAGGATATAGCAATTCCATTAATTAGAAAATATGCTAGTAACTACTCTGGAAAAGTTCATTATTCACAACTGGGTGCTAGTTATGGAATGTCGGTGGTTGGTACAGTAGATACAGTAATTGGTTCTGCAGAATATCTTGATGGCCACTTTATTATGCCCGACCAAATAAATGTTCAAAAACTAGCAAATTGGTATATAGA
The DNA here is from genome assembly GCF_042654125.1 of Virgibacillus kekensis. Lineage (NCBI taxonomy): Bacteria > Bacillati > Bacillota > Bacilli > Caryophanales > Bacillaceae > Virgibacillus > Virgibacillus kekensis. Next base: position 32,575 of record NZ_JBHSFU010000008.1, read on the forward strand.
AAATAAAGGTAGTGAAGACAAACGAGACGCAATAACTTTTTTTATGGCTGAATACATAAAGAGGAAAATTAATGAATTATATCGATCTATAAAAAAAGATTCGATACCCTATTACACAACACTTGCCGTTAAGAAAGAATCATTCGATAAATACAATGAGGAAATTCAAAAACGGAAAGATAAGGGTGTAAAAATCATTCGATTAAAATAAAATTGCTATATTGGTAGAGTAGAGAAAAAAGATAGGTGAGGATAATGGAAAGAAAAAGACCAACAAGACAAAATAGAGTTGAGATACCAGTTAACATATTCAAAGGATTAAACAGCGACTGGATTGAGATAGAAAGGTAGATGAAATACATGGGGATAGGTAGAAATGATCTTTGCATATGTGGGAGTGGAAAGAAATACAAGAAATGTTGTTTGAATTGGAGTGAAAACTGGGCAATAGGTATCGATAATTTTGAATGTGAGCAACAAGTTAAAGATATTGTAAAAGGTGCTTTTGATTTTATAGCAGAACATAATTACCAGGGTGGGTGTCATTTGATTTCTGCAATTGTCCATATCCTACTGACTGAAAAAGGTTTCAATTCTGTTGTCAGAATTGGTGAAGTTCAAATTGATAACTATTTATTTGACCATTCTTGGATTGAGTTAGATGGCGAGGTAATAGATATTGCAATTATGAATCAGTTAAATGATATTAAACTTCCACCCGTACTCTTTGGAAAATCAGTAGCTACGGGCAAAAAAATAGATTATCAATACGGAGTAACACAATATTTAGATCCTATGGCCCAAGTAATCATGAGTAAGTCTATTGGCCAGTATATTATGGAAGGAAAAGCTCAAAGCACTCTTAAGATAATGCAAACCATAGCTGAAAACTCAGGAATTTTCCTTGATGATATTGGTGCTGCTGTTAGCAAATATTATAGTTCATATAGAAAAATGTCGATTTCCGAATCAATATAAAAATTTCCATATCTTTTTCCCGAAGAAATATTATTACCTACAAAAGAATTTTGATAAAACATTGGTGCATTAACAACGAAATATGTTAATACACCATTTTTTAAAATCAGTAAAACATTATTCTTTATTCGATGTACCAGAACCATAAGGGGGGTCTATACAAACTACATCATGATTTCTATTGATAAGTAGTTCTAAAGCTTTTTCACAAAGTGGTGCTAACTGTTTTTGCTTTGCTAGTATTACAACTAAGCTGCCTAGAAAACCAAACCCCATTGTAGCGATACCAACTACTGCAGCTATCTCTTTGTCGCTTGATGTTTCCAACTCGAAATTGGCATATTTAATCTTCATAAAACCTCTCCTTTCATTTCATTGATTAGAATTACTATACAACAACAGAAAGAAGTAAACATTAATCATAATAAAAGGAAATGAATTTAATATCTCCTTAAACTAACTTTTGGTATAACGTAGAATCTCTGCTGCGGCTTTAATACGACAAATCGGATCGCTGGAATCTAACTCAATTTCTAAAACCCCTAGGGCTTTATTGACTAATTGTTCTAGATTTACTTTCAACTTTAATTCAGTTTCATCAAGGTGCTTATCTAATCCCGATTTTTCATAAGGATATTTGAATTGGGTAATCGTTCCCCGATTTCTTAGTAGTTCTTGGATTTCAGGAGTTAAGTCAGCTTTATTAATAACTTTTAGTAATTCTGCTGACCTTTGGTGACACATACCATCTGTATCGTTGTCATAATCTTTTTCATAACGATAATCTCCAGCTTCAAAAATATATACCTGGTCTAGACGATTTGTTATTAGAACTAAATCTCCTTTCTTCAAGGTATTTGCAAATGCGTTGACTGCACCTAAATAGGTTCCTAATTGCTGCCCTTTATACTTATATTTCTTTACTAATCTTTCTCTGATTTCATCTTTACTTACGTTTGTTAAATCTCCAATACCCGGCCAACCAATGGCCACGAATGAATCACGGACAAAATCATCGAACCTCTCCTTTCCATGTGGTTTGGATTTCATTTGAAAAATATTAACGTTTTTCATATTATCTCTCCTTTACCCTTACGGTTCCGTTAGGGTTTATTATTTGTTTCCATTATATTCATTAAATAACCATGTGTCAACCCTGAACATACCGTAACGGTTCCCTTGTGGTGTATTGCTATATGAATGTAAGTTTTTCTATAGAAACATACATTGAAGAATGTCATGCTGTTATTAAACTAACGTTGCAGGTTAGCGAAAGTAAGCAGTCGTTATTTCTGCTATTGAAATAGAAATTTGAAACCTTTTCTCAATATGATCGTATTGAAACTAAATTCATATAGTAGGAGGCTGATATGATAATTATGTCTAAATTATCAAAATTAGTTAATGAGTTCTTTTATGCTTGGGGCGATAATGACCCTAAAAAAGAAGTTTTGAGAAACGGAAAATCTATAACTTTAGAACGATTGCACGGATATGACGATTTTAAGCATTTCAGACCACGTAGGCAAATGGCCGGAGGGGTAATCATTTTGGGTGGTTTAGGTCTAATTGGTGTAGGTGTTAAAGGAGTTAAAGGTATCAAAGCCAAGTACGATAAAAGAAAGACAGATAAAGAAAATCTCTAGTCCAAAATAGGCTAATCAACCTTTTGTATAGGTGGATTTTTTGTTTTGTCGATCAGTTTCAAATTATCAATCACTGCCATGTTGATCACCTATCCTATTTTTTGATGATTTTAACGAAAATCAGCTATTTTGGTAAAATTCCCTAGAAACGAGCTCCATATTCGCCTCTACGGCCAAGATGTTTTCCTTTTTTCCTAGCCAATTCAATTCCTCTTCGCTGTTTTTCTTTATTGTTTTTTCGTTCCCAGTCAGCGAATGCCGCCATCACGTTCAAAATCAATTCCCCGCCAATCGTCCGTGTATCGACTCCTAGATCCAAAACGACCAGATGCACATTTTTTTCTCTTAATTCTTTTCCGAGCTGCATCACTTGCAGCGCCGACCTCCCCAAACGGTCCACGCGCGTCGCAACCAACGTGTCGCCTTCTTTTAATTCCTCAATCAGAATTTTTTTCTTCGGCGACTCCTGTAATCACTTCTTGCACAATCCGATTACATCCATATTTCTTCAGTTCCTCGATTTGCGTTCCGATTTCTTGCGATTTATCTGAAATTCTTGCATAACCAACAATCATTTTTTCGAACTCCTTTTTATACTAACTTTTTAGACACCTATAACCCTTATTCTACCGTTATCAAAAATACCCTTCTAAAAGGTACACGTTTTGGCACTATCAGCAGCAGTAGCATAAATAATATTTTTCGCGTCTCATAATGTCTACATGGTAACTTATGAAACGTCCCAAAAGTATATAAACCTTTTGGTACAATTGGAGTATAGTTATGACATACCAAACAACAAATACAACAACATCAATAAGGGGAATAGAAATGGCAATTAAGAAGTTTGGATATGTTCGAGTGGCAATAGCCAAAAGACTAACTGTCATGATATGATGGGAACATACATTCTCTTAGAATAGGGTAAAATTATGCTAGTGAAATGCTTAAACTTCTTATATTCCCTAATCAAAAACAAATAAAGTACTCTAATGGTTCATTGAAAGGAGTGGAGACCATGACAAAAGTGGTCATCCTGGCCGAAAAACCTTCTCAGGCTAAAGCATATGCAGAAGCTTTTACGATATTGGAAAAAACAAAAACTTATATTCTATTAAAGCCGGATGATATATTCCCGGATGGTGCGACAATCACCTGGGGAGTCGGCCATCTGGTTGAATTAAAAGAGCCTCATGACTATAAACCTGAATGGAAGAAATGGAAACTCGATCAGTTGCCGATTGTCCCGGAAAAGTTTTATGAGAAAGTTTCTAAAGGAAAGTGGGAACAGTTTCAGGCTGTCAAAAAATTGTTCCAACAGGCGAATGTGATCGTGAATGCGGCCGATGTCGATCGGGAAGGCTCCAACATTTTTTACAGTATTCTCCGCTTAACGGGTGTAAAAGAAAAGCCCATCAGGCGATTGTGGATCAATTCACTTGAGAAGGATGAAGTTCGGAAAGGATTTAGGAACTTACAGAATAACGAGAAGGATTTGCGGTTGTTTGATGAAGCGAAAGCCCGTCAAATCAGTGATTGGATGGTTGGAATCAATGCCAGTCGCTTGTTTACGTTGCTTTTGCAGAAAAAAGGTTTCGCAAGCTATTTAACGATTGGACGTGTGCAGTCTCCCACGGTGTATTTAATCTATCAGAGGCACAAGGAAATTGAGAGCTTTCAATCCGAGCCTTTTTATCAGATTGAAGGGTCTTTTCAGGCTGCAGCAGGTACATACAAAGGCATGGCTGAAGTTAAGGAAAAGGATAAGACAAAGGTGCAAGCAATTATGGATGAACACGGACTGAAAGAAAAGGAATCGTTAACCGGCCTGGTTCAAACCATAAACAAAAAGACAAAACACCAAAAGTCACCTAAACTGCATTCGCTGTCCACCCTGCAGAGCGTAGCCAACAGACGCTGGAAGTATACACCGTCGCACGTCCTCAAGACGCTCCAGAAACTCTATGAGAAGCGACTTGTCAGCTACCCGCGAACCGACTGTAACTTCATAACCGAAAATGAGTTTGCTTATTTAGTGAAAAACCTGAATTCCTATCAGGGAGTGTTGAACATCTCGTTCACACCTGCGTCCCTGAAACCAAATAAACGGTATGTCAACGGCAGCAAAGTTCAGGAACACTATGCAATCATTCCGACCAAGTCAGCCCCCACTTCAAAGAAGCTAAGCGGACTAAGCCGTGAAGAACAGAATATTTATCATGAAATTCTGGCCACCACCCTGGCGATGTTTCACACGGACTACGTGTATGAAGAGACTACCATTTTTACAAATGTCCATGATCTACCCTTTAAAACTACCGGCAAAAGAGAAGTGAAAAGTGGCTGGAAAGAGCTGTTTCCGAAGCCGTCTAAATCAAAACAGGAGAAGGAACCTAATCTGCCGAATGTCCAAAAAGGTGAAAAGGTAGGCGCGGAGGTTCATATTAAGGAAAGTATGACACAGCCACCAAAGCCGTACACAGAAGGCCAGTTGATCAATATGATGAAAACCTGCGGAAAGCTGATGGATGACGAGGCAGATGTGGAGATTTTAAAGGAAGTCGAAGGTTTGGGGACAGAGGCAACTCGTGCAAGCATTATTGAAACAATAAAGGCGCAGAAGTATATTGAAGTGAGAAAAAACACCGTCTCTATTACAAATAAAGGAATAATGTTGTGTGAAGCAATTGAAGGAACGCTGTTATCAAGTCCTTCCATGACGGCGAAATGGGAATCATACTTAAAGAAAATCGGCAGTGGTGAAGGATCAAAACAAGTGTTTATCAAACAGACAAGCCAGTTTATTGAAAAGTTAATGCAGGACACTCCCGGCTCGATTCAAAAGGTTTCCATTCGAAGCACCGGCGAGAAAAAGAAATGGAATGAGCCAATCGCCAAATGCCCTGCCTGTTCTAAAGGCTCGATTGTGGACCGATACAAGTTTTATGGATGTTCCGCGTATAAAGAGGGATGTAAAGTGACATTCCCGAAAAAATTAGCAGGGAAAGCGTTGACTAGGAATACGATTAAAACATTGTGTGAAAGAAAGCAAACGAAAGTTCTAAAAGGATTTAAGGGGAAGAAAACGTTCAGTACAGCTTTAGCATTGGATGAAGATTATAAGATTAAATTTTGTTTCAAAGATTCGGGGATGGGTGTGAAATGATGCTGACACAGCTTTCAGATTTGTGGTGGCTACACTATTAATATCAGGGGTAAAGCGTATGCTAAACCTAATAAACTGCAAGGGGGAATTGTGATGAGCGCTATAATGCTGCGGGACGTAACGGAAGATGATCTTCGGGTTTTTTTCAAACACCAGCAGGATCTGGATGCAAATCATATGGCGGCATTTACAAGTGAGGACCCGGGTGATTGGGAAAGCTTCTTAACTCATTGGAACAAAATTCTGTCGAACAAAGACATCATCAAGCAAACGATCACTGTTCAGGAAAATGTTGCTGGAAATATTCTATGTTTTGAGCAGTTCGCCGTACCCGGTGTCAGCTATTGGATAGGAAAAGAATATTGGGGCAAAGGAATCGCTACCAATGCTTTAAGGGAATTTACAAAACACGTTACAATTCATCCACTTTATGCTCGTGCTGCAAAGGACAACATAGGGTCACTCAGGGTACTGGAGAAATGCGGTTTTACAATCTCTGGCGAGGACATTGGGTTTTCTAACGCACGCGGGGAAGAAGTGGAAGAATTTGTATTTATACTTGAATGAAATTTTTATTACAGAATGTCTGCTAGTATATGAGATTTGGTGATTAATTCGTTAAAGACGTAAGCGGACGATCATTAAGTTAGGGTAATACTTTTATGGGTTTTGACCCAGCCTCTTTTTTAGTTCCTTTGACTATAAAAGTAATATATGAAAATGTTTGTTTCTGTGTGTATGTAACCGTCACAGCATACATCATCTGAATGCTTCGGTGAGATATTTTTATGGTAAAAGGTATGACTATAAAGTTCATAACAAAATATTAAAAAGATGACCCCTAACAGGGCCATCTTTAGAAAGCAGAATCATACCTTACGTGAGTATCTAATTAGACTGATCGAGAATTAAATAGTTATTTATTTTTCCCATTTCCTTTTCCATTATTCTTTTTTAGCAGTACTTCATACGAGAAGTCAACTGGACTTTTATCATTAGTTGGTGCGGCATAAGTTGTGATCATATAGTTTTTGCCATTTTTAAACAACTGCCGTAATTGTAAAGCATCTTCTTCAGTAACATTAAAAGGCTCAACATGAAGCACTTTATACTTTGTGTTAGCCCCATTCCCTTTACCTACAGTACGCTCGTTAATAAATGTAACCGTGTAATCCACATACTGGCCAAGCAGTTCATTCATTGATAAAAATTCATCAGTTGGGCTTCCATCGTTGGAATATCCGATTTCAGGAATTTCAATGTTATCGATAAACCATCCAGAATCGTTATAACCCCAATCCGTCATGTAGCGGAAAGCAATATGAACTTTTTGCCCGGTATAGGCTAAAAGATCAAACGTTTCCTGCTGCCAGTCTTCGTAGTGGCCAGTGAAGCCAGGAAGGTTCTCTTTAATGGCAGGGTAACCTTCTGCAACGATATCTGACCTGGTGTTTTCGTTAGCAAGGTTTGTCCAGCTCTGTCCACCGTCAGTTGATACCTGCACAACTCCGAAGTCCCATTTCTCTTCAATATCTATATAGTTATCGAACTGGAGTGTTGCAGTGTCTACACCTGATAAATCTACTTCAAAAATCAAGGCATTGTCCAACTCATTCCCCTGGTTACCCCAAAGTACCTGATTGTAGCTTCCTAAAGGATCAGCTACACTTTCCCATGGTACTGGCAGGAAGTCGATTCCATCAAAATTAATCCGATCGATTTTATCCTGAAAGTCCAGTTGTTTAAAATCACCGCCCCATGCAGGAACGCCTTCTTTTTCAAATGTTTCAGCTTTTACATAGTTTACCGTGAATCCTCGTTCTGTTTCCTCTGAATCGACAGCTAAATCTCTTAAATCAATGCTGTCAAAGTCATACTTACCACCAGTGCCATCATCCAGGGCTAGCGCTGTGATGAACTGATTGTAAAGCTCAGTGAAGTCCATATTTATGCCATTGCTTGCTAGAGTATTGTTAACTCCCTCAATTCCTACATCTGTACTTGTTGCAAGGTCCCGGACAAACTCCTGACCAAATTTGTCATACAGATAAAGCGTAAAGAGATAAACCTGGCCATAGTCAGCAATTGTTTCCGGCCCGGTCTCCGCATCGTAATGATCGTCCCAGTTCACAAGAGAATTTTCTGGGTGGTCAAGGTAAAAGTTGATTGAACCTTCGCCATGCCCATAACCGCCAAGGAACTCGGAGAACGTAGACATCCCTTCGTTAATCCATGTTTCTTCTGCACCGTCATTGTCTGCGTGGATTAAGTGCTGAAGTTCATGGATGGTTGTAGCGAAAAAAGTATTTTCAAGACGCTCTTCCCAGTTGTTTGTGTCGATTGTAATAATATTTCTGTCCATATAGATTTCTAGTGTTTGCCAGAAGAAACCGGCAACGAAGAAAGGATAACTTGGATCGTTATAGTTTTCATCTTGAATGTTATCTACTAACATGATGATTTTGTCACTACCTGAATAGTAACCCTCTGGGAGTCCGACCATTTCCGGAAGTGGAGAATTTGACCCGTCGAGGGTATCCGGCTTACCGAAAAATTCTGTCGCCACCGGATACATATTACTATCAAATTCTGCTGCTAATTTATCAACCTGTTCCTGGGTAACCACATGAGCAGGTCGTGAATCTCCTTCCGGGAATGAGAGGTCTTTAGCTACCCAGATTTCCACATTTTCTCCAACACTTCTCAATGTGAATTCCTTGAATGCTAAATTACGATCCAGAAAATACTTTGTTCCCCCGTCATAGGTAAAGGTAGAATCAGCTTCTTCCCCTTCACTGGAGGTATCTTCGTTAAAATTGATTTGACTTGCCTGTTCTTTAATTTTTTGTTTAGCTTCCTTCATAAATTCTTCATTCTGGGACAACCTGTTTAACTGCCCGTCAATATCAATTCGATCTCCATAACGCTCTGTGTTCCACTTGGAGGAAGTAGCAGTATCTGCGGTAACTGCCCCTCCGAATGATGGTACAATCAGAGATAACGCTAATGTCCCTGCCGATAAGACTGAAAAGAACTTCTTCTTTTTCAATTAATTATTCCCCTCTCATATTTTTAGCCTTGCTAGCCTGTCCCTCCTTTTCAACCAAATTAGCTAATATCAAAACTAAGATATTAGTCCTACTTTTTTATTATAATTCAAAACAAGCTGAATTTTTGTCGCAATTTCTTACGTCTCTATTACTAATTTAGTCTCTTTTTGTCAAAAAAAAGTACATTATCCAAGCTGGTTTGTATTTTCATGTGTAGAATACTCGTCAAAAGTAAGTGTTTTTTTGTCCTCTATTTTCAAATAAATACAGAGTAATTCCTTCAATTTAAAAATACGTTACCCTCTATTAATTTGATTAACCTTTTTGCGGAAAATGGTGCCATTACCTGGTTTGGTTCCTCGTCATAATTTGGTACTTATAAAACAGTTCAAATCATATTCTTATAAAAGAAATTAGTATGAAGGAGGTCATGTTAGTTGAAAAAAGTTAAAGTGAGATTAAGACCCATTGTAAGCAAGATAAATTTACCTACTGTTATAAAAACAACTATGTTTCCGGGTGACTCAATTGAAAGATTGTTTATTGCAACACAGGTAGGAGAAATCTTTTATATTGGCAACGGAGATATTCGGACATTTTTAGATATCCGACCGCGAATCCTAAAATTGGGCATTGCTGATGGGGGATATGATGAACGGGGATTGCTAGGATTAGCGTTCCATCCCCAATTTTACTATAATGGTTTATTTTATCTTCATTATTCAGCAGCTGGAACACAAGGCCCAGGTGCTCTTCCTAAGTCTGAAGATGCAAACCAACATCATGAAGCTCTTCCTGAATTTTTTAAGCCTAACCCGTGTGATCCTGAAACCTTAAACTTAAAGTGGATAAATAGAGAAACTCAATATGATCATATTGATACCGTTGAAGAATGGATTTTACAACCGAATGGTAAACCTCAAAAACGAAGAACATTACTTAATATAAGAAGACCATTTTTTAATCATAATGGTGTCAACAGCTTAAACTTTTCACCTGAAACAGGAAAACTTGTTTTAACTACTGGAGATGGTGGATCAGGATATGATCCATTTAACTTAAGCCAGGACGATTTAGAAATCGCTGGTAAAATCATTGAAATAGATGTAAGTATGAATGCAAACATCAATAATCCATCGATTGTCACAAGGTTTAATGAAATTCCCGCACCTATTCAGGAAACGCTTACAGTAATCGCCAAAGGGGTTCGTAATATACCAGGCATTACATTTCAAAGGTTTTATAATCAGTATATAAAATACGCAGGAAATGTCGGACAGCATTTGGTCGAGTCGATTTTTTCATTCGTCCAATATAAACCAATTCCGGTTACTCAGCTAATTCAAGCTCCATTTATGAACTTTAAACCTGACAATGAAGGTTTTATTAACTTTGGCTGGAGAGGTTGGGAAGGTGCTTTTCCTACTCCGATTATGAGTAGCTGCACTAATAATCCGAATTTGGATGAGAAAACTATTGCTTATTACAATGAAGCAGTAGCACTTTCAGGGAATCGTCTTCGGCCTTTAACTAGTTATTTTCATCAAGATACCAGACCCGATAAGTTTGCAGGGACTGCACTTACTGGAGTACAGCCATATATGGGGAACAGAATCCCTGCTTTAACAGGAAGCGTTGTGTTTACTGATTTTGCCCGGAAAGAGCCTCAATCCCCGATTAGAGGGGCTTTAGCATATACCAGGGTGAGACCAGATGGTACACAAAATGATTATAGTGTGATTGAAATCGATTATGATTTTGAATCTCAATCAGCCTATTATACTAGTTTGGGAACGAATATGAATCAAACCAGTTTATATTTAGGGGTTTATGACTCTATGAATGTAACAAATTTTAATCAAGGCACTGTTTTTGAAATAGTTCCATAATGACTGGTGTGATTTGTACGATCACTAAATAATAATCTTTTTTACTCTTTTAAAAATGATTAAAGCAATTTCAACCCATAACCAGCTATAAAGGAAAGCGAATAAAAAAATCCATGCAGTTGTAAGAAATGAAATGGAATCTGAGACAGCTGGACCTAAAACTGGAAAGTGAAAAATAAACAATAGACTCATAATTCCTAACATTAAAGAAATTGTGCCAGTAACAATAATACTTAATCTCTTTTTAAAAATGTGAAAAGATGCCCCTATGCCAAGTCCTAACAATCCTGTTGTAAAAGGAAATACAATTAATTCAGTTGGTTGTATGATGAACAACAATATAATTACCAGGAAATAGGACTTTACTCCAAATGAAATGGAAAACATAGAACTTAGCAGAATGGGTGCAGTGGCAAGCGCACTTAAAAAATATCCGACACCTGGTAAAAAGCCGCCTGCAGCCTGCAGAATAGCAGCAATACCGGCAAAAATAGATACTAAAATAAGCCTCATCGTTTTTTTATGTTTATTGAATATTATTTGAGATAAACGAACCTCTTCAGAAATAGGTTTTAAAAAATACACCTTTCCACCTCATTCTAAATGATTTATATGTACCATACATTATATTTACCACTTATTAGAATTGAACTTATTAAATAGCGGTTTTTATATTATCTAACTTCATAAATAATGATAGCATTATTATGGATAACGAAATGTGATTTATATCACAAAAGTTGTGTAAGATGAAAACAAAAACAGCCATGGGTGAAGGATGATTTACTAATGATTACAGCGATTGAAATGTACCATCCTCGACGGAATAATGGTAGGATTTTTTGACCGCCGCTTTAGAGCGGGTAAATAATGGAATAATGAAGAGTTTCGCGGTTATAGCTATCCCAACAAGTACATTGATTGCTGAAGGATTTGGAGAAATAATGGGGATGAAGAAGGGCTGAGGTTAGATCCACCTTTGCCATCTTTTTGACCTACTTCAAGCCGGGGGGACACCACCATATTCGGTATAGAGCCGAAAATAAGAAGCTACCCTAAAAAACGGATAACTTCTCCACACTTCAAATCCTATTGATTCACTTCTTCCTTATCCTTTGAAAATTCCTTAATGAAATCTGCAATTCTTTCTCCTACCATTATCGCCGTTGCTGCAGGACCACGTGATGGTACCATTGGGAAGATGGATGTATCCGCAACCCATAATCCTTCCATTCCATGTACTCTACCATATTGGTCAACGACTGCTTCAGGGTCATTACTTGGCCCCATTTTTGCACTTCCACTAGCATGAATTGCAGATGCGAGATGAGTAAGTAACCATTTATTTAATTTATCATCATCATTCAGTGTAGCTTCATCTATTTCAGTCAATTTTTTGAAATACTGTTTATAAGCGTCACTGGTTAATATTTTCACAGCAGTTCGCATGGCTTCTCTCATTCTACTTAAATCATATTCATTCTCTAAATAATGGTAATCTATTCTAGGATATTTGTGAGGGTCTTTTGAAGTAATGGTAATATTTCCTCTGCCTTTAGAGTATTGCAAACCTATAACAACCATCATGTCTCCCTGATGCATTGCTTGCTGAAGAAATCGCTTCTTAGAGATACCTTTCACTGACTTTAATGTTTGGCCAGGTCTTTTGACGATATCTGCAATCCCCTTAAACTTTGATCCACCGAGCATGGAGGCACCAAGCGGTAACGACATGAGCATAATTTCCAAATCACCTGGATGTTCCGAGCCCGTTGATGTGAAGTTTAATGCAGACTGTAAGTTATCTCGCTGCTCATCTGGGCCAGGTACTTTGTTTGGTTTATATCCCATTTGAATATCAGGGTGGTCAGAAAACTTTTTACCTACACCAGGTAAATTATGTACCACATCAATTCCAACCGCATCCAATTCTTCACTGGGTCCAATTCCCGATAACATCAATAAGTGAGGTGTATTAAAAGCCCCTGCAGATAATACAATTTGGTCTCCATGAATAATTTCCGTTCCACCATTTCTTTCGACCTCCACACCAATTGCCTTCTTCTCCCTAAAAATGACTCTTCTCACAAAAGTCTTTCCACTGACAGTTAAATTTTCACGATCTCGATTTGGATTAATATATGCAAGACCAGTATTAATTCTGATTCCATCTACTGCATTTAAAGGTACCGGACCATAACCAGGTTCCCCTCCAGCATTCTTATCTTCTTCATAAGTGAAACCAAGTTCCTTACAAGCTTGGTAAAAGGCTTTCGTCATCCCATAAGGATTTTTCATTTCCCGATAAACTGGTACTGGACCGTTACTACTATGGATATCTGTGTCCCCAAAATTCAAATCATTTTCAGCTTTTATATAATATGGCAGAACCTTTTCATACGACCATTCCGTGTTCCCAGCTTTTTCCCAACGATCAAAGTCTTCCTTAGTACCACGGATGAAATAACAACCATTTAAAGCAGATGAACCGCCAAGAATTTTTCCTCTTGGAACTGAATATGGTAATTCTGGAGTGAGATTTCCAGTGTATGCCCAGTTATTTGGATGTCCTGGGACAGCACCTGCCATAAAACTAGCATTTAAAAGGTCTTCACGAAACTTGTCACTATCAGGATAATCGTCTCCAGCTTCTATCAATAACACTTCCTTGGCTGGATCCTCGCTTAAACGTGCCGCCAGAGGAGCACCTGCTGATCCCGCGCCAATAATGATATAATCATATTTACCCATACTTTTCTCCTCCTTTAAAAAAGTTAACCCTACTAAGAATTGTATTAGGGTATGTAACCGTTTTCTTTTTTTAGTTATCTGCCTCCCTTTTCATCTATAAACTTATTGTATTGGAATGGAAACACCCTTGTATATTCCCTTTTTTGGGAGATTCCTTTTCTATCCAATAAGTAGTATTTTTCACTTTTCAGACAACTAAATAGTAGTGTTTAAAATTTTTTGATAATATATATGTTAATAATACCAATATGGAGGGGTACGTGTATGAACCAAACTGAAATTCTAAATCAAATTTCACACCTTAAAAATATCTCTAATCAAGAAGACAAGCTGTATAGTATTCTAAAAACTTATATCGACATCTTCCCTGTAGAGGATGCCTTTCTATATCGTTATTCTCCTATTGGGTACCTATGCGAAGGTGTAATCGGTTTATCTTCATCACGTATTATTAATATCCGCGAAGAAAGAGCAAGTATCAAGACGTCTCCTGGTTTTATCCCCCTACTAAAAGAAAAAAAGGCTAGATTCTATTCTGGTATTGATCTAATAAAACTCATGACAAGTGATTATATTTTCCCTTCTACAATTAATTCAACCTTAGTTGCCCCCCTCTGTATTGGCGAAGTCATTATTGGCTTTATTTTAAGTTATCATTTTGAAGGTGAACCAAACTTTGATAAGAAATTACTGACTACAATTACTCACTTCGCCAAATTCTCAGGGGGTTTACTTGACAATAATGAAATGATTGGAAACACTGAAAGTTTAAGTAAAAGAGAAGTAGAAGTCATGCAAAGAATTTCATGGGGAGAAAATACAGAAGAAATTGCTAACTACCTAGGAATCAGTAATCAAACTGTACAGCAATATGTAAAATCTGTTCTAAAAAAATTAAAAGTACAAAATCGCACTCACGCAATTGCTGTACTTTTAAGAAAAGGGATAATAGGTTAAGCTGTTGGGACAGATCGACAAATTATTATCCTAATTGCTATCCACAGAGCAGGGGATCCTCTCTTTTCTTGAAAGATGTTTGTGTTGAAGTCACAACAACGTCAGAGATAGTTATCTGTAGTGTTTTGGTTGCCAAATTAAATTAATTGGTGATGAAAAAGCAACTCACACAGCTTTAACGGGCAGTGTAAGTTAGTTTTCATTATGACTATTCTATTTTTCTATTAACCTATTAGATTGCAATAATTTTTTAATGATACTTAGGATAATCCGAAAAAGTTAATCCGCAAGTGGACAGTAATGGACGCTTTTTATTTAATGTCCATTATTCGGGTTATAGTTCAGACCACTAATGGGGAGTTTCTTATTAATTCTAATTTTTACACTAACTCAGTCTGGTTTTATATTGACTTCTAATTAAATTTATTTCATAATTATTTATTAACTTAGGGGGAAGAGAATAATATTCATCGACATAAAAATTTCATTCCATGCAATGCTATTGAACCTGACCCTTGACCTGTTAGTCAATCTCTTTATCGATTTTCCTTCGTTAAAGGGTACTATAAAGTGGTTATTAGATATATCTATATATTTATGAAGGTAATACTGCTGAGATTTTGCTCTTCCGTCCTTTGTATAAGGGGGAAGGGCATTTTTCACATAAAAATTGGATGGTGGATGGAAAATGAATAAGAAAAGGATCGTTGTCAAAATAGGTAGTAGCTCCTTAACAAATATGAATGGTGGGTTAAGTGCTGAAAAGCTGCGTGAGCATGTAGACGCGCTTGCCCGATTGAAGCAACTTGGGCATGAGGTGATTTTGATATCATCCGGAGCAGTTGCAGCTGGATTTACAGATATTGGATATTCATCGCGCCCTGTAACGATTGCCGGTAAACAAGCATCCGCAGCAGTAGGGCAAGGACTATTATTGAAACATTATACAGACGAATTTAAAAGACATGCTATTGTTGCAGCACAATTACTTTTAACAAGACAAAACTTTTTGTATAAAGAACAATATCAGAATGCATATGCAACCTTATCTGAACTTCTAAAGCGGAATGTAACACCTATTATTAATGAAAATGATTCAGTGTCAATTGAAGAATTAACTTTTGGCGATAATGACATGTTATCAGCACTAGTTAGTGGTTTGGTGCATGCAGATTTTTTAATGATACTAACGGATATCAATGGTATATATGATCAAAATCCAAGAACTCATCCAAATGCAAAAAAGTATACCTTCCTTCGTGAGATTAATGATCATTTAGTAAATGGGGCTTCTGAAGCAGGTTCAAAAGTAGGTACTGGTGGGATGAAGTCAAAAATAGAGGCAGCACGTACAGCATTAGTTTTAGGTGTGAAAGTATTTATTGGATCCGGGACGGGGGATGAAAAACTTGTTGATATTCTATTTGGGAAAGGCGATGGAACTTATATTGGCAGCAGCTCACAAGCCAGTATGAAGAACTCTAAACAGTGGCTAGCGTTACATTCCATTCCTAGCGGGAAAATAGAAGTTGATCATGGTGCCGAAGTTGCTATATCAAGACATGGTAAAAGTCTCCTGCCTGTTGGTGTAACAAACATTATAGGTAACTTTAATGTCAATGATGTAGTTGATGTAGTTAATGTAAAGGGGCAACTTATCGGGAAAGGTAGTGTGAATTTTTCTTCTAAGCAATTGTTAGAAATTAAGGGATTATCAAGCACAGAGGCAATGATAAAAGCAAATAGTGATCAAAAGGTCGTTATTCATAGGGATTATTGGGTAATTCATAATAAAAAGAGCATGAAGTATGAGTGAAATTTATCAAGATGACCAAATTAGTGAGTTAATTTAAAAAGCTAAGAAAATACACAGCAGCGTCACTAGCAAAGGCGGCGGAATAAAAATAAAGCACTTAAGTTTATTTCTTACCATTTTACAATAAGAGAGATCTACTTGCCATGATAGAAATGATTCATGAGGCTATACCGAAAGTCACTGTCAATGCATCAATCTCTGTTTAAAACCTGGAAATGCCGTATTTCGTCGCGGGAAAGGTTATCCATATTATTCCAAAGTGGTGTTTTAAATCCAATACTACGATTTGGCTAACGCATGAAATAATAAGAGTAAAATTTCATTAAAGCTATTATACTTACTTTTAAGAAAGACCTGCTTTGTCGCTCCTGATAAATACTACATGAAAGGTATTAATCACTCTCACCGTAGAGCGGCATGATGTAATACAAAAGGGTATTTGAATGATTTGCTAACATAATCAAGTTTGGTACTTGTAATCAGTTTTCAAATTTGGAGAGGTCTCTTTTTTTCTTTATTCTATATAAAAAATATTATTACACAGCTTTCTTTAAAACATTGTTCAACTCGTTATCTGATTTAATGACAGCTTTTTCATCTCCAATGTTTATTTACAAAGTGAAGAATACTTGCTTTCCAAGTGAACGAATCGCTCCCCTTCCTCACGTTTTTTCTCTTACGTATTGAACGAATTTAGTGACAAACTCCAAATTAATCATCTCAACAGTTTACTAACAGGAAACATATTTTTATACCAACAAAGTATGTTGACAACTTACAACATAAATTGTTATCTTATAAAAAACATATATTCTTATTGCAATACTATTTTGTGTCTTGCAATTTTTTTGTTCGTATGTTTCTTAATAAGAATATTTTATTTCTAATTAAAAAATACGCTTGTATCCTTGAAGGAAAAAATTAATGTTAGCTAGTAAATTAACGATTATAATTACCAGTTATTTTCTTAAATATAAAACTAACCTAACATACAAACTAATATAAAAAGGTGGATTATCAATGCTACATACAAAGTTTGAGTCAAAGATTCATTCGATTCTTGAAGATAAAATACAATTAATAAATTCAGAGGAAGGTGCCATCTATTTAGTAGGCCCTATAAAACTTCCTGTTAAATTGTATGGAGAGACAGTTAATTTTCAATGGTATTGCTGGTTAAACTGTGAAGAAGTAACCGGGGATTTTAATCGGATTATTGAAAAGTTATCTTCAGCTAATTTAGCTGAATCACAGCAATCCAGTGTGTTAACTTATGGAGATTTTTCTTATGACGATGATGCCATTATTAGAATGCATTCCATCTGTCATACAGGAGATATTTTCGGAAGTAAAAGGTGTGATTGTGGATTTCAATTGAAACAATCAATGAAAAATATTGTCGAGTATGGATCAGGTGCTTTATTTTATTTAGCAAACCATGAAGGAAGAGGAATTGGACTTTTCAGTAAAGCAATGGCTTACATTCTCCAGGAGAATAACTATGATACTGTTGAGGCAAATGAAGCGCTTGGCTTTGTTGATGATTCCAGAAATTATAGCGATGCCATTAATGTTTTAAAAGCGTTAAGAAGTAAACCGGTTACCCTGATGACCAATAACCCAAAAAAATTGCAGGCTTTAAAAAATGCTGGTTTACCTGTATCAGGAAGAGAGGCGTTATGGGGAGATCGATCAGAGTTTAATGAAAAATATCTGGAAACAAAAGTAAGTCGTTCGGGTCACATCGGAGAAGAGGAGACATGTAGTAATGACTAGTCATGAATTCTACTTTTGTTACTTTAAAAACAGGCATTACATTAGATGGAAAAATCGCTACGAATTCTTTAGACAGTAAATGGATTACATCTGAAGAGTCTAGAATAGATGTACATCATTTAAGAAATGAAAATATGGCTATTCTTGTTGGGGTTAATACTGTGATTAAAGATGACCCTGAGTTAACGGTTAGAATACCAAACGGACGTAATCCAATTCGGATTATTCTAGATTCCAATTTGAGAATTCCTTTAGATTCTAAAGTAATCATTGATAAACTAACTGAAACTTGGGTTTTTACTAGTCAAAATGTTGAACAAGATAAAGAGAAAAAGCTTTTATCAAATGGAATTAAAGTGATTCGTACAAGTGGGTCTAAACAAGTAGATATAAATGAAGTAGTTGGAATTTTAGGGAGTAGATAAAATGCGAGATGCAGTTGACCTACTTGATACGGATATTGTATAAATTGGGAAAGATTTTAAATTAACTGGATATCCTGCATACACCAATGAGGAAGTTTAAAATATAACCTTCACCAATTTGGAGAGAGGAGAAATAAGACGGCGAAAAATGGTAACGATATTACACCCGCTCATCATACGGTGGGCAGGATATAACCACACTTTCCAATAAAAAAGAACTTCTCATCAGTCATTAGACTCTTGAGAAGTTTTTTTGTGCTATCAGAGTTTATAAGTTTCTACGGAAGAAAAAAATTCCTTTACTAATCAGAATACATAAGCATATGCATTTTTAAATAAAAAATCACAATTTCGTGACCTTTTCCTCATACCCGGTTTGTAGCGTTATAAAACGGGAAGGAACTACACTAACCTATTAATAATAAAGTAAGAAGCGGGGGTGTCAGTTTATGCGTTATATACACAAGCTTCCAGTCTTTTTGCTCACAGGGCTTCTTCTGCTGCTCAGCGGGTGCAGCGAATTGACAGTATTGAATCCAAAAGGTCCCGTTGCTGAGAGTCAAAGAGATTTGATTATGTACTCGCTGATTTTTATGTTAGGAATCGTCATGGTTGTTTTCATTTTATTTACAATCATGGTTGTAAAATACCGGGATAAACCGAATCGCAAAGAGGGGGACTACAAACCCAATCTTCACGGTAATCGGAAACTTGAAATCATATGGACCGCCATCCCGATTATGATTGTGACTGCGTTGTCCATTCCCACGGTTTCAACATTGTTTGATCTTGAAGAACCACCTGAGTCATCTGCTGACCAAGAGCCGTTAGTTATTTATGCAACGTCAGCAGATTGGAAATGGTTTTTCAGTTATCCTGAACAGGGGATTGAAACGGTCAACTACTTGCATATCCCGACAGACCGTGCCATTGAATTCCGCTTATCTTCGGCTGATTCGATGGCTGCCTTCTGGATACCCGCTTTAGGCGGCCAAAGGTACAACATGGCCGGTATGCAGACAAAGCTTTATTTGCAAGCAGATGAACCAGGGGTCTACAAAGGCCGGAATTCCAACTTTAATGGTGAAGGATTCACTGAACAGATATTTAAGGTCTATGCGGAAAGCAGCAGCGAGTTCCGTTCCTGGGTCGAATCCACCAAAAATACAGCACCTGAGCTGACACAGGATAAATACAATAATCTATTAAAACCAGGGCTGTTAGGAACAATGGAATTTTCCTCTACACACCTTCAGTGGGTTCATCACGGCACCAGTGAGGGCGCTGATTATTCCGTTGAACGGCACAGGGATGCATACGGAAATCAACTGCACCTCGATAATGGAGAAAATCATGAGCATGGACCAACGGGGAAAGAAGGTGAACACTAGTGAAATTGGATGAATTTTTCGTGACGGGAGAACCTCTCATTTATGCTGGAATGGTTGCCATCGCACTCGTATCAGGGGCCATCATCTTTCTATTGACCTATTTTAAACGTTGGAAGTGGCTTTGGCGTGAGTGGCTGACAACCGTAGACCATAAAAAAATCGGGATTATGTATATTTTAAGTGCGTTGGTAATGCTTTTCCGTGGCGGAACGGACGCACTGATGATGCGTACGCAGCTTGCATTTCCGAATATGAATTTTCTGGATGCTCAGCATTATGATGAGATTTTTACCACGCATGGAACGGTTATGATCTTTTTTATGGCAATGCCTTTCCTGATTGGTTTAATGAACATCGTTGTTCCACTGCAAATAGGTGCCCGTGACTTTGCGTTCCCATTTGTAAATGCATTGAGTTTTTGGTCCTTTTTCTTCGGTGCATTGCTGTTCAACATTTCATTTATTATTGGTGGTGCGCCTGATGCAGGCTGGACTAGTTACACACCATTAGCGGGAGCCGCCATGAGTCCTGGACCAGGCCAAAACTTTTATCTGCTCAGCCTGCAGTTATCCGGAATTGGAACACTGGCAACAGGGATTAACTTAATGGTCACGATTTTGAAAATGCGGGCTCCAGGCATGACATTATTTAAAATGCCGATTTTCACATGGTCAACCCTGATTACATCATTCATCATCGTATTTGCATTTCCAATTCTGACTATCGCTTTGGCACTAATGACGATTGACCGGATATTCGGTTCACAATTTTTCACGGTGACCGGCGAAGGGATGCCGATGATGTGGGCAAATCTCTTCTGGATGTGGGGTCATCCGGAAGTCTATATCGTAATTCTGCCAGCATTCGGGATTTTCTCAGAAGTGATTGCAACCTTTGCCAGAAAACAATTATTCGGTTACACGGTCATGGTTTGGTCGATTATCATGATTGCGGGACTGAGTTTCCTTGTCTGGGTCCACCACTTCTTTACAATGGGAGCAGGTGCATTTGTCAACTCCGTATTTTCGGTCACCACGATGGCCATTGCGGTTCCGACAGGCGTGAAGATATTCAATTGGCTAGCTACGTTATATAAATCGAAAATTCAGACAAAAATGGCGATGATGTGGGCATTGGCGTTTATACCAAGCTTTGTCATCGGCGGTGTAACCGGGGTCATGCTCGGCATGGCAGCAGCTGATTACCAGTTCCACAACACATACTTTTTGATCGCCCATTTCCACTATGTTCTAATTGCAGGTACCGTATTCGCCTCCTTTGCCGGGCTCATATACTGGTATCCGAAAATATTCGGACACACACTCAATGAGCGAATCGGCAAATGGAGCTTTTGGTTATTCGTGATTGGCTTTCACGTATGCTTTCTGCCGCAGTATTTCCTTGGACTTGACGGGATGCCGCGTCGCATTTTCCATATCGTGCCGGAATGGATGCCATTAAACGCTATTTCAACCGTTGGCGCATTCGGTATGGGACTCGGTTTTGCCGTGTTTGTTTATAATATTTATTACAGCTACCGGTACAGTGAACGTGAAACAACTGATGATCCATGGGATGGCCGGACATTGGAGTGGGCGACAAGGACACCAATACCGGCGTACAATTTTGCGGTTGTACCGTATGTAGAATCCCATGATGCATACTGGGACATGAAACAAAAAGGTAAAACGGTGTACGATGAGAAAAAACTTGAGTCCATCCACATGCCAAACAGTACAGGCCAGCCGTTCATCATGATGGCTATCTTGTTCTTTGCAAGCTTTGCACTTGTATTTGAATGGATTTGGCTGGCAATCGCAGGCTTGATTGGTGTTCTGATTATGATGATTATCCGTTCGTTTGACTATGATGATGGATATCACATTGAGGTAGAAGAAATAAAGCGGACTGAACGTTCGGCAAGGGGGTTATAGCATGAATGCGCAAGAAACAAAAGAAATCCCGCTTGAATACAAAACAAAGGACGGCCAGATGACTATCATCGGCTTTTGGATTTTTCTAGCGGCTGAAATGGCCTTGTTCGGTACATTATTCGCGACATATGCCGTGTTATT
Source organism: Virgibacillus kekensis (assembly GCF_042654125.1). NCBI lineage: Bacteria > Bacillati > Bacillota > Bacilli > Caryophanales > Bacillaceae > Virgibacillus > Virgibacillus kekensis. The sequence goes on from NZ_JBHSFU010000008.1 coordinate 54,495, forward strand.
TGGCCGCACTGCCGATGCACCGACCCCCGCAGAGCTTTTTGAACCGGGAACCACGCTTATAATGACGTTTATACTGCTTACGAGCAGTTTCACATGCGGCATCGCCGTCCATGAAATGCGGCGAGGATCGGCAAAAGGGCTGATGACGTGGCTGATTATCACCTTAGTTCTCGGGCTTAGCTTTCTTGGATTTGAGATTTATGAGTTTTATCATTATGCCAGTAACGGTGCAACACTCCAATCGAGTGCCTACTGGTCTACCTTTTTTGTCTTAACCGGAACACATGGTCTGCATGTGACATTCGGACTTGGGTGGTTGATTATCCTGCTTATCCAACTTGCTCAGCGTGGTATTACAGATGTCACCAGCCGGAAGATATTTGTTATCGGACTATATTGGCACTTTTTAGATGTTATTTGGATTTTCATTTTTACAGCGGTCTATTTGATTGGGATGGTGGTTTAAAATGACAAATCGTTCAAGACGAATTCCGGTAGACCACATAATTGGCTATATCACATCCATGATGTTGACACTGATTGCAGCATGGACTGCGCTAAGTTCTGATCTGCCCGTGATGTGGATTATAATAGGTATTCTTTTGCTCGCGGTAATCCAAGCAGCAATACAGTTATTCTTATTTATGCACTTGACCGAGCGAGGAGCCGGTCGGACGCCGTGGAATATGATCTTCCATGGGACCGTCGTATTCGCCATCATCGTGGCGGGTTCTCTGTTTACAATGTCATTTGGATTTACTCATGAACATGACGACAATAGCGGAAATGGGCAAGGGAACGAAGAGCATATGGAACAGCAAGAGAATTAATAAATCACCCTCAAAAAAACCTCTTTCCCGTTACAGGCAAGAGGTTTTTAATAATGGCGTATTTCGTTTTGATAACGCTTTCTATTTATCGCTGACGTTTGACCAAATCAATGATTAATAACACCCAGCCAACTACTGACAATAATAGGCTGGCGTAAAACATTATCCATGTCATGGAAAATAAGGCCGTTACCTCAATGAACATTATTTGAACAAAATAAAGCCACATGCCGATTAGTAATACCGACTGGAGCACTGCAAGAAATCTTTTTTTCAAGAACAAGAAAATGAATGGTGTGACAGTACTCAGAATTATAAACATAACTGTGATACCCATTGATATCAACTCCAGTCATCCGTGTAACCTGATTCTTACTGCTATTATAACAAATTATTCACAAAGTTGTCATACGTTCTTTAAAACATAGCCGCAACTTATAATTAACAGCACTTTGGGATTAGGAGTAAGATATCTCCAAAGTGGAAGGTCCAGAATCTCTTCCTAAATAAAGCGGATTCCTCATCCCCCTTTCATTTATTTTGAATAATTGCCGATAAAAGGAAAGAAACGGAGGGGGAGTTATTATATGATAAAAAATTTGTTATTGATGTTACTAGTTGTGATTACTCTAGCAGGATGTTCACTAAGTGCGAAGGTCGAAGAAGTCGATGAATTATTAATGGCAAAGGAATATGAAAAGGCCTTTGATAAAATAGAAGAATATAAGCTGGCTTCTGAAGAGGTCAAAAATCCAAAGTACGACTATAAACAGTTAGCAAAGGTACATAAGGTTAATACACATGTTGAGAACGAAGAATACGATAAGGCAGTTCGTTTAATTGAAGAAAATGAGTTTGCCTCGCAGAAGCTTTTATATGAGAAATATAACTATCAAGATGTCCTAACATATGCTGAAATGGTTCGCTTATTTGAAGACGAAAAGTACCGGAAAGTTCTATCGGTATATAATGAAAGTTTAATTAAGGATGAGTATCTATTACAGTTAGCTGACGACAAAATCATAGCATCATTCAAAAACCTGACTAATGATTATAAAAATTATGTTTCACTAACGATGTTATATGAGAAATTTGACAAGGAAACAGTAGAACGAATCTCCTCCACATTTAACGTTGAAGAGAAGTTAAATGAAGCGAAAACTAAATATGATGAATACAGAATATCAACATACCTGGAGATGATAGAAAAAGAAGAATATGATGCTATTAGTTCTAAAACAGAACTTTTAAAAAGCAATATTGATCTCAATTTCCATAACCTTGCTAAAGCATATAGTTACTATGAGGATTTTAAAACTCAGGATTACCAGAACTATGCCCATACGCTAGCAAATGATTATTTAAAGAAAATAACACATCCCATCCCTGAAGTGGAAGCCGAAAAGAAAAAGCTGCAGGCAAAACTAGACGAATATGGTGATTACGGATATGAAGGCCTCTCAGAGGGGCAGGTAACTGCGCTATGGGGCGAACCGCTAAAAAAAATTGAAGATCCGTATAAATCAATTCAGATGTGGACTTATCCCGACAATATGATTGTATTTCTTGAAGTAGGATTTGTTAAATATGTACAAAAATAGGTGGGACAAGGGGTTGGGACAAGGGGTCAGGTTCTCCGTCCCAGTTGTTTTACCTTCTGCTTTTTTCAAATCGCAGCTCGACAAAAAATTCCTGAAAAGAAGCAGGTAAATGTTCATAAAGATATATTAAAGTAAGGTTGGAGAATAGAATAATAGCTACAAACGAAGGCCCCCTATGCCATTGGATTGACATAAGGGGGTCTATAGTTTGTTCGTTGTGGAAGATGGCCCTGTCTTTTTTCTGCAAAATGGAATCCATTAAGACAATCGCTTTAGCCCACTTAATCGATTTAGATTGTAGAGGAGCTTTTTTATATTTCACTACTACTATACCGCTGTATGTATCTTTTGACAGTATGAAAGAACCATAAATGTAAGGTTTTAACAGTAATCACAGTATAATAGGTCCAATACAATAATACCATTTTTCAGAAAAATTTTAAAATTAATTGAAACATTGTTGAACTTACTACATAATTGATGAAACATCATGAATTTTGTTCACTTAATTTTTGTATTCCAAATGTGTGGCGCTGACATAGTCAGGCCTCAGGAATAACCATCGATTGGTTCCGCACAAAAATTAAAGGAGGGCAAAAGGAAATGAGCGCTAAGAGAAAAGACGGTGTACGCTTGTTAAGCCTGATGATGGCACTTATGTTGCTGTTGTCAGCGGGTTTGCCACAGATTGCGACAGCAGAGTCAAGTTCTGACGGCAAGAAATCGCTTTACACTTCCAAGACCTCCACTCAAAGCAAAATTAGTAAAGACCTCCTGGATAACTTCAATGACGAGAATCAAGTTACCTTCCTACTGAAATTCACAGAGCAAGTAAACACAACGAAAGTCGCCGAACAAGCAGCTGATCAGGCGAAAAAATTACAGCTGAGTAAGACCAAGACAGAGCTGAGGAAACGTTCACTTATTGTGTCGAACCTACGTGCTAAGGCACTGGACACACAACAGAACGTCATGGCCTTTTTAAAGAAAGAGAAAAAGGCCGGCAATGTGGAAAGCTTCCAATCTTTCTACATTGTTAATGCCATAGCGGTAACAGGCACGAAAGAAGTTGCCAAAAAACTGGCCGAGTTTGGCGAGGTCGAGAAAGTTCTTCCCAACAGAACGCGGCAACTGATTAAAGGGGATGCAACTGGGAAATCGAAGACATCATTAACTGCCGACCAGTTGAATGCCAATGAGGTTGAACCGAACGTGGAACATATCAATGCTCCACAAGTTTGGGAAATGGGAATTGACGGTTCTGGTGTTGTAATCGCCAGTATTGACACGGGAGTTCAATGGGACCACCCCGCTTTAAAAGAGAAGTACCGTGGTTATAATCCAGAGACTCCAGACCAGTCCAATCATGAATTCAACTGGTTTGATCCCATTAATGGAGAAGCGGCTCCATATGATGATATCGGTCATGGCACCCATACAGTTGGAACCATGGTTGGATCAGAATCAGACGGATCAAATCAGATCGGTGTGGCACCTGGTGCTGAGTGGATAGCAGTAAAAGCATTTTCGGCACTCGGGGGGACAGATGTAGATTTACTTGCTGCGGGTGAATGGATCCTTGCGCCAAAGGATGCTGAAGGAAATCCACATCCCGAGATGGCTCCTGATATTGTAAATAACTCTTGGGGAGGGGGCCGTGGTTTAGATGAATGGTACCGTCCTATGGTACAGGCATGGCGTGACGCTGGTATTTTTCCTGCATTTGCGGCAGGCAATGTAACTGCCACAGAACCGGGCGGACCAGGTTCTGTAGCTGCTCCATCCAATTATCCTGAATCCTTCGCAGTCGGAGCTATTAATAATGAAAATGATCTAGCGGAGTTTTCCTTACAGGGTCCTTCGCCGTATGATGAAATCAAACCAGATGTGGTTGCACCAGGGGTAGGAACCCGTTCCGCGATACCTGGCAGTTCCTATGGTGGAAAAAGTGGTACTTCTATGGCAACACCGGTGGTAGCCGGGACAGTGGCGTTATTACGTCAGGCTGACAGTTCACTGACAGTTGATGAATTGGAGAGTGCCTTAATGAATTCCGCCACTCCTTTGACGGATGGAGAGTTTACTGATTCTCCTAATAATGGTTATGGATATGGAGTGATCAATGCATTCCGTGCAGTATCATCGGTTACTTCCGGATTGGGAACTATAAAAGGACAGGTCTTTAAAGATGGAGAGGATACCGAAGAACCAACCTATGAGCATGTTATACCTGAATCCGCATCATCTGGAATTGCGATACCGTTAGCAATTACAGTGAAAGATAATATAAGTGTACAAAGTGTTCAACTAGAATATCTTACGGCTGATGGGAGCTGGGAAATCATAAAGGCTCCCCGTGTAAGCGGTGATTATAAGAACGGCACCTATACGGTTGAAATTCCAGGGAACATAGTCGCTGAACCAGCTGTGACATACAGATGGAGAATCAACGACTATGGTCAGAATGAAGTAGTTACCGAAAACTTCGAGGTCCAGGTATTACCAGCAATCTTCAGTGAAGACTTCGAGTCGGAGCCTGTTGGTTGGGAGTCTTCCGGCACCAACAATGCGTGGGAATGGGGTGTACCGACTTCGGGACCAGGTGAGGCATACTCCGGAGAAAATGTGTACGCAACGGATTTAGATGATACCTATCGGAATGATAGTGATATGGTATTATCCACACCAGCCATTCAACTACCAGAAGGTTCAGCGAATCTTCATTTTAAACAATGGTATGAACTGGAGAGTTATGACTTTGGTGCATATGATTTTGCTCATATATATGTATCGACAGATCAGGAGAACTGGGAAACTATTGCTGAATTCACCGGTGAAACGGATGGATGGGAAAGTTATGGTATAGATATCTCGGAGTATGCTGGGCAAACAATTTACATCGGCTTTCATGTTTCCTCAGATGGAAGCAGAATGTTCGATGGCTGGTATATCGATGATGTTGTTATCAGCAGTTCCTCCAATATCCAGTCCCTGCAACTTGTCGAGCAAACAGATGAAAAAGATTTGAAAAAGAAGACCACCGCTAATGCGGATGCAAATAGCACAGAGGCCAATCTATCGGCACTGCCTTTAACTGCGACAGTTAGTGTAGTTGAGACGGGCTTATCAACAAATACAAATCCGGCAGATGGCAGTTATTCATTGCTGCATCCTGCGGGGACATACACTCTGCAAGCTGATGCATATGGATTCTATCCAAAGACACAATCAATCGACATCGCGGAAGACACTACAACAGAAACAAGTTTTACTTTACAACCGATCCCTGAAGGAACTGTAACAGGGCAGGTAATTAATGAAGCAACAGGAGAGCCAGTGGCAGGGGCAACGTTAATGCTTATGGAAGATGCTGCAATCACCCCTGTTACTACGGATGAGAATGGGCAGTACTCCATTACCGCTTTTGAAGGGCAGTACACATTGCATTTATCGGCTAAAGATTACTACAGTAAAGAAGTCGAACTTACAATAGCGGGAAATGAAACCACAGAGAAAAACATCAATATAAGACCGTTTATTGGTTATCCGGGTGAACTCGCCTATGATGACGGAACTGCAGAAAATGCACGCGCCTGGTATGAGGCAGGAAATGGTTGGGCGGTGAAGATGTCCCTGCCGGAAGATGAAAACAGTGCGATGGTTACAGGAGGTAAATTCCGCTTCTGGAATGAAGAATTCCCAGACCCGGGTGGAACTGACTTCAAAGTAGAAATTTGGGACTCCAGTGGATCAGATGGCGCTCCTGGAAACAAAATAGCAGGTCCAATTGACGCCACAGCACTTCGCACAGGTGAGTGGACAACTGTTGATTTGAGCAAAGAAGGTATAATCGTCCATGATGATTTTTACATGGTATATATCCAAACCGACCCTCATCCAAATTCGCCTGCTTTAGCGGCAGATGAGAGCAGTCAGCATAATGGACGCAGTTGGCAGTTGACTGGCGGAACTTGGACGCCTTCTCCAACTGAAGAAGGAAACTACATGATTCGGGCGCTAGTCAATTTTGAAATAGTATCACCGGAGATTACTTCTCCAACTGATAAGACGTTTACCAGTGAAGAGAATCTAACCGTTAATGGAACATCTGCTCCAAATACCGACATTACTATTCTGAACAACGGAGAGTCAGTAGTAGAAACACAAACCAATGAGAATGGGGTTTTCTCCGGGGATATCACCTTAAATAAGGGAGAAAACATAATTACAGCAACAGCTTCTACCGACGTTGGTACAACAGATCCATCAAAACCTGTCATGGTTACACTGGATCAAACTAATCCAGAATTAACGATCACCAGTCCGGCGGATGGATGGAAAACAAATGAGATGGCAGCTGAAATCACTGGTAACATTCAGGATGAACATCTCGAATGGGTGAAAGTAAACGGTGAGATTGCCAATGTGGCAGAAGATAATACGTATTCCCTCCGAGTGTTACTGGATAATGGAGAAAATGTTATCGAGGTTACTGCCCAGGATAAGGCAGGGAACCAAACAACTAAAAACATTACGGTCTTAGCAAAGTTTGATGGACCAAGTATTGAAAATCTGTCACCAAAAGAAGATGTATACCTTGAAACAGGAGAAAGTGTAAAAATCACCATGGATAGTGAGCCGGGAATAGACGCATCATTTACAATTGATAAGCCATTGGTTAATACCAATATGGCAGCCCAGACTAACAATGCCACCGTATTACCAATGGAAGAAACGGAAGAAGGCCATTATGTTGGCTACTGGACAGTTCCTTCCGACTGGTATGCGGAAGGTGCGGAAGTTCGGGTGATCGCAGAAGATGACTTTGGTAACAAGACAGAAAAGGTAGCCGATGGAGAACTATTCATCAATGTGCCAAACGAAGCACCAATAGCGAATTTTGAAACGCCACAAAACCTGAGGGCGAATGAAGCCTTTAGCTTAAATGCAGATCAATCGATTGATCCGGACGGAACGTTAGTAAAATATGAATGGAAAATAGGTAAAAACCAGAAAGCTAAAAAAATTGAAGGCCAAACAATTAATTATTCCTTCAATAAACCAGGTAACTATACTGTTACCCTTACTGTAACCGACAATCGTGGGGCGACAGCCACCGTTACCCATGACTTAAAGGTAGGTAGATAATAAAAGAAGCGGATAGTTACACTACCATCCCCACCTAATTTCAGGTGGGGATTTCATTTCTTTAATGCTTATTCTAACACGCCGAATAAAAGGAACGGACTTGCCGCATTATGTAGTTGCTGGGATTGGGACGTTAAAAAAGTATCCTATAATAAATGGTTAGTTTCACTCTTGCGACATTAACCTGTTCCGTTCCTAGGCAAACAAATAGCCTTACAAAGACTGAAATCAAAGGTCAACTAAATTGACAACTTATAGTGGCTTTTGTATAGTAGGTGGCGAAGACTAGAGGGAGAGTGAATCGGTTGACTTCGAACGCTGAGTTACAAAATTTAGACCTTATCGATTTATTAAGTGAGCGTCATAGTTTAGTTCGGAGCATCTCCGAGAAAGCATGGAACGATCAGAGTGAAATCTATATTTCCAATTCGGAATGGTATATAATGACGAGGATTTATAAAAAGCGACCGACCATTTCCTATGTAACTAAAAATGTGGACATTTCCCGCCAGGCAATACATAAATTTATCAAAAACCTCACCACAAAAGGGTTAGTTAAAGTCCAGGATGTTGAAAGTAACAAGAAAGAGAAGTGTATTCAGTTAACCCCTTTAGGGGAGGAATGCTATGAAAAGAACGCCGCTCTCAAAGCCCAACTGGAGAAAAAAATTGCAGAAAAAATAGGTGAGCAACAGGTGACTGTTCTTAAAGATATTTTAAAGTTAGATTGGGGAATACAATGATATCCACAAAAGAAAGAAGCCCCCTATGGCAATCCAATGCCATAGGGGGCTTCTTTCTAGTTAGAACTATCTATTTTCAGTTATTACTTTAAAGACATTCTCATTAACATCTTCAAATGTAGTGTTCATCGAAATAGCCAATTCTTTAAATAAAATATTTTTAATGGTGTTTAATAGCTTATGGTCCCGTTCATACAGCTTTTTTTCCTGAAGTTCAGCTTCAGTTTTTCTTCGCATCAGTGTATTAATAACACTGGCAATTTCTTTCCGATTACCTGAATTCACAATATCAGAATACTTTCTGAACCGTTCGTTAGGGTTATCGTTCCACTCTATCCCGGGATATTGAAAAGAATCGAGTATAGTAGAGGCTTCCTCTTTATGAATCAGTTCAAGCATAACTACCTTACTATCATTAACGGGAGTGCTAATTGTTAAGTGATGATCATCCTCCATAGGGTGTAGAACGTAATATGTTCTTGTAACGCCTGAAACTGTCTTATCACATATATCATCAATTTTACAGATGCCATGTGTGGAATAGATGATTAAATCCCCAATATTAAACATTTTATCCTCCCATATTCATAATCAACTAAGTTTATACTAACATGAGAAAATATTTTTGTCAACCAGGTTGACATTTTAAAAAAGCTATTGATATAGTTATCTAGCCCCGTAAGTATGAGAGGTGTACTACGGAAATGGACAACCGCTGTCAATTGAAATTCATATAAATCTTTTACAGCAGAGAGTAGTGACAAAGACGGATCAAGTTAGTTAAAAAGGAGCTTATTATGAGTACGCAAATTCACGTAAAAAATCCTAAGACGATGGCATTTATCTTAATGTTAGGTGCCTTTTTAGGATTGTTTGGAGAAACAGCATTAAATATGGCATTATCAGATGTTATGGAGGAATTTTCAGTCTTAGCTGCCACTGCGCAATGGCTGACAACAGGATATTTACTAGTGTTAGCAATTCTAGTGCCGATTTCAGCACTTTTAATGAAATGGTTTTCTACAAGACAATTAGTTGTGTGGGGACTTATAATTTCGCTGTTGGGAGCAGTTTTAGCAGCGTTATCTTCGAATTTTCCTATATTATTGATAGGTCGTGTAGTACAAGCAACGGGAACAGGCATCTTACTACCGGTCATGCTGAATGTGGTGTTGCTTATTTTTCCCGTCCGTAAACGTGGAGTGGTCATGGGAGTAATGGGTCTCGTTATTACATTAGCTCCCGCTTTAGGACCAACACTTTCAGGGGTCATTATCAGTACGATGGGTTGGCCTTACATTTTTTGGATTAGCGCTATTTTATACGTGTTATTGACAATTTTTGCTGCAGTTAAAATTACAAATGTATCTGAAATCACCAAACCTAAAATTGATATCTTGTCGATTCTTTTATCAACAATAGGTTTTGGTGGATTAATTTATGCTTTGAGTACGATGGCTGAAGTGGCCTTATCATCCCCTAAAGTATGGGTTCCTTTAATTGCAGGAATTATCTCGCTTGGTTTATTTGGAATTCGCCAATCGAAAATGGCTAGCCCTTTGGTTAATTTACAAGTCTTTAAGTATCCAATGTTTACATTAGGAACCTTGATTATGTGTCTTGGTATTTTAGTCATTTTAGGAACGGCTATTTTGTTGCCACTTTATTTAAAGGGAGCTTTATTAATCAGTGCGGCGGCGGCTGGCTTATTATTACTTCCTGGAAATGCGGTTAATGTTATTATGTCACCGATTGTTGGATCGTTATTTGATAAATGGGGGGCACGTCGTTTCGTAATTACTGGCTTTCTATTTGTGTTGCTTGGGAATATAATTTTCATGTTGGTTATTTCAAGTCAAACACCCGCTTGGCAAATAGTTGCAGCGTTCATGATCTTATTCTTTGGATTAACGATGGTAATGATGCCATCGCAAACAAATGGGCTCAATCAATTGCCGCGTGAGCTATATGCGGATGGTTCAGCGGCTATGAATACATTAAATCAAGTTGCAGGAGCAGCGGGAACAGCTATCGCGATTACGGTTTTTACAGCGGGGCAAAACAGTTATATGATTGATTTTCCCTATGCTAATCAGCAAGAAGTATTAGCAGCTGGAGTCCAATATGCCTTTTACTTTATCACAGGGATTTCAGTAGTTGGATTAATGTGTTCTTTATTTGTAAAGAAACCGGGCGAAATAAAGAAAAAATCTGCGGTTGCGGTGAAAACAACCGAACCTGTACGTAGCTAGTATAATTTTAAATTTAAATTCAATCTGTTTCAACAGCTAAATAGCTGTTATATTTAAGAAGCAATATTATAGGAGATAAGCTAATTATTGGAGTGGGACAGATGATTGATTTAAAAGATAAACCTACAATTGCGGGGGACAAAATTACGCTGAGGCCTTTTAAGACAGCTGAAGATTTTCCTTATATAGAAGCGTGCTTACAAGACCCCGAGGTTATTAAATTAACAGGGAGCTCCTCTGAGTATAATAGAGAAGAGGTCCTGGATTGGTACAATACCAGAAATGAACAACCTGAACGTTTGGATCTCGCTATTATGGATAGGGAGCGGAAAGTTCTAGTTGGAGAAGCTGTGGTCAATTTATATGATGAAAATAATCATAGCATGAATTTTAGAATTCTCATTGGCCCCAGAGGAAGAGATCAAGGATTTGGTTCAGAAGCAACGCAACTGGTAGTCGATTATATTTTTAAGAATACTGACCTGAACCAACTAACATTGAGTGTATTTGCGTTCAATCCCAGAGCAAAGCGAGTATATGAGAAAGTTGGTTTTATAATAGATAGTGTTGACGAGAAAGATTTAGAATCTGAAGGGGAATGGATCGATTCCATTAATATGAAATTGACTAGAGAAGATTGGAAGCAGAAGCAGGTCGAAGAATAAATAAACTAGTGGCAAACATCAAACGCATGAAACTACTCGGATAGTTTCATGCGTTTCTTTAGTTTTGTTTTTATTTAGTCATGGATATCAGAAGACTATCACTAAAAAATCATTCCCAGTATGGAACCACCTATTGCTCCAGTCACCACGATAATCCAAGGCGGCAGTTTCCAGTATACCAGCATACTGAATAGGACAGCAGCAAATGCAAAATCGATAGGTGCAAAAATGGAACTGGTCCAAATTGGATCATAAAAAGCCGCAATCAATATGCCGACAACTGCTGCATTAACCCCCATTAACGCGCCTCTAATTTCTGCATTACTGCGCAGTGCTCCCCAAAACGGAAGGGTACCGAAAATAAGCAGGAATGCAGGCAGGAAGATAGCGACCATACCCAATAATCCTCCTGCCCACCCGTTTATAACAGCTCCCAAATAGGCAGCAAAGGTAAATAATGGACCTGGTACAGCTTGAGCTGCACCATAGCCAGCAAGAAATGCCTCTTCGGTCATCCAGCCAGTAGGCACAAATTCCCGCTCAAGTAGCGGCAATACGACATGCCCCCCGCCAAATACAAGAGAGCCCGACCGGTAAAAGCTATCGAACAGTGCCAGCCATTCGATCGCGGTTGCTTCTGCTAAAATCGGCAAGAGAATGAGCAGTCCGAAGAATAAAGTGAGACAACCTATAGCGAAACCTTTTGAAATCGGAACCGGTATAAAAGATTCATCCTGGTCTGTATGTTTCCGGTATAATAAATAGCCAATAAATGCTGCTAGCAGAATCACAACAACCTGAGAAAACGTTGTTTGCCACAGCAGCGTAATTACGATCGCTCCGAGTGCCATTGTTTTTCTCTCTATGTCAGGTGTAAGTTTTTTTGCCATTCCCATAATCGCATGCGCGACTACCGCAACTGCTACAATTTTCAGGCCATGAATCCAGCCAGCATCCGCCACATTAAAACTGTCGAGCAAAAGAGCAAAGATGATAAGTGCGATTACAGATGGTAATGTAAAGCCAAGAAATGATGTAATTCCTCCCAAGGCACCGGCGCGCATTACACCGATCCCAATGCCAACCTGACTGCTGGCAGGTCCGGGAAGAAACTGACACAAGGCAACTAGGTCTGCATAACTTTTTTCATCCAGCCACTTTCTTCTCCGTATGTATTCTTCATGAAAATAACCCAGATGGGCAACAGGACCTCCAAAAGAGGTAAAACCAAGTCTCGTGGAAACCAGCAGGATTTCCTTCAAGGATGAAAATTTATTTTCACTTTTACGCTTCATATTTCACCTTCTCCTATCTTACTTAATTTCTTTAAATAATTCATATGCCTTAGCTCGTGCTTCTTTCAGTACTTCACTCCCTTTTGGAGTAGCTGTATAGTACTTACGGATTTTCCCTTCCACTTTTTTCTCTTCCTTCAAAAGAAGCCCGTCGCCCTCCATGTTGTGGAGAATGGGATATAGGGTACCGGCACTGATTTCGTATCCATGTTCCCTGAGTTCCTCCAGCATCCATACCCCAAAAATAGGATGTTCTTCAGCATGGTGAAGTATATGGATTTGTATGAAACCTAGAAACAGTTTGCGTAGTATTTTGTTCTCCACTTTTATCACTCCCCGATATCGAAAATCAATATTGCTTTTCGATAATAATAATAAAATAGCAATATTAATGTATAACGTCAACGAATTAACATCTTCTTGTAAATCATTAGGTGACCTTGGCGTAGAAGGTGCCGACAAAGTTGCAGGCGACACAGTAAGCGAAGTTTCCAAAGGTAAAAGCAACAACTAATAGTTAAAATAAAGAAATGGAGGTACGGCTTATACCCGTACCTCCTTAATTATTTCCAGCTGCCACCCGTAACTCGTTTATCATGCATCAGTGTCATAATAAGCAGAACAAAATTCAGTACAGCTCCAACTGCTGATAGCCAGACGATCAGGTTCAACTTGTTTTCCAAAAGCTACAACCCCTTTAATTATTTGGGGTTAGTTTTTGCATATTCGATTATTTTATGACGGTGAAAAGGGAGGCATGCAGCCCTTTTCATTAATACATGGAAAAGTGTCCGTGCATGCCTTTATGTGACCCGTGTTCCTCTCCCATGAGCATCATATAGTGCTGCTCCAGTCTCATCGCTGCATCAAAATGTTTCTGATAAAAATACATATGGCGCTGTGGGTCCACATACTCATATCGTTTTGCAAATAAGAAATACATGGTTGCCTCGTTTAATAAATTTTCTAACATATCATCAAATTGCATGGAAATTCCTCCTGGTTAATTAGTCTACAAATGCAGGATATTCAACCATGAATTATCGGGGTGGGTATTTATCTTGCTTTTGGGTAATTTGCTGAAATTTTTTATTTGGTTAGACGAGCAACCTTTCTGAAAACAATTACCTGAAACGGGTTTAAATTATCAGAACTTTGGCAACGATAGTGACGAGAATTTAAAGAATGCAGAGGTGATTTGTTTGAGGAAATCTTTTTATTTAAGTTTCCTGGGAATTGTATTGATAGCAGGCATTGTATATTTACTTACTGACAATAACTCCCCTGATCATTCAGCTAAGCAGGAAGAGCAGGATCTGTTTAAGCAGGATGCAGTAGAGGTGCTGGATAAATCAGTGGAGGTTACTGTTACGGACGATGGAAAAATTAATGTAAGTAATTTATTCATTCCATGGACCATTAGTAAGAATGGTAATACTTTTTTTCTGAGCCAGCGTGATGGTGCGGTAGTGAAAATTGAGGGGGATTTGGGAATTGTGGAAGTTCAGGATGTAAAACTCTCTGAAGAAATTCTCCATGAAGGGCAGGGTGGTTTTCTTGGATTCACGCTTGCTCCTGATTTTGAATCCTCAAAGAGTGCTTTCGCTTACCATACGTATGAAAAAAATGGTGAAGCATTGAACCGTATTGTCTCACTTACCCTGGAGGGGAACACTTGGAAGGAAGAGAATGCTCTCTTGGATGGAATCCCTGGCGGGGATATTAACAATGGCGGCAGGATTCAGATAGGTCCAGATGGTATGTTATATGCCACTACTGGTGATACTGGAGAGCCAAACCTGGCACAGGAGCAGGCCAGTTTAGCTGGAAAGATTCTGCGTATGGATTTAAACGGTGAAATTCCAGAAGATAATCCGTTTAAGGATTCCTTTGTTTACTCGTATGGACACCGAAATCCACAGGGGCTGGCTTGGGATGGACAGGATAACCTTTATAGTTCCGAACACGGAGAATCTGGCCATGATGAAATTAACTTAGTTAAAGCTGGTAAGAACTATGGCTGGCCAGTTATTCAAGGTGATGAAGAAGCAGATAATATGGTGACTCCGCTTCAACACTCGGGTGATGATACATGGGCACCAGCAGGGATGGCTTACTATGACGGACAGTTATATATTGCATCACTGGCAGGCTCGAAAATCTTCACGTACAATCCAGAAAGCGGGAGAACTAGCGAATTCTTCGATGATGCCGGACGCCTCCGAGATGTGCTTGTCGATGAGGATGCTCTCTTCACGATTACAAGTAATCATGACAGTCGCGGGGAGCCTAGTGAAAAAGATGATCGTTTAATTCATATATCGCTTACTGAAAAAACTACTGGTGAATAAATTAAAAAGGTAATCGTCCTTTTAAAGGGGAGATTACCTTTTTGCATGTTAGGAGTATGTGCCATTATGGATTTGCTCCACTGCTTGAAAAATGCTCTTTCTCAGTGATTCCTTTTTGGCAGAAACTTGAAATTTAATATTGTTATCAGGCGATTTTGAAGCAGAATTAGGCGAAAATCGCTTCGAATCAGGCAATTATGCGACCATATTATGCGAAAACCATTGCATATCAGGCGATTTCACATTTATTTACTCCTCACCTTTGGAAAGGCTCATCAGGTATTCAGCTACTGCATTAATTTCCTCTTCCGTTAACGTATCTTTAAAAGGTGGCATGGTACCGCTGCCGTTTTTAATCTGCTCGATCAGCGCTTTTTTATCATTAATCATCTTGCTGTCCTGCAGGTTAGGGCCATTATGACCGCCCGCTCCTTCGGCTCCATGACAGGCCAGGCAATTTCCTTTGTAAATGTCTGCTCCAGTTGATACCGTTCCTCCACCATTTTCACTCTTTGCTTCATCGTCGCCGTGCTTTTCCTTATTTTCTTCATTTTTTTCTGGTGGGGCGTTGATATCATCACGTGGTATATCTTCCAGGGAACTATACTCTCCTTCAAGGGAGAAGGTGTAAATTTTGTCACCATGTTTCGTTCCGGCAAGTGTATTTCCAGCTGAGAAAATGGAAATATACTGTTTTCCGTCAATTTCATAGGTGATTGGCGGTGCGTTTGCTCCTGCGTCTGTTTTAAATTCCCATACCTTCTTACCGTTTGTGGCATTGTAGGCAATAATCCTGCCATCATTATGTCCGGTGAATATCAGATTTCCCTTGGTTGTTAAAATACCGCTGTATGCGATTGTATCCCAGTTCTTCTGCCAGACAATTTTATTGGTCTTAATATCAAGTGCTGTCACGGTTCCGCGGCTTGGGGAGTCCTTAACAGGCTGCCAAACACTTCCAATGTATTCTTTACCTTGTTCAAATTTTTCTTGTTCCTCTTCACCGTAATGTGCATAGGCGAAATAGTTGTCATTTCCGAGCACATAAAACATTTCCGTATTTGGGTTATAGGCAGATGGTGGCCAGTTAGCGCCACCCTGCGGAGATGGTTTAACTGTAACCGGTTTGTCCCAGAAAGGTGTGAAAATACTTCCGATCTTCCCATTGAAATCTTTTGGCAGGTCCTTTTTTACATCTTCCTTCGTTACTGTCTGAGGGACAAATGCATCACCAATCGGAAATGGCTGGGTAGGTGATGTTTTCTGTTTCTCACTTTGCGGCACAGGCTTTTCTTCAATGCCGATTAGCGGTTCACCTGTCGTCCTGTCCAAAATATAAACCCACCCTGTTTTACCAGCCTGTGCGATACCTTTCCGCATTTTTCCGTCCATTTTCACATCAAATAAAACGACGGGGTTTGCCGGGTCGAGGTCCCATATATCATGGTGAATCTCCTGGAAATGCCATTTATATTCTCCGGTATCTGCATCCAGTGCCATGACTGAGTCGGAATATAAATTATTCCCTTTCCGGTTGCTTCCATCCAGATCTGGGGCTGTATTACCTGTCGCGAAATAAATGGTTCCAAGTTCCGGATCAACCGCTGGGGTCTGCCAGACGGGTGCTCCGCCAGTCAGCCATCCCCGGCTGTCTTTTGGCCAGGTCTCTGATCCACGATCTCCAGGGGCCGGGAGTGTATAGGTTCGCCATATTTGTCGTCCTAGTTTTGCATCATATGCGGCCATGTAACCCCTTATTCCAAATTCACCACCGGCTACACCAGTGTAAACTTTTCCATTGTAGTAAAGTGGAGCACTTGTGATGGTATATCCTTTCTCCCATTCATCAACCTGGGTTTCCCATAATACTTCACCGGTCTTCTGATCAAGCGCTACCAGTCTGGCATCCAGAAGCCCAACAAAAACTTTTCCGTCTCCGACTGCGACTCCGCGGCTAGTCCATCCACAGCACACCGTATCCAGTCCTTCAGCTAGTTTTGGCTTATACTGCCAGATAAGTTCGCCGGTTTTAGCGTCAATTGCGGATACTTCGTTGGCACCCGTAATGTTGAACATGACACCTTCATATACAATTGGCGTGGACTCACCAGAATATTTAAATTCCATTCCCGATCCCAGACTTGTAACCCACTCCAACTTTAAATCCGCGACATTTTCAGTCGTTATTTTACCAAGTGGGGAGTATCTGCCATTATGAAGATTCCCTCCGTTGGTTAACCAGTTACCCGAGGGTGGTTCTGTTAGTTCTTTTGCCGAAAATTCCGGTGCGATTTTCCCGGGGTACTCCTTAAATTGGACAGTCTCATAATTCTTATCATTATCTTTATTGCCGGTTTGCTCAGTATTAGCGTTATTCTCGTTGTTTTCTGTCTGGTTGCCGTTTTCTGCAGGTTCATCCTTATCAGGGTTATCCTGACAGCCGGAAACCATAAAGAGTACTATAAAAATCATTACCCATCTCTTCATATTGTTCTCCTTTCATGTTGAATGCAGGGTTAGAATTATCCTGTAATTTGCCCACTATTCGATAAAATTATTGATAAACGTTAAAAAGAGCATTCTTCTGTGAGTAAATTCCTATATGTTATAAACTGATACTGTATCTTAAATAAGCTATTTTCGCTGAAAGGTTTGATATATATGAAAAATTATAGAATAGAGCCGGATAAAGGATTGGAGTTTGGTATTTATACATTGGGGGACCATCTTCCAAATCCATTTACAGGTGAACGAGTCTCAGCAGGGGAACGAGTTCATGAGATTATTGAATATGCAAAGCTTGCTGAACAGGCAGGGATTGACTTTTTCAGTGTTGGGGAGAGTCATCAGGAGTATTTCGCGACACAGGCGCATGCACTGGTACTGTCAGCGATTGCCCAAGCAACCGAAAATATAAAGATTGCCAGCTCGTCGACTATTATTAGCACCTCGGATCCTGTCCGTGTTTACGAAAACTTCGCAACGCTTGATTTAATTTCAAAGGGCCGGGCTGAAATTGTGGCTGGACGTGCATCCAGAGTAGGGCTGTTTGACCTGTTGGGGTATAATCTTCGTGACTACGAGGAATTGTTTGAAGAAAAGTTTGATTTGCTTCGGAAAATAAATGAAGAAGAAGTGGTTAACTGGAGCGGGGAATTCCGGGCGCCACTTAAAAATGCGAAGGTTCTTCCGCGTCCTAAGGATGGCTCTTTGCCTATTTGGCGGGCGGTAGGTGGCACGCCAGCAAGTGCCAGAAAAGCAGGATATTCTGGTGTTCCAATGTTTATGGCGCATCTAGGCGGTCCAGTATCAATATTCAAACGGACTATCGACGCCTATCGTGACGCAGCAAGAAGTCGTGGGTTTGAACCGGCAGAACTTCCAGTCGCCACAGCAGGCTTTTTCTATGCTGCCGAGACGTCCCAGCAGGCATTGAGGGACATGTATCCGCATATTAACGAAGGCATGAAACTGACAAACGGACAAGGATTTCCGAAACAGCATTTTGCACAGGGCATTGACCCGCATAATGTCATGAATATTGGAAGCCCACAGGAAATCATCGAAAAGATCCTTTACCAACATGAACAATTTGGGCATCAGCGCTACATCGCACAGATTGATTTTGGTGGTATGCCGTTTGATAAGGTGAAGAAGAATGTCGAAATAATTGGTAGCGAAATTTTACCAGCAATCAGAAAATACACGGCAAAAAAATAGGGGGGGGAAAAGCATGAAAATTGTTGGTCTTTCTGGCTCTGTAGTCGGATCGAAAACTAGAACAGCAATGAATTACACCATAAAAAAAGTAAATGAAAAGTACCCGGAACATGAAGTGAACTTACTGGACCTTGCTGACTATGATATCCAGTTCAGTGACGGAAGAAATTATCTCGAATACGAAGGTGATACCGGATATATAACCAAAACCATCATGGATGCAGATGCCATAATAATTGGCACGCCGATATTCCAGGCATCCATTCCGGGGACATTGAAAAATATATTTGATTTACTCCCGGTCAATGCGTTTCGCGATAAAGTGGTGGGCATGGTTGTGACAGCAGGTTCAGCAAAACATTATCTGATTGCTGAACAGCAGCTTAAACCGATTCTTTCGTATATGAAGGCGCAAATGGTGCAGACCTATGTGTTTATCGAAGAGATGGACTTTTATAGGAAAGAAATTGTTAACGATGATGTATTATTGCGGATAGACCGTTTGGCGGAAGATATGGTAGTACTCTCAAAAACATTTCAGGAAATCCGTGAAGCTAAAGAAGCAGAATATGACTTTTAATAAAACGAAAAGAAAAATCCTGACAGTAGCTGTCAGGATTTTCCATTTCAGTTAAGATTGGATGAGGCTATGAATTGAAGACAAAAAGGGAGGAAGTCCTCTTGGCGGACCCGGTGGAGGAAGCGAATGACAGTTGAAATATAACCATAATCCATAATGAAATAAAGCTTTCCGGGCAAACTATGACCGGGTGATACATATGAAGGCAAATAAGGAAGACCTTAATAAATATAGCGAAGCAATCGACCGGATTTCTGAAGGAAATGAAGCGATGATTGAATTATTTAATGAACTTGAGAGTGATGACCCGATTATTGCATTTGATCAGGAAGTAGCAACTAATATCGAGCGAGCCAAGAAAAAGTACGGAAAAGATATGGTCAATGCGAAAATCAATACGGTTGTGCGTGAAATGCTCTCTTGGCTTGATCTAGAAGGTGTGGAGCTGAATGAAGAGGGGACAGAGGAGTAAGTTATGGAGACAAATAAAATTGCCCGTCAACTGACCAAATCGCATAGCGGCTTGGTCTTTTTTTGTCCTATATTATTCATATGCAGATCCTCATTCCGTTAAAAGGGAAAAAAGTGGTTCCAAAAGGGGAAATTTTGACCCTGGTTCCGCTAATTGAGCATTATTAATAGAATTTATAGGTAAAAAAGGCTAATAACGGAACCAGGATCCTAAATCATGTTTTTATCGAGGGAAATATATGAAATAACGGAATGAGAATCCGAGAAATCAGTAACTCAGCTACCAATGGAACAATAGAGTTTAATCTCCACCCGATGCCCGCTGTACAAAGTTTGGAGACATCCTATACTAACCCATCCTGAATTTTCCTGTTACAAATAATTAACAATTAGTTAACGTCGACAAAATTCGAATAAAAATACTATACAATGGAGGTAATGACTTCAAAAAGAAGCGGGTGTGACCGGTGAGAAAGCTGATAATAATTCTAATAACATTACTAACAATTAATCCTATAATGACAATCAATGCTGCAGAAGATGAAGCCAGTGAGCCACCTTCACTTTCTAGTAATGCTGCAATCATGATCGACGCCAAAACAGGTTCCGTACTCTATGAAAAAAATGCTGATACACCTATGTATCCCGCGAGTCTGACTAAAATTGCGACAGCTATCTATGCGATTGAGACTGGTGACCTGGATGATATTGTTACAGTCAGTGAGAAAGCCAGAAACGTAGAGGGGACCAGAGTTTTCCTGGAACCTGGTGAGCAGGTTCCGCTGAAGAAGCTAATTCAAGGACTTATCATCAACTCAGGAAATGATGCTGGGGTCGCGATCGCTGAACATTTAAGCGGCAGTGTAGACCAGTTTGCTGAGGATATAAACAAGTATCTAAAAGAAGAAGTTGGTGTCAAAAACACCCACTTTGAAAATCCGCATGGCTTATTCGACCCCAATCATATGACAACAGCCGAGGACCTTGCGAAGATTACCCGGTATGCCATAAAAAATGAACTTTTCAGGGAAATCTTTGGAACTGTTCGGCTGGAGTGGCACGGGGAAACGTGGGATACAACACTTCTGGCACATCAAAAAATGCTGCGGCAGATTCCATATGAAGGCGTAACAGGCGGAAAAACCGGGTTTGTCAACCAGTCTGGTTTTACGCTAGCTACAACTGCCAAGCGGGATAACCTCAGTCTTATTGTTATTACTCTGAACGCTGATATACAGACCAGAGCGTATGACGATACTATGAATCTATTGGACTATGGATTTGAGAACTTTACACGTGCTTCGATCCCGGAACACACTACTTTCCAAGTTAGCGATAAAGAATTTGAGACTTCCGAAGAGCTATTTTTTACCCACAAAAAGAGTGACTACGTGACGGAAGAAATTGAAAGTGGAGGCAAGTTGCATGTTGTCGGTTCAGATGGTTCGTTAATTGACACCTTCCAATTGAAAGAAGTAAAGGATGAAAAGGCCACCGCAGTCAACAGTGATTCTGAAGCTGTTAAGACAAATTCATTTTTTAGTGATCGTTATTTGATGATTGCAGTTGGTGGTGCTGTGCTATTTCTTATTCTGCTGGGTATTATACTCAGACGCCGAAAGAAAGTTTGATAAAAAGGATCCTCTCCGTAACACGGGGTGAGGATCCTTTTTCAATGATTATGTTCAAGTCTTTGCAGGAATATCCACCGAAGTATTCCTCCAATCAGCAATCCCGGCAACAGGAAAAGCATAGGAAGAAATACTGGACCTGGCATAACACCGAAGAGGGTAAAGGTCGGTGAAAAAATACATCCCACTGTTACCATATATGCAGAGAATACAAATGGCAGGAAAGCGTACGGTTTGCTTTCTCCTTCTGCGTCCTTATAGGCATCCCACATAGCAAAAAAATAAAGACACGGATAGAACATAAGCCAAGGATATTCCGTTTGTGCTATTGCCTCAGAAATCCTTCCATGAAAGCTTAGTAAAATGATTTCATTGAAATTCCCCATAACATTCACTAAAAATTCCAGTGCAATAAAAAGTATTCCTTTTATATATTTTCTGTTAAGCAGTTGTCCAAACCCCGGAAGAGCAATACTCCACATCAATTTTTCCACTTTGTCGTTGTTCACTCCATACCTTTTCCCCATAGTTATCTCTGCTTCGCTAAATTATCTCTGTCTGGAGAAATAGGTGGCTGTTCCAACCATTCATTTTTAATCATAAGGTTTACTCCATCCTCAGCATAATGAGCGATTTCTGCGCTCAATCGGGAATAGTGAACCCCCAAATCGTGTCTAGGGCTTGCTGCCATGGCCTTCCCGTACTGCGCTAATCCTGCTCCATTCAGGGTCGATATAAAACTCATGATTAGTCGGTCGGAATATGGGGAAACGGTCGAATCGGTAACTTCCGACAGATGTGGGGTCGCATTGTTAGTAATATAATCATCCTTCAGAATCGAAGAAAATATATCAAAATGCTTTTGAGAAATACTTCTGCCTCTTTCAAGGTAATTACGGACCTCTTTCGACTTCGCCACCTGCTTAAACCCAAGCATTAGCGCAAGTCCGAGCGCATTTCGTTTCGCATTATAGGAAATCTGGGCAATTTCCTGTCCCAGCAATGGACGACGGTTTCCAAACCAACCTGACAGGAAATTTTGTTTTTTAACAAAGCTGACATGTTCTGGAAAGGGAACTTTTGGTGCTCTTAGATAAGTTCCTTTCTCTTTTGAAACCTGCTTCGCGCGAAGTTGGAATTCTTTTAACTCCTGGATAACATCTGAGAAATATTCAATGGTATTATCATGGTCTGCCATTGAGAAAGAAGTACAGTATTCATTAAGATATAGTTCGGTTGAATTCAGGAGATACTCTAAATATAGTGTATCCGAAAAAAGGCGAGGGGCCTCCACGTCCACATCTTCCTTCGTAAAGCCGTGTGGAATAGTAATATTCTCTTCACTAAGTATCCCAACTATTGCAGTTTTATGGCTTTCCGCTAACGCCAGTGCCTTCTCTGTAAGAGTCTGTATTTCAGCGTCTTCCACATGCTGAAGAAAATGACTGATTCCACAAATAGCCATCGTTTCAATTTGGTAGGAATTCCATAACGATGATAAGTCGGCTGAGGTCAGCGGTATACTGCTGATCTTAGTTTCCATATGCAGATCATTCCTTTGCTTTTCATCAAAAATTTAAATTTAATATTAGTTTGTCGTTAATTAAAGAGTCTTATTCATCCGGCCATTTATAGTATAAAAAGTACAGGAGGAGTTATTTTAAAAAGGATAGTGTATTTGTATCCAGTCACTACATAAATGAGGGATTGTTATGGGTCGCCGCATAGTTTCCAGGAAAACCAGCAAACAAGAAAAAGACAAAAAAGAGTCAGCCGCTGATATTGAAAAGGAACTGGACAAGAATCTTTCTGCCATAAGAGAGTTGCTCGCAAATCCTAATGACTTGGTGGTCCGTGAATTTACAGTAGGGGTTACAGAGCAGCGCTGCGGAGTCCTATTTATCGATGGTCTGGTTGATAAGGCGTTTATAAATGACTTTGTACTGAAAAATCTTCAGTTTCAGGCAAAAGAACAGGGACTTACAGAAAAAGGTGAAAAACTGCTTGATGCGTTAAAAGTTGAACTAATTTCTCTAAGCAGTGTAAAGGCAGTAAAATCATTTGAAGAAATTTCCAATGCATTGCTGTATGGAAGTACGATTCTCTTCGCCGACGGGGTCAAACAGGCCCTTGTGATTGATGCAAAAGGATGGGAAAGTCGTGCAATTATGGAGCCGCAGTCGGAGACACTGATTCGGGGTCCCCGTGAAGGTTTTACGGAAAATATGCGGACAAACACAGTGCTGCTCCGCAGGCATATACGTGATCAGAATTTGCGCTTTGAAACACACGTAGTAGGCCGGCGATCAAAGAAGAATCTGGTTGTGGCCTATATTGAAGGACTGGTTCATCCAGATATTGTCAAAGAGCTAAACCGCCGGCTAAAGTCAATCGACATGGATGATGCGCAAGAATCAGGTTATATCGAACAGTGGATTGAGGACAGTTTTCTTTCACCTTTTCCGCAGTTTATTAATACCGAAAGACCTGATAAGGTTTCAGCCGCAATTATGCGTGGGAAAGTCGGCATTATTTTGGACGGTACACCATTTGTATTGATTGCACCGACAACGTTTGGGAATACGCTGCAGTCACCCGAAGACTTTTATGAACGCTGGTCAATGGGGACCTTTATCAGGTCATTAAGATATTTGGCCGCTTTCATCGCCATCTTCCTGCCGTCTCTTTATATTGCTCTGGTCTCTTACCATCAGGGAATGATTCCCTCCAAGCTGGCCTTTTCAATCGCCGCAACCAGGGAAGGGGTTCCGTTTCCAGCTGTGGTGGAGGCCATACTGATGGCACTTACCATGGAATTATTGCGTGAAGCGGGTGCAAGACTACCCAAAACAATCGGGCAGACAATTGGGATTGTCGGCGGTCTGGTAATCGGGGAAGCGGCGGTCAGTGCTGGTATAGTCAGTCCTGTCATGGTCGTTGTGGTCGCACTCACCGCAATTTCATCGTTTACGATTCCTTCATACAGTGTCGCGATATCGTTTCGATTAATGCGGTTTGGGATTATGATTGCTGCAGCGATTCTGGGATTGTATGGAATTGTTCTTGCCTACATTATGATCAATATTCATATTGTTAATTTGAAAAGCGTCGGAGTACCGTATTCGGCTCCTTTTGCGCCGAGCTTTTATAAAGACTGGCGTAATCTGGTTCTGCGCCTTCCGATTCCATTGCTGACCAACCGGCCAGGATATCTAAAACCAGAAGACAGCACATCAGCCGACAAGAAAGGATAAATACAATGCGACAGTTCGAATATGGTGATGAGCAAATTACCGATAATGAGATTTTGATTGCTATTCCCTCCATCGTAATCGGGGTAGGGATTTTAACTATGCCAAGAAGTATTGCGGAAGATACAGTATCGGCTGATGGCTGGATTTCATTGCTGGTTGGAGGTGTGTTTGTCATTTTTCTGACATGGCTAGTTGGAAAACTAGGTTCACGGTTTCCGCAGCAGCCATTTTTAGAGTATGCTTCCAAGGTTATCTCCCGGCCTGGAGCAATTGGCATGACACTTTTATTCTCTACACTTGGAGTTTTAATTGCGGCGTATGAAATGCGGGTGATTGCACAGGTCTCGTCAAAATATTTATTTGAGGAGACGCCGGTTCCAGTGATTGGGCTAACTTTTCTGCTGGTAGTCGTATATGCAGTATGTGGAACAAAGGCCGGATGGTTTCGGATAAATATGATGTTTTTCCCGATCATTGTGTTTATCTCACTTTCTGTCGTATTGTTTACTACTGGGTGGTTCAAGATGGAGAATCTGCTGCCCGCTTTTAAAACAGATATAGGGAGTTACTTGGACGCGTTTAAAAATAGCATATTATCGTTTACTGGATTTGGAATCATACTTTTTTTCTCGGTTCTAGTAAAAGACCCAAAAGGCATGCCGAAGAAAGCTGCAATCGGTATGTCCTATGCAGTAGTCCTTTATATTCTCTTTTATATCATGTGTATCGGAGTTTTCGGGAATCTGGTAACCGCGAACCTGCAATTCCCTACGATTGAACTGGCAAAAAATGTGGAAATACCCGGTGGTTTTTTTGAACGCTTTGAGTCCATTTTCTTTGTCATCTGGATTATGGCTATTTTCAACACAACAGTTATGGCATTGGGAGCAGCACTGATGGCAATTCAGTCAGTATTCAGGCAGGTAAGAAAAGAAAAAGTAGTTTTTATGCTGTCTCCCCTTATCTTTTTGATAGGAATGATACCGCATGATGAAAATGAGCTTGGAACATTTGGATCTTTTCTTGGGTATTATGGATTTTTCATGACGACCCTTGTGACCTTTTTATTACTTATTATTGCAAAACTCCGAGGAGTGAAAGGGCATGAGTGATAAGAGACTAGCTATAATAACAACGCTGCTTTGTATTGTTCTTTTACTAACAGGATGCTGGGACCGTGTGGAAATAGAACAGCGGGGGTTTGTAGTGGGAATGGCGGTTGACCTGGCGGAAGAAGGAGGCGAGGAGGAGAATAAACCTGAAATCACTGTCACCAATCAGTTTGCAGTTCCATCAGCAATGGGAGCGCCAGGCGGGGGAGGGGACGGTGGCGATTCAAAAGGTTTTTTTAATCTATCATCGACCGGAAACAGTCTGTATGAAATTCAGAACGAAATGGCTACATTAACAAGCAGGTCGCCATTTTTTCAGCATTTGCAGATGTTCATCGTATCCGGTGAACTTGCAAGTAAGCCAAACCTCTTTTCCAATGCAATGGATCTGGTTATTCGCAACTACAATATGCGACGTGTCGTAAATGTGGTTATTTCCGATGGTCCTGCAAAAGAGATCTTGGAAACTGAGCCTAAGGCCGAAAAGCTGCCGGTATTCTACTTTCAGTCAATCATGGAGAACAGTTTTAAAAATGCGGAAGTTATTGAGCCTGTAACCATTGGACAAATTCACAAATTCTTGTTAAGTAAAATGAGTTTTGTACTTCCACGAGTAAGAAAAATGGGAGAAAAATTGGATTACGAAGGACTTAGCGTGTTCCAGGGACATAATGATCAGATGGTAGGCGTTCTGAACGCTCTGGAAACGAAGGGCTATAACCTCCTGATGGGACAGGTTAAAGGCGGCACCCTGGAAATTATGATGGATGGGTATCCGGTCATGATTGAAATCCTTAAATCTAATAATGCGGTGAAAATCAAGGACAGTAATCCGCAGAACGCAGCCGTTTCGATTGATATAAAAGTTGAAGGAACAATAGCAGAGACCTTTAGTACAGCAAGCTTTGCTTCAGCGAAAATTAGAAAAGAAGCAGTGAAAAAAACAGAAAAAGTTATCGAAAAACTTGCTGATGATACGCTTAAAAAAGCACAGGATGAACTGAGAGTAGACATTTTAGGTATAGGCCAACTTTACCGGCAGAATCACTATAATGAATGGAAAAAAATTAAAGAGAACTGGGACAGAGGCAGAAATTATTTTTCACAGGCCCGTATAACGGTTAATGCTGAAGTTAACCTCCAGTCGACCGGTGCTGCAGAACAGACGAAAGAAAACAAGGATGTGGGTAAATAATCATGTGGGAAGGTATACTTGACCGTTTGCCGGACTGGGCGGAATTGATCTGTGCGTTTGCTGCATTTGCAGTTCCGTATTCGATTTTTAAAATAAACACGAAGCTTCACGAGTTCGGGGACCCACCGTGGAAAAAAGAGGAATCTCCCAAGCGGCCGGAAGATAAAGACACCTCAGAAGGATAACACACTTTTGCATGGTACAATGAAGGTAGAACTAGTTTAACTGAGGTGAACTTATGGATCTTAAAACATATCTGTCAATGGACGCAACGGAAATGGCAAATGAAATCAGGAAGGGAAATACAACGCCAGAAGAGCTCGTTAATCTTAGTACCCAGCAGCTGAAGAAGGTCAATCCCTCCTTGAATGCAGTTATTCATGAACGGACAGCGCGTGTAATGGGTGACCTGCAAAAAGGAAGATACAATACCCATGGTACATTTGCAGGCGTTCCCTTACTATTAAAAAATATATCCCAGACGTTGGAGGGGGAACCGCTGACTGCGGGTGCCCGGCTCTTAAAATCGAGCATCAGCAAACAGGATTCCAATTTTGTACGGAAACTGCGGGATGCAGGTTTTCTGTTTATGGGCCATACAAACACCCCTGAAATGGGACTGAAGAATATAACTGAGCCTGAATTGTATGGGCCAACTCGTAATCCATGGAACCCTGTCCATTCGGCCGGAGGTTCAAGTGGTGGGTCAGCTGCGGCCGTAGCATCCGGAATTGTTCCGGTGGCTGGTGCTAATGATGGTGGTGGCTCTATTCGTATACCGGCTTCTTTTACCGGGCTGTTTGGCTTAAAACCAACACGTGGTCGCACTCCTGTTGGGCCTGGAACTGGACGGCAGTGGCAGGGCGCGTCAATCGACTTTGTGTTAAGCCGTACGGTAAGGGATAGTGCCGCCATGCTTGATGAACTTCAGACATTTCAGCCTGAAGCAGCATTTAATACCCCGCTGTTTCCAGGCAGTTATAAAGAAACGATGAAGCTTCCTTTCAACAGAAAATTAAGGGTCGCGTATACTGTAAAATCGCCAGTTGACACCCTTGTGTCAGATGCAGCAGTGGATGCCGTCATCAAGACTGTCAAATGGCTGGAAAAAGAAGGCCATATTGTTGAGGAGAGGGAACCTGACATGGATGGGGTTCAGTTAATGCGTGACTATTATCTGATGAACAGTGGGGAAATCTCCAATGTTTTAAGCCAAATTGAGCAGGGACTGGGCAGGTCGGTTACGCCCGAAGATGTGGAGATAGAAACCTGGCTCTTTCATGAGGCAGGCAAGTCGGTTTCCGCAGCAGAATTTTCGGCGAGTCTTGCCTCTTGGGATCAGGCTGCCGCAAAAATGACTGCTTTTCATGAGACTTATGATTTTTATATAACACCTGCTACTGCCAATACTGCGCCGGAAGTAGGGGAACTGAATCATTCACCGGCCAAACAGGAAGAACTGCGCAGGCAGATGAAGGACAGTAATCCAAAACAGCAGCAACAGCTTATTTATGATATGTTCCTGCCCAGCCTGACTTATACACCGCATACACAGCTTGCGAACCTTACCGGGCAACCTGCAATGTCGGTTCCGGTTCATCTTTCCGAGGCTGGATTGCCGTTGGGTGTTCAGGTGATGGCTCCTAAAGGGGGAGAGGATAAATTACTCCAGCTTGCTTACCAGCTTGAAAGCTCTGAAATTTGGGTTGGATCCAAAGAAAATCCGATACTCAGGTATAAGAAAGAAGAAATCAACAAATAATGGTTTTTATACTATTAATAGCATAATATGTAACTTTTGACAGAAAAACTTAGCAACCCTCTTAAATTGGAGACGATTTGCTAAGTTTTTCTACAATTCTGCTTTTACTTCATGGGACATTTTTAGTATAGTTAAGTTAACTAATCTTATAGGATTGTAGCTGGGAAGGAGTTACGCAATATGATGCAAGACACCGCTGTATACAACGAAAGGATAGAAAAGGTTTTAACGAATATAAATAAAGTCATGATTGGAAAAGAGGATGCAGCAACACTTAGTCTGGTAGCCCTTTTGGCCCAGGGACATGTGCTCCTGGAGGATGTTCCGGGTGTCGGTAAAACAATGTTGGTCAGGACCTTGGCGAAGTCACTTGATTGTGATTTCAGAAGAATTCAGTTCACACCTGATTTGCTTCCGTCCGATGTGACAGGTATATCAATCTATAATCCAAAAGAAATGGAATTCGAATTCCGTGGTGGACCGATTCTTGGAAATGTGGTGCTTGCTGATGAAATCAACCGTACCTCTCCAAAAACCCAGTCCGCGCTACTTGAAGGAATGGAAGAGAAGAATGTAACGGTTGATGGCAATACTATCCCATTAAAACAACCGTTTTTTGTTATGGCTACCCAAAATCCGATTGAGTATGAAGGAACTTATCCGCTTCCCGAAGCCCAACTGGACCGGTTTATCCTAAAACTGAAAATGGGCTACCCGTCAATAGATCAGGAACTCCAAATGCTTGAACGTACTTCAAAAGATCACCCAATTGAATCAATCTCTGCTGTGATTGACCAAGACGAACTCATCCAAATACAGGACGAAGTAAAGGAAGTTTATATTGATAAAAACGTTCTGCAGTATATTATAAATCTAGTAACTGCTTCACGAAATCATGCCAGCGTGTATTTGGGGGTAAGTCCGCGTGGTTCCATCGCTCTGATGAAAGCTGCGAAGGCGTATGCGTACATTCATGGGCGGGATTATGTCATACCGGATGATGTGAAGTATCTGGCGCCATTTGTGTTGAGTCACCGGATTATCCTTACCTCAGAAGCAAAATATGACGGACTTACAAGTGAACGGGTAATTGAACAGGTAGTTAACAAAACGCATATCCCGATACGAAAGGAATTTAATTGATGCGTGGCATGCTTGGATTTATAGGCAAATTAAGTTTTGTCGTCTTTTTGCTGGTTCTTTTATTTTCCTATGCAATGTTTCAGGGAGGGTTTGTGAGCTGGTTTTTGTTTTTCGGATTTTTGCCTATTTTTATTAATCACATTGGACTGCTTTTCTATCCCATTAAGAAGTGGAAGGTCACCCGCCAGCTTTCCCATCATGTAGTTCGGGCAGGTGACCGTGTGGCCGTTACCCTGCAAATTCATCGCAAGACACCTTATCCGCTGTACTACTGTATTTGTGAAGAAATATTCCCGGATACCCTCCAGAAGGCATTCAGTCACCGAGAGAAATACCGTTACATGGATCAGCCGGAAAAGCTGCATGTTCAGCGGAGGATAAAGAAATTGATTTTTCCGGGCTTCCGCCGCCATATGGAACTGCCGTATACCATTGAGCAGGTACCGCGCGGGGAACACGAACTTCACGCAATTCGAGTACGAACCGGGGACTTTTTCGGATTTATTAAAAAAGAACAGATTTTCTATGTGAAAGATCAAATCATTGCTGTTCCTGATGAGCAGCCTGTACATCTTACCGAAAATATTAACAGCTTTGAACAGGGCTCGTTATCTTCGTATGCGAGGAATCTTAAAAATACAAATGTGGCCACTGGTGTACGAGAGTATATGCCGGGTGATAAATTTTCTTGGATAGACTGGAAGCAGTCTGCCAAGAAGAATACAATTATCACCAAGGAGTTTGAACAGGAAAAAAGCACAGATACCGCTATAATCCTGAATGCTTGTAACCATGAAGGAATAAATGAGCTTGCGTTTGAGGCTGGAATCGAGCTTACTTTGTCCTTAATAAGTACTATTCAACGTCATTCCTCGCAGGTCAGTTTAATAGCTGTCGGTGAGGAGACTGCCCATTTCCCGATTCAGAATAATGCGGTCAAGAAGGAACGGGTAAAACAGTATCTGACAAAGGTACAGCCTGAAGGGGCACGCCCATTCTCTATGAAATTGAAAGAAGAAATGATGAAAATCGGTTCGGGTGTAAATATGATTTTAGTGACCACACATGTGGATCAGACTTTCCAGGAAACAATTCAGCAGGTTAAACAGCGGTCCAGAAGGGTGGTTATTCTGTTTATTCAGGCTTCCTCATTAATCTCACGGTACGAAAATAATATTATTCAGCAACTTCGATATGAAGGCGTAGTAGTTAACGTATTGACTGAAAAACAACTTATGCAGGAAATGGTTGGGGTGAACATTTCATGAAAAACGAAACACCAATGTTATACACGGCAGTTCTTTACATCTGTGCCTTCATCCTGTTTCTGGAGTGGCTGTATCCTGTGAATGTGGTGGGGGACGTAACCAACTTGACAGTGTTTATTCTTTTTACATTGTTTTGCTTCCTGATTTCCATGCTTGAGATTAAATGGTGGTTATCAATGGCCCTGAAAGGTTTTGGGCTGGTATTCATTATTCATAGTTTGTTTCTGGTCTATCCATTTTTGAGTAAGCCATGGGTCACCCAGTTGTTCACTGAAATTGGTTTCAATGTGAATGTGTTAATCAATCAGGAATGGTATGAACTAACTCCAATGTTCCGCAGTATCCTGTTTCTGATTTTGATTTGGCTGATGAGCTATTTGCTCCATTACTGGTTCATCGTCATGAAAAAGATATTTTTATTTGTAATACTGACATTCATTTATCTGACAGTGCTTGATACCTTTACCGCGTATGATGCTGACACAGCAATCGTACGGACGTTTATTTTCTCATTTGTTGCCCTCGGGATTACCAACTTTTTTAAAGAGATAGACCGGGAAGCGATTCGCTTTTCATGGGCTAGAAATGCACCGATATGGGTGATACCCATTATTTCAGTTGTGCTTTTTTCCACATTGATTGGCTATGCAGCACCAAAGTTCAGTCCGCAATGGCCGGATCCTGTACCGTTTTTGAGAAGTGCTGCTGATGGTGCCGGAAGCTCTGGCGGTGGTGCAGGAATTCAGAAAGTGGGTTATGGAACAAATGACTCGAGACTTGGCGGGTCGTTTGTCCAAAGTTACACTCCGGTATTTCAGGCCTCGGCCAAAGACGATCATTATTGGCGGATTGAGTCAAAGGATATTTATACCGGCAAGGGCTGGGAGCGTTCATCGGATTTGAATTTTGAGCGGCAGCCCAGTGACGAAATCGATCTGAATCTTGCCCGCGTGGAAACGCAAGAATTTCAAACAAGTATTGATTTCCAGAATAGGGGCTCCATTGATAAGATGGTTTATCCATACGGTATTTCAGGGGTGGAGACGGACAAGAACGTCGATTTTATGCTGGATAGACAATTTGGCGTTATACAGGCATGGCAAAACGGGGGTAATACCGATTTGGACAGGTTTACAATCACCTATGACCGCCCTTCGTATAATGTGGGTAAACTGCGCCAGGCAGGAGAGGAAGACCCTGCCGCAATCAAGGAACGGTATACACAATTACCTGAGTCATTACCTGAAAGAGTCGGTGAGCTTGCTACACAGGTTACCGCCAATACGGAAAATCGGTATGATGCCGCTAAGACAATTGAATCCTATTTCAATCAGAATGGGTTTGTATATCGGATAAATAACGTCCCAGTTCCAAAAGAGAATCAGGATTATGTTGATCAGTTCCTGTTTGAATCACGGGCAGGATATTGTGACAATTTCTCTACCGCAATGGTGGTTATGCTTCGTACGCTTGATATTCCTGCCCGCTGGGTAAAAGGATTTACGGCCGGCACCGTCGTTGATCAGGGAGAATCTGCAGATGCACATGATATTTATGAAGTGACAAATGCAAACGCCCACTCATGGGTGGAAGTCTATTTTCCAGAGGTTGGCTGGGTACCTTTCGAGCCAACACAGGGCTTCTCAAACCCCGCTGAATTTCAAGCAGATCCGGCGAGTGCTACTCCGGAAACTGATGTAGAAGTGCCACAGACACCGGAAGAACAGCAAGAACAGGTTGAAAAGCCGGAGGAAAATGCAGCTGCCGCAGCCAATAACGACGACGGCAACAGCAACTTCACCGTAAACTGGTGGTATGTTTTAACAGGGGCAGCCGTTCTGCTTCTTGTTGCTTATGTTCTTTACCGGACCCGGTTCCGCTGGCAGTCGATTTATCTTCATTATAAATTTAAACGTCATGGTGATCAGCGAACGTATCAGGAAGTATATCACCATTTGCTGAAGGTCCTTGCAGTAAAAGGACTGGCAAAAGACGAAGGTCAAACATTAAGGGAATACTCCAGACGAATTGACTCCAGGTATAACACAGATGAGATGGGACAATTAACGGCCCATTACGAGCGTATTCTGTACCGGAATAATCTGGACAACAATGCCGCAGATAATCTAAGCCAATTATGGAAAAATTTAATTAAGCGGATAATGGGTTGACCGTACTAAAGATGATTAGTAGAATGAGATAATATTGAAGGCTCCGGGCCAGTCCGGGGATAAGAAATTATAACACTAAGTGAATAAACGCCATTCGTATATCCTCGATAATAAGGATCGAAAGTATCTACCGGGGCACCGTAAATGCTCTGACTATGAAGGCGGAAAAATCCCTTTTTTATGGATATGATTATTTTTAATCACCCGGATTTTCTGCCTTTGTGTAGCGGTTGAACTGTGCTACATGATAGGCAAGTCCGGGTTTTTTTATTGTTTATTGCAGAAA
This sequence comes from Virgibacillus kekensis, assembly GCF_042654125.1. Lineage (NCBI taxonomy): Bacteria > Bacillati > Bacillota > Bacilli > Caryophanales > Bacillaceae > Virgibacillus > Virgibacillus kekensis. Next base: position 87,973 of record NZ_JBHSFU010000008.1, read on the forward strand.
GTAAAGGCAACAAAGGCTTTCACAAGCCAGGTTTTCCAAATCAAAAATACCCAGGTGGCAGACAGGAGACGGTAAACATGGAAATAAATGAAATGATTTTAGTTTTGGATTTCGGAAGCCAGTATAACCAGCTTATTACTCGTAGAATTCGTGAGCATGGTGTTTATAGTGAGCTGCACTCGCACAAAATAACAGCAGAAACCATCCGGAAAATGAATCCAAAGGGAATTATTCTGTCGGGAGGACCGCATAGTGTATACGATGAGAATAGTTTCCGCTGTGACCAAGAAATCTTTGACCTTGATATTCCAATTCTCGGTATCTGTTACGGTATGCAGCTGATGGCCCTGCACTTTGGGGGAAAGGTAGATAAAGCGGCTAACAGGGAATATGGTAAAGCGATGATTGATCTGAACAAGGACCCGGTGCTTTTTAGAGATGCACCGAAGAATCAGACAGTCTGGATGAGTCATGGTGACAAAGTAATGGAAGCACCTGAGTCATTCGATGTAGATGCAACGAGTGCGTCGACCCCGATTGCTGCAATGAGTGACAAAGAACGTAATTTATTTGGGGTACAGTTCCATCCGGAAGTGCGTCACACCGAATACGGAAATCACCTGCTAAAACAATTTGTGTTCGATGTTTGTGGTTGTAAGGGCGAGTGGACTATCGAGAACTTTATTGAGATGGAAGCAGAAAAAATCCGTACTAAAGTGGGAGACCGAAATGTCCTTTGTGCACTGAGCGGCGGGGTGGATTCATCGGTTGTTGCAGCGCTTATCCATAAGGCGATTGGTGATCAGCTGACATGTATTTTTGTTGACCATGGTTTATTGAGGAAGCACGAAGCGGATGATGTAATGCGGACATTCGCCGATGACTTTAACATGAACATCATCAAAGTGGATGCAGCTGAGCGATTTATGTCCAAGTTGAAGGGCGTGGATGATCCTGAACAGAAGCGGAAGATAATCGGTAACGAGTTTATTTATGTTTTTGATGATGAGGCAGCAAAGCTCAAGGATATAGACTTTTTGGCACAGGGCACCCTTTACACCGATATTATTGAAAGTGGTACTGACACTGCCCAGACAATCAAGTCGCACCACAATGTCGGCGGGCTGCCGGAAAACATGCAGTTTGAGCTAATTGAACCGTTGAACACTTTGTTTAAAGACGAGGTCCGTGAGTTGGGTCTTCAGCTTGGTCTGCCTGAAGAGATTGTATGGCGTCAGCCGTTCCCTGGTCCGGGTCTTGCAATTCGTGTTTTAGGGGAAGTAACTGAGGAAAAGCTTGAAATCGTCCGTGAATCTGATGCAATTCTACGTGAGGAAATAGCGACTGCCGGTCTTGACCGTGATATTTGGCAGTATTTTACGGTGCTTCCAAACTTCCGAAGTGTAGGGGTAATGGGTGATGCCCGTACGTATGACTACACTATTGGAATTAGAGCAGTTACGTCCATTGATGGAATGACGTCCGATTGGGCACGTATTCCATGGGATGTATTGGAAAAAATATCAACTAGGATTGTAAATGATGTCGAACATATTAATCGTGTAGTGTATGATATCACCAGTAAGCCACCCGCTACCATAGAGTGGGAATAAACGAATAATATAGATATAAAACAATAAAATGTTCGTATTTTGATTGACTTTGTCGAAATATGGTAGTAAAATAGTTGTAGATTTCCAAATTGCATAAGCACCTTGCGTATAATTTCGGGAATATGGCCCATGAGTTTCTACCAGACCGCCGTAAATGGTCTGACTACGCAGGTAACAGTAATGGCGGCAGGCGTATGTCTGTTTTGCATTGCTTCATCCTGCGTAGTTTAGTAGCACTCTTGTCCATCAAGGGTGCTTTTTGTATTTGTCTTAATTTATCTACTACTGAGGGGGAGAGAGCATTGAAAAAATACTTCCGTTTTGAGGAATTTGGAACTAATTATAGAACAGAATTTATGGCAGGAATGACAACCTTCCTCGCGATGGCATATATTCTTTTCGTTAACCCAGCGACTTTGGCTCTGGTTGGGATTGAGGAATTGCCTGAAGGTGTGACCCGGATTGACCAGGGAGCAGTATTTACTGCGACTGCAATCGCTGCCGCACTTGGTACTCTGATCATGGGTGTGCTCGCAAAATATCCAATTGCCCTTGCACCAGGTATGGGACTTAACGCATTTTTCGCTTATACGGTAGTCCTTGGATATGGTATTCCATGGGAAACAGCACTGGCTGGTGTACTAGCTTCTGGACTTATATTTATTATTTTGACGCTAACCGGCCTGCGGCAAACCATTATTAATGCTATTCCAGCACATTTGAAATATGCTGTTGGAGCAGGAATTGGTGTTTATATTGCTTTTATCGGATTCCAGAGTGCCGGCATTATTGTAGGCAACGATGCCACCTTGGTATCACTTGGAGATTTGACTCAACCTACTGTACTGCTTGCGATTTTCGGTATTGTAGTATCCGTTATTTTGCTGAGCCTTAATATTAAAGGCGGCATATTTTACGGAATGATTTTGACGGCAATAACTGGTATTATTTTCGGATTAATTGATGCCCCTAATGGTCTGGGTGGAATTGTAGGTGAGGTTCCAAGTCTGGCGCCAACATTCGGAGCGGCAATTGCCCATTTTGGTGATATTTTTACGATTGAAATGCTTGTTGTTATCCTGACATTTTTATTTGTTGATTTCTTTGATACTGCAGGAACACTCGTTGCAGTTGCCAATCAGGCGGGGCTTATGAAGGATAATAAACTGCCGCGTGCCGGAAAAGCATTATTTTCCGACTCTGCTGCAACTGTAGCAGGAGCTGTAGTTGGTACGTCAACAACTACTTCGTATATTGAATCAACTGCAGGAGTAGGGGCAGGCGGACGAACTGGATTCACTTCTGTTGTAACCGCAGGATTCTTCCTGCTGGCTTTGTTCTTTTCACCATTGCTGAGCGTCGTTACAGCTCAAGTAACCGCTCCAGCCCTGATCATTGTTGGTGTCCTGATGGCATCATCGTTGAAAGACATTGCATGGGATGAATTTGAAATTGCTGTACCAGCATTTCTTGTGATTGTAACTATGCCATTGACTTACAGTATCGCAACAGGAATTGCAATCGGCTTTATTTTTTATCCGATTACCATGATCTTAAAAGGCCGGAGCAAAGAAATACACCCGATTATGTATGTGTTGTTTGTTATCTTTGTATTGTACTTTATATTCTTAAGTTAGTATAAAACCCCTGTTCCGTTTTAACGGAACAGGGGTTTTTTGATAAGTTATTTTTTTGTTGGGCTTTAACCCTTGCAGTTGATGTGAAACTGTGACGTTTCTCGTAGCTTCGCTCCGGAAATACATTCCGCTTTCCGCGGGCAACGCTTCAACTTCCTCGGAAGAAAACCACTTCCTGCGGGATTTTCAGCTGTTGCTTTTCCCGCAGGAGTCTCCATGTATTTCCCTCGCTGGATTGAGCCTGATTCATATTGTATTTACATTGGCCTCTTAATCTTATCAAATGGTGAACGCCTATTAGTGCAGGCAGAATGCGTAGACTCCTGGGGGAATAGCACGAATCCGAAGCCCCCGGCAAAGGAAACACTGTGAAAGCTTTAGCTTGAACAGATGTTGACCTTGCACCCGGAGCGGTGAAAGCGACTGCCTGAAGCGGAAATCAACCTCGCTGTTACTTTGTAGTTTATACTTTTTGTCTCACTAACAAAGACTTTGGGATAGGCTTTGATAATCATATGTTACGTCAACCACGTGCTTTTTTTCCATACGGCAGCAGGTGATATGCAATAAGGGCGAGTGTGCCAATCAGAGCACAGCAGCCCATCAGGAAGTATAAAGTGCCCCCACCATAGGAATCGATTAAAGCTCCTCCACCAAGTGAGCCGATTATCCCTGATATTCCAAAAAAGACAGCAAAGAAAACCAGGTGTCCGGTCGACTGTAGTATTTCCGGAATCAGGCGAGTTACATATTCGAATGCTGCCAGGTAGAAAACACCGAATGTAAGCCCATGAAGGACCTGAAGGGCGACAATCAACATCGGGTCATCAACCGCGGCGTACAAAAACCAGCGGAGGCTATAGACAGCACCGGCAAAGATAATAAAAACGAACGTATGGTATTTTCGAAACCAACGTCCGGCAAAAGCAAATACGGCAGCCTCACTTGCAACTCCGAGAAACCAGGCTAGGCCCACCAACCCTTCGCTTCCCCCCAGCTGTGCGATGTATAGTCCAATAAAGCTGTCATTCGCCCGATGTGAAATGGTAAGAAACATAATCATCAGCAAAAAGATGATGAACGGCTTGTTCCGTGCCAGTCTTTTCACATCACTCAACTGTATGGGATCCGATTCTACTTTTACATCAGTCAGCTTCAGAGCAACGATAAGTGCGGAAACGCCAAAGAACAGGTACGGCCATATCATGTACTGGACCCCGATCTGAGAAAGAACTTGGCCGACAATTAGTGAAGAAGTGGCAAAGCCGATCGACCCCCAGGTTCGGATTGTTCCAAATGATATATTTAAATCATCTGCTCGGCGCTGGGCGAGACTGTCTCCAAGAGCTCCAATTGGTGACGTAAAAAAGTAGAATACTGCTCCAGCAAGAATAATGGCGATAAGAGTTTCCATCTGAAAGAACACAACACTGCTTAGGAGCAAACCGATAATACAGATTACCAGCATTCTCTTAACAGTTTTGTACTTATCACTGAGATAGCCCCAGAAAGGCTGGGCGAAAATAGTGGCAAGTGGACCTACCGCTAGCACCCAACCGATTTCCGTTCCGTTCAGTCCTTTGAATCTCAGGTATAGAGGAAGAAAGCTGATAATAATCGTATTAGTAGCATGAAAACAAAATAATAGTGTCTTAAGGGGTGTAAGGGATTCACTGTTTGCCATTTATTTCGCTCCTGACTGTTGTTGGCTGTGTAAATGATTATTATACTATACTTAACAAAATTGATTAACGAAAAGAGTTTCCATGTGGGGGTGGATCTTGGAGAATGTTAAAACAGAAGGAAGGATAATGTGAGAATGCTAATGCTGCTGATTCTTTTAGGTTCCTTGATGGTTGCTTGTGCACCAGAGAACGAGGAAAATCTCAAGAAAGCTATAGATGTAGGAAAAAGCTATAAAACCGATACATATACCATAAAACACGATGAGATTCCTGAAAAGAAAGCAGAACGTATGGAGTATCTTAAAGAAAAAGCTGCACCATACGCGAGTAAAGAATTATTGGAATCAGACTTGCTGGACCGAATAATGGGGAGACCTTATATTGCTGCATTAGCACGGCAGGCAGATATCGCCGTGAAGGATATAACTCTTGGCCGTCAAGGAGGAAACTCAGGGTCAGAGGAGGAAATAAAACTTGTATATGAGATAACGATAGAAGTAACAAAAGAAAATGAAGTCGTCGATGAATTGACTTTTGATGGCAAAATGACCGTAGTCAATATAGACGGAGAGTGGCAGGTTACAAAAGACTCAGATAATGTTCCTGCAGATATAATGCATGGGTAGGCTTAAACCTTTGTAAAAGAGTAGATGTGAAATCTACTCTTCCCATACTTTCCCTATGAATTCATCACGGCCTGACTTGGCACGGTCTTCTTCATAATGTTTTTTATTCTTTTTATAGTAGTCCTGGTGATAAGTCTCAGCAGGATAGAAAGTAGACGCTGGCAATACTTTTGTTACAATCGGCTTGGAAAATTTTCCGCTGTCTGCAAGAGCTTGCTTGGATTTTTCTGCTGCCAGTTGCTGGTTTTCATCATGATAAAAAATTGCTGTACGATAGGAATCACCACGGTCATGGAATTGCCCGCCGTCATCAGTAGGATCTATCTGGCGCCAATAAACTTCGAGAATTTCATCGTATGGCATTTTTTCAGGATCATACGTTATTTCAACAGCTTCATAGTGGCCGGTATCTCCGCGTTTTACATCTTCATAGGATGGATTTTCTGTATGCCCGCCTGTATACCCGGAAATAACGCTTTCTATCCCATCCCACTGGTCAAACGGCTTCACCATACACCAAAAGCATCCGCCGGCAAAGGTGGCCTTTTTAAAGGTTTTACTCATGCTCTTCTCCCCCAAAGTCTTCGTTAATATTCTTAACACTATACCATAGATTTTCTAATGAAATAAATTATTTTGTTGCGCTCATCATATGTTAGAATAAAAATAGATTGAAGTTTTAGAAAGAAGGTACGGTTATGGGAAAAATACCAATCATCCAAAGCCAGCTTAGCCCGCCGCCGATTAAGGATGGTTTTTTACGGCGCGCAAATTTAAACCGTAAGCTTACCGATTCGGCTAATTATCCGCTCACCTTACTTCATGCAGGGGCAGGATATGGAAAGAGTACGGCGCTGACACTGTTTGTGCATGATACATGTCCAGAAACATGCTGGTATTCCATTTCCCAGAGCGATGACGATATTCTTCCCTTCCTGAATAAATTGGTTCATGCCCTGAGATCCAAATACCCCTCATTCGGCAAGGTGATTTTGCTCGAACTTGAACAACTAGACCATTACATATCCGCTGAGCAAATCCGGTCGTTGGTATCTGCATTTATAAATGAGGTTATGGAGATAAAAAAAGACATAATTCTAATCCTGGATGATTTTCACCACGCAGGTAATTCAGCTGAGATTAATCAGTGGGCCAGTCTTTTGGTTGAATATATACCGGAAAACCTCCATCTCATTCTCTCAACTCGTCAAAAGCCAAAGTGGAGTATTATTCCAAAACTTCGGATGAAGGGGGATTTGCTTGACATTTCCCAACGAGAACTTGTATTGACATCAGAGGAAATGGAACATGTGCTTGAAGATATTTACGAGGTAGAATTTATGGATGAAGACTTACAGAAAATTCATCAATTTACCGAGGGATGGCCGATTGCGTTCAGTATGTTTGTCCAGCATATTCAGTCAGAGACTACGATTGATCACGTCCTGGAAAACAGGCAGACTTCTTTGCAGGACTTATTTGACTATCTGGCGTCTGAGGTGTTATCCAAGCAATCGATGATTATCCAGCAGTTTCTGCTTCAATCAAGTGTGATCGATGTACTGACTGCTGATATCAGTGATGAGGTATTGCAAATCAATGGGTCCGAGGAAATCTTGGCTGGACTGGTGGAACAAAACCTGTTCATCGTGGAAGGCGACGGTGGTCACTACAGGTACCATGCCCTGTTTAGAACCTTTTTGGAAAATAAACTTGAAAAGAATTTTCCGCAAGAGTTTACTAATCTTCATACTCGGGCGGCGAAATATTATGAACGTATTTATCATACGGAAACGGCGCTCTACCATTATCGTAAAGTCCGCTCGTACGATACGGTTGCCCATTTACTGTATAAGCAGGGAACAAAACTGCTGCGTTCGGGAAGACTGCAGCATCTTTATGACCTTCTGGATGAGCTTCCAGTGAACATTAAGGATAAATATCCCCTGTTATACTTTTACCTGGGTGAAATCGAACGTTACAGGTCTGGGTATATACAGGCAGAACGCTATTATGATCAGGTGCTGGAATATTGTAAGGACGACTACTATACGGCAGGATTGGCACTGGAAGGAAAAGCCAGAATTTATTTGGATACGATTCAGCCGGATATTGCCGAACGCTATGTGGACCAGGCAATTCGTATGCGCGAAAAGTCCGGCGCAGAGAAAGATGAAATGGCAAGATTGTACCAGTTAATGTCCGAAAACCTGATAAACGCCGGACAGGCAATAAAGGCGGAGGAGTGGTTTAACCGGGCTAAAAAGCTCGATTTGCCATTGGAGGAAAGTAATCTTCAGGCGCGGATTTACCTTCGAACAGGTCGTCTGGCAAAGGCAAAAGAAATACTGATTGAGCGTAAAAAGGCAGCTAAATCAGTCAAACGTCTTCCGCAGTCACACCGTGAAACCGATATTCTTTTATCTATAATAGAGGCATTTATGGGAGAGGCGGAGTCCAGCAAGAAGCTAGCGAGTGATGGTATTCAACTTGGCTTGAATATCCAGTCACCATTTGTGGAGGCCTGCGGCTGGATGCGGATGGGGCATGCAGTTCAACTGCTTAACCAATACGACTCCAGTCTTGCAGTCAACTGTTATGAAACGGCTCTCGATATAATGGATAAAATTAATGTCTCAAGAGGAAAAGCTGAACCCTATATGGGTCTTGCGATTTTATACGGGAAGAAGCAACAGTACGAGAAAGCTAAAGAAATGGCAAATAAAGGACTCCATGAGACGGAAAAGGTAAAGGATCGCTGGCTCAGTGCATTGATAAAACTGGGCTTGGGAATCACCGAAATCTATCATGAGGATTTCGACCAGGCTGAACGGGTGATTAAAGAAGTTTACCAGGAGTTCAACGCATGCGGAGATCAGTATGGAAAACTTGTGACTACGTTCTGGAAGGCATTTATCGCCCATCAGCAAGATAATGAGGGTTCTTTTACGGGAGAAATGGAAGCGCTTTTAAACATTATGCAGACCGGTGAATATGACTTTTTTCTGAAAAAGCGTACAACATTTGGCCCGGCCGATATCCAGAATGTGGCACCAATGCTGCTGAAAGCAAAGGATCTAGGGATATCCCCGGCGTTCGTGTCCCGATTAATGTTTGAATTGGGAGTGGATGAATCGGTGAAGAGTCACCCGGGCTATACCCTTACTATACAGACACTAGGCCATTTAAAAGTATTGCTTGGCGACAGACCGCTTGAGCCTGGCGACTGGCAGCGTGGTAAGGCGAAAGAGTTGTTCGAACTTTTCATTACCAGAAGAAATACACTGATTTCCAAGGAGGAAATCTTCCAGAAGTTATGGCCGCACCATGACGAGAAAACTGCTGCTAAAACATTCAAGGTTACCTTGAATGCATTGTTGAAGGCGCTGGAGCCGGAACGGAAAGCACGAGAGGAATCATTTTTCATTAAACGGACGGGCAGTGCATATGGACTCAATCCGGAGTCGGGTTACTATCTGGATTCGATAGTTTTCGAAGAAGGAATATTACAGGGGATTCAGGAAAAGGATGATTCCCGGGCAAAAGAACTGCTTGAAAAAATTCTATCTATGTATAAAGGTGATTACTTGTCCGATGCTCGTTTTGCTGAGTGGTGCAGTTCGGAACGTGAGCGGCTGCAGCTTCTGTATTCGCGCGGGGCTGAAAAGCTTGCCCAAGTTGCGGTGCGCCTGCAGGAGTTCAATGTCTGTATTGACTGGTGCACCAAGATTCTGGCCATCGACAATACATGGGAAGAAGCATATCGGCTCATGATGTACAGCTATTATCGGAATAATAACCGCCCGCAGGCGATTAAGTGGTATGAGAAGTGCGTTTCTGTTTTGGAACAGGAACTGGGAATCCGGCCGATGGACCCAACGAATGAAATGTATAACATGATTATTGAATCTGAAGAACTGAAAACCTACTAAACTCGACTCCTTTGATATGCTCTCATGTCAGGGGAGTTTTTTTACCGCAGGAAAATTAATGATGCAACCGTATACCGCATTAGTCATGTTTGCCCTAGAAGAGTGGCGCTTTAGTTTTGGGATTTTGTAACTCCTCTGTAACCGGATGATTTTATGATTGCAGTAAGATGTAACGAATATATCAAAGGGGGAATTAAGCAATGAATGTAAAGCGAATAATTGGCCTTGCCTTTGCGGTAATGCTGATAACTGTTCTTGCTACAGCATGCGGAGATGGAAATGCAGCTGGGGATGGTGGGGACGAAAGCAAGGAAACCATCAAGATCGGTATGTTGGCATCACTTACCGGGGCTCTTGAAGCTTATGGGCAACAATCAAAGCGCGGCTTTGAACTGGGTCTTGAATACGCAACAGATGGAACAATGGAAGTTGCAGGTAAAAAGATTGAAGTAATTTACGAAGATACGGAAACCAATCCGAAAGTTGCACGACAGAAGGCTCTAAGCTTGCTTGAAGAGGAAAATGTAGATTTTCTGGTTGGGTCATCAAGCTCAGGGGATACGCTGGCCGTAACGCCACTTGCGGAAGAATATGAAACTATTATGGTTGTTGAGCCAGCGGTTGCCGACAGTATTACTGGTTCTGAATATAATGATTACATTTTCAGAACTGCTCGTAACTCCTCGCAGGACGCGATTGCAGCGGCTGCCTCTATCGCAGATGAGGGCGTTAAGATTGCTACACTGGCGCCGGATTCAGCATTCGGAAGGGATGGAGTTGCAGCGTTTAAAGAAGCTGCAGTCAATCTTGGTGCTGAAATTATTCACGAGGAATATGCAGCAGCAACTGCGACAGACTTCACTGCAAATATACAAAAGGTTATCGAATCAGACCCTGACTATTTATTCGTTGTCTGGGCCGGTGCCAACTCACCATGGAACCAGATTGCGGATATGAAACTTCAGGAACAGGGCATTAAAATAACCACCGGTGCTCCTGATATTGCCGCCTTGTCTACAATGTCAGCGCTCGTTGGAATGGAAGGGTTCACTGTCTATTACCATACACTTCCTGATAATGAAATTAATGATTGGCTTGTCGAAGAACACAAAAAACGGTATGACGGGGCAGTTCCTGATTTATTCACCCCAGGTGGAATGAGTGCTGCTATCTCGATTGTAGAGGCGCTTAAGAAGACTGAAGGTGATGCAACAGCCGATAAACTGATTGATACAATGGAAGGAATGAGCTTTGATACACCAAAAGGGGAGATGACATTCCGTCCAGAAGACCATCAGGCACTACAGTCATTGTATGCGATAACCCTTGAGGAAAAAGAAGGCGTGGATTACCCGGTTCCTGTCCTTAAACGGGTGCTGACACCTGAGGAGACTGCACCTCCGATTAAGAACGAGAAAGACTAAGAAATTGGACTATAACCCTTGCCTTCGGGCGAGGGTTTGTTTCAACGGGTAAGCGTACAAATCTTTCCTATGCCATGTTTTCGAAAGTAATTGATACAGGAGGATAAACCATGACAGCAATACTGGAAACGAATGACCTGTCGATTGCATTTGGCGGCCACAAGGCTGTCGATAAGGTCTCTGTTAAAATACCGGAAAAGAAATTCACTTCAATTATCGGCCCGAATGGTGCAGGTAAGACAACCTTCTTTAACCTGCTTAGTGGTCAGCTTTCCCCGACAAGTGGCCGTATTTTTTTCAAAGGGAAGGAAATCACTAAACTTTCCACCACAGAACGGGCACGGATGGGGATTGGCCGTTCATTTCAAATCACCAATATTTTCCCCAATCTGACGGTGCTGGAAAATGTCCGGCTGGCTGTTCAGTCACAGGCTAAGGTACGCTACCAGATGCTCGCCCATTTTAAGCACTATAAGCAGTTTGAAGAAAAGGCAAGGGAACTTCTTAAGAAAGTGTTCCTGGATAGTAAGGAAGAGCTTCGGGCGGTGAACCTAGCACACGGTGAAAAAAGGAAGCTGGAAATGGCAATGCTGCTGGCGTTGGAAACAGAGGTACTATTGCTTGATGAGCCGACTGCAGGTATGGCGCTTGAAGAAGTTCCCGCTATTATTGAGGTGATCAATAAAATAAAGAATGAAGAAAACCGGACAATTGTCCTGATTGAACACAAGATGGATATGATAATGGATTTGTCGGATGAAGTACTCGTTCTTTTTCATGGTGAGCTTCTTGCAAAGGGGAGTCCGGAAGAAATCGTTGAAAATGAGACGGTACAGTCAGCATATCTGGGAGGGATGTACGATGAGCAGCTTGCTTGAATTAAAACAGGTCGAGGCGTACATCCAGCAATATAAAATCTTGCATGATATTTCTTTTGAAGTACCTGCTGGAGAAGTGACAGTTCTGCTTGGACGGAATGGTGCCGGGAAAACAACGACATTGCGGACAATCATGGGATTGAACCAGACGTCCGCAGGTTCCGTTCTATTTAAAGGGGAAGAGATATCAGGCGAGAAAACGCACACGATAGCTAAAAAAGGTATAGGTTATGTTCCTGAGGATCAGGGCATATTCGGAGATTTGACCGTTGGTGAGAATATGCGCGTAGCTATGAAAATAGAGGATCAGGAGACAACCGATAGGATGGAGTGGATATTGGACCTTTTCCCGGATTTGAAGAAGTTCTGGCAGAAGCCTGGTGGTCAGCTTAGTGGCGGGCAGAAGCAGATGCTGGCGATTGCGCGGGCGTACATTAATGAAAATGACCTGCTACTGGTAGATGAACCGAGTAAAGGACTTGCACCTATCATCGTAGAAAAGGTTATGGAATCCATTGAGCAGATGAAGGAGAAAACGACTATTCTTCTGGTCGAGCAGAATTTTATGATGGCAAGCAAAATCGGCGATCGGTTTCATATCATTGACGATGGGCAAACAGTTCATCACGGACAAATGGAAGATTTGCGGAGCGATAAAGCACTTATGAAAAAATACCTGGGGATTGCGTAGGGAGGAAACTATATGGACTTAATTATGAGTTTGACCATCAACGGGCTTGCAACCGGCATGCTTATTTTCCTTCTTGCAGCAGGCCTTACACTTATATTTGGATTAATGGATGTACTTAATTTCGCGCACGGAGGACTTTTTGTCTGGGGGGCATTCAGTGGTGTTTGGGTCTACACCACCACCGGTAGTTTCATAGCAGGAATACTGGCAGCTATCATTACAGGACTGATACTAGGCGCTATCACTGAATATCTGATAATCCGTCCAGTATATGGAAATCATGTCCAACAGATTCTGATAACACTTGGACTCATGCTGGTCCTTGGCGAGCTGATTAAAGTAGTATTTGGACCGGAACAGCGATCGGCACAACCACCGGCATTTTTGGAAGGAAGTTTTATGGTTGGTGATATCATTCTTATAAAATACCGACTGTTTATAATCGTAGTTGGAATTCTGATTTATTCAGCAGTATCGTTCCTTTTGAAACGCACGCGGATTGGTCTGATTGTCAGGGCTGGTGTTATGAATAAGGAAATGGTTCAAACGCTGGGCATTAATATACGAATGGTATTTATGGCTGTTTTCATGGTTGGAGCAGCTATGGCAGCGCTGAGTGGAATGCTGATGGCACCATATTCAGGTGTTATATATGCAGAAATGGGACTGGAGTTCGCTATTTTAGCATTCATTGTGGTGGTAATAGGTGGTATGGGAAGTTTTAAAGGGTCACTGTTTGCCGCCCTGCTTGTAGGATTGACCCAGGCTTTCATGGCGTATTATGTGCCGGTTCTGTCGCTTGCAGCAAATATGCTTTTGATGGCTGCGGTACTGGTTTTCCGGCCGCAGGGATTATTTCAGGTGAAGGGGTGAGATGAACAATGATGTTACGTCGTATGGAAACAAGTACATGGATTTATCTGGCAATAGCGCTTGCTTTGTTTATCGTTCCGTTTATCTTCACCGGGCGCAGTGTACTATTTATGATTATGCAAATTTTTATTTTTGGCATATTTGCCATGAGTTATGATCTCCTTCTCGGATACACGGGAATCGTTTCGTTCGGTCATGCTATGTTCTTTGGTATCGGAGCTTATTCAGCTGCCATCATGCTTAGTAATGGTGAAGCTTCAATAATGTCACTTCTTATTGGGGTTCTAATTGCACTTATATTTGCTGCAATTATCAGCTTTATTGCCGGCATTTTGACTCTCCGGCTGAAAAGTCACTTTTATGCCATGCTGACGCTGGCTCTTGCTGGATTGTTCCTTGTCGCAGCCGAGAAATGGACCAGTCTGACTGGTGGGGGAGAAGGTTTCACCTTTATGATTCCTGATCTCCTGCGCGATTCGGGTGTTATGTATGTGATTTGTCTTCTGTCATTGCTGGTATTCTTTTTCGGGCTCAGGCGGTTTACCAAATCACCACTCGGCAAGGTGCTGGTGGCAATCAGAGAAAATGAGGATCGTACGGAGTCACTTGGTTATCAAGTGCTTAACTATAAAGTCATTGTCAGTGTTGTTGCCGGGGTGATTGCAAGTTTTGCTGGTGTCCTGTATGTTCTAACACTAAGGTTTATTGATACAAGTGTATTTGCAGTAGATGTGACATTGGATGCACTGCTTATGACGATAATTGGTGGTGTTGGAACCTTGGTGGGGCCGCTTATTGGAGCCGGTCTCGTGGAATTTGCTCACCACTGGCTGTCAGATTTGGCAAATGTTCACTGGATTTTTGAACGTTGGATTATTCTATATGGAACGGTATACATCCTAGCAGTAATATTTTTTCCACAAGGAATTGTCGGGACGCTTCAGGCAAAATTCCGGGGCAGGTATAACGGACTGGCAAAGAAATGAGGTGGTTTTTATGGAACCCATTGGTATCGTAAGCACGGGAATTTACATCCCGAAGAAAAAAATGACTTCCACGGAAATTGCACGAGAATCAGGACTGCCGCTTGAAGTGGTTGAAAAGAAGTTGGGGATTAAGGAAAAACCTGTTGCGGGTGAAGATGACCATACCTGTGCGATGGGTATTACGGCAGCCAAAAGAGCGTTGGCTAAAGCTAATCTCGATCCGAAATCAATCGACCTTGTGATTTATATTGGCGAAGAACATAAAGAATATCCTTTATGGACTGCTGGTATAAAGCTACAGCATGAAATTGGGGCAATCAATGCTTGGGCGTTTGATACGGCACTACGGTGCGGCACCACCATTATGGCACTTAAGCTGGCCAAGGACATGATGACGGCGGACGAGAACATTCGGACGGTTCTACTTGCAGGTGGCTATCGGAACGAGGATTTTATCAACTATCAAAACGAACGTACCCGGTTTATGTTTAATCTTGCCGCAGGAGGCGCAGCCGTTATTTTACAGAAGGGATGTGTGCAGAACCAACTGCTGGAGACCCATATGATTACGGATGGGTCCTTTTCAGAGGACGTGATAGTAACCACAGGCGGAACGAAAAACCCGATTACCCATGCAGCACTTGAAGCAGGACTTTATCAGCTTGATGTAATAGACCCTCCGGCGATGAAAAAAAGGCTGGAGCAAAAATCAATGGCAAACTTTATCGCATGTGTGGAAAAAGCTCTTTATAAAAGCGGGCTTACGAAAGAGCATATTGACTATGTGGCAATGTTGCATATGAAACGATCGGCTCACTTTTATGTACTAGAGCAGCTGGGTGTGGACCCGGCTAAATCTATCTATCTGGAAGACTATGGTCATATTGGTCAGATGGATCAGATAATTTCACTGGAACTAGCCGAGGAACACGGCATGCTAAAGGATGGTGATACGGTTGTGCTCGTTTCGGCCGGTATTGGATATGCATGGGGTGCGAATGTTATTAAATGGGGAAATACGAAGGAGGCGGTATAAATGGCTTTAGTTTCTTTAAAAAAAGTAAAGCTGCCAAATGGGGAAGAGATTGCTTACCGCGAACGTGAGGGCGGTACAGAGAAGGTGCTGCTGATTCATGGCAATATGACCTCTTCTGTTCATTGGGATGTGGTGATTGAAGGGCTCGATGAAAGGTTTAAAGTTTTTGCAGTCGATTTACGGGGCTTCGGGGAATCATCCTATCAGCAGCCGGTTACCGAAATTAAAGACTTCGCGGATGATGTTAAACTTTTTTGTGATGAAATTGGGTTGGAGGGATTTGCGATTGTGGGATGGTCACTTGGCGGGACGGTGGCACAGCAATTTTGTGCCGATTATCCGGAATATGCCGAGCGGCTGTTTCTGCTGGCTTCTGGTTCGTCACGCGGATATCCACACTTTGCTACCGGTGAGAATGGCCTGCCTGATACATCAAGACGACTTGCAACATTGGAAGAAGTAAAGCGTGATACCAAGACTAAGCTAGTGCAAGGTGCGTATGATGCGAATAATTATGATTTCCTTCGCCAAACATGGGATATGCTAATTTATCGAAAAAACAAACCGGAAAAAGAGCGGTATAAAAAGTATTTAAAGGATATGACAACCCAGCGGAACCTTGCTGAGACGTATCATTCATTAAATATCTTCAATATTAGCAATGTCCATAACGGATTGACACAGGGTCAGGATAAAATAAAAGACATTACCATTCCTGTTCTGATTGCCTGGGGTGATGAAGACTTGGTTGTAACGAAGCAAATGACCGAAGAGCTTATCGAGGATTACGGTGATAAAGCAGAATATAAGGATTTGACTGGAAGCGGGCATTCTCCGGTGATTGATGATCTGCCAGGTCTACTAGAAATTATGGAAGATTTTTTTACCGCGAAAAAGGAAGTAAAACAGAAAGGACGTTAGCAGATGAATAGATTACAGGATAAAGTAGCCATTGTTACCGGGGCGGCGAACGGAATTGGACTACAGGCAGCCAGGACATTTGCTGGTGAGGGAGCAAAGGTAGTTATTGCTGACTTTGATGAAACAAAAGGGAAAGAACAAGAGGAAGTACTGAAGAAGGAGGGTGTTGACTGCAAATTTATCCGAGTCAATGTTGCTGACAGGGATAGTGTAAACGTCATGGTTGAGGAGGTTTTATCCGTTTACGGCAAGATTGATATTCTAATAAATAATGCAGGTATTACCCGGGATGCCATGCTGTCAAAAATGTCACCAGAGGAGTTTCAGCAGGTGATCGATGTCAATTTAACCGGCGTATTCCATTGTACACAGGCTGTTCTGCCATCAATGACAGCTCAGGGTAAAGGCAAGATTATAAATACATCCTCCGTGTCTGGCACTTACGGGAATATTGGGCAGACCAACTATGCAGCAGCTAAAGCCGGCATAATAGGTATGACCAAAACCTGGGCAAAAGAGCTTGCTCGAAAAGGGATAAATGTCAATGCAGTTGCTCCCGGGTTTACTGAAACAGGAATGGTAGCAGGTGTTCCGGATAAAGTCATCAGCCAAATGAAGGAGCAGATTCCCATGGGACGGCTTGGAAGGCCAGAGGACATTGCCAATGCATATCTGTTCCTGTCCTCTGGTGAAGCAGACTATATAAATGGGCATGTTTTGCACGTTGATGGTGGAATCATGATGTAAGGGGAATAAAAAAAGTGTATACGGCATGTAAAATTCGAACTGCCTTTCATAAGGTAGTTCGAATTTTATATTAACAAACCTTCGTATAAACTATAAACTGCGACATACTAAAAACTTTAGAAATAGCTTGAGCTTCGCTCCAGCAATACACTTCGCTTTCCGCGGACTCACCACAAGCCTCCTCGATCGCAAAGACCGCTCCTGCGGAGTCTCTTAGGCTCGTTTTTCCGCAGGAGTCTCAGCGTATTGCTTACGCTAATGCCATTATTAATATGGATATACTATGCAACTGGCAAAGGTATCCTCCTGTTTAATTAGGGAAACTATTCAAAGCCGCGGATAAATACAGCACACCATGGGACGTAACAGTCTGAAGACCCCAAAGTAAGTGCAAATAAGTGAAGGCCGACTAAAATCGGATTTTGCTTCCAACAATGATACGCCCCCTTACAGGGGCGCTTTCCTATTGAATTCTTTGCCTTCTACTACAATCAACTCTATGCTTAGCGCAGGAAATACGCGTAGACTCCTACGGGAAAGCGAAGACGTTGAGACCCCGCAACGAGCGTTCTTTGCGAGCGAGGAGGCTCAGCGCGAGCCCGTGGAAAGCGTAGTGTATTTCCGGAGCGACAAAGACGCACCCTTAAAGAGCATTCTGAGTCAAGCGTTGAGTTTGCACTACGTCGCATTTTTTATCAACTTAGAAGAAGATATCTTTTCTGTAACCAGCGTGTAACTCTACAGCATTATAATATCGATAATTAAGATGGTTGCAAACGGAGGGGTCATGATGCAGTATGCAGTAGATTGGTTTCAAAACCGGGTGAATCTGTCCCCGGATAAATCAGCAGTAATCGATTCGGAAACAGACGAACAATTTACATATAGTGAGCTGAATGAGCGGGCAAATCATCTTGCCCAGTACTTTGTCGAAAAAGGGATTGGAAAGGGAGATCGTGTGGCCCTGCTTGCCCCCAATCATGTTAGTTATTTTGATTTTATTTTTGCCTGTATGAAGATTGGCTCGGTATTCGTTCCGCTCAATTGGCGGCTGTCGATCGACGAACTGAGCTACGTCATAAATGATTGCTCGCCAAGCCTGATTGGTGTCCACCCGGAATTCCAGGAAAACATAAAAAAGGTCCGGACCGAGTACGGGATCATCGATATATATGCAAATGATTATGTAAATGACCTTCATGCCCGGCATTCATTTGCCCCGGTTGAAAATATTGCGGAATCCGACCCGCTTGCGATGATCTACACAGGAGGCACCACCGGGAAGCCGAAAGGTGCTGTCCTGTCGCACCGATCGATTCTCTGGAATGCAACGAATACCATCATCAGCTGGAATCTTACCGATAAGGATGTGACCTTAACCTGTCTGCCTATGTTTCATACTGGAGGGCTGAATGTTCTGTCACTACCACTCCTGCTCATTGGTGGTAAGGTTGTGATCTCCCCAGCGTTCGATCCATCTAAAATTGTGTCTGATCTGGTTAACTACCAATGCACAATTGTTTTATGTGTGCCCACCATGTACCACATGATGGTTCAGACCGAGGCATTCCAACAAGCGACATTCCCTGATATGAATGTTTTTCTATCTGGAGGTGCTCCGTGTCCACATAAGATTTATACTGCTTTCCGCGACAAGGGGATTGCCTTTAAAGAGGGTTATGGGCTGACTGAGGCAGGTCCTAACAACTTCTTTATCGACCCAGGGGAAACGGAACGGAAAGTCGGCTCAGTTGGTAAGCCGATGATCTTCAACAAAATAAAGATCGTCAACGAGAAGGGTCAAGAAACTCACTCCAATGAGGTGGGAGAGTTGCTAATACGAGGTAATCATGCATTTGAATTTTACTGGAAAAAAGAACAGCAGACCGGGGAAACTTTGGTCGACGACTGGGTCCATACCGGTGACCTGGCAAAACAGGATGAAGAAGGATATGTTTATATTGTAGGCAGAAAAAAGGATATGATTATTACTGGCGGAGAGAATGTTTATCCGCTGGAAATTGAACACTGGCTTGAGTCTCATGAAGGAATAAGTGAAGCGGCGGTACTTGGTCTCCCTGATGAAAAATGGGGTGAAATCGTTGCAGCTTTCGTGGTTCCCAATTCGAAGTTGAGTAAAGAAGAGGTTAAACAACACTGTGAGAAAAAGCTGAGCCGATATAAAATACCCAAGAAAATAATCCTGCTTGATGAGTTGCCAAAAACCCATGTCGGTAAAATCAATAAAGCGGCGCTAAAAGAGAAGACAATGAACAAAACCTGATACGAACTGGCACGTTTACAAATAGGTAAACGTGCCAGTTTCATTTTTTTTCGACTAGGGATACAATATAGGGAAAGAAGGAGGTGAAGTTATGACTGCACCGTACGTACATAAATTATTTACAGGAAAAGTAAAAGTGGCCGATCCCATGAACCGATCCTGGAAAAGTGGCATGTTTAAAGAAATAGTGGATGGTGATCAATGGCTTTCCAAAACAGGGTTTACGGGAGATGAGGTAGCAGATAAGAAAAATCACGGAGGCCCAGAAAAAGCTGTGTTTGCCTACCCTGAAAGTCACTATTCATATTGGCAGGAACAGTTGGAAATCGAAACCATTGATGCGGGCGGAATGGGAGAAAACCTCTCCCTTGTGCATGCAGATGAATACAGCGTTTGTATTGGTGATACTTATAGGTTTGGGGAAAGTATTATCCAGGTGGCTCAACCCCGGAAACCCTGCTGGAAACCGGCAAGGCGTTTTAATGTGAAAGACCTTGCTGTGAGAATCCAGACAACAGGGCGAACAGGCTGGTATTTCCGTGTCTTAAAGGAAGGAAGAGCTTCAGCGGGTCAGCAACTTCATCTGATTGAGCGGCCGTACCCACAATGGACAATCGCTGTCTGCAATGAGGTTACGCATGAAATGAAGGATGATTTGAAACGTGCTGCAGAGCTGGTTTCATGTGAACTGCTTGCCGAAAATTGGAAGAAATCACTGAACAAGCGGCTGGCTAACACAACGAAAATATAGAATTTCCTTCTTCTTGGCCTAAAACAAAAAGCATACACATTAGAAATAAAGGGAACGATGTCCGTATAATTGGATGAAGTTTGCTAGCTGGAACAGTTCTAGGAGGGTTATCGTGCTAAGTAATGTTTATACTATGGTCGCTATTATACTAATCATCAATATTGTGTATGTATCACTATCGACCGTCCGGATGATTTTAACGCTGAAGGGGCGCCGGTATATCGCAGCAGTTGTAAGCATGTTTGAAGTTGTTATTTATGTACTTGGGCTTGGACTGGTACTCGACAATCTGAACGAAATTCAGAACCTTGTAGCTTATGCGGTAGGTTTTGGGATTGGTGTTGTCGTAGGTACAAAAATCGAGGAAAAATTAGCACTTGGCTATATCACGGTCAATGTTATTTCGTCCGACCCGAATATCGAGTTCACGAGGAAGCTTAGGGAAAAAGGCTATGGCGTCACAAGCTGGTATGCTTATGGGATGGAAGGTGATCGACTTGCCATGCAGATTCTAACACCGAGAAAATACGAACTGACACTATACGAATCCATTAAAACCATTGATCCGAAAGCCTTTATAATCTCCTATGAACCAAAACAGATTAACGGAGGGTTCTGGGTCAAACAGGTACGGAGAGGCCGGCTCTCGAAAAAGAGTGCCAAAGAAGGCAGTCCTTTACCGGCAGAACCGGTTATCCCTACAGATCCTGACACGGAGAAAAAAGAATAAGAAGCTGAATTGGCCATCAGATTGTGAAATAGCAATGATGGTCTTTTTAGTTCTTTCTCTTCCGCAAAAGATCCCAAGTATTTTTGAATTTCTATCACAAAAGCCATGTTTTCCAAGAAGGAATGTAAAGAGGTTTGTCGAAATTAGTAAGTAGGGATTCTTTTACTTATTAAAAACCGGTAAGGATGGAGGGTTTATAAATGAGCGTTTATGACAAATACGAAAGTGCAATTGATACAGTCGTACAGCTGAAGGAAGTTCCTGATGCAGTTCTGACTGAACCAATCGCTCCAGGAAAGTGGTCGATTAAGGAGATTGTTGGTCATATGTTTTACTGGGATAAGTTCATACTGGAGAGAATGGTACCTGATATGAAAAAAGGCAAGACGCTTATTCCTTTTCCTGATCATGATACCTATAACGCAGAGGCTACAGGGTATATTGATAAGTTTAATCCCATGGAAGTAATGGATGTTTTTGCGGAAACCCGTAAAAAATTAAGTGGTGAGCTACAAGCAATAGATTCAACTGAGCGATTCACAATAGTAAATGAGCCAGGTGATTTTTCACCGGAAAAGCTGGTGGCAATCTTCGTGGAACACGACGAGCATCATTTCAGACAGATAGAAGATAAACTTGAACACGATGGAATCTAATATCCAACCATGAAGGAGATAAAGTATGGCAGAAAGCAGTAGAAAGATTGAAGCAGTGGATCAGTATATTTTTGGTTTGCCGGAGAATATCCAGGAAATAACCAGCGCATTGAGAAAAATTATTCTGGGAGCATCAGCGGATCTAACCGAAGAGTTCAAGTGGTCAATGCCCAATTATTCCTGTAATGGCTTAGTCTGTTATCTTCAGGCTTCCAAGAATCATGTTAACCTAGGTTTCCACAAAGGAAGCGAACTGATGGAGTATGATACTGAAAGTTTATTGCAAGGAAGCGGAAAGACCATGCGGCATCTACGGGTTAAAAAAATGGATGAAATCAAGCCGGAAGAATTCACAGTCCTTATTAAGAAGGCGGTAAACCTGAACGGAGAATGAATTTTGGTGGGAAGGCCGAAGCTAATGTACTGTATGTTTAATGGATTTCTTTATTTATGGGCAATTGTACTAGCTTTTGCTGTTATTTCCAACATTATGCATGAGAGAAAGTTTTTAGCAAGGGTTAAATCCGAACATTAGATTGGTTATTAATTTTATCGTTCGATATTTGTTGACTTTTCATCACTCTTATTGGTATGATGTACATAACAATCGAATAATAATTCCTCATATATCCTCAGGAATATGGCCTGAAAGTTTCTACCCGGCACCGTAAATGCCGGACTATGGGGGAGGATGAATTGTGTTCAATGATCCTTTTAAGATGTTATGTGTATTAGTCTATTCATCTTCTCTCATATATGAGGGGAGACGAATAGACTTTTTTATTTTTGTAGTTTAATAAAAAATTGTTGTTTTTGAAAACTATAAATTGCATCATAACATACCGCTACAGAATTACACTTCGCTTTCCGCGGGCTCGCGCTGAGCCTCCTCGTTCACAAAGAACGCTCAATGTGGGGTCTCAACGTCTTTGTTTTCCCGCAGGAGTCTTCGTATATTTCCTTCGCTAACATAGCGTTGATCGGAGCAAAGGGCAGTCGACGCCTGCGAGAAATAAACCTTACTAGAGTGACGAAGTTTATATCGACTGCGAGGGTTAAGGGCAACCATCTAAGGAAGACAAATTTATTTTTTAAAGAAAAGGGAGATTCTATGGCACAGGTTGGCGTGATAATGGGAAGTATATCAGACTGGGAAACAATGAAACATACATGCGAAATACTTGATCAACTGGAAATTCCATACGAGAAAGATGTGATTTCAGCACACCGAACGCCTGATGAAATGTTCGCTTATGCAAAAACGGCACGGGAACGTGGTCTAAAAGTAATTATTGCTGGCGCTGGGGGCGCAGCACATTTGCCAGGAATGGTCGCTTCACAAACGATATTGCCAGTGATTGGCGTACCAGTACAGAGCAAGGCACTTGATGGACTTGATTCACTTCTTTCTATCGTTCAGATGCCTGGCGGCGTACCGACTGCCACAGTCGCTATCGGGAAAGCAGGTGCCAAAAATGCTGGAATTCTGGCAGCACAAATTATCGGGGCGTTTAATAGACAGGTTGCTGTGCGTCTGGAAGAATCCCGTAAAAATATGAAAAACAGTGTAGCAGAAATGAGGGATGAACTTGCCAAAAAATAATGTAATCCTGCCAGGACAGACAATCGGAATTATCGGTGGTGGACAGCTTGGACGCATGATGGCTATTGCTGCCAAGTATATGGGGTATCGGGTTGCTGTACTTGACCCAACACCAAACTGTCCAACCGCCCAGGTAGCTGATGAGCAAATCATTGCCGCATACGACCATATGGACGGAATAAAACAGCTAACAGAAATCAGTGATGTTGTAACGTACGAGTTTGAAAATGTGGACTTAGGGGCCGCTGCATATATAGAGAATGCGGGGAAGCTGCCACAAGGTGCTTATGCGCTTGAAGTAACGCAGAACCGTGAAAAAGAAAAGACAGTTATGCGTGAAGCAGGACTGCCGGTACCCCGTTTTGCGATTGTAACAAACAGCAAGGAATGTGAGACGGTACTGAAGGATTTCACCTTTCCGGCGGTTATCAAGACGTGCAGCGGAGGCTACGATGGTAAAGGACAGCTGAAACTTGAATCTACAGAAGGTATCAGCGCAGCATGTGAATTCGCTGACCGGAATAACACCTGTATTATCGAGCAATGGGTACCATTTGACAGGGAAATTTCCGCAGTGTTCACCCGCGCACAATCAGGGGAAATGGCATTTTTTCCAATCGCGGAGAATGATCATAAGAACCATATCTTATATAAAACTACAGTTCCGGCAACGATAAGCGAGACAGTTAATCAGAAAGCAATCAACGCTGCAAAGAAGCTTGCTGAAAAGATGAACGTAGTCGGCACATTTGCGATTGAAATGTTCGTAAAAGAAGAGGAAATTTTCCTTAATGAGATGGCACCACGACCTCATAACTCCGGACACTATACCATTGAAGCGTGTAACATATCGCAATTTCAGCAGCATATCCGTGCAATCTGCGGGTTGGATCTGATGCCGGTTAAACTGTTGGCACCTGCCCGGATGGTGAACATTCTCGGAGAAGACCTGGAACATGCACTAAAGGTAATGCCGGACCTTAAGAACGGGTTCGTTCATCTGTACGGAAAAGAAGGAGTAAAACCAAAACGCAAAATGGGGCATATTACCTTTATCGCCGAAACTGAAGAAAGAGTTAGCAAAGTTGTTACTGCATATGAGGAGGCAAACGCATGATTGATCGTTATACAAGAGAAGAAATGGGTTCCATCTGGACTGAAGAAAATAAATTTAAGGCGTGGCTGGAAGTAGAGATTCTTGCATGTGAAGCATGGAGTGAACTTGGCGTCATTCCAGCTGACGATGTAAAAAAACTTCGGGAGAATGCATCGTTTAATATAAACCGTATTTATGAGATCGAGCAGGAAACCCGACACGATGTTGTAGCGTTTACCCGGGCTGTTTCTGAAACACTTGGTGAGGAACGGAAATGGGTTCATTACGGGCTGACTTCAACAGACGTTGTAGACACGGCGTTGTCCTATCAGTTGCGTCAGGCGAATGAAATCATCCGTAAAGACCTTACAAATTTCATTGAAATATTGAAAAACAAAGCAATCGAACATAAGCATACTGTCATGATGGGACGGACACACGGGGTTCATGCGGAACCAACCACGTTCGGACTGAAGCTTGCCCTATGGTATGAGGAAATGAAGCGCAACCTTGAACGTTTTGAACTGGCAGCTCGCGATATTGAATTCGGTAAGCTTTCAGGCGCGGTTGGAACGTATGCGAACATTGACCCATTTGTTGAAAAATACGTGTGTGAGAACCTTGGCCTTCAGCCAGCACCCGTCTCCACGCAGACATTACAGCGTGACCGGCACGCAGCATATGTATCTGCCCTTGCACTGATTGGCACATCAATCGAAAAGTTCGCAACTGAAATCCGGGGACTGCAGAAGACCGAAACACGCGAGGCGGAAGAGTTTTTTGCCAAAGGACAGAAAGGGTCTTCCGCAATGCCGCACAAACGCAATCCGATTGGTTCGGAAAATATGACCGGGATGGCGCGGGTTCTCCGTGGCAACATGATTACTGCTTTTGAAAATGTATCCCTCTGGCATGAACGCGATATCTCGCATTCATCAGCGGAGCGTGTGATTTTACCGGATACTACAATTGCACTGAATTATATGCTGAACCGATTCTCCAATATCGTAAAGAACCTGACCGTATTTCCGGAAAATATGCGCCGGAATATCGACCGCACGCATGGCGTGATTTTTTCACAACGCGTATTGCTTGCGCTGATTGAAAAAGGCATGGCCCGTGAAGCAGCGTACGACATTGTCCAGCCTAAAGCTATGCAGGCATGGGAAACGGAGACGCATTTCAAACAGTTAGTCGAAGCTGATGAACAGATCACCGAAAAACTAACGCAGGAAGAAATTGATGACTGTTTTGATTATACGTACCACCTGAAAAATGTGGATGCTATTTTCAATCGTATCGGACTTGAGGTGTAATGATGAAGGCAGAACTGTTATACGAGGGGAAGGCTAAACGTGTATATAAGGCAGAGGGGAAGCCGGGTCAGTTGGTATTGTCATATAAAAATGATGCCACGGCATTTAATGGCGAAAAGAAGGCTTCTTTTACCGGCAAAGGACGGCTGAACAATGAAATCTCTTCACGGATTTTTCCGTTATTAAAAGAAAATGGAATCGACTCACATTTCATTGAGCGATTGAATGAGACTGAGCAGCTTGTCCACCAGACCAAAATCATTCCACTCGAGGTTGTGGTTCGTAATCTGGCGACCGGCAGTATTACCCGCCGTCTTGGTATTGAGGAAAAAACGGCATTCACTCCGCCGATGATCGAGCTTTTTTACAAAAATGATGACTTGGGCGATCCGCTGATTAATGATCAGCATGCATTATTTTTAAGTGACGTTAAGGTAAGTGAACTGGAGGAAATTAAAGCAAAGGCTCTTTTAGTTAACGAGCAACTCAGACGAATTTTTGATGGAGTAAACGTCACCCTGGTGGATTTCAAGCTGGAGTTTGGACGGCTGAACGATGGCAGCATTGTGCTGGCCGATGAAATCTCACCGGATACATGCAGACTCTGGGACTCGGGCACACAGGAGAAACTCGATAAGGACGTTTTTCGTCAGGGGACAGGTGATTTACTGGAAGTCTATCAGGAAATTTTAACTCGACTGGAGGCAGTATCATGAAAAAGGTTACCGTACACGTTACATTGAAGCAGGGCGTTCTTGACCCACAGGGTAAAGCAATTCAAACATCACTGAACTCACTTGGATTTCAGGAAGTTGAGGAGGCACGTGTAGGCAAGTACATTGAGCTGTATATCGGTGAAACAGAGGATGTAGAAGCACGTGTTAAGGATATGTGCGCCAAGCTGCTCGCAAATCCGGTAATTGAAGATTACGAGATTGACCTGGAGGAGGCTGTTCGCTCGTGAAATTTGCTGTAGTAGTTTTTCCTGGATCCAACTGTGACCGTGACATGTACCATGCGGCAAAAGAAATACTTGGTGCTGAGGCTGATCTCGTATGGTATCAATCTGCAAATCTTGAAAACTATGATGGCGTTCTGCTTCCTGGCGGCTTTTCGTACGGTGACTATCTTCGTTCCGGAGCAGTAGCGGCAACCTCGTCCATTATGCAACAGATCAAAGACCACGCGGAAAAAGGAAAACCTGTTCTTGGTGTCTGCAACGGCTTCCAGGTGTTGCTCGAGGCAGGACTCTTGCCAGGTGCAATGCTCCGTAATAAGAATTTGAAATTCATGTGCCATCACGAGCCATTGGTAGTCGAGAACAATACGACGATATTTACTTCCGGTTATAAAGCGGGAGAAGTTGTTCGTTTCCCGATTGCGCACGGTGAAGGTAATTATTTTTGCGATGAAGAAACACTACAACAGTTGAAAGTAAATAACCAGATTGTTTTCACATATGAGAATAACCCGAATGGCTCGGTGGCTGATATAGCAGGGATTGTCAACAAACAGGGTAATGTCCTTGGTATGATGCCGCATCCAGAGCGGGCCGTTGAGCAGCTGCTTGGCAGTGACGATGGACTTAAGTTATTTCAGTCAGTGGTAAAAAATTGGAGGGAATCCTATGTTGTCAACAGTTGATATCAGCCCGGAGAAAATTGAAGCAGACCAGCTATACAAGGATATGGGATTAAGCGATGAGGAATTTGAACTGGTCAAAAAAATCCTAAATCGTCATCCGAATTTCACGGAGACTGGAATATTCTCTGTTATGTGGTCTGAACACTGCAGCTATAAAACTTCTAAACCACTGCTGAAAAAGTTTCCGACCAAGGCACCGCACGTTCTTCAAGGGCCGGGAGAAGGTGCAGGTATCATTGATATCGGTGACGAGCAGGCAGTAGTTTTCAAGGTTGAAAGTCACAATCATCCATCCGCGGTTGAGCCGTATCAGGGTGCAGCTACAGGTGTCGGTGGAATTATCCGTGATGTATTTTCAATGGGGGCACGACCGATTGCGATGATGAATTCGCTTCGCTTTGGCAATTTGACAACCGACCGGGTCAAATATCTTTTTGATGAGGTTGTACACGGAATTGCTGGTTATGGAAACTGTGTCGGCGTGCCAACCGTCGGCGGGGAAGTCCAGTTTGATGACAGTTACGAGGATAATCCGCTCGTTAACGCTATGTGTGTCGGCTTGATAAATCACGATGAAATACAAAAGGGAATTGCTGCCGGAATCGGCAATACAGTAATCTACGCGGGAGCTGCCACAGGCCGTGATGGAATCCATGGCGCAACATTTGCCTCGGATGATTTGGCGGAGGACTCAGATAAGGATCGCCCGGCAGTTCAGGTTGGCGACCCGTTCATGGAAAAACTGTTGATTGAAGCATGTCTTGAAGTGATCCATAATGATGCGCTCGTCGGGATGCAGGATATGGGTGCGGCCGGTTTGACGTCATCAGCGAGTGAAATGGCGAGTAAGGCAGGAACTGGACTCGAGATGGATCTTGACCTTGTTCCCCAGCGTGAAGAAAACATGAACGCATACGAATTGATGCTTTCTGAATCACAGGAGCGGATGCTGCTGGTCGTCAAAAAAGGACGCGAACAGGAAATTATCGATATCTTTGAAAAATATGGACTGCAGGCGGTAGCTGTGGGCGAAGTGATCGAGGAAAAGGTATTCTGTCTGAAGCAGCACGGATCGGTAGTTGCGGATATTCCGGTTGACGCGCTGGCTGAAGAGGCACCGGTTTATCATATGCCATCCAAGGAAGCGGAATATTTTAAAGCTTTCCAGGCGATGGAAAACACCGTACCACATGTTGAAAATCATGCAGATATGCTGAAAAAGCTGCTTCAGCAACCGACGATCGCGAGTAAGGAATACGTCTATGATCAGTACGATTCCATGGTACAAACCAATACGGTTGTCGCACCTGGGTCAGATGCAGCGGTTGTACGTGTGAAAGGCACTGATAAGGCGCTCGCCATCACGACTGACTGTAATTCCCGTTATATTTATCTTGATCCGGAAACAGGTGGCAAAATTGCTGTAGCCGAAGCAGCCCGGAACATTGTTTGTTCAGGTGCTCGTCCACTCGGGCTTACGGACGGGCTGAATTTCGGAAACCCGACCAACCCGGAAATCTTCTGGCAGATGGAAAAAAGTGTGGAAGGGATGAGCGCTGCATCTTCGGTACTAGGTACACCGGTTATCAGTGGTAATGTATCCCTTTATAACCAGTCAAGAGGTAAGTCTATCTATCCGACGCCTGTTGTTGGAATGGTTGGATTGGTTGAGTCGCTTGATCATCTCACCCCGAATTATTTTCAGCAGGAAGGTGATCTGGTTTACCTGATTGGGGAAACCTATGCCGAATTTGGCGGCAGTGAGCTGCAGAATGTCGTATCCGGAAAATATGAAGGCAAGGCACCGGCAATTGACTTGGAAAAAGAAGCAAAGCGGCAGGAACAGCTGCTCAAGGCGATTCGTCAGGGTACAGTGGCATCAGCGCATGACCTGGCTGAAGGCGGACTTGGCGTTGCGCTTGCTGAAAGTTTATTTAACGGAAATGGGCTAGGCGTGGATGCTAAAGTATCGGATGATGCCACGGTTGCTCTTTTCAGTGAAACCCAGTCACGGTTTCTCGTTTCAGTCCCACCGGAGAATCAGGAAAAGTTTGAAGCATTGGTAAAAGACGCAAATCAGATTGGAAAAGTTAATAGTACCGGCGTTTTATCGGTCAGAACGAACGATGGTGTTCTTTTTGAGGAGGATGCTACAAAACTTTGCGATCTTTGGAAAGGAGCTATTCCATGCTTGCTGAAATAAAAGGCATCAATGAGGAATGTGGGGTATTCGGAATTTGGGGTCATGAGAAAGCTGCTGAACTAACGTACTACGGATTGCATTCGATGCAGCATCGCGGGCAGGAAGGCGCTGGTGTGGTTGTTAGCGATGGGGAAGAGCTTAAGGCGCATAAAGGTCTGGGGCTGGTAAACGATGTATTCAAACACGCGGATTTCAACAAGCTATCTGGTCGTGTCGCGGTAGGCCATGTTCGCTATTCAACACAAGGTGGCAAGGTTCTCGAAAATGTGCAGCCGCTTCTGTTTCGTTCACAGGCTGGGAGTCTTGCGCTAGCACATAACGGAAACCTCATGAATGCTCATAAACTCCGCGGCGAGCTTGAAGGTCAGGGGAGCATTTTGCAGACGTCATCTGATACAGAGGTGCTGGCCCATCTGATCAAACGCAGCGGGATGGAGACGAACGAGGAATCGATTGCCGACGCGCTCAATCAGGTGGTCGGCGCGTATGCCTATCTTATTTTAAAAGAAAATAAAATGTTTGCTGCACTGGATCCAACGGGCATTCGTCCTTTATCTATCGGGCGGCTCGGTGATGCGTATGTTGTTGCATCAGAGACATGCGCGTTCGATCAGATTGGAGCTACGTTTGTGCGCGAAGTTTTGCCGGGAGAACTGGTAACTATAAGTGACGAAGGGATTAAGTCAACCCGCTTCGCCATGCGTGAGCAGCGGAAGATGTGTGCAATGGAATACGTGTATTTATCCCGTCCCGACAGCGATGTCAACCAGGTGAATGTGCACGCATCCCGCAAACGTATGGGAATTGAACTGGCTAAGGAATCACCGGCACCTGAGGCTGATATTGTGGTCGGGGTTCCAGATTCTAGTATTTCGGCAGCAATCGGCTATGCCGAGATGAGTGGTCTTCCATATGAAATGGGCATCATCAAAAACCGCTATGTGGGACGGACGTTTATCCAGCCGTCGCAGGAGCTTCGCGAGCAAGGGGTTAAAATGAAGCTTGCGCCAGTACGCGGTATTGTCGAGGGGAAACGAGTAGTCATGATTGATGATTCAATTGTACGTGGTACGACGAGCAGGCGGATTGTTCAGATGCTGAAAGAGGCAGGAGCAAAAGAGGTTCATGTCCGGATTGCTTCCCCATCAATTCAGAATCCATGTTATTACGGTATTGATATGTCGACACGGGACGAACTGATCGCAGCAAATAACTCACCAGAAGAAATCTGTGACATCATCGGGGCTGATAGTATTGCTTATTTGACCGAGAAGGGGCTTGAACGTGCGATAATTATGGAAAAAACAATCCATCAGGGTATCTGTACCGCCTGTATGACCGGTAAATATCCGGTGAAAGAAGATGGTCAGACAGAGATAATGTACACGAAATGTTAGGGGGCGGCGGATTTGTCAGATGTATATAAGAATGCTGGAGTCGATGTCGAAAAGGGCTATGAAGCAGTTGAACGAATGAAAAAGCATATTGCCCGGACGTCCAGGCCGGAAGTGCTCGGTGGTGTCGGCGCGTTTGCTGGATTATTCGAATTGAGTTCGTTTAACTACAAAGAGCCGGTTATGGTTTCCGGAACTGATGGTGTAGGTACCAAACTGAAGCTGGCATTTGAAACGCAGAAACACGATACCGTTGGCGTTGACCTCGTTGCCATGTGTGTCAACGATATTGTCGCACAAGGTGCCCGGCCGTTATTTTTCCTCGACTACATTGCCTGTGGAAAAAATGAGCCGGCAATGATTGAACAGATTGTCGCTGGAATCTCTGACGGGTGTGTCGATGCGGGTGCTGCCCTGATTGGTGGCGAAACCGCCGAAATGCCTGGAATGTATGGTGAGGAGGAATATGACCTCGCTGGTTTTACGGTCGGAATTGCGGAGAAGTCAGAGTTGATTACCGGTGAAGCGATTGCTGCAGGGGATGTCGTGATTGGTCTGGCATCAAGCGGGATTCACTCAAATGGTTATTCACTGGTCAGGAAGCTTGTTGAGGAGCTCGATTTGAACGAGACCTACGCAGGATTTGAGAAGCCGCTGGGCGAAGTTCTTTTAACACCAACACGGATTTATGCAAAACCGGTTGCAGCATTGATGGATGCGTTACAGGTAAAAGGAATATCGCACATTACAGGCGGCGGATTTTACGAGAACCTTCCACGTATGCTTCCAGAAGGGCTGGGCGTACGGATTGACCGGAGCGCCTGGAAAACCCCCGAAGTTTTCCCGTTTTTGCAGGAGCTAGGGGGCATCACAGAAGAGGAAATGTACGGTGTCTTCAATATGGGAATCGGTATGGCAATTGTCGTTTCTGAAAATGATGTGGAGTCTGCGCTTGATAGTTTGCGGGAGGCTGGCGAAACCGCAAACGTTATCGGTGAGGTAACGGCAAATAAGGGAGTGCAATTTATATCATGAAAAAAATAAACGCCGCCGTATTCGCATCAGGGAGCGGCAGCAATTTTGAAGCGATAATGGAGTTTGATGATCTCATTTGCGACATAGTGGTTCTCGTTTGTGACAATCCAGGCGCTCCCGTTCTCGAAAAAGCGGAACGGTATGGCGTGCCATCGGTGGTATTTAACGCGAAAGAATATTCCTCTAAAGCGAATTATGAGACATTGCTCGTTCGCGAACTGCGGGAACACGGGGTAGAGTGGATTTTTCTTGCCGGATATATGCGGATCGTTGGGAATACACTTCTTTCGACTTATGAAAACCGGATTGTAAATATTCATCCTTCGCTGCTTCCGTCCTTTCCTGGAAAAGATGCAATCGGCCAGGCGTACCAGGCGGGAGTTGATGAAACCGGGGTGACCGTCCATTTTATCGATGAGGGAATTGATACTGGGCCGATTATTTCGCAGGAGCCAGTCCAGGTTAACCCTGAGGATACTAAGCAAACATTGAAGGAACGGATTCAGCAGGTCGAGCACAGGCTGTATCCTGTAACAATCAACCAGTTGCTGCGGAATTCGTAAGACTTTTATTGACGAGGGCTGCTTAATTATTAGGCAATTTGCACCGTTATCAGGCGAAAATACCCCAAAATCAGGCGATTTCGTCCTAATGCTTGCAGTCAAACCTTCCGTTTCATCCCACACAAAATAAATCAATCATAGCGAGGTGTTTTAATTGCCAAAACGAGCACTAATCAGTGTATCTGATAAAACCAATATTACCGATTTTGCAAAGAAACTTACCGAACTAGACTACGAAATTATTTCTACAGGGGGCACCCTTAAAGCGATACAAGAAGCAGGCGTTGAGGCACTTCCTGTAGAGCAGGTTACTGGTTCTCCGGAAATTCTTAATGGACGCGTAAAAACCCTGCATCCGGTTATCCATGGTGGACTGCTAGCCAAACGTGATAATGATGACCATATGAGTCAGCTCAACGACCTGGGAATCGATCCTATCGACATGGTGGTAGTGAACCTTTATCCATTCAAACAAACGCTTGATCAATCAGGAGTGACCGAAGAGCAAATCATTGAAAATATCGATATTGGCGGACCGACTATGCTGCGGGCGGCTGCCAAGAGTTTCAATGATGTGACGGTTGTAGTCGACCCGTCTGATTATGCGTCCATAATTAAAGGCCTGACGGAGGGGACATTCGACCATTCTTCGCGCAAAAAACTTGCAGCAAAAGTATTCCGTCATACCGCACAATATGATGCGCTGATTGCGGATTATTTTACCGATGATCCTTTTCCTGAGAATTACACGGTAACATATGAGAAAGTCCAGACATTAAGGTATGGAGAAAATCCTCACCAGCAGGCTGCATTTTATAAAAATTCACGGAATACAGCGGGAAGTCTGGCATCAGCCAATCAGCTGCATGGCAAGGAACTTTCCTATAACAATATCCAGGATGCAAACGCAGCCCTTGAAATCATCGGCGAATACGAAGAACCGGCCGCTGTTGCGGTTAAACACATGAATCCATGTGGAATCGGGCTTGCAGATACGTTGAATGATGCCTTCACCAGAGCGTATAAGGCTGACCCAATATCTATTTTCGGTGGGATTGTTGCATGCAACCGGACAATCGATACAGATGTCGCCAATCAGCTAAGTGAAATTTTCCTTGAAATCGTCATTGCACCGGAATTCACCAAAGAAGCACTCGACATTCTTACGAAAAAGAAAAATATCCGACTGCTTGAGCTGGAAATGGACAACAACCGAAGCAGCTATCATAAACTGACCACTGTAAAAGGCGGCGCACTTATTCAGGACAGCGATCAAGCGCAAATCACGCAAGATAACCTGACGATTGCAACTGAAAAAGCACCAACGAGCGCTGAAATAGCCGATCTTCTTTTTGCATGGAAGGCGGTTAGGCATGTGAAATCAAATGCCATTGTCCTTGCAAAAGATCTGCAGACAGTTGGCATTGGTGCCGGACAGATGAACCGGATAGGAGCAGCTGAAATTGCGATTAAACAAGCGGATGATAAAGCTGAAGGATCGGTTCTCGCATCTGATGCATTTTTCCCAATGCCTGACACAGTCGAGGCAGCGGCGAAAGCGGGAGTGAAAGCGATTATCCAGCCGGGCGGTTCCAAGCGGGATCAGGATTCAGTCGATATGTGCAACAAATATGGCATCGCAATGGTTTATACAGGCATGCGCCATTTCAAACACTAACTATATGAAGGGTGTTTTACTATGAATATTTTAGTTGTCGGACGCGGGGGACGTGAGCATAGTATCGTCATGAAACTGGCGGAAAGTGACCAGGTCACCACCATTTATGCGGCACCGGGTAATGGCGGGATGGCCCATCAGGCAGAGTGTATTGCAATTGATGAAATGGACATTGACCGGTTGGCTGAGTTTGCCAAAGAAAAGAAAATTGATCTGACAATTGTCGGGCCGGAGAACCCTCTGCTCGCAGGAATTGCTGATAAGTTTCACGAAGAAGGTATTCCTGTATTTGCGCCATCAAGCGATGCGGCGCTGATTGAGGGGAGCAAGAGTTTTGCAAAGACATTCATGCAAAAATACGACATTCCAACTGCAGCGCATCAGACATTTACGGAAGCTGATGAGGCGAAAAAATATATCCGTCAAAAAGGTGCGCCGATTGTCATTAAAGCAGATGGACTTGCTGCCGGAAAAGGTGTTGTCGTTGCGCAAACTGAAGAGGAGGGAATTCAGGCTGTCGATGATATGCTGGTCGGAAAAACTTTTGCCGATGCTGGCGCAAAAGTAGTAATTGAGGAATGTCTCGTTGGAAAAGAATTCTCACTGATGGCGTTTGTCCATAAAAATACCGTTTATCCAATGATACCTGCCCGCGATCATAAGCGTGCTTTGGACCATGATGAGGGGCCGAATACCGGCGGAATGGGCGCCTATGCGCCTGTGCCGGACATATCCAGGGAAACGCTTCGTTATACAACAGAAGAAGTTCTCCAGAAGGCTGCGGATGGATTGGTTGAAGAAGAAAGACCATTCACCGGAATTTTATACGCTGGCCTGATGATGACCGAAACTGGTCCGAAAGTTATTGAATTTAATGCTCGTTTCGGGGACCCGGAAACACAAGTGATTTTACCACTATTAAAAAATGACCTGGCGCAGGTTATGATGGATATTCTTGAAGGCAAAGACCCAAGCCTTGAATGGAAAAATGAAAGTTGTACCGGCATTGTTCTGGCATCCGCAGGTTACCCGGGTTCCTATGACAAAGGCGTGCAGCTTGAATCCGTCAAGGAATCACCAAACGGTTTTATTGTACACGCAGGAACACGGAAAACAGCTGAAGGACTTGTCTCGGACGGTGGCAGGGTATTACTTGCAGGAGCAACCGGAGCAACCGTTCACCAAGCAGCAGAGGCTTCCTATAAAATGCTTGAACCATACGCTGATTCTGGTGCGTTTTTTTACCGGAAAGATATCGGCCAAAAATAATACAAAAGCCTAGGGTGGTCCGCAAAGTTATTGTGGCCCCTGGGCTTTTCCCTTTATCAAGAAGGCTGTTTTCTAAAAGATTGTTGCTTTAGACACCAAATATATAAACCGCGACGTAACATTATAGTGGTTTTCTGTTCACGAAGCTGGTATATACTCCCTTTCCACGGGCTTACCACGAGCCTCCTCGCTCGCCAAGAACGCTCCCTGTGGGGTCTCTTAGTCTCGATGTCCTGCAGGATTGTCGCATATTCCAGCTGCTAGTTTAAATGTTTCACATCTTTGTATTGGGCTTCAGAAGTGAATAAGATTCAGCGAAGGAAATACATGGAGACTCCAGCGGGAAAAGCAACTGCTGAAAATCCCGCAGGAAGTGGTTTTCTTCCGAGGAAGTTGAAGCGTTGCCCGCGGAAAGCGTAATGTATTTCTGGAGCGAAGCTGCGCTGACTGTTATGTCGCATTTTATATCTAATTCGATATTAAAAGCAACAAAGTTTACGAGAAGAGGTATCAAGAAAGGAATTCATTTATCCAATCCACGTACTTATCTTTTTCATACCGCATATACAAATCGCTTGTCAGGATTATTTGGTTGCCGAAGAAAAAGCGTTCATACTGTGTCTGACGGGTGCCGAATGCGCTCATCGTCAAATCCCACGCCAGTCGGAAAAGTTTCACCCGGGCTTCGGCGTCCTTTGTCTTGCTCTGCAAATATTGATTTAAATCGTCCCGGATTGCCGAACTGAAATCTGCTTCCGTTGGTATTGTGATCATTCCACTGGAGCCGAGAAGCTGAATAATCTCCGACAAACGTGGATAGATTTTCGGGAAGGTGCTTATACATACCTGCAACGGTGCCAGTTCCGGCCGCATCAGTCCGAACTTATCGATTGAAGCATTTACTTCCGATTTGATTAATAACGCCCGCATCGTTTCCAGGGCAGTGATAATTTCAGCAACGTTCTCCCTGACGTTCTGATATTCACCAATATTGATTGTCTTAACAATTGATTGGGCGAGACCAAGCAGAAATTCCACTTTTACAACCTGCCGGGATACTACCTGATGTAAGGTGAAAGGCAGAAATGCACTCTTGGAACGGAAGGTGTTCGCAACCATCATATTTTTGTAAAAAAATACGCGGTCCCAGGGTATCAACACGTTATCAAAAACGACAACAGAATCCATCTCCTCAAAGCGTGAGCTCAGCGGATAATCAAATTCTGACTCCCCTCCGGCAAACGATTCCCTGCACAGAAACTTCAGTCCTTTTGCATTGCTTGGGACCGAGAATGCAAATGCGCTGGCATTGTCAGTGATACCGCCCGGCGAGAAAACGAGTACTTCGTCGGTTATGCCGCCTTTTGTCGCTAGCAGGCGAGCTCCCTTAACTATAATTCCTTCGTCATTCTCGGCAATTATTTTAGCTGCGATTGGTTCATCGGACTCTTCAAAATAAAATGACGCACGGTTTACTTGCGGCTCAATAAAGGTATGTGTAAAACACAGGTCTTTCTCACGGGCTTTCTCATAAAATGTAACGAGCCGGTCGGGAAAACAATTTTCCTGTCCGTCTAGGATTGTCGCGGACGCGGCGAACGTCATTAATACAGTGTTCATGTAGTCGGGACTTCGGCCAAGCATCCCGGCATTGATGCGGGCCCATTCCTGTGTCATTTTGCGACGTTTAGCAAGATCGTCTTTTGTTTTTGGCATTAAATAGGAAGTTCCTATCCGGCTGCCGGTTTTCGGTGACTGATATGTCAGGAGTCCGGATAAGTCGGTTTTGTGCTGCATATCATACAGAGCTGCCTGGGACTGAATGGCACCTTTAAAAGCAGGGTGGTCTGAAACATTGCCTTTCACCCGTTTGCCATTGAACCAGATTTCTGAATTTAACCGGTCAATCCGTTCCACATATTCCTGTCCCGTAATTACTGGCATGGTAACACTCCTGTCCTGAAAATTATTAGTCTTGTAAATAGGCAAATCACTATATTTCATCATATTTGCCGGGCGGGAATTATGTTCCTTAAAACAGCAGAATGGCACCACAAACCTATGTCACAAACTTTTCACTTTAATCAACAGAAACTTTACAGCGTTAAAGAAAAAATATGTTACTATTAGAAAAAGCCTAAATTTAGTATTGGAGCGTTGCGCGATGTTGGAAAATGGCTATTACTGGAGAAACCGTGAATTGAGGGAACATGCTGCGGTGATTGATGGAACCGAAGCACCTAGTATCCTTTTAAAGAACGGGACATATTTAAATACTTATACTAAACAATGGTTAAAAGGAAACATCTGGATATTCAATGACCGAATTGTTTACGTTGGTGATAAACTCCCTGAAACTGATGAAAAGACCGAAACAATTGAATGTGACGGTTTATTTCTTGTACCTGGGTATATTGAGCCGCATGCCCATCCATTCCAATTGTATAATCCGGAATCGCTGGCACTCCATGCAGCTAAATATGGAACGACTGCGTTGGTTAATGACAATATGCTATGGCATTTTCTTTTGGATAGAAAGAAAGCGTTTTCTTTATTGGAAGACTTTAATAGATTGCCAGTTTCCATGTACTGGTGGGCGCGGTTTGATTCGCAAACCGCACTTCAAAACGAGGAGGAACTTTTCAGCACCAATAAAGTACTTTCCTGGCTGGAACATCCGTCTGTAATCCAGGGAGGCGAGCTAACTTCATGGCCAAACCTTATGGCCGGGGATGACCGTCTTTTGTATTGGATTCAGGAATCGAAACGTCTCGGAAAGCCAGTTGAAGGACACTTCCCAGGGGCATCGGAAAAAACGTTGACAAAAATGAAACTGCTTGGTGCTTCGGCTGACCACGAAGCAATGACAGGAAAAGAAGCAATCCGCCGCCTGGAGCTTGGCTATCAGGTAGGACTGCGCTATTCTTCCATTCGACCTGATTTGCCAAAATTGGTTGAAGAGATTCTGGAGGAAGGGCTGCAGACATTCGATCACCTGACAATGACAACGGACGGAGCTACACCGGGATTCTATGAAAAGGGTCTGATGAACATTTGTATCGGTATTGCAATTGACAAAGGGATTCCTGTAGCGGATGCATACCGGATGGCCACCCATAACGTCGCAATCCATTATGGCCTGATTGATGAACTGGGTGCTATTGCACCGGGCCGGGTAGCGAATATAAATATATTAGAAGAAAAAGAGAATCCTGACCCGTTAAGCGTTCTGGCTAAAGGGGAATGGGTTATGAAAAATAATGAAGATCAACATATCCCGCCAGAAATTAATTGGACAAAATATGGTCTCGGCCGTGTTGAATTTGACTGGGATTTGAAAATGGAAGATTTGCAGTTTTCGGTGCCAATTGGGCTGCATCTGAAAAATGAAGTAATCATCACTCCGTATGCGATTGAGACAGACGTCACACTGGACATTCTTCCGGATACGAACGATGTGGCATTTCTGGTGCTTGTCGACCGGCATGGCAAGTGGCGGATTAATACAACACTGAAGGGATTCACGAATAAGCTGGGTGCACTGGTAAGTTCTTATTCCACTACTGGTGATATTGTCTTTATCGGGAAAAGCAAGCCGGATATGCTCCTCGCATGGAAGCGGATGAAAGAGCTTGGTGGAGGAATTGTTCTTGCTCACCAAGGTGAGATTATATTCGAACTACCACTTCAGCTTGGCGGCAGTATGTTTAACGAAGACATGATAGCACTGATTGCACAAGAAAGTAAGTTGAAATCAATCCTGGAAGATTTCGGGTATCATTTTGAGGACCCTATCTATACAATATTTTTCCTGTCATCCACGCACCTGCCATATATACGGATCACCCAGCAGGGTATTCTTGATGTCAAGAAGCGGGAGGTCCTCTTCCCAGCTATCATGCGATAGTTTATAATGGAGAGAAACTGAAACTAACAGAAAAATAGGGGTGGAATGTTGAAGAAGTCATTATTCTATTTACTTATTACTCTACTGACAATGATTCTACTTGCGGGATGCAATGGGGAGGAAAAGACTGCAGATACGGGCAAAGAAAAGGAAAACGCTGTGGAAGAGAAAGAGCAGGTGGAGACTGACGCCGATGAAGCGTCAAATGTATATCCGCTGACCGGTGTAAAAACCAACAAGCCGGTTAATGACCGGATTGTTGGTGTGATGGTGAATAACCATACAAAAGCACGGCCACAGACCGGGCTATCAAAGGCAGATATTGTATTTGAAATCCTTGCAGAAGGACAAATTACGAGGTTCCTGGCAATGTTTCAGAGCCAGCAGCCGGAAATTGTCGGACCAGTCCGCAGTGCGCGGGAATATTATTTTGAACTCGCCAATGGTTACGAGGCGTTGTATGTTTACCATGGTGCAGCTGGTTTTGTAAATGATATGATCAAGAACCGCGGAATTGAACATTTAAATGGTTCGATATATGATAATGATGGTAATCTATTCAAGCGTGAAACTTTCCGGCAGGCGCCACACAATTCGTATCTACTGTTTGACGCGGTATATGAAGTGGCAAAAGAAAAAAGCTATGACGTAAAGCATGATTATAAACCGTTGCCTTTTTTAGATAAGAAAGAAGTTGGAAACATTTCAGGCAAACCGGCAAATCATGTGGAAATCGTATACTCGGACAACCCAATGGAAGTCGTGGAATTCAAATATGATGAGGAAAACGGTAATTATACGCGATTTAATGACCGGGAAAAAACAGTCGAACTGAATTCAGAAACGCCAATTCAGGTAGAAAATGTCTTTATTGTATTCACCGATCATAAGGTTATTGACAGTGCCGGACGCCGTGCAATAGATATCAAATCAGGTGGGGATGCTTATCTGATCCAAAATGGGAAAATTCAGGAGGTCCAGTGGGAAAATCGTGAGGGACGGATTATCCCTGTTAAAGATGGACAACCTGTCGGATTTGTTCCAGGGCAGACATGGATAAACATCGTCCCTAATGAGGACAAGAAATCTGTAAATATTTTAAACTAATTTTTCTGGGGGTTACGTCATGCAAATTGATAAACTGCGGGGGAAGCAGTTAGACCAGCTGTTTGATGCCATTCTTTCGCTGAAGGACCGTGAGGAATGCTACCGGTTTTTTGATGATATCGCAACTATGTCGGAGATACATTCAATTGCCCAACGGTTGCAGGTGGCCAAAATGCTGACAGAGGGCCATACGTACAGTGTGATAGAGAATGAAACGAACGCTTCAACCGCAACCATTTCACGTGTCCGCCGGTGCATCAATTTTGGCAGTGACGGGTATAAGCTGGTTCTGGACCGGCTGATGGACGCTGAGTAAACAAAGAGGTTGGGACATAAGGCAAGAAATCTTATAATGTTATCCTTTTATTGTTGGAACATATTTCAAAGTTGATAAAAAATGCGACGTAGTGCAAACTCAACGCTTGACTCAGAATGCTCTTTAAGGGTGCGTCTTTGTTGCTCCGGAAATACACTACGCTTTCCATGGGCTCGCGCTGAGCCTCCTCGCTCGCAAAGAACGCTCGTTGCGGGGTCTCAACGTCTTCGCTTTCCCGTAGGAGTCTACGCGTATTTCCTGCGCTAAGCATAGAGTTGATTGTAGTAGAAGGCAAAGAATTCAATAGGAAAGTGCCCCTGTAAGGGGGGCGTATCATTGTTGGAAGCAAAATCCGATTTTAGTCGGCCTTCACTTATTTGCACTTACTTTGGGGTCTTCAGACTGTTACGTCCCATGGAGTGCTGTATTTATCCGCGGCTTTGAATAGTTTCCCTAATAAAACAGGAGGATACCTTTGCCAGTTGCATAGTATATCTATATTAATAATGGCATTAGCGTAAGCAATACGCTGAGACTCCTGCGGAAAAACGAGCCTAAGAGACCCCGCAGGAGCGGTCTTTGCGATCGAGGAGGCTTGTGGTGAGTCCGCGGAAAGCGAAGTGTATTGCTGGAGCGAAGCTCAAGCTATTTCTAAAGTTTTTAGTATGTCGCAGTTTATAGTTTATACGAAGGTTTGCTAATACAACCGAACTATCTTATTACTGAAGATAGTTCGGATTTTATATGACTTATACACGTTTAATCCAGCCCGTTTTCTAATGATTTATTATTGAAGTACTAAGGTTTAAAGCCGCATTTTCATCCCACTATTGCTTGTCCCTGCATTCCCATCAAATTCCCTTAAAAATATATCATTTCCCCCTAAATTCACAGCCCGATTTTTGGTATACTTAATGAATGGAAACAAATGCATTATTCATTTACTATAGAATCAAATAATGCCTGTTTACTATAAAGCAATGCTTTTTATATAAATTTTGTTACTCTTTATCCATTGTAGTTGACATGACCCGAATGATGAGAGCAAATTTGTCTGCTTCGGACTAATGAGGTAATAAAAATACTTATCCAATATTTTTTGAATATGGAGGATACACGTTGAACAATACACTGACCGAATGGAAGCATATATTTAAGCTTGATCCTGCCAAAGAAATTTCGGATGAGCATCTCGACATGATCTGTGAATCAGGAACCGACGCTGTGATTGTTGGTGGAACAGATAATATTACGCTGGATGGGGTGCTGGACCTACTTTCGCGAATTCGTCGCCACGCTGTCCCATGTGCACTGGAAATTTCAGACATGGAAGCAATTACGCCTGGGTTTGACTATTACCTGATTCCCATGGTGATGAACAGCAAAGAAAAGAAGTGGATGATGGACTTGCAGCATCAGGCCATAAAAGAATACAAGGACATTATGGACTGGGACGAAATGTTTGTGGAGGGCTACTGTATTTTAAATGATGAAGCCAAAGCGTTTGACCGGACAAACTGTACACTGCCGGAAAATGATGATGTTACGGCGTACGCCTACATGGCTGAGCATGTTTTCCATCTGCCGGTATTTTATATGGAGTACAGTGGTACATACGGTGACCCGGAACTGGTAAAAGAAGTCAGTGCACAACTGTCGAACACGAAGTTATTTTACGGCGGAGGTATTGAAAATAACTTTCAGGCACGCGAGATGAAAGAAAATGCCGATACCATCGTTGTGGGCAACATTATTTATAAAGATATAAAAAAAGCACTCAAAACCGTTAAAGCGGTAAATGATATGGAATAAGGTGGTGGCAGTGTGAGTCAGACGACAGGAGACTTGCTAAGCGGATTAAATAAGGAACAAAAGGAAGCTGTTAAACATACAGACGGTCCATTGCTGATTATGGCAGGGGCTGGAAGCGGAAAAACACGAGTGCTGACTCATCGGATTGCATACCTGCTCGGTGAAAAAGATGTATCGCCAAGAAGTATTCTTGCTATCACATTCACCAACAAAGCAGCCCGTGAAATGAAGGAGCGGGTACGTAGGCTTGTTGGTCCCGTCGGGAATGAGATCTGGGTTTCAACCTTCCACTCGATGTGTGTGCGAATCCTTAGACGGGATATTGACCGGATTGGGTATAGCCGGAACTTCACTATTCTGGACAGCAGTGACCAGTTGTCGGTTATCAAACAAATACTCAAGGATCTGAACATCGATCCGAAAAAATTTGAGCCGCGCGCAATACTTGGATCAATCAGTTCTGCAAAGAATGAGCTGATCACTCCAGAGGAATACGAGAATAAGGTTGGAGACTTTTTTCAACGTCAGGTTTCACAGGTGTATACCAGGTACCAGAAGATATTGCAGAAGAACCAGTCGCTGGACTTTGATGACTTGATTATGCAGACAATTCACTTGTTTAAACGGGTGCCGGAAGTACTTGAGTTTTATCAGCGCCGGTTCCAGTATATCCATGTGGATGAGTATCAGGATACGAACCATGCGCAGTACTATCTCGTTCAACAGCTTGCCAATCGTTACCAGAACTTGTGTGTTGTCGGTGATTCAGACCAATCAATCTATGGCTGGCGTGGTGCCGATATTGCTAACATCCTTTCATTTGAAAAAGATTATCCATCCGCACAGGTGGTAATGCTTGAGCAGAACTACCGCTCAACCAAATCAATCCTTGAGGCGGCCAATAAAGTAATCGCAAATAACCCGGGACGTAAACCGAAAAACCTCTGGACTGAAAATGACGATGGTAAAAAGATTCATTACTATCAGGGGGCAACCGAACAGGAAGAAGCATTTTTCATAACTGATAAAATACAGGAGCTTACCCAGCAGGATGGCTATTCACTTAATGATATCGCTATTCTTTACCGGACTAATGCCCAGTCACGTGCAATTGAGTCAACCCTGACCAAGTCTTTCATCGACTATCAGATGGTTGGCGGCCAGAAGTTCTATGACCGGAAGGAAATTAAGGATTTGACGTCTTATCTGCGTTTAATTACTAATCCTGACGACGATATCAGTTTTGAGCGGGTTGTTAACGTACCGAAACGGGGTATTGGAAAAACATCGGTTGATCGTCTGCGGGCATACGCAGCGGAGCACGGTATTTCCTTGTATCAGACGGTTAAAGAGGTTGATTTTACCGGCGTATCGAAAAAAGCCGCCAATGCGCTTGCGGAATTCGGTAACCTGATAAAGACGTTGACACAGCAGCAGGAATTCCTGACTGCAACCGACATGGTTGAGGCCGTGCTCGAACGGACAGGATATGAACAGACGCTAAAAAATGAACGAACCATCGAGGCCCAGAGCAGGCTGGAAAACCTGGAAGAGTTCATGACGGTAACCAAAGACTTTGAAAAAACAAATGAGGATAAGACGCTTGTTGCGTTTCTCACGGATCTTGCATTAATTGCCGACATCGACAAAGTGGATGAAGAAGACCCTGACAATGATGCAAAGGTAACGCTGATGACACTTCACGCTGCAAAAGGCCTGGAGTTTCCGGTAGTATTCCTTATCGGTATGGAAGAAAATGTGTTTCCGCACAGCCGGGCGATGTTTGACGAAGAAGAAATGGAAGAGGAACGCCGTCTTGCATACGTGGGAATCACCCGTGCCGAACAGCAGTTGTACCTTACCCATGCAAAAATGCGGACTCTATTTGGACGAACAAATATGAATCCAATCAGTCGCTTTATCAATGAGATTCCGGAAGAACTGATTGATGGAATCGAACAGGCTCATGCGACTATGTACGGTTCTTTTGAGAAGCCTAAAGACAAGCCGGCTCCAGTAAAACGACGTGCGGAGCGGATGCAACAGACGACGGGTGCAGAAAGTCAGGAATGGGCTCCAGGCGATAAAGCAAAACATAAAAAATGGGGCGTAGGAACTGTGGTAAAAGTACAGGGTGAAGGCGACGGGATGGAACTCGATGTTGCTTTTCCTGCACCGACAGGCATTAAACGCCTGCTGGCAAAGTTTGCGCCAATAACGAAGGAATAGGGAGGTGCTTGGACGTTGGATAAACAACAAGCACAGCAAAAAATCAAGGAATTGACAGATCTGCTTAACCAATATAATTACGAATATCATGTACTCGATAAACCAAGTGTCCCTGACGCTGAATACAATAAACGAATGCAGGAGCTCCGTAAAATTGAGGAAGAGTTTCCGGATTTGATCACTCCTGATTCACCGACACAGCGAGTTGGTGCTGAGCCTCTCGA
Source organism: Virgibacillus kekensis (assembly GCF_042654125.1). Lineage (NCBI taxonomy): Bacteria > Bacillati > Bacillota > Bacilli > Caryophanales > Bacillaceae > Virgibacillus > Virgibacillus kekensis. Next base: position 132,839 of record NZ_JBHSFU010000008.1, read on the forward strand.
CGCCTTTCAAAAGGTGCAGCACAACGTCCCAATGCTTAGTCTCGGAAATGCTTTTAATGCGGACGACCTCCGCGATTTTGCAAAGAGGGCTACACAGGGCGCAGATGGAGCTGTTACGTTTGTCTGTGAGCTGAAAATCGATGGTCTGGCCGTTTCCCTGACATATGAAGACGGTAAGTTCGTCCGTGGTGCAACCCGTGGGGACGGTACCATAGGGGAAGACATCACGAGCAACTTGCGGACAATCCGTAGTATCCCACTTTCTATAAAAGAAACAGACACGATTGAAGTGCGTGGCGAAGCGTATATGCCACATAAATCATTTCTGGCGCTTAACGAGGATCGTCTGAAAAATGATGACGAACCTTTTGCTAACCCGCGTAACGCTGCAGCAGGGTCATTAAGACAGCTAGACCCAAAGATTGCTGCAAGTCGTAACCTGGACATTTTCCTGTACGGAGTCGGTGAATGGGAAGCTGGTACTTTAGAGTCACACAGTGAGCGGCTTGAATACATGAAGGAACTTGGATTTAAAACCAATCCCGAGTGGAAAAAATGCGCCACAATCGAAGAAGTTATCGAGTATGTTGAATACTGGGAAGCCGAACGCCCGAACCTGAATTACGAAATCGACGGAATTGTGATAAAAGTTGATAATCTGGACCAGCAGGAAGAACTCGGCTATACCGCTAAAAGTCCACGCTGGGCAATCGCGTACAAGTTTCCCGCCGAGGAAGCACTCACTACTTTACGGGATATTGAGCTGAGTGTAGGTCGTACGGGGGTTATCACACCAACAGCCCTTCTGGCCCCTGTTCAGGTAGCTGGAACGACAGTAAAGCGTGCTTCTCTTCATAATGAGGACCTTATCCGGGAAAAGGACATCCGTTTAGGTGATACGGTGGTCATTAAAAAGGCTGGCGATATTATTCCGGAAGTTGTCCGGGTTGTCGAAGAAAAACGCACCGGTGAGGAAAAAGAATTCTTCATGCCTGACGAGTGCCCTGCATGCGGAAGTGAACTTGTCCGCCTGGAGGAAGAAGTTGCGCTGAGATGTATCAACCCGAATTGTCCTGCGCAATTGAAAGAAGGACTGATTCATTTCGTTTCAAGAAATGCAATGAATATAGACGGCCTTGGGGAAAAAGTAGTCATCCAGCTTTTCCAGGAACAGTTGATCAAAACCATCGCAGACTTATATCGATTGAAGCGTGAAGAACTGCTTCAGTTGGAGCGGATGGGTGAGAAGTCCGTTGATAATTTGCTGAATTCTATTGCGGCCTCTAAGGAGAATTCACTTGAGCGGCTGATTTTTGGTCTTGGCATCAGGTTTGTCGGTTCTAAAGCAGCGAAAACGTTGGCTGCACACTTTGAAACAATGGAATATCTCCAGCATGCAACCTTTGGTGATATAATCGCCATTAATGAAATGGGCGAAGTAATGGCCGATTCCATTGTTCGGTATTTTGAGGAAGAGAAAGTTATAGATTTGTTGAATGAACTGAGAGACCTAGGTCTGAACATGGAATACAAAGGACCAAAGAAGCAAGACATCGCAGCAGATTCCCCGTTAGCTGGGAAGACCGTAGTTCTCACGGGGAAAATGGAAGCTATGTCCCGGACAGACGCTAAAGGTGCAATTGAAACATTAGGTGGTAAAGTAACTGGAAGCGTTAGTAAGAAAACTGATATTGTTGTCGCCGGGGAAGATGCAGGTTCCAAGCTGGATAAAGCAGAGGAACTTGGCATTACCGTTTGGAATGAAGAGCAGCTTAGAGAAGTTTTAGATAATTAAGGAGTGGGGATTTTGAAAAAAATTAGGCTTTGCCTGCTGGGAATCCTTCTGCTACTGGCAGCCTGTACACCCAACATGAACAAAGAAGAAGAAGTTGTTAAAAACAACGATGATGAAACAAAACAGCAGACAGCAATTGTGACAAGTAATGTTTCTTCCGAGGAGAATTACCGCACAATCTTGCCGTATCGTCCAAGTGCCTCACGTGGTGTCATTGTAAACCAAATGGGGAACCGTGTGGATATTGACGAGATGGAGGCGGGGTTGCGGCGTCTATCAAAGGATTATTTCGACCCGAAAACTTATTTTTTCGAAGAAGGTCAATATCTTGAAGAAGATATGATGTATGACTGGCTGGAACGTGAACTGACAAAGGAACAGCTTCAGGAGGTAATCAATGAACAGGTTGCTACCTATAAGTCTAACAATCCAGGTGCAAGGGAAAGTGCAATCGAATCATTGAAAGAAGAAATCAGACATGAAAACTCACTGGCACTTAATCCAACGATTGAGCACCCGTGGGAGGAATACAAAAATACGAAGGAACAGCATAAAAGCAGTCCAAAGTACCTCTCTCACATTCTGGAACAAAACTTTTTGAAAAAGAATGAAGATAATTCGGTAGATTTGGCTGGCATGTCGATTGGCATAGCGATGAAGTCTGTCTATTCCTTCCAAACACAACAAGGTGGGCCAAGCTATTACCACAACATTCCAAAGGATGTCATGGTCCAAAAAGGGAAAAAGATAGCCCAGACAGTCCTGGAACGTATCCGGAAAATGGAGGGGCTTAGCAAGGTCCCTGTTATGATTGCCATTTACAGAGAAGAAGATCAAGGATCTCCGGTACCTGGGAACTACGTCGTTAAAACAAGCGTTAAAGGCGGCGACATGTCCATTGATGAATGGGAAGAGGTCAAGCAGGATTATATTTTATTTCCTTCTGATGAGGCCGAGAAAAAATACTATGATGATCAGCAACTCATTCAGAACTTCGCAGCAAAAATTGAGGAATTCTTTCCAAACTATGTTGGCGTGATCGGGGAAGGATTTTATATTAATGAAGAACTCCAAAAACTAACATTGGAAATACCGATCGAGTTTTACGGAAAGGGTGAAGTAATCGGGTTTACCCAATATGCTTATGGGTTAGTCAAAGAAATGTTCCCGAACTACTTTGACCTTGAAATAAAGGTCAAGTCCACCAAAAAAATGGAGAGTGTCATTTACCGTGAGGCAGGAAAAAATGAGCCTACCGTACGCATTTTCAACTAGCAAAATCTTACAGAATCGTTTCTTTGCAGTGTTAGTGGTAATGGGGTAGAATGAGGGATGGAAATACTCCATCCCTTTTTTATGCAGTTATATGAAACCGCACACATGGAGTAAATATCTAATTCTAAGGAGGTTATTTCATGGTAGTACCCTACAAACACGAGCCTTTTACAGATTTCACACTAGAAGCAAACCAGAAAGAAATGCACCAAGCACTGAAAAAGGTGGAAGCCGACCTTGGGAAGGAGTATCCGCTGATTATTAATGGCGAGCGGATTACTACTGAAGACAAGATTGTATCGGTCAACCCAGCCAATAAGGAAGAGGTTGTCGGATATGTATCCAAGGCTAATCAGGAGCTCGCTGAACAAGCAATGAAGGTTGCGGACTCAACCTTTGAAACCTGGAGAAAATCCGATCCTAAGTTTCGCGCCGATGTTCTTTTCCGTGCAGCTGCGATTGTACGCAGACGTCGACATGAGTTCACTGCACATCTTGTAAAAGAGGGCGGTAAACCTTGGAAGGAAGCAGATGCTGATACAGCGGAAGCTATCGACTTTATGGAATACTATGGTCGTCAGATGCTTCAATTCAAGGATGGTTCTGAAATAAACAGTCGTCCAATCGAATATAACCAGTTCCACTATATTCCGTTAGGTGTTGGAGTGGTTATTTCACCATGGAACTTCCTGTTTGCAATAATGGCTGGAACAACAGTTGCCGCTATGGTTACCGGTAATACCGTATTACTTAAACCAGCAAGTGCCACTCCAGTTATAGCATATAAATTTATGGAAGTACTTGAAGAAGCTGGTCTTCCTGCTGGTGTAATTAATTACATACCTGGATCAGGCAGTGAAGTCGGCGACTATCTTGTAGACCATCCACGTACCCGCTTCGTCAGCTTCACAGGGTCACGCGATGTCGGAACCCGTATCTTTGAACGAGCTGCAAAAGTACATTCGGGTCAGAAATGGTTGAAGCGCACCATCATTGAAATGGGTGGTAAAGATACTATTGTGGTTGATAATGAAGCAGATCTGGAACTTGCTGCACAATCAATCGTTCAATCTGCATTTGGATTCTCCGGACAGAAATGTTCAGCTTGTTCACGTGCAGTAATTCATGAAGATGTTTACGACCAGGTAAAAGACCGTGTTGTTGAGCTGACAAAAGAATTATCTGTGGGTGATCCTGCTTCCAACAAACATTTTATGGGCCCTGTTATTGACCAGGGAGCCTACGACAAAATTCTAAGCTACGTTGAAATCGGTAAAAAGGAAGGCGAACTTCTTGCCGGTGGTGAGGGCGATGACAGCAAAGGCTGGTTTGTAAATCCTACCGTTTTCGGTGATGTAGATCCGGAAGCTCGCATTATGCAGGAAGAAATTTTCGGTCCTGTAGTAGGTTTAACGAAAGCTAAAAGCTTTGACCATGCAATTGAGATTGCCAACAATACTGAATATGGGCTGACTGGCGCAGTTATTACTAATAACCGTGTACACCAAGAAAAAGCCCGTGAAGATTTCCATGTTGGTAACCTTTACTTCAACCGTGGCTGTACAGCTGCTATTGTTGGTTACCAGCCATTCGGCGGTTTCAATATGTCAGGCACCGATTCAAAAGCCGGTGGTCCAGATTACCTGATTCATCATATGCAAGGAAAAACAACTTCCGAAATGTTCTAAGAAAATAGTCGCAGAATATGCTGAAAAAGACCTTTTTTACACAAATAGCTGTAAAAAAGGTCTTTTTTTGTCTGACTTTCCTCAAATCAGGAAAGTTGTTAAGTTTTTGAACGCTTAATCACTGTAAAACCCTTGCAACTTTCCCAATATGAATTATCTTAAAATATGTTATTATATAAATATAGAAATATTATTAGGTATACTAAAAATTCAGCTGGCAAGGTGGGTATAAAGATGGAAATAGGGCCCTATATCAAACTGCACCGAATTAAACAGGAAATGACACAGGCAGAGCTGGCTGAGGGAATTGTTTCATATGCTTACCTATCCAAAATAGAAAATCAGAAAACTGAGGCAAGCCCAAACGTGATTAGCCTGTTGTGCACACGGCTTGGAATTCAGCTTAATAACGAAACTGATGAGACGATCAGAAGGAAATGCCAGGAATGGTATGATATGCTTTTTGACGTGAATGACAAGGAAGAGATCATCAAGCGCTATCAGGAACTAAACGATTTGATGTATGAACACCATTCTGACAGTCTTGTGATGTTTGAGATTCACAAAGTAAGGTACTTTCTGGTTATAGGTGAAATGGAAGAGGCATTAAACCAGGTTAATAAACTTGCTGAAATGTCTGGAACCTTTGACAGTTTACATTCATTTTACTGGTATAAATTCAAAGGGAATTATAGTTCATTGACGAGTGAATTTAACCAAGCATTAAGAATGTATAAACTAGCCGAGGAAAAATTAAACCAACTAGATTTATCGGAAGACGCTGTAGCAGATATTCAGTATGTCATTGCAGTAACTCACAGTAAATTAAGAAATACACTGGAAGCTATTGATTATGCAGAGAAGGCCATTGATACTTTCAGAAAGCAATATAATTTTGTGAGGTGTGCACAATGTCATAATCTATTAGGAATATCTTTCAGACGAATTAGAATGTATGATAAAGCTATAAAACACTTCCATCTGGCACTTCATTTAGGAGAGTTAAATAAGAATAGACAACTTATACAATTAACTAATCAGAATTTAGGTTATTTGTACTCTACTAAGGGAGAGTCTAAAGAAGCTATTAAGCATTATAGAGAAATAATTTATGATGAAGAAGTAGATTTGGTTGAAAGACTGGCAGCCATTTCTTCATTGATAAAAGAATATAATGAAATATCCAATTATGAGGAAGCCAGGAAGGTAATAGATTATGGCTTAACTATGATTGATCAGTTCTCCGATAAGAATGAATTCAAATTATTCTATTATGTAATCCATACGTATCATTATTCGTTAAATAAGGACCATGATAAACTGGAAGTTTTATTGATAGACAATTTTATACCGTATCTGAAGCAACATAAGGATTACGCAAATATTGTTGTTTATGCTAATTTGCTTGCTAAACATTATGAGCAATTTAAAAAATATAAAGATGCAGCAAAATATTATAAAATGGCTAATCTGGCGTATGAACAGATTGCTGTGATTTAAAGGAGGGGATAAAATGAAAAAGCTAATGGCTACTTTTGCTTTAGGCACTCTTTTGGTTGCTGGATTTGCTGTGGCGCAAGACGGCCCTGCAGATACTGCGATGGACAGAGAACCTACAGTACTTTCTGTCGGCAATACCCTTTTCTAAGTTAATGGAAATACATTCAATTTCATGTTTGACGCAGTAATTTTTTTACCCTATTACGATAAATGTCTTTGCCTGAAAAAGTGTGGAAACTGTTTCAGGCTTTTTTTTGTGTAAATTCGGAAATAATATTCGAAAAGCTATGGTTATACAACTCCTTTAGCACTACCAAAAAAAACACTTATATCCATAAAATGGAATTTATCTCTTTCATTATACCTGTCCGAAACTTGGAGTAAATAAATTATTTCACATTTTGAAATACTCAAGCAGACCTAACACATCAACCGATTGAGCAGATTTTTAAAAAATCTAAAACTTTAGAATTAACCTGACGCTGTTGTCAAAACAAATAGTATATGGAATGATTATACTTGTGCTATTATTTAAATGTAGCTCAATTGATAATTTTCTGAAAGGGGAGTGCGCCAATGAACGAAGTAGAATATGCTATTTCGGGTGCAACATGGGCGTGGTTATTTATACCCATGCCAATATTAATTTTATTGTCGATCATTACACTTTTTACAGAAGGGAGGAAGAAATAGATGGGTACTGAAACACTAATTACGTTTATAGTTTATTTAGCAGGTATGCTTGCAATTGGTCTTTTCATGTATTTCCGGACGAACAATTTATCTGATTATGTGTTGGGCGGTCGTACACTGGGTCCTGGGGTTGCAGCATTAAGTGCTGGTGCTTCTGATATGAGTGGTTGGCTATTGATGGGGCTGCCGGGCGCGATTTATGCCAGTGGGATGTCCTCAGCATGGATGGCCATCGGGCTGTCTATTGGTGCGTATTTAAACTGGCAGTTCGTTGCGAAACGTCTGCGGGTGTATACAGAAGTTGCCAATGATTCGGTAACAGTGCCGGATTTTCTAGAAAATCGTTTTAAAGATACATCTCACGTACTACGGGTTATTTCCGCTTTAGTCATCTTGTTATTCTTCACCTTTTATACTTCATCAGGAATGGTGGCAGGAGCGAAACTATTTGAAGCATCATTTGGTTTATCCTACACATCTGCATTATGGATAGGTTCACTGGTTGTTGTATCTTATACACTTCTTGGTGGATTCCTAGCGGTTTCATGGACCGACTTTATTCAAGGTATTCTAATGTTTCTCGCCCTTATTATAGTGCCGATTGTTGCAATCAGTGAGATGGGTGGCTGGGATACTGCTGTTGATGCAGTAGGACAGATTAATCCATCACACCTTAACATGGTTGAAGGCGTGGGCATTTTGGCAATTATATCCTCAGTAGCCTGGGGGCTTGGTTACTTTGGCCAGCCGCATATTATCGTCCGTTTCATGGCGCTGCGGTCGGCGAAGGATGTTCCAAAGGCACGTTTTATTGGTACAACATGGATGGTGCTTGGACTTTATGGTGCAGTGTTCACCGGTTTTGTTGGACTGGCATTCATCAGTACACAGGATGTTGGGCTGTTAAGTCAGTTCGGAATTAATGTCATCACGGAAAACGGAATACAAATGCTTGAGGACCCAGAGAAAATCTTTATTGCATTCTCGCAGCTATTATTCCATCCTTTAGTTGCCGGAGTACTTCTGGCTGCAATTTTATCAGCAATCATGAGTACAATTGACTCACAGTTGCTTGTATCTTCTTCAGCACTTGCCGAAGACTTCTATAAAGCAATATTCCGTAAACAAGCAAGTGATAAAGAGCTTGTATGGATTGGCCGGCTTGCAACAATCGCAATCGCTCTAATTGCAACTTTGATTGCGACAAATCCGGATAGTTCCGTATTGGCGCTCGTAGGGTATGCCTGGGCCGGCTTCGGTGCAGCATTCGGACCTGTCATTATTCTATCGTTGTTCTGGAAAGGAATTACCCGTAACGGTGCACTAGCCGGTATCATCGTTGGTGCAGTGACTGTTATTATTTGGGGAGACTTCCTGTCGGGCGGAATCTTTGATTTATACGAAATCGTTCCAGGATTCTTCCTTAACCTGATTGTAACTGTTCTGATTAGTATATTTGGTAAACCATCCGCAGAGATAGAAGCTGAATTTGACGAAACCGTTTCACAATCAAAACTATAGTATTGCTATCAACCACTTCCCTCCCATCGGAGAGAAGTGGTTTTTTCGTTTATTTGCTTATGAACTGCGATTTCTGCTATTATCAATAGTGGTATTATTAAATAGAATTTATATGAGATAAGTCTCTAAACAAATAAACTTAAATAAAAAAGGGATAACATATAACTTTAACGGAGGTGTCATTTATGGCAGATATTTCAAAAGACCAAGTAAAACATGTTGCCCATCTGGCAAGACTGGCAATTACCGAGGAAGAAGCTGATATGTTTACAAGCCAGCTTAGCTCCATTATTGATTATGCAGAACAATTAAACGAACTGGATACCGAGAATGTAGAGCCAACAACGCACGTGCTTGATCTTAAAAATATTATGCGCGAGGACAAGCCAAAGGAATGGATATCAAAAGAGGAAGCATTGAAGAATGCTCCAGATAAGCAGGATGGCCATTTCCGTGTACCGTCCATATTGGAGTAGGGAGGAAACGACATGTCATTATTTGACCATACCATTAAAGAACTAGAGGAAATGTTACATAATAAAGAAATTACCGTTGAAGATCTGGTTAACACCTCGTATGAACGGATCAACGAAGTCGATGACAAGGTAAAAGCTTTTCTGACGCTTGATGAAGAAAATGCACGCTCCAGGGCAAAAGAACTTGATGACGCAGATGATAAATCAGCAAGTCTTTTCGGGATGCCAAGTGGTGTTAAGGACAACATTGTAACCAAAGCGCTTCGCACCACTTGCGGCAGTCAGTTTTTAAAGAATTTTGAGGACCCCCTCTACAATGCGACAGTGGTAGGCAAACTTAACGCTGCTGACACTGTAACAATAGGAAAACTGAACATGGACGAATTTGCTATGGGTTCATCAAATGAAAACTCAAGCTACACACCAACGCGTAACCCGTGGAATACCGATTATGTACCTGGAGGATCAAGTGGTGGTTCAGCAGCTGCAGTTGCAGCAGGAGAGGTGTTATTCTCCCTAGGATCCGATACAGGAGGCTCCATTCGTCAGCCTGCCGCTTTCTGTGGTGTAGTTGGACTGAAGCCTACATATGGACGGGTTTCCCGTTTTGGACTGGTGGCATTTGCATCATCACTTGACCAAATTGGCCCCATCACTCGTAATGTGGAAGACAATGCACGCGTACTGGAAGTTATTGCAGGCCACGACAGCATGGATTCTACAAGCGCCAATGTAGACGTGCCAAACTACACGGAAGCACTTACAAACGATGTGAAAGGTCTAAAAATCGCTGTTCCAAAAGAATATTTGGCTGAAGGTGTTGACCCGGCGGTAAAAGAATCTGTAATGAATGCACTTGAAGTCTACAAGTCACTCGGGGCTGAATGGGAAGAGGTATCCTTACCGCATTCCAAATATGCAGTAGCGACCTATTATCTGCTGGCTTCATCAGAAGCTTCCGCAAACCTTGCTCGCTTTGATGGTGTGCGTTATGGCGTTCGCTCCGAAAAAGCAGAAAACATGATTGATATGTTTAAGATGTCGCGCAGTGAAGGTTTCGGTGAAGAAGTTAAACGGCGGATTATGTTGGGTACCTTCGCACTGAGTTCCGGTTACTACGATGCATATTATAAAAAGGCACAAAAAGTCCGTACATTGATTAAAAATGACTTTGACAAAATATTTGAAGACTATGATGTGGTAATAGGACCGACTACTCCGACACCTGCTTTTAAAGTTGGTGAAAAAGTGGATGATCCACTGACAATGTACGCAAATGATATCTTGACAATTCCAGTAAACCTGGCTGGGGTACCAGGGATTTCCGTACCATGCGGATTTTCCAGCGACGGTCTCCCGATTGGACTCCAGATTATAGGGAAGCACTTTGACGAAAGTACTGTATACCGTGCTGCCTATGCGTATGAACAGGCAACCGATCACCATACAAAACGACCTCAGCTAGGAGGTGCCAACTAATGAATTTCGAAACTATTATCGGACTTGAAGTGCACGTTGAATTAAAAACAAACTCTAAGATATTCAGCCCAAGCCCAAACGCGTTTGGCGACGAACCAAACTCCAATGTTAACCCAATTGACCTTGGTTACCCGGGTGTACTGCCGGTTTTAAACGAGGAAGCAGTGAACTTTGCAATGAAAGCCGCCATGGCGCTGAACTGTGAAGTTGCGACTGACACCAAATTTGACCGGAAAAACTATTTCTATCCGGATAACCCGAAAGCATATCAGATTTCCCAGTTTGACAAGCCAATTGGTGAGAACGGCTGGATTGAGATCGAGGTAAACGGGCAAAAGAAGCGAATTGGAATTACCCGTCTTCATCTCGAGGAAGATGCCGGTAAGTTAAATCATATGGATGACGGCTATTCACTTGTCGATTTTAATCGTCAGGGTACTCCATTAATTGAAATAGTGTCCGAACCAGATATGAGTTCACCAGAAGAAGCATATGCCTATCTTGAAAAACTGAAGAACATTATTCAATATACAGGCGTTTCGGACTGTAAGATGGAAGAAGGCTCACTAAGATGCGATGCAAACCTTTCTATCCGTCCAATTGGCCAGGAAGCGTTTGGTACTAAGACGGAGTTGAAGAACCTTAACTCCTTCAACTTTGTCCAAAAAGGACTCGAATTTGAAGAGAAACGTCAGGAAAAAGTTCTTTTATCTGGTGGGGAAATCCTTCAGGAAACCCGCCGTTACGATGAAAAAACAAAAGAGACTATCCTGATGCGGGTGAAAGAAGGATCCGATGACTACCGTTATTTCCCGGAACCCGACCTTGTTCCGCTTTATATTGATGAAGCTTGGAAAGAGCGAATTCGTAAGGAAATCCCTGAATTGCCTGATGTGCGGAAAGAACGTTATGTGAATGAGCTTGGGTTACCAGAATATGATGCAGGGGTACTGACCAGCTCCAAAGAAATGGCAGATTTTTTCCAGGAAACAGTAGATAATGGTGCTGACATTAAGCAGGCATCGAACTGGCTGATGGGTGAGGTTTCAGGATACCTGAACAAACATAATAAAGAGCTGCATCAGGTGGCAATTACACCAGAATCACTGTCAAAAATGATTAAGCTGATTGAGGACGGAACCATATCATCCAAAATCGCCAAGAAAGTCTTTGCAGAGTTGGTGGAAAATGGTGGGGAACCTGAAAAAATCGTGAAGGAAAAGGGACTTGTGCAAATTTCTGATGAAGGTCAGCTGACAGAAATCATTACCAAGATCCTTGATGAGAATGAACAATCAATCATCGATTATAAGAACGGAAAAGACCGTGCAAAAGGTTTCCTTGTCGGTCAGGTTATGAAAGCGACCAAAGGACAGGCAAACCCTCCTATGGTCAACAAAATCCTTGCCGCCGAACTGGACAAACGATAAAATGTTTCATATAGACTACTGCCCCGTTCGGGACAGTAGTCTATATTTTTGCGTTAAGCCCTTTTCAAATCGGTAAAAAAGGGCTATGATATACGTTGATGTATAAAAAAAGAAATTATGATGTAAGGCAATGCGGGAGGAGACACTATGAAGCGAGCCCGAATAATATATAATCCAACATCCGGCCGGGAATCGTTCAAACGCGATTTGGCGAATGTATTAATGTGGTTTGAAACGGCCGGCTACGAAGCCTCAGCCCATGCGACCACGTGTGAGGGTGATGCAATAAATGCAGCAAGGGTTGCAGTAGAGCGTCGCTATGATGTGGTGGTAGCTGCAGGTGGCGATGGAACAATAAATGAAGTGATAAACGGACTGGCAGAGCAGGAATATCGTCCTAAATTTGGCGTTATCCCCGTTGGTACAACCAACGATTTTGCCAGGGCATTGTGTATTCCGCGTGATATAAAAAAGGCTGTCGATGTCATTCTTTCGGATGAGACACGGCTTCTTGATATCGGCAGAGTCAATGATCAGTACTTTATGAATATCGCTGGTGGCGGAAAGCTGACCGAGCTGACATATGAGGTTCCAAGCAAACTGAAAACAATGCTTGGCCAACTTGCGTATTATATGAAGGGTATGGAAATGCTGCCTTCCTTAAAACCAATCCGAGCAAAGATTGAGTATGACGGAAATGTAGTAGACGATGATATCATGCTTTTCCTCGTGTCCAATACCAATTCGGTTGGTGGTTTTGAGAAGCTGGCACCGGACGCTAAACTGGATGATGGTTACTTTGATTTGCTTATTTTGAAAAAGATGAATCTGGCTGAATTCATCCGGGTGGCAAGCCTCGCACTACGCGGTGCTCATCTGGAGGACAGCCATGTGATATACGCAAAGACAAAGAATGTAAAAGTAAGTACTGACGAAAAAATGCAGCTGAATATTGACGGAGAATTCGGTGGATTAATGCCGGGAGAGTTTCAAAATCTACAGCAGCACATTGAAATGTTTGTATCCGACAAGTTTTTAGAAAAAGAAGATTGCTGATGAGCAGTCTTCTTTTTTTGCAGACAGTAAGGTTGATTGATTTAAATTCAATTTTGTACAGAAGATATGATAAGATGATAAACACATAAACGGACGTAAAGGAAGGTACCAATGGGAAAACAAACAGCACCGGTGAAAAAAAATGAAACAATTAATCTGACCTTTGAGGATCTAACCCATGAAGGGAATGGTGTCGGTAAAATAAACGGTTATCCATTATTTGTCCCAAACGCTTTACCAGGTGAAGAGGGGAGCGTTAAAGTTGTCAAAGTAAACAAGAACTTCGGCTTTGGCAAACTACTTGAACTGACCAAGCATAGCCCGGAGAGGATTGACCCCGTCTGTCATACCCAGTGTAATGGCTGCGGCCTTCAGCATATGAGTTATAAACTGCAACTTGAAATGAAGCAAAATCAGGTTAAGAATGCTATGAAAAAAATTGCTCATCTTGAAGATGTCCCTGTTCACCCGATTATTGGGATGGACAACCCATTGCATTATAGGAATAAGGTTCAGATCCCGGTTGGCGAAAAGAACGGCAGGCTGATTACAGGCTTTTATCAGAAGCGGAGCCACAGGATTATTGAGAATACAGAGACCTGCACGACACATAATGAAGTGATTAATGATGTTGTAAAGAAAGTCAGAGATATTGCAAACAGGCTTGGGATCAGGGCATACAATGAGGAAGTCCATAAAGGTGTACTAAGGCATATTATGGTGCGGACAGGCGAAGAAACAAAAGATATTATGGTTGTACTCGTGACGAGAACAGAGAAACTGCCGCATCAGGAGGAGCTTGTTCAAGAACTAACAAAGGCATTTCCGCATATTAAATCAGTCGTTCACAATATAAACGCTAAACGTACCAATGTAATCATGGGGGATAAAACAAAGGTGATTTGGGGCGATGAATATATCCACGATAAAATCGGTGATACAACATTCGCAATTTCAGCAAAGTCCTTTTACCAGGTTAACCCTACTCAGACTAAGACTTTATATGATAAAGCACTGGAGTATGCGGAGATTGACAGCAAAGATACGGTAATTGATGCGTACTGCGGAATTGGAACAATCTCACTGTTTCTGGCACAAAAGGCAAAAAAAGTATACGGTGTGGAAGTCGTCCCGGAAGCAATCAGTGATGCAAAAAAGAACGCCAAGTTGAATGGTATCACCAATGCTGAATTCTTTGTCGGCCAAGCTGAAAAGGTTATGCCATGGTGGAAAGCACAGGGCTTGGACCCGGACGTAATTGTTGTCGATCCACCAAGAAAAGGCTGTGATGAGGAATTACTTAAAGCCATGATTGATATGCAGCCGAAGCGGATTGTCTACGTATCCTGTAATCCGTCCACACTGGCACGCGACCTTCGTATACTGGAAGACGGAGGCTTTTCAACACAGGAACTCCAGCCGGTAGATATGTTCCCGCAGACTGGCCACGTTGAATGTGTAGCATTGATAAAAAGGGTGAAAGATTAAGCAGTTGGGCTCGAGAAATCTATAAAAGATTCTCGGAGTCCCATCTGCTTTAATTTCAATTTTTTCAATTAACTATTGCCTTAGATTGTTACGTAGACACGTAATAATAAACTAAAATTTCTTCAACTCTCGGGCGAGTTTATCTCATTACCCGTCTTTTAGGTTAAGGGTCTGACCCTCGAGGTCAGTCCCCGTTCACCTCTCTTTACCTTTACTCTTGAATCTCCAATACTCGACTTGATTCGCGGCCGTAGCCATCGATTTCTAAGCGGTTTTTATAGATGCGAATAATAGAGTAGGCGGTGGCGTCTTCGGTTTCTACCATACCTTGTAGGTTGACGTAGTGAATACCATTTTGTGCGCCATAGTTGCCAGCATGGTTATGTCCGTTAAAATAGGCAACGACATTGTCATTAGCCTCCAGCACATCTATCATTTCTTCGGCATTCCAAACATTGTGTATATTTTCTGGATAGACTGGCATGTGTCCAAAGACAACTACTTTTTCATTTCGTTTTGCCGCTTTACCTAGTACAGTTTGAAGCCAAGTTAACTGTTCAGTGCTTATACCACCGTTCCATGTTTTCGCATTGATGGCATTACTTTCTACTAAATCACTATACATTTCCTCGGCCTCTTCGTATTTCTCAGATTCTTTTGGATTTGCGTAGAAACTTAGATCATTTGTATCAAGAACAACAAAGCGCCAATTCTTGTACTTAAAATCATAATATTGGTTTTTCATCCCAAGAATGTCAATTACTTCGTCCGTCTTTACAGGAAAATCGTGGTTACCGAGTACATGATATTTGGGACCTTCAATTATGTTGAAAATTGGTAGAATCGTAGAGAAACTCTTTACATCTCGATCAATAAGGTCGCCAAGCTGTACAGTAAAATCGACATTCTCTTGATTTAATGTTTGAGATGCGTCAATTAGCTTGGTAACAGAGTCGCGGTAATAGCGTGTACCATTAACTTCACAATCACAATACTGTACATCAGGTATAACTCCAAATTCCAGTTTTGGCTGTTCGGTGCCATTGGCGTATACGGATGCTGCTGGAGTGGTGGCAACCAGTGGCGCGGCGAGTCCAACAGAGGCTACAAAACCAATTAATTTACTAGTAAGTACTTTTTTTGAAGGAAACATGATTCATTCCCTTCCTAATTTCATTAGTTGTTTTTAACTGGGTGATTATACACATGCTCTGGATAGTCCGTGATAATTCCATCTACACCTAAGTGAAACAGCCGATCGGCTTGTTCTTGTGATCTTGATGTATATGGCATCATTTGCATTCCTGCTACATGAACGCGATTGACTAACTCTAGTGTTACAATGTTCTGATTGGGATTAAAATAATCGGCATATGTTGCGAACGCCGCTAATTGCTCATCGGTTACGTCTGCCCAGCTAGTTCCTGCTAGTACGCCATGAGGAATTTCTGGTAAAAGCGCTTTGGATTGTTTCATAGATTCATGATTAAAGGATTGGATAATAATCTTTTCATTATTGGCCCGATCCATATTGCGTTCCTTTAATGTTTCTGCTACTTCTTCCTCGATACCAGGATAAAGCCCTGGTGATTTTAGTTCGATTAAAATTCCTACTTTTCCACGAAAGGCATCAAGTACTTCTTCAAATGTGGGAATTTTTTCTCCAGCAAATTCTTCACTAAACCAACTGCCGGCATCCAACATACGAATTTCTTCTAGGGTCAAATCACCAACTGCGCCAGTACCGTTTGTTGTGCGATCTACCGTGGTGTCGTGAATAACCACTAATTCTTCATCTTCTGTCATTTGTACATCGATTTCGATGTAATCTGACTTCATTTCAACCGCTTTTTGGAATGCTGCCATAGTGTTCTCCGGTGCATGTGCAGATGCTCCTCGGTGGGCTACATTAATTATCTGTTGCTGCTCTTGCTTGGTGATTGAGCCTTCCTTTTCCGTCGCAAATACTGGAACTGCGAAACTAGCCATCAGAATGCACATTAAAGAGAGAATAAAAAAGAAACGCTTCATATCAACTACCACTCCTTTCAATTTGATAACTCAATTGTAGATAGTGAATATAAAGCGCTAATTAATAGATTGCAAAAAGACTGTAATGAATTTTGGGCATATTGTCGCAAGCTGAAAAATAGGCGAATAAAGAACCATTGCCTGGTATCATTTGCGCAATTATTATCAGGGTATTATAATTTTATTTCAATTTAAGGTAAACACCGCTACATTTTATTAAGTATTTTTTTCTACGGTCAGCACTCTACGCACGTGGAGTGCTGTGTGAGGCTCGAAAAAAAAGTATCTAACTAAAATAAACTCTTGGCTGTGAAAATAAACATTTGCTAATCCGACCCTGTTTTCGTGAAGATAAACATTTGGCGAATTCGGGGTCTTTTTCATGTAATCCCTTGTCCTACCTATCTATCTTTTCTCGATTTTTTCCTATAAGCCTTTTTTTCACCTGTTTCTTCACTGTTTTTTCGGAGTTGGAATAAAGTTTTGTCATTATAAAGGGAGGACCTCGTAAATATCAGTTGTCTTCTGATACTTCTTTCCATCCTCCAAACAATAGTTGGCTATTTGTATACGTTATGCACATCGTTTTTCTCCCTTTGACATTGCGAACGCTCAATTTATGACCGCCAGTTGAAAGATTTGCAAAGGAAAAAAGCTCCGAGCATTTGTATGAATACAACGGCTTAGAATTTACGGGGAATACAAAATTAAGTAATGAACAGTTAGAAAAGATGTATAATGATGTCATGAATACTAATTGATTACGGCCACAGAAATGTACCAACCTCGCCATAGTTTTTACCATTGAATGACAGACTGTTTACCACTTCAAACCTTCAGGTGAATAAAGATAAAAAACATAATTTTGGGAATCAAAAATGTTATGGTTGTTATACAAATTTGACTGATTTTCAATTAGAACAGTCTTCTGCAATACGAACGGGCCATATTGTCGAGTAAGATGGTTGGATATTCATGTTAAAATGAGAGTGCTATTGTGAAGAAATATACTTAAAAACTAACTAGCAGGTTGGTAGAAGAAATGTTTTAGCTTTGGTTAGCAATGAGGTCATTTCTTGAATAGAACCTTTAAAGAAAATTAAATATATAAAATTTAGAGGAGATTGTTGAGCTTGTATATAAAGTAACTTAAGGGGGGTTAGTTAAAATAAGTTAAATCTTGTACCTCATAATCAATTTAGGGAGCTGTCCCAAAAGCTGATAAGAAAAGCAAAATGCACGAATGCTGTCATATCAACATTCGTGCGGTTTCATTTTGGAGGATTTTTACCTCGAAGGGTCCTTATAGAACCGCTCATGTGCTAGTTATTCGTTTAATTACACGTTGTATAAAGCGCCATCTACAGTGAATGAAGATGAGCTTACATAAGAAGCTTCGTCAGAAAGTAAAAACGCAATTACGTTAGCTACTTCTTCAGGTTCACCGTAGCGTTTCATTGGTACTGCTTCGTTATAAGCTGCTTGTGCTGCTTCTGCTGCATCTGGCGCAACGTTTGATTCAATTTTACGCATCATTTGTGTATTAATTACACCTGGGTTAACTGTGTTAACACGGACATTATATGCGGCTGCTTCTAAAGATGCAACTTTATTAATACCCATCACAGCGTGTTTAGATGAGTTATATAATACCATGCTAGGAGAACCAATTAAACCAGCTACTGATGAAGTATTGACGATGGCACCGGATTTTTGTGCTTTCATAATTGGCAATACGTATTTAAGACCGAAAAGTACGCCTTTTACGTTAATTCCATAAACGAAGTCAAATTCTTTTTCTGTAATTTCTTCAAGTGGTTTAGCTGGACCTTCAACCCCTGCGTTATTTACAAAGCCATCAATGCGACCAAATTTAGACATTGTTTGATCTACATAATTCTTAACACTTTCTTCATTAGAAACATCTACTTTTACTGCTAAGCTATTTTCTTCTGTTAAACCAAGCTCAGTTTTAACGGCTTTGATTGCGTCTTCGTTTAAATCAACTAATACAACTTTCGCTTGAGCATTAGCTAATTTTCGTACGACTTCTTTCCCGATACCGCCTGCTGCACCTGTAACAATGATTACTTTATCATCAAAATTCATTTTAAAAAACTCCTTTTTTCTGAAATTTCCGCTAATAATAACTATTGTGCTGTATATCCACCATCAACAACTAGGCTGTTACCAGTCATGAAGCTAGAATCATCACTAGCCATGAATAAGACGGCCTTTGCCATTTCTTCTGCCTTACCTAGACGTTTCATTGGTGTTGCATTTGTTAGATAATCTCTATCTGTTTCCCCAAGGATTGGAGTTTCGATAAAGCCAGGACATAGTGCGTTTACACGAATATTGCGAGTAGCGTACTCTAAACCTAGGGAACGAGTTAAGTTAATAACCCCAGCTTTTGCTGCGTTGTATGCTGCACTACCAGGTGAGCCAACCCATCCGTACATAGAAGCAGTATTAACAATAACACCGCTGCCTGCTTTCAAGAATTCTTTAATTGCGCCTTGTGCCACTAAGAATACGCCATCTAAGTCAACTTCTACTGTTCTTCTCCATTCAGCATAAGTTAATTCTTCTGTTGGTTTTACAGCACCGATACCAGCATTGTTGAATAGAATATCAACTTTGCCGAATGTTTTTAATGCTGTCTCATAAATATTTTTAACATCTTCTTCACTCGTTACATCAGCTTTTACAAAAACAACTTCATAGCCTTCAGATTTTAGTTCAGCTTCAAAAGCTGCCCCTTTTTCTTCATTAAAATCTACTAAAACTAATTTTGCTCCTTCTGAAGCAAACAAACGTGCTGTTGCAGCACCGATACCAGAAACCCCTCCAGTTATGACAGCTACTTTATCTTGTAGTTTGCTCATGTTCATACATCCTCTCTCGATTAATGGGTTATAAAAGATCACCGATTTGAAAATTACAAAACTTTATGTTGAATTATATCTACATATATTTTTCATAATTATATTGAACCCGAAACATGTTCAAACTTAGAAGTAAATTGTATTTCTTCAGTTAAAACTTATAAATCTGAAATCATTCCGCCATCAACAACAAATTGCGCTCCAGTAGAGTAGCTAGAATCATCAGAAGCAAGGTATACAACTAAATTAGATACTTCTTCTACTTCTGCTCTTCTTCTTAGTGGAATATCTTGTTCAAGTTGTCTAAGATATTCTTCAACATCTGGTTGGTCAGCCATAGGTGTTTTGATAATTCCTGGATGTACAGAATTTACTCGGATGTTATATTGTCCAAGCTCAGTAGCAGCACCTTTAGTCATACCAGTTACAGCATGTTTAGAAGCACTATAAGCAATAGCCGTTGGCGCACTTACCAAACCATCTACAGAGGAAATGTTAACAATAGAACCTACGCCTGCTCTTTTCATCGAAGGAAGCACTTTTTGCATTCCTAAAAATACGCCAAGCTCGTCTACTTTAAATGTTAATTCAAAGTCTTTTACAGTTAGTTCTTCTAATGTTTTGAAGATACCAATTCCTGCGTTGTTTACTAACACATTGATAGGACCAAATGTTTCTTCTGTTTTTGCTACAACTTCTACCCAGTTATCTTCACTAGCAACATCTAATTTAAGAGCGATTGCGTTTTCTCCTAATTCATCGGCTAGTTTTTGTGCACCTTCAAAGTTAAGATCTGTGATCGCTACTTTTGCGCCTTCTTCCACGAATTTACGAACATGCATAGCACCCATACCTTGTGCTGCCCCTGTAACGATTACTACTTTACCATCTAGTTTACCCATTCTGAATTTCTCCTTTCAAAATTTCAAATTTATTTTCACATTATGTACATCTACTGTGGACAATTTGTGAACAAGTTAATAGTACATCTTTCGTTAAATGTTTTCAATTAAAGAATCTCGAAATAAGGATAATATTATTTTCTAAACACTTCGATCATTCCTGTAAATTTAGTTTACATTGAACTAATATGTCGTATTAAGTAAGGATTATACTGAATTATTATGAATTTTGTTGGATCATAATAATGAATAACTTTTTTAGATTTTTCAGCATGATGGTTCAATAAATTAATTTTTGATAAAATTTATTTAGGAGGATTTTTGCTAAAGGGGGGCAAGATTTATAATTCTAAGGTATCGGTGTTTTGGAGTCTTTGAAAAGTTAGTACATAAAGATGATTGTGCTAATAATCCAATTCTAATTCAACAAACGGGCGCGTTTGTCTTAAACGCGTCTTTTTGTATAGGGCTATTTTATGGAAGATTATTTGTTGGAACTATTTCGGGTTTGTTTGTCAGTCTCGATTTTAACTGAATAATTTAAAAGGTGACTTTGTCAGCTTTTTTTGTTTGTTCTTCGCTAATTTTTAACGACCTTTTATTCCAGGCGGTTATTCTAACCATTCGTGTTTAATCATGATATCGGATCAGCTTTTGACAAGTTCGGAAACTTCTAACGATAACATTTGAACAATTCGTGGGAGAAACATGTAATTAGACTGCAAATGGTCGCTGATCATGAAAAGGGCCATTTAATTGAATAAGATTAACACAAAAAAAAGTCGATTTTCCCGCGTAATGGAAATCGACTTTTTTGGATTAAACTTTTGCTTTTTTATAAAGTTTTTATTTTAAGTTTCTTCGATTAATCTTTAAAAATGCTGTTGACTATTCAGTTGAACTGTATTATATTATTATAAAGTCAGACTATATAGTTGAACTGGATAGAGGGTGAGAGCATGAAACATAAATTATTGCCATTGTCTGAAACCATGCATTATATTTTATTGGCGTTGCGTGAACCACTTCATGGCTATGCCGTAATGCAGAAGATAGAAAAAATAAGTAATGGTACTGTTAGTTTAGCGGCTGGTACATTATACGGTGCAATTGAAAACTTGAATAAGCATGGTTGGATTGAACCTGTTGGAAATTCGGGCCGGAGAAAAATTTATATGATAACTGCGGAAGGAAGCGCCATTTTGAAAATGGAACAAGAAAGGCTATCGCATATTTTATCCTTGTATGGAAGGGATGATTCAAATGAAGATGTTTAACATGTTTTTTGATATTGAAAAAGAAGAACAATGGCTGAACGAGCAACTGCAAAAGGGCTATTGCTGTACAAATATTAGTGGGTTGGGGATATACACTTTCAAAAAAACGGACAATAGATATGTTATGCGACTTGATTATCAAGATTATTTACCAAAGAAAAAGTTCAAGGAATACAAAGCGATATATGAAGATTTTGGTTGGACCCATATAGTGGGGTGCCGGCTGGGTGGAAAACAGTATTGGCAAAAAGAAGATAATGATCAAAATGAAATCTTCTCGGACCGCCAATCAAAGGGTAATTATTATAAAAGATTAATGGGGTATTCATTTTGGTTGGGTATGCTGTGTTTGTTTTTTTCTTATTCGATTTACAAGGATTCGGGATTATATTTAACTGAAGGTCTTTGGAGTATGAAAGGTTCATTGTTTTGGAAGGCACTTTTATTTGAAACGCCATTTGTCCTTTTGAGGTCTCTTCCCGTACTTATGGTTGTTTTCTTTGGCAGCAGTTTCTATAGGGCTTATCGAAAGTATTCAATGTTAAAAGAAAAATAATATGCTAGGGATTTAAGTATGAACTTTTTTAATCCAGAGAAGTAATTGAGGATAATGTATCTACCACAATCGGGCACGATAACCGAATAAACATGTGCCGTAATAGGGCCATTTAATTGAATAAAGCAATGAGATTTATATGTGAGGGATGATAAGGTGAATATTAGATCAAACAAGAAAACAGAAGTCAATAAATTAGTAGAAATATGGTATGAAGGTTCTTTAATAGCACACGACTTTATTGATAAGAATTATTGGGAATCACAGCAAACGGAGATGGAAGAAAAGTATATCCTAATGTCTGAAACCTATGTTGTAAGTAATGAAAAAGAGGTTGTCGGCTTCGTATCGATGATGAATAATTATTTGGCTGCATTATTTATAGATATTAAGTATCAAGGTGGAGGATATGGAAAAGGATTGTTAGATTTTATAAAAAGACAAAGGGAAAATATACAATTAAAAGTGTATAAGAAAAATAACAAAGCCGTTGATTTCTATTTGAAAAATGGCTTTGTAATAAAAGAAGAAACATTAGATGAAGAGACTTCCGAGGAAGAATTTTTAATGGAATGGGAAAAGGGTTAAGTGTCGTTTGACGAGTTAGATTATTACATAAAAATACAAACGAATGATTTTCATCAATCGGGTGCCGTTTCTGCAGCAGGGTCAGGAACGCTTTTTCACTAATTGGCAGTTATATTTAATAATTTATAATAAAAATCAATGAATTTTTAGAGCTAAAAATGAAAGGAGGAGAAATCACTATGGCAGATTTTATGCCCATAATTATAATAATATTGAATTTGATAATTTTTATTGCTTTTATTGTTGGGATATTCCTCATAGTAAAATACACGCAATCTAAAAATGAGTCTAAAAGAGAGTTAAAGGAAAGAATTGAACAATTAGAAGAAGAACTGGAAAAAGTTAAAAAGTAAGTAGATGTAACTTAGGTTTAATTCCATAATAACAACCAATAGGAGTTTTTAGCTTATTAAAGAAACTGGTGCGTTAGCTTAGGTACCTTGATTTGGCTATGCCGCAATCGACAGATTGTAGAGTAAAGGTTAACATGTGAAACTGATAGAAGTTGACTAATTACATTAATACAGCCTATATTTGAATTATCACAAAAAAAGGGAGATTGGCCTATGTTATCGAGCATTGCAGTAGACGTTTTTACAAGTATAAAAGAACAAAACGTTACAGGGGTACAGTAAAAATAACCCCTTTACTGCGATCCCTGAAAAAATGGGGGAATCTAAGTTGATCAAGAAGTATATAAAGGGTTTTTTAACGGGTAATAAAGTAACTCTACGCAAAATTACAAAAGAGGATTACGAGAGCTATTCTAACGTTGAGGACGTGATGGAAAGTCGTCTACTAATGAACGATGGTATTCCATTCCCGCCAACTGATGCAGATCATGAGAAGTTTCTGGGTGAGATTAGTTCTGAGAAAGATGACTACATGTTTGCTATTGAACTTAAAGATGAAAAAGTATTCATCGGAACTATCGCTGTTTACTTAGTTAACTGGAACAATGGTACCTGTCATGTTGGAATCTCTATTGGTCCTGACTATCAAGGAAAAGGTTATGGAACAGATGCAATGAAAGTTTTGCTTGACTTTATTTTTAATTATATGAATGTAAATAAAGTGAAACTTCAAGTGTTCGGTTATAACAAAAGAGCTATTGCCTCTTATGAAAAATGTGGATTTCAATTGGAAGGTACTTTAAGAGAAGAGCTTTTTAGGTTTGGCAAGAATCATGATATTCTTGTTATGGGTTTGCTAAGAAAAGATTGGGAAGATGCATTGGTTTAAACAATAAGTAAGAGAGCAAACCAGTAAGGGTGGTTACCCCCAAAAGTTAGAGTTTATTATGCAGCTGATTGGCTGGATTGAGTTCGGTATTCAACT
>NZ_JBHSFU010000009.1:0-132535 GCF_042654125.1 Virgibacillus kekensis
TTTGAGAAAAACCAAGAAATTGTACATAGGTGTCCAAAATTAGGGGGCTGGACCGGATTCGATGATATTTCGCGATTCTGCCAAAAATTCGATGATAAACGCTTGTGATTCGATGATAAAACTCCTCGGAGAGTCTACTTTTGAATTCCAATATGCCAAAAACCGCCGCACGAGCATCTTTGCTCCTGTGGCGGTCTTAGATTACGTCAATTAATCGTCCCATACAGCACTTTTCAGTGTATTGTTTTTTTCATGGCGGTCAATAGCCAATTCAATCAGCTCGTTGA
Organism: Virgibacillus kekensis; assembly: GCF_042654125.1. Lineage (NCBI taxonomy): Bacteria > Bacillati > Bacillota > Bacilli > Caryophanales > Bacillaceae > Virgibacillus > Virgibacillus kekensis. The sequence continues at coordinate 288 of NZ_JBHSFU010000009.1, forward strand.
TCAGTTCCGGATAAGAAATTCCGCTGATTTCCCACAGCTTCGGATACATGCTGATTCGAGTAAATCCTGGCAAGGTATTGACCTCGTTTACATAGATTTCTCCATCCTCAGTCAGGAAGAAATCCACCCTAGCAAGACCTTCGCATTCGAGAGTTTCAAAAACCTTCACCGCTGACGTTTGGATTTTAGCTACCAATTCATCAGATAGTTTCGCAGGAATCTCCAGCTTGGCCCCGCTCTCATCAATATACTTGGATTCATAGGAGTAAAACTCAGTTTGCGGCAGAATTTCCCCTGGCAATGAAGCCTGTGGATATTCGTTACCTAAAACGGCACATTCAATTTCACGTCCCACGATATTTTCTTCGATAACCACTTTATTATCGTACTGGAAAGCCTCGTCAACTGCCTTTTCGAAAGCTTCCTTGTCGGATACCTTACTTACACCGACGGAGGAACCCTGGTTGGCAGGTTTTATGAACATTGGCACACCGATCTGTTCTTTAATCTGTTCAAAGTCAATCTTATTTCTTTTCGCACGGGAGAATGCCACGCCGTTCGCAACATTGATTCCCGCCTCTTGCAACAAACGCTTTGCGATATCCTTATCCATACATACAGCAGAACCAACAACACTGGAACCGACAAACGGCAGATTCGCAATCCGCATCATTCCCTGAAGACTGCCATCTTCACCTAAAGTCCCGTGAACAATTGGAAAGACAACGTCAAGCTGATCCAGTGCACCGGCACTTGTAGCATGGATAATCTGATTATTTGTTTCTCCCGGGACAACGGCGACCGGATCATTTGATTTGTTCAATTGAATCAGTTTCGGGTTCTCTTCGTTAAGTAGATATGAAGACTGGTCATTGATATGCCATTTCCCCTGCTTATCAATCCCAATAAGTACAACATCATATTTATCCTTGTCAATTGCGTCAACGATATTCTTGGCTGACTGCAGTGATACTTCATGTTCCGCGGACTTCCCGCCAAATATAATACCAACTTTTTTCTTTGTCATCCTCAGAACTCCCTCATAAAAATCATATATATCTAAAATAGCACAAAACAGCTTGATTGAAACAGCGTATTTTGAACTGTTTCATTATTTTTTGAAAAAAGCCTTGACATCGAAAGCGGAATCCACTATCATTATTTTCAATCAATTAAATCGATTGGCGTAGACGAAGATTAGTAATCTGCTGGAACACTGAAGAGAGCTGGTGGTTGGTGCGAACCAGTGTGGGAAAACAGATGAATGGACTTCCGAGCCTCCAAACCGAACATTCAATTCAGTAGGCTTTGGCGACCATGTCTCATCGTTACACGAGACAACTATTAAGCGGCTAACGCTTAGTAGCCAAAGTGAGCTGATTACAGCTAATAAAGGTGGTACCACGGTCCCTCGTCCTTTTTCGGATGAGGGGCCTTTTTGTATGCAAAATTGAATATTAATTAAATCGTTGAGTAAGAGGAGTACGCTTTGTCTTAGTGGTCAAGAGAGCCGGTGATGGTGGGATACCGGCACACGGACAAAGCCGAATGGACTTACGAGAGGTTTCCGGAAAAACAAGTATGGAAACACGGAGTTCCGCCGTTACACGGATAGGATATAGGAGTAAAAGCGAAAGTACCCAATTTGAAGCTTTTCTCTCCCGTATCCGAAACAAGATGGAGATAGAATTCCTGTATCTCCAAAAAGAGGTGGCACCGCGGTCACAATCGTCCTCTGCAGACACATTCCATATGTGTTTGCAGAGGATTTTTTTATTCGCTTAAAAAGGAGTTAGTGCAAATGACAACAGAATCCCAGGAAACACTGTCCTACAAATTTATTAAACAGAATGCCGATACACTGACACCAATCGGCATATATAAGAATCTTACCGGCAAAAAGAAATTCCTGTTGGAAAGTTCATTCCAGCACGAAACAAAAGGAAAGTATTCATTTATCGGGGCGGATCCTTTCAAAGAAATTCGCGGCACCGGTCACAGTACTTCTGTCGCAAACAATGGCAGCACCGAGGAACATGACCAGCCAGCACTGGAGGTTTTAAAAAAGGAACTTCCCGAACTGAATTATGAGCTCCCCTTCCCTTTCTTTGGCGGAGCGGTCGGTTATATCGGCTACGATTCCATTCGGAGCTATGAGGATATTGGTGAAGCTCTTCTTGATCAGATTGGGATGCCGGAAGTTCACCTGATGCTTTACCAGAATGTCATTATTTTTGACCATAGCGATGAATCGGTCTACCTGGTTGTAAACAATTTGGACCATCAACCGGAACACATGCTTGATGAACGTATCGACCAGTTAAAACTTGCGCTGATTCCAGGTCAATTTAATGAACCAGCAGCTGATGAAAATATCACGTTCCACCCGGATATCGATAAAGAAACCTTTATGCAAAACGTCGAAGCTGCAAAGGAACATATCAGACAGGGGGATATTTTCCAGGTTGTTTTATCACAACGGATGAAAGCGGAGATGCACGGGGATTCATTTTTCTTTTACCGGAAATTGAGGAAAGCCAACCCGTCTCCCTATATGTTTTACATCGACTTTGACGACTATCTGGTACTTGGCGCATCACCGGAAAGCCTGGTGGAAACCTCGGGCAGGCATATCATCACAAACCCGATTGCTGGAACGCGCCCCCGTGGTAGTACACCCGAAGAAGATGCAACCTTGGCGAACGAACTGCTGGCCGATGAAAAAGAAATATCGGAACACCGGATGCTGGTCGATTTAAGCCGAAATGACCTTAGCCGTGTCTGTGAAGCAAACAGTGTATCGGTGCCGGCGTATATGAATATCGAAAAATATCAGCACGTCATGCATATCGTTTCCGAGGTTCACGGCAGGCTTCGTGAAGAGTTCACAAGTATTGATGCATTGATAGCCTGTCTTCCTGCCGGTACTGTCTCAGGTGCACCAAAAATCAGAGCAATGCAAATTATTAATAACCTGGAAAAGGTCGCACGGAGGGCATACGCTGGCGGAATCGGCTACATCAATTTTAATCACGATATGAACATCGCTTTGGCCATCCGCTCCCTAATTGTTAAAAATAACGCTGCTTACCTGCAGGCAGGCGCTGGAATTGTCTATGACTCTGATCCGGAAACCGAATATAACGAAACACTGCACAAGGCAAGGTCACTGATGGAGGTGAACAATTATGATTTTACTAATTGATAACTATGATTCTTTTACCTATAACATTTTCCACTACCTGGTGAGCGAAGGAGCTGAGGTTAGGGTTTGTCGAAACGACCGGATCACCACAGAGGAGCTTGCTGCATTGGATCCACAGGCGATTGTCATCTCACCTGGGCCGGGAATTCCCGCAGAGGCTGGAATTTCAGAAGCTGTTATTCGGGATTTTCACCAGACAGTCCCGATTTTGGGCATTTGTCTGGGGCATCAGGCCATTGCCAGTGCATTCGGTGCATCAATAATCCGCGCTGGATCCATTAGACACGGCAAAGCATCCATGATCACCCATGACGGCAACGGCTTGTTCGACTATATGCCACAGCCCCTTGAAGTGATGCGCTACCATTCGTTGGCAGTTGATCGCACTACCCTACCGACACAACTGAAAATCACCGCCACATCAATGGACGATAAGGAGATCATGGCGATCAAACATCGGAAGTACCCGGTATATGGCATCCAGTTTCATCCAGAATCGATCGGAACCCTTAATGGAAAGGAAATGATTCGTAACTTCCTGAAAAAAATTGGAGAGGAGAATTACGTTGAAACAATATCTTGAAAAGTTACTGCGAAAAGAAGACCTGACCCTAAACGAAATGAAAGAGGCATCTGCATACTGTTTTACCAGCGAGGCAAACGAAACAGAATTGGCAGCATTCCTGACTGCCTTGAAAGCGAAAGGGGAAACTCCTGAGGAAATGGCCGGTTTGGTCGAAGTAATCCGTGCCCAATCCAGCCAGACCACCGGAACATTGATGAATGTCATGGATAACTGCGGAACCGGAGGCGATGAATCATACAGCTTCAACATTAGCACCACTTCCGCATTCGTCATTGCAGGGGCTGGCGTTAAAGTCGCCAAGCACGGCAACCGCAGTATCACCAGTAAAACCGGAAGCGCGGATGTGCTGGAACATTTGGGTGTTTCCTTATCTTTCTCTAAAGAACATGTTGAACAGCTGCTCGATGAAAACAACATAGCTTTTCTATACGCACCGCATGTTCATAAGGCTATGAAACGATTTGGAAAAGTACGGAAAGAATTGCGGGTACCAACCATCTTTAATCTAATCGGCCCATTAACAAATCCGATTAACCTGGACACCCAGCTTCTCGGTGTTTACCGCAGTGATATGCTGGAGGCTCTTGCCGAAACACTTCACAAACTTGGCAGAAAACGAGCACTTGTAGTTAATGGCGCAGGGGGAATGGATGAAGCATCACTTGCCGGAGATAACCATATCACCCTGCTTGAAGAAGGTGATATCACATCATTCACCTTACATCCGGATGATGTCGGGCTACCGGTTTATGATAACACACAAATTCGCGGTGGTGACTCGAAAGAAAATGCAGCAATCCTGTTAAAGGTCTTAAAAGGTGAACCCGGAGCCCATCTCGACACGGTTCTTTTAAATGCCGGACTTGGAATTTATGCAAATGGAGCAGCTCCATCCATCACTGAGGGAATCAATCAGGCCAAAGAAAGTATCGACAGCGGGGCGGCACTTGAACGATTGCAGCACCTGGTTAGCTTCAGTAATAAAACCGCAAGTGAGGCGATATAAATGACGATTTTAACTAAAATTCTCAAAAAGAAAAAACAGGAAGTGGAACAACTGAAAAAACAACCCGGACCGCTTAGGGAAACCGGCACTAGTCTTAGCAGCATACCTAAAATTGCCGATACCTTCCGGAACAGGGAGCGGATGAATATTATCGCAGAAATTAAACGGGCCTCCCCTTCCAAGGGTGAAATCGACATGACTGTTAACCCGGCAGCAAGAGCAAAGCAGTATGAATCATACGGGGCAAGCGCAATTTCCGTACTTACCGATAAAACTTTCTTCAAAGGATCAATGGATTATCTGCAGCAGGTGCGCACAGCCGTTAATCTCCCAGTCCTTTGCAAAGATTTTTTTATCGATAAGGTTCAGATCGATCAGGCTAAATCTGCCGGAGCATCCGTTATTTTGCTAATAGTCGCATCTCTACAGGAAAAGAAACTAAATGAACTCTATACCTACGCAACAGAGCTTGGACTGGAAGTATTGTGCGAAGTCCATAACGAACAAGAAATGGAAACAGCTCTCCGAACCGGGGCAAAGATTATCGGGATTAACAACAGAGACCTGAATACGTTTGAGGTAGACCTGGAGACAACTGGAAGGCTGTCCTCGATGGTAAAAAACAGCGACACCATCCTGATCAGCGAAAGTGGAATCAAAACCGGGAAGGATGTACTCCAAGTGGCAGGTCATGGTGCAAATGGCATCCTGATTGGCGAGACGCTAATGCGTTCAGAGAATTTGCAGGCTACCTTTGAAGAATTACGGAAGCCGCTAACAAAGGAGGGTCAATTCAATGCTCGTTAAGATTTGCGGAATAACCACCAAAGAGGCTGCCAGGGAAGCTGTCACTGCAGGGGCCGATTTTATCGGATTTGTTTTTGCCAGGAGCAAGCGGAAGATTGACCCGGAGGATGTTCGGCAAATCGTGTCGACACTACCCCCTTCCGTTAAAAAGGTTGGTGTATTTGTTAATGAGAGCCGCGATAAAATCGTGCAAATAGCGGATCAAGCAGGCCTAGATTACATTCAACTGCATGGCGATGAACCGGCAGATTTCGCTGAAAGTCTTCCATACCCGGTTATTAAGGCTTTTTCCATTGAAAAAACGGAGATTTCAGCAATCAATTCCTACCCATGTGACTATTACCTGATTGACAGTCCCGCGGGTAAATACCGCGGTGGGAATGGGACTACTTTTGACTGGACGCTCTTAAAAGAATCCAGAATTGATCGGGAGAAAGTTATTCTGGCCGGAGGGCTTAATCCACAAAATATACACGAGGCAATAACCACTGCCCGCCCTGCTGGAGTTGACGTTTCGAGCGGCGTGGAGACAGACGGATATAAAGACCTTCTAAAAATAAAACAGTTTATCACAAACGCGAAAGGATGATTAATAATGACAACCTATACAATGCCTGACACTAAAGGCAGATACGGAAAATTTGGAGGACGATTTGTTCCTGAACTGCTTATGCCGGCAGTGCTCGAACTAGAAGAAGCTTATGAAGCTGCAATAAAGGACCCTGACTTTTTAGAAGAACTTGATTATTATTCCAAAAACTATGTCGGCCGTGAAACGCCACTCTATCACGCCAAAAATCTATCAGAAAAACTTGGCGGACCGCAGATTTATTTAAAACGTGAAGATCTGAATCATACAGGCGCACATAAAATCAATAATACGGTTGGGCAGGCTCTACTTACAAAACGGATGGGCAAGAAAAAAGTTGTTGCGGAGACCGGTGCTGGTCAGCATGGCGTGGCAACAGCTACAGTCTGTGCGCTGCTCGACCTGGAATGTGTCGTCTTTATGGGTGAAGAAGACATTCGCAGACAAAAGCTAAATGTATTCCGGATGGAACTGCTAGGTGCAAAAGTGGAGAGCGTTTCGCAGGGGAGCGGAACATTAAAGGATGCAGTCAATGAAGCACTACGATACTGGGTGAGCAATGTGGAAGATACCCATTATATTATTGGATCAGTGGTAGGTCCTCATCCGTTTCCGAGAATTGTTCGTGATTTCCAGTCCGTAATTGGCGAAGAGACAAAACGACAACACCAGGATGAAACAGGAAAACTGCCAAATGCAGTAATTGCTTGTATTGGTGGCGGCAGTAATGCCATGGGAATGTTTTATCCCTTTGTTGAAGATGAAGATGTTAAGCTTTACGGGGTAGAAGCAGGCGGCAGCGGGCTTGAAACCGGGAAGCACGCTGCTACGCTAACAGCAGGGAATGTCGGCATTCTTCACGGAACGATGACCCACCTGCTTCAGGATACGAATGGTCAGATAACAGAGGCTCACTCCATTTCTGCTGGCCTCGATTACCCGGGAGTTGGACCGGAGCACAGTCATCTGCATGACACAAACCGAGTGACTTATGAATCGATAACCGATGAAGAAGCATTGGACGCTTTTAGGTTTCTTTCCCAAACGGAAGGAATCATCCCCGCCCTGGAAAGCGCGCACGCGGTGGCATATGCTTTAAAACTAGCTAAAGAACTGGATGAGCATGAATCTATCGTTATCTGCTTGTCAGGCCGGGGCGATAAAGATGTCGAACAGGTTAAAGATGCAATAGGAGGGAATGCAAATGAGTAATAACAAATTAAAACAGGCATTGGAAGAAAAACGTCAAGCCGGCGAAAGCATTATTGTCCCATATATTATGGCAGGAGACGGTGGCCTTGATGTATTGGAAGACCGCCTCACGATTCTTCATGAGGCGGGAGCCGCTGCGGTTGAACTAGGTATACCATTCTCCGACCCTGTTGCCGACGGACCCACCATTCAAGAGGCTGGAAAGCGAGCACTCGAAAATGGAACTACTCTCTCAGGTGTGCTGGGAACATTGAAGACTATTAAACGGTCAGTTCCTATTATTCTAATGACCTATCTGAATCCAATATACGCGTATGGACTTGAGAAATTTGCCAGAGATTGTGCCGAGGCTGATGTAAATGGCGTCATCATTCCCGACCTTCCGATTGAAGAGGAGGATGTCATAACTGGTTATTTAAAAGAATATCAGATTTCAAGCATTCGTCTTGCTGCCATGACCAGTCCGGATGAACGGCTGGCAATGATTGCTGGCCGAACAGAGGGATTCCTTTATGCCGTATCAGTGACAGGAACTACCGGTGCCCGGGCAAGCCATGGAGCCAATGTAAAAACATATCTCAAAAAACTAAGCGGAAAAACCAATACGCCAGTACTTGCCGGATTTGGTGTTTCCACTTCCGCTCAGGCGCGCGAGCTGGCTGCCGACTGTGATGGGGTGGTGATCGGCAGCACAATCGTCAACCTGTTTTATGAAGGGAAGTCAGAGGAAGTAAAGAAACTAATTAGGGAAAGCTCTCTGCCCGTCCGGCCTGTCACCTCTTAAGGTGGCAGGTTTTCCCTGTTTAACCTTCCCGTTCCTTCCAGTAATCACCTTGTTTAGAAAACTTACATCTCAGGGTATATACTAACCTGTATTATCATAGAAAGAAAGGGAGCCTTAATCCTGTATGAATAAGCAGCTGAAAAGCTTTATATGGAAACTTGCGGCGCTATTAAGTGTGGCTGGTTTATTAATATTACTAAATAAAGTATACTTCCATATTACTCCTAAGCAAATAGAAATGTGGATTAACGGGCTCGGCTTCTGGGCGCCGGTCATAATTCTATTGGTTTTTACTATCAGACCTTTTACATTAGTTCCCCTTTCGATTTTCGCAATTGCTACAGGGATGATTTTCGGTCAATACATGGGTACCCTTTATATTGTAATTGGCACGGTTCTGGGTGCTACCGCCTCCTTTATAGTCATGAAAAAATTCTTTAAAGACGCAAAAATAGAAGATGACAGCAAAGAAACTTTACGGCAATTAAAAAAAGACCTCGAGTCACATGGATTCAAGTCAGTTCTAATGCTTCGGGTTGCCCCAGTCTTGAACTTTGATTTGGTTACGTTCGTCTGTTCAAAAACAGACGTTTATCTTTGGAAGTATATTGCAGGAACGGCACTCGGGACATTACCTGGTTCCTTCATGTTTGGATTCTTCGGTTCAAGCCTCCTTAAGCTGAATCCAGTCAATCTGATAATACTCACAGTGATCATTATCGTGATAGCTGGTCTCAGTTACGTTATGTACAAGCAGCTTGGCAAAAAATATAATCTTCTGAAGTTGCAGGAAGAAATTAAAGAACTTAAAAATGGAAACTAAGCTAAAGACTATAAAACCAAAATCTTACCCCCATTATCAAATCAGGGGGTAACTTGCTTATCGGGATCGCCTTCCCAATACTTTACGTCTCCGCTGCCTCCATATTGTAAGTTCCAGAGCTGTTATACATGTAAACAGCCAGGTTAAACCGATTGCCAGACCTGCCGCTATATCAGTCACATAATGAACACTCAGAAACACACGGCTGAATGCAACAAGAAAGATTACTACAGCCAGCAAACTATTAATTGTCCATTTCCACTTTTTCTCCAATGGACTTATTAAAATAAGATAGATTATAAACCCATAGAACGTTATGGCTCCCGTAGAATGACCGCTTGGAAAACTGAAGCCCGTCCCATCAAATTGCGCTAGCACCTCTGGACGCTGCCGCTCGAACAACAGCTTAAGTCCCTTTGTCAATCCACTTATCCCTATCATATTTATCGCAAAAGATATTGCGACCCATCGGCTGAATTTGGAAAAGAACATCAGATAGATGAACAAGATAACAGAAGCAATTGACAGCCAGATGACTGAACCGGCTTCCGTTATATAACCCATCGTGTCCTGCAGCCAAGGTGTATTGAACGATGCAATAAAATCATTAACCGTAGCATCAATTATAAATTTCTCCTTCTCCATCACTTCTTCCGCCAGAGAAAGAAAGAAAAATACAGAACTACCGATTATTACGAACCCCGCAAGTATAAGAATGATGGAAACCTTTGATAAATCTTTTATATGTGTACCCTTAAAAAGCAATGGCATTCCTCCTTCTATGTAAATAATAGACCTTCATACAAAGTAATTTACAAAATGTACTATATCGTCAAACATGGCAGGATATATAATGATTTCTTCATCAAAAACTAACATTTCATTTAAGTTATTACTCAATTTTTATAGTAAAATACTGAAAACTTAGACAAATGTGTACTTTCATTGTTTTCTTTTAAAAAAACCCAGTCTGCCCTATCTCTTACATACCCATTTAATACATCAACAACACGAACAATCTACAAAATATCGCTTTTTATAATAGTCGTTCAATGTTTTTCTTCACGATGTTCTAATAGAGAGAGAAAACCTTATCAAGTAGAGTTTAGAACTGCTATCTTTTTAAATGATCCTTGTTTTATAAAACAATCGGTTCCAATCTAATGGTAAACTAAAATGACTCTTGAAATTCTAATGATTAAAACAACTATACTGAAATAAATGCCTCTGGCTCAGAACTGTTCTACATGTTGCTTGGAGTTATTTTATAATGCCGGGCACTAGGTGATGGGCGCTGGAGCTGGACGTGACTCTTGCTGGCAAAGAGCTTTATAGAGCCAAGATTATATACTTTCTTACCTTGTTAAAAATACCTATAGTTATAGTGTCCTTTTAAAAGAGAAAAGCTAGCTTGAGTCCTTCAGTGTTTGTGAAGTAAAATTCCTGTTAAAACGCCTTCTCACAGACTAATGTGTTAACTTTAATTAACGGTAAACCCCTCTGTATTAACCAAGAGGGGTGTGGAAAATTTAATCATTTGATAATTATGAAGACTACTATATTAGAAGTTAGTAAACCATGTAAATTTGCTTTATAAAATTGACAGGCAGAACTACCGATTCTCCTACCTCCTATTCAATTACTTCAAACCATAACTTAGATTCATCATTAGGATCTCCATTATAATTGACCATTATTTCTTCTTCCTCTTCAATATGTGTCAATGCATAAAAGTCAATTGTTTTTTTAGCGAGGTTATTAACAAATTTAGCATTAGGTTTGTAAGAGTGGTTATATAACGATCCATAGCCTAGTGCAATGGCAAAACTTTCATTGTTTTTTTCCCAGTTAAAAAAGTACTCTGAGATCTTTGTTTTTTTGATATGCCTCCGTTCAAAACCTGGTAGGATAATAACAGGTGTAGATTCGATTAGCTCTCCTTTTTTGAACTGACGCAAAGCAAAAACTCCTCTGCCATACTTACCAGTATTCTTAATATAGATATCACTCAAGACAATTCCCTCCTTTCTATCACGATTATTGATTACGATTCATACTTTCATTTCACTCAACAGTTACTATATCTTATAGAATCTTGTATAAATTGATACAACTATTTAATTATAACGATATAGTTAAAATGCTTTTATTGTGAGCTGACAATCAAGCTTTCTTATATTGAAACAGTTGAGTTGCTCAATTGATGTTTGGAAATCATTCCGTAAATTATAAATCCAACTACTTACTGTTATTCCGTGACGTTTTACTTATTTTCGAAGGAAAATAGACTAATAAACAGACAAGATTCCTTAATGTACATACTCTACTAGTGCAATACCAAATAAAAAAGAAAGGAGAGATTTAAACATGAGTTGTGGACACAAAAAAGACGGTGAAAACTGTGTATGCGATATTGTAAGAGAGATTGTTGCTGTACAAGACGAAGTTGTCGATAAAGGCGGTTGTTGTGTAACTAGCTGTGAGCGTTCCATACGAGATTTGCTTTCACCTACAACTAACGGCAATGGTCCTGTTGCTACTACAATTCCATTCATTTTGTATTGTAAGGGAGACTGTGACGCGTTTATTCCAAGCGGTGTCTTCCAGGCTCCAATTGGTGGTTCAGGCATGAATGCATTTCAGTGTGTGGAAACTCCAATAGTTCGTGCCAAAAAATTTACTGATGAAGATGAATGTTGCGTTAAACTCGAGTTACTTCTGCCTGTTACGGAAGGTGGTAGTACTCCTGGACCTGGTGGTGATAATGTGTGTGACTTCTTCCCTGGAGAAGAAGGAAACGCCATCCGCGATCTTCAGGCAACCGGCATCTGCCTAACTGTAGACCTTGACTGTTTCTGTGGTATTCAGTGTCTTGATCCGGTCACACCACTTCCAGTTTCTGAGTTTTTGAACGGAAATGGCGGTAAGGGAAAAGGCAAAAGTAAATAAATTATCCACAATCTGTGAATGACTCTGACCTTCCTCCCATAAATTAACCCCGTAGCACTAGCTACGGGGTTCTCTTCATTCTTCTTACTTCCCTTCACCTGGAAACTTCCGCTCGCTCGAGGATGCGTCCTGTGATTTATGTTTCTTCCGTTCCTGACGCTGTTCAATCTTGACATCTTCTTGGGGCATCTCATCGTCTAGGGTAGGATTATCAAACTTATCGTCCGGCATAACTTCCCGCTCGTGCTTCATCTGCCTGGAACTCGTCTTTCGTTTATCGTCATTATTAACCATATGATCACCTCAATCTTTTTAAAGTTGTTTTTCCTTATTATCGGGTAAAATAAACATTAGGAGGGATCGGTATGCGCACATTTGAAAATCTTGACTCCATGGATGATGTTAACCAATTTATTGAAGGTCACCCGTTGACCCTGCTCTATATTTCTCGGCCCAACTGCAGTGTCTGTCATGGACTTCTGCCACAAGTACAAGACTTGCTCGGTCATTACCCAAATGTTCAATCCGGTCATATAAACGCCGCGGAAGTTGAAGAAATAGCTGGCCGTTTTGATATTTTCACCGTACCGGTTATCTTGGTGTTTTTTGAAGGAAAAGAGTATATTCGTGAAGCAAGAATAGTCCATATGGATTTGTTTGAGCAAAAACTTCAAAGGTTATACGACAATGCTGTATAACACAAAAACCTGCTCTCTCTTTAGAAAGCAGGTTTTTGTTTGAGTCGTACTTTACCTTACAAACGATGTTAAAGAGCAACTATTTCTTAAGGTCCATAGAGTACATGTGAAGAAATGCATCCTCATTAAGTGGTTTCTTACTCTTAATATAACCATGGTATAAAGTCTTTCCTGAAGATCCCTCGATTACGTGGAAACTGGATGAACCCTTGGTCAGCGCTTTTCCATACTGGGAAGTAAACACATACACCTTTCCATCCTGTATCCTTACAATTGATTGGATATCCAAAGGAGCATTCTCCTGCAAGGAAGGCGTTGGGATTGTGAATGTGTTCTTCACCCGCTCCTTCTCCATATCATATACCGCAATTTCGCCCTGGCTCTCTGACCGCTCCATTAAATAAAGCAGCGAACCGTTGGATGCCATAGGAACCTTACTTTGATGTTCTTCAGGAATTTTAATTTCCATTTTCTCATCTTTTTTTAAATCATATGCGATTAATTCAACCTCAGGTTCAGGCCTTTCTGTTTGATCACGCTTCCCCTCAGCTCCAGGTTTTAACCCTTCCTGCGTTTTTTGAAAAACAATTACTTCATGACCTGAGATGTCTTCTGCGTTCACCACGTTCATATGTGTATAATAATCTGTATCACTGTCATCAGCAGATAGAACCGTCTCACCATCAATCAGTTTCTGCTTACCTATATCAAAAGTATAGATGTGTGTCTCCTGGTTAGCAATTGATGACTGGTTACCTGCATTCCGTAAAAAGTTTTGTGTCACAATCTTAAGCTGTCCATTAATCATTTGTACATCCTCCACATATATCTGATGATACATGGCACGGTTTGGGACAGGAACAATAAACTCAGTTACTTGGTCCGTCTTTTTATTAAGAACTTCAACGGTGAATTCCAATTCACTTGTAGTCCCATTAATAAACTGATTGCTGACATTCGCGTAGGCAACAGCATTCTCTCCCTCGTAATAGGATGAAAGGGAACCTCCTTTACCGCGCATAAAACCCCGGTATTTATCAATTAGACTGCTCACTTCCGGACTGTACATATGCTTCAGACGTTCAAACAGTGATAATTCACTACTGTATTCAGCCCCCTCATTTGTCAGTCTGATGCTTTCACCTGCCCCGTTTACAACAGCCTGATAATTACCAAACAGGACAACAGGTTCTAGTTCAGAAGGATTGCCACTTACTTTTTTAAAGATAAATTCTGGATTATTGCCCGCTGACAGTGCTGATTGAACATAGAATGTACTGATAGATAATACAATTACTACCGCAATAGCTATTAGCCTCCAATATCGTTTCATTACAATACTCTCCTTATACTGTTATTTTCTTATTCAGAAGGTGATTACCCAACCAGATTGAAAAACACATTACCACAACCCCGAGAATGATTTCCGCGGCCAGCATTTCCAGAGGATAGAGATAATCTTCCCCAGTGAAAAGGATTGTCAACAGTGGTGTCAGGAATACAACCGCTGATAATACTACATAGCCAACCCCAATTAGAATACCTTTCCATCTAAAACTCCGTTCAAAGAGTATTGCCGCGAACAGCATTGTGATCACCATAAACCCGGCACCATAATAAAGCACAAATTCGAGGAAACTTTGCGGCAGTAAAATACTCAAGTACGGGAAATTTTGGATGATTTCCTGTATGGGTAAATCTGCTCGGAACTCAGCAGGAACCCGCCAATTCATGATCGCTGTCTCGAATGGTAGGAGAATGTATTGAACTGAAACCAACCCAAGTACCATTAGAAAAATAGATGTTGCTTTCGATAGCAAAACATTTAACCTTGCAGTCGGCAGCATCAGTAGCCGGTAAATAAATGTGTTTTTACCAAACCAGTCCCGGTACCAAATCATAAAGATATAAAATATCAGAGCAGCCGCGCTCAATGCGATTGGTCCCATAAACCAAGTGGTCCGTGCTATATTTAGAAAAGAAAATTGCCCGTATTGCTCAATAAATTGAGTCGCAGGGACTAATTCCTCATAAATAGCCTTGTTTGCCCGGCCGAGATATTCATTCGCCGTTAGAATAACACCTGCTGTCTGCGCCAAAATAGTAATCACAATTAATGCCAGATAGACCTTCATAAACCGTTTTAATTCAAAGTTAACTAATTTAATATACCTGTTCATTGCTTATACACCTCTCTCATCACATCAACCACCGACTTACCTTCACTCGCTCTGACTTCTTCACTGTTGAACTGTTTAAGGACAACCCCATTATCAAGCAGAACTACTTTATCGATCAGATGCTCAATATCATTTATTTCATGGGTCGTAATAATAACCCCGCGGTCCTCGACAAGATGACTGGTAAACACTTCAGCAATCTGTTCCCGACTGAAAATATCAATCCCGGAGAACGGTTCATCCATCAGGACAAAATCAACATCTAATGCAAGACCAAGCAGCAGGTTAACCTTCGCTGAGTTACCCTTTGACAAACTGGACAGCTTTTCCGTTTCCTTCAGGCGGAAAAAACCAAGCAGCTCAGTTGCCCGCTCCTGATTCCAGCTGTTATAAAAGTCATCCATGAATTGCATCGCTTCGGCAATGGTCATTTGCGGCAGCATGGTAATGGCATCAGGGATAAACGTTACCTTTTCATAGCTGTTTTTATTGATTTTTTCTCCGTTAATAAGAATTTCACCTTTACTAAAAGGCGTGAGGCCCATTATCGAATTCAAAATGGTGGTTTTACCAACCCCGTTGATTCCGATTAGACAGGTGATTTCACCTCTATTGGCAGTGAAACTCACCCCGTCGAGTACTGTCTTCCGGCCGAACTTTTTCCGGACATCCTTTATTTCAATCATGATTCTTCCCCCTGTACGTCGTTTGCATTTTTATACTTTTCTTTCACAAGATCGACAACCTCATCGACTGGCACATTGATGCTGCGGATTGAACTAACAAACGCGTCAACCGCTTCCAGAATAAGTTCTTCCCGTACTGCACCAAGGATTTGTTCATCTTTTGTAATACGACTAGGCAAGTTCCGTTCCGTATAAATCAAACCCTCTTCCTCCATTTCCTTATAGGCCCGCTGTGCGGTGTTTGGATTTATCTTTATCCTGTTTGCAAGTTCCCGTCTGGACGGGATCTCCTGCCCCGGCTCAAGCATCCCGGTTGCAATCTGTTCTTTAAAATAGCGAATCACCTGCACATAAACCGGGTCACGGTTGTTCAAATTAATTTTCATAAACACAGCTCCCAGAAGTATTCATTTCTTCCAAGTGTATTAATAAGTTAATACACTTCACTCAAAAAAATATCGCGTATTAAGCATGTAATACACCGTATGAATGTATTATAGTCTTAATACACTTGGAACGTCAATACAATTTTGAAAAAAATTTGACAGACCATCTTAAAGCAGCAGTTTTTCGTCTATGATAAAATTAAGGTATAAGTATTTTAAAGGTGGCATTAACTATGTTTCGTGATATATCATTTCCCGAAGTACTGGAGAAGCAAGAGAAAGAAAACCATACACTTATCGACGTCCGCTCCCCGAAGGAGTATGAGGAGGCTACCATACCAGGCAGTGTCAACATTCCGGTCTTTACCGATGAAGAGCGGGCTGAAGTCGGTACACTATATAAACAGGTCGGTAAAAAGGCCGCTAAACAGCGGGGCCTTGAAATTATGTCGGCTAAGCTCCCCGAGTTCATCACCCGTTTTCAGGAAATTGATACCCCTAAAACTGTTTTTTGCTGGCGGGGTGGAATGCGCAGCAAGACAGCAGCGACACTGGTTGATTTGATGGGTGCTGACGTGAACCGTTTAACTGGCGGATATCGTTCCTACCGGCAATGGGTAGTCAGTTTTCTGGAGAAAGAGGATTTTAAGCCTGAACTGCTGGTTCTAAACGGGAATACAGGCTCAGGGAAAACAATCCTTTTAAAGAGGCTGGCTGATGAAGGCTATCCTGTTATGGATTTGGAAGGCATGGCCAATCACCGCGGCTCTATTTTCGGTCAAATTGGATTGAATCCAAGCAACCAAAAAAAATTCGATTCCCTATTAGTGGACAACCTACTACGCTTCCAGGAATCCCGATTTGTTTTTGTCGAAGGGGAAAGCAGAAGAATCGGTAGGATAACCATTCCTGAATTCCTTTACCGTAAGAAAGAACAAGGCATTCAGCTGTTCATCGAACTTCCTGTTGAGGAGCGTATTAATAATATTCTTGAGGATTATCAGCCATGGAATTCTCCGAAACGATTCATGGAAGCATTCCAGCTAATCAGGCGGAAAATCCATACACCGATTGCCAAAGAAATAGAGTCGGCCCTTACCGAGGGACACTACCGTAATGCGGTAAAGCTCCTGCTTGAATATTATTATGATCCGCGATATGAACATGCCGCTGATCAGTATCCTGAGGAGCGGAAAGTCCATCTTCAAGCAAATACGATGGACGAAGCCTACCAGCTTGTGGTTGACTGGTGTAATTCCCGTAAGCTCACCTCTCTTACCTAAAAAAATTGCCGGACATGCTTACCTTCCTTATGAACGGATAAATAGAAATCTTAGAAAGATAAGTGATTTCGCGTTACTTATTCTTTCATGAAAAAATTCTAATCGGAGGTGGAGCAAGATGGCTAACAAGTTCAAAACAGGCGAAAAAGCACCTGAGGGCGGTACGTATTAAGATAGAAAGTCTTGTAAGCGGTGGAACAAATAACGATGATACAACTATTCAGATCGAGAAAGATGAACAATTCCCACCTTCCCCTTCAGAAAATGAAGCGGCATATTGGGTAAAAGTATAAAGCAACAAGAAAATATTACGGTTAACCCCCTGTGACGGAAAGTTACAGGGGGTTTTACTGTAGGTATCAGGTTTATTTTAATTGCCTACGGGTATTAAAAATGCCAAAGCACCACTGCATTCAAAATACTTCTCTACTTCTATGTCAGGATTTTGAAGCAAACAGTGGAAGACTTCTTCAAGTCATTAATCAAAACTAACACACCATGCCGGTTCAACTAAATGGCATGGTGTTTCTTAACCCTAACATACAATCTGCAATGAGAGGTGACAGAAATGAGTTCAACAACCAAACATTACTTTTCGCAGGACTTTGAGCAATCACGTGAAACATTCAGAGGACATTTGGAAAAAATAAAGAAAAAATGGCCGGATGCTGAACTGACATCAACATCAATCGGTAAAGAACAGGACAATACAATTGATATGATTTATTCCCAGGCAACAGGAAAAAATGAGAATGTTATTTTCATGTCATCAGGTGAGCATGGGATTGAGGGTTATGCAGGTGCTGCATCAATCCATGTATTCGTTGATGAATTTCTCGATAAAATTGATCCGGAAAACAACGGCATCTGCCTTATCCATGCCTTGAATCCCTGGGGAATGCGAAACTTCCGCCGCGTAACCGAAAATAATGTCGATCTGAACCGCAACTATGTTTATAACCGTTCTGAGCTTCTGGAAGACGTAAATAAAAAGTATGAAAACGAGGAAGAACTGTTTGTGCCTAGCCATACAATTAAAGATTTGAAAAAAGAAAAGGCCAAGCTGTATACCGACCTATCAAAAGCACTAGCAAGAGAAGGATACAGCGGTGTCAAACAGGCTAAAGGGATGGGACAATTCGAATTTGAGAAAGGTGTCTATTATGGTGGTAAGAATGTTGAAGAAAACACGCTGTTTCTGAAGCGCGTACAACAGGACCTGCTTGGCAATTTCCAGCGTGTCATTCATATGGACTGGCACACCGCACTGGGGCCAAGTAATGAAGTTGCAATGGTTCTACCAGGGACTGACAGCCGTGACACCGAGGAAGTCAAAGATAAATATGGCATGAAAAATATCGTCAGGTCTTCTACCGACACTATCAAAGGTGATTCCAATAACCATTTTTACCTTGTTAAAGAGGATTATCCGGAAACGTATCTTTTCTCCGCCCTTTTTGAATTTGGCACATTCGGTGAAGGCAAAAAAGCAGAATTGCGAGAGCTAATGACAATTGTCTTTGAAAACCAGCTGTACTGGGAAGGTGCCGAAAAGGAAGAAGACCGGCAATATATTATGGACGAGTTTATGGCTATGTTCTATCCGCAGGAAGAAGAATGGCAGGAGGACGTCATTAAAGAAGCACGTTATGCAATTGAATCCTTATTAAAAGGTGAAAAAGTATTGTAACATTATTGGCAAAAAAGGCTACCCGGGGCTGAATGCTCCGGGTTTTTCTATGGTTTGTTACTTATGACGGGCTGTACTGCAAGGGACATTCTGCTAAAATTGAGATATGTTACTACGATAGTAAAGGGAGAGACTAAAAAAAATGAATACATACAGTAAAACGCTATTGCGCGTCTCAGCGCTGTTCGCGTTAGTCGGAGCATTTCTAGGTTCCCACATGGCTGGAGCGGGGAGCATCGCATTTAAAACGGTACACGCCCACATTCTGGTCGTTGGATGGCTCACATTGTTTGCCTGGGCGGTCTACTACAAGCTCTTCACTCCAGCCAATAGAATAGTTGCAGCTTTTCATGTATGGTCTGCAATCCTTGGAGCAATAGGATTAACTGCTGGTATGTGGCTTTACTACCTGCGCCCGTTTGAAATCAATGATGGCTTTGTAACCGTATTTTTCATCGTCGGCGGGTCTATTATGCTACTAAGCTTCGTCTTTTTTGCACTGCTGACGTTTATGCGTACGGAAGAAGATAACTAAAAGTATGGAGGAATTAATATGAATAAACTGATTCCACATATTCGTATTAAAAACTGTAAAGAAGAGTTACCCTTCTATCAGGAAGTTTTTGGGGGAAAAATAAAAAACACCCAATTAGCTGACGGCATCGAGATGTTCAAAGGATATGAAGGTAAATTCATTCATGCCGAGCTGCACATCAATGAATACTGCATTATCTACTTTGCAGACGTATTTGGTGAATCATATGCCGAAAATGGCAATATCCTGCTGGGGCCTGACCTGGAGAGTGAAGAGGAAATCAACACAATTTACTCAAGACTGAAAGAAGAGGGTACGGTACAAATGGAGTTGAAGGATACTTTTTTTGGGGTGCCAAGCATGCCATCGTAAAAGACCGTAACGGGATCACCTGGGAACTGAATTACACGAAAGAGAGCTAATTTTATGTGGTGCCTGTCGCAATTGGATAGGCACCATTTCTTTATTGCTTTATCCTTAGTGGCTGACTTGTTTTTGAAACCATAAACTGCGGCTTAACAGCGTGTAAAAGACTGGGAATTTGTGTTAATAATAGAATGAGGTTCCGGGCGTCCATCAAAGTGGAACCTCATTCCGTTAAAAGGCAGAAAAGTGGCCCCTGGTGAGACTAAGAGGATCCTGGTTCCGCTATATGACAAATTTTGTCGATTTTGACGATGAAAAAGGCAAATAGCGGAAGGAGGTTCCATATGAAAAGCAAAATGACAAAAATGTAGAGGATAACGGAATGACGTTCCTCAAAAGCGTCGACTCAGTTCCACCTAATACATTATCTGAAAGTATTTCTCCTTAGCAGTGCATCTCCACTTATCAGACGACCGGATGATAAACAACTTTTCATTACGTCACAGTTTATATCGACTGCGTGGGTTAACAAGCAACGCTTATTAGAAAATAGCTTTATTGCTTAATTTTTTTAAGATAATCAATAATACCAAGCGCACTTACTTGCATGTCTAAATTAATCAGCACATATACATCATGTTCTTCCCGAACACCAAGCCCGCTTAGATGTTCTCTGACTATAGCAAGTAGCCGCTCGGCCAAAACATCATATCCTTTACCTTCCGCCACTGCCTCTTCGCCAATCTCCATAAAAATATCAAGCCATGCGGAAACTTGACCAAGTGCTTGTTCAACATTTTCGGTCATTCCAAAGTGTCCGTAATATATTTTATCCAGATTCATTCTGCGCATACGGTCAATAGCGGTATGCATATCGTTTGGATCAAATTGGTTTGGCGAGGTGGATGGCAGGTACAATTCGATACCTTCCTGGATAAGCTGCTCATAACGTATACCCACCGTATCACCGGTGAAAATACCATTACTAACTGGATCATAAATACTGAAATGATGCTTGGCATGACCTGGGGTATCCAAAAATGAAAGGATGCAGTTTTTGCCAATCTGTAAAGTATCTCCTTCACCCTTTTCAATAAGCCGTTCCTCAGGAATTGGAACAATCGGGTCAAACAGTTCGCTGAAGCTTTCGCCGTAAACTGCACGAGCACCTGCAGCAAGTTTTCTTGGGTTTACCAGATGTCTAGCTCCTCGCGGATGTGCATAGACCTTGGCATTAGGGCACTGTTGCAGAAAAAGTCCTGCCCCACCTGCATGGTCCAAATGGACGTGGGTGACGATAATGTGTTTTACATCCTCAGGTGAAAAACCCAGTGTAGCAAGCCCTTTTTTAAGGTATTTCACCGAAGGGCTTGGACCTGTTTCAATCAGTGTCAGTTCGTCCTCATTTATCACATATGTACCTGTGCGTGATGGAACACCTAAATCAAATCCGTCAATGAGATAGATTCGGTCGTTCAGCTTTATAGGATCCCTTTCCTCCATTTTTCTCCCTCCAACTTTTGGTCTTTAAGGGTATAGTAGCATGAAAACCTCTTTTCTTCTATTCGACGACTTACTCAGATACCTTGTCTTAAGGGTTTATTTTCTATACATATTGAGGGGTATTTAGCTCAAAATAACTATGAATACTTTAAGGAGGTAAGTTCTTATGCACAATCAGGAACAGCAAAATTTAAAAGGTACTTCCCAAATGCCGCCTCAACAGCATTACGGCGGGCACGACATGTTTGATGCACATGAAGCTATTTCAGGACTTGTTGGCGCTATGGACCAGGGAATGCTGTATGAACAGCATATCCAGGATCCCGAGTTAAAGACCATGTGCCAAAAACACCGTGCTTTCTGTTCACAACTTTACAATACAATGGTTGATACGCTTAAGTCTGGACAGGATCCGTCCGTTCCTACCCAGCAGTACAAAATGGATCAAGATAATAATGTCCAGTACGGTATGCAACCCGCTTCACAGCCAACAACACCGATTCAGTCGGTAAATGAACTGAGTGACCAGCACATTTCCAGCTTCATCCTTGGTTCTCTAAAAGCGAATGCATCTGCATTTACAATGGCATCGCTTGAGATGACCAACCCTGTAATGCGCCGGATTATGGCGGACAGTGTGCCAAACCTTATCGAGATGGCATATGAAGTATTCCTTTATCAGAACAAGAAAAATTACTACCAGGTTCCCCAGCTGCAACAGCAGCACATGCAGGCTTTTCAGAACGGCTATGCACCAACACAGGGAACAATGCCTCACTAAAGTAAATGCCCGCTCTAATAAGCGGCGTTTAACTAAAACACCTGCTTGCAATATGCAAGCAGGTGTTTTTTTGTTTAATCAAGCAGCCGGTTATTCTCGTCCGTGGACATAACTCTTGCGGTCCTGTTAGCATCAGATGCATCGTATATTCCGTCACCATCACAAACACTGCACCTGTACTGCCAGCCTTCCTGATCAGAAAGAAGCCCGGTACCTTCACACGCTCTACATGTACTGTTACGATCCATTTACGTTCCTCCTTATTTCTGGCTATGACGGTCTTTAACCCAGTTAATAATCCCGCCTTTTATCATGATGTCGATTTGCCGTGCTGAAAGTGCATGGCTGACATTTATTTGTTGGTTCTTTCCTTTGACTTCGATAGAGAATTCATTTCCATTACGAATTTTGTTCCGTAAATCTGTTAGCGACAGAACATCACCCTGTTCAAGCAAATCATAGTCTTCTTCATTTACAAACGTTAATGGCAATACACCAAAATTAACAAGGTTTTGCCAGTGAATCCGCGCGAAATCTTTCACAAGTGCCACTCGAAGGCCAAGGTACCTTGGTGCGAGTGCTGCATGCTCGCGACTTGAACCCTGTCCGTAGTTAAATCCACCAACGACTGCATGGCCACCCTTCTCCACAGTCGATTTTCCGCGGTCATAATACGTATCATCGATAATCTCAAAGGTGAATTTACTTATTTCCGGAAGGTTGCTTCGGAACGGAAGAACCCGTGCCCCGCCAGCTAGAATTTCGTCAGTGGAAATGTTATCGCTCATTTTTAGAAGAATAGGAAGCTCCAATTGATCGGGCATTTCATCCATTTTAGGTATGGATGCAATGTTCGGCCCTTTCTCAAGCTGAACCTTTTTTGCTTCTTCAGGTGGAAGTGGCTCATCCAACAAATTCACGTCGGTCGTTGGCTTTTTCGGATCCTTTACTTTTGGGTAATCCATATCAAGGGTCCGCGGATCGGTAATCTTTCCGGTCAGAGCTGATGCTGCAGCTGTTTCTGGACTGCAGAGAAATACACTGTCCTCGCGCGTCCCTGATCGTCCAGGAAAGTTTCTTGGTGTAGTACGCAAACTGTTTCGTCCGGTCGCAGGGGCTTGCCCCATTCCGATACAACCGTTACATCCTGCCTGGTGAAGACGTCCGCCTGCTTGCAACAGGCTGGCAACGTGACTTTCCTTAACAAGGTCGGTCAGCATTTGCTTTGATGTCGGGTTAATGTCGAACGAAACTCCTTCGGCAATGTGTTTTCCATTGACGATCTCTGCTGCAATGGCGAAATCACGGTAACCCGGATTAGCGGATGATCCCACGTACGACTGGTAAATAGGTGTTCCTGTCAGTTCGGAAACAGGTACCACATTTCCTGGACTTGATGGCTTAGCGATAAGCGGTTCTATTTCCGATAGGTCAATTTCTTCATAAATGTCGTATGTTGCACCTTTATCAGCCTTCAGTTCAATCCAGTCATCTTCTCTGTCCTGTTCTTTCAGGAATCGCTTAATTTCCTTGTCAGATGGAAAAACCGTTCCAGTTGCACCCAGTTCTGCACCCATATTGGCAATAACATGCCGGTCCATCGCACTCAAGGTATCAACGCCTGGTCCGAAGTATTCAATTACTTTACCCACCCCGCCTTTAACATCGTACCGGCGTAAAATTTCCAAAATAAAATCCTTGGCACTTACCCACTCAGGGAGTTTTCCGGTCAGTTTGATTCCCCAAACCTTTGGCATCTTAACGTAAAAAGGCTCCCCGGCAATCGCCATGGCAACATCAATTCCACCTGCACCCATTGCAAGCATTCCCATACACCCATTTGCACACGTATGACTGTCAGACCCGAGCAATGTTTTCCCCGGTTTAGCAAGCTTCTGCATATGTACCGGATGGCTTACCCCGTTTCCGGGTTGGCTGTAGTGCAAGCCGAATCTTCTGGTTGCACTCTGGAGAAACAAATGGTCGTCGGGATTTTTACTGTCCACCTGAATCAAGTTATGGTCCACATATTGTGCCGATGCTTCTGTTTTAGCCCGGTCTAGCTCCATTGCTTCCAATTCGAGCATAACCAGGGTTCCCGTAGCATCCTGGGTCAGTGTCTGGTCGATTTTCAGGCCAACCTCCTCGCCTGGCACCATTTCTCCTGAAACCAGGTGATCCTTTATTAACTTTTGCGTTACATTTAACGGCATGGAATTCCTCCTGTCCAAACTAATTATATTCGTTTAAGACTCCTATTAATCATTTGTAGTATATGAAAAAAACCGGTAATTATTTGCAGAAAGAACAAATTATTACGGACACTTTTTAACAGAAAAAACCAATTATATTGGACAGCTCCCTAGCGCAAACTATTGGGGAACCCATTAAAAAAATGAGGTGAAGCCGATGGGCAGAGATGAACACAATAAATCACGCGGCCGCAACCGTCTTGTACAGACACCCAAAAATGAAAAAACAGACGGACGCGATGTGGAATTTTCGAGGGAACTAGCCGATCAGGAAGACATGGAAGCGTTGGAACGAAGCCGACAGGCGGATCAGCGCGTAAAACGCAGCTAACGCTATTAAAAAACGTCCCGGGTTGTCCGGGACGTTCTTTTAATACCTTGGCGTTACCAAACTTTATGATTTTCGGTATAATTGAAACAAACAGGACTTGAGGTGTAGAAATGTCAAAAAAGAATGTAGAAGATTACCTAACGGAAGGAGTTTATGGCACACCGGAAATAAAGCGTTCAGAGCGGAAACAGTTTCTGGGAACAATCCGCGAACGGGTCGTGGTCGCGCTAACCAAAGGTCAGGTTATGTCTGATAAAGGGCTTATTAGACTTGGCGAGGAAATGCAGAACAATAAAGGAGCAAAACTTTTGATTAACGGCCATGTATCGTCTAAATTTCTGAAGCAAGAAAAAGAACTGGCTAAAAAATATAATATTCCCTATACCGTTGTAACCAACAACGAGGCCGATACAGATATCGGAGCGGTACTTACTTACGACCATGCAATCGATAAAGAAGAAATTTTTGTAAAAGATATACCTGAAAAGAAACAAAAAACGAAGCCGGAAAACCTCCTTACCAAAATTAAAAACCTTATAACATAAACCCGACCAGGAATTTGAAATCCTGACCAGGTCTATTTTTTTAATTCTTGTCTTTGCGCATTCGGTGATGTTCCCTGACTTGCTTCAGGAACGATGCACCCATGAGCATTATGACAACGGAGAATGGGAGCGCTGCTATTATGAGCACGTTTTGAAGCCCCGCTGTACCACCAAAATAAACAACAATTGCAGCAACTGCAGTCTGTGTAAGTCCCCAGGTAATTTTCACTGAGTTCGCAGGATTAATATGTCCCCTGGTTGTCAACATACCGAGAACGAATGTTGCGGAGTCAGCAGAGGTGATGAAGAATATTGCCACCACAAAAATGGTAATGAACGACATGAGCGTTCCAAGTGGGTATTCAGCCAGAACCCCGAATGTTGAGGTTTCAAGTGAGAACTCAGAGATTTTCGCTATACCATTTTGCTCCAGATTTAGCGCGGAGACACCAAATACTGCGAAAAATATGAAACAAACTAATGCAGGAACAACCAGCACACCTAGCATAAATTCTTTTACCGTACGCCCTTTTGAAATACGGGCAATGAAAATGCCGACGAATGGTGCCCACGAAATCCACCATGCCCAGTAGAAAATCGTCCAGGCATTGATCCATCCGCGATTACCTTCATTAAGTGGAGTTAATCGCAAACTCATTTCAAAAAAGTCGGTAATATAATTGCCTAGTGTATTGGTAAACATGTTAAGAATGTACAACGTAGGTCCGGCTATAAACAGCATAATCAATAATACACCAGCCAGTCCCATATTTATGTTACTCAAATACTTGATTCCTCGACCAATTCCCGACCAGGCTGATCCAATAAACAATATCGTAGCAACAATTAAAACGACCAACTGCATGGAGAATGTTGCAGGTGTACCGAACAGAAAGGCCAATCCGCCGCTAATTTGGGCGGACCCAAACCCAAGCGTTGCTGCGACCCCTACTACTGTGGCCACAACTGCAAGCGTGTCAATCAATATTCCAGCTGGACCACGCATGCTTTTTTTGCCAAATAAGGGCTCAAGCGTTGCACTGATGAGACCTGGTGACCCTTCATGGAATTTAAAATACGCTAGTACTAGCGCGACAATTCCATATACAGCCCACGCATGTACTCCCCAATGGAAAAAAGAAAACTGAAGTGCATCATTTATTGCCGCATCACTACCCGGTTCTGCTATCGGTGTTGATTTAAATGCATGGGAGATCGGCTCAGCCGTTGTCCAGAACACCAGACCCATTCCCATACCTGCACTGAATAACATTGCAAACCATGTCGGCAGACTGAATTCAGGCTTGTCACCTTCTTTTCCGAGTTTAATTTTCCCAAACCGGGAGAAAATCAGGTAAACGCAAAAAAGAAGCATTAGCATGATGATTAACAAATAATACCATCCAAAGTTAACAGAAATCCACTCGGTTGCGTTATCTGTAACAGTGTTCAAATTATCTTTATCAACAACACCCCAAACTACCACAGCTGCACATATAATAACCGATATCCAAAATACGGAACTAACTTCTTTCAAAATACCACCTTCTTATATGAGTCTTCCTCTAGATTTACGTTCTCCCCACTCGTTATGTTTATACCCATGGGACAGTATAAACTAACCAGTAATAATCTTAAAGTCTTAAGGAGTGAATTCGGTTTATTCTGGGATAATAAAACTGGAGGTGATTAAAGTGACACAACAATATCTTTGTCCGAATTGCAGAACGAATCGTTCACGTTTTAACATCATCGAACAAGTAGCAAAGTCTGTCAAAGTAGACCCTCAGACAGGTGAAGTCACGAATGAATATACGAACGAAACTATCGATGCTTTTCATACCGCCTACAATGGTCCACAATTCAAAGTCCAATGCGGAGTTTGCGGTGTAATTGAAGACGAACAGAGGTTTATACAGTTCGCCAAACATAACAATCAATAGCACACTATATTCGAAATGAAAACTTCCCTTTGGTACACTGGTTATACACTAGTTCGGAGGGATTTCATGCGACTAAAGGATAAGAAAATAATCGCCCTGGTAGAGAATGACTTTGAGGACCTTGAACTTTGGTATCCAGTCCTGCGACTTCAGGAAGAAGGGGCCAAGGTAGATTTGATAGGTAAAGAAGCAAATAAGAAATACATTGGAAAGTATGGTGTGCCAGCGGAGTCAGCCTATGCATTTTCCGATATAAATATTGATAGTTATGATGCAATTCTCGTTCCGGGAGGATGGGCACCAGATAAGTTGCGCCGCTACCCGGAAGTGTTGGACTTTGTCCGTGCGATGGACAAGGCAGAAAAACCAATCGGCCAAATCTGCCATGCCGGGTGGGTGCTTATTTCTGCTGATATATTAAAGGGAAGAAAGGTAACAAGTACCCCTGGAATAAAAGATGATATGGCTAACGCAGGGGCCACATGGGTCGATGAACCGGTTACTGTGGACGGTCACATCTTCTCCAGCCGGCGCCCGCCTGATCTTCCACCATATGTGAAAGCATTCGCTGACAAACTAGCAAGTCAATAAATAATTAATTCCCCGCGCTTTGACGTGAGGGAATTTTTTATTAAGAATAATAGAGTTGCGATGGGTACTAACACTACTCAAAAATAGCGTCGCTTTACACAAGGTAAACGGTTACAATATAATGAACATATTGACTATCCAAACCGGGAGGGGTTCGATGAGTGAAATAGCAGAAGGCACCCTGTTATGGGAGCCTGACGAAAAACGAAAACAGCAATCAAACATTTATAATTATATGAAGTGGCTTAGGCAACATAAAAACCTGCATTTTGATGACTACCATTCGCTTTGGAAATGGTCTGTCGATGAACTCGAGACTTTTTGGAAATCCATTTGGGAATATTTCGACCTCCAGGCAGAAAAACCTTATCAAACAGTACTAACCTCCCATGAGATGCCTGGGGCAAAGTGGTTTCCTGAAGCAACCATCAATTATACCGAGCATATTTTCAGGGATCGTGATAAAGATAAACCTGCAATCATTCATGCTTCTGAAACACGTAATACAAATGAAATTACATGGGGAGAACTATACCGGCAAACCGCCGCTATGCAGCAGACACTTATGGATCTCGGGGTAACGAAGGGTGACCGTATCGTAGCGTATACCGCTAATATTTATGAGACTGTTGTAGCGTTTCTTGCAACCGCAAGCCTTGGCGCAATCTGGTCTAGCGCATCGCCGGATTTCGGAACCCAGAGTGTTATCGACCGATTTAAGCAGATTGAGCCAAAGGTAATGATAACCGTTGATGGCTACAGTTACGGCGGTAAGAAATTTGACCGGACAGAGGTTGTGGAAAACATTCAGGCTGAACTTCCGACATTGGAATCCACCATTGGCATTCCATTCCTTAATGTAAATGCAGATTTTAGTAACCTGAAAAATGTTACGCTATGGGAAGATGCTGTCAAATATAGTGGCAAAAATCTTACATACGAACATGTTCCGTTCAATGATCCATTATGGGTACTGTTCTCTTCAGGAACAACTGGTAAACCGAAACCGATTGTGCAAAGTCAGGGCGGGATTTTATTAGAGCACCTTAAAGCGCTAACCTTTCACGCCGACCTTGGAAAGGACGACAGATTCTTCTGGTTTACAACTACCGGTTGGATGATGTGGAATTTTCTTGTCGGTGGACTCCTTACCGGAAGTACGATTGTTTTATATGATGGAAACCCAGCCTATCCGGATAAAAAAATGCTCTGGAAGTTTGCGCAGGATACCAAAATGACCGTATTTGGCACCAGTGCAAGCTATATAACTGCCTGTATGAAAGACGAGGACCTGGTTCCCGGAGAAGAATTCGATTTAAGCCACCTGGAAAACATCAGCTCCACAGGATCACCACTTCCACCTGAAGGTTTTGAGTGGTGCTATGACAATGTTAAAAAAGACCTCTGGATTGCTTCTGCAAGTGGCGGAACCGATGTATGTACAGCATTCATTCTTGGTGTCCCGACCCTGCCCGTTTATGCGGGTGAATTGCAGTGCCGAGGCCTAGGTGCCAAAATAGAGAGCTTTACAGATGAAGCGGAGCCGAAAATTGAGGAAGTCGGAGAATTGGTTCTGACCGAGCCATTTCCATCCATGCCAATTTACTTCTGGAATGATGAGGACGGCAGCCGTCTTCATGACAGCTATTTTGATGTATTCCCGGGTACTTGGCGACATGGCGACTATCTCAAAATCACTGACCGGCATACCTGTGTCATATACGGTCGTTCGGATGCAACGATAAACCGTGGAGGCATCCGTATTGGTACAAGTGAAATCTATCGGGCAGTTGACCATGTAAAAGAAGTAGCTGATAGTTTAATAGTTGATGTCCCAGGGGATAATGGTGACTCTTATACCCCATTGTTCGTCGTAATGAAAGATGGCGAAGAACTGACCGATGAAATTAAGCAGTCGATTAAGAGTAAAATCAAAGCCCAGTGTTCACCTCGGCATGTTCCTACAGGTATATACGAAGTGCCTGAGCTACCTACAACATTGAACGGCAAAAAACTGGAAATACCGGTTAAGAAGATACTGATGGGCAAGCCAATCGATAAAGTAGTGAACAAGGGGTCATTAAGTAATGAGAAATCTTTGGATTATTTTATAAAGTTTGCGGAAAAACGACTTAAAGTAGAAAAATAAAGGTATTAATAAGAGGCTCGGATAATTAACCGAGCCTTTTAATTTTGCTTGTTCAACGTGTTTTTTCTCCGCTGAGGATCCGCTATCCGTTATTTCGTCAATTTTACTTAGTAAAGCGTGATTTTGGATCGTGATTCCATTATTTGTCTTTTTCACCTTCAAATTCTATGGATATTATCACTTAACGGAACCAGAATCCACTTCACCCCTATAACGGCCACTTTTTTCCTCTGTTAACGGAATAGGTTCCACTCCAAGAATTCCAAAATCCTCATCTCAGCTATTTTTCTCGCAAGCTCATAATCGAATATCATTAAAGAAGGGATGCCAAACGCGATTTGCGATTTGCATCCCTATTACTACATTATTTAGTGTAATCTTCTCTAAAACTTCAGTATGATCCTGCTTACTTTCTATTAACCTGCCATTGTCTATTCGACCTCGTATATAAATTCAGTTTTTTCGCCAGTAATGTTGCGGAATTGAAATCGCAGAAAGTCTTGTTAAAATGGCCGTTTGATTTCTTCAAGGTTTCAGTTGTCCCATTTATCTCTCGCATAAGTACGAACATCAGGTCAACTCCTAAGTTGAATTCAGCCATGTTAAAAGCTGTTAACTATATTTTCGCATATTTTTACTGTTATTCAAAGGGTTATGGCAAAATTTTCTGAAACTATCTACCAACTTGGGTGCTACATCCTGTTTCGCAATAATTCAATAAAAACTTCTAATGCCTTTGTTTGGAATGGCGATTTGGTTATAAACGTAAATTGCCGGGTAAAGGGAAAACCTTCTACTGGTAATATTCTAAGTTCTCCGTAGCGTACTTCTTTCTGTATGGCCCACTCAGACAACTGGGTTATACCCAGTCCCGCCCCAACTGCCTCCTTAATCGGCTGCGTACTGCTGAAACTCATCTTTTCAGTTGGACTTATATCATACTCCTCAAACATTTTTTCCATCGCTTCACGGGTCCCCGATCCCGACTCTCGCACAATCCACCTTTCCTTTTCGAGAGCTTCTCTTCTTACCAAATCATTCTGTGCCAATGGATGATCCGCCGCGGCCACTATATACATCTTATCATTTGCAAGGTTCTCGATGTTCAGCTGTTGCTCCTTAAAATGCCCTTCCACAATTCCAATATCCAATTGGTGAGTCGACACCAGTTCGGCGACTTCTGCAGTATTTCCTATTGTTACATCAGGATGAATATCCGGATAGGTCTTTTGCATAACGGCAATAATACGTGGAAGCACATATTCACCGAATGTATAGCTTGCACCAATTGAAAGCGAACCACTGGCTTTATGTGTCAGGTCATCGATAAGATTCTGCATCGATGTATAAAGACCTAAGATTTCCTTGGCATGATGATAGACGATTTCACCCGCTTTATTAAGTCTCACATATTTATTTGTTCGTTCAAGCAGCCGTGTTCCCGTACTTTCCTCCAGTGACCTGATGTACTGACTGACTGCAGGCTGTGTCATATGTAATTCCTCAGCCGCCCGTGAAAAGTTCTTTTTTTCCGCGACAGTAGCGAATACGTGTAATTGATGGTCCACAACCAGCCCCTCCTTTTTGTTTTATTTTATAATAAATTACTTATGATTACTATTATAATTATTTATTTTTCTTATGGTAAGCATACCTTTAATCTAATTATAGAGGGAGGTCTCCCAAAATGGCATTTTATAATAAAAAATTTCCTGCATCCGGTGGTTGGATAGGCGGTGTCGCCTTTACCTTCCTGATTGCTTTTCTTGGGTATCTTCTCGCCCTGATACCCGGATTTTCAATGGTTGGGCAATTGGCATGTGCAATTATAATCGCTATCATTTTCCGCCAGCTGTTTGGCTATCCGGAACAGCTCCGCAAAGGGATCAGGTTCTCCACCAAACGACTTTTGCGTGCAGCCATCATCCTTTATGGGCTTAAACTAAATATTGATATCGTATTACGCGATGGGCTGGGCTTACTGGTGCGGGATACCGGTGTGATACTGTTCGCTATTTTTCTTACGATATGGCTAGCCAAAATGTTAAAAGCCAATAGTACTATTTCGTTATTACTTGGTGTTGGAACAGGAGTATGTGGTGCAGCAGCCATCGCGGCGGTAGCACCTATCGTAAAAGCAAAAGAGGAAGACACTGCAATCGGGGTAGGGATCATAGCGCTGATGGGGACTGTGTTCGCTATTGGCTATACGATACTGAGACCGTTTCTGCCGCTGACCTCAGAAGAATACGGAATTTGGGTGGGATCCAGCCTGCATGAAGTAGCCCACGTGGCGCTTGCCGGAGCTCCTGGAGGCGAAAGCGCATTAGCAATCGCCTTGCTTGCAAAGCTTGGACGTGTATTTCTGCTGATTCCACTTTGCCTTATTTTAATTTATTTGGTGAAACGAAAAAACAGAGGCTCGGAACAGCCGGATACCAAACTGGAATTCCCAAGGTTCCTTGTAGGATTCATCATCATGAGTCTTCTTGGAAGTTATGTACTGGGCGATTCTATCCCGGTCTCCGAGGAATTTATGGATATAGTTTCCGTTATTACAACTTGGCTACTGACAGCTGCAATGGTTGGGCTAGGCCTTAATGTCAGTCTTCGTGACTTACGGACAAAAGCATTAAAACCACTGATTGCAATGACTATTACATCAGTTCTCCTGTCGGTTATAGTGTACTTTACGGTTTAGATGGTTGTTTAAAAGATTGCTGTATTAGACAGAAAAAACTAGAAACTGCAAAGCTGAATTAATATGGCTCTCTGACCACGCAGTTGGAATACACTCGCTGTCCCACAGGGGCCTCGCATATTCCAACTGCTGGTTTAAATGCTTCAGAGACTTTGCTTATATCCACTGCAACAATATCTTTTATTTCACAAGATATAGGGAAACACATTCAGCGTAGGAAATACACGGAGACTCCTGCGGGAACAGCGACAGTGTGAAGACCCCACAGTGAGGGACGAACGAGGAGGCTGAACCGTTGCCCGGCGGCAAAGGAGACACTGCGAAAGTATGAGCAGATGTCGTACTTGCACCCGGAGCGGTGAAAGCGAAGTGTATTTCCGAAGCGACGAAGACGCACGCATCAATAGCGTTTCCTAGTCAATTGAGTTTTCACTACGTCGCAATTTATATTAACTCTGTGCCTCAATAAGCTAGAAAATTTACACTAAAAAACGGAGGAAGTGCATCATCACTTCCTCCGTTTTTCTAAATCATACGCCGTGTACTCAGACTTACAGCCACATATACGAAGAATGACACTACGATGGGCAGCACAACCGAGTGCATTCCGAATGGCTGCGGGAAAAATGAATCGGATAATACGTATAACCCGATACCTGCAATCATCGATGCAAGCGCGCCGTATTTATTCCCATTTTTCCAGTATAGTCCCATAATCACCGGCCATATAAACGCAGCTTCAAGCCCACCGAACGCAAATAAATTCAGCCAGATGATTAATTCCGGCGGATTAAGCGCCATTAGAAAAATGATTACCCCCAAAACAGCCGTAATCCCTATACTCATCTGTTTAATCCGCTGGTGGGATGCATCCGGCTTAACGTAATTCAGATAAAGGTCCTTAACGATTGCCGAGCTTACTAATAAGAGCAGTGAATCAACCGTCGACATGATCGCCGCCATCGGAGCTGCCAGCACAACACCAGCAAGCCAGTTTGGCAGCACCTCAAGCGCGATCAATGGCATTACCTTATCACCAATCTCGATACCAGGCAGAACAGCCCGTGCAAACACACCAATCAGGTGCATGTTCAGCATAATGAATCCAACCACAATCGTACCGATAATAAGAGCGCGGTGCATTGAACGGGAACTTTTATAGGACATTGCCCGCACTGCAATTTGCGGTAACGCCACTACCCCGACACCAACCAAGATCCAGAAAGAGGATACATACGCTGGCGTGAGACTGCCATCTGAACCGAATGGTGTAATCAGGTTGGGATTCTCCGTGCTGAGGTCGGTCACAATGTTTGAAATTCCTCCCCCCGCAATAATGGTTGCAATCAACAGAATTAGTGTCCCGAAAAACATGATAGTTCCCTGGACAGCATCTGTTAAGGCAACCGCACGGAACCCGCCAATAGTTACATAAATCAACACTGACAGCGCAAAAATAAACAGCGCACTAGTATAGGAGATGCCAACAAGTGACTCAATTAACCGTGCCCCACCAATCCACTGGGCTGCCATCGCTGAAAATAAAAAGATAATAATGCTGAATGCGGACAGCAGAACAACCCACTTGGACTGATAACGTTCTTTTAAAAAGTCAACCAATGTCACTGCGTTATACTTTCTGGTCACAATGGCGAATTTTTTTCCCAGTATCATCAGAACAAAATATCCGGTCGCCACCTGTGTCATTGCGAGCAACACCCAGCCGAGTCCATGATTGTATGCGACACCAGGACCACCGATAAAACTGCTGGCACTTCCGTATGTAGCTGTCATAGTCATCGCCAGTACAAAACCCCCGAGATTACGGCCACCAAGAAAGTACTCCTGGAGGAATGTATTTGGTGATTTCATATATTTTCCTGCCCATACCCCAACCAGAAAAATAACTACCAATAAACATATTAACGGAATCATAGCCTGCCAATTCATTTGTCTTCTCCCACTTCATCATCCAGCGGTATTTCCGTAAACCATTTCTTCACTACAATTGTGACCAGAACAGCCATCACTACAAATCCGAGTACACAACTGTAAAAAAACCATGCCGGTAAGCCGAATACATAGGAATATTCAGAAGGGTCCTTTCCACCAAGTCCGTATGCAAATGCGAACCACCATACAAAATTGAAAATAACCAATCCAACCCCGATCAAAGCTTCCCGGTTTGCAATCTTGTAACGATGGTCATCGTCTTTCAAGTTCTCTTCCATAGTCACGTTCCTCCCCGTATTAAACAATTACTTTTTGACCTGATACTGTGCCAGTTCCAGCTTATAGGTTCCCTCCTGGAAAACAATCCCTTCGCCCTCAAGTGACATTTTTTGCACATGTGCCATCTCTTCATCCTTAATACTGATTTCGCCCTGTGCATTTAAAACTCTGTGCCATGGCAAATGATATTTCCTGCTCATCGAATGCAGAATACGGGACACTTGTCTCGCTCCACGAGGACTTCCAGCGAGTCGGGCAATTTGGCCATATGTCATCACTTTTCCGCTGGGTATGTCGTTTATTATTTTTATGACGTCTTTCGTGAATCTTTCCAATGTAAGCCTCCAAAAATTGTGCTGTTATGGCTATTTTAGCATGTTACTCGGAAAAAGAAATACTAGTGAATATTTGTTTTTCCCATTGAAAGTTCCGCCATTTTCAAGACAAAGCCTCGCGTAACTAAATAAGGCCGGCTCCATTAATGGACCGACCTTTTTATCCTAATGATTTTTCACATATGTCCAGACGCGATCATGGTTGGAATTTTGCGGAAATTTATCCCCAGCTCTCAACCGGACCATTTTAGGATCATTAACATTACTTCCGGTTTCTCCAATCTCTCTGTATACGCCATTATTCGGGGCTTTTTGCCCAAACCGGAAATGCGTGAATTCACCCATATCATCACTCCTTGTCCTGTTTCCCATAATATGTGTGAATAGCTGCAGTTTCATGCAAAAAGAAGGGCCCAGCACTATAAGCTGAACCCCTTTCAATAAATTATTTAAAGCCTTTTCCTTTACTGACGTGAAGACTAACTTTTAATACTTTACCATTAAAGTCCTGCATAACAAATTCGGCGGCATCTTCACCGTTCGTTACAGTTAAGGTCACTTCTTTTTCCTTCAGAATGTCCACCTGCTTCTTATTCAATAGTAATTTGCGTGGTTTTTTATCATTCTGAATGTCAATAACTACTTGTACGCCACTCTCCAGTGCCTGTAAATCTTCTGTGTGTACTGTAGCTGTTCCATTATTATCTTTCGGTGATACCACTACTTCCTCTGGTTCTTCTTCTCCAGACGCCGTGGTAATGCGTCCTTCCGGTCCATATTCAATTGGATTTTCAGGCGTGCTGTTGAGTCTTGCTACAAAGTTTACCGTAGCCTCAAGATCAGATGGACCCATAACAGGATTTTCACCGAGCTCTCCGATCGGAGCATATTTTTCACCTGTTGAGGTTCCCATATAATTATTTACTGTTAGTGTGTACGTTTTATCCATATCAATTGGGGTTCCATCCGGCAACGTAATATCAACAACCTGATTTGTTTCCGGATCCCATGTATAGTGGAAACCGCTGATGCTGTAATCCGGGCCATAATACGGTGAAAGCTGTGCCTGGATAATTGGATACAGATCTGCACCCTGAATTTCAAACATCATTAGTGTATTGCCAAATGGCTGAATGTTGTAGAGATCTCCCCAGGTGATTTCCCCGGCAAGAAGATCATCACGTATTCCGCCGCCGTTCATCATGGCAAAGTCACTGTCCATCGCCGCATTCATACCGTCAGCAATCAGGTTTCCAAGTCCATGGTCGCCATCATTCGAGTAATCACCGGTCAGGTCTGTTGCATTGTAGCCGAGTACCTCGTCCATAATTGGTGCAATCTGCTCAGCATACTTTTGGAGAATCGCAGTAACAGCCGAATCCGGCGTCACAGAACTCTGATCCACAAAGACAACCTCTGCTGATTTTTGAACAATATCGCCGGTAGTCCGGTCAATTTCCAAATCAACGTCGGCAAAAGCTTTACCATATTCAGATGCCTGGACGATTAGCTTGTTATCGACAATTCCGTCGTTAACCAGATGGTTATGCGCGGAGAAAATAACGTCCACTTCGTCATCGACAGCATTTGCCAAATCAGCTGCCTGCCCTGTTACCGTGTTGCCACTCTGTTCACCCGGAATGTGAGAAAGCACGACAATCGCCTCCACGTCCTGAGCCTTTAAGTCAGCAACAGAATTATTGACTGCTTCTACGGCATTGGTGAATTTGATGTCCTGAATTCCAGCGGGCATAACCATGCCTGCAGCTTCAGGAGTAATGACGCCGATAAATCCAATTTTCTCACCGTCAACTTCCTCCACGTGATAGGAAGGCAAAATAGTTTCACCGGAATCTTTGTAAACACAGTTGGCACAAAGAAGCGGGAAGTTCATGCCATCATAATTTTCGGTACCTTCCGGGTGCTCGCCGCCATTAACCATTCGTAGAAGTTCTTCTGTTCCCTCATCAAATTCA
The DNA here is from genome assembly GCF_042654125.1 of Virgibacillus kekensis. Lineage (NCBI taxonomy): Bacteria > Bacillati > Bacillota > Bacilli > Caryophanales > Bacillaceae > Virgibacillus > Virgibacillus kekensis. The sequence goes on from NZ_JBHSFU010000009.1 coordinate 37,412, forward strand.
TGGTTACCGACTGTGCCAACATCAAATCCGATTTCTTCCATAATTTCTACTGTTGGTTCATCCTGAAGCAAGCCGGATACCGGTGCACTTCCACCGATCATGTCGCCTGCATGGACAATCAATGTGTTTGGATTTGTCTGCTCACGTGCTTTAATTGCACCGGCAGTATAGTCCATTTTTCCATACGTCCCAAAGGTGCCATCACCGTCTGGGTCAAGCTCATATTGCTGATCAATTTTTCCATGAAGATCGTTCATACTCAGCAGTTGGACAGACAAGGTATCAGAAGTCCCCCCGTCTGCTGTTCCTGAAAATGTGTAACCATTTTCCTGTGCATCTGCTTCAGTCCAGAAGAAAACACGCTTTTCCACCGGAACATCCGCCCAATTTGCAGGCTGTACATATTCTCTTGTGTCCGAGTTACCAACATATTTGTCAAATTCATCGTTACTATCATTCGTGCGGAAGACAAATGGAAGTTCCAGTAATGGATTTTCCGGACTCCATATGCCATGTCCAGCCGCTTTTGCTTCTTTAACAGCATTTTGATAGGTTGGATAAACCTCTTCGTTAAATGGTGCAATAAAGTATGTGACCGCATAGCCCTGACGCACCATTTCAACGTTTACATTAAGGCTGTCATCTTTGCGGATAACCTGCGCAAGCAGTCTACCATAAGCATCGGTAGGCTCCTCACCAATTTTTAAAAGAACTTCATCTCCAGGCTGCAGCAGTTCATTCATATATGCTTTTGCCGCTTCGCCATGCGCTTTCTGATTAGCATTGATTTCATCCCGTGCCGGGTCATCGTTTGCTGCTGGGTAAGTTTCTGGTGTATCCATGTTCAAGAAACGAACCTTTGTCGAGCCAAGCACTGGAGATTCTAGGTGAATCGTGTCACCGTCTGTAACCTTTGCAACGGTAGATTCATAGGTTCCAGCTGCAGATGGCGGTTCTGGCTGCTCATCAGCAAGCTGAATGTCTCCCTGTTCAGTCGGTAATAACTGATAGGAATTATACTGACTTACAATAGCTGTTACGTCATACCATTTTTCCGACTCAATCTGTGATACATCAAGCGCATTCTCCATCGCGCGGAGCGTCGTGCCATTAAAATCAGCATCAATCATGGAAATATTGTATCCACCACCTGCAGGGCTGGACGGAATATTGTCAATAAATCCGTTAACCTGAACGAGTTCACCTTCATATGATTCAGCTACCGCCGGATCCTGTAGGTCTGTTAGTGTAATAGATTGTGGTTCGGGAAGTGCTTGTCCGGTTGCAAGAACTTCAATTGTGGAAGGAACTACTTCTTTTAACCCGTTATAGGAAGCAAGTTCACCGGAAACTCGTACCCGGTCTCCTTCATTCAGTTCAGGAAAGTCTCCCTGTTCAAATGCAAACAAGTTAATGCCACCTGTTTCGTCCTGTATGTACGTGGTGAGCTGGGTGCCAGTACTGATTGCATTACTATTTACTGTTACTACCCCTTCAACCGTGACGGCTGTTCCATCACTGAGCTCGCGGGCCTCAGCGATAGAGTATTCCGCTCCTGGTTCGCCTGGGTCTGTCGGGGGTTCGTCCGTTTCCACACCATCCATAGTATGGCTGCCAAGATATGCAAAAGTATTCTGGGGATACTCGGTCCATTCAGTGGTATCAAATGTACCTGTTGCACCGGTAACAGATGCCTCCCGAACGAACGTTATGTCTTTTGCATACTCACTGTCATCCCCTACAGTTCCGACCACATCAACAACAGTATCATTCTTTTTCAGGACAACTGCATCGTCGCCGTTAAAATTAGCAACTGGATCATTTAAATCAGTCGCTGCCTGTATTTCTTCAGCTGCATTGGCATGTGATAAAACAAAAACCTCGCCATGTGCAAGGGTTCCAGATAAAGCAACTGAATTATTCGCTTCTGTGCCCCCATTATTATATAACTCTAGTGAATAAATCGATAAATCTACTGGATTGCCTGTACCATTATAAATCTCGATTGCCTTGTTATACGAGCTTCCTTCAATGTACTCTGAGATAAACAGGCCTTCTGCAACTGCTCCACTGTCTTCAGCACTGGCCATAATTGGTGCATAATTCGTAAACACCAGTGTGAAAATCAGTAGTAGACTCAGCATTTTTCGCACAGTCGATGTTTTCATTGGTACCCTCCATTTAGAATAATAGTGTAACGCAATAGAAATAGCGCTCACTATAAATATGTCATATCGAAAAAGAGTATACAATTAAGTTTTCGTAAATTTGTAGTTAATTCTTACTATTTTTACTATTAATGATAAAAAAGAGGAAAAAGTACCTACGTGAGGAATCAGTCATTCCTCCCAGGAATAGACAAATACCTATTGGATAAACTAATGGAAAATAAGATGGAGGGCTCCACATGCGGATAAAGAAACTTTTGGCCGGACTCCTGGTGGTAATCCTATTTACTGCTGGATTGTCCACTCAACAAGTAAACGCTGATAAGCTTAAGGATGAAATAAAAAGGAGTATGCAGGAGACAGAGAAACGTAAAGAAGCGCTTAGCAACTTTCACGAAGAGATACATAAAAAATTCGATGCAGCCGGGTACGATGCCAGCCTTTCTTTCTCTAATGACCCGCTGTTCTACCAGGAAAAACTCGAGGTAATTGTTCATATAAAAGATTCAAACCTTATGAAACAACGAGAAAAGATAGATGCGATTGTTAAAGAAGCCGCAAAAACTCACAAACTTGGCAAAGTAGAAGTACGTATTGAGAAAGCCCAAAAAAATTATGAGAGTGAGCAAGACAAAAAGCTTCGAAAACTGCACAATAAAATATTTACGGTTACAAAAGATATACTGAAAGAAAAAGGGCTTGAAGCTAGCGGGATGATTATCAGTTCTACACCAAACCAGAATATCAGAATAGAAATTCGCCAACACGACAAAAGCATTAATATAAGCAAACTGGAGGAACTGATTCACGACGAAATATATGCAGCGACTGAAGAGGACATAAAAGTGGAAGTAAGAGAGCATATCGAATCAGCCGAAAAAGAAATTGCTTGGATGCCTATTCTTCAAGCGGTCCATCAGGAAATGAGGAAACATTTCGATGAGGTTTCCGGTTTTGCACATTCCTTCCACCCCGCCCCACTTCAGATTATCATCAAGACGACGTTGGCAGATAACCGGAAGACACGCAAAACGGCAGCAAGAATGGAGGAGTATGTTCATACCATCATCGATGTTAAACGGGAAGAATTGAACACTAAAAAAGAACCCTATACCGTGATTATTCGGGACAAGAAGCATAATAAATTGAACTAAAAACTACGAAAGAGGCTGGGAAAAAAGTTTTTTGTCAAAGTAAAATCCGAATGATCATTTTTTGTCGAGAAGAAAATATTTTATAGCGTCGCTCCGGCAATACACTTTGCTTTCACCACTCCGGGTACACGTCTAACATCTGTTCAAGCTAAAGCTTTCACAGTGTTTCCTTTGCCGTTGGACTCACCACGAGCCTCCTCGTTCACCAAAACCGCTCACTGCAGGGTCTCTTAGGCTAGTTGTACCACAGGAGTCTACGGTATTGCTTACGCTTCAGGCCCATAATTAATAAGAGTTTAATCATGCTTCCAACGGGCTTGCACTGATCCCCTTCTATCTCCTTCGCTAACTAGGCGTTGATTGGAGCGTAGGACAGTCGACTCCTGCGGGAAAAGCAACAGCTGAAAATCCCGCAGGAAGTGGTCTTCTTCCGAGGAAGTTGAAGCGTTGCCCGGCGGCAAAGGAGACACTGCCAAAGTATGAGCAGTTGTCGTACTTGCACCCGGAGCGGTGAAAGCGACTGCGCGAAGCGGAAATCAACATAGCTAGCTACGTCACAGTTTATAAATAAGATTCAACTAAAAGAGGATAACATTATAATGCTTCGTGCCTAATTCGTTCGTCTTTAAAATGTTAAGTTATGTCCCAGCTTCTTACTGTTTTAATTATTCAATGGTTATGGACTGTTTTGGCTCCGAGCGTCGCGCAAGTGCCATGATTCCAGCAATCAGGTAGAATAAGCCACTGATTATCCCTGCACCAAATGTTACAATGGCACCTACTACAGCTGTCACTATAAGCAGAATACCTGCAGCTTTAGGTTTTTTATCTCCCTTCAATAATACGGCAGCAACAATTCCAAGAATCGCACCGATTACCGACACAATCAGAAGGAACCATCCGCCATTACCAATCATTCCCATTACGTCATCCAGGTTGGCGGCAGTTAACTGTGGATCCTGCTGAATCATTTGCTCTGAGGCTCCCCGCCATAATTCTTCGTTGTTGGAAATCCATACGGTAGCACCACCCAACAAAGCCAGAATAAAATAAAGAATTACACCTATTATCGTCAATACCATTTCACCAATTCGACTCATTATAAAGCCTCCTTTCGTATCTCCGCTATCCTATGCACACGTTAAAAGAAATTATTCCAACAGACTTACCACATACTTGTCAAGTCGTTCTTCCATCATATCATCAGTCAGACCCGTTACGCCAAAGTCTGCCCATCCTGCATAAACTTCTGGAGGTCCACCAAGAATATCAATCAACGTCCTTAAATCCCAGTATGGGTCATACAGGAAGTCACTTGCGTACCGCTGATATGCCTGCAAAAACCCATTCGCCGCATCCACACCATAAAGTATAGCCAGGTTCCACCGGCAATGCGCCACATCCACTCCAGCTGGTCCCTTACAGGCATTCACCCAATCGACAATCCCACTAACTCGGCCATTCTTCCAAAGCACATTGGCCGGGTGATAGTCCCGGTGAATGAAGCATTCCTTCACAGGTGGACGAGATCCAGCGACTATTTTGATAGCCCTTTTCCAATATTCAGGAACCCTAGACCAAGAAGGGAACTCAATTGTGTTGGGATCATTGTATGGAAAATAATCATACGGCATATTGTCACCAGCTTCCTGATGAATTTTTACCAGGGATTCTGCAAGCTGATTAAGCCAACTTTCCATATCCGAAGGCTTCAAATCCACAGCACCATCTTGCATTGTCATTAAAACTGCAGGTATTCCGCATTCTATACCCGTTTCATCAATAGCAATAACTTCCGGAGTAGGTACTGGAGCATCTTCCGCAACCTGTAAACTTGCGGCTTCATGTATTGCCAGGTCAGGCTCTTCCTCCAGCCACTCTTGATTATCCAACAGCCGTATAACATAATTCTCAGTACTGTTCTCTACCCATAATGAAATACGGAATAACGTGGAAGAAGTACTGCCTTTCAGTTGGGCAGCAGAATCGAACGCAGCAGTTGGGCTGAACTGTCTCAACACCCAATCTAGTACTTTTTCGGGCAATCCTCCTGTATTCTTCTCCATGTTTCTCACCCTTTGCAATTGCTTTCTCCCTTATCCTTTATACGACTAAAACCTGAATTGGTTTCAGAATAACTGTTGTTTAATAATACCTCATTCCGGCAATATCTTTTGTAACACCATGAAAAAAAAGGAAGGGAGAACAACATGAAGGCAGTTACGTTTCAAGGAAAAGAATCAATGGTTGCAAAAAAAGTGGACGACCCCAAGATTCAGGATAAGGGAGATATAATCGTCAAAATTACCGCTAGTGGGATTTGCGGATCCGACCTACATTTATATAAAGGCGGGATACAACCGGAAGAAGACTATGTCGTAGGGCACGAACCGATGGGTATAGTGGAAGAGACAGGCCCAGATGTTAAGAATCTTAAGAAAGGTGACCGTGTCGTTATCCCGTTCAATATCGGTTGTGGCGAATGCTTCTTCTGTAAAAATCAGATGGAAAGTCAGTGCGACAATTCCAACCCGCACGGCGAGCTTGGCGGTATTTTCGGGTACGGTGAACAGAACGGAAATCATCCAGGTGGCCAGGCCGAATACCTAAGGGTCCCGTATGCAGACTTCACTTCATTTAAAGTACCTGAATCAAGTGAACTGGAAGATGAACAGGTGCTATTCCTGTCTGATGTTATTCCTACTGCGTATTGGAGCGTCGAAAACAGTGGCCTAAAAAGCGGCGATACCGCAATTATCCTGGGAAGCGGTCCAATTGGTCTGATGGCCCAGAAGTTTGCCTGGATTAAAGGTGCAAAACGAGTGATTGCCGTCGATCAGGTTGACTACCGTCTCGAACATGCGAAACGAACGAACAATGTGGAAACCTACAATTTTAAGGAACATGAAAAAATCGGCGAGCTCCTCCATGAAGAGACCAAGGGTGGAGCAGACGTGGTGATTGATTGTGTTGGCATGGACGGTACCGTACCGCCAAACACGGAATTCGGTTCTGAAATGGATAACCAGTTTGGTACAATAAGTCCAATTATCACCGCATCACAATCCGTCCGCAAATTTGGTACTGTTCAGCTGACAGGCGTTTATGCGACAGATGCAAACAACTTTCCACTGGGAGACTTTTTCACACGAAATGTCTCCGTGAAAATGGGGCAGGCACCTGTTATCCATTTAATGCCGAAGTTGTATAACATGATCGAAGACAAAGAATTTAATCCAACAGATATCATTACCCACCCAATATCCCTGGACGAAACAACCAAAGGTTATGAGATATTCGATAAAAAACAGGATCACTGCATCAAAGTAATCCTGAAACCATAATGAAGAAGAATCCCGATCCTCAAAACACTGGATCGGGATTTTTGTATCCTGTTATTATTTTATCTTCTATTATGATCAGCGTATTCAGCCATTGCATCCCGGATAAAGATCGCAAGCCCTTCACCATACTTATCAATATTTTTGGTAAAGCGTTCGTCATCCACGTACATCTGTCCAAGCCCTTTAAAGGCGTCGAGAGAGTAGTTGCCTACCTTGCTCAGATAATCATACCAGACCTTAATGCCCGCCTGGGCTTCATCTGAATCAGGTGACATATGCCGGATTGCCGCCAAATCTCTATAAATAGCATCAAATTCCTTCCCTAATGCTTCTCTTTTGCTGTCTGACAGCTTGTTGATTCTGGCATTTGACTCATCAACCGCTTTGTCGCCCCAGCGCTCACGTGCTTCCTGCTCATATGGGTTTTTGCTGAAATCAAATCCCTCAAACATTTCCTGATCGCTAATATTAATCTCTCCTTTCGAATGTTGAATTGTTTTATCTAGAGTGTTAATCATCCGGTCGAGCCGGGCACGTTTCTCGAGTAATAATTTCCGGTGAAGTTGCAATGCTTCGTTCTGGTTAAATGAGGGATTATGGATTATCTCTTTTATTTTTTTCAAAGAAAAACCTACCTCACGGAAAAATAATATTTGCTGCAACATTTCCAGATCATTATTCGAATAAATACGGTAGCCCGCCTCCGTAGTATTCTCGGGTGATAACAGGCCAATTTCATCGTAGTGATGGAGTGTACGTACACTTATCCCCGCCAACTCAGCTATTTCCTTCACTTTCATGATATTCAGCCTCCCTTTACTATTACTATAGAGTATTACGTAACGTTAGGGTCAACACTTTTTTTAAAAAATAAACACCCCTGTGTTAACTGCCTATACACCATTAGACTAATCCCCATATAGTGAACAGAGAGACTTTAAAGGAGGATAAACGCACATGAATTATAATCAGCCACCAAATGGCAACCAGCAACGCAATTTTCCGGGATTTTTAAATAACCTGTTCGGCGGAGGTTTTCCCGGAGGCGGACAGCCATTCGGCCCACCGGGCGGAGGACCGCCCCTAGGAGTGCCAGGCGGGGGACCACAACAGCCGGCAGGAGCACCGACTTCACCCCCGCCATCATTCACCCCATCACAGCAACAGGCCCAAACGTTTGGAACTGGCCAATTTGGAGTTTATGCAGTCGATCCGGGTGCAATTCGTGGGTGCCTGTATCGCTTTACCTATATATGGCTAAGATGGGATTCATTCTGGTTCTTCCCGGTCTTTGTAGGACGTCGTTCCATTTCCGGATTTAGATGGTACCGGAACAGATGGGTCTATTATGGTGTAGATTTGGATAATATCGAATCATTCCAGTGCTACTAACGGTTTGAATATTCCTTAGATATGCATTGTCCCCATTTACCCAAGAAATGGGAAGGAGGGATTGTATGTATTATGTTGCCCTGCTTTATCTGGCATGTATATTGGCCGGATTCGCGCTGGCCAATGTCCCGGTTTCCTCAGTTGTCACCACTGGATTAGCCAACTTTCTCGATATTATCGGCGGTTTGGTGATCATCGTGTTTGCAGGGGCGCTCATTTATTACGGTTTAAGAGTCCTTTTCGGCAAAAACTAATACCGAGAATTAAAGCCACTGCTCATTGTGAACAGTGGCTTTACATTAGTCATTAGTTATTTCTTCTACTATCGTTTCAACTTCATTCCGTGAAATTTTTTCCCGCCCGGATTTTAATGCCTTAACAGTCCGCTTGGCCAGTGCCAGAGGGATATCACAGAATACTTTGATTGTCCGTGTATGGATATCTTTCATATATTCATCGGCCTGGGCCAGATTATGCTCCGTATAGCGGAACATATCCTCCCTATCCCAGCCGTCAGGGAAAAACCCTACTCCGCGTTCACGGTCCTCGTCCTGATTCCGAAGTATGTTAACAGCCTGCAGTCCTCTCCCATATCCAATTGCGAGTTCACGATCCGTCTCGGTTCCGTCATACCATTTCCATATATCCGAAAGCATAACACCGACAAGTCCGGCGACATAGTATGTATAATCATCCAGGTCCTCCCTGGTCTCAATTTGCCAATCTTTTTCTGCCCAGTCAGCCATTCCTTCAGCCATAATCGCTGTGGATTCTTTGACCTTACCCACAATTTCCACTGGACAGACTTCAAGCCAGTCACCCAGTCGCAGCGTAACTTCGGGTAAAATGGACGCATATGGATTCACTAACTCAGCGTACAGTTCATTATCAAATTCATTTCTTAACAAGCCGCTGGTTGACCGAAGCAGATGTTGTTTGGTTGATGAATCTAGTTCCTCATGATCCTCAATTTCATCCACTGCTCGCATACATAGATATGCTGAGCCAACTGTTTTTTTCAGCGCCGGTTTAAGTAGGGTTATTGGTATGTAAAAAGTCCTGCTTGTCTCTTTCAATACACGCATAGCATCTTTTTGCAGTTTTCTTGCATCGTTCACCTGTGACGCCTCCCTCAGTAACCTAAAGTATAACAAAAAAACAGAAAGATTACATTAAAAGTGGAGTACCTCGGCTGTACTCCACTAGTCAAATGCTAAAGTCTGTCTGTTTTATTTTTTCTAGGCCGTTCCCATAACAGCCCTTGTTCTAGTGCCATCTTTCTTGCTATCTGCGGTGCGTTCCATAGCGGGGGCAGCAGCAAGAATGATACCGGTACAGCGGTGATCACAATCGAGTTCTGGATAGCCGTAATACTACCTTCCCCAATCGTAAGGATAACAATTGTGGTTCCACCGAAAATAAGTGCCCAGAAGACACGCAGCCAGCGGTTCGGATGGTCATTACCGGTCAGTGCTACAGCGACTGTATAGGACATAGTGTCTGTGGTGGTAGCAACGAAAATAATCGAAATGATTAAGAAGGCAACCGCCATCACCAAGCCTAACGGCAGTTGGTCCATAATCGCCATTACCGCAGCAGGCATACCAGCTTCACTCAATGGACCGGATATGGATCCTGGATTTTCTATTTCAAAAAATACGCCGGTTCCGCCTACAACCGAGAACCAGAAATTGGTTACCAGCGGCGCAATAATCGAAACAGCAATAACTAAATCGCGAATTGTCCGTCCTCTGGAGATACGGCTGATAAAAATTATCAGCATAGGCCCGTATCCGATGAACCAACCCCAGAAGAATACAGTCCAGTAGGCAAGCCACCCACTGTCCCCACGATAAAAATTCATGGTGAAGAAATGCTGCAGCTGAAAGCCCATTCCGCCAATAAAGGCATCAATGATAAATAGAGTCGGACCTATGAGAAGTACAACAAATCCCAGGAATATTGTCATTCCTACATTCACCCGGCTCAGCATCAGAATCCCCCGGTCTACACCAGTTGCTGCCGAAACCGCCGCGATGATTACCAAGATTAGCACAACCATAATACTTGTTGAAACAGTATTTGGTACGGCGAATAAATGGTTCAGCCCATACGCAATCTGGAGACCGAGAAAGCCAAGAGGTCCAAGTGTCCCAGCAGCCGTTGCAATAATGGAAACAATATCAGCCGTAGAACCAAGGATGCTTCGTTTAAATATCTTTTCACCAAAAATCGGATATAATAAGGATCTCGGCCGCATCGGATACCCCTTGCTGTAATGAACGTACATCATAACAATAGTTGCGAGGGTTCCTAAAATAGCCCATGCGACAAAGCCCCAGTGGAAAAATGCCTGGGCAAACGCTGCTGGTATATTATTAAATTCCCCTCCACCGAATAAAGGCGGGGTAGTCATATAGTGATACATCGGTTCAGCTGCTGCCCAGAATACCCCTCCACTGGCCAGTAACGTAACCAGAATCATTGCCACCCAGCGGTAATAGCTGTATTTTGGTCTATCCAGCTTTCCAAGTCGTACTTTTCCGTATCTGGAGAAGGCCAGAAACAGGCCAATCACAAAGTTGCCAAATAACAAGACCTGCCAAAATGCACCAAACCAATCTGCTGAATAACCAAACAGGGTATTGATCCAATTACCGACCGCCTCACTGTTAATAAATGATAAAATGATAAACAGAATCAGAAATCCGCCACTTACAGCAAAAACTGTCCAATCAAGTTTTACTTTTTTATTCTCTTGCACGCTTTTCCTCCCGTTTTTAGGAGCAAGTGTCCATAATTTTTTCCTCAACCATTAATTACAGACCGTTGGATGGATAATGAATCAATCATTATACGCCGTATCCACCGGCTTGCCCGTATTTTATTAATACATAGTTTTTTATTATAGTTTTGTTCCAAAATACAGTCAACTATTAACAAAAATCTTAAAATTGTTGGGCATAGGCTGATTCATAAAAAAATCGCTACAATTTGGGATCTGGGGAGAAATTGAGAGATTAGTTTATTGAGTTGTCCGGACTTTCTGCTATCTTTCTCACTTGATCATGATTTCCGACGCTGATCATTAAAGAAGGATGCCAAACACGATTGGTTTGCACCCCTTATGATGATGATATTAAAATTTTCTCCCTTAAACTGTTAGCTGGCGAATACTTTATGTCTGGACAATGCCTGCTTCAGTGAGCTATATGTCTGTATGTTGGAGAAGTCAATTCCCAGGCTGATTATAGTCTGAGCTACTTCCGGTCTGATTCCCGCAATAATGGTTTTAACTCCAACCATGTCCAGTGACTGAATGATTTTAAAAATATTGTAGGCTACCATGGTATCTACCATTGGCGTGCCAGAGAGGTCCATGAATAAATGTGTAATGTTACGCTGACCAGCCTCTTTCATGGCTTTATTCATAATCAGCTCCGCCCGCTCGGTATCCACTCCTCCAATAATCGGCAATACTGCTGTCCCCTCCATGAGCGGTACTATTGGAGCTGACAGTGTCAAAAACTGATCATGTTCTTTTTGAATGGCTTTTTTAAATGACTCAATATATGCTGAACTGAACGAGTAGACAGCATCATCAATCAGCGGATTAATTATCCGAGCAACTTCAAAAATCGTTTCGACCGATACGTCGCTATCAATAAGCACCTCTTTGATCGACAACCATATCACATTGCGCATCCGTGAAGTGTTCTTCAGAAAATCATCAAAGGATGCACCATACTCAAGGGCCAGTTCACCCGTTCTCCTGCCGAAAACAGAGACTCTGTCCGATACACCTTTTTCCGAATGAAAAGCATCAATAAGAATCTGCAGGAACTCCAGACGGACAGCCATCGCCTCTTCGCTTTGACTCCCACCTTTCGCCATTTTTGCGGCAATTTCATGTTTTAGTTCACTAATTTTTTCGCCTACAAAACTCACTTCCTGTTGAATCATCTCATCATTTGCCATTTATGTATCCACCTTAAAAATGATTTAATATGTTAATTATATACCAATTACCTGAAAATAGGCTATAACCTTTAGTCCTATCCTAAAAAGCCCTATGCTGCCTCATCCGATAAATCATACTTCCTGAAACGAAAGATCCAAGCGAGAAAAGTAATCTGCAAAACAAGACTAATGATCACGGCAACTATTATATATCCCTGCAACAAAGCTCCATGCATATTAAGGGTAAACGATTGCAGGATTTGAATTACAAGCATGGTGACTATGTATATTCTTAAAAACACCGATGTCCGATTGATAAGTTCTTCCTCTCCGCGCTTGCGTGCAATTTCCATTAAAAGCTGGAAGATATAAAAGACCAGCACAAGATTTATGAGACTTAGAACTAGGGAATATACACCCGTCGCGGTTAGTGACTGTACGATTCCATTTCCACCAATTTGCTGAATGAATACTCCAGGGATGGATATAACGCCAAGAAATACAGCTATATTATATGCTTTTTTACCGATGGGAAAGTCTTCAATGATCGAGGAGATTCCTGCAGCGATCAATGCGTATCCGAGTGGGTCCGGCAAAATATCGATAACCAGGAAATGTATTTCAATCAGCGTAATTAAAAACCCCCAAAACATTCTCATGCATGCTTTATGCATCATCATCACCTGCTTTCCTGTCGATAATCCTTTCCACATCTTCTTGCGTCAATTCAGGCCGGTCATGTATCATAACCGGTTGAACAAATGGTGAACCAGTGCTATCCGTTCCTTGTATTTCCATCTCAAATTCAAAATAGCTGTCATGATTTACAGCGGTCATTAGCCGCATCCACTCGTTTTTCTTAAGTGTAATTGGGAGTGTATCATTTCTTAGCAGTTTGCCATCGAAATCCTTCCACTTCTTATTACCTCTTAACCATTCCGGTATTTTTCCGCCATTTTTTACTGCGCCCAGCTCTTTCAGCCTTTCTTGTTCCACATCCACTTTTATGGAAACATGTTCACCAGCTTCAGGAAACGGGATTACTATATCATTTATGGTGACAGGCTCCATCGCCGTCATTGCCGCTTGATTAATGTGTTGACTACTGCTACTGGTCATACGAAAATCGAACACTTTTCTTTCCGGCTCATGCGCACTCAAAACTACTTTTCCAATATCTGCAGTAATTTGCTTGCCGTTTGTAAAGCCAACTTCGATTTCGGAAAATGACCAGGCTTCTTTTCCAGCAACTTTTTCCGGTAGTATCTCCGCCGGGAAACTGATTCTTTCACGCATCAGATAATAGTGGCTGTATTCCGCTTCGTGCGGTATATAAGTCGGGTTCTGATTTAACGTCATAAAGCCGCTCCCTGTAGTAGAAGGATAAAATTGCGCTCCATCGATTTGCACATAACTCACCTGTAAAGGTTCTTGCTTATTTGTAAGATAAAAGAATGTCAGTTGATTCTCGTGCAGATTAAACGGTTTTTTTATGTAATGATCAAGGAATATCGGTTTGCTTAATTGTTTAGTTTCAAAATAAACATAGTTAGCAACCCCACTTATTATTATTAAAATAATTCCTATCCAAAGAAACTTCTCTTTCAAGCTAGAATCCTCCCCCTTACTTATATCTATTCAACATGTTCCTATAAAATCCTTTATTAGAAAATTTGGCATTCATTTAGGGATTTCTGTTTAGTGAGTCCTAATACTTCCGGCACTAATTCAGAAATAATTTATTCATTATTTTCCACTACAAAATAAAACCCGTACCAGTTGTACGGGTAACTTCTCGTAAACTAATTGTTCACATATTCTATAAAGGTAAATTCACCATGCTCCAATTCCACATCTTTCGGGACATGCAAATATAGAATTTCCTGCGACCTTACCGGGCGGTTACCCATCCATCCCTCGCCAGAAAACTGTCTGGTGACAAAGGAATTTTTATAAGTGTACAAATCAATTACGGCCGGTTCCGGTTCGGTAATTGTTAATCCATTGCCGTTAAAACTTAATACAGGGGCATTTATTCGTTCGGTAAAATTGATACCTTCTATTACAACCGGAGCCTGGTAAAATATTATTTCGACAGTATTGTTAAGTTCTTCGCTTGCTTCCACAAAAACAGGAATTTCATTCCAGGATGTATTCAACTCTAATTTTTTAGCATTCAGTTCATATTGCCATTTTTCCTTAACAAGCTCATTTGGAAGGGTATCCATCTCTCCTCGTTTTGCCTTCTCATAAAGGTTGAAAGAAGCGTTCTTTGAGTCGCTTTCCTGTTTTTCTAAGACAAATTGTGTCGCATCAGGCAGGAGATAGAAGATACCCATGGCTACTAACAGTAAGATGACATAGATCCCGAATATCCATTTTACTTTTGCTATATAGGTGGAAGAACTTTGTCGCTTAGGAAGCCGTTTAACGCTAAATACAACTGCAAAAATAACTGCAACAATAACAAGCATTATCAGAATTGGTACGAAAACCGTAATACCCCCCATTATCTTACCTCCAACCGGTTTGAAATCTTCATCGATGCAGCGAACAGTAGTGCAGAAGTGGTGATTACCTTAAGACACAACAGCCAGAATGAGTCTTCGCCAAAATAAAATTGACTGATTTCGAGAATTAGGTGTGTCTCTGCCTGCATCTCCACAAAAAAGACAAGCCCTATTCCAACAACCGGAATCAGATAGGCAAATGGCTTGAACAAATGCACCAATGAACCAATAAGATAACCGAGACTACTGAACATGACTATGTATAAAATGGTCGCAATTATTCCCGCTGCATATATATTCCATCCATAATTAATACCACCCAGCATGAGTGCCTGACTGTCCTCAGAAATAAAAAAGACAACAACCTGCAGTAAATACCCTGCCAGATATGCAGTAACTCCACCTGCTATTCCTGCAGCCATTAGAAATAATATATTCGATAAATTACTGCTGACCCGGTTGGTGATAAAATTAAAGTCATCTTCCCGGTATGCTTTGGTTTTGATTAGAATCGCATTGATAAAGGCCCATAGCATCGTGAAAACAATAACAATATCAACTGAATAATACCTGAATTCATATGTCATCGAAGATCTGGTTCCACCCATCATCCCTGAACCGCCCAGTGAAAATAAAACAGCGAGCGTCTGCAGAATTACCAGTGTAATAAACATGCCACTGAAAGACTTTAATTTAAACCGGAATTGTTTTACTATCGTCCCTGATAAACTAGGCGCGGTTAAAGACATCATCAATCCCTCCCTTGTGTGGGTTTGTCAGGTAAACTGACAGATCGCTTGGCGGGACAGTCTTGACATTAATACCTTCTAGCCTAATCCGGTCAAGCTCCTTTACTGTAAAACTATTTTTAACAACCACATATCTGTCGGTTGACCCGTCCGACTCCGTATAAATAACTTCCCTGCCGGTAATCCAGTTTTCAACAGCAGTGTGCTTCCCGTTTAATCCAACAGCATATTCTTTCATCTCCTCGATTGGCATATGAAGGAACGCTCTCCCATTTTCTATTAACAATATTTCCTCTAATACATCTTCCAACTCATCCAAGTAATGACTGGAAATAATAATTGACCGGGGATATACAATATAGTCCTTCAAAAGGGCCCGGTAGAAATCTCTCCGTACTGCAAGATCCATCCCATTTGTTGGTTCGTCAAAAATAGTAAGCGGACACCTAGACGCAAGCCCAATAATCATATTAAACGTGCTTCGCTTTCCTTTCGAAAGGTGGCTATGAATCTGTAGGGAATCAAACGAAAAGTAGTTAAATAGTCGAAGCGCGAGTTCCATGTCCCAGTGTTCATAGAATTGTCCTGCCTCAATCAGAATCTCCTTTAAAGTCAGTGCTGTCGGGAAATTCATTTGATCATCCACAAAAATAGTATTGGCTGAAACTAGTAGGTCATTAAATGGACGACGCGATAAGACTCTTACCTCCCCAGATGATTCATGCCAGAATCCTGCAAGTATTTTTAAAAGAGTAGTTTTCCCTGCACCATTACGACCAATCAAGCCGGTGATTTTATCTTCTTCAATGGTTAGGGATAAATTTTCCAAAGCTTTCATCCGCCCATGATGCTTCGTCAGTTCCCTGCACTCTACAACATTCATTCTGCATCCCCCTTACGTATTTTTGTAACCGCCTTGATCATATCAATCAATTCCTCCGTGCTTACATCCAATCGCTCAGCTTCGATAACCGTGTCACGGACCAATCCTTTAAGTGTCTGATTTTTTCGCTTATCTAAAATTAGTGCTCTGGCCTCTCTGGACACAAACTTTCCAAGACCACGCTTGTTATAAAGAATTTCCTCGTCTGAAAGCAGGTTCAGACCTTTCGCTGCAGTGGCCGGGTTAATGTTGAATATCTCTGCAAGTTTATATTGCGAACAGACTTTTTCATCCTCTCGAAAGTTGCCGTTCAATATTTCGTTCTCAATCCAATCTGAAATCTGTATGTAAATTGGTTTATTGCCATCAGCACCAATCATCAGAACACCTCCTCAGGGAAGTTAGTGCATTAGTCGTGTAATGTAGTATATTACTAAATACGGAAAAATACAACCTTTTAAAATTTGTCATCCGAAAAAACACCACATGAAAAAGGTATCTACTAGTTGACAGATATCTGATTTTGCCGTTATTATCACTATCAATGAAAGTTTCAGGGAGCGAATAAAATTGAAGATTTACGTGGATGCCGATGCTTGTCCAGTTAAACAAACAATCATATCTATGGCACATGAACACGAAATTCCTGTGGTTCTTGTTAAAAGCTTCGCCCATTTTTCCCATGATGATAACCAACCTGGCGTAGAGACCATATATGTGGACACTGGTGCTGAGGCTGCTGATTACCGAATCATGCAGCTTGCACATAGGGGCGACATGATTATCACACAAGACTACGGGCTGGCCTCACTGGGGCTCTCCAAAGGTTGTATAGTTCTTCATCATAAGGGGTTTGAATACTCTAATGATAATATTGACCAGCTCCTGCAAAGCCGCTATGCCAGCGCAATGGCCCGTAAGAGCGGGAAGCGCACTAAGGGGCCAAAGGCGATGTCTGCTGAGGATGTACAGAAGTTCAGTGAACTGCTGCAGAGTAAGCTCGGGTAGGATTTGTATTGATGTAAAAGATAAACGACCCGCTGCAGGGGCTTCAGACACATACTGTTGTCGCATAGGATCATCGGTTATACCTGCGGAGGAAATACACGTAGACTCTTACGGGAAAGCGAAGACGTTGAGACCCCGCAGCAATCGTTCTTTGCGAGCGAGAAGGCTCGGCGCGAGCCCTAGGAAAGCGAATTGTATTTCCGGAGCGAAACACGGCTGTTACATCACAATTTATAGATATTAAACGAAAACATCCTAACAGAATAAGCCGAACTACTTCAACTATTTATTGAAGATAGTTCGGCTTATACACTTTATCCGATCCTCCACTTATAAATGGCTATGGATGACTAACTCAAAGTCCCACTACTTTACTTCGCCTCTCGAGAATGACGACATCCCGCCATTCACCGTCCAGCATACCAAGACGTTTTCTAACTCCCACAACGGCGAATCCACATTTCTTATGTAGCCTGATACTTGATTGGTTTTCAGGAAAAATACTTGTCTGCAGTGTCCAGAAACCTTTATTTTCACTGCATTCTACCAGTTTCTGTAGTAGCTCGGTTCCTAGGCCTTTGCCGATGCTTAAACTGCTTAAATAAATACTTACTTCCGCTACCCCCCGGTGTGCTGAACGGTCAGAAATTGGGCTTAATGCAGCCCAACCAATCACTTTTTCGCCCTCTCGGACAACCAGCCTGCATTCCTCAAAGTGTCCGGCATCCCATATTTCCCAGGACGGTGCCTCGGTCTCGAATGTCGCATTTCTAGTCTCAATGCCTTCTATAAAAATATCACGGACATCGGCCCAGTCTTCTTTTACCATTTTATTGATTACAATATTTTTTGTCATATGCTCACCTGCTGTTAGTTTGTCTATCTATTATAATAAGCAAACGAGCACTTTTTGCCAACCTAGTTGTCCTGACAGACCATCATTTTGTTACCATCCGGATCCTTGAAAACAAACCAGTGATCATGCTGAATATCTGTAACCAGTTCAACACCCTTTTCTTTCATAAATGCATAAGAAGCTTGAATGTCATCCGTTCCAAACTGGATTGCAGGTACATTTAATGGCTGCAGCTGCTCGTTTTCGTCCCGCCACATTGGCATGGTATCCAGGAGCATCCCAGTACCATCCATTTTAGCTGCAAATAAGTTATCAAACATGAATTCGCCTTCTTCAATATTCAGCATTTCC
Source organism: Virgibacillus kekensis (assembly GCF_042654125.1). NCBI lineage: Bacteria > Bacillati > Bacillota > Bacilli > Caryophanales > Bacillaceae > Virgibacillus > Virgibacillus kekensis. Next base: position 55,787 of record NZ_JBHSFU010000009.1, read on the forward strand.
GTATACCATTCTTTTGCCTGTTTAATATCACTTACCGGAATAAAAACTAGATTTACCTTATTTTTAATTGGACTCTTCATTCAACTTCCTCCTTGAATTTTTCTTTGAATTGGGGGCTTAACTCGCTCCATACATCAAACATATTTCCATCAGGGTCTTTAAATACGAAATTTCTTCCGGTATGTCCCCTGTCTTCAATATTACCTATTGCTATCCCTAGTTCACGGAAACGATTATGTATTAATTCCAAAGATGCCAGACCGTCAACTTCAAATGTCAGTAAAAAATGCTCTTTCCCGTTTGCATCGTAAAAATTACTGCTTTGTCCAACTTCAGCATTCACAAGAAAAAAGCTTTGATTGGCCAAGTCAAGAATAGCTTTGTCCTGATCCCGGTAGTTAAGTGCCGCACCAATTGTTCTGTACCATTCCACCGATACATCCAGATTCTGCACCGGTATATATGTGGTCCCAACCCGCATTAACCGTTCATCCATTTATCTGTCCCCCCCTTCCGTTAAAAATGTCCAATTAACTATTTCGATAAGTGTTCTTATATTCCTTTTTATAATTTAAAAAATACCTTTAAGGCAGTTGTAACCTCAAGCCTTAAAGGTATCCTCTTCTTCACAGTTTCCTGATTCGGAAATTATCCTGCAGCACGGCCCAGTTTTCCGGAAACGGAATTCCAAGTACCCAATAGCTGACACCGCGTAATCCGTAATCTTTAACCGTCTGGTATTTTGCCTGAACACTGCGCGCATCCTCAAACCACACCTCATGCTCTTGACCATTTTCATCGACATACCGGAAAAATGGTGATTCATATGTCTCGTTATATTGAATTGGCACCCCATATCTACGTGCAAGCTGTACAGCTTCTTTCGGGGAAACAGTTCGTGCAAACGTCCCCTCTATCCACGGAATTCGCCAGTCTCGGCCATATAATGGAACTCCCATCAGAATCTTCTCCGGCGGAATAGCCGTAACGGCGTAATCGAGTACTTCTCTGACTTCGTTTATCGGAGCAATTGCCAATGGTTCACCACCTGCCCATCCCCACTCATACGTCATAACAACGACAAAATCCACTATTTCACCATGTGCAGCATAATCATGCGCTTCGTATAGCAATCCTGGCTGGTCAGCCGAATCTTTTGGTGCGAGTGCTGTGGACACAACGAAGCCTTCGGGATGCAACCGGGCAACTACCCGACGTAGAAACGCATTATAATTTTCCCGGTCCTCCGGGTAAATGTATTCAAAGTCAAAGTTAACCCCTGCATAATTTTTAGCTCGCAAGATTTCGAGCATGTTGGTGATCATTGTTTCCTGCAAATCCGGATTTCTCAGTAACGTTGCTACCAGGTCTGAGTTAAAATTGCTTTCAATGAAGTTTGTAATTACCATTAATGGTGCAGTATTTGTCGCTCTTGCGGCTGCAAGCACTGGCTGCTCTTCCAGTTCAGTCAAAGTACCATCCGCCTGAATGCTGTATGTGAACGGGGAAACATAGGTAAGATACCTTCCGAGACTCAGTATTTCAAACCTTCCCTCCTGACCCAATTCGGTTATATAGGCATTCACCTCCGTAACCGGCTTTTCAGGCACCGGAATTCTTAGTGTCTGGCCAGGCAAAATCCTGCCCGGATCCGTAAGCTGATTTGCCTGGACAATAGCGTCGATTGCAACTCCATTACGCTGCGCAATAGCCCAAACAGTATCTCCTGGTTGGACCACATATAAGAAATATGGTAACTGAAGCAGCTGCCCAATAAATAATAAGGAAGGGTTTGTAATGTTATTTACCGCTGCAAGTTCTTCAACCGAAACCCCATACTGCTGAGCAAGCTGCCAAAGGGTATCCCCCGGCTGGATAACATGCTCCCGTCCAGTTTCCGGTATTACCAATGACTGTCCAATCACGAGTGCATCCGGATTATCCAACTGGTTAAGCAGGATAATCTGGTTTATATCTGAACCGTAGTTCTGCGCAATCCGCCATAATGTATCACCTTGCTGTACTACGTGTATTTTCATATTTAAACCCCCAGTTACAGTTTCTACATACCATCCTATTCACTGGGTGATTGTCCGTGTAACAAACAAGTCCTTAAAATTGACAGTAAAAAAACGCCCCGGAAAGAGCGTTATTTTACAGTGATACCTTCCATTACAAATCTGCTCTTTGGAATGGACGGCATTCGCACCAGGCTATAATTTAAGTCCTGTTTAGGGACATTATATTCAATCCGATTTGCCAGAAATTCAAGACTTACTTTCATAATCTCCACAGTAATCCATTCTCCTGCACACCGGTGGCCAATGTCATAATCGCCCCCGCCCTGTGGGAGGAAGTCAAATGGGCTTCCCTGCCACTCTTGGAATCGCTCTGGATTAAACTCATGTGGATTTTCCCATAAGTCTGAGTCATGATTGGTACCATAAACATCAAGCAGTACCAGTCTACTCTTTTTGAATTTATGGCTGGCCCATTTAAAATCATTTTTTACACGAGCACCAAGAAACGGACCAAACGGATAATACCGACGCACTTCCTGCACAAACATCCGCGAATATTTTTCATCACCAGAGCGCAGCTTCTCCTTTGTTTCCGGAAAATCATGTAATCCAAGCGCACCAAAAGTAACAAACCTTCCAATCGCAACAATTGGTCGCACTACATTCAGCAGTTCGACTGCTGCCATCTGAAGACTCAGCAGTTCCCCGTTCAGATCCCGGTGCCATGCGACCTGGTATAGAGGGGTCTCCTTGGAAGGGTTCCGCTCGCCATATCGCACCTGACGGATGATACCACGAATCCATTTTTCCGACCGGTCACGCGCTGTCCGCCCCTGCCAGTGCCTTGGCCCGACAGCTCCAAATGCATCAATCATAGCTGACATATCTTCCGTCCGCTGTTTCAATTCTTTAGCCCATAACGGAACCCCTGCCCACTGACAGGCAATACGGCACATCACTTTCTCAGCTTCCCTGAACAGAACAATCCTCCCTTTCTTCTGCCAATCTTTCACAGCGATATCCCATTGTTGTTCCGCAATTGCCAGCAGGTCATCAATCCGTTCAGGAGTCATCATTGACATAAACATTGCTTTTCTGTGTTTATGTGCTGCCCCGTCCATTGTCTGAACGCCATTTTCACCAAACAACGACTTCTGGATACGTTTCGGGGCAGCACCTTTACGTTTGAATTTATCATTATCATAAAAGACTTCGGCTGCTTCTTCTCCACCCATACATATTACCTTCTGCCCAAGCAGACGGGTTTCAAATATATTTGAACGGAAGCGGTTTCTTCGGTTGGCAATATATTTATATCCTTCCATCATCATTGTCAGTGTATGATCTATACCCTTTTCCTTAGGTATCCCCATATATTTCACTACTCCTCTCCAAAAAATATGTCATATAGACTCTTTTTTCCTTAAAGCGGGTAAAGTATTCCTATTATTTGTTTACAAATTGTTTTCCTCTATAATGGTAACCAGGATAATAAAATTGGCTAACAAGGGGGAAAAAGCGTGAAAATCGTATCAATTGAACCGACGCCAAGTCCTTACTCCATGAAAATTAACGTGGATGAAACCTTACCGGACGGCATAACGGAAAACTATAAACAAGATGACGAACGAAACAAGTTCCCAGAATATGTACAACAGCTGTTTGAGATAAATGGTGTTAAAGGACTTTACCGTGTTACAGACTTTATCGCGCTGGAGCGCAACCCGCGCGTCCAATGGGAAGACATCCTCCCGGAAGTACGTAATGTGCTTGGTTCATCAGAAGAAATACCTATGAGTGTAACGGAAGAAACTGCTTCCACCGACGATACCTATGGAGAAGTAAAAGTATTTATTCAGAAGTTCCGAAACATTCCCATGCAAGTAAAACTGGAAGAGGGCGATCAGGAACATCGATTTGGCCTGCCGGATCGCTTTATGAATGCCGTAATGGAAGCATCTACCGCTTCTGATAATATGCTGATGGAGCGGAAATGGGTGGAACAGAATCCGCGTTATGGTGAGGTGGAAGAAATCGGACAGGATGTTGTGGCTGAAATAGAAGCAAGCTATGATACTGAGCGCGTGGAAGAACTTGTGAAATTTGCGAAAACCGATGAACCGGACGGAGACCAGAAAGCAGCACCTAGGGAAGAGGTAACACTAGAAGTATTTGACCAGCCAAACTGGAAAGACCGCTATGCGGCACTTGACCGGATGGACCCTACTTTAAAAGATTTACCTGTGCTGGACAAAGCGCTCGATGATGAAAAAGCCTCAATCAGGCGATTAGCGACTGCTTATCTGGGTATGATTGAGGAACGTGATGTACTGCCATATCTTTATAAGGCATTAAAGGACAAAGCGGTAAACGTTAGGCGCACTGCTGGGGATTGCTTGTCCGACCTTGGATATAAGGATGCAATCCCTGAAATGATTGATGCACTGTCTGACAAGAGCCGGATTGTCCGCTGGCGTGCAGCCATGTATTTATACGAAGTCGGTGATGAGACTGCAATCCCCGCACTACAGGAAGCGATGGATGACCCCGAATTCGAAGTGCGGATGCAGGTCAAGATGGCGCTGGCCCGAATCCAGGGTGGCGAGGAAGCAAAAGGATCCATATGGCATCAGATGACACAGGCCGCAAAGGAAAAATAAAAATTGATAGAAGAAAAGCTGCCGTCATGATGGCAGCTTTTCTATTCAACTATAATTCAAAGCAACCGTATTTACCTTCATGCTGCTAATCGCTTCTAGAAGATGTTCTTTTGTAAAATCGGGAAAATAAACATCCGAGAAATAAAACTCGGAACTACATGATTGCCAAAGAAGAAAGTTACTTACCCGTTTTTCACCACCAGTTCGAATTACAAGGTTCGGATCAGGGAGTTCCTTCGTATAAAGGTGCTGCTCCATCAGCTCCTCACTGACATCATCAAGCGCCATACTTCCATCACGGACCTCCTGCATCACCCTTTTGGCTGCTTGCAAAATGTCATCCCTTCCACCATAATTAAACGCAAAGTTGACGATGATTCCACTATTATCCTCCGTAGCTTTGATTGCCTTTAGGAATACCTCTCTGGTAGCTTCCGGTAAACCTTCCATATTCCCTGAAATTTTAATTTTAATATTTCTCTTGATAAATTCAGGAAGTTTTTGTTTAAAAAACTTAACAGGTAACTGCATCAGATAATTTACCTCTTGCTGGGGCCGAGACCAGTTCTCAGAGGAAAAAGCATACAACGTCAGGACTTTAACGTGCAGGTCAATGCTGGCGTCGATGATATCCTGCATTGTCTTTGCACCGGCATAATGACCTTCACTTCGGCTGAGTCGTCTTTTTTTACCCCAACGGCCATTTCCGTCCATGATTATCGCTATATGTTCAGGGATACACAAATCCATTACGCTTCCTCCTTTACTGTCTCTCAAGATCAAGCTTCATCAGTTCCTCCCGCACATCACGTTTCGTAAAATTGTATGACTGCCATGAATTCAGTGTCTGTTCTTTCATATGAAGCTGTCGGTAATATAGGATTCGTTCAAGCTCAGGATATTCAGGCTCCTGTTTATACAATTCGATTAGGCCTTCAATCCCTGTATAGCCCAGCGTGTTCAGGTAATGAATATCGAGTTTCCCAGTGTCTTCGTAACGTTCCAGATTCTCCTCGACAACAAGTTGCTCGATATGCACAACATTCAAGACCGTATAGCAGATAAGACCTGCAATCAGGTAGAAGTGCAGCAATTCAATTCCCTCAATCCAAACCCTGATCAATGTATAAGCAAAAATCACCATCAAAAAAATCATAAACGCGTGTGCAAGTAACCGGTCCAACGTAAATCCGTAAGCCGCTTCATACATGCTTAGCCGCTGGTAGGCTGAGGCAAGCATTACACCGCTGACAATAATCAGCAGGGAATACATCAATTTGAGGAATCGCTTCATGGAGTCCCTCATATCTGTAATCAATTTGAGGCAGCAAATCAGAATCGTCCAATTGATCATCGTGACAATCACCAACTCAAAAAAGCCCCGGCGTGCATATTCGGCAAAAGTATAGCCTTCCTGCAGACCGTCACCGAAAAAATAGGTGAACTGCACGACTGCAAACAATACGTATACGGTATTCAGCAGGATTAGGATAGTGACGGCAGTAACGCTGTTCAAGCTAATTGCTGTTGTTCCGGATTCCTGCACAGGTTTTGGTGAAGACTTTTTGGTCTTAACTACGAGCACTTGCAGGATTCCAAAAAAGAGAAACGTAAAAATCATGACTGCAGCGGTGCGGAATACACTTTCTAAAAAGTTCAGATCAAGAATAAACATTGGCAGTTCGAGAATCATCTCCTGAAAAACTGCATCGGCTGACATAAGTAACGCGGTAATCAGAAACAATAACGGAACACCAATAACCAGCCCAACAAGTACCCGTTTTACTGTCTGGGCAGTCTGCTCGTTCAGATTACGGAAAACCCTTCTAAAAGTCTTATTGAAAAAGAATGCGCAATACTTCATTCCCTGTCCGAATTTTGCTGCAAGCCGTACCGCAAATTTTGGCCTGCTCCACTTCAGGTTGTTCGGGCTGGTGATCAAGACAATATGGAAATACACGAGAAATGGAATCGCCAACAGATTTAACACATAGAAGAATACATTATCATACAGCAGATATCCTGCCGCCAACATCCAGATACAGACCATAACTAAAAGTCCAATCCGCCGATGTGTAAAGGTCTGCCGGAATCGGTAAAAAACGACTCCATAAAATCCTGTTAGAAAAACTAAATAAGAAACACCTATCATCCCATGGAAAAAGCTGAGTTCAGCCAGCACGCCAAGCCCAAGACAAACCAGTAAAAACATCCAATCCTTCTGTTTTACTTCCGCATCCATCCTTTATCCTCCTATACTGTGTAAATCTATATACTATGTAATTCTATGTATACAGACAAAAAAATATGGACTAAGAACAGGACCGATTTTCAATCCAACCAGTCCTCTATACTGAAATTTTCCGGCCCCATCGGAACCCTGCTAGACAGACAGGATACAAAAACCCTGTAAAAATAATGCAGGTCATAATAAACGGAAAACTCAACAACGGGTCAAACCAGCTGTACGGAATCACCCTGAATAGAATTAGATACATGAAAAGGAGATTCGGTACAATGGAGAGTATAAACGTCCTGCGTAAAAGTTTACGCCCACTCCCGCCAAATTCCTTGCCGATTTCATACCCGAGCAGTCCCCAGAACAGAATGTACCCAACCATAATAATAAAGGGTATATTCGTAAGCAATGTCCAAAGAAATTCGGCCCATTCCCATTGAAAAAAGTTATAGCTGAATGTGAGTACAATTCCACCAGTGAAAATTCCGATGTTCAGGGAAACAAACAGCCACTGCATTTTGTTCGGCGTAACCGTTTCCTGCCGCCATGCTCGAGCTAATTCTTCTGGTGTCCCCATCCGCTGGACAAGTTCATCATATACCTGACGATTATCATGTTCACGCTCCTGGAGCAGATCATCGACGTGCATTCGATAGTCTTCCATAATCTGCTGTTTCTCAGGATGGTTCCCCAGCGCTTCCTCCAGCTCACTGAGAAATGTTTCGGCAGCTTCCTTCATGACTCATTTCTCCGGATCAAATTATTCATGACCTGCACGTAGCGGTGCCATTCATTTGTCCGCTCCTTGAGTATTTCTTGTCCCTCTTCGGTAATTTTATAGTATTTTCTGGCCGGACCCTTTTCGCGGTTTTGCCAATAGCAGTCAATATACCCCTGTTTCTCAAGCTTATGAAGCGCTGGATACAAGGTCCCTTCTTTTATCTGCAGGTTATGTTCACTGCGTTGGTCCATTTCTTTCACCAGTTCATAACCATACATATCACGCTCATCCAATAGCTGCAGAACTAGAAGCGATGTACTGCCTTTCACCAGTTCACGATTAAACACGTTTTTCACCTACCTAGAATTATTAGGTATCTAAACTATATATCAATTATTCTTCCGTGTAAAGTCGGTATCATTAACCAATCAGAAGCCGAATCTGCTGGTCCCTGTCCTTTCGTTCTTCTTCACTTGCCAGATCATATTTTTTCAGGAGGTGAAATAAATCATTTAAGGTTTCCTGCGAATGATCGTCTGTTAAAAAAGTACGGGTTTTTCCAGCTAATTCCCCTGGGAGAAACTCTTCCTGATTCTCCAGTTTAGTAATAACGCTTTCACGTGAATGGTCGATATTACATTTTCCCATCAGTAATCAGCTTCCCTTCCAAAATTTTTTTGATTGTATGTCAACGGTAGCCGAAATAAAGATACAAATCAATCATCAGCGACTCCTATTTTTTGACTACGGAAGTCAAGTGAATTATAATTATCCTGAATTCAAAGTAATTTAGAACGGAATCCGACATGGAGATGAGCCAATGGGAAGAAATCTGTCATTAAATGCTTTTGTTGTGCTTATGCGCGCATCAAAATCTGTCGAAGAACGAGTAAAAAAAGATATTAAGCGCTATGATGTTAGTGTCACGGAATTCACTATACTGGAGGCGCTGTTCCATAAAGGGGATCTGACTGTTAATCAAATCTGTGACGCTGTTCTGATCAACAGCGGATCGATGACCTATGTGATTGACAAACTTGAAAAGAAAGGTTTGCTTGAACGAACGGTAAGTGAAAAAGACCGGCGTGTTGTTCATGTTTCCATAACGGAACAGGGAAAAGAATTGATGGATGACATTTTTCCACAGCATCAGCAGGTTATTGAGGAAATTTTTGAATCTGTATCTGACGGAGAAAAAGAAATGTTAATCAGTATTCTTAAACGAGTTGGCCTGGAAGGAACGAAAAAATAAACTCTGGAAGGAGCATAACGATGAAACATATTTTTCAAAAAGGAAATGACCAATCAAAGACCTTATTACTGCTGCACGGCACTGGAGGTACCGAACAAGATCTTCTTCCTCTCGCTAAGGAAATAGACCCTGATGCCAACGTATTAAGTGTTCGCGGCAATGTCTCCGAAAATGGGATGCCGCGTTTCTTCAAACGTCTGGCAGAAGGGGTTTTTGACGAAGAAGATCTGATAGCCCGCACGAAAGAGCTTAATGAGTTTCTCGACCAAGCAGCCAAAGAGAACAATTTCGACCGTGATAATATCACAGCTGTCGGATATTCTAACGGCGCAAACATTGCAGCAAGTCTTATGTTTCACTATAAAGGTGCGTTAAACAGTGCGATTCTGCATCACCCAATGGTTCCTAGACGTGGGATTGAACTTCCTGATCTGTCCGGGAAAAGAGTCTTTATTGCTGCAGGGACAAATGACCCTATCTGTCCATCAAAAGAATCAGAGGACCTGAAAGCCCTGTTGGAGGAAGCCGGTGCTGATGTGGAACTGCACTGGGAAAATAACGGCCACCAGTTGACCTATAATGAAGTTGCAGCTGCTGCTAAATGGTACAACAAAAGATTTGATTTATAAACAACGAAAAACCGTGCTGCGCAGCTTGCTTTGCTGTTCAGCACGGTTTTTAATTTTTTTAGCCTTTAAAAACATATAGACGAATACTATTTCCTGCAGGGTCCTCGGTGCGATAGTAATCCGCTTCCTCAGTCACTTCGGCACCGACCTTCTTCAGGCCGGCAATTGCTTCGCTTCTAGCATTTTCATCCGGAAAAATAAGCGTATACCAGTTTAGCCCTGCACTTTTGGAGGAAGGCTTTTGTGCGCCTTCACCATTCCAAATATTAAGTCCCATGTGATGGTGGTAGTCACCTGTTGAGATGAACAACGCACCTGGATAGGTTGTGACCACGTTAAATCCAAGTCCATCGATATAAAATTCTTTTGTCTTGGTCAAATCAGCAACATGAAGATGGATATGCCCCATTACCGTAGCTTCTGGCAGGCCGTTCCATGGTTCGTTACTTTCAGCCAGCAGGCTTTGCCCTTCCAGCGGTTCAGTTGCCATCGCAACTTGCCCATTTGCCCAGTTCCATTCTTCAGCTGGGCGATCACGATATACTTCGATGCCATTTCCGTCCGGATCGGAAAGGTAAAGCGCCTCACTTACATAGTGATCAGATGCTCCGAGTCGGATTCCGGTTCTGGCTATATGGTTTAAAAATGATGAAAGTTGTGATCTGTCTGGTAAAAGAATAGCAAAATGATAAAGTCCGGTTTTCCGGTCTTCTTTTGGCAGAACACCATCAGGCTGCTCCAGTGTAAGCAATGGCGTTTTACCGTCTGCGGTAAGGACTGCTTTATTATTCGTTTGTTCAAGCACCTGAAAACCGATTATACGTTTGTAAAACTCAAGTGATGTTTCCAAATCTGTTACATTTATATTAACCTCACCTACGTATACTGTCGGTGGTTGAAAAAATTTTTTCTCCATTTTGGAACCCCTTTTTTATTATAATTACCAATACTTATTAAGTTACTTTATGTAAGTTATTATAGCTTAGAGTTGCAATTCTGTCAAAAAAACCTTATAACAGCAACAAAGAATGCAACAGAAAGGGTGTTTCACATGATTGTTCGAGAGCATTCTTCGGGATTTATCATGATTGAACAGGACCATCATGCTCATTTGTCCGGTGAAATGGCCATGGCACTCCGCAATGAATTTTTTGCGGGCAAAAAGCTGCGCCAATCGGTTGAATATGCTATTCATCAACATGATTACGGGTGGAAAATGCTAGATAAACAACCGTTTTGGAATGATAAACAACAGGCTCCATACACTTTTACCGATTTCCCTGTATTACCGAAAATGGTGTTTTATAAACATGGGATTGACGAAGTGGAAAAACAGGATGCCTATGCTGGTCTGTTATGCAGCAGGCATTATACCGGATTTCTTTTAAATGATTCCTCAAAAGAGGCAAAGTCATTCGTTAAGGAGGAGAAAAATCGTCAGAAGCAGATTTTTGAGGATCTGGAGGATATTGACCGGGAGACATATAATTTTCATTATGGGCTTGTACAGCTATTCGACAATTTGTCTCTGTTTCTCTGCTTAAATGAACCGGGCGCCTCCAAGGATAATGAGCATCCTTTCTTTCGTGAGGGCATCCCGCTTTCGGAGTCTCTGGCGGTGATTGGAAAAGATAAAATGGACATATGGTGGGAAGATGTCCATACAGTATTTATTGGTAAACCGCTGTTTGATACTGCCATTAATCTCAATCTTAGACAGAAGTACGTGACAAAAGAATCCATTGCAGCAAAGGGACTAATTGAAAGTTATCAGGTAGCAAAGACAGAGGAAAAAACTATCGAAATCAAAGCAAAGGACCGGTGAAAAAACCGGTCCTCACTATACGGGGATATTAAACTGCCAATGACTTCAATGCCTCGAAATTCAGCACTTCTATTTTACGCTGGCCGGTCTGCCGGATCAGTTCTTTTTTCTCAAATCTTAACACCTTTAGAGCATACCGTCATTGATATGTATAAACTTTAAAAGTGAAGGAAAGAGTTTATAGAATTTCTTCCCTGTAGAATTCAACAACAAACATAATCAGGATATCTCGGGGGAGAATAACAACTAATTGACTTTTAGGGAGGGTATAAAGGTTGGCAGATGATAAGAAGCACGAGACACATATTGAGAACGAAGATACATTGACGAACCGGCAGGGGCATCCTGTGACGAACAACCAGAACATACGAACAGTCGGCAATAGAGGACCAGCTACACTGGAGAACTATGATTTTGTTGAAAAAATAAGCCATTTCGACCGGGAAAAGGTTCCGGAGCGGATTGTCCACGCTCGAGGAGCAGGGGCACATGGTTATTTTGAAACGTATGGAACAGTTGGCGATGAGCCTGTTTCCAAATACACACGAGCAAAAGTTTTTCAGGAAAAAGGTAAACAAACACCGGTATTTGTTCGGTTCTCAACCGTGGTACACGGAAATCATTCTCCAGAGACAGTACGGGATCCGCGCGGCTTTGCTGTTAAGTTTTATACTGAGGATGGAAACTGGGATCTTGTAGGTAACAATCTCAAAATCTTTTTCATCCGTGATGCCATGAAGTTTCCAGATATGATTCATGCATTCCGTCCTGACCCAGTCACCAACTACCAGGACAGTGAGCGGTTCTTCGACTTTTGTGCCAACTCTCCAGAAACATTCCATATGGTTACATTTGTATATTCGCCATGGGGAATCCCGGCAAATTACCGGCAAATGCAGGGCTCCGGTGTAAACACGTATAAATGGATTAATGAAAAAGGCAAATCTGTCCTGGTTAAGTACCACTGGGAACCGAAGCAAGGAATCAAAAACCTCACCGTTAAAGAGGCGAGTGAGATTCAAGCACTCAATTTCAACCATGCTACACAAGATTTATACGAATCCATCGAAGACGGTAACTATCCTGAATGGGAATTGTTCGTTCAGATTATGAGCGATGAGGAACACCCTGAGCTGGATTTTGATCCACTTGACGATACCAAATTATGGCCAAAGGATCAGTTCCCATGGCACCCTGTTGGAAAGATGGTACTGAATAAAAACCCGGATAACTATTTCACCGAGGTGGAACAAGCTGCATTCGGTACCGGTGTACTGGTTGACGGGCTTGATTTTTCGGATGACAAAATGCTTCAGGGACGTACGTTTTCATACTCCGATACACAGCGCTACAGGGTCGGGGCAAATTATCTTCAGCTTGATATTAATAAAGCAAAGAAGCGAGTTGCGACAAACCAAGAAGGCGGGCAAATGCTCCATGAAGCTGAACGCTCGCCTAAGAAAAATCCGCATGTCAATTATGAGCCCTCATCGCTCGGCGGGTTAAAAGAGGCAGAGCAGCTTGGAACTGAGCACACCCCACAAGTAGAAGGTAAATTGGTTCGAGAGTCCATCGACCGGCAGAGCAATACAAAACAAGCTGGTGAAACTTACCGTGAATTTGAGGACTGGGAAAAAGATGAATTGATCTCCAACTTGGTTGGCGACTTGTCCGAATGTGCCCAAGACCTGCAGGATAAAATGCTCGCGTTGGCCGAGGAAGCCGATGAAGAGTATGGACGCCGCCTCCGGGAAGGGCTTGCTGAAGCAGCAAAGCATAAATCATCCAAGAGTTCCAGCCAAAATCCACTTGGCATGAAGGATGCCGAGAAGGCTCCTGAGCAGGCAGAACAAAAAGGACACGACGCAGATCCGTATTAAAAATTTAAGCTGCGCCCATCAAAAGAGTGAGTTGACGTTTTTAGTCAAAACCTTAATAAATTTGATATTAACACAAAATCCCCTTTCCAAATCAGAAAGGGGAATTATTGTTTTTTAAAAGCAAACTGCGCAACAGCATTCAATGATCGAGCGTCAGCCCTGAGCTTCGCAGGGCTTCATTCTACCCACCAATATAAGACATTTCAATTCGCTTCCTGTTCTTAGCTGTTTCGGCTGTTCGTTCGTCTGAATAACGATCAGTTCGAGTATGCCATGTCGGTGAGAATGCTTCTCCTGTATAAAACAAAAGTCCAAAAACGTCTCACTTGGCATTCTTGCTGCCCCCTTTGTTAACTTCCTTTCGATAAATTAACACTGCAAGCGGGAACAGCAACAAATTGAAGCTCATATATAGCAAAACATCCCCGAAATTTTGGTAAAAAAACTGATGAACCAGCAACTGAGTAAATACAATATTCATGAATAAAACAGCAAGCAAACTAATAACTCCAAGATAACTACGCTTCATAACGTTTCACCCTTACTGCATAGATTGCCCCTTCTTTTACCTTTAGTGCAATTTCCGGAAGTGGGCGTCTTGGCGGACCAGCAGTAGGGGTGCCATTTGTAGGATCAAACTTGCCATGATGACATGGGCAAACCATCTCCTTTTCCTCTTTTATCCAGTATACAGGACAGCGCAGATGAGTACATGCATTTTGATATGCAACAAACTTATCTTCCTTTAACCGAATCATAATTGCACTGTCATGCTCCGTTGGAAAATGAAAATCAATAGAACTTCCGACCGAAACATCTTTAAGTTCAGCAATCTTGTGATGAGGATATTCCTTGTCAGATAGTCCCATTAGTTCCTTCGCTGCTATAGCCCCCCAGGGAAGTGAAGAGACTGCAAATAGCCCAGCTGCACCCGCCATTGTTTTCATAAACCCTCGTCGATCCAATTGCCTCTCATTGTTTGTGTTTATATTATGTGTGTAGTTATCATCGTTAGCTGATATCTTATTTTGCCATTCTGTCATGATATTCTCTCCTTAAAACAGTTTCGTAGTTCCCTGCAGGATTCTTGGAAGGTTAACGCGTACGTTAGTTTCGCCTTCCAGATAGGGCATGCTGGTAACCCATTTGTCGTTGCCAAGGTCATGCTGTTGTTGTTTCGCTTCAATTTCTTCTTCAGTTAGCCATTGCAATGTATTAGAAGGACAAACACTCGCACACATTGGCGGAATTCCGTATGGACATGCAATCGTACAGTTTTGGCATCCAATACACTTTTCGGTCAAGGCTGAAAGAACTGCACCTGTTTCATGAATCTGGATTGCCTGAGCAGGACAGCTTCTGGCACACGCCGGATCCACACAGTGCAGGCACATTAACGGCATTGTCTGGCGGTTTACGAGCGGATTTACATCATCATCATCATATACATAGTTTCTGTTTTTCTGTTCATGCCCGCCGCACTGGGTACAGGCAGCAAGACATGAACGACATCCGATACAATTTTCGAGTTCAATATATAGTCGTCGTTTTTCTATTTAAAGCACCTTCCCGGAACTGAGTTTCTCTATCTGTGCAGCGCAAGCTTTGAATTCCGGCATCCGTGACATCGGATCAAGCGCCGGGATTGTCAGCAGGTTAATCGAACGTTCATGGTCGAAATGATACGGAACGAATACGGTGTCTTCGCGAATCGCTTCAGTTATTTTCACTTTATAAGTGGTTTTGCCACGACGGGTATAAAGGAGTATCTCTTCTTCATGCTTAATCCCGTACTGTTCAGCGGTAATCGGGTGAACTTCCACGTATGGGTCCGGACACATATCATTCAGAAATGGAATCCGGCGGGTTTGATTTCCCGAAAGATAATGGTAAACCACACGCCTGGTTGTCAAGCGCAGTGGATATTTCTCACCTGGCTCTTCCGCTGGTGGTCGGTACGGGAGTGCACAAATTTTCACTTTACCATCTGGATGATAGAATTTTTTATCCAGGAACATGTGTGGCGTCCCTTTATCCGCTTCATCTTTACACGGCCAAAATACGCCATCCTGTTTGTCGATTTTGTCCCATGTAGCACCGTAATAATCAGCTGAACCACCCTTGGATGCGAGACGGAACTCGTCCGCAACATCGCGCGCTGTTTTCAAATGAGAGAAATATTTTCCTTTTCCAATACGCTCAGCAAGCTCCACCTGAATCTGCCAGTCTGGTTTGGACTCTCCAATAGGTTCCTGTGCTTTATTAATTTTAATGATTCTTCCTTCCAGGTTTGTGACCGTTCCTTCATCCTCTGACCAGGTAACCGTCGGCAGGATAACATCTGCAAACTCTGCTGAGTCAGATAAGAAGAAGTCAGCACACACCATGAAGTCAAGATTCTTCAAGGCTTTCCGCACAACATTCAGATTAGGTGCGGAAACTGCCGGATTTGAGCACAATAGATACAGTCCACGTATCGTTTTTTCATTCATCAGTTCAAACATTTCATAAGCAGAAACGCCGGGCTGTGGCATTTCTGAAGGGTCAATCCCCCATACTTCACTAACTTCTTTTACATGCTGCGGGTTGGTAAGTTTACGATAACCTGGAAGCAGGTCGGACTTCTGACCATGTTCCCGGCCACCTTGGCCATTTCCCTGTCCGGTGAACGTCGCGACGCCTGCTTTCGGACGGCCTATTTTGCCGGTAATCAGGGCCATATTGGTGTATGCGGATACGTTATCCACGCCTTTATGCTGCTGCTCGATTCCCCGGGCAAACATAACAATCGCATTAGGGGCTTTTCCGTAGATCTCTGCGGCCTGTTTTATTTTTTCAACAGAAACACCAGTGATAAAGCTGGTATTTTCCGGCGTGAATTCTTTTACAAGTTCTTTTGTTTCTTCAAAGCCGTTTGTATGGTCGTTAATGAAGTTTTCATCCGCATAACCATTCTGGATGAGTAGGTTCAGAATTCCATTAGCCAAGGCAAGGTCAGTACCAGGACGTAAATCCAAATGGATCTGGCAAGCGGGGTTTCCCTTGGGTCAGCAACAATCAGGTAGCCCCCGCGTTCCTGTACTGCCCAAATACGGAACATGGATGTCGGATGACACTCTGCAGTATTGCTTCCTGCGATGAACAAGCAATCCGTTTCGTGTACATCAGTCCATGGAAGGGTGGAACCACGGTCGACCCCGAAACTTCTTAAGAAGCCGCCAGCAGCACTTGACATACAGAAACGTCCATTATAATCAATATAGCGTGTACCAAGTCCAACCCGGGCAAATTTGCCGGTAAGATAACACTTTTCATTCGTCATAGATACACCACTGAATTCGGAGAGTGTATCTTTTCCATACTCCTCCTGCAGCTTACCGAATTTCTCTGCAATCAAATCGTATGGATCCCAACTCGCCTCACGGAATCCTTCTTTGGTCCCTTTTAAAGAAGCATCGTCCCGAATCAGCGGTTTCATGATCCGGTCCTTATGGTTAGTTTGTTGATATGCAGTAACCCCTTTAGGACACATTTTTCCAAGGTTAACCGGCCATTCGTAACGTGGCTCTACACCGATAATTTTGTTAGTTCGGGTATCTACCCTCAGATTCATCCCGCACTGCATTCCACAATAGCTGCAGTGTGTTTTTACCAAGGTTTCATTTGGGTGTCTGACATTCTCTATATTTCTAAAAAACTTATCCTCTTGCATTCTGATTTGCCTCCTTGACTGGCACTTTATGGGGCTCAAAACCTGAGAATCTGGAGATGCGGTATTTTCTTCGGCAAGGAAGACACAGTTCTGCCAGATTAAAACCATCTTTCATGTTGAACTCCAAATTATTCTGTCCGAGTACATCGATTACGTCACCGGATTGTTCCATGGAAACAAACGCTGTTCCGCAAACCTTACATTCTTTCATTTCTTTTTCGCCGTAATGCTCCCGGTAATTCCGTGCTAATACGCTCATTGGCCGGAATGGGATATGCGCAAGCTTTCCAAATGGCAGATAAATCAACGTAATAATGACGGCGAACTGGTGAATCAGGGACATTACGTAGTGGCCCGATCCATGCAGGAACACATTTATGAAAGTCAACGCAAGTCCAGTTATACTCACAAACAAAAGCATGTATAATGGCAGAAAATCATACATAACCTGGTATTCTGCACGTGCCTGCATGTTCTTCAAGCGACGGTAAAGAACCATGGATACCCCGGTGATAACCATAATTGCACTGATGTTCAAGGCATTATAGGACATAAACGCGATGAATCCATCAGCTGGCACAACCATCAGATCCAAACCGAATAGCACGATTGTATACATACCGCTCTCTTCCATCGTGAAGTACATCCAGCTGAAGACGAGCGGAAATGTTACCATACACGCCAGAATACAACCCCATCCGATCAGCAGATGCTGGGTCCATCGGTAAATTCCCCTATTCCAGATGAACCGGAATGTTGCCAGATGTTCAACCGATGTTTTCGGTGTTGATTTCCGAAACACCAGCTTGATTCCTTTTTTAATGATTATTTTTGTTGGCGGCCGTTCCCCCCCAGGCGATAAACCGGTAAAAGAACCCGCCCAGAAAAACAACCGTGCCTACTATGTATCCGTATAGGTTAAGGTCAACGTGCGTGAACATCCTGGTTCCGATAAACATCAGGATCAGCAGGCCGCTTATGGTAAGAAACATCGATTTAGCGAAATGTGATGCAAAAGCATTATCAATAGAATTTTTCTTTGATTTTTTAATAGATTCCTTAACTGCAGTACTTTCCATCTGAACTCTCCTCCGCATGTGCGTTTGCTTTTTAACTCTAGTTTAAGTATAGAATGCGGAGCGATTTTTGGTAATTAGGGAAACTCCTAATTTTACAGGGGGAATTCCCCTATATATAAAAAATTGTTTTCTCTCTATTGAGGACCTAAAGATTTTTTCTAAACTATTATTCCTGTCCAGAAGGAATACGTTATATGGCAGAAAGCCCCGATAACGGTATGGAAAATAGTAAGCAACTGATGAACTCCCTAATCGATTAATGTCATTATTGTTTAAAATATTCAGCCAATTATGTATAATATATTAAGTTATATTTGATCAGAAATGCTTGAGTACTGAATTCAAACTTATTTTGGGAGGTATTAGCTTGTCTTTAAAAGTAGGCGATGTGATAACATTTGAACGGACTTTCACAGAAGAGCATGTTGAATTGTTTACGAAGGTTTCAGGGGATGAAGGATCCCATCATATTACTCCTGATGAACAGGGTAGACTTGTCGTTCAGGGGCTATTGACTGCTACATTACCGACAAAAGTTGGCGGAGACTACAGTGTACTAGCGCGTAATATGGATTTTGAATTTTTGAGGCCAGTGTTCACTGGAGATACAATAATCTGTGAGGTTACGGTAGAGAAATATGAAAAGCAAGAAGGCAGAAACAGAAAATCTATTTTGGCATCTTTCCTATGTACGAATCAGAATGAAAAACAGGTTTTGCGAGGAAGCTTCTCGGGAGTAATATTGTAAACGTGTATTTATGGCTTTTTAAAGAAAAAGTAATTAGGGAGTTTCCCCATCTTACCCGGGAAACTCCCCTATTTTATCTTTAATAATTTTGTGAATGAGAGACCTTACTGGCTGTTCGCTGCTGGTTGGACTGGAGTGGAGTATTCTTATAGGGTTTATTCCTAATTTAATGTGAGATAAATTTTGTAAATAGTTGAAGCCAACCATGCTTATGATTTATTCTCTTATTGAATTGTGAACCATCCAACCATAATCCTCGCTCATTTGCTTTCTTTTGTACCTCTGCCTGTCGGGCTTTCATTACATAACCGACCGCATATTCGTTAAAATTCATTTATAACGCCTCCTTGGATTGTGTTTCCTTATGCTTACATCATATCCAGAAAACCGGATTAAATCGTCGGCACCCGGATTGAAATTACACGCCCAAAAAACCGTGCCATCAGCGTAGCGCTGCCTCCGACCAGAGGAGGAGGATGCTACTCCCTGTATGCTACAATAGGGATAACAGATTGAGAGGTGCCTTAAATGAATAAGATAGACTTGGGAAACAGTGGATTAGTCGTATCGGAAATCGGACTGGGATGTATGCGGATGAAAGATCTTTCTGTTGATATGGCCCGCCAGGTAATTGAACGTTCGATCGAGTCGGGAATTGACTTTTTTGACCATGCTGACATTTATGGACAGGGAAAAGCAGAGGAGATTTTTGCGGAAGCTTTTAAAGGGACCCAATATAACCGGGATGATATTGTCCTTCAGACAAAATGTGGTATACGCAAAGGATTCTTCGACTTTTCCAAAGAACATATTCTAAACGCTGTCGACGGAAGCCTGAGCAGGCTTAATACCGGCTATATAGACATTCTGCTGCTTCACCGCCCGGATACACTGATGGAACCGGAAGAAGTTGCCGAAGCTTTCACGAAACTTAGCGAGAGTGGTAAAGTAAGGTATTTCGGGGTAAGCAACCAGAACCCAATGCAGATTGATCTTTTGAAAAAATATCTGAAACAGGATTTGATTGTTAACCAGCTGCAGTTCGGCCTGATGCACACTGGAATGATTGACGCCGGGCTTAACGTCAACATGACAAATGAACCTGCCCTGCTGCGGGATGGCAGTGTACTGGAATACAGCCGTTTGAATAACATGACAATCCAGGCATGGTCTCCTTTTCAGTATGGAATGATGGAAGGTGTATTTATAGGGAACGAGCGATTCCCTGAACTTAATGCCAAACTGGATGAATTTGCTGAAGCGAAGGGAATCACGAATTCGGCAGTTGCTGCAACGTGGATTTTGCATCACCCCGCCAAAATACAACCTATTGTTGGTTCTATGAATCCTGAACGGCTTAGAGGAATCGCGGAAGCTACCAATGTAAAAATGACGAGAGAAGAATGGTACGAGCTATACCGAGCAGCAGGGAATAATCTACCATAAATCAGAAAGGGTTATCGCCATAGTGGTGCCAAGCCATTCTTACTGTAGCGCCTTCTTCTAGACACTGTCGGAACCTCATTCCGCAATATGCCCATTTCACCCCCAAATTTGATCGACATGGCACACTTAGCGGAACCAGAATCCACTTCCCCGCGTTCCGGGCGACTTTACACCCTATTAACGGAATGAGGTTCCACTTCGCTGGATTGCTGGCGTCACATTTCGCTATCGCTGAAAATTCTCATCAATTAGTTGCAAACGGAAAATTTAATGCATCTCCTATTAAAAAAATGACTACCGATTGGTATCCAAAAGGTAGTCATTTTAATTCAGATTATATTGCTATTACTCTATTTCGCCCAACTTACCTTCAATCTGAGTCATAATCTCTCCAGCCTTTTCCCAGTTGCCTGCAGAAAGTGCCTGCTGATATGCGTCAAACAGTTCAGCGACCTGGCGAAGTTGTTCTTCAGCTCCGGTAATCTGCTGTTCGGAATCATCCGGCTGTTCAGCGTCGCCATTTTCCTGCTGCTGATTGCCTTCACGATCCGGGTCGATGATGTTGAGCATTTCATCAAGTGCCTTATCAAAATTCTGTTCCATCACGATATAGTCACCATAAGCGAGGATTACTCGTTTCACCTCAGGAAGTGAAGTTTCATTGGCTGATTCAATATAAATCGGCTCGACATACAGGACGGTATCCTCAATTGGTACGGCCAACAGGTTGCCACGAATTACTTCAGATCCGCCTTGTGACCACAGGTTCAGCTGCTGGGAAATCGTACTGTCCTGATTGATTCTGTTTTCAATCTGTTGTGGTCCATAGATATTTTTTTGCTTCGGAAAACGGTAAACAAACATTTCACCGTAATGTTCCCCATCGTTTCTTACCCCCATCCAGGAGATCATATTTTGCCTGTTTTTAGGTGTATATGGGACCATCAAGATAAATTCCGCCTGGTCCGAATCCGGCAGTTTCATTGTCATGTAATATGGTTCCATTGTAATATCTTCGTTGTAATATTTCTCGGTCGGGAACTGCCAGTAGTCCTCACGATTATAGAAGATTTCCAGATTGGACATGTGATAGGTACCATACATGGATGCCTGTATGGTAAATAACGTTTCCGGATATCGGAAATGTGCCTGAATATCTTCTGGTATTTCTTCACTGAATAAATCCGGGAAGATATCTTGAAACGTTGCCAATAAAGGATCTTCATTGTCCACCCCATAGAAATTCACTTCGCCTGTATAGGCATCAACTGTAACTTTCACTGAATTCCGGATGTAATTGTCTTCCTTATCATGCGGTTCAGAATAAGGATAACGTTCAGCAGTTAAATAAGCATCCAAAATCCATACCATGCTGCCATCATCCCGGACGACGATATATGGATCCTTATCATACGTAAAGAAAGGGGCAATACGATTAACACGGTCCATAATATTTCGCGTTTCCAGGAGCTGACTTTCACCTGTTACCTGATCAGATACCAGCATACGGAAAGAACCCTCACTGAGTGCAAAAAGCAGTCGATTAATCCCTGAAAGCTGGATGCCACTATCTGCTGTATAACGTGTGTCCACATTGGAATCGCCGGCAGGATAGTCAAACTCATCAACCGAGCTGTTTACGATGACATTCTGATACTGCTCTTCACCAAAGTAGACCTGTGGACGTTCGACCTCGATAGATCCTTTTGGTGGAAGATTTTTCACCATATACTCTGGTTGACCCTGAGCTGTGACCTGGTTTACATGGCTCATTGCAATCCCGTATCCATGCGTATAACGGAGATTCTGGTTTACCCATGTTTTAGCCTGGCCTGGCAGGTCATCAGTGTTAAGTTCACGCGCACCAAGGAAAACCTGCTCATACTCCCCGTCCACCATATAACGGTCAATATCCACATCGTTAAATTCATAGTAAGTTCGGAAAGTTTGCAGCTGGTTATAGACATCAAGTAACGGTCGTGAATCGTTCATCCGTAAATTGTCAATTGTTTCTTGATTGCGTTTTACCATTTCCTCACTTAGCGAATAGTTACCAGGATGTTCTTTTACGTTAATGCTATCCAAACCGTATGCCGTTCGTGTGAATTCCAGATTATGTTCTAGATACGGCTTTTCCTTGGAAAATTCGTTTGGTGACACAACAAAATTCTGGACTGCTACAGATGCAAGCTGGCCAACCACAAGCAGACCGATATATATGGAAACCGGGATAATCATCGCCCGAAGTCTCCCTTTCAACAGCGCAACAATAATCCATACAGCCATGACAATTGCCGCTGCTGCCAGGACATACGCCTTTGGTATATTGACCACATCATCCGTATAACTAAGTCCATAAACAACACTTTCCTGGAACAGATTCACCTTGTTTGTCGATAGTGTAGCGTAACGTGTCATGAAATGATACGCAGCAAGTAAAACTCCAATAAACCCAAGTGTTATCCCCATATGGAGCTGGGCAGACTTACTCATCCGGTACATATGGAAAACAGAATACATACCGACTTCAATCAGAAGAAGAAATACAGCTAAACCTATCAGCAAGAAAATAATAAAATTAATGAATGGCAAGATAAATAGATAAAAAGAAATATCCATATTAAAATATGGGTCCGTCTGACCGAATGAAGCATGATGAATAAACTTCAGCATCCGTTCCCAACCAAGGCCTTCAACAATCACACTTCCAATCAGACCCGCAACGAACGAAACACCGGTAATAATTAATGATAGCAATTTCTTGGTCAGCATAAACTTAGGCAGCTGGCCCGGATCAAAATGTTTAACATATGAGCGCCGGATCCAAACTAACGTAAACAGCGTACCTAGTCCAAACAATATAAACCCGGCTGTTCCAAGAATTATTTTGCTTTCCAGTATGGTCGTGAAGACTTCTTTATAACCAATTGAATTCATCCATATATAATCTGTAATAAGCTGGACCGCCAGCGAGCCGATTATAAAAATCGGAATCAACGCTATTAATATGTACCCCACCCAATTAAGACGTTTTTTCCATTGTGCCATTTGTGCTTTGGTCATGGTTTTATTTTCTGTCACACTGTTGCCCCCTGTTTTTTTAGAAAACTATTCTCGCTACTTAATACGCCTATGCGGGTGTAAAGGTTTCATCAGTTTTCACAAAGTAATGGGACGATTCACGGATAAATTGTATTAATTGCTAATACATCCTAAAACCCACTAATAAACTTTGAGATTCGCTAATAAAAAGCCGAATCCATAATACTCTCCGAAAAACCCAGAAATTCTTTCCTCCCACACCTATCCTAACCCTAACCATAAAATAAGCTGCAGCACCCGTTGATACTGCAGCTTATTTGGTTATATTATTTTGCCGACTCTAAAGCCTCACTGATTGAGTTCGAAGTAATTTTGGAATGTGAGGTATTCCATAGTACTTGCTTATCTTTTATCAGGAAAACCTGCGGTGACTCATGCTTTACACTGGTCTGATCAGCAATCTGATTGGAGACGTCTCTATTTTCAATCACCTTCACCATATATCCTTCTAGACCCTCATCGGAATTACTGAGAAATTCCTGATATTCTTTAAAAGCACCTGCACTGATTGGACACGTTGTACTGTGCTTGAACAGCAAAACAGGTTTATCATCTGACTGGTCCCATATCTGACTTAGTTCCTCAGTGGACTGCAGTTCCTTTAATTCACTCATGGTTATCCCTCCACTAACATAATAGCGCTCATACTTATATTGTAAATCATCTAGGGGATTCTAACCACCAAAAGAATTGCCTACACTTCCTTTGTCAGGCATTTTGTCCCCAACCTTTCTTCCTATTTAAATCTATTTTTCTATCCTTTACCATTAGAAGTGACAAAATTTTGAAAGGGGTTACAGTATGGGAGCACATAAATCGGCAAAACTATCATTTATTCTGCTGGCAGTTCTGTTTCTCGCATTCCCGTTCGGTGCAATACAATCCAGCGCCGAAACTACGGAAGACGCGGTAGTGGACCTGCGACTTATGGAAACAACTGATATTCATGTCAACCTAGTAAACTATGACTATTATCAGGACCAGCCTACCAATGAATTCGGACTAGCCTTAACGTCAACACTAATCAACCAGGCTCGTACTGAAGCAGAAAACACAATGCTATTTGATAATGGAGACTTGATTCAAGGTAATCCATTAGGTGACTTCACTGCAAAAAATGGTCTGGAAGAAGGCGAAGTTCATCCAGTCTATAAAGCTATGAACCTGATGGGATATGATGCCGCAAACATAGGTAACCACGAATTTAATTATGGGATTGACTACTTAAAGGAATCCATCGACGATGCAAATTTCCCATATGTTAATGCCAACGTTTATTATGACGATGGCGACAGCGATCCAACTAACGATCAAAATTTCTTTGATCCATACAAAATAATTCCAAAAGAAGTAACCGACCAGAACGGCAACACACATACAGTTGATGTCGGGGTGATCGGGTTCGTCCCTCCACAAATCATGCAGTGGGACCAGACGAATTTAGAAGGAAAAGTAATCACAAAAGGCATCCATGAATCTGCCGAAAAATATGTTCCGCAAATGATTGAGGATGGAGCAGACATAGTTGTAGCTATCCCGCATTCCGGACTAGGATCGACTGAACTTCGTGAACGCGAGGAAAATGCAACATACGATCTGACAAAAGTCGAGGGAATCGATGCTATCATGTTCGGTCATGCCCATGAAGCTTTTCCTAGTGAATCTTTTGCAGGAATTCCGGGAGTGAATCTGGAAAACGGGACCATAAACAGCGTTCCGTCAGTGGAAGCAGGATTCTGGGGAAGCCACCTAGGCATCATCGACCTGCAGCTTCAGAAAAATGGCGAAGACTGGGATGTCATTGATTCAAGTTCTCAAGTTCGTTCCATTTATAACGAAGAGACAGGTGAAGCGACTGTAGAACCAGACCAGAAAATTCTCGATGCGGTTGCTGATGAACATCAAGCAACACTTGAATATATCCGGTCCGAAGTAGGTAAGACAACCTCACCAATTTACAGTTATTTTGCATTAGTAAAAGATGATCCATCGGTGCAAATTGTGTCAAATGCGCAGAAGTGGTATACCGAAAAAGCTGTCGAAGGAACACAGTATGAAGGATTGCCGATTCTATCTGCGGCCGCACCATTTAAAGCTGGAGGCCGGGGCGGTCCTGGTTATTACACATATATCCCGGAAGGCCCAATCGCAATTAAAAATGTATCTGACCTGTACGTCTATCCGAACACCATGAAAGTTGTCAAATTGACTGGCGAACAAGTTCATGAATGGCTTGAGATGTCTGCTGGTCAGTTTAACCAAATTGACCCGTCAAGCAGTGATCAGCAAAAGCTTGTGGATCTCGACTTCTCAACGTATAACTTTGATATCATCGACGGGGTAACCTATGAAATCGATGTTACCGAGCCTGCACGTTATGATAATGACGGAAATCTCATCAATCCAGATGCACAACGGGTAACCAATCTTAAGTATAACGGTGAACCGGTTAAAGACGATCAGGTATTCCTTGTAGCGACAAACAATTACCGTGCTGGTGGCGGCGGAAACTTCCCTAACCTTGACGGAAGCCAGATTGTGCTATCACCACAGATGCAAAATCGTCAGGTGATCATCCAGTACATTCAGGAAAAAGGCACAATTGACCCGTCAGCTGATGGAAACTGGTCATTTGCGCCAATTGATGGCAACCCGCTCCTTACGTTCCAGTCCTCACCGGATGCACAACAGTTCATCCAACCGGACGGAAATATCTCCCATATTGGAGAAGGAACAAACGGGTTCGCCAAATACGAAATTGACTTGTCTGCTCCTGTTTCATTGCCTTCCCTCAAGGAGGATGTCGTTGAACTGACTGAAGTGGGTGAAATTGAGCATCCACTGGCAGTTAAACTTACAAATAAACTGAAACAGGCTGAGCATCATGCAGACAAAGGCAATAAAACTCAGGCGGTTAAAAAAATAAACGGATTCCTGAAACATCTGAACAAAAAAGCGATGAATAAGTTTATTACGGACGATGCCAAAGAAGAATTAAATAATGACGCTGAGGAACTTACGGAGAACCTTGACTAACCAAAAAACCCCTGACTGGAGTTTCCGCTCCAATCAGGGGTTTTTTTACCCTTCGATTACTTTTACATGTACCGTTCGTTTTCTTGGACCATCGAACTCACAGAAATAAACACTTTGCCAAGTGCCCAGTATTGGTTTTCCATCTGATATGATTAGGGTTTCGCTCGCCCCCACCACAGAGGATTTCATATGACCATCTGAGTTTCCTTCAGCGTGCACGTATTCCGGTTTATTCGGAAATGTTTCATCGAGTCCTAACTTCAAATCTCTTTTAACATCCGGATCTGCATTTTCATTAATAGTTATGGCGCCGGTTGTGTGCGGACAGTAAACAACCATAATCCCATCGTTAACCCCGCTTTTTGATAATGCTTCTGTTAAATAGTCGTCCAGATTTGTGAAAGATTGCTTTTCATTAGTAGATATCGTAAAAGAGTGTAGTGATTTGCTCATGTAATCATCTCCTTTTCCTATTTATCCTTGTACCTTCTTTTCCCTTTAAAAAAAACCGAAAACCAACTTACCAGTCACGTGGTGGTATCTGCAGAAGTCTCATCCGATATGCATTCCGCGCTGTTTTACCAAGCTGGTCAAGAAGGTTATGATTGGCATAGGCTCCGACTATAGCTCCAAGCCCGGGAACCAGTTGCAGCATTTTGATCAGGTCGATGTAGTCCCGGTACTCCTGCTGAAAAACCTGCCAATCCATTTCAGTGAGGTTATCTTTCTCGTTTTCCCAATTCTCCAGTATAAAAAAAGTCTCGCGTCGTCTTTCATCACTTGAAAATGCCAATTGAAATACATGCAGGATATAGAGCCGCTCCTCATACTGTTTCGTATCAAATCCATAAATCGAAGCCACCTCAAATAAAAACTTCATTTTAATAGACAGAAGTAATGGGAAATCGGCCAGCCCAAGGAGAATCCCACCCGCACCTGTCCCGGCTCCCTCTACAACGGCAGTTCTCCTGTAAGTGGAAAGCTTTTCCTGAATTAACTCCTCCCGCTCTTTTAGAGTTAAGTGTTTCTTCCTATAAGGTCGTGTGGTGATATCCGACCCAAACAGCGTTGCTTTTACCATGTTCTTAATGCTTTCTGTAACAACACGGTGAAATTTTTCTGGAATCATTTCATTTATCCGGTTTTGAGCCCGTTTTGATACCCGCCCTACGATTCCGGAACGCTTCAGAACTTCTTTTCGCCAGCTTTTCAGTTCTTCGTAAACTTTTAACTCGTATTCCTTCACCGCTTAACCTCCCGGATGTCACTCATTTTTCATAATTCCATTTTAACCTTTCATCTCGCAATACCCAAAAACTAAACGTGACCAGGGATGATTATAGTGATTACTTGTTGGGTATATATCCCGTAGCAGGATGAAAGGAAGATAGCTTTTGTTACTGACATCAACCATTATATTTATCTTATCAGCAGTAGTTTCAGTATTTGCTGCTATCCGACTTGCAACATACGCAGATATAATCAGTAAAAAAACAAAAGCCGGTGGACTCGTCGCCGGTACTGTACTTTTAGCGGTGGCAACATCACTGCCCGAACTTACCGCAACTTCATCCGCAGCACTTATCGGCAGTGCCGATATAGCGATGGGGAGTGGAATCGGGAGTATTACATTCAACATCTTTGTTTTATTTTTATTCGATATATATTTCCGTAAAAAACGACTGTTTTTAAATGTATCAGGAAACCATCTCTATACCGGTTTACTCGGAATCATCCTTTGCTTAATTGTAATGGGATCACTTTATTTTGATATATCAGCAAGCATCCTGACAATCGGACTGCCAAGCATTGCGCTTGGCGGTGCTTATCTTATCGGCCTGGGGCTTATTTCAACCAAACATCAGAATGAATTGAAAAACGAAGAGCCTGAACCCGAGCAGCAGCCTAAAAAAGATATTTCTGTCAAAAGTGCTGTACGGAGATTTATCCTTCACTCGATTACAGTATTCATCGCCGGCAGCGCCTTAGCAATATCAGGCGATTCGATCGTCCAGAACAGCGGTGTAAGTGCAAGTGCAATGGGAAGCCTCCTGATTGCCGCAACCACTTCATTGCCCGATGCAGTTGGTGTTCTGGTTGCATTGCGGATGGCCAATGCCAATCTGGCCATTGGTACAATTCTGGGCAGCAATGCCTTTAATATTAGCATTATAACCGTAGCAGATATTTTTTACTTGAAAGGAAGTATTTGGGCAGACGCGTCCAATGAACATATTTCCACGGCTGGCACAGCACTCCTACTAAGCTTAGTCGTAATAACGATTCTGGAACGAAAACAAGCAAAAAACACACTCACGTACCTGACACCATCGCTAATCGTTATAGCCGGATATCTTATCCAGTTATCACTGCTTCTCACCTAGATATGGAGTTATTCGCCTTCTCCTAATGTATAAAAGACGGCTTCGAAGGCAAATTAGCTAATAAAAGACAGGAGGAGAAGGCAATGCATTCCAGCAAGGACGATATCGAATCTGTACGTGAGTATCTCGATAATGCACGACTTGCAATTGAGCGGGCACAGGCTGATCAGAATGGTCGTACCGATGCCCAAAAACAAATGAAACTTGCAGAAGAAATTCTCAGCGAAGCTAAGCGCAATCCCGCCATTAACAACGAGGGGAATGCGCACGAATTGCAACGGGCCGCTGACCTTCTTCGATTACTGGAAGAAACTAACCAGGCCATAAACCGTCACTAAGTTTAGTAGCAGTTTTATAGTAAAGAAATTATGCACTGCGACAAAAGTTACCGCTACGGAAATAGACAAATCGAAACACATTGCCACAAACGGCGGTGTGTTTCTTTTTATGGAAAAATAAATGTGATATCCAATACGGATGATGAATAGATTGGTACAAGTCCGTGCTTGCAAAGGAGTGAATCAATTTGGGTGTATTCATCAGTTATATTCTGCTTGGGCTATCACTAGCCGCACCAATCGGTCCTATTAATGCGGCCCAGATCGACCAAGGGATCAGGAACGGTTTTATCCATTCGTGGTTAATTGGACTCGGTTCAATTGTAGCTGAGCTATTTTTTATTACGGCGGTATTCTTCGGAGTGGTTCACTTTCTGGAGATACCCCTGGTTAAAACGTTTCTATGGTCGTTCGGCGCATTTGTGTTATTTTACACGGGTGTGGAAAATATTATGAGCTCAAAGGAAATTCAGTTTAATGAGGAACGGAGCAAGGACCCTTTCAGAAAAACATTTTCCACCGGTTTCCTGCTGACTATTAGTAATCCGCTGTCCATCCTGTTCTGGCTTGGCATTTACGGATCAGTTCTCGCCAATACAATTGACCGATATGATAATTTTCACCTGTTTCTTTACGGCGCCGCTATTTTGTTTGGCCTGATGCTGTGGGATGTTACTATGGCAGGAATTTCCAGTGGATTTCGTAAATTCCTTACCGTACGAACCTTAAAAGGAATTTCAATTTTCACCGGACTAGTCATGTTCGGATTTGCATTTTATTTTGGCTCGCAGGCGTTTAAGCTGTTAATGCATTTTCACTAATTTGAACTACTTATAATAAACATCCTTACTTTGGAGATTCTACAACGTAGAGAAACAATGAAATTCCGGAGGGTGTTCAGATGAGCAATAATAAAACAAGCCAAGGAAGTAATTCATCCTCGTCCGGCAATCTAAGCTGGTGGCATCTTTCACTGGTAGGTGTCGGTTGTACAATTGGGACAGGCTATTTCCTGGGCTCCAGTATTGGAATAAGCCTTACCGGACCCTCAATTGTATTTTCATTTCTTCTGGCAGCAATCGCAACGTACATTGTTTTTAATCTGCTGGCCAGGATGACTGCTGACGATCCTCAGGAGGGGTCGTTTTGTTATTATGCTGAGAAGGCCTTTGGCAGGTGGGCGGGATTCAGCAGTGGCTGGAACTATTGGTGTTCCAATGTGCTAATTATGGGAAGTCAGCTGATTGCACTCTCTATTCTCTCGCAATTCTGGTTTCCCAAGGTACCATTATGGATTTTTGCAGCGGGATTTGCCCTCCTTTCCATTGCCGTCGTCTTGTTAGGAACAGAGGGATTCGATAAGGTTGAGGATATCTTTGCAGTAATTAAAACAGCCGCAATTGTTATTTTTATTTTCCTTGGTGCCGCGGCTCTTATCGGGTGGATTCCCGGTGAAAATAACGATATGCCCGGGGTTCCAACCAATGCAGGCAAACTTTTCCCGGAAGGATTTCAGGGGTTCTGGGCCTCGCTCATTTACGGGTTTTATGCGTATGGGGGCGTGGAGGTAATCGGTCTGATGGCAATGCAGCTCAAGAAAAAGGAAGAGGCTCCGAAAGCTGGAAAAGTAATGATGATCGGTCTCATGATAATCTACGTACTATCGCTGGTACTTGCGGTAACTATGGTACCAGTAAAATCATTCAGCCAGGAGGAGAGTCCGTTTGTCACAGCGTTGGCGGATTATAGTCTTCCACTGTTCCCCCACCTGTTCAACGGCGCGATTATTATCGCTGGTTTTTCCACTATGACAGCCGCATTATACGGGGTAACGACGCTTATGGTAACCATTGCAAAAGACGAGAATGCCCCCTCGTTGTTCGCAAAAAAAATTAAGAAGTTCAAGAATCTCCCTCTGCCGTCATTAGGGCTTGGCGCTGGCGGCCTGTTTGTTTCGGTGATCACGGCACTTCTTTTGCCAGGAAAAATCTATGAGTACATTACCACTGCTGCCGGTATTCTTTTATTGTACAACTGGGCTTTTATCATCATTTCATCGCTGAACATTCTTCCAGGCAAAAGCAGGAGGGATTCCATATATGCATGGATTGGCCTGTTGCTTCTGGCCAGTGCTGTTACCGGTACACTTATGGAAAAGAGTATCCGGCCGGGGTTCTTAATCAGCCTTATATTTGTCCTGGTGATTGGTACTGTGACATTCTTTTTAAATAAAAAATGGAAGAAGAGCCCTGACTAGAGTTAAAAAATCCACTAGTTTACCTGAGTTAGTCGATCTATCGGATTCTCATTCCGTTATTTCCCTGCAACTTTCGGGCCGTGTTATATTGGAAAAATAAAGATCAAACCGCTATGCGATTTGATCTCCTAATTCATGCCTAAATTTAACTACTCTCATACTGGTTGACTTCAAATAGATCGATTAGCTCCACATCCGGATGGTTATCCTTGAACCATCGCAGTGAAAATTCATTTTTAAACAGTACCAGATAATTATCTTCACGGTCACGTACAAGGAGGTTACGCTCATCAAATAGTGACTCATCAACCTTATCGGCGGTTAGCCAACGGGGAATCCGCTCCCCGATGGACTCGAGCATAACTTCCACATTATACTCGTTTTTCATCCGGTATTTAAAAACATCATACTGGAGCTCGCCGACAGCCCCCAGAATATAGGACTCGGACCGGAAGTGCTTAAATAACTGAATTGCACCTTCCTGAACAAGCTGGTCAATCCCTTTTTTAAACTGCTTGGACTTCATCACGTTCTTCGCTGTCACTTTTTTGAAAAGCTCAGGCGGGAACTGTGGGAGTTCAGCATATTCGAAGTCCCCTTTTCCTTCAATAAGCGTATCACCGATCCGATACGCATTTGGATCATACACTCCAATAATATCGCCGGCAAACGCCTCTTCCACAGTGTCCCTCGACGAAGCAACGAATTGCTGGGTCTGCGCCAGTTTTATTGTTTTACCGGTCCGGGCCAGTTTCACGGTCATTCCCCGCTCAAATTTCCCTGAACACACACGCAGGAATGCAACTCGATCACGGTGGGCCGGATTCATGTTGGCCTGGATTTTGAAAATGAACCCAGAGAAGTCAGGATTATCAGGACTCACGACACCTTCAGTCGATTTCCTCGGTGTCGGGGCAGGTGCCATCGATACAAAGGTATCAAAAAACGTCTGTACGCCAAATGGCGCCAAGGCGCTTCCGAAGAATACCGGAGTCTGTTTCCCTTTCAACACAGCCTCTCGTGAAAAATCATCACCCGCTTCGTCAAGCAGTTCTAGTTCTTCTTGGGCCGTACTGAAGGAAGCATGTTCCGTCATCTCTCTGTAGTCTGGGCTATCCAATTCCGCATATGGAATAACGGTTTCTTCTTCATTACCATTGTATTTAATAAACTGCTCCCCATACCTGTCGAAAATTCCGAGGAATCGCTTGCCCATCCCTGCTGGCCAATTCATAGGGTATGTCTCGATATCAAGTACCTGTTCAATCTCTTCCATTAACTCAAACGGTTCTTTCCCCTCGCGATCGAGTTTGTTGATAAACGTGAAAATTGGGATACCGCGCATCCGGCAAACCTTAAATAGCTTAATCGTCTGCGCCTCAATACCTTTCGTCGCATCGATAATCATCACTACACTGTCCACTGCTGTCAGGGTCCGGTATGTGTCCTCACTGAAATCTTCGTGTCCTGGTGTGTCCAGGATATTAACCTGATAGTCGTTATACGGGAAATTCATTACGCTTGAGGTTACCGATATCCCACGCTGCTTCTCGATTTCCATCCAGTCGGACGTAGCATACTTACCCGTTTTCTTTCCTTTCACCGTTCCTGCAGATCGGATTAGGTTACCAAACAGGAGCAGCCGCTCTGTCAGCGTTGTTTTCCCGGCATCGGGATGGGAAATGATTGCAAAGGTCCTTCGTCTTGTTACTTCATCATGTATACTCATAAAAAATCCCTTTCCATTCCGTATTTAATTCTGCGCAGCAACTGCTGTGGGATTTTATTTTACATCCGGGTTATTCTCCTTTCGCTTAAGATTACCCAATAATTACTTTTTCTTTCGGAAAATGATATAAGTCTGTTTTTCCTTCTCCTCTGATTAAAAATAGGAATGAAAAGATTCCTACACGGCCGATAAACATAAGAATCATCAGAATACATTTGCTGAATACCGTGAGATCCTGGGTAATCCCCATCGAAAGACCTGTCGTTCCAAAGGCCGATGTAATCTCAAACATAATTGCCAACAGCGGAAAATCTTCAACCATAGAAACAAGGATAACAGCAGATGATACGAGCATAACACCTGTTGTTACAACGATGAACGACCGGTGTATGTCATCTTCTTCAATTTCTCTTCCAAATATTTTAATCCCCCTGTTTCCTTTTGCAAAATTGTAGATTGCAAGGAGCATAATCGCAAAAGTTGTCGTTCGGATGCCTCCTCCAACACTACTCGGAGAGGCTCCGATGAACATTAGCGCACTGAGTACAAGTAATGTAGGAATGCTGAACCCATTCATATCCATTGTGGTAAGCCCGCCACTTCTTGAAGAAACCGATTGAAACAGGCTGTAAAATATTTTCTCATGCCACGTTTTATCCGAAAAAAAGTGATTATATTCCAACGCAAAAATCAGTACCCATCCTATTATAACTAGCACCAAAAAGGTAGTGGAAGTTATTTTAGTAAAGAGTGAGAAATTATATTTATGTGTCACTTTATTATATTTTCCACTAAGAAGTTCTTTGACCTCAATAAGCACGGGGAAGCCAATTGCCCCGAGTATGATTAGTATGATAACTATAAATTGGACAAAATAATCACCGGCGAAGGGGATGAGCGATTGTCCCGTTATATCAAAACCTGCATTGGTAGTTGCGCATACTGAAGCAAAAAACCCTTGGATAAACGCCTCTTGCCATGTATCAAAGTAATTCAGGAAATAAAAACTAAGAATCAATCCACCAATCAGCTCGATCAGTAACAAAATCCGGAAAATGGAGATCATTAGATGAACCAGATCAGCAAACGTACCTCTGTTCTGGTCAGCCCTGATTAACTTTCTCCCTCGCAGACCAACCCTATTGCCAAACAGCATCCAAATGAATGTACCGAACGTCATTACCCCTATCCCGCCCAACTGCAGAATAATAATAATAGCAATATAACCAGCAGGATTGAACGTTTCTGCAATTGTAACCACTGTCAGACCCGTCACCGTTATCGCACTCACTGCCGTAAACATTGATTCCAGAAACGTTAATTCCACCCCGTCACGGTGCAGTAAAGGGATGCTCAACAGCAATGTAGCACCTACAATTGCAGTTATGTAAAATATAGCGATAAGTTGTACAGTAGTTAACTTATGCAGTAAGGAGCGCACGGCCCGACCTCCAATCCATTACATTATTGAATCCCCATCATTACCCCAAAGTAAAGCGAGAGTGCCATTAACAGAGCTGCAATAAAGGACACTGGTGCAGACCTTCGTTTAACAGATGCTACTATGGTAATCCCCATAAACACAATACCCAACAAGAATAATATATAACTTTGCAATCCGAATGCGATGGATATATTGAAGACACCGGTTTTTTCGGCACTCTTTATAGCTTCAACCAGTTCCCCGCCATAAAGCGCCTTGAATAACGGAGAAGCTCCATAAGAATTAACCAGGCTGTAAATCTGGTGCGGAGGCCATGATTGTCCCATAAAGGCGGTTGTTCCAAATACAAAAAATGCATAAACACTTTCGACCTTTACCCACTTCACTGGGCTAAATCCGGGCTCTTCAGACTTTTTCCTGAAAAGAATGCCATTTATAATTGCAAACAGAATTAATGATAGAACCAATAAATGTTTAATAAATAAGGCCTGTCCATAGTTAACGATCAGACTGTTCTGGTATTCCTGTAGAATGGTGGCATCCGGGTCATCATAGGAATTAATATCAATACCCATTGTAAAGTAACCGGATACTAGCGCTACAGTAATACACGCAACAGCCAGAGGTGTAAACCATTTTAAAAATGCCTGCCAGTTCGATTTTTCTGATGCAAAAAAACCTACTGTGAACAGAATTCCTATCCAGACGGTAACACTGAGAAAATGAAGGGTATGATAGATAAAACCGCTCCACTCCGTTATGCTCGCGGCATGACTGGAGTTAGTATAACCGAGGAGGATCAGTATAGTCAGAGCCAACGCAAGTCCGGGGAGCATTCGATTTGACCTGAAACTTTTAACAACCAGAATTCGAATCAAGATTGCCGTTACAATCACAATAAATATCCAGGACTTACCGATTTCAAATGTAAACAATACATTTTTGAAAATAAAACTGAAACTACGGTTAGCTGCCAGGATTTGCGCTGTATTTATGACCGGCAGCAATGCAGCAAGCGGAATAACAATTGCCGCTATGTACAGTAATTTCTTTGGAACGTAAACCGGTGGACGTCTGTCTTCCGGTACCAGCATTAGGATGAACGAACCAATAAGGATCGAAAAACAGATATACAGCAGTAATTCGGTAAATGAAATCAATATTGTCATACAACCATCCTTTTATTTTTTAGACCGGCTGAAGCTCATCCAGGCAATCAGCCCAGCTCCTGCCAATACAAGCAGTATAATAATAACATAGGACCCGGAATTATTACCGGTTTCGGTTTCGTCAGAGGACACTTCTGAATTGTCCTGTTGTGAATTGCTTTCGGTCTCTGTCTGAGTCTTCTCGGAATCTTCTTTATGCTGATTTATATCCTGACCAGCGGAAACAGTAAAGGAATACTGATTGCTAATTATATGTCCATCCGCACCGAGAACCTCCCAGTTAACCTGATAGACGCCGTCGCTCAGATCTTCACTAAATTTAGCTATAAGCGTTTTATCCTTTATTTCAACAGTAGCAGGCTCCACTTTCTCCCCTTCCTCTGTTGTGAGATAGAGTGAACTCCCATTTTCAATCTTAGTATTAAACCACAACTCCACAGTATTTACTGGCTCGTCCAGCTCAGCACCTGCAGAAGGCGTGGCCTCTTGCAGAACGGAGTGAGCACTTACAGGGGCAATTCCAATAAAACCGGATAATACGAGCAATAAAGCTCCAATTAGCTTTTTTTTCACCATTATCATTCGATACTCCTTTTTCTCAACAGTTAATTTTACGAACGAAATCTTCATGAAAAAATCATGCCTCCACGTTGTGTTAGGGCATGATTTCTGACTTTCCGATATTCTCATTATATCAACGTTGATGATTAGCGTCACACATTAAAGAATTATTGTGTGGATGCGTTGCAGTCTCCAGTTGAATGGTGACATGTCCAACACCCTTTTCTTCCAGTTTTTGCTCAATTGTTTGCAAAAGAAGCTGGCATTTGTTGACGGGTAAATCTCCATCTACAACCGCATGGCACGATAGCGCATTTATTCCACTGGTGATGGACCATACATGAAGGTCATGAATACCCTGTACCCCATCAACACGCTCCATTGTTCGTACGATATCATCGAGATCAACGTTTTTAGGAGTACCTTCCATCAGGACATGGATAGCGTCTATTGTAACCCGCCATCCGCTTATCATTACCAGTAGTGCGACAATCACACTTGCGAGCGGATCAGCCCATCCCCAGTTGAAGAACATAATAAGTAAGGATGCAACGATGGCTCCTACCGATCCAAGCAAATCGCCCAGTACATGAAGAAAAGCAGCTCGGACATTCAGATTTTCCGATGTATCGCCGCGGTTTAGAATCCAGGCGACAACAAGATTTACAATTAAGCCGATTATGGCTATCGTCAGCATACCAGTGGAAGCAACTTGTGGAGGGTCCATGAATCTGTGATACGCCTCATAAAAAATATAGATTGCAATCAGCGTTAGTGTTACCCCGTTAAAAAGTGCAGCAAGTATCTCAAAACGCCTGTATCCGTATGTTTTACTGAAATCAGCAACTTTTTCACCAAATTTAAACGCCAGAACCCCTACCCCAAGCGAGACAGAATCACTAAGCATGTGGCCAGCATCAGAGAGCAAGGCGAGACTATTTGTAACAAATCCGCCGATAGCCTCGACTATCATAAAACCGGTTGTAATAATAAAGCTGATTAACAGAGCCTTTTTGTTGGCTCCATGCGAATGGTCATGTCCGTGTGCCACAATATACCTCCTGACTGGCATGTTCATCTTTAGTTTGCATTCAGGCTGATATAACATGCATTACCTTTGACTAAGCAATCCAAAACCTAAAAGAAATACCCCCTGAAGCCAGGGGGATTAACCGCTATTCACTGTATTTTGTACGTATGAGCCGCAATGAATTAAGCACAACAAGCAGTGTAGCACCCATGTCAGCAAAGATTGCAATCCACAGTGTAAGCCAGCCGGGAATAACAAGTAATAAAGCGAGCACCTTTAGTCCGAGCGCAAACACTACATTCTGCCGGATTATTGATAAAGTTTTCCTGCTAAGTTCCATGGTATATGGAAGTTTATCGAGGTCATCAGCCATTAACGCGATGTCGGCTGTTTCAATTGCCGTGTCAGTTCCAGCACCACCCATCGCAATTCCGACGGAGGAAGTTGCGAGTGCTGGTGCATCATTCACGCCGTCACCTACCATCGCCACATTACCATGTTCTTTTTTCAATGCTTTGATTGCATCCAGTTTATCTTGTGGCAGCAATTCAGCCTTTGTTTCACTTACTCCCAGTTGACGGCCGATTGTTTTACCTGTTGCCTGATTGTCACCCGTCAGCATCACTGTCTTTTTTATTCCTATCTTATGCAGTTTTCGAATAATGGCAGCACTACCTTTTCTTACGGTATCTGCTGCGGCAACCAGTCCATGAAGCTCCTGGTCCGTTCCAAGAAGCATCACTGTCTTTCCCTCACTCTGCATACCGGCAATTCGATCTAAAACCGTTTCTGGGATGTCGATAACACCCTCAAAAAGCGCCGGACTGCCGATATAGTATTTTGCCCCATTAACAGTTGCCTCTGCGCCCATTCCAGTAATCGACTTAAACCCTTCAGCCTTAATAGGCGTTAATTTGTTGGTAGCGGCTTTTCGGCTGATCGCAGCTGCGAGCGGATGCTGTGAAAATGATTCAATAGCTGCTGCGATTCCGATAACTTCTTCCTCGGTCATTCCAGATAGCTGAACAACATCCGTTACCTCAGGTCTCCCCTCGGTTAGTGTACCAGTCTTATCAAATGCAACCACTTTTAATCTTCCTGTCTCTTCTAGGTGAATTCCGCCTTTAATTAGTACTCCTTTACGGGCAGCATTACCAATTGCCGTTACAATCGCGACTGGGGTCGAAATAACCAGGGCACATGGACAGCCGACAACTAGGACGGCAAGCCCGCTGTATACCCACTCCGACCAGGCACCACCGAAAAATAACGGAGGAATAATCGCGGTTAATACCGCCACAAGCATAATTGCCGGGGTATAGTATTTTGCGAATCTGTCGACGAACTGCTGGGAAGGCGCCTTCTCGGCCTGTGCTTCTTCCACGAGATGGATTATCTTTGCGATCGTCGTATCCTCTGCACGCTTGGTCACACTGACTTCCAAAAAGCCTTCCTCATTCAATGTGCCAGCAAATACCTCATCCCCTGGTACTTTGTGAACTGGGATGGATTCCCCGGTGATCGCGGCCTGATTGACTGATGTCTGGCCACCTGTTACTTCCCCGTCCATTGCAATCTTTTGTCCAGGTTTAATCAGCATAACATCGCCGATCCGAACATCTTCCACATCCATTTCAATCGTCTCATTACCACGACGGATAATTGCTCTGTTCGGGGCAATATCCATCAGTGACCGGATCGAATTACGGGCCTTATCCATCGAATATCCTTCGAGTGCCTCACTCAGCGCGAATAGAAAGACAACGACAGCCCCTTCGCTCCATTCGCCAATAATAACGGCACCGATAATGGCAATCGTCATGAGGGTCTTCATATCGAACCGAAGTTTGGTAAGGTTTTTGAACCCCTCTTTAAATAAATCGTATCCGCCAATAAGTATTGCCAGCCCGAATGTACCGATGGTTAACGGACTTTTTTCGCCTATCTGAAAAGAAAGCATGTATCCGGCAATAATAAGAATCAGTGCAATTCCTGCTGTGATGTTCTCACGCTTTTTCCAGAACGGCACATTATTCTCAGGAGTACGCTGGCGTTCCGGATACACTTTTATTCCGTCAAACGCTCCAGCACGTTCCAGCTGTTCAATCGTCGCTTCACCATGGACCGTGATTTTGGAAGCGCCAAAGTTTAATTGCACATCGTCAACCGTGTCAATCTCACGGATGTTTTTTTCGAATTTAGCTGCACAGTTCGTACAGGACAACCCCTGTAAGCGATAAACATTCTGATTATCTTCCACGGTTAACACCTTCCTCCGCATGTGTAATGGCAATTGAAACCAGCTGACGGACATGGTCGTCTTCCAGCGAGTAAAAAACCAGCTTGCCTTCTCTACGGTACTTTGCCAGCCCCATATTCCGCAGTAATCTCAAGTGATGGGATGCTGTTGCAGTCGTTGACCCGATAATATTGGCTATATCACAAACACATAATTCCGGTTCCAGGGTTAGTGCGTATGCCACTTTCAGCCTTGTGGCATCAGAAAGAGCTTTAAAAATCTGCTCCACACCAGCTACCTGCTCAATTTTCGGCGCAACCCGGTCGACCACTGCCTGATCATAGCAGAATGTTTCGCATACATCCCCGGTATTTTTCACAATTTTTGTCTCGCTCATTTATTTACACCTTCATTCTAACATTTATTTGATTGTTTGTTTATAGTGTATGCACAAACTAATAATATGTCAATTAATGAACGCAAAAAAAAAGCAAGCATATGCTTGCTTTCGACTTAACAATGATTTCGCCAGCTATTTATCCGTGGATGTCGGACGTTTATCCGTGGTTCCAAGCCATTTATCCGCGGTTCCACCCCATTTATCCGCGGGTGCCGGACTTTTATCCGCCGATCCCACTCTATATATCCGCGGGTGCCGGACTTTTATCCGCCGATCGGCTATTCCCGAGGTCACAAGTTTTCTTCAGCTAGCTGCAGTTGTAATTTCACCTGCTCAGCTGCTGTTCCTCCCTCACTGTTCCGTGCATTCATCACATTTTCAGGATCCAGATAATCATACACGTCTTTCTCAAACATGGCGCTGAACGATTTATACTCTTCCATTTCGAGGTCCAGCAGATACTTGCCATTCTCAATTGCATAAAGAACGATTCTGCCGATTACTTCGTGCGCCTCCCGGAAAGGCATGCCTTTTGTTGCCAAATAATCCGCAATATCGGTCGCATTGGAATAATCCTGCGTTACCGCCTTACGCATTTCCTCCCGCTTAACCGTCATGGTCTCAAGCATTGGGGCAAGCAATGAAAGAGAGCCCTCCAGCGTATCGACTGTATCGAACATGCCCTCTTTATCCTCCTGCAGATCCTTGTTATAGGCGAGCGGCAACCCTTTCAATACTGTCAAAAGACCAACAAGGTCGCCAAACACACGCCCGGTTTTCCCTCTTAAAAGTTCAGGGACATCGGGGTTCTTTTTCTGCGGCATAATGCTCGACCCGGTACAGAAGGAATCATCGAGCTCGATAAACTGAAATTCCTGACTGCTCCATGTCACCATCTCTTCTGCTAGTCTTGAAAGATGAACCATTACAATGGAGGATGTCGATAAAAATTCCAGAATGAAGTCCCGGTCGCTGACTGCATCCATACTGTTAGGGTATACGGAATCGAATCCAAGCAGTTCAGCAACCCGTGCCCGGTCAATCGGAAAACTCGTGCCGGCAAGCGCACCCGCTCCGAGCGGAAGGACATTTATCCGCTTCAGACTGTCTTGCAGCCGCTCCTTATCGCGCTGAAACATCCAGAAGTAGGCAAGCAAATGATGGGCGAACGATACCGGCTGGGCTCGCTGGAGATGAGTATACCCCGGCAAAATTGTACTAACATTATCTTTTGCCTGCGTGACAATCGCTGCTTGAACAGATTCCAGCAGCTCGATAATCAGCTGAACCTTATTCCGCAGATACAAATGCATATCCGTTGCTACCTGGTCGTTCCTGCTTCTGCCGGTATGGAGTTTACCGCCGACTGAACCGATTTCATCAATCAGCAGTTTTTCCAGATTCATATGAACGTCCTCATGTTCGACTAAAAACTCCACTTCTCCTTTTTCCAGTTTCCCCCTAATCGATTTCAGGCCATTCTGGATGGTTTCACTTTCTTCCTCTGAAATGATTCCTTTTTCACCGAGCATCTGAACATGCGCCAGACTTCCCTGAATATCCTCGAAAGCCAATTTCTGATCAAATGAGACAGAAGCAGTGAATTCATCGACAAGCTTATTTGTTTCTTTAGTAAACCGGCCGCCCCAAAGTTTTGCCATGGTATCCCTCCTTCTATAAATCTATGATTTAATTGT
This sequence comes from Virgibacillus kekensis, assembly GCF_042654125.1. NCBI lineage: Bacteria > Bacillati > Bacillota > Bacilli > Caryophanales > Bacillaceae > Virgibacillus > Virgibacillus kekensis. The sequence continues at coordinate 97,385 of NZ_JBHSFU010000009.1, forward strand.
TACGTTATTTTTTGCCTGATGTACTTCAGAATATACTTTAGTGGAAAGCCCCCATAGATTAATGAATCCAACTGCCGCATTATGGTCGAAGGCATCACCCTGTGTATATGTTGCGAGTTCTTCATTATATAAACTGTAATCGGATTGACGTCCCACTACCGTATGTGACCCTTTATGAAGTTTAATCCGTACTTTACCGGAAACTGCTTTCTGGGATTCATCGATAAAGGCCTGAAGTGCTTTCCTGATTGGCGAATACCAGAGTCCGTCATAAATAATTTTGGACATCTGCTGATCGACCGTTGTTTTAAACTGGGAAACCTCACGGGCAAGTGTTAGAAATTCCAGCTCTTTATGCGCGTTGATCAGGATTAGGGCACCTGGATTCTCGTAGACTTCACGGGATTTAATACCGACAAGACGATTTTCAATATGATCAATACGTCCAACCCCATGTTTTCCTCCAAGATCATTCAACGTCTCAATCAACTCCACAATCGGCATTTCGTTTCCATTTAATGCAACAGGCACGCCTTCTTCAAAAGAAACCTCCAAATACTCCGGTTCATCCGGGGTCAGCTCAATTGGGTTGGTCCATTCGTATGCTGCTTCAGGCGCTTCAGCCCAAGGATCTTCCAGCACACCAGCTTCACATGCACGACCCCAAATATTTGCATCAATCGAAAATGGATTATCCAAATTCACGGGAACGGAAATCCCTTTTTCTTTGGCATAGGCAATTTCTTCATCACGCGTCATCCCCCACTCTCTGACAGGAGCGACAACTTCCAGATTTGGGTTAAGCGCCTTGATGGAAACCTCAAAACGAACCTGATCATTACCTTTACCAGTGCATCCATGGGCCACCGCTACAGCACCTTCCTGTTCAGCGACTTCCACAAGCAGCTTGGCAATTAACGGACGGGAAAGCGCAGACGACAACGGATATTTCCCTTCATATAAAGCATTAGCTTTCAGTGCTGGTAAAATATAATCCTTTGCCAGCAGTTCCTTTGCATCAATAGCGATCGACTTAATTGCACCCACATCAAGCGCCTTTTGTTTAATAGACTCTACGTCTTTTCCTTCTCCGACATCAAGACCAAGGGCAATTACATCGTACCCGTATTTTTCTTGAATCCATTTAACAGAAACGGAGGTATCCAGTCCCCCGGAGTATGCTAGAACAATTTTCTCTTTTGCCATGTATATCCTCTCCCTTGTGTAATCTATTTTCAATCTCCCAAAAGATTTTTCAAAACTGCTTTTTGTGCATGAAGCCGGTTTTCTGCTTCGTCGAAGACTACAGAATGAGCTCCATCAATTATTTCTGCTGTTACTTCTTCACCGCGATGTGCCGGTAGACAGTGAAGAAAAATATAGTCATCCTTAGCGATCGAACAAAGATTTGAATTTACCTGGTATGGTGTTAAATCGTTAATCCGCTTCTCTTGTTCATCTTCCTGCCCCATACTGGCCCACACATCAGTCACTATGACATCTGCTTGGGCAGCGGCTTCTTTATAGGAGTCTGTGATGGTGATGCAACTTCCGGTAGTTGCTCCAATTTGCTTGGCTTTTTCCAGTATAGCTTTATCCGGTTTGTATCCTTCCGGGCTTGCGACAGCAATGTCCATACCGGAGCAGGCAGCACCTTCAATAAGTGAATGACACATATTACTGCTTCCGTCACCGGTAAAACACATTTTCACCCCGGATAAATCGCCCTTGTGCTCAAAAATGGTAAGCAGATCAGCCAGCACCTGTGCCGGGTGATGTTCATCAGTGAGGCCGTTAATTACTGGAACATCTGCATTCGCAGCAAAATTTTCAATCGATTTATGTGCAAATGTACGAATCATCAGACCATCAACGTAGCGTGACAATACTTTAGCCGTATCTTCAACTGGCTCACCTCGGCCAAGTTGAATATCATTGGAGCTTAAAAAAATTGCCTGCCCGCCCAGCTGCAGCATACCGACCTCAAAGGATACCCGTGTCCTCGTTGATGACTTTTCAAAGATCATCCCAAGAATTTTACCGGCTAAATAAGGGTGTGGGACGTTTTTCTTCTGCAGATCCTTCATTTGAATTGCCTGTTGCAAAAGATGTTCAACACCATCCGGGCCCACGTCAGCCAGTGTCAGAAAATCCGCACCACCAACCGGAGTCTCCATTACGTTAACTGTCGGTTTGCCTTCACTCATAAATCCACTCTCCTACTAAAATTGTATTGGGCTTTCGTGTACGTGTGATTAATCTATTCCTTAAAAACTGATACGTTTGTTTATTTATACATAATTATGTATAAAAATTCAACTTAGTTAATTTTTAATTATACAGCTTCTTTTTTTGAAGTCAAGGGAGAGGCACCAAATAAATTTGCTTGTTTATTTGAAAGGCAATCAAATCCCCGGATAATAAAGATGAGCGGTAAACTGCCATGATAAGTCGTTTTGTTTACGATACAAAGGGAATCCTACTTTCAAGACCTGTATAAGGAGGCGTTTTTAGTTGATAAAAGAACGCAGATGGCCATGGGTGGCAAGGCAGGTATGGAGAGATTTACTGTTTATGCACTGGCCTGTACCGCTATCAAATATTCGCCCTTATGTTCCTGCTCCTTTCGAAATCGAAACATATAATGGGCAGGCTTGGATCAGTATTGTTCCGTTTCGCGCAACGTTTAACGGACCTCGAGGTATGCCTGGAAAAATCCCTTTCAGTGACTATCTGGAACTGAATGTGAGAACCTATGTAAACTATAAGGGAGAATCCGGGGTTTTCTTTTTCTCCTTTGACGCCAATAGTATGATAGCTGTAACCGGAGCCCGCAAACTATTTTCCTTGCCATATATTCATGCATCCATGTCTGCTAAGAAAGATGGAAAGAGCATAGAATTTATCAGTCACAGAAAGCACAATGGTTATCCGGAAGCAATATTATCTGTTCGCTATACCCCTGTCAATGAAAGGCCAACAACCGCCTCAAAGGGCTCTCTTACCGAATGGCTTGTCGAACGTTACTGTTTCTGGACCTTAATTGGCAAAAAAATATACAAAGGACCAATCCTGCATTCTCCGTGGGACTTGCAGCGAGTGGAGGTTGACACACAGATGGACCAACTATTGGACTTTCTGGGAACGGAGCATTTCAAAGAGAAGCCTCTTACCCACTATTGCAAACAAAAAAAGGTAAAGCTCTTCCCGTTTGAGAATAGAGGAACAACAGACTCTACCTTTGATGTACTAAACTTCCTGAAAACGATGAATCGCTAATCCGGTTCATCTGAAAGATAAGGGAGGGTACTACAATGTATGCCTATATTCTGTTAATCTTTGTTGTCATTTTTTACTCCGGGAACATTCTTACCGGCAGGGCAATCAATGAGCTGCCACCCATCACCATCGCTTTTTTTCGTCTGCTTGTCGCCTTTATCGCTCTACTGCCGCTGGGCGCCCGAAAAGCCTGGAAAACGCGTCAGTTATTTTTTACATATAAAAAACCTTTTCTACTCATGACACTGACAGGTATTACCCTGTTTAACACATGTATTTACGGAGCTTTACAATTTTCAACCGCCACTAGGGTATCCGTGCTAGAAGCTGTTATTCCTGTGGCAACTGCGTTGTTAAGCGTCTGGGTCCTAAAAGAGAGATTGATCGGAATCCAATGGGTTGGCGTGTTGCTGTCATTTACAGGGGCAGTATGGGTCATAACAGAAGGGGACATTTTCACCCTTATACAGAGCTGGAATACAGGTGACATTTTGATGATCGGGGCAATTTTACTGTGGGCAGTCTACTCCGTAAACGTAAAAAATTATATGCACCTTTTTCCTTCCTATGCTGCGGTCTTAGTGATGACGGGTATATCGGTAATCGCACTGCTCCCTATACTGTTGGTGGAATGGGCCTTAGTGGGAGTGCCTTATATTACCACGCCAGGCAATATGGCAGGTCTTCTTTACCTGGGAATTTTCCCGTCATTTATAGCTTTGATTTTGTATAATCGGGCAATCGACTTACTTAGTGCTTCAAAGGCATCTGTGTTCCTGAGTTTTCTTCCGGTGGTAACCATGATAGGTGCAGCATTGTGGTTAGGTGAAAAAATCAATTCTGTACAAATCATTGGAGCTCTTATCGTGATTGGCGGAGTATTTTTAACAAATAGACCTAAGAAAACCAAAAGAAGTTACAGCTAAATCCTTTGACAAAAAAATTGAGAGCCGTATGTTATACGTTCCCGTTTTTGGATTGGAAATTACATTAACTAATGATTTACCTTATTAATCGAAATTAAAAAAGCACGCTATTCTAAAGGAACAGCGTGCTCTTCGTTAATATAATATCTTATTGTCATTCAACAAAATTGTTGAGTGACAATAAAGTTGGAAACTGACTCTTTTAGAAAACCTCCCACGCCCGCTTGTATACACCCTTGAGAATTTAAAAAAATAAAAAAGCCTAATTCCTCCGTATTTTTATTGAGGAAATAGACTATACATCTACAAGTGGTTTTTAATTCCCTTTATTTTAAATCCTTTAACTCTTGCTCCAGTTTACTTATATTTTTATTATGTCCTTCTATATTTTCCCGTTTATTTTCCATAACTTTCTTTGAAATCTCCCTGAGATCGATAGCCCTTTGCCCAAGTCCGCATATACTCACAGAGCATGGTGGGCGAATAACTCTAATGGCCACACAAACGTAAGAAATGTAGTATTAGGAGAGGGTTTCACTTTCATCAAACCTGACTAAAATAAAACCACCTCTGTTTGGAGACTGTCGGTGGTTTTCTATATAATACAACTATTAAGCTGATTTTGGGATGATCTTTGCTACATTACTTGCTACTTCATTAGCAAACGCACCATTTTTAGTAACTGCATAGACAGCTCCATATGTAACTCCCGAAGTTACAATAACCCCACATGTGACTGCACCAAATGCAAAAATTTTCCCGTTTTCCTTCACAAAGTCTCCACTCATTTCAAAGCTGAATTTCACTTTCAAACTTTCATCTCCCCTTATTTTGTCTTTATATTAATTCCAAAACATTATATTGGTCTTCTTCAACAATCCTGCTCCGTTAAATAAAGAACAATCCTTCACAAACTCTACATTAATTTTACCATAAAATTACAATTAATCACTAAATCAACATAGTAAATAGCATGTTACTTAAGATAGTAGATGAAGTATGGAGAACAAAAGATGATACTCATAATGCCATAAATATTCCATACAATCATATCGCTTTTGTACAAAGAGAAATAGAGATGGCTAAATGATATTTGATTACTTTGTGCTTTAATAAAGATAACGAGTTTAGAGGGAATAGGTGGGACTAAAAATGCAAGGTGCTCTCGGTTATAAAAAAATCGCCCATTGAAGGGGCGATTTTTTTATTGTTGTTCCTCAAATTCCTCTTTAACTTGGAAATAATACTCCGGCTTTGTACTCAATATGCTAAAGTCGGGAGACGGATTCCCATCACTATTGGTGCACTGTTGAACAAATACCTTAGCTGGTGTTCTCATTGCTCCAGGATCGTTATATGTGCTTATGATGTTGCATTGATAGTCATAATCGCCACTCTTATAATGAATTACTTCTCCGTCGAATTTTAGAGAGGCGGTTTTTGTATCGGAATCATTAACTGTAGTAATGTTTAAGCTGATATTTTTAGCTTTTTCATCAACCTTTTTATCAAAAGCAAATACCTTCTCTAAACGATGAACTTTATTGAAACCCGCTTCCCGAGATTCTACTACTACATGGCCGGCATCTAGCGCTTCCTGCATTGTGTACTTCTTAGGTTCCTTCGTTTCTTTTGCCTCAGGCGACTCATCGTTATTACAACCTGTCAAATATCCGATCACCAATATTCCTATCAAAAGCATTACTTTCTTCATACAAAATTCCTCCGCTCATTTAAATAATAAATTACCATTAATTTCAATCTTTAAACAGATATAAAGTCATAATTTTTCAGCTAATTGCCCAGGTTTCAGAGTATTCAATTTTGATTGTTCCGGATGTCATCTATTGTTTCAGGGATTCCATTAATCCATCATCACGAATCAACATATGAGTTATTTTTCCATTTTCGTTCAACTCGGTTTCTCCCGTAATTACTATAGTTTCTGAGTTTCCACCTTTTTGATATTGAATCTTCATCTCAAAATTGTAGGTATTTCCTCTATTTCCTTTTTTTTCTATATCCATTTTGTTTATTTGCAGCTGATACCCATTCTGATAGGCGGCTTGCAAAAAAGTTATTCCATAAAATCGAAAATACTCACTATATGCAGCTTCCGAAAAATACGGTTCAAATGTTCTAAAACTATATTGCCCGATAGCTAATAGTGTCTCAGCAGCCTCTGGATCGGTTGTTGCATTTTCATGAGCTTTTAAAACCCTCTCTAATTCACTATTCGGACCGATAAAAGTATTGTTTAAAACAGTTTTAATAGAGGAAATATCCTTTTCCTCCCGTGTATTCTCTGCACTATCGTTTACAGTATCAGGGTTCTGCGCTGTCCGGGGATTTTCTCCTAGATTCATGATAAGCACTGTGAATATTAACAGAGCTACAGCTCCAACCAGTCCACCTGTAACACGATTTAAGCGTCCACTTCTTAGTTTCTTCTTTTTACGCTCTTCCGCAAAGCGGATAAGGTTGTTATGAATCTCATCCTGGGCCTCTCTATTGAATTTTTTTCCATAATCCGGTTCCGGAAGCGAGCGAATATCCTCAACTAAGTCCTTAAATTCCTTGTTATTTTTCATAAAGGATACCCTCCATTTCTTTAGAAAGCGTCTTTAATGCTCGATGATATGTAATGCGCACTTTGTTCTCATTCCAATTTAAGATTTCCGCACTTTCTGATACCGTGAGTTCCTTGATAGCCCTTAGGATAAGGACGTCCCTGTAATTGGGTTTCAAGGATTGGATAGTTTTATACAGTTCTTTATTTCTTTCTGTCAAATGGAGAATGTCTTCGGGGGTGTCCTCCTCTTGTGGTTCTTGATTCCTCAAACCTACTACATACATGATTTTTGAACGTTTTCGCCGTCGGATTTCATCGATTCCTACATTACGGGCAATGGATAAAAGCCATGTTTTCGGAGTTGAATTCCGTTGAAAGGAGTCATAGCTCTTAATTGCCCGGATAAAAACTTCCTGGACGAGATCTTCCACATCCCCTGCGCCAATATAATAAACTAGGTAATGGTATATATCTTTGCTGTAGTGATAAAACCATTCCGATATTTCACGTTGAAGCACTTTCATCCCCCCCTATTTTGTTGTCTCAATAATTAGTCGTATTGACCCGCAAATTATTTCACTTTTTAGTAATTTTTTCTAAATTTTCTTCCCAACTTTTTTTAATAAAGCTTAATTATCGTAAAGGAGAAATGGTTTCATATTCAGTTACTCTCCGGATATTATGCCTTTTCACCCTGTTGAAAACCGTAGTGCGAAAGTACCGCCTTCTGCTAGCCTCCCCATTCTAATCCGTATTAAATGATTTCCTTTAACTTGATTTATACATTTCATGTTTTTTGGCAATTTTTCTGGTTTTTTTGAACAACGCCAATATATTTAGCCGCCTCCCAATAGAAGTAATCGTAACCAGAACCCGCCTTTCTACAGGTCTTTACATGGGGTTTATAGATTCAGTATTGAAACCTATCGTCTGATGATAACAGGTTCCGTCTTATCTCAGTTATGTCCTTTAACAAATTACCCTCCTGCACCATCTCGGTTAGTTTTTCCTTCCTAACAGGTTGACCCACGGAACTCTCATGAATCGAGTAACAGGACACCCAAATGGTATTTCTGATCCTATTTACTCTTTTATAAGTGATTCGGTAATTATGTGTCGTGCGAAGACTAAAAAACCGTAAAACGCAAACAATATAATCTTGATCCATTAGCTTACATACTCCATAAAAAATTACTAAAAGCCAATCTTTTGTATAACAAGATTGGCTTTTAGTAGATAATCGATTTAATTCAAATTAATCCTGACCTTTTCTAATTCAACAGGAATATTGGTACTTAATAATCCCATATTAACTCTTATCACATAGTTATCTTTACTGAAACCATTTATTTCACTAATATCAAATGTACTTTTGAATTTCAAATCCTTTTTGTTGGTTACTTTGACTGAGTGTTTGATCGGCTCCTTATAAATGTCTTTTTCTGACTCTTTAACCAAAGATACGTCATTGCTAGCAAAGTTTTCATAGAAAGAGATATCTTTATCCATGTTATTGCCATTATTAATTTGAAATTCAAATGTAATGCTCTTATCCTGAACAGCAATATTTTTTATTTCAACCGCTAAATCTTGCCTTTTAGCATTAATCTCAACAGGCATTGCTTCATCTAATCGGATAAAATAATCATTTTCACTTAATGCCACTTTAGGAACCACCTCTATATAGCTGGTTTCTTCCTTTATTGATCGTGGTATAATACTTCTACCTTTAACGATAATTCTATTGTTCTCTTCGACAGTTTCCAGATCTATCCCGTCTGTGGAGATATTTATTTTCTTACCTTGGTCGTCATAAACTTCAAGTCGAACCTGATCATGTTTTCCTTCAATCGGTAAAGTAGCAGTATAATTAATAGCCGTAGATGCTTTACCTTTAATAATGGAATCAAAATGAATATTTACCCCTGCATCTTTTTCATTAGTTCCTTTGTCAACACTCACTGTCTGATATGGTAATTGTTTTATCGGAACGTTGAACCGCCAACTTCCTTCCTTTCCACCTATCATTTTGAATTCAAGTGGAAAAGAGGTTTCAGAAGGTAATTCAGTTTTTGGATAGCTTAATTTTATATGTCCGATATAGCCATTCTCTGATCGCTCCATATATATCAGTTCCTTACTATCAGAAATGCCTCCCTTACCATCAAATATTTCATAAATTCCTTGAATACTGCCGTTTTCTTCTGTTCTTACATTACCTTTAACAGAAAAAGTAACTCCCACGACAGCTCCATCATAATAAGCGTTTGTAATAGCTACATCTATACCTTTATAACTAGAGGTTTGTTTCAATTCTGTTATCAAATCTTGTGAATGTAAACTTCGACCTACGGCATCATTAAAAGTAGTATACACATTCCCAATTATCGGTACATTCGCCATTACGTGAGATAAGGAAGGAGAAATGAAGCTTGTAGAGATAAATATAGTGGCAGCAGCCACTGAAGACCATATAATTTTTCTTGCGTTTTTATTATTTTTAGATACATTATGGCTAGCACGTGCTTTTCCGGTTTTTATTGCATCTAAAACTTCATCTTTAGGTACTTCAATCTTCTCATATATTTCGTGTAACAACTTTTTCTCCATTGCGGTTCAATCCTCCTAACAATTTTTTTAATCGTTCTTTTCCTCTACTCAAATATGTTTTCACCGTATTCTCAGGTATGTTCATCACTTTAGCTACTTCACTTATAGGGAGATCCTGAAAATAAAAGAGAATGATGGCATTTTTGTGCTTTTCATTTAGCTTATTAATTGCCTCTAATAAATCTAGGTTCTCCTCTCTTTTTTCCCTTTTATCTGCAGTGAGCTCCACCGTACTGTTCAAAGGCATTTCTTTCTTACTCTTTTTTAATACATCATAGGAACAGTTTATAAGTATTTTTGTTAGCCAAGTTAAAAAGAACTTTTCATTCTTTAATTGACCAATTGATAAAAAAGCTTTGTAGGATGTCTCTTGGACAGCATCCAGAGCATCTTCACGATTCCGCACGTATAAGTAAGCAGTACGGTACAATTGATCGCCGTGTAAAATAAGAAGTTCCTCCAGACAATCCTTGTTTCCCTTTTTCGCCTTTTTAATAAGTTTAAGTTCATCCATCAATTTGGTCTCCTTTCCACATATTAGAGTGAATTTATTATAAAAAAGTTTCATTTTTTAATTCCAGGAGAAACAGAGGTGCTGTAAACATAAAAAGAGAGCGTCTCATGACGTCTCTTCTAATATATATTTATATCATGTTTTTTCGCAGTTTAAAAAATCTTCTTCGAATAATCTGTACCGCTAGATTATGAATAATCTATCATAATCTTAACATATATTTTAACATAAAATTCCATTACAACCCTTCATGCTTCGCGTGAAAAAGACCGGCTGCGCATTAAACGTTTAGACACAAAAAGAGGTGAAAAAACAGCCTATACTGTTCTTTCACCTCTAAAAATTATATTTCAGTTACCGTCTTTTTTGTCGAGTTACCAACTTTTTTGTCCGGTTACCGACTTTTTTGTTCAGTTACCAACTTTTTTTAATTCAACATAAATGTTGAGTGACAATAAAGTTGGAAACTAATACTGTTGATTTTGCTGGGTTTTAGAGACTTGGATAAATTCGAGTTAAAAAATAAAGTTGGAAACCAGCTTTTAATATTAGTGAATCAACTGACAAATAAAGATGGAAACTGACTCTTTAAGAAAACCACCCACCACCCACTTGTATACAACCTTGAGAGTTTAAAAAAATAAAAAAGCCTAATTCCTCCGTATTTTTATTGAGGAATTAGACTATAAATCTACAAGTGGTTTTTAATTTCCTTTATTTTAAATCCTTTAACTCTTGCTTTAGTTTATTTATATATTTCTTATGTCCTTCTATATTTTCTCGTTTATTTTCCATAACTTTCTTTGAAATCTCCCTGAGATCTTGTAGTTGTTTTTTCTTTTCTTCTGATTTCGTAATGGTCATAAAATATTTAGATTGAACATACACAGTTTGAGCGATGAATTCTTCATATGTCTGCTGTGAGGCCACATAGTCAGGTGCTTCGGAATTTAATTTAATCAAATTTTCTTCTACAAACTCATCTATCGTATTCCATACAGGCTTATCTGTTACAAAGTCTTCAATTGGAACCCCTGTATTATCGTTATTATCATTAGGATTATGCTCTGGTATATCTTCCTCCGAATACTCCCCGAACAGCTCCCGGTAAATAGAATTAGCCTTCTCCTTATGGACGGAAAAAAGCTCTTCTATCTTAACAACACTTGGTGTTTCCTCCTCTTTTCTGGCAAGAGAGATGGCTTCAGAAACTTGTTCTGAGACCTTCTCAGGAACTTCTCCAAGCGCTTGGAAGTGTTTTAAATAGATGTAAAATCCATGAGTAAGTGGATCTATAATCCTTTTATCAAAACTTTTCTGTTCAGCCACATTATTAAATTCATGGGTATATATTTTTATAAACGTCTCAAAACTTTGGAACTGAGGATCAGGGAGTATATTTCCTTCCAGGTTTGGTGTTGGTTGTTCAGTAGGCCGGTTTTCCGGCTTACTGACATTGCTTCCATTATTGTTGAATGGAATAATTAAAAAGGCAAACAATACAACCGCAATAAGAGCTCCGCCTGGAACCATTGCCTTACTAACAAAGCCTTTGAACGCTGTATTCCTGCGATTTGTGCTTTTGTTTGCCGCCCCTTTATTGATAGCGGCTTCTATATTACTTTTTGCTTCTTCGTCCAAACGGCAGTTTTTTGGAAACGAGTTTAATTTCTCTATCATCCTCTGTTCCTTATTCATTAACCAACCCTCCCAGTTTTTTTTCGAGTGCTTTTAGTGCCCGGTGATATGTAACTTTCACTCTGTTTTTATTCCACTTTAATACCTGGGCTGTTTCATTAACGGTAAGTTCCTGGATTCCCCTTAAGATTAGAACCTCCTGGTAACTCCTTTTTAAATAACCTATTCCTCGGTAGATTTCCTTATTTGTCTCACTGAGCTGATATACTTGCTCCGGTGTTTCCAGTGGTTTCCTGTCCATCATTACCTTCATACGAACGACTTTTTCCTTTTCTCTGGTCTGTTTCCTTATCTCATCCACTGCGAGATTACGGGCAATACTGAATAGCCATGTCTTAGGGCTTGATTGATCGTTAAATGTATCCACTTTCCGTAATGCTTTAATAAATACTTCCTGCACTATATCCTCGACATCTCGCTGTCCTGTATAATAAATAAGAAAGTTAAAAACATCATCGCTGTATTTGCGGAACCAATCTGTTATCATCTCGCTATTTGTCAATTGTTTATCCCCCTGAATCATCGAGCGTACAAATTAGACGATTGTTTTCATAAAAAATTACACTTGGTGTTAACAAAGATAATTATGGAAAGTAAGTTGTCCCCCTCTTTTAAAAAAGGGGTGGTCATTAAGAAATCCTTTTCCAGCAAAGTAAATCTTTCCACACTGTTTGGTTTTTAAGAATATTGTTATAATCTCATTTATATATGTACTGATCTTAATGGAAAAGACAATAAATATAAAAACTTCAAGGAGGAAGTTAAATTGGAAGTTTATTTTCAAATAGAAGATAGCGATTTAATTGCTTTACAGAAGAATGGAATTGAAACGTCTATTTATCACCGAAGAACACTTAATCGACTTCGGTGGTTCTCTTCTCTTCTCATTTTCTTTTTAACAATTCTCATACTCAAGGAAACTTTTACTCGACAGTCCTTACTTATTTTGTCGACTGCAGTGATTCTTTATTTCATTGTATTCCCTGTCTACTACCGGACTCTTGCGATAATCAAATTAAAAACTATGTTGAGAAGAACCAATACTTCTAATATGACGGGGGACTGTAAGTTAATTATTACAGAAAAAGGAATTAACAAAGAAATGGAAAGTACGAAATCATTTTTTGATTGGAGTGCCTTTGAAAGGATGGGCCAGGATAATAAACGTCTCTTTCTATATTTTGGAGATATGCAAGCATTAATTGTTCCTAAAGAGTTACCTCAGTTAAACCAAGAGAAAAGGGATGAATTTTACAGTTACCTAAGAGATTGTTCTCTTATAAAATAAAAATATAAAGGGTGTAGGCTACCTTGCTACACCCTTTATGATTACAAATATTTGCGAATCAGTTTATATACTCTTGGGTCTTTGACCCTTTGGCTCAATGTTCGCATGCCTAGCACACTAAAAAAAGGACTCGTCAAAGATAGACGAGTCCAACCACACCTATTGAAAAGAGCATGATGAAAGGGATATTTTAAAGATTAGAGGTCTCCTACTCTCAAATTAAGCCATTATCATAATAAATGTAATAAAGAAAAAGATGTTAAGACTGATGAGCACCCATTTCTTCCATCCTTTTACCCAGAAAGCACTAAAAAGACTAATAAATGGGCTTAGGAGCAGTATTATAATCCAAAACAAGCCTATCCAACCACTAATATATGGGTGTAGAAAGAATGTACTTAAATAAGTAACTATAAAAAGGATAGCGAAAATCAAAGAGACATGATAGCTTTTTATGATTCCGCCTACCCATTCTTTAGCCACATGTAAATAAAATTCCTGCTCATCTTCTTCTAGAATGTAGCGATTTGTTACGAATGCATTTATTAATTTTCTAGTTGATCTATTAGGACCTGCTACTGGACCTTTGGTAAGGTCTTCATTTAGTTGGTGAGAATCAATAAAGGTTCGTTGTCCTCTCTTCATTAGATTTTGAATATCTTCAAATACATTTTTATTTTTAAGTTTATCGCCATACATAATAAATAAAAGCTTTAATAATAACCTTGTGAACTCCACCATAAAACCGGAATAAAATTTATTTAGCATATATATCAACCTTCCTTGTATGTATATATTATCATTTCAGTCATATACTAACTGGAAAATTACCAATATAAAAGCCGCAATACCGTTATTGGAATTGTGACATAAATATTATGATGAATACCATTTCAATAGCATGGATATTACAAAGAGGATGAAACAGCTGTATTTGCTACCCTTATTTCCCATCAGCACAATTTCCATTAAGTTAACAAAAAACAAAAAAGCACACTACTCCATCTGGAATAGCGTGCTTTTCGTTAGGACAGAATTTTTTTGTTAAAGACAGATCTTTCTTGTCAACCAACACAAATAATAGTTTTTTCTAAACCTTCACTTACTCAACTGTTACGCTTTTTGCCAAATTACGTGGCTTATCGACATCACAGTCGCGATGCAGAGCTGCATAATATGCAAGCAGTTGAAGTGGCACAACAGATACCAGTGATGTCAGCAGTTCATGTACTTCAGGAATGACGAATGCATCAGTATCCTGTTCCAAACCTTTCATGCTGACTACCATAGCATTGGCCCCACGTGCTACAACTTCCTGCACGTTACTACGAATTCCGTAGTTAACTTCTGACTGTGTAGCCAGGGCAATTACCGGGGTTCCTTCCTCAATAAGCGCGATTGTACCGTGCTTCAATTCGCCACCGGCAAAGCCTTCCGCCTGAATATAAGAAATCTCCTTCAGTTTAAGCGCACCTTCCACACAGACGTAATAGTCAGTGCTTCGGCCGATAAAGAATGCATTACGGGAAGTTGCCAGATAATCCCTGGCCAGTTCTTCCACGGTTTCTTTTTGATCAGTTAGTGCCTCCATCGCGCTTGCAACAATCGCAAGCTCCTGCATTGGGTCAAAGCTAAGCTCTAGACCTTTCGCACGGGCAGTATCCACGGCAAGGATAGCCAGTACTGCCATTTGAGCTGTATATGCTTTTGTAGATGCAACGGCAATCTCAGGGCCTGCATACAGGTTCAGTGTATAGTTTGCTTCACGGGAAAGCGTGGATCCCGGTACATTCGTGATGGTCAGTGCTGGATGACCCAGTTCTTTAATCTTTACCAGTACGGCACGACTGTCGGCGGTTTCTCCACTTTGCGAAATAAAAACAAACAGTGGTTTCTCAGACAGCAATGGCATATTGTATGAAAACTCACTGGCCACATGCACTTCCACAGGTATTTCAGCAAGTTTCTCAATGAACTGCTTACCGACTAGACCTGCATGGTAGCTGGTACCTGCAGCGATAATATAGATTCGGTCACATTCCTTCATCGCTGCACGGATGTCCTCATCAAGCTTCAGGTCGTTATTTTCATCCTGATATTCCTGAATGATTTTACGCATAACGAATGGCTGCTCATCGATTTCTTTGAGCATGAAGTGTGGGTATGTGCCCTTTTCCGTGTCACTCACATCGATCTGAGCCGTGTATGGCTCGCGTTCCACGGTTTCACCATTAAGTTTCTGAATTTCCACATAGTTACGGCTTACCAGTACAATCTCCTGGTCATTAATCTCCAGATACTGGTCTGTTTCTTTTAACGTAGCCATTGCGTCACTGGCAACCAGGTTGAATCCTTCCCCAAGGCCAACAAGCAGAGGGCTCTTATTTTTTGCAACATAGATGGTTTCCTGGTCTTCATTATCGATCAGGGCAAGTGCATAGGAACCTTTCAAATGGCTGACAGTTTCACGAAATGCTTCCGCTGTGTCATTGGTCTTTTTGAAGTTTTTTTCTACAAGTTGAACGATGACCTCTGTATCAGTTTCACTAACAAATTGAACGTCACCAAGATAGTCACGCTTCAGGTCCTGGTAATTCTCGATTACCCCGTTATGGACCAGTGTAAATCTGCCTGACGTGCTCTGATGCGGATGGGCATTTGTTGCACTAGGCACTCCATGTGTTGCCCAGCGTGTATGACCGATTCCCATAGTAGCTTCCACAGAATGATCAACACGGTCACGCAGCGCCGCAATACGTCCTTTTACTTTAAAAAGGTTAAGTCCTTCATTATTTAAAGTTGCGATACCCGCAGAGTCATAACCTCGGTATTCCAGTTTCTCAAGTCCGTTCAGTAATATTTCCTTTGTATCTTTACTTCCTATATATCCTACAATTCCACACATAGTTGTATCCTCCTTGATAAAGAGGCAGACAAATATCCTTGTATATGGTTATACAGGGGCTTTGTGCTGCCCCTTTCCCGTGTTTATATATTATGTCATCCTGCAGCTCCGTATTGTCCAGCAAGTCACCTTACTGTTTTAACAGCCGCTGCCTGTCGGTTGGGATGTACAACCGGGAGGAATCCGCCGATAAATTCGATTAGCCTCCACCTCGTCAACTACCTTTATACCGTCCAAAGATAGTTCAGGCGCTTTAGTTATATGAAGTTTTCCGGTCCACCTTTCTGTATTTGACTAATTGCTTCCACCCTTTTGGTTTTCCTGAATTAGCTGAAATTAAACATAGTTTGTTTAAAAGGGCTCATTAAATTTTAACCGACAGTAATAGAAATGGTCAATCCTTTTCTAAATTTGTGCTGTAATATAAGTATGCCCAGACAGTTTGGAATGTGTACACCGCCCCGTTTCTTCCTGTATACTGGTAACAGTTATTACCATAGGGAGGGTGCTTCCAATGAATCTTTCAGAAATACCTTATAACATGAAATTTACTTTTGGACCTAATCTCCGGGAAATCCCGGTAAATAAAATGGATATGCTTCATGGAATGATGTATATTCAGAATGAGTTACGAAAAGAAGATACATCTACTAATGAAGAAAAAGGGAACCTCCACGGTACCCTCGGATCTTTTTTAAGGATAATCGGTGAACTCGATGATAGTGAACGGCATATAAAAAAAGCTATCTCTATCGCAGAAAACACCGGCAATATAGGAAGCGCGTTTTATAATAAGCTTAGGCTTGCTCATACGCATCAATGGAAAAATGAATTTGATATATCCAATCGAATCTTCCGTGAACTGATTGACCAGGCAGAGGAAGACCCTGACTATTCGGCATACCTGGATTTTGCATACGAACACCAGGGTAAGAATCTGTTTGATCAAGGGAAGTACGATCAGGCGATCGAATACTTCCAAAATGCGCTCGATATACGGAAACAGGATGGAAATGAAGAATTGATTAAATTAACTGAATCAGCAATTGAATCAACCCGTAAAAAACAGAATGAGCTGGATCATAATACTAAAAGCAGGTAGCCCCCGCGGGAGCGCCTGCTTTTACATTGTTTATCCGTGATGCTTGTCGAGAAATTCCAACATCCGGGAATATACGTTTATTTCATTTTCCTTTTTTGAAAAACCATGTCCCTCGTCTTCTAAAACCATATATTCAACATCGCGGCCAGCTTCTTCAAGCTTGGCAACAATATTGTCCGATTCCTCCTTTACAACCCTCGGGTCTTTTGCCCCCTGGATGACAAGCATCGGCTTTGTCATACCATCCAAATACGTAACCGGAGAATCCCGGACAAAGCGCTCTTTATCCCGCTCTGGATCGCCAAGCCAGCGATCCATAATCGGCTTCCAGTGTGGCGGTACCGAATTGACAAAAGTAAACAGATCGGACGGCCCAAAGATATCGACACACGCCTTAAAATATTCCGGATGCCGCCCGTGAAGGAGCAGCGTCATATAGCCTCCATAACTTCCACCGACCAAGAACAGTTTATCCCTGTCTGTCACATCGTTTTCAAACAACCATTCGATTCCTGCTACACAATCCAGCCGCGGTCCTTCCCCCCAGTCCTGTTCGACCAGTTTGACAAATGATGAACCATACCCGGTGCTGCCGCGGAAGTTAGGCGCAAAGATGGTATAGCCGCGGTTCAGGAAACATTGGAACATCGCACGGAAAAACTTCCGCTCAGCGGCCTGTGGTCCCCCATGTGGCCAGAAGATGGTGTGACCATTATCGTATTCGGGCTTAGCTTTAAACAGCAATGCCTCGATTTCCATACCATCAAACGATTTGTAAAATACAACATCCGGCTCGACCATATCCCCGCTGCTTAGCCCAAGAACACGATTATTGGTCAGTCGTTTCCATTTGCTTCCATTTTCTGATTTGTAAATATTATGAGGAACTGTGGCACTTCTGCCAAGAACATACAGATTACCTGATTTTTTTACCTGCAATTTCTCAATCACATCGACTGGAGTCGACAACTTTGCCAAATCGCCTGTCTCGGTCTCAAACCGATACAGACAATCTTTTACACCATTCTCCGTCACGAGATAAAGTGCATTTTTCCCTTTATGCCATTTCAGAAAATCAACACTCTCATTCTCAATTTCCACAACCTTTGTGAATTCTCGTGTATCCAGGCTAAATTTAGCTACATAGCTGTACTCACTTTCATAGTTAGTGACAAAATATACTGTATTATCATCAGAGAATACTGGGTCATTAACGATATGGACCTTTTCGGAATCAGGAGTAAGACTAATAGTTTCTTTTCCGACTTTTATATGTCCTGTAACAAATGTATTTGCAAGGGCCCGGAGGTATACAAATTTCTCCTCATCAGTTGAAACGGCTGCGAGCTCAGTCGGTGAAACCTCCCCCATATTCAACAGGGTGTCCGAGTCGTTAGATAGATTTCTTACCCGGGCGTTAAGAAAGGAAGGATTTTCTTCTGAAGTGACATAGTATACACGCTCCCCATCCTCGCTTAAGTCCGCAAAAAAATACTTCTCGGATTCGTCCCCTGTAATCAGTGGTTTGGGAAGACCTCCTTCAGTCGGAATTGCGTATATATGGTGGTTTTCGTCACCATCTTTATCAAACCCGGCCAGTACGTAACGGTTCTTAGGGTCAATCTTGATAAAGCTGCATGACTCGTCCTGATGCGCGAACAGGTACGGAAAAGTTTCCGGCAGATCCATCGCCCAAAGATTCATTTTACCGTTCAGGTTGCTACTGAACACTAGCCGCTCCTCACCCCCGCTTACATCAAAATCAGTAATGACATATGTACGGAAAAATTGCTCCACTGTTGGTTTTGGAAAGTCTATCATCTTATTCCCCCTTGTTAATTTTTTAACTATTTTAAATTATTATAACCTATTAGAGGCCATGATTACCAGGCCATACGGAACGGAGCAGGGATTTTGTGTAATGGTTGCGGATCGCTGCTAAAAATGGATAGTTGGCAAGGAACAACTCAGAAAGTGCTTCATTTTGCATTTTCGCTCAATAATTCATTAAAAGCGCTCAATAACCATGTAAAATCGCTTATTAATAAGAAATACCCGCTTAATAACCTTGAAAAAGCGCTCATAAAAGCGACTAAGCCTTCTTCCAATATGCACGCAAACGCCAAAAAAATGCCCTCCTACTAGGAGAGCATTATTCACACGATTTATTTCATGCCAAGCAGTTCATCAATCACCTTTACAACCTGGTCAACATACTTTTCACATGCTTCTTTCGTTGGTGCTTCCACCATGACCCGTACAAGTGGTTCCGTACCTGAAGGGCGCACAAGTACACGGCCTTCCCCGTTCATCTCTTTTTCAACTTCATCAATTGCTTCCTGGATTCTCGGATTGGTCAAAGCACTGTGTTTATCGGTTACCCGCACATTTTTCAAAACCTGCGGATATGTTTCCATTTCGGCTGCAAGCTCAGATAATGACTTATCAGTTTCCTTCATGACATTAACAAGCTGGATTGCAGACAGCATTCCATCCCCGGTGGTGGTGTGATCAAGGAAAATAATATGACCTGATTGCTCACCGCCAAGGTTGTAGCCGCCTTTCAGCATTTCCTCCATAACATACCGGTCACCGACGGCTGTTTTATCACTGTGCATGCCGTTTTCCTCAAGTGCCTTATAGAAGCCAATGTTACTCATAACAGTGGACACAATCGTATTATGGCGTAGTACGCCTTTTTGGTTCATATATTTACCACAAATGAACATAATTTTATCGCCATCAACCAGTTTTCCATTTTCATCCACTGCAATTAAGCGGTCGCCATCACCATCAAAGGCAAGCCCAATATCAGCATTCTTTTCAGTAACGAATGCCTGAAGATTTTCCGGGTGCGTAGATCCATATCCGTCATTGATATTAAGACCATCTGGTGATGATCCAATGGAAAGTATATCTGCTTCAAGGTCGGCAAATAAGTGTGTTGCAAGGCTCGATGTTGCCCCGTGCGCACAGTCAATCGCTACTCTCAACCCGTCGAAGTCGTTATCAATTGTCTCTTTCAGGAAGGAGAGATACTTTTGTCCACCTTCAAAGTAATCGTTCACCACTCCGATATCGGCACCTACCGGGCGGGGCAAGTTATCTTCCCCCTCCATCAGTTCCTCGATTTCGTTTTCCTGGTCGTCGGTCAGTTTAAATCCATCCGGCCGGAAAAACTTAATCCCATTATCCTCTACTGGATTATGCGAAGCGGAAATCATAATCCCTGCTTCGGCACTGGTTGCCTTTGTCAGATAAGCAACACCAGGTGTTGAAATAATTCCCAGTCGCATAACTTCGGCACCAATGGAGAGCAGTCCGGCTACCAGTGCCCCCTCCAGCATATGGCCGGAAATACGGGTGTCGCGACCGATTAGTATTTTAGGTTTATTTATTCCTTTTGTTACTGCATAACCGCCAAAACGGCCTAATTTAAATGCAAGTTCGGGTGTGAGCTCAGTATTAGCTACTCCTCTTACACCATCTGTACCAAAATAATTACCCATGTTGTACCTCTCCTTTAACATCCTTTTACCTACTGTGAGCATAACCTGACTTCAGAAAACATAAATTGTAACAAAAGACTAGGAAATATTGACGGTAACCTGTCCATATGCGGGTCTGATTTCCACGTTTTCCGGTCCATTCACGTTTACAGGCACCTCATGTTCTCCTTCATCCAAACCTTCCACATTAATGGACATTTCAATATCCTCTGCTGTTAATCTGTCTATTTTATTCTGCTGCCCAATTACAGTAACTTCCATCTGTGACTGCTCAGGCTCCACAAATGTTATTTCCTCATTTTCACCTGCGTTCTCTACATTTATTGGAACATTGCTGACTTTTTTAGTCTGTTCCAGTTCAATTGAAACTTCAATCGGGTCAGACCTTGAAGTGGTCACATTCTTCGGCAAATCCAGTCCAATATTGACCGTGCCTGATTCCTTTATATCGGATAGGTTGATTTCCTTGGTCGAAACCTCTTCAATTCCTTCCAAAACATCGCTTGTTCCAAAAATTTTCACTTCGTCTATGTTAGCGGATAGCGATGCCAGTGAATACCCCTCAGGTAGCTCACCGGTGGTTGCTATATTTACAGGAACTGTCTTACTAGGATTACGGATTTCCGCAGAAACAGTTACACTCCCTGGTTCAACCCGGACACTGAGTTCCTTTCCTCTGGCATTATAAACATTAACCGGTACCTCTCTATTGTCAATGGACTCCTTCAGCCCCGATACGTCAACAAAGACTTTAACAATTGCAATCTGATCGATTATCTCTTTCGAACTGGTAATGGTAACCTTCTCCGGTTCAACCTGCATTTCGCCAACCTCATAACCTTGCGGAAGTTGATCAGTATTAATGAAATCGACTGCTACCTCAAACTCTTCCGAAGCACGTTCTTTGATGGTTACCTCGATTGTTTTAGGCTCGATATACAATTGCAGATCCTCTGGTGCATTGGCAGCCTGAACCTCTACAGTATGCGTACCTTCACCAAGGCCTTCCAAATTGACATAAATATCAAAATTTCGTTGTTTTGCTGCGGCAGTTAAGGTGCCGGTTGACCCTTCCAATGTAACGGTCACAAACTCAGGGACCCCGCTTACCACGTATTTATCTTCGTCTATCCGGATTTCCAATGGTACATCGCTAAGTGTCTCTATACTGTCACTATTACCGGTGAAAATTCGTGGATCATTCTGGTACTGACTGACTTCCACCTGCACAAATACATATAGGACAACAGCAAAAGCCAGGGAAATTGTACGGACAAACCATGGACTCTTAAACCAATTATCCATTTTTCTTCCCCCTCCAGTTCCGTGTTTTTGAATTAGGGGATTTCAACGACAGTGACAGGTTGTTACGAAGGAAATCACGCAGTTCTTCTTGCTCCAGTTCCCTATGTAACTCACCATTTTTCGTACAGGAGATATTCCCAGTTTCCTCTGATACCACGATTGTTAGAGCATCTGTTACCTCACTGATGCCCATAGCCGCCCGGTGCCTTGTACCTAGCTCTTTCGAAATAAACGGGCTCTCGGACAATGGCAGGTAACAGGCAGCCGCCATAATTTCCTCTCCTTTAATGATTACAGCCCCATCATGTAAGGGTGTGTTAGGGGTAAATATATTGGTAAGCAACTGATGTGTCAGTTTTCCATCTATCGGTATACCCGTTTCAGCATAGTCCCCTATACCTGTTTCACGTTCAATAGAGATAAGAGCACCAATACGTCTTTTTGCCATGTAATTACAGGATTGAACAATAGATTCAATGTTCTGCTCCAGAATCTCTTCCTCAGATCTCGAACCCCGGGAAAAGATGTTCCCTCGGCCAATCTGTTCCAATGCCCTTCGCAGTTCTGGCTGAAAAAGAATAATAATAACAATGAATCCCCAATCGATAGCCTCACTGGTAAGATACTGAATCGTCTGCAAATCAAACGCGCTACTTAAGAGCCATACAACCAGAACAACAACAATTCCCTTAAGAAGCTGAATTGCTTTGGTTCCCCTGATTAACATTATTAATTTATATAAAACATACCAGACGAGAGCGATATCGATGCCTATTCGTATAAAGTCAAATCCCCCATCGAGCATGTTTCCACTTCCTTCCACCCATAAGTTTCCGTCCTGTCTGCATTTATTATCGATTTCCATAGGTTTAGTGCTGATTAGTCACCTTACCTATTATACCATATTCCTCATTGTATCATGTTAATCTCTCTACGCAAAAGAAACCTGGTATAGACCAGGTTTCCTGAAATTAAAGCTATTTTTATGGTGTCAGCAAAACGTGTCCCAGCGAAAAGACACTTTGGAACATGTCCTTCAGATGGAACCATATCCATTCAAACATCTGGTCCACCTGCTTTAGTTCTCCGTTGACTCCTCCAGCAGAAGCCATCAGGCCAGATCCTTCGAGCGAACTGTCGACAAGTTCACCGTTAATAAGGGTGACATTACCATCTACCTTGCCATCAATCCGCAAATTTCCATTTTTGACAAGTAAATCACCTGAAACCGTCACGCCCTCTGGAACGATTACCGTATCACCTTTAATAATCAGGTTTTCCTGTTTGGAAACAACCAGTTCACCTTCCTGATTCCAAGCAGTAAATACACCGCTGAACATGAAAATAAAGAAAATCGCTGCCGAAACAAGCGCAGGGTGCGCTTTAAACCATCGTAGGTATTTAATCCGCTTTTTTTCCGCCGGAAGGTTCGCCATTACGTTAGCGGTGAAGTTTTCAGGGACCGGTACGTGTTCCGTACTCTGAATAAGTGTAATTGTTCTTTTAAGTTCATGGAAGTGCTTCTGACATGCCTCACATTCCTCAAGATGAATGCGCAGCTTCGCCTCTTCCTGTTTCGTCAGATCCCCGTCCAGATATTTATGCATAAGCTCAATAGCCTCACCATTGCAGTTCATGTCAATCTCACTCCTTTACACATGGCGAAGCTTTTTACGTAATGCTTCGCGTCCGCGGTGAATGCGGGTTTTTACCGTTCCAAGCGGAATGTCAAGGATTTCACTGATCTCCTGTAATGAAAATTCTTCAAGATACCTTAGAACAATAATACTCCTGTACTTGGGAGATAATCCAGTGATTTCCCGGTGAATATAATCCTGAAGCTCCATGCCTTCCACCTCTTCCTCAGGAAGCCGATTGTCTGAGGCAAGCTGAGAATACATATCCAATCCTTCTGTCCCCTTGATTTCAGCATCGAGAAAATAATCCGGTTTTCGCTTGCGGATCCTGTCAATTGTTAAGTTTGTCGCAATCCGATAAATCCAGGTGGAAAATTTACGGCGCTCGTCAAATGTATGGATATTAACGTATGCCCTGATAAACGTTTCCTGTGCAATATCCTCTGCCTCATGCCTGTTTCCAAGCATCCGAAAACAATGCTGAAAAATTTTGCTCTGAAAAAATTCAACTATATCCTCAAAGGCTGATTGATCACCCTTCTTCACCTGTTTAATCTTTTCTTTAATAATTGATTCCATTTCCGAGACCTCCGCTTACCATGCGGTATTTATCATACGAGTTAACTACAGACAAAGTTTCAAAGAAATTCATATTATTTTTAGACTGGTTTATAAAAAACTTGCTTTTGTCACAAAAACTATAATTATTGTAGATATAACACCTAAGTTGATTTTCGCTCTGGATTGTCTTTTCGAGCGTTTCCCTGTACCCAATTTCATTACGGGGCAGTATACACTGACTGGTGGGCTAAAGGGAATGTTTACGAGAAAATTTTGTGTAAAAAACCGTTAATAATGCTTCTGGACTACCTTTTTCAAATTTTTTTAAAGGAAAGATGTTTATGAATTGATTACAATGGGTAATTTCATATTAATTATTATACTAGACAGGAGGCCAGTTTTGTGGATTATCCTTCATTATTATTAGAAAAAATAGAAGAATGCCGCGATGAGATGATTTCATTAAGCAATACTCATGGATTGACCTCGGAAGCTGTCGTACGTAAAAGCGAAATTCTCGATGAACTTCTAAATGAATACCAGACTGCCTGACCTCAATAAATATAAATTTAGGGTAAAATCCCCATTTAAAAAGACACGTAGTGCATGTCTTTTTTTTTTGACCTTGTGTTACAATTGGTGAAAAACCAGCAGGTGTTCTTATGACGAATAAATCTCTGATTATCCTATTAAGCTTATTATCTGTAATTCTGTTATTTTTGATTGAACAGGTGCTTCAATTTGACTATCTGTATAAAACAATCGCTAAAGTTTTTGTTTTCTTCGCAGCTATTTTAATCTTTCATTATAAAACCAGCATGCAGACCTCGTATCTAAGTACAAAATCAATTGACCTGACACGTCTGAAAATAAGCGTCCTGCTTGGCGTGAGCACATTCATCATCTTGATGGCTGCTTTTCTGGCTTTCAGGGGCATGATTGATTTTGCAGGGATAGGCATCAGCCTTTCCGAAAAAAACATCACCAGTGATACTTTCTTGTTTATCGGTCTTTATGTAATCGCGGGTAATTCATTTCTGGAGGAGATCTTTTTCAGAGGATTTATCTTTAAAAATCTCCAGCATAAGTCCAGGGGTTTTGCCTATCTTTATTCATCTCTTTTATTTGCTGTCTATCATACAGCCATTTTCCTGACATGGTTCAGCTTTGGGCTTTTTCTCCTTGCGCTCAGTGGTCTTTTCGCGGTAGGATTGCTGTTTTGCTGGCTCAATGAGAATAATGATAATATTTATAATTCCTGGCTGGTTCATATAATGGCCGATATTGCGATCATTGTCATTGCGTTGATAGCTGTTTTCTAAAAAAAATGAGCCTGGACATAAGTATGGATTTACATTCTAAAGACGAACGAAATTAGGCACGGTCGATTAAATAATAGCGCCTTGTTTGCCCGGAGTGGTAGATAAGGCAGTTACAATAAAACCGAACTATCTTACAGAATATGGTAGATAGTTCGGTTTATTATATAAATTATCACTTTCGGCCCAATCTCATTTATTATTTTAGTTTTTCTCCAAATAAGGACCCGATCAGCCCTACAGCCAAGGTGGCAGTCTTGTTCTTTTCGTCGAGAATTGGATTTACTTCTACAAATTCTGCAGAGGTAAGAATCGCTGATTCCTGCAGGATTTCCATTGCCAGATGGCTCTCGCGATAAGATAAACCGCCAATAACCGGAGTACCTACTCCCGGTGCTTCGTCAGGGTCAAGGCCATCCAAATCAAGACTTAAATGAACTCCGTCAGTCCGCTCTTTCAGGTATTCAATTGCTTCTGAAATTACGTTAGTCATTCCCATACGATCAACCTCATGCATCGAATAAACCTGTATGCCGCGTTCTTTAATTAGTTTTTTCTCACCAGGGTCAAGCGAGCGTGCTCCAATGATAACGATGTTCTCCGGTTTAATTTTAGGAGAGTAGCCATGAATATTTGTCAGCCGCTCATGTCCAATCCCAAGACTAACCGCTAGTGGCATGCCATGAATATTCCCCGATGGAGAAGTTTCGGCGGAATTTAGGTCTCCATGGGCGTCATACCAGATAACTCCCAGGTTCTCGTAGTGTTTTGATATACCAGCAAGACTCCCTATGGCAATACTGTGATCCCCGCCCAGAACTAGTGGGAACCGCTTATCGGATACTTCTTGATCGACCATTTCTGCAAGCTTCAGACTGGCATCCGCAACCTGCTTCAAGTTCCGCAGATCCCCATCCTGACGTTCATGCCTGCTGTCCGGACGGGATATTGGTACATCCCCCAGATCATCAACATTATAATCCAGTCCTTCCAGTTTCTCTAAAAGACCAGCATATCGAATCGCGCTCGGACCCATATCGACCCCGCGACGGCTTTGTCCCAAATCCATTGGAACACCAATAATTGACATATTTTTATTCATTATTCGTGCCTCCTCTACATACTATTCTAGCCAAAAAAAGGACAATGACTCAACCGCACAGAAATATGTATATATATACACTCCAGGGTTAGATTGAAACTCCGGCATGATCATGTTCTAGGGTTAAGATACGGGTGGTGGGATGACCTATTTAAAATAAAAAATAAAGAGATTAATAAAAAAAGCAGGATGCACTGAATTCAGTCATCCTGCTTGTTATATTCCATTGCGCCTAACTCGGCGGTGGTGATATGCAATGGTTTTATCCCTACCTGCTCCCATGCTTCCATCAGCTTATCAGCCTGTTCTCGAGATGGCATAAAGGCGATTCCGCAATCCCCGCCGCCGGCACCAGAAAGCTTTCCGGCGCCACCGTACTGTTCGCCAAGGTCACTTAGCTTCTTCAGTAATGGGGTCTCCAAATTTGTTCCTGCATCCTGCCCTAGCTTGGTAATTGCTCTCCTGTTTTGTTTAATTCCATCAAGCATTCGAGGGACATTATAATCGGATGTTCCCTCAAGGAACTTTCTTACTGCATCCTTACTGTCTACCATAAATTTTTTGTATAACGCTTCGTTATCTAGTTTAAGTTTTTTAATGTTACCAATTAATTCACTGGTCGAAGCAGGATTTCCTGTCCAACCAATACACATAATTACATCTTCTGGTAACGTTATCGGTTCAAGGGACAAATAAGGCCAGTCACCAACTAGCAGTTCAGAAACAGTTTCCGAACGCTTGTATTCCTGCAGCAGCCAATCTGCTTGAAACGAAGAATATCTAAGAAACCCTCCATAGGATGATGCCGCAACATCCGCACCTGACCCACTCCCCTGGGTTTTAACATGAGAAATAGCTGCCAGTTTAAAGATAAGGTTAGACGAAGCTTCTTCAGGTAAAAATCTTTTAAGAATAGCGGAAACCACTGCAGTAACAACTGCCGCACTCGACCCTAATCCATATTTTCTGCCAGACTCCACATCATCCAGCTCACTACGGATAGATAAGTGAAAGTTGTTCGGTGAGTGGCCTTTTTCATTCAAATATGCCAAGACCGTCGACATAGCATTCCGTACAAAGGTGGTCCGGGCATCTTCTGTCTTGATAACTACTTCTTCCCCGTCATATGACCATTCAAGATTGTTTAGATGGAATGCCTTCAACGATAGGTAATTCTTATTGCTGTCTTCCAATTTCGCGTAGACATAACGGTCAACCGCCATGACGACTGATTCCTGGTACGGCTCCAAGACAGCAAATTCTCCGGCGATCATTAATTTACCCGGCACACGTACGGTCATTGATGTATTTGTCAAAACGTGTCAACTCCTAGATATAGGATACTCCCTGACCGGTGCGGCTCACGATCACATCATTGACACCAGGTATCTCTTGGAGTGTAGTCTGTATTGTTTCCTCATTCTCAGGCTGATAAAGAACCTTAACATTTGGTCCTGCATCAATCGTAAAGTATGCAGGTATGCCTTTGTCTCTCAAGTCCTGTACCTTACGCATAACTGCCATCGTTGTATCATGCCAGTATGTGAACGGAGGATTAGCTGCCAGCGTCGTTGCATGCATTTTAAGACAGTTTGCCTCGGCAATTTCGCCGACTTTCTTAAAGTCCTTGGTACGGATACCCTGCTTAATATTATCCAGGTCATGTGGGATGCTTTCCACCCAACTTGAGTAAAAGGGAGAAGTTTCAACTGTTCGTTTCATCCCTTCCCTGCTCAGGACCTTCTTTTCTTTGGAAGAAAGGACTACAGCAGCCACACGGATATCCCAATGTTCAGCAGGCGCTACTTGAACAGCATAAGAATCCGATCCGTCTTCAAGTGAACCTTTTTCCCATTCCACAAATCCGCCAAATACCGATCTGCAGGCAGAACCGGATCCCTGCCTAGTCAGAATGGATAATTGTTCTTTACTTATTTTAAGACCCAGTGCTTTTACAGCACTAGCGGCCAGCGCTGCGAATCCTGAGGCAGAAGACGCAAAGCCAGCCGCTGTGGGCACATGGTTGGTTGATTCGACGTTAGCATACAAATCCGGTTTTCCAGCGTACTTCCGAATACGGTCAAGAAATGCAGTAACCCGGTCATACTCTTTGCCGGTGACTACCTTTCCATCCAGGATAAAACTATCCTGTTCCAATTCTGTTTGGAATTCCACCGTTGTTTCGGTATAAAAGCCATCCAACGTCACAGATAGGCTGTTATTCATCGGCAGAATTAACGATTCGTCCCGTTTTCCCCAATATTTTATCAGGGCAATATTCGTATGGGCTTTAGCTGTAGCCTTCATTGTGTATCTCCTTTGTGCTTACTCTGGTTTTTTTCTGAGAACAAATGACCAAACAGCATGCGCCCCAAATTTTTTAAGTTTCTCGGTAAGTTGTCTGGAATGTACCTCATTACGGGCAAGTGCAATAATGCACCCGCCGTTTCCGCCACCAGTCAATTTAGCGCCAAGGGCACCTTCCTGGCGGGCAAAATATATAAGCCTGTTTAGTCCTGCATCACTCACACCCAGAGCTTCGAGTTCTTTTTGTGCCTCATTCAACATCTGACCCAGCAGATGTTTGCTTGCACTTTCAAGCGCATGTCTCGCTTTATGGGTCAGCTCCCCAATCCGTTCCAGCTTGGAATGTATCCGTTTCGGTGCTGATTTAAAAAGACTGGCAACCGATTCAACCGCAGAACGCGTATCTCCCATCCGTCCGGAATCAGCCACAATAAAGTAAAAATCCCCGTTTGGTTCAATATAATCAACCGGCTGTTCTTTCTCAAACCATACTGGAAAATCTGATGTTATGGTAAGTGTGTCAATACCGCTTGGCACACCATGCGCGTATGTTTCCGAAATGTTTGCCAGATTAAGCAGGTCGTTCTCGGTATATTCCTGATTATTATAGGCAAACAATGATCGGACTACTGCAATAGCTACGGATGCACTTGAGCCAAGACCTTTGCCGGGTGGTATGGATGATTTAATCCGGATCAGCAAATCTTCACAGGGCATTTTAAGATGCTTCAAGGTTGCTTTTATACAGTTAGCAAGCCCTTCTAACGATTCCGGTACAGAATCGAGTGGGCCATGATAAAATGTGCTGTCGATTTTAACAGCCCCCGGTACGTAGTCAATTACAGACTCTACTCCTACGAGCGGAAAGGGAAGTGCGATAGCAGGTTGTCCGTGTACAACTGCATGCTCCCCAATCAGAATTAGTTTACTATGAGCTATACCGATAGCTGTTTGTTCTGAAGTTGTTGCTTTTTCTGCACTCATTTTGTATATTCTTCCACCAATTCTTTAGCTTTTCCGACACGGATTTCCTTTTCATCAATTAAACGTTCAGCAATGATATCAATCATCTCCCCAGTAGCTCCTGCTGCAATAGCAACAGAACGAGAATGTAATGCCATATGGCCTTTTTGGATACCATCAGTAGCTAAAGCTTTCAATGCCCCAAGGTTTTGGGCAAGTCCCACTGCCACAATTACCTGGGCAAGCTCCTGTGCTGATTCAACATCTAAGATTTTATGCGCGATTTTCGCGATGGGATGGACGCGGATTGATCCTCCGACAGTACCAACCGACATAGGAAGCTCTAGTTCGCCGACTAGATTTCCTTCCTCATCTTTCGACCATTTAGTCATGGAACCATACTTTCCGTCTCTAGCAGCATGTGCATGCGCTGCTGCTTCCACGGCACGCCAGTCATTCCCAGTCGCAATTACGATAGGATCAATTCCATTCATGATACCTTTATTATGCGTTACCGCGCGATATGGATCTGATGCGGCAAATTCATACGCATGGATAACCCCATCACGTACTTCCTCACCGGTATACCCTTTAGATTCCAGCAAATGCGGTGGAATTACACAACTTGCTCTTGCAAGGCATCGATCAGCATAATTAGACAAAATCCGCAGATACACTTTACCTTTAGTCAGCTTTTCCACAGTAGGAGCAAGTGACTCGGCGATTGTATTTATAATATTTGCCCCCATTGCATCGCACGTATTGATATAAATGTGAAGGATGAGCATTTTACCGTATATTGAATCTGACTCTTCATTCAATATACGGACTTCCAAATCCTCTGCTCCGCCACCCCTGGCGACAAGACTCGGGTAAGAAGCATTTGCATCTTCTATGAGGGAATCTTTTTCTTTTAGAACAGCCTCTTTGGCAGCCTCAAAATCCGGACAGCCGACTACCTGAATCTGGCCAATCATAACCCGATCGGTTGCCTCTGTAGTAAAGCCACCTGCATTCCGGACTATTTTGGCAATGTAGCTGGCTGACGCCACAACGGATGGCTCTTCAATTGCCATTGGCACTACATAGTCTTTCCCGTTCACTTGAAAGTTCAATCCTAGTCCGAGTGGAAGCGGAAATGTCCCAATTACATTTTCAATCATTTTGTCAGCTGTATCTGTGCCCAGCGGTTCTTTTGAAAATAAATATTCCTTTTCTTCCTCAGTAAAGGATTCCATTTTAGTCAAAAGCTCTCTGCGTTCATCAACACCCATTTTATAAAAGCCAGGAATTCTCGAAGTTTCCATAACGTCTCATCCTTTTGTGAACATTATTTATATATGTAAATAAGTCTTGTATTGTCAATAAATAAAATAGCTGTATCTATTATGTAAAAAAACAGCCTAAAATGCAAATAAACAAGGTTGTTTATCACTCATAACGACCTTGTTTATCTGCTATTATAATATTTATGCTGTTTTTACGCTAGAGTTTTTTCGTATAAAAGATGAGCCATGGAGGATTCGAACCTCCGACCCTCTGATTAAAAGTCAGATGCTCTGCCAGCTGAGCTAATGGCTCATAATGTAAAGTGTTCTGATTAAGCGATTGCGTCCATTGGTGCTCGTCGTGATAACTCCTCGCATGCCTGCACATAGCAGTAATTTCCAGGATGTTCGCGGCAAGCTAATGGCTCATGATGTAAAGTGTTCTTATTATGCGGGTGAATCCCTTGGTGCTCGTCCATTTTAAATATGTAAAAATTCCCTTAAAATAAAAAAAGGCTGGGCTACCAGGATTCGAACCTGGGAATCACGGGACCAAAACCCGTTGCCTTACCGCTTGGCTATAGCCCAATAATTATGGTGGAGGGGGGCAGATTCGAACTGCCGAACCCTGAGGGAGCGGATTTACAGTCCGCCGCGTTTAGCCACTTCGCTACCCCTCCGTAACTATTGTAACTATCTTTTATTTAATTATACATAAAAAATGGTGCCGGCCAGAGGAATTGAACCCCCAACCTACTGATTACAAGTCAGTTGCTCTGCCAATTGAGCTAGACCGGCACATGGTGGAGGATGCAGGGCTCGAACCTGCGACCCCCTGCTTGTAAGGCAGGTGCTCTCCCAGCTGAGCTAATCCTCCAAAGTAAGTGGTGACCCGTACGGGATTCGAACCCGTGTTACCGCCGTGAAAGGGCGGTGTCTTAACCACTTGACCAACGGGCCATAGTAATGGATTTTATAATACGAAAAAATCTTTGTCAAAAACCAACGATTTTTATTATATACAGGATTGCTATCTTTGTAAAGAGAAATATTAAATTCTATATTTTCAAATAGCTTCCTAACACATATAATGAAGAATAGACATAGATAAGCACTTTTTAAGGGGGATTTTATGGGTAACTGGCTTGAATTAGGTGGTGATCCTTTCATTACATTTGGAACCAGTCATCTGACAATGTTAATGATTTACTTTTTGGGACTTCTA
Source organism: Virgibacillus kekensis (assembly GCF_042654125.1). Lineage (NCBI taxonomy): Bacteria > Bacillati > Bacillota > Bacilli > Caryophanales > Bacillaceae > Virgibacillus > Virgibacillus kekensis. The sequence goes on from NZ_JBHSFU010000009.1 coordinate 129,475, forward strand.
TTGTTCTTTATCTTTCTAAAAAAAATCCGCAGTAAAAGAACTCCTTTTACTATTATCCGCTGGACCCTGTTCAGCCTGCTCATTCTTTCCGAAGTTTCATACCAGACTTGGACAGGGGTTACAGGAATATGGAGTCTAAGGGATCACATGCCGCTGCATCTCTGTGGTGTAGCCGGGATAACCGGGGCCATAACGTTGGCGACTTACAATAAGAGGTTAGTACAGATCTCATTTTTTATTGGTCTGATACCCGCTTTTCTGGCAGTCGTGACTCCTGAACTTCCCTATGATTATCCACATTTTCGTTTCTGGAAGTTTTTTGTCCACCATATCGCTATTTCATGGACCGGTATTTTCCTTGTTTCTACAAGTTCCGCCAAAATAACCCTGAAATCTATGCTGGAAACGTATGGATACCTGCTGGTTTACGCATTTATAATCGGGGTTTTCATAAATCCTTGCCTGGAGTCCAACTACTTATATCTATCCCATACCCCTACTGCCTCCACACCTCTTGATATGCTTGGTAATGGGTTTTGGTACTATTTTAATCTCTGTGTACTTGGATTGGTTGTATTTACAGCTCAGCAGCAGATATACAGGCTTTTCGCTAACTTTAAAAGAGCATCCACTTAGTGTAAGTAGTTCCGTTTCGGTGGAGAAACATATGATTTAGCATACTAATTAGCAGACCAAAGCAGATTGACAATAGTTGTTGTCAAAGTGTATTTTACTGTGTTAATCGGTATGCTATTTGCTATGTTGATTCTTATAAACCAAGCATGTAGTTGTTATGATTAAGATTTTGAATATTATGTTCTTCAATTAACGAGGAGTTTAAGATGAGCATGAGAACTTTTATGTGGCATTTGACAAAAAACGAGTAACAAAAAACCTCTTAAGAGTAAGAGGTTTAAGCAATCGTATTTTCATTTATTAAAAGTTGTAGGGCTTCCGCTGATTCTTCAATATTATCAAATAATTTGACCGTATTATTTTTAAGATTGGTTATCTCTATAGTCCTTGTATGTTTTAAGCATCGTACTGTCATTACTGGTTGTTCATTAGAGCTAAATGTATGCATTGTTGTACTGACAAAGAGTTTCAAGCATTTTTATTAGACTTTCTTTCGACATTTTAGTGTCTCCTCCTTAATGATGGAAGAAGACTAAGGAAAGTCAAAAGGTTCCCAACAATTGTATTGTTTATATATTAGTATAACATATATATGGTATATTGTATAGAATTGTCTGAATAGTTAGGATAATGCGTGTGATAAAAGCGAGATTCTTATTAAACTCAACGGGTGCGATTGTTCAAGAAAAACAATTGTTTATCCACTAACGAGAGTAGACCAATGAGGGGGGGAATATTGTGGGGAAATTAGTATACATAATATCAGGGATTTTGATGGTTTGTTTGTCATTACTTACAGGTGCTATTATCGTACAAATAGCCAAAGTAAACAACTCTAGTTTATCTGGAATTTCTGTTAGCCTTGTTCTCCTGGTTTTTGTAATAGGTATTTCATTGGTAGTTGCTAGCAGTATAAATGAACCTAAGGATAATTAGAAAATTAGCACCCGACACTTCAATTAAAGGGTACTTTAGTGTAACAAGGGGTTTTTGTAAGAATGGAGTATTTTTACAATAAATAAAGATTTTTTTGGTGGTGGGGTTAGATGAAGAGAGGGTTAATAATTATTGGCAGGTTAATTCTGATTATAAGTATAATGACATTTAATAGTAAATTCTATTATCCTCCATTACCAATTGAATCAGTGAGTAAAAAAGAAGTATTAGAATCATTGAATGACTCAGCAGAAGATATAGTTAAAATAACTGAAGAAAATGGTTATGAGTGGTATATTACACTAATGGAACAAGGGAAATCACACGAGAATTTAAAGAACACGATTAGGGGAAATGGCTGGGAATTTCAAAAACAAGAGGGTAGTGGCTATTTTTTTAAAAAAGATGATAAAACACTAATTGTAACTACAGAAATGTGGACAGGAAAATATGTAATGGTGAAAATCCCGACGGATTGGAAAGTGTAGATATTCATTGCTTGTGAAGTATTGTACTTAAACTATTGGGTGCGTTCGTTTAACAAGGCAATATGAAAAAAGGACGCTTGGACATTACCTATCCAAGCGTTTTTGTTTGTTATTTATGGTGATAAACATAATGTGTTTTAGTATGCTATTTCGCCTGTTTTTTTAGTTTTCTCCACGGTTTCAGAACTACTTACAATTAGTGGATGCCTCTTTCTCGCTGCGCTTATGAATTTGTCAATGCTACTACCCATACTATAACAATCACAGGCAACGAAATATACAACGACTGCCAGATGCCTCTTTTATATTTTTTTATTAGAAAATACGATACTAGAAGCTCAGCTACTGTAACAATAAATGCAAATACAATCACCAAGGAAATTCCGTTTCCCATCTAATAATGGCCACCCATCCGAATAATTTTATATTAGTACACAAAAAAACGTTTAAATCGGCAGAGATTTAAACGTTTTTAGAGAGCTTCCAAGCGGACTTGAACCGCTGACCCCCACCTTACCATGGTGGTGCTCTACCGACTGAGCTATGGAAGCAAAATGGCTCCACAGGTAGGAATCGAACCTACGACCGATCGGTTAACAGCCGATTGCTCTACCGCTGAGCTACTGTGGAATATTAATATTATTTAATACAACCGACCAACATGGTCTTGAACTCGTCTATATTATAATACATATAAAGTTAAAAAACTATACAAAAAATGCCTGGCAGCGTCCTACTCTCGCAGGGGCAAAGCCCCAACTACCATCGGCGCTGGAGAGCTTAACTTCTGTGTTCGGCATGGGAACAGGTGTGACCTCTCCGCTATTACTACCAGACCTTCTATAGGTTTGCACCCTGAAAACTAAATAAGAGTACGCATGACATCAGGTAAAGATTTAGTTAAGTCCTCGATCTATTAGTATCCGTCAGCTTCACGTGTCACCACGCTTCCACCTCGGACCTATCAACCTCATCGTCTCTGAGGGATCTTACTCACTCGA
>NZ_JBHSFU010000010.1:0-63545 GCF_042654125.1 Virgibacillus kekensis
GGAAAGCATTAAATGCTTTTCCTGTCTTCTTGACATACTGGTTGTTTTGTTCAGTTTTCAAGGATCAATTTGTTGTCTGTCGTTTTTTGCGACAAGATATAATTTATCATGGTTCCAATTGAATGTCAATAACTTTTTTTATGTTTTTTTTAAAACAAAGAATTTGTTAGGCACTTAACTGGCAACAGAGATTAATATAGCATACTCCATAGATAAGTTCAATAGAAAAACCAAAAAATCGAGCGATTTTTTGGTCAGTAAGTACATTATTTTATCTCGCACCCGAGCAGGCGGGATATTACTTGTTTTCTGTCCTTTTCGGCAAATACTTCAAACATTCTTCATGGGTTGCCACTCTTCGCAACAAGTTGAAAAGTGTTCTGTATCTTTCTTTCATAGCCCGCTTGACCAAATGATCTATTCGATGGTCATCTAAATCCAGCAGTAGTTCCTCCAGTTCGCGCTTTAACAGGTACTCCATTTCTTTTGCTTCCATCTCATTAATCAATAATCCTAACATTCCGCTTCACCTGACCTTATTACCTTATTCATTGGAAAACCCGGCATTGGTTAAAAGGATTTTTTTAAATACTTTAGAAACCCTTATATAATTCTTAACCGCCAAATTAAATGCGTATGTCGTTCCTTTATTCTTTCACCAGTAAGTCTACTCACTCTGTAGCATATATTACCCCGATCATACGGTATAAAACAGATTATAGACTGGCAAACCTTTCATTAAGGATTACTATTCCCCATAATTCATCTTTTTTATCCTATTTTCTCAAGTTTAGTAAAAAAGAACCAAGAGGCTTGTTCATATTCTGTATTTGTCCTCATAGAATTAATATAAAAGGATTTGAAGGGAATGATAAATGGATGGATCACTTTTATACTTTTCGATTGCATAAGTGGAAGCGCTACGCTGTTGTAGTATTAGTGGCATTTATTACCGCAGCCTTGCTATGGATTCAAAATAATGAAGTTTTTACCGCTTTCTCCAATGAGGAGCCTGCTGCAGTCTCACGTGGGGATGCCGATAAACCCGCAATTTCATTAACGTTCAATATCAGCTGGGGAGAAGAAAAAGTACATAGCATATTAAAGCAATTAGAACAGGCACAGGTACAGGCAACCTTCTTTGTCAGTGGAGAGTGGGCCGAACGCCACCCCAAAATACTGGAGAAAATAAACGAGGGCGACCATGAACTAGGTATGCTCGGATACCGATATAAGAGTTATCTGGATCAAGAAATCGATCAGGTACGGAAAGATTTACTCCATGCTAAAGAGATTTTTGGAAAGCTGGGATATAAAGACATTACGTTACTTAGACCACCAAGCGGGCATTTTAACAAAGAAATAATTGAACTAGCAGAAAAAATGGGCTTTACTGTAATTCATTGGAATGTAAATCCGAATGACTGGAAAAACCCGGGTACCCAAAAAATAACTGACTTTGTTATGAAAGAGACCGGGAACGGCGATATCCTTCTAATGCATGCGTCAGACTCTGTTAAACAAACAGCAGACGCTTTAAAAACGATTTTACCAGGACTGAAGAATAAGGGATTTACATTTGTTACTATTTCAGAACTTATCAGTCAGGCACACGCAGAATCAAAACTGGTTGAATGAAAAACCCCTGATGTGTTTATTCACATCAGGGATTTGTTTAGTTATTTACTTCCTTTATCATTACTTATTGCGTGTTATTCGGTGCAACATTAAAAGCTGGTATGTATTACAGGCAAGTAAAGGTATAATCATCAGCCATGCGTAATCCGTTCCAGATGTCCTCAGACCAGGCACCCACTCAATTGTCGTCATTACTACCATCAAAAAAAGTGCCGGAACAAAAGCCCGCCTGTTAGTCTGCCTTGCTTTAATTTCAGCTATAGCCCATCCATACCCTAGTATTGCCAGCGACATAAGGATAAGCCAGAATATCGAAATGCTGCCATCAGCTGCCTGATATGGAAAATACACAAGGTCAAACACTACAAAGGCAATCAAGAGAACTTGTACGGTTGGCCAGAAAGACCGAAATAACCCTAAACCGAATTGGTTAATGAATAAATAAACAAAAAAACCAGTCTGACTGATTACACTGAATAGCAATCCAAGCCCCACGAAATAAATTACCAATCCGGCCAGCTCGCCAAAGTTAAGCGGCGCCAGATATTTACTGTATAAAGCGGCTTCTATAAAAAAACTGGTAATTAAACCGGTGATTGCACCAATTATTAACGTTTTTATAAATAGCCCTACCCATTTACGACTGTTCAATCTAATTTCCTCCTACAACTGTCTAAATGCCTCAACACATTTTATCATGAACGTGGGCATTTTTCCTCTCCTGCGCGCATAATTTTCCTTCAGAAAACTCATATTAACTATATGAGGAAGGAGGATCCCAATGTTTCGGAAGATATTAATTATGCTGGCCGTTTCCTCCCTGGTATTCGTATCCGCCTGTAATGGAGGCGGGGCAACTGCCGGGAAAGAGGCCGATTATGATACGACCAAAAAAATGGTCGTTGATATACTGCAAACCGAAGATGGTAAAAAAGCACTTGTTGAGATCCTGTCTGACGAAAAACTGAAACAGCAACTTGTCATTCAATCAGATGCTGTTAAAAAAGCCATAAGTGAATTCCTTGCCTCCGAAAAAAGTAAAGAAATGTGGACCAAGTTATTCCAAGACCCAAAATTCGTAAAAGATTATGCTAAGTCAATGTCTGATCAACATAAAAAATTGATGAAAGACCTGATGAAAGACCCTGATTATCAGAAACAAATGCTTGAACTTATGAAAAACCCTGAAGTGGAAAAGCAAATGATTACCGTTATGAAAAGCCAACAATTCCGCAAGCACCTACAGGAAACCATACAGCAAACGCTAGAATCACCCCTCTTCCAGGCTAAAATCACTGAACTTCTGTTGAAAGCTGCCGAGGAACAAGGTAAGCAGCAAGAACAGAAATCTGGTGGTGGCGGTCAAGGCGGTGGAGGTGCCGGTGGTGGCGGAAGCGGCCAAGGTGGTGGTGGTGGAGGATCTGGTGGTGGGCCATAATAAAGAATCCTACACCTGCATCTCAACCGCAAATACCCTACCTCAAAAAATGAGCTTAAAGGATTTGTTCCTTCAGGCTCATTTTTATTGCTTTGAGGCAAAAACACAGGCGTCCTCCATCGTTTGGAATGCCCTGTATGTTGAAGCAGGGAAAACGCTGACAAAGAATTTTGCAAAAAAGGTACACGGACTTAATCCGTATACCTTTATTTATTACTCTTCCACTTTTGCAACAATTTTTGAAGCAATTTTATGGTATTCTTTTCCTAGCGGATGATCCTGCTGATAAACAGATGGAGAAAATTCATCCTCATCTTCATATGGCTGTTGCAACGGCAACTGGCCAAGCACTTGGGTTTTCAGGACTTCAGCAAGCTTCTTGCCACCGCCTTGTCCGAAAACATACTCTTTTTCACCTGTCTTTTTACTTTCAAAGTAAGCCATGTTCTCCACTACACCAAGAATCTCATGCTCAGTCTTAAGCGCCATTTGGCCAGCACGCGCCGCTACGAAAGCCGCGGTTGGATGTGGAGTTGTAACGATGACCTCTTTACAGGTAGGCAGCATTTCATGAACGTCCATCGCAATATCGCCTGTACCTGGTGGCAAGTCAAGTAGTAAATAATCAAGGTCGCCCCACTCTACTTCCTTAAAGAAACTGTTCAACATTTTACCAAGCATTGGTCCACGCCAGATGATTGGAGAGTTATCTTCTACAAAGAATCCCATTGAAATGACTTTTACTCCAAAACGTTCCACAGGAATTATCTTTTCGCCACGTACTGCAGGCCGTTCTTCCACGCCCATCATATCCGGAACACTGAAACCGTAAATATCAGCATCAATGATACCGACTTTTTTGCCAAGACGCATCAATGACATTGCCAGGTTGACGGTTACAGTTGATTTACCAACCCCACCTTTACCACTGGCTACAGCGATAAAGTTAGGTTGTTTAGCGCCACCCATCAATGTTTTTTCCTTATCCGCTTCAGCTGCCGGCTGGTACTTCTGGATAATCTCATCAGGCAATTGCTCAAAACGAAGACCTACAGTTGTAGCCCCGTTCTTTTTCAGAATACCTACAATTTCCTGCTGGAGCTGCATTTGTTCAGCGGTATTTGTTTTTCCTATCCCAATTTTTACACTGACATGCTTTTTCTCTTCTTTTATGGTGATTTCCTTTATACCTTCTGTTTCTTCAAGTGTTCTATGTAAAAATGGATCTTTAACAGACTTTAACAAATCCCTGATTTCATCTTTCGTCAGCATATTGTCACCATCCCTTTCCCAGCGTTGTATAAATGAACTTTTTGTAACTATTTGCGATACAACGCTAGTATAACACAAATCACTCAGATGCTAAGTGATATGAATCATGGGAGGCTACTTACTCCGAATTTAATCTTTTTTGGGTTTTTCTGTCATATAACGAAGAATACCTTCATAAATGCTTCCAGCCATTTTCTGCTGATATTCTTCCTTTTTCAACTGTTCACGCTCATGTTCATTCGATAAAAAACCAATTTCCACAAGGGCTCCGGGTGTTTCAGCGTATTTAAGAAGGTAGACACTTTTAAGTGGTAATGGCTTTCGTGTGGTATTTTCAAGATTCCGGATAATCTCTTCCTGGATCATTGTTGCTAGATGCTTGCTTTTGTCATACTTCGGATAATAAAAAGTCTGCGCTCCGCTCCATTTGGAAGAAGGCAAAGCGTTTAAATGGAGTGTAATGAAAAAATCCGCTTCCTTTTCTTTAATAAATTCTAGCCGTCTCCGGATATCCTGTGCTTTCCGTCTAGATAATCCCGCTGTATCCTTATCAGCAAGATCGGTATCCTTATCCCTTGTTAAATAGACAAGCGCTCCCGCCTGCTGCAGGTAATCCTGTGTTTTTTTTGAAACCGCCAGTGCAATGTCCTTCTCAAGTGTCTCATCTTTTCCGACTGCACCGCCATCAGGTCCACCATGTCCAGGGTCAATTACAATTGTTTTTCCTGACAGTGGCAGTGACCAGGTCTGCCAAGTTGAGTCCACTTTATTGATTGGTAACTGAATAAGAAATGCTAAAACAACAAAACCTAACCCCCAAACAATCACCTTTAGATACCGTTCCATCGCATTCGCCCCTTATTATTCTGCTTTAATTATTGTATGGGACAAGATTGTTGTTTATGATTATACTATTGGGTAGTTTATAGAATGAATCAGGGTGGTATTTTAAACTAAGAAGGGTACAGGAGGGATGTTAACAGATGGACTGGATTGGAATTGGCGTCATTATAATTGGTATCGCATTTTTGATACTTGTTTTCCTTTTAATTAAACCACTGAACAAACTAACGGGAGTAATTGCGGGTCTAAAAGGAACAACTGATAACCTTCCGCAGCAGGTTTCCGATATTACATCCGAGGTAAAAACCACAATCTCAAGTACGAGAGATACATTAAATCAAGTAACGGAACAGACAAAGAAGTTAAGCCCGATTTTTACTATTATCCAAAATGCCGGGGAGGCCACACGCGACCTTGCATCTCATATGGCATTTTTGGCAGAAAAAATGAAATCAAAATCAACTAGCGGCAGTACTTTTGTTGAACGTAATAATCTAGAAGGCATATACGGTGCTGTTACTCTGGGTTATATGATGTATCAACATACAAACACTAAAAAAAGCGACAATCGTTGAGCTTTTCAGCGATTGTCGTAGTTGTCCTTATGGAGATGGGAAGGTCTTCCTTACTGCATAGAAAAAGTACAAATTAAAAAATCCCCATCACTGGGGATTTTCTTATTGGCTCTCTTTTCGCTTTCTGGCGGACATTTTGAACTTGGACAATGGAGACGTCAACTTTCTCGACATTTCACTTACATCCCCAACAATATAGAATAATGGACTGATTGCCCGCAATTTCTCGTTTACATCGGATACCGTGCTATTGGTCTGATTAATCAGATTACCTGTCTCCCTGAAAATATCATCGAGCTGATCCGGTAAATGATCAACCGTCTTTTCAATCCCACGAAGAACATGCGCCAGATTATTTAATGTCCAGGCCAAATAAATTGCCAAAACAAGAAAAGCTATTCCGATTAATATGACCCCTATTCCTGTTAAACTCACCCTGATCCCTCATTTCCTTATTTTTTCGTTGGAAGGTTTTCGTCACGAACGACGATTTCATGATTGTTTCTGTTTTTCCATTTCTTGTACAGCTGATATCCTGCATCTCCCCATTTGATACCTTCTGACAGTCTATCCAATGACTGTTTAGATGTATACTCAGGAAGCTTCTTTGCTTGCTGATTTAAAATTCGATTCGAGGAATTCACGGAAATACCAATATTGTGAAGTGCATCGAAAAAGCCATCGGTCGCCGAAATTTTGTCCTCAAAATCATCGACGATTTTCTTCGTTTCTTTAACGGTATTCTGTAATTCAGGAGTAAGCTGCTGCATTTTTTTCTCCATATCGTTCAATGTGGTGCCAAGTGTCTGCATTGTGCTTGCAACACGGTTCAATACGAGGGAAGCATATATGACGACTAAAGCGAATGCCAATGCACAAAGCAAAACTCCTACATAGACTAATTCCATTGAATATGTACCCTCCCTTTCTAAGAAGTTTTACCACAAGCCAATGCTGTTAAAACATTATCTTGACAGCAGGCCGGTGACAAAATACTTTTTCCAGCTAACATTATCATAATTCCCCAAATGTTTCCATTGTATGTTATCCAATTGAACTGGCGTAATAAAAGGTGCCCCGTCCCTGAATTGAGAATTTTCTTCAGCAGCAATCCACTGACCGGATTCTGCTCCTTTAGTTATCTCGTACATTCCATTCACATGAATACCTGTTTCAATCTTTTGCTTATCGAGTTTTCCTTCGGGTGTCATTTCCCAGATTCTCTTATTATACACTTCGTCGTCCATGACTGCCGTTGCGCCCACCGCTTTTTTCAGTGTAATTGCCATGGTTGTATGATACCCCGGCAGCAATCCCTCTATGTCACTTCCCTCAGCAAGTCCCACCTGGAGGGGATAAGTGCTTGTACCTTCAACCGTAACATCTTCAGGTGACTGGCTAACCTCCTGAACAGTTCCATCCAGCACGGAGCCATCTTCCCGTACGATTACTTCCACCGGCATTTCCTGTTGCACTTTCATTCGCTCTGACTCGGTTAGTTCCCCTTCTGCTTTCAGCTCCGTGTCCCTAATGGTAAGTAGTGGGTCATTCAGCGACTCGGATACCTCCGTAACAATTCCCTCGTACGGACTTTCTACGGTGATGATGTCCCCGCTGGTCTCTAGCTCAGACAATTGGGTTTGTAAACTTTGCAGCTCAGCTTCTTTTAAGGCAAGCTCTTTATTTTTCTCAGCCAAATATTGCTCTTTCCGGTAGTCTGCTTCAGCCGATTCATTTGCAATTACCAAGGTGCTGTCCTCACTCTCCAGTTCGGTAGTTACTTCAGCCTCCGGAATACTGTATAAAGAAATATCAGTGATTGCCTGTTCAATTGCAGCAACCTGACTGTTCAGCTTACTGACTTCATTTTCAAGATAAGATTTTGTTTCATAATAATCGTGTGCTTTGTATGTAAATAGCCCGTCCCCAACGTCCACCTTGTCATTACTATTCACAAGAAATTCCCCAAAGCTTCCCCGGTCCTCATCGAAGTAAACGTTTTTCTGCGTAAGCGCTGTGAGCACTCCCGGCGTCTCCAGTTCAACATATAGATCCTCTTCAAACGTCTGGGACCATTCTTCAACATAGGATAAACGCGGGACCCTGTCTTCTTTATCCAAATACACCAGCAGACTATTGACAGCAGCAAACAGAATAGCCAGTGTGATTATAATATTTCTGCGTTTCATTCAAACCACCCGCTTATGAGATAGATATCTGTAAATGATAAAGCTGCTGCAAGGGCCCAATATAATAGATGAAGCGATATTACGCCGGCCCAGATCCATCCTCTTTTGGTTGACGACATATATCGCAAGAACTTTACCTGAAACCAAATAATCCATAATTGGAACAGTGATATAGCCCCAAAGAAAGCTGTGACCCAAGGTAATTCCGTAAAATAGGATGCAATAATTCCGAATGACAATGGTGACACAAACCATTCCAGTCCAAAATAAACCGCAAGCGGTATCCAGGTAATCCGTTCAAGCAACATAACGAGGAGAACAGCCTGCTGCATGATCAGCAGTTTCTTGTATGGTATACCAGTAATCACATAGAACCAGAGTGACGGCAGTAACAAAATCAAAACCGCCAGTAAGAGACCGTAACCCATTCTTCCAAGAACAAACCAAAGTTTGCTTGCCTCATACTCTAAAGGGGCTAGTTCAGTTGCATTTACCGAAACAGTGTCCGAACCAAGCCCAAGACTTGCCATCCAAAAATAGACAACAACCGTACTAAGCAATAAAAGAAAAAAGACTTTCCAGAGGTTTTTAAATGACTCAGCCTTTTGAATGCGGAATAAATGATCATTGAGTGGAAAGAAAAATTTTATCATGTTAATCGGGTAAGACATGTGCGACATTCCTTTAAATTTCAAATTATTTCTATTTATTATCCATTTTAACTTAATATACTATAATATCCCACTTATTTTAATATATTTTTCCAATAATTGAGGTTATTCGCACTTTCTCCTAAAAGAAATCCGGAAAGAATGTCTGCCGATGGGGTATAAATCCCTCAAGTGTTTCTACCTCTTCCGCTGTTCCTTTGAGCAAATCAAGCCGGTATAATTCCTCCGGCCGATTATGACCAAGCAGGATTCCTGCCAGCTGTTGTACGGAACACTGAACACCCTCTTCCTTTCTTTCCTTTATGTGTGTCACAGCAGTCTTCCCATCACGCTGGGAAATCTGATAGGTCCCACTGTTTTCAAGCATAAAAGAATCCTCAACAACTAGTGTTATCGATCGGTCACCAGCATCATTGAAGGGGTAATGCCTCAGAAATTGCGGCACATCTACAATCCGTGCCATAAAGTACGGTTCCAACTTCTGTTCAAACCGTGGTTCATCAATCAGCAATGGCAAGTTATCATTTTCCGGTACCGTCATTTTCACTTTTGGGGCCATCGAATCGTGATTGGCGATAAATTGAAGCAGGATTTTCAGGCCATCGAGCGTCCGATATGTCAGTTCCTCAATGGTTACTACCTCATCTTTTACTTTATACAATATGTAGCCCTCAGCCTGGTCTTTTCCGTTATACGCTACTGCTTTGTTTAATTTCCCTGTCAGCACCCGCTGTTTCCACCATTTTTCGTCGCGGACAAGCGGGCCGTTGAACTGCTTTGCGTAATCGGTGTAAATCCTTTGCAGCAGACTGATATCATCTGTACGTCGCACATAACCATCAACACTCCAATCCTTCATTAGTCGCTCGATTGGAATCGTGTATTTCTTTTCGGTAAAGGCAAGCTCCCAGCCATACTTACGGTAAAATGGGATCGAGAACGGATGAAGGAACGATACCATCTGACCATGCTCCTTCATGTAATACAAGGCATGCTCAAGCAGCTTTTTAATATTGCCTTTCCGTCGGTACTCTGGCCATGTGGCGACGGCGCTAATTCCACCCATTTCAAATTCTTTGCCGTTTATATAACAGGGAAGCGGAAGTAAATGCAGTTTTGCGGTTATTTTGTCATAATCTTTTGTTCCCCAGATAATATGCCGTTCAGCTTCTTCGCGCTTTTTCACCATTGCCTCATCTGTTAATTCGTACTGAAAGGCAAATTGCGACAAAGCAAAAATTTCGTCATAGTGCGCCTCGGTGAGTCGTTTAATTTCGCTCATATTTGCAGTCCCCCTGGTTACTTTTTCTTTCCTTATCATACTAGATTTATATTGGTAGTGTAATGGGGTGATTAAAAAAAGACTCCCAACCAATAAAGTTGAGAGTCTTTTACAAAAGATATTAACGCTTTGAGAACTGTGGTGCACGACGTGCTTTCTTAAGACCGTATTTCTTACGCTCTTTCATACGTGCGTCACGAGTTAGATATCCTTCACGCTTAAGTGTACCGCGGTATTCTGGGTCTGCTTCCAGAAGTGCACGGGCAATACCGTGACGGATTGCGCCGGCTTGGCCAGTGAAACCTCCACCGTGCACATTAACGAGTACATCGTAAGTGCCTTCAGTTTCAGTTGCAGCCAATGGCTGGTTTAGAATAATGCGCTGTGTTTCATATGGGAAATAATCCTGCGCATCGCGATTGTTGATTAGTACACGTCCAGTTCCGGGAACCAGGCGTACACGTGCAGTTGAACGTTTACGACGGCCTGTGCCGTAATATTGTACTTGTGCCAATTACGTTACCTCCTTTTAATTATCCGCGAAGTTCGTAAACTTCTGGTTTCTGTGCTTGGTGATTGTGTTCCGCACCGCCGAATACGTGCAGCTTTTTACCCATTTTACGTCCCAGTGGACCGTTTGGAAGCATGCCTTTAACAGCGAGCTCAAGCATTTGTTCAGGATATTTCGTACGCATTTCGTTCGCGCTACGAGATTTAATACCACCTGGGTGGTTTGAGTGACGATAGTAAGTCTTATCTGTTAGTTTTTTACCTGACAATTCAATTTTGCCAGCATTGATGATGATTACATGATCACCTGTATCTGCGTGTGGTGTGTAAGTTGGCTTGTGCTTTCCGCGAAGGATTGCAGCAACTTCACTTGCTAGACGGCCAAGACGCTTGCCTTCTGCATCCACAACGAGCCATTTGCGTTCAATATTCGCTTCATTTGCCATGAAAGTTGTGCGCATGATGGTTTCCCTCCATATTTCATTAGTCGTTTTCACTTGTTATTCCTATATCTTCAACACAATTAGTTTCCGGGGCTAATCGCGGTTTTAGAAATAAAATGCCAAGAATCATCATAAACCATAACTGGTGTCTGTGTCAACCCTTAGCACTAAGTTTTGAGAAAGTCAATTAGAAAACTTGGCGTCGGCAGGCAAGATAGTTCAATCTTCATACTTAACCTGCCATAAGTATAAGCCCTGTGCAGGAACGGTGGCGCCAACCAGCCGTCGATCCTTTTTTTCAAGCAAGACGGCTATCTCTGACGGACTGCGTCTTCCCTGACCGATATCAAGCAGGGCACCAACAATAATCCGGACCATGTTGTACAAAAAACCGCTCCCACGGAAAACAAATTCAATTTGACTGCCGTCCCTGTTGCAGGAAACCTCATACATAGTCCGCTCTTTCCCGCCTTTTATCGTTGCTTTTGCCGAGGAAAAGGTTGTGAAGTCATGGGTGCCTTCAAAGTACTGGCAGGCTTCCTGGATTGCATGGATATTCAGTGGATATGGAAACTGATAATAATAATTCTGTTTAAAAACATCAGTTTCCCGCTCATTCCATACATAATAACGGTATTCTTTTTCCACTACGTCGTACCGTGCATGGAAGGTATCAGGAACAATTTGCGCCTGATTAATGTAGAGATCTGCAGGCAACAAAGTATTTAGGGCCCGCTTCCAGTTTTCAGTTGGCAATTCAAACGGGGAATCAAAATGAATCGTCTGCCCTTTGGCATGGACCCCAGTATCAGTTCGTCCGGACGCCTGTATACGGATATGTTCCCCTTTATGCATCTTGGTTAACGCTTTTTCCAATTCTCCCTGGACAGTCCGTTTGCCGGGTTGTATCTGAAACCCGGAAAAATTTGTTCCATCATAGCTTATTATGCATTTTATTTTCTCCATACAGCCTCCAGCCTTACATACATACTAATAATTCCTGGTTAGCAATAGTCCGGCAATAACCATAATAAATAAAATATAAATCCAGATATCGCGTTTTTCAATCTTCAATTCCCGTATCTTTGTCCGGCCTTCCCCGCCCTGATAGCCACGCGCTTCCATAGCCATTGCGAGCTCTTCAGCACGTTTAAACGCGCTGACGAATAAAGGTACTAATAATGGAACAACTGCCTTTATTCGCTCTTTTACAGGGCCTGTACGAAAATCTACACCACGGGAGGCCTGCGCTTTCGATATTTTTTCTGTTTCTTGCATTAGAGTAGGGATAAACCTAAGTGAAATTGACATCATCAGCGCCAATTCATGTACAGGGAATCTGACTTTCTTTAGCGGATGAAGTATTTCCTCAATTGCATCGGTAATCTCAATAGGGGTTGTGGTCAAGGTCAGTAACGAAGTCATCAGTATCAACAGGAAAAACCGTATAGAGATTTCAAACCCCTTTATAATTGCTCCTGAATAAATCTCAAGTCCGAATATACTTAAAAGTACAGTGCCTTCTTTTGTCACGATCAGATGCAGAATAAATGTAAATATAATCAAAAACCAAACAGGTGTTAATCCCTTGATAATAAAGCGCATCGGTATTCTTGTAGTAAGCATACTTGTCAATGCGAATATAGTGAGTATTCCATAACTGATCGCTGAATTAGCAAAAAATACAACAAAAACAAAGAAGAAAATGACTGTAATCTTGGTTCGCGGATCGAGTTTATGAACAAGGGACTGGCCCGGTACATACTGACCAATTATCAGTGAATTATTCATGAGGGGTCCCCCTTCAGCACACTTCGTATTTCCCGGGCAATCTCAGCCGCTGATTGTCTTCGAAAAGGTATTTTAACTCCGAATTTCGCCTCAAACGCATTCAGGAACTCCACCATTTCCGGTACATCAAGTTGCACCTGATTCAGCGCCTCTTTCTGCGTGAATACCTCTTCCGGGTTACCTTCCATGTATTTGGTGCCTTTGTTTAAAATAATTACATGATCTGCATATCGTACGGCATCCTCCATGCTGTGGGTGACTAGAACAGTCGTTAGTCCCTGTGTTTTATGTAATTCATAAAACATTTTCATCATTTCTTTTTGTCCACGAGGGTCGAGTCCTGCAGTTGGTTCATCGAGGACGAGCACTTCCGGTCTGACTGCTAGCACTCCAGCAATTGCCACCCGGCGCATCTGTCCACCGCTCAAATCAAACGGTGACCGCTCCAGTAATTCTTCAGGCAAACCAACCTGAGGGATAATCTGGCGAATCCGGTCCTGTATTTTATTTTCCGATACACCGAAATTCTGAGGACCAAAAGCAATATCTTTCTCAACTGTTTCCTCAAATAGTTGGTGTTCCGGATATTGAAACACCACACCTACTCGACTGCGCAGTTCTTTCATATTCTTAGGTTTACCCTCGCTGCTCAGACGGAAATCCCCTATGATAACCTCACCCTTACTTGGGCGGACCAATCCATTTAAGTGCTGAATCAGAGTAGATTTACCCGACCCTGTATGGCCAATCACCGCCACAAAGGAACCAGATGGGATGTCAAAGGAAAGATTATCGATTGCTTTATGGGCGAACGGTGTATTTTCCTGATATATATAGCTTACATTTCTGAATGTGATGTCCATAGGTCCTCCAACAATTTTTCCTGATTTAAGGCTTCCCGTTTCATCTCTATGCCCGCTTTCTTGAGTTCATCGGATAAGATTGCAACAAACGGTACATCTAAGCCAATTTTGCGTAGCTCCTCTTTCTTCGCAAAAATATCACGCGGGGTCGCCTCATCCCAAACTTCCCCTTTGTTCATAACGATTACACGCTCTGCCTGCACCACTTCATATAAGTCATGAGTAATAGTTATCAGAGAAAGTTGATGCTCTTCCTGAACTTCCGTGACCGTCTTCATAATTTCTTTCCGGCCTTTGGGATCGAGCATAGCAGTAGCCTCATCCAGAATAAGTACCTTTGGGGAGATTGCCAGTACACTGGCGATGGCTACACGCTGTTTTTGCCCGCCTGACAATTTGTGGGGTTCTGTCATCAGATAGTCCTGCATGCCCACCGCTGTTAACATCTTATCAATCTGGTTAATCATGATCTCTCGGGGAATGCCACGATTCTCCATGCCAAATGCTACATCATCCTGAACAGTGGTACCGACAAACTGGTTATCCGGATTCTGAAACACCATCCCGACCTCTTTCCGAACTTCCCAAATAGATTCTTCGGTAACACGCTGACCATTGATGACTATTTCACCTTCCTGGGGAAAAAGAAGCCCGTTCATAAGTTTGGCTATGGTAGATTTACCCGATCCATTGTGACCTATGATCGCAATGGCCTCATTCTCATATACTTCAAATGAACAATTTTTCAGGACCCATGGTTGCTCTTCCCCATACTTGAATGATACATTTTTGAATTCTATCAACTTATTCCGCATTCCGTTGTTCCTCCCCCCAGAAGGGACAAGGGGACAGGCTCCGTGTCCCAATGATTTGGGACATGGAGCCTGTCCCCTTTGTCCCGGTCCTACAAAAAAAGGGCCTGGATTCACCTCATGGAAGAGATTCAGTCCTGCCCCTTAACGCGTACGTTTTGTTTATACTAACTCAACGATTGCCATTTCTGCTCCATCACCTTGACGAGCACCAAGCTTAAGAACACGTGTATATCCACCTTGTCTGTCTTCGTAGCGTGCAGCAACGTCATCAAAGAGTTTCTGAATAACGTTTTCGTTGTCGTTAGCCTCTTTGTTATATAAGAATGCTGCAGCTTGACGACGCGCGTGAAGGTCACCGCGTTTACCAAGTGTAATCATTTTATCAACGATTGATTTAAGTTCTTTCGCTTTTGCCTCCGTTGTTTCAATCCGCTCATGAATGATCAGATCTGAAGCAAGGTTACGAAGCAATGCCAAACGATGGTCTGTTGTACGACCTAACTTTCTAGCCATGGACTTTCCCTCCCTTTTTGGAAATTCTAAAGGTGTCTTATCTATTAATCGTCATCACGCAGTCCGAGACCTAAATCTTCAAGTTTGTGTTTTACTTCCACAAGTGACTTACGGCCAAGGTTACGTACTTTCATCATATCTTCTTCTGATTTATTTGAAAGCTCCTGAACTGTATTAATTCCAGCACGCTTCAGGCAGTTATAGGATCTGACTGACAGATCAAGTTCCTCAATGGTCATTTCCATAACTTTTTCTTTCTGGTCTTCTTCTTTTTCGACCATGATTTCTGCGTTTTGCGCTTCATCGGTCAACCCAATGAAAATATTCAGATGTTCATTGAATACTTTCGCACCTAGAGAAACTGCTTCCTCAGGACGAATGCTTCCATCTGTCCATACATCAAGGGTAAGTTTATCGTAATTAGTGATTTGACCTACACGAGTATTCTCAACTTGATATGTTACACGTGACACTGGTGTAAAGATAGAATCAACAGGAATTACGCCAATTGGCTGATCATCGCGTTTGTTGGATTCTGCCGGACGGTAGCCTCTGCCCCGTTCTGCAGTAATCTTCATATGCAAACTGCCTTTGCTGTTGATCGTAGCGATTGGCAATTCCGGATTTAACACCTCTACATCACTGTCATATGTCAGATCTGCAGCGGTAACCTTTCCTTCTCCCTGCACATCGATTTCCAAAGTCTTCTCTTCATCAGAATAAATCTTCAGAGCAAGCTTCTTCAGGTTCAGAATAATAGTGGTCACATCTTCAGCAACGCCTTCGATTGTTGAAAATTCATGCTGTGCTCCATCAATTTGAACCGATGTTACAGCGGCACCCGGAAGTGAGGATACTAGGATACGACGCAAGGAGTTTCCTAGAGTAGTACCATATCCACGCTCAAGCGGCTCGACGACGAATTTCCCAAAAGTGGCATCATCGCTGATCTCTACCGTTTCTATTCTTGGTTTTTCAATTTCGATCATTCACAAAACCCTCCTTTAAAACGTCGAAACCCCGGTTAGACACCAGTCTAACCGAAATTCCTCAAATAGGCAGTTGGCGTTTCTGCACTATTGCATTTCCTTCGTATCTTCTTGTCTCTGTCATGTTGAATAGTAAAGTTCTGCTTAAAAGTAGCGAAACTTTTCGGCATTTTACTTTTAGCTATCATAACCCATTATAGACAGGGTGACAAATTCTATACGGTATAATTATACACGACGACGTTTTGGTGGGCGGCAACCATTATGAGGTACTGGGGTTACGTCACGAATAGCGGTAACTTCCAAACCAGCTGCCTGCAGAGAACGAATAGCTGCTTCACGACCAGCACCAGGTCCTTTAACAGTTACTTCAAGTGTTTTCATTCCGTTATCTACTGCTGTTTTAGCTGCAGTTTCAGCGGCCATTTGTGCAGCAAATGGTGTTGACTTACGGGAACCTTTGAAGCCAAGTGATCCAGCAGAGCTCCATCCGATGGAATTCCCTTGAGTATCCGTAATAGTAACAATAGTATTGTTGAATGTGGAACGGATATGAGCGATACCTGTTTCAATATTCTTTTTCACACGACGCTTACGCGTATTTGTTTTACGTGCCATGGATTAGCTTACCTCCTTTACTTTACTTTTTCTTGTTTGCGATTGTACGACGAGGACCTTTACGGGTACGTGAGTTGTTTTTAGTCTTTTGTCCACGAACCGGCAAGCCACGACGGTGTCTGATACCACGGTAAGAACCGATCTCGATCAGGCGCTTGATGTTAAGGGATGTTTCACGACGAAGGTCACCCTCAACTGTATAGTCGCCGATAGCCTTACGGATACGTCCAAGTTCATCTTCAGTCAGATCGCGTACACGAGTGCTTTCTGAAACGCCTGCTTCATTAAGGACTTTCTGTGCAGTACTTTTTCCAACACCATAAATATACGTTAATGAAATAACTACACGTTTATCACGTGGAATATCTACTCCTGAAATACGTGCCATAGATTCTTCGCACCTCCTTGTTTGTTAGCCTTGTTTTTGCTTGTGTTTCGGATTTTCACAAATCACCATTACTTTACCTTTGCGTTTAATGACTTTGCATTTTTCACAAATGGGTTTTACAGATGCTCTTACTTTCATCATCTTTACCTCCTTTAATATCGGAGCTCACTCGTCTATTTATAACGGTACGTAATTCGTCCTCTTGTTAAATCATACGGTGAAAGTTCTACCGTTACTTTATCACCTGGTAAAATGCGGATAAAGTGCATGCGGATTTTACCGGAGACATGAGCCAGAACAGTATGACCGTTTTCAAGCTCAACATTAAACATTGCGTTCGGCAATGTTTCCGTAACGGTACCTTCGACTTCAATTACATCGTCTTTCGCCATCGTGTTGATCTCCCTTCTTCAAATCAGTCACAACCTCATTGACAAATTTAGTTATGGCAAATCGTAACTTGCCATTTGTGACACGACCGGTTTCTAGAAGGCTGTTTTGGACTTCCGGAGAAACATAATCCATAACTTCAATATGATGCAGATTCTTTTTCTTTGGCCGATCATATTTACGTTTTTCCCCATCTGCCAGCAATACATATCGATCATCTATCAATTTTAATACTACCGCGTATTGCCCGGCTTCTCGTCCTCGCATAATACGAACAACTTGACCTATTCGCGGAACCGACTCAGCTTCGCTCAACAACGATCACCTTCACTTAGGCATATTTTATTGCTGTCCTCTTGAAGAGGAACCACACTGTCTGTAATCTTTTGTGTCACTGCTAATCAAGTCGTACGCATCTCAGTAGTAACTACACTACGGAATTCATTATATCTTTAACCGGACAAAATTGCATCCGTCCCGTGCTGGTTATACATCCAAAACGCTTATTTTTCTAGTTTTGATTGGATATCCTCGAACACCTTATCGATTGACTGGTCGCCATCGACTGTCACGAGATACCCTTTTTCCTGATAAAAGTCCAGTAACGGCTGAGCCTGCTTGATATTTACTCTCAAACGCGTCTTAACCGTTTCTGGCTGATCATCTTCACGCTGAATTAACGCAGAGCCATCTTTGTCACATATCCCCTCTTCTTTCGGGGGATTATAGATAACATGATAAGTGGCACCGCATGTTGGACAAATTCTACGACCGGTCAGACGCTCCACTAATTTTTCTTCTGGTACATCTACATGCAAAACGCAATCAATTGATTCCTTCATATCGGATAAAAGAGATTGCAAAGCCTCGGCTTGTGCGATGGTTCGCGGAAAACCGTCCAATAAGAATCCATTTTTACAATCATCTTTGCTTAACCGCTCTTTGACAATTCCTATTGTTACTTCATCTGGAACAAGGTCACCCTGATCCATATAAGCCTTAGCCTGCTTACCAAGTTCAGTTCCTTCTTTTATTGCTAAACGGAACATATCTCCTGTTGAAATATGAGGGATTTGGTACTTTTCATTTATCTTCTCTGCCTGGGTGCCTTTACCAGCACCAGGAAGACCCATTAGGATTAAATTCAACTACTTTCCCCTCGCTCTCATTGGCAGTATAATTCCTTACTTGATAAAACCTTTGTAGTGCCGCTTAACCAGCTGGCTTTCCAGTTGTTTCATTGTCTGGAGCGCAACACCTACAACAATCAGTAAGCTTGTGCCGCCGATTTGGACTGCTTGAGGCAGATTTGCAAGACCACCCAATATGATAGGCAACACTGAAACAGCCGCCAGGAAGATGGAACCTACAAATGTTAAGCGATACATAACTCGTGTCAAATACGTTTCAGTATTTTTACCAGGTCTGATACCTGGGATATAGCCACCTTGCTTCTGCAGATTCTCTGCCATTTGTTCAGGATTCACCTGAACAAAGGTATAGAAGTACGTGAAAGCAATAATCAGTGCTACATAGATTACCATACCGATTGGTTGCGTATAATTGAATATCCGCTCAATTGAATCAGCAAACGCATTACCTTCAAAAAGACCCGCGACTGTCCGAGGTGCAATAATGAATGCAATTGCGAAGATTACCGGGATAACCCCTGCTGCATTAACTTTCAACGGCAGATGGGTTGAATGCCCGCCAACCGGTGAACGGTTTACAAGCTTTTTAGCATACTGAATTGGTATTTTACGCAATGCCTGCTGGATAAAGATAACACCAACAGTTACTGCAATGACCACCAGTATAATTAATGCAACGATCACAATGTTAATGAATAATTCATCACCAGGATTTACGAAATACTGGCTGTATAATTGATTTACTCCGTTTGGTACAGCAGCAACAATACCCGCGAAAATCAGAATGGATATACCATTTCCAACACCATTCGCAGTAATCTGCTCGCCCAACCACATAAGGAATGTCGTTCCACTTGTCAGAACCAGTGCGATGATAATGAATTTAAACGCACTCGGATCAGCAATTAAAGCTCCGCCAGCCATCGCATTAAACCCAATTGACATTGCAATTGCCTGAACGAATGCAAGGACTACGGTCCCATATCTGGTGATTTGCGCCAGCTTTTTGCGGCCCATTTCACCTTGCTTCTTCCACTCGGCAAACTTTGGCACAACATCCATTTGCAGAAGCTGCATAATGATGGATGCTGTAATGTAAGGCATAATCCCCATTGCAAGAATGGAGAAGTTTTGTAATGCCCCGCCTCCGAATGTATTCAGAAAACCGAACACATTCTGCGAATTCATGAAATCAATGGCATCCTTGTTTGTATATGGCACGGGAATAAACGTACCAATACGGAATACAATTAACATTAACAAAGTGAAAATTATTTTCCGTCTAATGTCAGCTACGCGCATAAAATTGGAGATCGTGCGGAACATTAAATCACCTCTGTTTGACCGCCCGCTGCTTCAATAGCTTCTTTCGCTGAAGCAGAGAACTTATGAGCTTTAACAGTTAGTTTCTTTTCGACAGTACCTTTACCAAGTACTTTAACACCTGCTTTAAGCTTGCTTACAACACCTTCTTCAAGTAGAAGTTCCGGTGTTACTTCTGTGCCTTCTTTAAAACGATTTAGAGCATCTAGGTTTACAACAGCAAACTCTTTACGGTGAATATTGGTGAATCCACGCTTAGGCAGACGCTGGAATAATGGCATTTGGCCACCTTCGAAGCCTGGACGTGTTCCGCCACCTGAACGTGCTTTTTGTCCTTTATGCCCACGGCCGGAAGTTTTTCCGTTACCTGATGACATTCCGCGACCTACGCGATTGCGCTTTTTGCGTGTTCCTTCTGATGCCTTCAATTCGTGAAGTTTCATGCGAGCACCTCCTCTTTACGCTTTGTTATATTAAACTTCTTTAACCGATACCAGGTGAGATACTTTGTCAACCATACCACGTACGGCTGGAGTATCTTCACGGACTACGGATTGATTAATTTTTTTCAAACCTAGTGCCTGAACAGTTTGACGTTGTGACTCGATTCTGCCGATGACACTTCGCGTGAGGGTGATTTCTAACTTTTTAGCCATAGTATTTCCCTCCTTATCCTAACAGTTCTTCTACAGACTTTCCTCGTAGTTTTGCTACTTCTTCTGCACGTTTCAAGTTTGTTAATCCATTAAGTGTTGCGCGGATCATGTTGATTGGTGTGTTGGATCCAAGTGATTTTGTCAGGATATCACCAACACCTGCAAGTTCCAGAATAGCACGAACAGGGCCACCGGAAATAACTCCAGTACCTTCTGCAGCAGGTTTTAGTAATACGTTACCAGAACCGAATCTGCCATGAATTTCGTGTGGAATTGTTGTTCCTACGATTGGTACTGTAATAAGGTTTTTCTTAGCATCATCAACAGCTTTCTTGATTGCTTCAGGTACTTCCTGTGCTTTACCTGTACCAAAACCTACATGTCCGTTCTTATCTCCAACAACAACTAGTGCAGCAAAACGGAAACGGCGTCCACCTTTAACTACTTTTGCAACACGGTTGATTGTTACTACGCGTTCTTCAAGATCTAATTTGTTCGGATCAATGCTAGTAAGCATCTATGTCCCTCCTTTATCTATCGATTAAAATTCAAGACCGGCTTCACGAGCCGCATCTGCTAAAGCTTTGACACGTCCATGATAAAGGTAGCCTCCGCGATCAAATACAACTGATTTGTAACCTTTATCTTGGGCATGTTTCGCGATCATTTCTCCGACCTGCTTAGCTCCTTCAACATTCCCTGAAGCATCATTGTTTTTAGTAGATGCGCTTGCCACTGTTGTGCCATTAACATCATCAATTAATTGTGCATAAATGTGTTTATTTGAACGGTACACATTCAGACGTGGACGTTCCGCAGTTCCGAAAAGGTTCTTACGGACACGAGCATGTCTTTTTTTGCGTACAGCATTTTTGTCAGGTTTTGTGATCATCTAGGTCACTCCTTTCTGCTCCCTAACTAACCTTACTTAGCAGTTTTACCATCTTTACGACGTACATATTCACCTTCATAGCGAATCCCTTTACCTTTGTATGGCTCAGGTGGTCTGATTGCTCTGATATTAGCGGCTACTGCGCCAACTAATTCTTTGTCAATCCCTTTTACAACGATCTGTGTGTTTTTAGGAACCTCAATCTCAATACCTTCGATTGGATCAAGTTCAACTGGATGTGAGTAACCTGCGTTTACAACGACTTTGTTACCTTGCTTCTGAGCACGATAACCAACGCCGTTGATTTCAAGGCTTTTCTCAAAACCTTTGTGAACTCCCTCTACCATGTTGCCGATCAAACTGCGAGTAGTACCGTGCAGCGCGCGGTGTTCTTTATTGTCACTAGGACGCTGAACAGTAAGAACGTTATCTTCAATAACGATTTTCATATCTTTACTAAAATCTCTGGTTAATTCCCCTTTAGGGCCCTTAACTGTCACAGTGTTGTCGTTGAATTTAATTTCAACGCCCTCTGGAATCTCGAGTGTCTTATGTCCTATACGAGACATCCCATGCACCTCCTGTCTTAAAAGTATAAATTACCAAACATACGCGAGTACTTCGCCACCAACAGCCTGCTTGCGTGCTTCTTTGTCGGAAAGCACTCCATTGGATGTTGAAACGATAGCAATACCCAAACCGTTCAGTACGCGTGGTACCTCATCAGCTTTGGCATAAACACGTAATCCTGGTTTACTGATACGTTTGATACCTGTAATTACTCGTTCGTTGTTTGAACCGTACTTAAGGAAAAGACGCAGAACACCTTGCTTGTTATCTTCAATGAATTCATAATCACGAACGAAACCTTCACGTTTAAGGATATCAGCGATTTCTTTTTTCATTTTAGAAGCCGGAAGCTCCAACTTTTCATGGCGTACCATGTTTGCATTACGAATACGAGTCAGCATATCTGCGATTGGATCTGTCATAACCATTACTACATTACCTCCTTCCCGAATCGGGGTTTACCAGCTTGCTTTTTTGACACCAGGAATTTGACCTTTATAGGCAAGTTCGCGGAAACAAATACGGCAAAGTTTAAATTTACGGATTACAGAGTGTGGACGTCCACATCTTTCACAGCGTGTATATTCCTGAACCTTATACTTCTGTGGGCGCTTTTGCTTTGCGATCATTGATTTTTTAGCCAAAATTTTCCCTCCTTTTCAGCTTTCAGCTTATTTTTGGAAAGGCATGCCTAGCTGAGTTAAAAGTTCACGTGCTTCTTCATCAGTGTTGGAGCTTGTTACGATAACAATATCCATACCGCGCACTTTGCTTACTTTATCATAGTTGATTTCCGGGAAAATCAGTTGCTCTTTAACGCCTAGGGTATAGTTGCCACGGCCATCAAAAGCTTTCTTGGAAATACCACGGAAGTCACGTACACGTGGCAGTGAAACTGCAATCAGTTTTTGCAGGAATTCATACATACGCTCTCCGCGAAGTGTAACCTTTGCACCGATCGGCATACCTTCACGCAAGCGGAATCCAGCGATTGATTTTTTAGCACGAGTTACCATAGGTTTCTGACCGGAAATTAATGAAAGTTCCTCTACTGCATTATCCAATGCTTTAGAGTTCTGAACAGCATCACCAACACCCATGTTGATAACTATTTTCTCTACAGCCGGCACTTCCATAACTGAGTCATATTCGAATTTATTCATTAATGATGGCAGTACATCATCCTGATACTTTTGTTTAAGTTCATTCATCATGTCGCCCTCCTTTCACCTGAAACTATTTATCTAATGCTTCACCGGATGTTTTAGCGATACGGACTTTTTTTCCGTCACGTTCTTCATATCCAACACGAGTTGGCTCTCCGGATTTTGGATCGATTGGCATTACGTTAGAAACATGGATTGGTGCCTCTTGGTTAAGAATCCCACCTTGCGGATTATCCTGTGAAGGCTTTGCGTGTTTCTTGATCATGTTAATACCTTCAACAAGAACACGTTCATTTTTTGGGTATGCTTCTAAAATAGTGCCCTGCTTTCCGCGGTCTTTACCGGAAATGACTTTTACTTTATCACCTTTTTTTACATGCATGCTTGACGCACCTCCCTACAAGGCTTTTCATTACTGCTTATAAAACTTCTGGAGCTAGAGATACGATTTTCATGAATTTTGCATCACGTAATTCGCGTGCAACTGGTCCAAAAATACGTGTACCACGTGGACCCTTGTCATCACGGATTATTACGGCAGCATTTTCATCAAAACGAATATATGATCCATCTTTACGGCGCATACCAGACTTAGAACGTACGATAACAGCCTTTACGACTTCACCTTTTTTGACAACGCCTCCTGGTGTTGCTTGTTTGACCGTGCAAACAATCACATCACCGATATTAGCTGTCTTACGTCCGGAACCACCCAATACTTTGATGGTCAATACTTCACGTGCACCAGAGTTATCTGCAACTTTTAAACGACTTTCCTGTTGAATCATATCGCTGTGACCTCCCTTCGGATACCTTCCGAGCGAACTTTATTATATTATTACCGCTTCTTCAACGACTTCAACTAGACGAAAACGTTTAGTTGCTGACAGCGGACGAGTTTCCATGATTTGAACGATATCACCAATCTTAGCTTGGTTATTCTCATCATGTGTTTTGAATTTCTTAGAATACTTTACACGCTTGCCGTACAATTTATGGAATTTATAAGTTTCAACCAGCACTGTGATTGTCTTATCCATTTTGTCGGATACAACGCGTCCAGTGTATACTTTACGATTATTACGCTCACTCATTTGAGGCTAGCCTCCTCTCTTGTCTCAGTTATTCACGCTTAGTTCACGTTGACGTACAACTGTTTTCATACGAGCAATGGACTTACGTACTTCACGCAGGCGTGCAGTGTTTTCAAGTTGTCCTGTTGCCAGCTGAAAGCGTAAGTTAAAAAGTTCTTCTTTTAGAGATTTAACTTTCTGTTCAATTTCGGCAGTGGTCAGTTCTCTGATTTCATTAGCCTTCATTGCTTTCACCACCAATTTCTTCACGTTTTACAAACTTAGTTTTAATCGGCAGTTTATGAGAAGCAAGACGCAACGCTTCACGTGCAACCTCTTCAGATACACCTGCGATTTCAAACATAATCTTTCCTGGTTTAACTACTGCTACCCATCCTTCAGGAGCACCTTTACCGGAACCCATCCGAACTTCAAGGGGCTTTGCAGTATATGGTTTATCAGGGAATATTTTAATCCAGACTTTACCGCCACGTTTCATGTAACGAGTCATTGCGATACGTGCAGACTCGATTTGGCGACTTGTGATCCATGAAGCTTCAACTGCCTGCAGACCATATTCACCAAAAGCTACTGTTGTGCCACCTTTAGCTCGGCCTGTCATTTTTCCACGATGCTGTCTACGATATTTAACACGTTTAGGCATTAACATAATGCATTTCCCCCTTCCTTATTTATTCGTTTTAGTTGGAAGGACTTCTCCACGATAAATCCACACTTTGACACCTAACTTACCATAAGTTGTGTCTGCTTCTGCTGTACCATAGTCGATGTCAGCACGAAGCGTGTGAAGTGGTACTGTTCCTTCGCTGTAATGTTCCGCACGAGCGATATCGGCACCGCCAAGACGCCCGGATACTTGTGTTTTAATACCTTTTGCCCCACCGCGCATAGCACGCTGAATAGCCTGTTTCTGTGCACGACGGAATGAAATACGGTTTTCCAATTGACGGGCAATGTTGTCAGCAACCAATGCTGCATTAAGATCAACTTTTTTAATCTCAACGATATTGATGTGAACACGTTTGCCTGTCAGAGCGTTTAATGATTTACGTAGAGCTTCTACTTCAGAACCGCCTTTACCAATAACCATTCCAGGTTTACCAGTATGGATAGTGATGTTTACGCGGTTTGCTGCACGTTCAATTTCGATCGAAGAAACAGCAGCAATACGCAAGCGGTTTTCAAGATATTCTCTTATTTTAATATCTTCATGTAGTAAGTCTGCATAGTCTTTGCCAGCATACCATTTAGACTCCCAGTCTTTAATGATACCTACGCGAAGACCCTTAGGATTTACTTTTTGACCCACTGACTATCCCTCCTTCTTTTCAGTTACAACCACTGTAATGTGGCTTGTGCGTTTATTGATTTTGCTTGCACGACCTTGTGCACGCGGACGGAAACGTTTCAATGTAGCACCTTCGTTTACGAACACTTCGGAAACTACCAGATTATCTGCATCCATTTCATAGTTATGCTCTGCATTCGCAATAGCAGAGTTCAAAACCTTTTCTACAACCGGAGAAGCACCGCGTTGTGTATGGCGCAAAATTGCTACTGCTTCACCAACTTCTTTTCCTCGAATCAAATCTACGACTAAACGAACTTTACGAGGAGCAATACGAACAGATTTCGCAACGGCTTTAGCTTGCATGTTAAGTGCCTCCTCTCATTAGCGTTTTGTTTTCTTATCAGCACCAGCATGCCCTTTATACGTACGGCTTGGCGCGAATTCACCTAGTTTGTGTCCTACCATATCTTCTGTAACATAGACAGGCACATGTTTGCGACCGTCATATACAGCGATTGTATGGCCAACAAAAGTAGGGAATATTGTTGAACGGCGAGACCAGGTTTTAACTACCTGCTTCTTATCCGCTTCATTTAAGCTTTCAACCTTTTTCATTAGATGGTCATCTACAAAAGGTCCCTTTTTTAAACTACGACCCATGGATAAACCTCCTTTCGCACTTGAACGACGGATGTTTTAGACCGCCGTTTTATCCGTTTATTTCTTGCGCTTACGAACGATGAATTTATCTGTAGGTTTGTTACGCTTACGAGTCTTGTAACCAAGAGTTGGTTTGCCCCATGGTGACATTGGTGATTTACGACCGATTGGCGCACGTCCTTCACCACCACCGTGTGGGTGATCGTTAGGGTTCATAACAGAACCACGTACAGTTGGGCGGACACCTTTCCAACGGGAACGTCCTGCTTTACCAACACGTATAAGTTCGTGTTCGATGTTTCCAACCTGGCCGACAGTAGCACGGCAAGTAGATAATACCAGACGTACTTCGCCTGATGCCAGACGTACAAGTGTATATTTATCTTCACGACCAAGGATTTGTGCTTCAGCTCCTGCAGAACGTGCAAGCTGACCACCGTTACCTGGCTTCAGTTCAACATTGTGGATAATTGTACCCACTGGAATGTTTTTAAGTGGAAGAGCATTACCAGTTTTGATATCTGCGTTTTCCCCTGATTCGATTTGCTGACCTACCTTTACGCCTTTTGGAGCAAGGATGTAACGCTTCTCTCCATCCGCATAATTAATCAGCGCAATGTTTGCTGAACGGTTAGGATCATACTCAACTGTAGCAACGCGTCCAGGTATTCCATCTTTGTCGCGTTTAAAGTCGATAATACGATATTGACGCTTGTGGCCTCCACCTTGATGACGGACAGTCAGTTTACCCTGGTTATTACGGCCGCCGCGTTTTGATAGAGGACTAAGTAGAGATTTTTCCGGAGTATCCGTGGTGATCTCTGCAAAGTCAGATACAGACATATTACGTCTACCGTTTGTGGTAGGTCTGAATTTCTTAATAGCCATCTAATTTCCCTCCTCTGCTAGTTTGTTGTTTTTAACCTTCAAAGAAGTCCAGTTCTTTACTGTCCTCTGAAAGCTGTACGATAGCTTTTTTACGGTCTGCACGGTAACCGCCATAACGGCCCATACGCTTGAATTTACCTTTAATATTCATTGTGTTTACACGATCTACTTTAACACCGAAAACCAGTTCAACTGCATCTTTGATCTCAGTCTTGTTGGCTTTAGTGCTGACTTCAAAAGTGTACTTTTTTTCTGCCATTAAATCAGCAGTGTTCTCTGTAATGACAGGGCGCTTAATAATATCACGTGGATCTTTCATTATGCAAGCACCTCCCCTGCTTTTTCAGCCGCATCTTTCGTGATGATCAGCTTGTCATGCGTCAGCAAGTCAAGTACGTTTACCTCTTCAACAGTAAGCACATTTACATTTTGAAGGTTATTTGCTGAACGGACAACAGTCTCATCTTTATCAGCTGTCACGATTAATGCTTTTGTGTCTACGCTAAGTGCTTCCAGCATCTTAACAACTTCTTTTGTTTTAGGAGCTTCAATTGAAATGCTATCCAAAACAATAATGTTTTCCTCTACTGCTTTAGAAGAAAGTGCAGATCTAAGTGCCAGACGGCGAACTTTCTTAGGCAGTTTGTAGCTGTAGCTGCGTGGTGTAGGTCCGAAGACAACTCCACCGCCAACCCATTGTGGTGAACGGATTGAACCTTGACGTGCGCGTCCAGTTCCTTTTTGGCGCCACGGCTTACGGCCACCGCCTCTTACTTCTGAACGGTTTTTAACAGCGTGAGTACCCTGACGCAGGTTAGCACGTTGCATTATAACCGCTTCGTTTAATACATGTGTGTTTGGTTCAATACCAAATACTGAATCATTCAGTTCGAAATCTCCAGCTTGAGAACCATCTTGTTTTAATAGTGCTACTTTAGGCATGACATATCCTCCCTTCGTAATCTGATTAGTTATCCTTTAAAGCACTTTCGATTTTTACATAGGATTTCTTCGCACCAGGGACATTACCTTTGATTAGAAGCAGGTTGCGCTCGGCATCCACTTTAACCACTTCAAGGTTCTGGATTGTGATTTGCTTACCACCCATTTGTCCTGGAAGCTTTTTACCTTTGAAAACACGCATTGGGTCAATAACACCCATCGCACCTGGAGCTCTATGGAAATGAGAGCCGTGAGTTGTTGGTCCACGCTGTTGTCCATGACGCTTAATCGCACCCTGGAATCCTTTCCCTTTGGAAGTTCCAGTTACATCGATTTTATCGCCTTCCTGAAATACATCAACGCCAAGTTCCTGACCAACTTCATATTCATCAAGATTTGCGTTACGGATTTCACGAACGTAGCGCTTAGGGGCTGTGTTAGCTTTCTCAGCATGACCTTTTTCCGCTTTGTTTGTACGTGATTCCTTTTCATCTGCAAAACCGATTTGTAGTGCTTCATAGCCATCATTTTCCATAGTCTTCTTTTGAAGAACTACGTTTGGCTCAGCCTGCACAACTGTTACCGGGACAAGTTCTCCCTCTTCCGAAAACAATTGTGTCATGCCGATTTTACGACCTAAGATTCCTTTCGTCATCCGTTACACCTCCTATAATAATTCAATAGTTTATAATTTAATTTCGATATCCACACCTGATGGCAGGTCAAGACGCATTAGCGAATCAACTGTCTGTGGTGTTGGATTGACAATGTCGATTAAACGTTTATGAGTACGCATCTCAAACTGCTCACGAGAATCTTTGTACTTGTGTACTGCACGAAGAACTGTGTAGATAGACTTTTCTGTAGGCAATGGAATCGGACCGGATACATTAGCACCAGAACGCTTCGCAGTGTCTACAATCTTTTCAGCAGATTGATCAAGAATGCGGTGATCATATGCCTTTAATCGAATTCTAATCTTTTCTTTTGCCATTATTTTCCCTCCTTTTCGCCCATTTTATAATAGACTTTCTCCGTGAAAATTTCTTGAGCACCCGCCATGGCAAAGGGGCCGGGTGTATCAACAACCTTTCACTTCATCGCCTTTTTTTGACCAACATTAATAGTATAAAGAAAAAACGTGGTCAATGCAACCCTTTTTGAGTTAACTATTAGATTGCACATTTATGTATTATACTAAGGTATAGCACTGATTGCAAGGGTTATTGCAATTTTTTTAACGGGAAAGTTCATCCATTCCTAAATTCTTTAACTATGAGCTGCATGTTAATAAAAATACATTGCTGCGTAGTCTCTATCTAGAACTTTAGCTTTAACTTCGAGACACTCGCTTTTAATGGGCTTGCAACATTCTATTGTCTTTCGATTCAATCAGCTTTTATAAACTACATTCATAGTCTATTTAAATATGGTAAAGTCAATGGGTGTAAGAAATCTTGTAAAAAAAGTACTGAATTAAGCGTTAGGAAGTTATCTGATGTATCGATAGACAAAAAGGGAGCTGGGACAAAGTATAGCGATGTTGATTTGCGCTTCGGACAAATCGCTTTCCACGGGCAACGCTTCAACTTCCTCGGAAGAAAACCACTTCCTGCACTCCAATCAACACCATGGTAGCGAGGGAAATACACAAAGACTCCTGCGGGAAAGCGAAGACGTTGAGACCCCACAGTGAGCGTTCTTGGCGAACGAGGAGGCTCAGTGCGAGCCCGCGGAAAGCGTAGTGTATTTCCGGAGCGAAGCTACGAGTTATTTTGCAGTTTATATCAACTTTGAATAAAGATTCAACTATAAGAGGATAACATTATAAGATTCCGTGGCTAATTCGTTCGTCTTTAAAATGTAAAACTATAGTTATGTCCCAGCCTCGTTCTCTGATGTATCGATAGACAAAAAAACAGACAGCGTCGTCACGCTGTCTGTTTTTTTATTCAATATGCTATTACTTAGAGATAGAAGATACTACGCCTGATCCAACAGTACGTCCACCCTCACGGATAGAGAAACGAGTACCGTCTTCAATAGCGATTGGTGAAATAAGCTCAACGTCCATTTCAATGTTATCGCCAGGCATAACCATTTCTACTCCTTCTGGCAACTGAATAACACCAGTTACGTCAGTTGTACGGAAATAGAATTGTGGACGATAGTTTCCGAAGAATGGAGTGTGACGTCCACCTTCTTCTTTTGACAGAACATAAACTTCAGCTTTGAAGTTCGTGTGTGGTGTAATTGAACCTGGTTTAGCAAGTACCTGACCACGGTTGATATCTTCACGGGAAACCCCACGAAGAAGTGCACCGATGTTGTCACCAGCTTCTGCATAGTCAAGAAGCTTACGGAACATTTCTACACCAGTTACTGTTGTTTTAGAAGGCTCTTCTGCAAGACCGATGATTTCTACTTCGTCACCGACTTTAACAGATCCACGTTCAACACGTCCAGTCGCAACAGTACCACGGCCAGTGATTGAGAATACGTCCTCAACAGGCATCATGAATGGCTTGTCATTGTCACGTTCTGGAGTTGGAATGTATTCGTCAACTGCAGCCATTAGCTCGAAGATTTTCTCTTCATATTCTGCATCGCCTTCAAGTGCTTTAAGTGCAGAACCTTTAATTACTGGTACGTCATCACCAGGGAAGTCGTATTCAGTAAGAAGGTCGCGTACTTCCATTTCTACTAGTTCAAGAAGTTCTTCGTCGTCTACCATGTCAGTTTTGTTCAGGAATACAACGATTGAAGGTACACCAACGTTACGTGAAAGCAGAATGTGCTCACGAGTTTGTGGCATTGGGCCATCAGCAGCAGATACTACAAGGATAGCTCCGTCCATTTGTGCTGCACCAGTGATCATGTTTTTAACATAGTCAGCGTGACCTGGGCAGTCAACGTGTGCATAGTGACGAGTATCAGTTTCATACTCAACGTGAGAAGTTGCGATTGTGATACCGCGCTCTTTCTCTTCAGGAGCACCGTCAATTTGGTCATATGCCATTGCAGATCCTTTACCTGATTTCTTGTGCAATGTAGTAGTGATTGCAGCAGTTAAAGTAGTTTTACCATGGTCAACGTGTCCAATAGTTCCAATGTTAACGTGACTTTTTGAGCGATCAAACTTTTCTTTACCCATTTATATTTCCTCCTTTAATTGAATAAAAGTAATGTTTTAGTTTATGTGTAGCTAAGGAATGCGCTTAGTATTCCTTAGCTTCATAATAAATGTTATACGTTACATTCAGGAAAAAATCAATTATTCTCCTGCATTTTTCTTGATAATTTCTTCAGAGATGCTCTTTGGCACTTCTTCATAGTGATCAAAGTGCATTGTGAACTGTCCACGGCCCTGTGTATTGGAACGCAATGCTGTTGCATAACCAAACATTTCAGCCAGTGGTACAAAGGCTTTTACTACCTGTGCAGGCCCGCGTGATTCCATACCTTCCACACGTCCGCGACGGGATGTAATGTCACCCATGATGTCTCCCATATATTCTTCAGGGATTACAACTTCCACGCGCATCATTGGCTCCAGAAGAACTGGGTTACATTTATTCTTAGCAGCTTTCAATGCCATTGAACCTGCAATCTTAAATGCCATCTCGTTGGAGTCGACGTCGTGATAGCTTCCATCATACAATGTTGCTTTGATGTCAATCAGCGGATAACCAGCCAATACACCATTTTCTGTCGCTTCTTTAATACCATGTTCAACAGAAGGGATATATTCACGTGGTACTACCCCACCAACAATTTTGTTAGTGAATTCAAATCCGGCACCTTCTTCGTTTGGCTCAAATTTAACCCAAACGTGTCCGTATTGTCCACGTCCACCAGACTGACGTACGAATTTACCTTCAACTTCTGCTGATCCACGGAAAGTTTCACGGTATGCAACCTGAGGTGCACCAACATTAGCTTCAACTTTAAATTCGCGTTTCAGACGGTCCACAATGATATCAAGGTGAAGTTCACCCATACCAGAAATGATTGTCTGACCAGTTTCCACATTTGTCTCAGTTCTGAAAGTAGGATCCTCTTCTGCAAGCTTACCTAGAGCAACAGACATTTTATCCTGGTCTGCTTTTGTCTTAGGTTCAATTGCAACACCGATAACCGGTTCAGGGAATTCCATAGATTCAAGGATTACAAGATCCTTTTCATCACATAGGGTATCACCTGTTGAAGTGTCCTTAAGTCCTACAGCACCAGCAATTTCACCAGAATATACTGTAGAAATTTCTTCACGTGAATTCGCGTGCATCTGCAAGATACGACCTACACGTTCACGCTTATCTTTTACAGAGTTTCTGACATAGGAGCCAGAATCCAATGTTCCAGAATAAACGCGGAAGAAAGTGAGTTTACCAACATAAGGGTCTGTAGCAACCTTAAACGCAAGTGCTGAGAATGGTGCGTTATCGTCAGATGGACGAGTCACTTTCTCCTCACTGCCAGGAAGAATACCCTCAATTGGCGGTACATCTGTTGGAGCAGGAAGGTAGTCTAAGACACCATCCAGCATTAGCTGTACACCTTTGTTCTTAAATGCTGACCCAACGAATACCGGATAGAACTCGATATTTAGGGTAGCAGTACGAATTGCACTCTTCAGTTCCTCATTAGAGATTTCTTCTCCTTCGAGGTACTTCATCATTAGCTCTTCGTCAAGCTCAGATACTGCTTCAACCAACTCACCGCGTAATTCTTCTGCCTTCTCTTTATAGTCGGCAGGAATTTCACGAGCAGAAGCACGTGTACCCAAGTCATCTTCGTAGTAATACGCCTGCATGGTAATCAGGTCGATGATGCCTTCAAAATCATCCTCAGCACCGATTGGCAGCTGTACAGGATGAGCGTTTGCTCCCAGACGTTCTTTCAATGTGTTGGTGGAATAAAGGAAATCTGCTCCCACTTTATCCATCTTGTTGATAAAAACAATTCTAGGTACACCATACGTAGTAGCCTGGCGCCATACAGTTTCTGTTTGTGGTTCAACACCTGATTGGGCGTCAAGAACCGTTACCGCACCATCAAGTACACGCAATGAACGTTCAACTTCAACTGTGAAGTCCACGTGCCCCGGTGTATCAATGATGTTGATACGGTGGCCTTTCCATTGAGCAGTAGTGGCCGCGGAAGTGATTGTGATTCCACGTTCCTGCTCTTGTTCCATCCAGTCCATCTGTGAAGCACCTTCGTGCGTTTCACCAATTTTGTGGATCCGTCCTGTGTAGAAAAGAATACGCTCTGTAGTAGTGGTCTTACCTGCATCGATGTGAGCCATAATACCAATATTACGCGTCTTTTCCAAGGAGAACTCTCTAGCCATGTATTCTTCTCCTTCCTGTTAAGTGCTTTATTTGGTTTCTTACCAACGGTAGTGAGCAAATGCTTTGTTGGCTTCCGCCATTTTATGCATTTCTTCACGTCGCTTAACTGAAGCTCCAGTGTTATTGGAAGCATCAAGAATTTCATTAGCAAGACGTTCTTCCATCGTCTTTTCACCGCGAAGACGTGAATAGTTAACGATATAACGAAGTCCTAGTGCCTGACGGCGTTCTGGGCGTACTTCCATTGGTACCTGGTAGTTCGAGCCACCAACACGGCGGGCACGCACCTCTAGTACTGGCATTACGTTTTTCATAGCTTGTTCAAAAACTTCCATTGCGTTCTGGCCGCTTCTTTCAGCGACTAATTCAAACGCATTATAAAGAATCTTTTGTGCCTTACCTCTTTTACCATCAATCATGATCTGGTTGATCAGACGGGTAACTAGTTTTGAATTATAAAGTGGATCCGGCAAGACATCGCGCTTAGGTACTGGTCCTTTACGTGGCATATGTCCCCCTCCTTTCCTGTATCATAGGTGTATCTCTAATCACTTGTGATTTAGTTATTTCTTCTTAGGTCTCTTGGTTCCGTATTTAGAACGGCCTTGGGCACGTCCTTCAACACCGGCAGTATCAAGAGCACCACGTACAATGTGGTAACGTACACCCGGAAGGTCTTTAACACGTCCACCGCGGATCAGTACTACACTGTGCTCCTGCAGGTTGTGTCCAATACCAGGGATGTATGCTGTTACTTCCATGTTGTTTGACAAACGAACACGTGCATACTTACGTAGTGCCGAGTTCGGTTTTTTTGGAGTCAATGTACCAACACGTGTGCAAACACCGCGTTTTTGTGGTGAGTTTTCATCAGTAAGTGATTTTTTGAAGCTGTTGTATCCTTTGTTAAGTGCAGGAGAATCAGACTTCCTTGGCTTACTTACTCGACCTTTACGTACAAGCTGATTGATTGTAGGCATTATATATATCCTCCCTTCTATATTGATGGGTTTTAGCAGTAACCAAACACCCATTTAACGGTTATTTTGTAATACCACATATCCAGGTGGTTCATCTTTTGGCAAAAAACAAAAGCTTTCGCGCGAGTTACCCGCCAAAACCTCTATTCTTTCACTGCCACCGCAGATGCGCCGACGTCTATCCCGGAAGCCCTGCCCAGCCGTTTCATTGAATCAACACGCTGACAAGGTACATTAACTTCCCTGGCTAAACGTTCCACCTTCTGTATGATCTGTTGGTCTGCATCTTCAGCAATAAACACTTCACTTACGGCAGCATTTTTCAGTGCCTTAAGTGTTTGCTTTGTTCCAATTATTAATCGTGATTGAACTTGCTGTACTTTTTCATAAGACATTCTCATATCCTCCAAAGTAACAAGTATAATCGGAAGCACCCTGAATATAGTATCATCCTGGTTTTTCAATGTCAACTGCAATTCAACTATTTTTTAGGTGCTTCCGATATATTATCTTGTTTTTAACAGGGCTGGTAATAGCCAAGTTTTTTTTAATGCTACTGAACCGTTTCTGTCTCTTCCGGTTCTTCCACACTTTCCTGTGGAACATTCAACCCTGCTTCTATTTTGCGGTAGCGTTGCATTCCAGTCCCCGCCGGAACAAGCTTACCGATAATAACATTTTCTTTCAGACCTAGTAGTTCATCACGCTTACCTTTAATTGCTGCATCTGTCAGGACACGAGTTGTTTCCTGGAATGATGCTGCAGATAAGAACGAGTCTGTTTCCAGTGAGGCTTTCGTGATCCCAAGCAATACCGGTTTACCAACGGCTGGCTCCTGACCTTCCTGAAGAATAGGACGGTTGGCCTCTTTAAACTGGTGAATTTCAAGCAGTGATCCTGGAAGCACATTTGTATTTCCAGATTCGACCACGCGAATTTTACGAAGCATCTGGCGAACCATAACTTCAACGTGCTTATCACCAATTTCAACACCCTGCATTCGGTATACACGCTGTACTTCACGAAGCAGATAGTCCTGAACTCCGGAAACACCCTTAATGCTAAGAAGTTGTTTCGGATCAACAGAACCTTCTGTAAGTTCCTCACCGGCTTCGACTTCATCGCCGACAGCAACTTTCATCCGAGCATTGTATGGTACAGCATAGGAACGTTGCTCCACATCACCCTGAACGACAATTTCCTGCTTATCCTTAACTTCTTTAATTTCGTGAACCACACCGTGGATTTCACTGATGACTGCCTGACCTTTCGGATTACGCGCTTCAAAGAGCTCCTGAATACGCGGCAGACCCTGTGTAATATCGTCACCTGCTACCCCACCTGTGTGGAATGTACGCATTGTAAGCTGTGTACCTGGC
The DNA here is from genome assembly GCF_042654125.1 of Virgibacillus kekensis. NCBI lineage: Bacteria > Bacillati > Bacillota > Bacilli > Caryophanales > Bacillaceae > Virgibacillus > Virgibacillus kekensis. The sequence goes on from NZ_JBHSFU010000010.1 coordinate 35,575, forward strand.
TCACCGATAGATTGAGCTGCGATAATACCAACTGCTTCTCCGACTTCAACCTCGTCACCTGTTGCCAGGTTGCGACCATAACATTTCTGACATACACCATGCTTAGTGTTACATGTAAATGCTGTACGGATAGCAACTTCTTCTATACCGGACTCAACAACTTGTTTAGCCTGGTCTTCTGAAATTACGGTATCATTTTCAACGATGACTTCGCCTGTTTCAGGATGTTTAACAGTCTCAAATGCTGTACGTCCAATCAGACGGTCAAGCAGTGGTTCGATCATTTCGGTTCCATCGGTCAATGCGGAAACGGTCAGACCGCGGTCAGTTCCACAGTCATCTTCACGGATGATCACATCCTGTGCAACATCCACAAGACGGCGTGTCAGGTAACCTGAGTCGGCTGTCTTCAGTGCTGTATCGGCAAGACCTTTACGCGCACCGTGTGTGGAAATAAAGTATTCCAATACTGTCAGACCTTCACGGAAGCTTGATTTAATCGGCAATTCAATGATCTTACCAGCCGGATTGGCCATCAGACCACGCATACCAGCAAGCTGAGTGAAGTTCGACGCGTTACCACGGGCACCGGAATCACTCATCATGAAGATTGGGTTCCGCTTATCCAGTGACTTCATCAGTCGCTCCTGAATATCGTCTTTTGCCTGAGACCAGATGGCAATAACACGGTCATAACGTTCTTCTTCTGTAATCAGACCACGTCTGAACTGCTTCAGCACATTATCAACCTTTGTCTGTGCCTCATCCAGAATCTTTTCTTTTTCAGCAAGTACCACAATATCGGATACACCAACGGTCATACCCGCTTTTGTTGAGTAGCTGAATCCAAGATCTTTCATACGGTCAAGCATTTTGGACGTTTCACTAATTTTGAACCGTTTGAAGACTTCCGCGATGATATCGCCAAGGATACCTTTTTTAAACGGAAGTATTTCTTCACGCTTTTTAATCTCTTCTTTTACGTCAGTTCCCTTTTCAACAAAGTATGTTTCTGGAGTCTTCACTTCCAGGTTTTCATTTGTTGGTTCATTAATATACGGGAACGACTCCGGCAGTATCTCATTAAAAATCAGTTTTCCAACCGTTGTGAGCAGTAACTGATTCTGCTGCTCTTCGGTAAATGACTTTTTATTTAAGCTGGATGCCTGAACTGCAATTCTTGTATGCAGATGTACATAACCATTCTGATATGCAAGGACTGCTTCTTTAACATCTTTAAAGATGCTTCCTTCACCCATTGCACCTTCACGTTCCAGTGTCAGGTAATAGTTACCCAATACCATATCCTGTGATGGTGTAACAACAGGCTTGCCATCTTTTGGATTCAGAATGTTTTGCGCTGCCAGCATCAGAATACGGGCTTCAGCCTGTGCTTCAGCTGAAAGCGGCACGTGAACGGCCATCTGGTCCCCATCAAAGTCAGCGTTATACGCCGTACATACCAATGGATGCAGACGAATTGCACGTCCTTCAACCAATGTTGGTTCAAATGCCTGAATACCCAGACGGTGCAGTGTCGGTGCACGGTTAAGCAGTACTGGGTGTTCCTTGATAACTTCCTCCAGAACGTCCCAGACTTCCGGATGCACCCGTTCGATTTTCCGTTTAGCTGACTTTATGTTGTGCGCAAAGCCCTTCTCAACCAGTTCTTTCATGATAAATGGCTTGAACAGTTCCAATGCCATTTCTTTTGGCAGACCACACTGATACATTTTCAGGTGCGGGCCAACTACGATAACGGAACGGCCGGAATAGTCAACACGTTTACCCAGCAGGTTCTGACGGAAACGCCCCTGTTTACCCTTCAGCATGTGGGACAGAGACTTAAGTGGACGGTTACCTGGTCCGGTTACCGGACGGCCGCGACGTCCATTGTCAATCAGTGCGTCAACTGCTTCCTGCAGCATCCGTTTTTCATTCTGCACGATGATGCTAGGGGCACCAAGGTCCAGTAGTCGTTTAAGACGGTTGTTACGGTTAATCACACGACGATACAGATCATTTAGGTCAGATGTGGCAAAACGCCCACCATCCAACTGTACCATCGGGCGGATTTCTGGCGGAATAACCGGCAGTACATCAAGAATCATCCATGATGTATCGTTTCCGGAATGGCGGAACGCTTCAAGCACTTCCAACCGTTTTATTGCCCGGGTTCTGCGTTGCCCCTGGGCAGTTTTAAGTTCTTCTTTCAGTGCATCCACTTCTTTGTCCAAGTCTATATCCTGGAGAAGTTTACGGATAGCTTCAGCGCCCATTTGCGCCTTGAATGACTTGCCGTATTTATCATAATATGCCCGGTATTCTTTTTCGGAGAGAAGTTGTTTCTTCTCCAGTGGTGTATCACCTGACTCGGTCACAATATACGCGGCAAAATAAATTACTTCCTCAAGCGCCCGTGGAGACATATCCAGCACGAGCCCCATACGGCTTGGGATTCCTTTAAAGTACCAGATGTGCGATACAGGTGCAGCAAGCTCAAGATGCGCCATACGTTCACGACGTACTTTTGCTTTTGTCACCTCTACACCACATCGGTCACAGACAACACCTTTATACCGGACACGTTTGTATTTCCCGCAATGACATTCCCAGTCTTTCTGCGGCCCGAAGATTCGTTCACAAAACAATCCGTCTTTCTCCGGTTTTAGTGTACGGTAGTTTATTGTTTCTGGTTTTTTGACCTCGCCATAAGACCATGAGCGGATTTTTTCCGGTGACGCTAAACCAATTTTCATATACTCAAAGTTATTAACATCCAGCAAGGGGCCTACCTCCCTTTTAGTGTCCGATTTTACCATTTACTCAGAATTATATAATTGGAGGGGCCAACCCTTTTGAGTCAGCCATCTCCATTTCTTCCGTTAATCGACTTCCAGGTTCAGTTTGCTTGCAGCCTGCGTTTCTTCCTCTTCCAGCTCACGCATTTCAATTTCCGATTCGTCAGCTGCCAGCATCTTAACATCCATTCCGAGACTCTGAAGCTCCTTAATCAGTACTTTAAATGATTCAGGAACGCCTGGTTCAGGAACGTTATCCCCTTTAACGATTGATTCATAGGTTTTTACCCGTCCGACAATATCATCTGATTTGACGGTTAGAATTTCCTGCAGGGTATATGCAGCACCATATGCCTCAAGTGCCCAAACCTCCATTTCACCGAAACGCTGTCCACCGAACTGAGCTTTACCACCCAGCGGTTGCTGTGTAACAAGTGAATATGGGCCTGTAGAACGTGCGTGAAGCTTATCGTCAACCATGTGTGCAAGTTTAATCATGTACATGACACCTACAGAAACACGGTTGTCAAAAGGCTCCCCGGATCTTCCGTCATACAGGATTGTCTTAGCATCTTTCGCCATGCCTGCCTCTTCAAGCGTATCCCAAACATCTTCCTCGCGCGCCCCATCAAATACTGGGGAAGCAACGTGTATGCCAAGTGCTCTTGCAGCCATACCAAGATGCAGTTCAAACACCTGTCCGATGTTCATTCGTGATGGAACACCTAGCGGGTTAAGCATGATATCGATCGGTGTGCCGTCTGGAAGGAACGGCATATCCTCTTCAGGTAATATTTTTGAAATAACACCTTTGTTACCGTGACGTCCGGCCATTTTGTCACCTTCATGAATCTTACGTTTCTGAACAATGTACACACGTACAAGCTCATTAACACCAGGTGGCAGTTCATCGCCATCTTCACGGTTAAAGATTTTCACATCCAGCACAATGCCGCCAGCTCCGTGAGGCACACGCAGTGAAGTATCCCGTACTTCGCGGGCTTTCTCACCGAATATTGCATGAAGAAGACGTTCTTCAGCTGATAGCTCCGTAACCCCTTTAGGAGTTACTTTACCTACTAGGATATCTCCGTCGGTAACTTCTGCACCAACACGGATGATCCCCTGTTCGTTAAGATCTTTCAGTGCTTCTTCACCCACGTTTGGAATATCACGGGTGATTTCTTCAGGTCCGAGTTTAGTATCGCGTGCCTCTGATTCATATTCTTCAATATGAATAGATGTATAGACATCGTCTTTTACAAGACGCTCACTCATAATAATTGCATCCTCGTAGTTATAACCTTCCCAGGTCATGAAGCCGACAAGGACGTTGCGGCCAAGCGCAAGTTCACCTTTTTCCATTGACGGACCATCAGCAAGTATTTCACCTTTTGTGACACGGTCACCTTCACTGACAATCGGACGCTGGTTATAGCATGTTCCCTGGTTGGAACGGATATATTTCTGCAGACGGTAAACGTCCAATTCACCTTTTACCTCTTTACCATCTACTTCTGATATACGACGGACCTGTACTTCTTTGGCCTCGACCCGTTCAACTACCCCTTCATACCGGCAAATAATTGCAGCACCGGAGTCTTTTCCGGAAACGTATTCCATACCTGTTCCTACCAATGGTGCTTCCGGCTGCATAAGCGGTACAGCCTGACGTTGCATGTTTGCACCCATTAGCGCACGGTTGGAGTCATCGTTTTCCAAAAACGGAATACAAGCAGTCGCAGCAGATACTACCTGCTTTGGCGAAACATCCATATAGTCGATTTTTTCACGGGCGACGATAGTGTTCTCACCACGGAAACGGGCGATAACTTCTTCGTCGGTAAAGCTTCCGTCTTCATCAAGGCGGGCGTTAGCTTGTGCCACAACATAATTATCTTCTTCATCTGCTGTCAGATAATCAATTTGTGCGGTTACCTTCCCTGTTTCAGGGTCGACACGGCGATACGGTGTTTCAATAAACCCGAATTTATTTACCTTTGCATAACTTGACAAAGAGTTAATAAGTCCGATGTTTGGACCCTCAGGCGTTTCGATTGGACACATACGCCCATAGTGGGAGTAGTGTACGTCACGAACCTCAAATCCGGCACGCTCACGCGTCAGACCACCAGGTCCAAGTGCTGATAGACGACGTTTATGCGTCAGTTCAGCCAATGGATTCGTTTGATCCATAAACTGTGACAGCTGAGAACTTCCGAAAAACTCTTTAATTGATGCAATTACCGGCCGGATATTGATCAACTGTTGTGGTGTAATGCTGGAAGTGTCCTGAATGGACATTCTTTCACGCACAACACGCTCCATCCGGGACAAACCAATACGGAACTGATTCTGCAGCAATTCCCCTACTGATCTGAGACGACGGTTACCCAAATGGTCAATATCATCGGTATCTCCAACCCGATGAAGTAAATTAAAGAAATAGCTTACTGCTGATAGAATATCAGAAGGCGTGATATTTTTAACGCTTCTGTCTATCGCCGCATTTCCTATAACATTTAATTCTCTTTCTCCGCTAGGATCGGTTGGGTCTACTATTTTAATGGACTGCAAGCGAATTGGGTCCTCAAGAACACCTTCCTGGGGCTCAAGCACCTTTTCGCCAACCATATCTTCATCATTTTCAAGATAAGGGATTATTTTATTAAGTAATTTACGTTCCAGTTTATCGCCTTTTTCTGCCAGAACTTCCCCTGTTTCAGGATCGACAACAGGTTCAGCAAGCACCTGGTTGAACAGGCGGTTTTTAATGTGAAGCTTCTTATTCATTTTATACCGGCCAACATGCGCCAGGTCATATCGCTTTGGATCAAAGAAACGAGAAACAAGCAAACTTTTTGCGTTATCCACTGTAGGTGGTTCACCAGGACGCAAACGCTCATAGATTTCTAGCAAAGCTTTGTCAGTTGTTTCGGTATTGTCTTTTTCCAGCGTATTCTTCAGGTATTCATTTTCGCCTATAAGATCCATTATCTCCTGATCTGTGCTGAAACCTAGTGCACGCAGAAGTACTGTGATAGGCAGTTTACGTGTCCGGTCAATCCTGACATAGGCCACGTCTTTGGCATCAGTTTCAAACTCGAGCCATGCCCCACGGTTTGGAATAACCGTAGCGGTGACGCCTCGTTTGCCATTTTTGTCTATCTTTTCGTTATAATAAACACTTGGTGAACGTACAAGCTGGGAAACAATGACACGTTCAGCACCATTGATTACAAACGTACCTGTATCTGTCATGAGCGGGAAATCACCCATGAATACTTCCTGCTCCTTCACTTCACCGGTTTCATTGTTAATCAAACGAACCTTCACGCGAAGTGGAGCATTATACGTTACATCACGGTTCTTTGATTCATCCACAGAGTACTTTGGTTCTCCTAGACTGTAATCAATGAACTCCAGTGATAGGTTACCTGCGAAATCCTCAATCGGTGAAATGTCCTGAAACATCTCCCTCAAACCTTCTTCTAAGAACCAATCATACGAAGCGGTTTGAATTTCGATAAGATTTGGTAATTCTAACACCTCGCTGATACGCGCATAGCTTCTGCGCTGGCGGTGCCGTCCATACTGAACTAGTTGACCTGTCAACTGCTTCACCCCTCAAATCCAGCATTTTTCACCGAATAGATATACTAATCGGTTTTGAAAAATGGCTAATAATATTTAGCAAAAACAAACTGATATACACGTTAAGATAGATCAGTTGTTTTGAAATCTGATAATGATTATACACATGCTAACAACAGCATTTACTAGACTACTGCTCTTAGGCATGCCGAACAAACTTGCAATCCGGAGTTATTACAAGCTTCCACTTATCATCCCCCGGCAGAGCAGACTTCCAGTAGTTATGTAGTAACAACTGGAAAAAACAACCTTCTTCACGCCGTGGTTGCTTATTTTTAGATTCTAACAGTGTCTCCGATTCACAATGAAATATACATTTCATACACATAAAATTTCCTCTTGACAAAGGAAGTCCCATGTTAGCATTTTACTATGTTATCACAAGTGGTTTGCAAGGTCAAACATTTGCCGATCGAAGAATATAGTACCCTTTGCTTCGAGCCACTGTTTCAACTCCCCCGAACAAATCATTCAGTTTCTCCATCGCGGATGGAGCGCCCTGCTTTTTCTGAATAACCACCCAGAGTTCACCGCCTTGCAAGAGAGCATCTTTACTCTCCTCAAACATTTGATGAACGGTCTTTTTACCAGCTCTGATTGGTGGATTAGTCAGAATTGCTGCAAATGATCTTTCGGAAATAGCACTGAATCTGTTACTTTGGACAATTTCAACGTTTGTTGCATCGTTATGTTTTGCGTTCTGTTTTGCGAGTGATACTGCACGTTCATTGATATCGGCCATCACTACGTTACGGTCCGGAAAACAATCAGCAAGGGTGACCCCAATTGGACCATAACCACATCCAAGGTCCAGCAAATCTCCCTCTATTTCCGGTAACCTAAATTGCTCAACCAGTAAACGTGTACCGAAATCTACTTCGTCTTTCGAAAAAACGCCATAATCACTCTCAAATGTATAATCTCTGTCTCGTAACTGATAACTCCACTTCTTGGGTGAACTTTTTGAATGAGGTTTCTGCGAAAAGTAATGCTCTGACATTCGGGCACCTACTTTGCAAGTAGTATATGAAGAAATAATACAGAAAGCCCGCCGTAGTCCGACGAGCTCCTTATTGTATAAAAAATTACTTAACTTCTACAGTTGCGCCAGCTTCTTCAAGCTTGCCTTTGACTTCTTCAGCTTCGTCTTTAGAAACGCCTTCTTTGATTGCTTTTGGAGCGTTATCTACAAGATCTTTAGCGTCTTTAAGACCAAGACCAGTGATTTCACGTACTGCTTTAACTACTTTAATTTTTGATGCTCCAGCACTTTCAAGTACTACATCAAATTCAGTTTGCTCTTCAGCAGCTTCTCCGCCGCCTCCGCCAGCAACAGCAACTGGTGCTGCAGCAGTTACACCAAATTCTTCTTCAATAGCTTTTACTAGATCGTTAAGATCCAGAACAGACATTTCTTTAATCGCGTCAATGATTTGTTCTTTAGTCATGATTATATTCCTCCGTTTTTTTAATTAATTATTATCGATGTGCTAACTTGCCAGAATCGGCAGCTTACGCACCTTGCTCTTCTTCTTTTTGTTCTGCAATAGCTTTTGCAGCGTATGCAAAGTTCCGTACTGGTGCTTGAAGCACGCTAAGCAGCATGGATACCATACCTTCGTAATTTGGGAGATCTGCAAGCTCTTTTATCTGTTCAAGACTTGCAACGTTTCCTTCGATTACGCCGCCTTTGATTTCAAGTGCTTCATGCTCTTTTGCGAAGTTGTTCAAAATTTTGGCCGGTGCCACTACGTCTTCATTACTGAATGCGATAGCGGTAGGTCCAACCAGGTTTTCGGACAGTTCATTGTACTCTACTTCCTCAACCGCACGGCGTGCCATTGAGTTTTTGTAGACCTTGAATTCAACGCCAGCTTCACGAAGCTGCTTACGCAGTTCGGTTACTTCAGCAACATCAAGCCCACGGTAATCAACCAGAAGTGTAGACTGGCTATTACGGAATTTGTCAGCAATCTCTTGTACGAGCTGCTTCTTTTGCTCAATAATAGTGCTGTTTGACATTGTTCCACCTCCTGTTAGTTTAACGTTCATTATACCGGACTCCGAAAAGCGCAGGACTCATATAATAAGTAAAGCCCCCATGTAGACATGGAGGCTATTATTACAAAATTATCAACCGCTATGGGTTATCCAATCTGCTTTTAACACCTCGGCAGGAAATTAAGCGATTGCTCGCACCTACTGTCTACGGTACAACGTATTTATTTTTTCAACGAGAATTAGTATATCCGATGATTATCAAAAAGTCAAGGACATTCTGTAAATCCAATCAGATAGAAAAATTAACGGTAGTTGGAAACATCAACTTTGATTCCAGGTCCCATTGTTGAAGTAACAGAAACATTACGCATATAAACACCTTTTGCTGCCTGAGGTTTTACTTTTACAAGTGTTTCAGTCAGAGATGCAAAGTTTTCAACCAGTTTTTCATTATCAAATGAAATTTTACCGATTGGTACGTGAATGTTTGCTGATTTATCTACGCGGTATTCAACTTTACCAGCTTTGATATCTTTAACAGCTTTTTCAACTTCGAATGTCACTGTACCAGTTTTCGGGTTAGGCATAAGACCTTTTGGTCCGAGTACCCGCCCTAATTTACCGACTTCAGCCATCATGTCAGGAGTAGCAACGATTACGTCAAAATCAAACCATCCCTGGTTGATTTTATTAATAAGATCCTGATCTCCTACATAATCTGCGCCAGCTTCTTCAGCTTCTTTTACTTTATCGCCTTTTGCGAATACTAGAACGCGCTGTGTTTTACCAGTACCATGCGGAAGAACCATTGCTCCGCGGATTTGCTGGTCTGCTTTCTTAGGGTCAACGCCCAGACGGAATGCAGCTTCTACAGTTTCATCAAAGTTTGCTTTTGCTGTTTCTTTCAGCAATGAAATAGCTTCTTCGATTTCATATGATTTTGAACGATCAACAAGCTTAGTAGCTTCTTGATACCTTTTACTCTTTTTAGCCATTTTGTTTCCTCCTTGGGTTGTGGTTTATAGCGGTAAGACCTCCCACTTATAAAGGCTTCGTCCGCCTTTATAAAGCCTAGCGTAAGAGCATAAGCATATAGTATAAATGCCACAGTGGCATTCATAATTTCTATTTCACTTTTCTCTAAAAAGGTTGCGGGAAATGGCATTTTCCGCAACCTGTACAGTTTTAAAAATCACTAAGCATTAGTCTTCAATAGTGATGCCCATACTGCGTGCAGTTCCTTCAACCATGCGCATAGCTGCATCTACATCAGCAGCATTTAAATCAGGCATTTTGGTTTCTGCGATTTCTTTAACTTTATCACGCTTGATGGTAGCTACTTTATTTCGGTTTGGTTCACCTGAAGCAGTATCGATTCCTGCTGCTTTCTTAAGAAGTACAGCTGCAGGTGGAGTTTTTGTGATAAACGTAAATGAACGGTCCTCAAAAACTGAGATTTCAACCGGAATGATCATACCAGCCTGATCTTGCGTGCGTGCGTTAAATTCTTTACAGAATCCCATAATGTTAACGCCGGCCTGACCCAATGCAGGTCCTACTGGCGGTGCAGGGTTTGCTTTCCCAGCTGGGATTTGCAATTTAACAACCTTAATTACTTTTTTAGCCACGAGACACACCTCCTTAAAGTCCGTGATGTGGTAATAGGGGATTACCCCTCCCACTCATTATTAGCCATTTTCCTCTTATTTCGAGGACATAAATAACAAAAGAATTTTAGCATGAAATATATAACTTTGCAAGTTTTTGTTGTGAATCGATTTACATGTTGCCAATTTCTACGCTGTATTCATTGAGGCTGGGCCAAAAGTGTACAACTCGTAAAATAATCAGAACTACCTTCCATATTCTTAGGTTGCCTTCGTAGAATCTATAAACTGCGAAGTAGTGAATTTAGGAAATGTTAGGTAACCGCTACAGCAATACACTTCGCTTTCACCACTCCGGGTGCAAGTGCGACATCTACTCAAGCTCACGCCGTTCGCTTTCGTAGTGTCTCCTTTGCCGTTGGACTCACCACGAGCCTCCTCGTTCGCAAAAATCGCTCACTGCGGGGTCTCTTAGGCTCGTTTTTCCACAGGAGTCTACGCGTATTGCTTACGCTTGTTGTCCAAAAACTTATAAGGGTTTGAACATGATTCCAATAGGCTTGTACTGAATTCTACATAAATCTCCTTCGCTAACTTGGCGTTGATTGGAGCGTAGAGTAGTCGACTCCTGCGGGAAAAGCAACAGCTGAAAATCCCGCAGGAAGTGGTCTTCTTCCGAGGAAGTTGAAGCGTTGCCCGCGGAAAGCGACTGCGCGAAGCGAAAATCAACATAGCTAGCTATGTCGCAGTTTATATCAACTTTGAAATAAGATCTAACTATAAAAGGGTAATATTATAAGATTTCCATCCAAACTCGTTCGTCTCTAGATGGCAAAGTCTTGGTTATGTCCCAGTCTCTTAAACCAGTTATTCTTGATAAAGACTATAGCCTATTGGTTAGGTTAGAGCTTCTCTATCTGAGAGAATTCGAGTTCAACAGGTGTTTCCCGGCCAAACATATTAACATGCACTTTTACCTTCTGCTTGTCCAAATCAATATGTTCAATTGATCCAGTGAAGTTGGTGAAAGGACCATCGTTTACCCGAACGTTTTCCTTAAGCTCAAAGTCTATTTGAGTTGTCGGTTCTGATACCCCCATACGTTTCAACACCGCATCCACTTCTTCAGGAAGCAAGGCAGTCGGCTTGGTCCCATGTCCACTTGAACCAACAAACCCGGTTACACCAGGAGTATTACGGACAACATACCAGGAATCATCGGTCATAACCATTTCCGCAAGGACATATCCCGGGAAAGATTTTTTCATAGAGACTTTTTTCTTACCATTCTTGATTTCTGTTTCTTCATCTTCCGGAACTATAACACGGAATATCTTGTCATCCATCCCCATTGTCTCCACGCGCTTCTCCAGATTAGTTTTCACTTTGTTTTCATACCCGGAGTAAGTATGAATCACGTACCAGTTCTTTTCCATTTATTCAGGACAAAATTATTTGTCCTTCCCTCCCTTACTAAGGTAAGTTTCTATTTCCATTAGGAATTTCCGCCATATTAAAAAACCCGTCGCCGGGTTTTTTAATCGAAATATTATATCTCATTATAGCATAAAAACTGTTTATTTATTCAAGTATAATTAAGATTTAAAATAGCGAATTTAAAATTTGTGTTATCCCTAAATCAACAAGTGCAAAAAACACTGCTACAAACGCCACAGTTGCTATTACTGTAATCGTATAGCTTGTCAGTTCCCGGCCTTTAGGCCAGCTGACTTTTTTCATTTCTCTAGATACGTTCTTAAAAAATTTCACTAGATTCATGCCTGTACCCCCAAACTCTAACCGAAGAATGCTTTATTTAGTCTCACGGTGCAATGTATGTTTCCCACATGTTTTGCAGTATTTTTTCACTTCAAGTCGTGTAGGTTGTGTGGATACATTTTTGCTGGTAGTATAATTTCTGCTAGAACAGATTGCACACGCTAGAATTACTTTTTTATTCATCTTATCACCCCATAAAGGGTTTTTCTCACTCTTATAAATGTAGCATGGTTACCCTGAAGTGTCAACGGCTATCAAATGCTTACTTCGCTTGACTCCAGCAGTTGCTCAAGCTTTCTTTTTACCCGCTGAAGGGCATTATCGATAGATTTGACATGGCGTTTTAATTCTACCGAGATTTCCTGATAGGTTCGCCCATCAAGATAGAGATGCAAGACTTTCTTTTCTAACTCGCTCAATAATTCAGATAATTTAAGTTCCATATCACCGAATTTTTCCCGGTTCAGTAGTAACTCCTGTGGATCTATCGCCTTTGAGCCAGCAATAACGTCAAGCAAAGTGCGATCAGACTCTTCTTCATATATGGGCTTGTCCAATGACACATACGAATTAAGCGGTATGTGTTTCTGTCGGGTAGCCGTTTTGATGGCAGTGATAATCTGGCGGGTTACACATAACTCTGCAAATGCTTTGAAGGATGAAAGCTTTTCCCCGTCATAATCACGGATAGCTTTATACAGCCCAATCATACCTTCCTGAATGATATCCTCTTTATCCGCCCCGATGATAAAGTATGTCCTTGCCTTGGCGCGTACGAAATTAATGTATTTATTTATTAAAAAATCAAGCGCCTGACTGTTATCATCATGGATTAAACGAATAATTTGATCGTCATCAAGCATTTCCAAGTTTTGTTCATCTGTCTCTGCTAGCTTGACATACATCAAGTAAGACCCCCCGACTACACTGCAGTCAATTTAAACGTATTATACAGTAAGCGCTTTACAACCGTCAATAGAGCATAATCTTCTAAAACCCCGGTTCTTCGCAGTCTGAAGATAGAGTTTAAACGCTCAACCGTATATAGGACAAGGGTTTTGACCAAGAGAAGACTCTATTTGTCTCCCCTTCGCCACTTCTCAAATTTTTCCAAAACTTCATCTTTTAAAGGAATTTTCAACTTGGGTCTTGCCTTTTTATGAATTTCAACACTTGCTTTAATTTCCCGGTGGATATCATTCAGTTCGATAAGTAATTCTCTAGCCGACTTCCTTAATGCTCCGCGACCAAATATTGTTCGTTGTTCCGCATAATCAGAGGTAGCCACATACACCTGGGTTTTTACATTCTTTAAGTCTTTTACCAGCTTTTCTATACACTCGTCCGCGGTTTCATGTTCCCTTGTATAAATAACTTCCACTTTTGAAGCCTTATGCTTGCTTTCAATCCCTTTAACATAATAAGCGTCAAATACTACAATTACCCGGAATCCAGAGTACGCCTGATACTCCGCCATCTGATCGATTAACCTGTCACGTGCCTGTCCTATATCTTTTTCCTTCAACCGTTGTAGTTCATCCCATGCCCCGATGATGTTGTAACCATCAACTACGAGAATGAAATGGTGGTCACTCAACGAGCGGGAACCTTTTCCGGTAAACTTCATACAAAAGAAGGCCACATGCAACCGAGGCATTAAGGGAGGATACATGTCCAGTCATGGGAAGGCTCACGGTCCAGTCACAGTTCTTTTTCACGAGACGGCTTATTCCTTTTCCCTCATTTCCGATTACTAGAGCAATCGGTATGGTTCCATCAAGGGCTCGATAGTCTTCCGTGCCATCTGCTGCCGTTCCAACTATCCATACCTGCCGGGACTTCAATTCTTCTATAGTCTGAGCAATATTGGTCACCCGTGTAACAGGGATATGTTCGAGCGCTCCTGCAGCTGTTTTGGCTACTGTTGCCGTCAGTCCAACTGAACGCCGCTTCGGAATAATTACACCATGTACCCCGGCAGCATCCGATGTCCGTAAAATAGATCCAAGATTATGTGGATCCTCAAGCTCGTCCAAAATAATAAAAAATGGAGCCTCGTCTTTTTCTTCCGCCCGCTGAAACAAATCATCTAGTGATGCGTACTGATAGGAAGCCACATAAGCGATAATACCCTGATGGTTTCCTTCTGCAATCTGATCAAGTTTCTTCTTCGGAACCTTCTGTATAACTGTACCTGCACTCTTACTGAGCTGCTGCAGTTTTCCGAAAAGCTGCCTGTTAAGCTGTTCGGTCACCAGTACTTTATTGACGGACCGGCCTGAACTTAGCGCCTCAATAACTGGGTTTTTACCAATGATAATTTCCTGATCCATTTTCAGCCTTGCCACCCTTCACTGAGCTGTATAGCATCCTTAATCAAACTCATTAAACGATCATTGTTTTTCAGAAGATAATGGTATCCTAACACCGCTTCAAATGCAGTGCTGTACCGGTATGTCTGAACACTGGTATTTTTGGGGATGGTGCCGGACTTGGCGTTCCTCCCGCGGTTTGCAACTGCTACTTCCTCTTTGGTGAGTATTTCATTATCCAACCAATGCAAAATCACCGCAGCCTGAGCCTTTGCTGAGACAAACGACACCGCTGACCGATGCAGCTGGTTAGGCTTTACCTTGCCGCTCTCTAGTAAATACTCCCGTACATGGAGCTCATATACGGCATCGCCCATATAGGCGAGGGCCAGGCTTTTCATCTGTTTAACATCAATGCTCATTGCTGGCCCTTTTCCAACGTGTGCCCTGTGGGGTGTCTTCCAGAATAATGCCTTTGTCTTTTAAGGTGTCCCGGATTTCGTCTGCCCGGCTGAAGTCCCGGTTTTTACGGGCTTCTTCCCGCTCCTTCAGTAGTGCTTCAACCTCTTCATCCAGTAACTCCGCTTCCTGTTCAACTTGAATACCAAGTACTTCAAGCAGGGTTTCCAGCGTCTCCTGGAACGTTTCGATAACCTGAGGTGAAGTATGCTTTTCCTGCAAATACAAGTTGGCTTCTTTTGTTGTATCAAATAACACGGAAATTGCGTTGGCAGTATTGAAGTCATCGTCCATTGCTTCCTCAAACCGCTGTTTAAACTGGCTGATTTTTTCAAGCCATTCATCTGTATTTTTATCCATATTAGTACTTGACTGTTTGCGGTGTTCAAGGTTCAGGTATGCATTCCGGATACGGTCCAGACTGTTCCCCGCTCCTTCCAGTAATTCTTCCGTAAAATTAATCGGGTTCCGGTAATGGACACTCAGCATAAAGAAACGAACAACTTCCGGATCCTGTTTCTTAAGAATATCACGAGTCAGTACAAAGTTTCCTAGCGACTTGGACATTTTCTCATTATCGATATTAATATATCCGTTATGCATCCAATACGCTGCAAAAGACTTTCCGTTCATTGCCTCAGATTGAGCAATTTCATTCTCGTGGTGTGGAAATGTAAGATCCTGCCCGCCAGCATGAATGTCGATTGTTTCACCAAGGTACTTCTTTGCCATTGCCGAGCATTCGATATGCCAGCCTGGGCGCCCTCTTCCCCATGGTGAGTCCCAGGCGATTTCGTTCTCCTTCGCTTTCTTCCATAATGCAAAATCAAGCGGATCTTCCTTTTTCTCCCCTACCTGAATACGGGCACCTGAGCGAAGTTCATCGATGGACTGATGTGAAAGTTTCCCATATCCTTCAAACGCCCGCGGCTTAAAATACACGTCGCCTTCCACTTCGTAGGCAAAACCTTTTTCAATTAAACCGTCGATGAAACTAATGATTTCATCCATTGTTTCGGTCACTCGTGGATTATAGGTAGCTTTCTTCACACCCAAGGTTTCCACGTCTTCAAGATATGCATTAATAAAGCGGTTTGCAATTACCTGTACTTCTTCTCCCGATTCATTGGCGGTTTTGATTATTTTATCATCAACATCGGTAAAGTTAAGGACATAGTCTACCTGGTAACCTCTGTATTCAAGGTAGCGCCGAACGCTATCAAATACAATGGCCGGCCTCGCATTTCCAATATGAATATAGTTGTACACAGTTGGTCCGCATACATACATGCTTACTTTTCCTTCTTCAAGCGGTTTAAATTCTTCTTTGTCGCGTGTAAGTGTATTATAGATGGTTATTGGCATGATCATTCACTTCCTTCAGCTTGGCTATTTCTTCTCTTAACATATCGATTTCCTTCTGGAGCAGGTCACAACGGTCTGCAACCGGATCAGGGAGCTTATGGTGGTCGAGATTTTTACGGACTTTTTCACCATTTTGTACAACTACCCGTCCCGGAACACCTACCACAGTGGAATGGTCAGGCACATCTTTAAGCACGACAGATCCACCGCCGACTTTTGAGCTTTCTCCTATTATTATATTACCCAGTACCTTGGCACCAGTAGCAATCATTGCATTATTTTTAATAGTAGGATGGCGCTTGCCTTTTTCCTTGCCGGTCCCTCCCAATGTAACCCCTTGAAACACGGTGACATCATCCCCTATTTCGCATGTCTCCCCTATTACGACTCCCATTCCATGGTCAATAAAGAACCTTCTGCCGATTTTGGCTCCAGGATGGATTTCAATTCCGGTCAAAAAGCGGCTGAACTGGGAGATTGCCCGTGCAATAAAGAATAACCGCCGTTTGAAAAAAAAGTGTGCAATACGGTGCATCCAGATTGCATGGAGTCCTGAGTACGTCAGGCACACTTCAAAATAAGTCCGTGCTGCCGGGTCCTGATCGAACACAACATCCATATCTTCTTTTAACCGTTTAAAAAACCCCATAACCGCCAACCTCCTTTATATAAATATTTGAAATCTGGCTTTCAACTATCAGTGATATTGTTTTTACGTAAGAAAAGCGCAAGCGCCCGTTTAGCAACATACAAACTGGAGCAATCTGCAATGAGATAAAGGAAACACGGCGAGGTACGAGCCGATGTTAACTTATCGTAGTGAAGGAGTGTGAAGTTTGCTAGTTGCTGGGTGCTGGAGCTAGACGTGGCTTGCCCTGTCAAAAGCTGAACAACGCCTCAAATTTTATACTTTTCTATACGTTAAAAAAAAGCGTCCCTGTGCTTGGTATACACAGAGACGCTTTTGGCGCGGTCCCACTCTGTTTGGAGATGCTATCTCCCAACTTGGCTCCATTAACGGCAGAGTACCGCCGTTATGTACTTTATTCCATAACGGGCTCCAAGGTGCATTTCAAAAACGATACTCAGAATCACTTCCAGCCGATGGTGATTCTCTCTGTGTAAGTTTGTCGTTTTTTACTTCTCCTTATCGACGCTCTATATTGTATTAATACTATATTACATTTTATGCGGGATGTGAATCATTACGCTCCTATTTGTTTCAGCACTTTATCAAGACGAGAAAGGACAACTTCTTTGCCTAGCAGCTCAATCGCAGTCTGAAGTTCAGGTCCATGTGCCTGTCCAGTTGTAGCCACGCGGATTGGCATAAACAGCTTTTTACCGCGGTGTCCAGTCTCTTTCTGTGTCGCTTTAATTTGTGCTTTAATTTCAGCGCCTGTGAATTCGTCCAGATGAATCAGTTTATCGGTGAATACTTGCAATACTTCTGGCACCTGCTCCTGTTGCAGAATATCCATGGCCCCTTCATCATAGCTGATATCTTCCTGGAAAAACAGCTCAGTCAGTTCCACGATTTCTGCACCGAAACGCAGCTGTTCCTGATAAAGCGCGATAACTTTCTCAGCCCATTCACGTGTTGATGCATCCATGTCCTCTGGAAGTTTTCCTGCTTCAATCAGATGCGGCAGTGCAAGGTCAATAACATCCTTCACATCAGCCGCTTTAATATATTCATTGTTCATCCACTTCAGCTTATGGCGATCAAAAATTGCTGCTGAAGTTGACAGACGTTCCGGGTCAAAAATCTCAATCAGCTTTTCCTTGGTGAAAATCTCTTCCTCGCCAACTGGTGACCAGCCAAGCAATGTAATGAAGTTAAACAGTGCTTCCGGCAGATAACCAAGATTACGATACTGTTCAATAAACTGCAGAATATGTTCGTCACGTTTACTCAGCTTTTTACGTTCCTCATTTAGAATAAGCGTCATATGACCGAACTGTGGAGGCTCCCAGCCAAATGCTTCGTAAACCATTATCTGTTTGGGCGTATTGGAGATATGCTCTTCCCCTCTGAGTACGTGCGTGATTTCCATCAGATGGTCATCAATGGCCACGGCAAAGTTGTATGTCGGTATCCCGTTTTTCTTAACAATAACCCAGTCACCGAAATCGCTTGATTCGAAAGAAATATTGTCACGCACAATATCGTTGAACGTATATACCTTATTGGCAGGAACCCGCATCCGGATACTCGGCTGACGGCCTTCTTCTTCAAATTTGGCGATTTCTTCATCACTCAGATTGCTGTGTGCGCCGGAGTATTTAGGAACTTCTCCCTTCGCACGCTGCTCCTCACGTTCCTGTTCCAGTTCTTCTTCTGTCATATAGCATTTGTAGGCAAGCCCTTTTTCCAGCAGCTCGTCCACATATTTTTGATAAATATCCAGTCGCTCCATCTGGCGGTATGGTCCATAATTACCACCAAGATCAGCACCTTCATCCCAATCAATTCCGAGCCATTTCAGAAACTTCAGCTGGCTCTCTTCCCCACCAACCACATTCCTTTTCTGATCGGTATCCTCTGTCCGAATAATAAATTTCCCGTCAAAATGCCTTGCATACAAATAATTAAATAATGCCGTCCGCGCATTCCCAATGTGTAGATTACCTGTAGGACTGGGCGCATAACGTACACGAACCTGATTTGCCATGGTGGTTCCCCTTTCTTCTGTAAATATATCGCTAAGCCTTAGTTACACGTGCGTTGGCGGAAATCGTAAAATTTCTCTGCCTGCCAAAATAATAATTAAACCGGATTGTCTGCTGAAACTACAGAAAATAACCCAGTTGCCTATATTTCTGTTCATCTTATTAGCAGAAAACCCGGTATCTCAGCATAATATAACTTTCGTGTATACTTTTCCTTCCGTAAGAAAAGTGATAACACTTCTGTTATCACTTTCCCATCCTCTTATGTTATACCCTTTTTACTGTGCTTTTTCAAGTAATTTTGGTTTAGCAAAGATCATACGGCCAGCCGATGTCTGGAGCACACTCGTAATAAGTACTTCAATTGTTTTACCAATATAATCGCGTCCTTCTTCCACGACGATCATTGTACCATCATCTAAATATGCAATACCTTGATTCTGCTCTTTACCATCTTTAATCACCTGAACCATTAACTCTTCACCTGGTAACACAACCGGTTTTACGGCATTTGCCAGGTCATTGATGTTTAACACATGGACACCCTGCAGATCACAGACTTTGTTTAGGTTAAAGTCATTCGTAACAACAATTCCATTAATCACTTTTGCCAGTTTGATCAGCTTACTGTCAACTTCTTGGATCTCCTCGAAATCACCTTCGTAAATCTCAACGTTAACCGGAAGTTCCTTTTGAATTCGGTTCAGTACATCAAGACCACGCCGGCCACGATTTCGTTTCAGGACATCGGATGAATCGGCAATATGCTGCAGTTCACCAAGGACAAACTGGGGAATCACAATTGTTCCTTCCAGAAAGCTGGTCTGACAAATGTCAGCGATACGCCCATCGATAATAACACTGGTATCCAGAATTTTTGCTTTGGGCTGAATCTGCGTTGGAGTTTCCCCATCGGATCCTCCCCGTTTTTCACGCTCTTTTCGGCCGATATTAAGCAGATTGACAAATTCCTCTCTGCGTCTGAAACCAACCTGAAAACCAAAATAACCTAATAAAATCGTAATAAATAGCGGTATTACCTGGGAGACAAGCTCAATCTCAATATCCTGCAGAGGAATATTAATCAGATACGCTACGACCAGACCGATAATTAGACCAAGACTTCCGAAGAATAAATCACCGACAGGCACTTTAATCAGCGCTTCCTCAATCCATCTTAGAAAACCGACAATGTAATCAGCAATCCAGTAAGAAATTAAAAATAAAATTATTGCACCTAGTACTAAACCTACGTATGGGGATGCAACCCAGTCTGCTTCTGTGAAATCCATGAAATTAACTATATCAGGTACATATAGATACCCGATCGTTCCACCAGTAATGAGAAAAAATAAATGGACAATCTTTTTCAGCACCACTGTCACCTCCTAACTCCTATTATTACCTATTTTTCCAAAAATAATCCGTTGTTCACTTTATCGTTAGAAAAAGAAAACCCGATTATTACATAACGCTTGCTGACCTAAATCCGATGCAGGAACTTAGGTCTTTCCTAATAAAAAAAAATATCATTTCAAATAGACCATAGCACAACTGTATAAAACAGTCAATTTAGTAAACATATAATCTTAACATAACCACACATGACCAGTCAACCACTTATTATTCATCCTTACCGAGCCAATCCTACTTCGAGAGCATCCTGTACAGTATTTACCCCTACAACTTGAATCGATTTAGGAACTGTCCATCCTTCGAGGTTCTTGCTTGGACAGATGACTCGCTTGAATCCAAGCTTGGCAGCTTCCTGCACCCGCTGTTCAATTCGTGATACCCGCCGTATTTCCCCGGTTAATCCCACTTCCCCTATGAAAATATCTTCAGGCTGGGTAGCCTGATCCCGGAAACTTGACGCAATACTTACTGCAATCGCAAGGTCAATTGCTGGTTCATCCAGTTTTACTCCTCCGGCAACTTTTATATACGCATCCTGATTCTGCAGCATTAGCCCAACCCGCTTTTCAAGTACAGCCATCAAAAGCGGTACACGGTTGGAGTCTATCCCGGTTGCCATTCGCCTTGGATTTCCGAAGCTTGACGGGGATATCAGCGCCTGAATCTCTACAAGAACGGGTCTGGTTCCTTCCATGGACGCAACAACGGTGGACCCAGCAGCTCCCTGTGACCTTTCCTCCAAAAAGATCTCAGAAGGATTCATCACCTCCCGTAATCCTTCTTCTTTCATCTCAAATATTCCCATCTCATGTGTACTCCCGAACCTATTCTTAACGCTACGCAAGATCCGATATGTATGGTGCCGCTCCCCTTCAAAATAAAGCACTGCATCAACCATATGTTCGAGCATACGTGGCCCGGCAATCGCACCTTCTTTGGTTACGTGACCCACAATGAAAATGGGGATACTATTACTTTTAGCTATTTTCATCAGTTCACTGGTACATTCGCGTACCTGTGAGACACTTCCTGGAGCACTGGAAACCTCTTCACGGAAAATCGTCTGAATGGAATCAATAACAACAAACGATGGTTTAATTTGTTCAACCTGGTTTGCTATATCTAATAAATTCGTTTCCGACAGCACATACAAAAGATTAGATTTAATTCCCAGCCGGTCGGCCCTGAGTTTTGTCTGACGGGTGGATTCCTCACCGGAAATATATAATACCGGTAATTCTTTATCTGCGAGCTGAGACGATATCTGTAATAGCAAGGTTGACTTACCTATACCGGGGTCTCCCCCAATCAGCACAAGTGATCCCGGGACAACTCCGCCTCCGAGCACACGATTAAATTCTTTCATGGAGGTTGTTATTCGCGGTTCCTTCTGCGATTCAATTGCTGTAATGCTTTCCGGTTTCCTGGATGATTTAACCCCGCCAACACCTAATGTATGACGGTTACCTGACGGTGATGCCTCTATTTCTTCCACCAGGGTGTTCCAGTTATGACAGCCGGGACACTTCCCCAGCCATTTGGCAGATTCATAGCCGCATTCCTGGCAAACATACTTCGTCTTCCGTTTCGTTTTTGCCAATACCATTCAACCCTTTCAGTTATCCATCTTTAATTCTATACGAAAAACATAACGGAGAAGTTACAGGTTTCTATCAAATAGTTAAAAAACTTTCCATAATTGTGCCACACTAAATTTTTCAAGTGAGGAACAAAAGCGCAAACGCCCTGCTTATCACCGTATGACCTGGACGGAATCGTATGAGATAAAGGAAACACAATGAGCAAAGCGAATTGATGTTGACTTATCGTAAGTAGAGGCCGGAAGGGCACTAGGTGATGGGCGCTGTATCTGGACGTGACTCTTGCTGACAAAGAATTTTATAGAGCCAAAATTTTATACTTTCCTATACTCTGAAAAAAGCTGAAAGGCAGCACCTTCCAGCTTTTTTCCAAAGAGAGACCCTATGGCAGGATAATGAACTCTCCCTTATTATTTAAGCCGATTTTAACTTTCTGGCCTTTTTCAATTTTACCTTTCAGTAATTCCTCGGACATTAAGTCTTCAATATTCTTTTGAATTGACCGGCGTAATGGACGTGCACCATACTCCGGATCAAATCCTTCTTCAGCAATTTTATCCACCGCTTTATCAGTCAGCGTGAATTCAATATCCTGGTCTTTCAAACGCTTTTGAAGCTGCTTGATCATCAGGTTTACGATATCTTTCATATGCTTGCGTTCCAGTGAATGGAAAACAATTGTCTCATCAATCCGGTTAAGAAACTCTGGACGGAATGCCTTTTTCAGCTCTTCTGTAACCTTGGATTTCATATTTTTATAATCTTGGGTTTCATCACCCAGATTGAAACCAACATATTTATTACGCTTCAACTCACTGGCCCCGACATTGGATGTCATAATCAGCACAGTGTTTCGGAAGTCTACTACACGTCCTTTAGAATCTGTCAGACGCCCATCTTCCAATACCTGGAGTAAGATATTAAATACTTCAGGGTGCGCCTTTTCCACCTCATCGAGCAATACAACAGAATAAGGCTTTCTGCGTACTTTCTCTGTAAGCTGTCCGCCCTCATCATAGCCGACATAACCTGGAGGTGAACCTACCAGTCTGGAAGTAGAGTGTTTTTCCATGTACTCGGACATATCTATTCGAATCATCGCATCCTCATCCGCAAACATTGCTTCAGCAAGGGCACGAGCGAGTTCCGTTTTTCCGACACCGGTTGGTCCAAGGAAAATAAACGAACCAATAGGACGTTTCGGGTCTTTTAACCCTGCACGGGCACGACGAATTGCCTTTGCGACAGCATTTACGGACTCTTGCTGACCAATGACGCGGTTATGCAGGATATCTTCCATGTTCAACAGACGTTCACTTTCGTCCTTAGTAAGCTTTGAAACTGGTACACCAGTCCAGACAGATACGACATTGGCGATATCCTCAACCGTAACTTCCGATGTCTCCTGTCCCTGTTTTTCTTTCCATTGATTTTTCGTTTCTTCTACTTCTTCACGCAATCTCTGTTCAGAGTCACGCAGGGAAGCAGCCTTTTCAAACTCTTGGCTCTGTACGGCAGAGTCCTTTTCTTTTCGTACTTCTTCCAGCTTTTGTTCAAGTTCTTTCAGGTTTGGTGGAACTGTATACGAACGCAGGCGAACCTTGGATCCAGCTTCATCAATCAGGTCGATTGCCTTATCTGGCAGGAAGCGGTCGGTTATATAACGGTCAGACAGATTTGCAGCCGCATCAATCGCTTCCTCGGTAATTGTTACACGGTGGTGGGCCTCATAGCGGTCACGCAGACCTCTTAGAATCTGCACCGTTTCTTCCAAGGTTGGCTCATTTACCTGGATTGGCTGGAACCGGCGTTCAAGTGCTGCGTCCTTTTCAATATATTTACGGAACTCATCCATGGTGGTCGCACCGATACACTGCAGTTCACCACGTGCCAGTGCCGGCTTAAGAATATTGGATGCATCAATTGCACCTTCTGCGCCACCTGCACCGATTAATGTATGAAGTTCATCAATGAATAAAATTATATTCCCGGCCTGGCGGATTTCCTCCATTACTTTTTTAAGTCGGTCCTCGAATTCACCACGATATTTAGTACCAGCTACCACTGTCCCCATATCAAGTGTCATTACACGTTTATCACGTAACGTTTCAGGTACCTCATTATTAACAATCTGCTGGGCAAGGCCTTCAGCAACTGCTGTTTTACCGACACCTGGCTCACCAAGCAAGACGGGGTTATTTTTCGTACGGCGGCTTAATACTTGAATCACCCGCTCAATTTCCTGACTGCGCCCGATAACCGGATCAATTTTGCCTTCTTTAGCACTTTCCGTCAAATCACGGGCTAGCGAATCCAATGTTGGGGTGTTGGCATTTGATGCCTGGGCTCCACCACGGCCTTGTCTTCCCGCTTGTGACTCATTGCTTCCGAGCAGCTGTAAAACCTGCTGACGAGCTTTATTTAAGCTTACACCAAGGTTATTCAATACTCTAGCTGCTACACCTTCTCCTTCACGGATCAGACCAAGCAGGATATGCTCTGTACCAACGTATGAATGCCCCAGCTTACGAGCTTCATCCTGTGATAACTCAACCACTTTCTTGGCTCGTGGAGTGTAATGAATTGTTTGCATAGGCTGTTTGCCAACTCCAATAAGTTTCTCAACTTCTTCCTGGATTTTGGATATTTCCAATCCTAGTGACTGAAGCGCCTTCGCGGCAATTCCTTCTCCTTCGCGTACAAGTCCAAGCAATACGTGTTCTGTGCCTATATTATTGTGACCCAGCCTTACTGCTTCCTCTTGTGATAAAGCTAATACTTTCTGAGCTCTTTCGGTAAAACGTCCAAACATCATATGCTTTCCTCCTAGCTATTCTCTAATTGCAGCCGTTCACGGATAAGTGATGCCCTAAGTACATCCCTTTCATTAGGTGTCAGTGTTTTCTGCGCATACTGTTGCAGAAAACCAGGTTGGGTCAGGACCATTAATTCATTTAAAATATTACGGGTTACATTCTGGATAATACCCAAATCTATTCCAAGTCGAACATCGGACAGACATTTTGCTGCCTCTTTAGATTCTATGATTCGACTGTACTCCAAAACACCATATGAACGATAAATTCGGTCTTCTAATTTTGTCCCGGACTGTTCCATCAGTCTAGCCCGTGCATTGCGTTCATGTTCAATCAGTTGCTGTACTACACTCTGAAGATCCTGGACGATATCCTCTTCAGATCTGCCAAGGGTAATCTGGTTGGATATCTGAAATATATTACCGATGGCTTCGCTGCCCTCGCCGTAGATGCCGCGCACTACCAGTCCGAGCTGATTAATTGCCGGAATCATCCTGTTTAACTGCTGAGTCATCGCAAGTGCAGGCAGATGCATCATTACCGATGCCCGCATACCTGTACCAACATTGGTGGGACAGGTTGTCAGATATCCTCTCGTCTCATCAAATGCGTAATCGATTTTTTTCTCCAGCCAGTCGTCAAATTCAAAAGCCTTTTCCAGTGCCTTGTTTATTTGAAAGCCAGGAAAATATAGCTGTATGCGAATATGATCCTCTTCGTTCACCATTACGGATACCTGTTCATTTTCGGATATTAAGGTTCCGGAAGAATGATCATGCTCTACAAGATGGGGACTGATCAGATGTTTTTCGACCAGGACACGTTTCTCTATTGGAGTTAAATTTTTTATTGGTATAAATTCAAGATTTTCATAGTCCTGGAAAGTTTGGTGTTCGTATTCGTTCCGGATAAATTCACTGATTTTCTGCAAATCAGTTTCATTGGCCAATATAGGATACGTAAATTCCGCAAAATTCCTGGCAAGTCGAATCCGGCTGCTCAGGACAATGTCACTGTCCGGTCCGTCTTTACGCATCCACGGACTGATTGCTTCGTTCATAAAATGCTGTAAGGTCATTTATCTTCACCCCGCATTTCTTTATCAAGCTTTTTAATTTCATCTCTGACTTTGGCAGCTTCTTCAAATTCCTCATTTTCAATTAAGCGCTGTAACTTACTCTTATAAGTCTCAACCTGCTTTTTAAGGTGAAGGTCTCCGCCTTTTCTTGCCGGAATTCTCCCCTGGTGCTTCGTATTACCGCTATGCACCCTGCGAAAAATAGGGTCCAAACGATTGGAAAAAGTCCGATAGCATTCTGCACATCCAAACTTTCCTGCACGCTTAAAAGCAGAATATGTCATTCCGCAATGAGAGCACTGGAGTTCCTGTGTCTGTTGATAGGACCCGCTTGCCTGTTTTCCTTCCACGGAAGAAGCATCAAAATTGAAAAGTCCAGATAATAAGTTATGAAATGCAAATCCCTCTTCAGGATATGACATATAACCTTTCTCTTTTGAACATACCTCACACACATGTACTTCCCTTTTATTACCATTGATTACTTGTGTGAAGTGCACAGTAGCCGGCCGCTTATGGCATTCCTGGCATTCCATTTATTCTCTCCCCCTTTTACTTGGTCAAATATTTCAAGGTTGAAAGCATCGCAGTCAGGACCCTGGCACGAACTTCATCCCTTAACGGGAGCTGGAATGCTAGTGTACTTCTGCCAATAGCACTCAGCATTATTTTGGCTTCCCGTTCGGTAATCAGTTCTTCCTCCAGCAACCTTTCCAGTACATCCACCGCTGCATGCTGTGTTACTTTGGGGTTAATCATTTCAATGATTTCATCAATGAGTTCGGATTTATCCTGGTGTTTTATCCGCATGATTCGAATATATCCACCACCACCACGTTTACTCTCCACTATATATCCCTTTTCCACAGTAAAGCGGGTATTAATCACGTAGTTAATCTGCGATGGTACGCATTGAAACTGATCGGCAATTTCACTCCGTTTTATTTCTATGGCATCCTGACGTGCTGCCTCTAGAACTTTTTTCAAATGCTGTTCGATTATATCTGAGATGTTACTCATTTGCCCTCCTCCTCTAATCGTATGAGCTGGACCATTTACCTCTACCAATATTATTTTATGTTTTGACTTTGACTATCTTTGACTATACTTTTATTATACGTAAAAATAGCCGAGATGCAAACACAATGTACTATAACTATTTTAGACAAGTAAGTTCTAAAAGAAACGTGAAAATGTTTGCAAAGCTTTTACACAAATAAAAAGCCCCCCCAAATGGGAAGACTTTAATTTCGTTCTACAATATTCTTTACCTGGTCTACTCTGGCTATCTCTGCAAATAATGCAACCCGGTCAAATTCTGAATTTCGGTCAAGTTTTATATAGATATTCCGGTTATCTCCCTCAGCCCGTTCAATTTCCACATCCTTGATAATTACTTCATGTTTTTCCAGCACGGAAACAATGCTATTGATTTTCAATCCGGGTAAAGCGACTATCTCAATCAAATAGGATGAACGGCCTTTGGTGAGCTTCTCCTCAAAATTATTCAGGAATACAAGGCTCAGCAGAATGATCAGCGTAGTAAACACTGCTGGAGCATACATCCCTGCGCCTACAACCAGTCCAAGACCAGCCGTAGTCCATATTGATGCCGCAGTTGTTAATCCACGAATTGTCATTCCGTTTACAATAATGGTGCCTGCACCAAGAAAGCCGATCCCACTTATAACATAAGATGGAATTCTCGCTGGGTCGAACCGAATATTATCATATTCGTTAATCAATTCTTCAAAGCCATATAAGGATAAGAGCATCATTAGACATGACCCAACACCGACAATTATATGCGTCCGAAACCCGGCTGAGTGATTTTTTATTTCACGTTCAAATCCAATCAACCCTGATAATACCAGAGCGACCAATACCCGCAACATTATTATTGAAAAGTTTTCTCCAAAAACCTGGTCAATATATTCAATCATACCACTTCCCCCTAACGTTGACTCTTATTTATATATATCCTTTAATTCTAAACTAAATTCCTTGGTGGTAATAGTATTTCTTTTTAAGTTGGGCGAGACGGTTTACGGATTGCAATGCAACCATATTTAGAAGGTACTCTTTAATGAAATTGGAATTAAGTGAAGAAAACTGGACTCATAAGACGCGGAAGAATACTCTATTTTTATATACCCATTTTTACAAAAAAAGTCAGGATACATTTTTTGTATCCTGACTTTTTCGCCTGGCAGCGTCCTACTCTTGCAGGGGCAAAGCCCCAACTACCATCGGCGCTGGAGAGCTTAACTTCTGTGTTCGGCATGGGAACAGGTGTGACCTCTCCGCTATTACTACCAGACCTTCTATGGGTTTGCACCCTGAAAACTAAATAAGAGCCTCGCATGACATCAGGTAAAGATTTAGTTAAGTCCTCGATCTATTAGTATC
>NZ_JBHSFU010000011.1:0-161112 GCF_042654125.1 Virgibacillus kekensis
AAGACATACATTTTCATGCTCTGTGGTGCAGGGCTGGTCTTGCGCTGCATGTGTGACTAACGGGCAGGTTAGTTTAACAAGAGCCTAGAATATAATGTTTAAATTGTTATGAGATTTACGAAATAAGCTTTAAAGAGGTGAACCTATTGAAGTTAAAAGAACTAGCAGCTTTATTCATGGTTAAAAGTACAATAGGAGACATGGAAATTGAAATTACTGGGTTACAAATGGATTCAAGAAAAATAGAAAAAGGTAATTTATTTATTTGTGTACCTGCAATTAAAGGTTTTTTAGAAGACAGGCACCTTTATGCAGAAGATGCAGTGAAAAATGGTGCAGCAGCACTAATTGTCGAAAGAGATGTAGAGGTTAATGTGCCAAAGATATTTGTAAGAGATGCCAGATATGCCATGTCAATTATCGCATCACACTTCTTTAATTATCCATCACATGAAATGAAACTAATAGGGATTACTGGAAGAAACGGCAAAACTACAACTTCTCACATAGTTGATAAAATTTTTGCAGACTATGGGTTCAAAACAGGTTTGATGGGAAATAACGGCATAAAAATGAATAGTAAAATATACCCCACAGATATTAATACCCAAGAGCCCCCAATACTACAACGGAACCTTCGGAAAATGAGTAATAATAATTCAGAATACTGTGTGATGGAAGTGACATCTCAAGGATTAGACATGAAAAGGGTTTTGGGATGTAACTTTAGAACCGCTGTATTTACCAATCTTTCACAAGATCACCTGGATTACCATGGAACATTTGAAGAATACAGAAATACAAAGGGACATTTGTTCTCTAAACTAGGCAATACCTTCAAACAGGAAGAAAGAAAATATGCTGTCTTAAATGCAGATGACCCGACTATTAACTATTTTACGAAAGTTACTTCGGCGGAAGTTGTTACTTATGGAATAAAAAACAACTCCGATGTGACTGCAAAAAATATAAGTATGACAGCAAAAGGTACGTCAGTTATCGTCATTTATAGGCGACATCGAGATCGACCTTAAGTTGGTAGGTTTATTTAATGTTTATAATGCATTAGCAGGAATCACTGCGGCTCTAATCGAAGGAGTCCCGCTGGAAAGCATTAAAAATAGTCTATCTCAATTAAAAAGTATCGATGGTAGGATGGAAGTAGTGGATCAAGGTCAAGACACCCTGGTTTTGGTTGATTATGCTCATACACCTGATGCGTTAGCAAATGTACTAAAGTCAATCAAGGGTTTTTCCGATGGTAACGTAATTACTGTCTTTGGTTGTGGTGGTGACCGTGATGCAACCAAACGTCCAATTATGGGTGAAATTGCAAGCAGGTACAGTGACCTGGTTTTTGTTACTTCTGATAACCCACGGTCTGAAAATCCCATTAAGATAATGAAGGATATTGAAAAGGGAATAAATAAAACTTCATTATTAGGATGTGATTTTATAGAAAGTCGAGAAGAAGCAATTTATAAAGCAATTAAAGCAGCAGCTAAAAATGATGTTGTTATAATTGCTGGTAAAGGGCATGAAACCTATCAAATACTAAAAGAAAAAATAATTCATTTTGATGATAAGGAAATTGCTAAAAAGGCTATTTTCAAAGAATAGAATTCAAACCTTATTTAACTAACGGGAGCAATAGTTAAATAAGAGACCATCAAATCGATGGTCTTTATTTAATGAAGAGTGGTTATTATTTTTTGTTCAACAATCGGGCCAGATTGTTGCATAAAATTTAACAGGCTAGTTAGGTATCTATGTTAAAAATATCTAGATATTGTGAAGAGCCTGCTTAAATTCAGGTAACAGTTCGGTTAGGTTCAAGCCGTTTTAGAAAGGATATTAAAAATGAAAAGTGATGATCTCCATAATTCCATTAAAAAATTGAAATTAAAAAATGTGAAGATAGATCACATTTCAAAAATTGGTGAAGGTGCTTGGCACGACGTATACAAAATACAGAGGGATTTTGAAGATGACATTGTATTAAGAATAAAGAAGAAAAAGGCTTATGGTCAAATTCTAGAATATGATGAACTGGACCTGATTACTGAATATGAATCTTCAAAGGCTTATTATCAACAGGCTAATCAGTGCTCTTTTGACATATGCCCTTCATTCTTTAAGTATTTCATAGATGAAGAATTAGTATTTACAGTCGAAAGTTTTATGGGTGAGGGAAAACCGCTTCAAAGTCTGACCAATTTTGAAGCATATACAATTGGAAAAAAGTTAGGAGAATTCTTTTTAGTAATGCATAGTAAAAACCCTGGCATAAAGGGCAGTGGTAATTTATTATGGAATGGTAAACACCTTGAAGGTAATTTGCAACAAAACGCTTACCGAGTTTGGCAAAATGATAACGATTTTTATGTAAGTATCCTGAATAAATTAATTGCTACCGATTTAAAAATTGATAGGAATACAATGGTTGATAAGATACTAAACTTAATTGAAAACAGGCGAAATAAGCAACAAAACTTATCATTAGTAAATCAAGATGTAACGCCAGAAAACATTATCCTTAATTCGGATAAAGTTTCTTTAATTGATCCATTTCCAACGGTAGATTTTGATTTGAAATATGCAGGGTATTTTATTTTTTGTTACAAATTTCTTCTTCCAGCCTATTCTACCGCACCAAGATACCGAAATAACGCTTATGATCAAAATTGTAGCATTCTGAGTAAAATTGCAGATGGTTTTACTAATGGTTATATAGGTGAGAATGAAATTTGGCTTAAATGTTTAAAGAACGAATGTATCTTATGGACATTATTAGAAACATATGACCACTATGAAATATTGAATAAAAGTGAATTAAGTTATAAGACGATACAGCAAATGGGAAGTAAGAATATTATTAATAAAAGACTAACATTATGTTTAAAAGAGTTAGAAAGTTTATGTTCTACTATATAGTAATAACTGATTTGCCTTTGCCGCAATCGGGCGCTTTTCCCGAACAGGAAAGGACCCCTCTCTGTATTTTTGTGATAACTTAAGGGTTTGTATTTTATTACTTTAACTGCGTTGTTGAAGCGAGTAACAATAAAAAAGACCTACCTTGGAAATTCCTCATGGAAGTGGAACTTTTAAACTGTTGTCCGTAAAGCAGAAGAAACTGAACGGCAAGATATTCAAACAATTAACCAGAATTAAAGGTAAAAAAATTGAGGTGGATATAGTAGAGGTACATGAGAGACAGATTGGATGCAGTATTTTACACTGAAAAGCGATATGGAAGAGATAATTGGAAGATCTATATATAGATTGATGCCAGGTATTGAAGAGTCCATTTATAATAGTCTTTGAAAGGAGAGGGAGAAGAATCAAAGTAAAATCTGTGATTTATAGAGGCGTGAGAGAGCTTAATGAGGACTCTGTTATTTTGAATGATGGTATCTCACTTTACGGGGTAGCAGATGGTGTTTCTTCTATTACTCCGTTTACTAGTAGGGACAACCTTACAGGGGGCTATATAGCTTCTAATGAAGTGCGAAGATATTTTGAAGAGCTTAGTAGCTACAGTAACTTGCGGAATGACTTTTCGATCATTAACACCCGAGTACAGGATATGATGAAAGAGTATGACATTGATTTATCGAGGAAGGAACAGTTATGGGGTACTGCTTTAGCCTTGATAAAAATTACCCCGAGCGGTATAGATTTTATACAGACGGGGGATTGTATGATTCTTGCTATCTATCAAGATGATTCAGTAAGACCATTAACCCGAGTACAGACAGAGCCTTTAGAGGAGTTGGCTATAAATAAGTGGAGAGAGCTTATACATAAAGGGATAGACAAGCAGGAAGAATTAAAGAAATATGTAAAAGATATTTTAATCTCCAACAGAAATAGAAGCAACACTCCAGATGGGTACGGGGTGTTAAATGGAGATAATGATGCAATTAAATATATCGAATATGGAAAAATAAACAGAAACGGCCTAAAGCACCTTATTGTTACTACTGATGGATTGTTTCCTTCAAAAGAATGTGTGCAAGAGAGTGAAAGTTACTGGGATTACTTGGCACACATGATTCTTTCCAGAGGACTAAAACAGTATGCCGAAGATCTTATTAAACTGGAAGATTCCGACCCTGAGTGTTTGCGATTTCCGAGACTTAAAAAGTCTGATGACAAGGCAGGAATATTAATTGATTTCTAATCTATCTTTAGGAATATTTAAAGGTGGAGTAATAGAAACATATAAGTCAAGAAGAATCATCTTCCATAGGTTAGAAAGAGAGGATCAGTAAGGGAAATAAACTCTCTATTCCACTGGTGGAATGTTCGCCAGCCGTTATTTCCCGAATGGAGGACTCCTATAACATTAGTTGTTGATGTCGCCTATGCCGACTACCTTGGCTACCTTAGGAATTAGGCTCAACTAACTTCTATTGGTGATGGCCAAATAAAAATGCTTAAAAAGAAAGTCGATTTACCAAAGGAGTGGAAGTGGGAGTCTTGCAGAATAGGGATATGTCAAAAGCTAATCAGGGTTAATGATATGTTTTCTTTGTCTTAAAAGTGAAATCTGCAAGAGGTTGTGAGACGATTCACTTAAACTAAAGGGGCAGAATTCTTTAATTAATATATCAAAAAAAGGTAACAAAAAGGTGGGGAATTATGGATAAGATATTAAATAAGATAGCTAAATTGGTCTGCAGTAAAGAAAGGAAAATCATAATTGGTATTTCGGGTCATGGTGCTTCTGGAAAGACAACGTTTGCAAATAACCTTATAAAACTAATAGGACAAAGTGATGTAAATTATATTAATATTGTTCCATATATTATTGGCTCATCTAATATTAGGAAGTACGCTGTTATTAATTACGAATACAAAAATGAAAATCACTATTGTAAGATGACAGCTTGTCACCCAGGGGCTCATAATATATCAGCCTTAGAACGAGACATACATATGATTAGAGATGGTTTAGATATTTATACAATAGGTACCCACTATAAGAAAAGTAATTTAATCTCTTCAAAAAACAAAGTAAATATTATAGAAGGCATGAGTGTTGCATTTGCTAATCCAAATTTATTAGACTTAAGAGTTTACTTATATACGGATGACGAAACAGAATTTACAAGAAGGTCATATCGTGATGTTGCTGAAAGAGGAATAAATATAGATTTTTTAAGGCAATCTCATGAAGAGCGTAGAATTCAATATGAATTATTTATGCATCCTTATCATCAAAATTTTGATATTGTATTAAAAAATTCTGATGAAGAATATTTTCTAGAAAAAGATGATTTAATTAAATTGTGAAATTTTAGTAACGGGTGCAAGAGTTAAACAAGGCGATTAACAACTTGATCGTCTTTTTTTATTTACAAACTAAATCCTATATTTGGAATATTATGTTAAAATAAAAGGATAGAGATATTGAGCTAACGGGCAGGATTGTTTAATAGTTAAGTTACTTCCAAAGGATATTTAAAAAAGAAAAAAGGAGAAAATATGATAAAAATTATGAAGGCTAATGAAAGCCACGTGGAAGGAATTTCAAGCGTATGTATTAGGGGATATTGGTCGACATATGGGGAAAGTCACTCAAAAGAGTGGATTGAAAGAGTGATAAAAGATTTTTATAGTCACGAGAGAATATTAAGAGAATTAACAGAATTTAATCGTGATTGGGGTGGATATTTTGTAGCCGTTGAGAACGGAAAAGTAGTTGGTGCAGCAGGCGGAGGAATGATAGATGAAGAGGTCGGAGAATTATTCGTTATATACATTGACCCTACAAGAAGAAATGAAGGGATTGGCACTAAATTATTGAATGCTGTTACGAAACAACAGAAAGAAGAATATGGAGCCAAAGAGCAATGGGTGTCTGTTCAAAAAGGAAATATGAAAGGAATTCCATTTTATGAAGCCAAAGGTTTCAAATTTCAATATGAAAAAGTTCCAGAAGAAAATCCAACGTATATTAAATTAAGACATTCCAGAAAGATATGAAGTCATTTTTTATTCAACTTACGGGTGCTTTAGTTAACAAGCTATTTGCAGTAATCATTATATTGCTCTTCCAGAATAGGGCGCAAGAACGGGATAAGGTTAGAATCTAAATAGCATTGGACCAATTTCTTGAATCAGGTTAAGCATTTACATCGTAAGTAATTGATTATAAATTATTCAATTAACAGATGCAGATTTGTTAGGTAGAAAGGACATATTCGTTTATTGTCGAATACGTACAAGAGTGAGTCAATAAGAACATTATTCAAATAAAGGGGACATAAGAAAAGATGAATGTTAAAGGTATTTTATTAGCACAGTTAAATGCCTGTCACGAAAACACTTGGTTTGTATCGTTACTAAACTCAATTGATGGTCTTACCGAAGAACAAGCAAATTGGAAACCAAGTGAAACAAATAACTCTATTTTTGAAATAGTAAATCACCTAATATTCTATAATCAACGTTATTTAAATCGGTTTAAAGACATACCAAACGAAAGAAATGAAGATAACAATACTTTTAGAAATAAAGAGGAATTAAATTGGAATGACACGGTTAAGCGGATAAATGATATTATGTCTGAATGGAAGAATGTTGTAGAAGAGGTTGAAGCCAAGAAACTTGATGATTTTGCACCTGAGCTTGCCCACCTTACTATCCATACAACATACCATACTGGACAGATTCTATATATTAGGAAGTTACAAGACACATGGAACCCGAAAGGCGGTGTAAAAGGATAAATTCTTCAACTACCATGAAAATTAACTTCTGTAACTTCGGATAAAAGGCAATACTAAAGAAGACGCAGCTCATTCGTTTTTTAAAAAAGGGGAGAGCGCCTAATTCTCAAGGTTTATTGAAACTTACTGGATCAGTTTAAGATGCTTCTGGTTCTATAAGTGATACAGTATAACCTAGACTTTCCAATCTTCGTAGTGAATGCCGAACAATAGACTGTTGTTTTTGCTTATCGAAGTAGTCTTCGCCTAAATCTACATACATTTCTTTACGGGTTAACAGATAATAGGCGATTCGCAATATTGCATGAGCAACAACAATACCTGCCCGTTTTTTACCTTTTCGCGCAGCAGTACGTCGGTAAAGCGCTCCTAGATAGTTTTTAGATCCTCGCACAGAATGAGCTGCTTAATTAAAGCTGATTTCAAGTATTTGTTTCCATTTTTAGTTCTAGAAGATTTCCGTTTCCCAGCACTTTCGTTATTTCCAGGAACTAATCCAGCCCATGAACACATTTGAGATGCACTTGGAAATGGCTTCTTAATATCAGTACCTAGTTCTGCAAGCATATGTTCAGCCATACGAGTTGCTATGCCAGGAATTGAATCTAATATTTCTACATCTTCTTGATGGGTACTCACTCTATTAGCAACCTCTTGATCTAACATATCAATTTGTTCTGTAAGAAAATCAATATGGTTTAAAATAGTACTAATCATTAACCGTTGATGCTCACTAATATAGCCTTGAAGTGCGAGTTTAAGATCTTCTTTTTTCTTTTTCATTGTTCGTCTTGCAAAGTTTGCTAGTTTATCAGGGTCATCTTCGCCTTCGGCGATTGCACGAAGCATATCACGCGCTGATACCCCCATAATATCGGAAACAACAGAACCTAGTTTGATATTTGCTCCTTCTAAGACTTTTTGAATTCTGTTATGTTGTCTGGCACGTTCTTCAATAATACTCCGACGATAACGAACGAGCTCCCGTAGTTCTCGTTGGTTTCGGTCTGGAATGAAACTAGCTCTAAGTAATCCATGACGAAGAAGTTTCGCAATCCATTCAGCATCTTTTACATCAGTTTTACGCCCAGGGACAGACTTAATATGCTGGGCATTCACAACTAAAAATTCAATATCCTCTGCTTCTAGTAAATTGACAATAGGCTTCCAGTAGACACTTGTACTTTCCATTGCAACATGGGTACACCTGTGTTCCTTAACCCAGTCAATTAACTTAATTAGGAATACCGTTTTAGTTGAAAATGTTTCAATCTCCTTTCCTTCTGGAATGATGATACATGCAGTAATGTTGTCTTTATGAACATCCATACCACAGGCTCTTTCAATGATTACATCCATTGAAAACATCCTTTCTACGGCATAAATTATTATTTGAGGCTGGTGCAACAACCAGAATAGGATTAATCTACCATGAGTGCTTCCCGTGAGGGAGCGACAGTCTGTGATGCACCGTGGTCGAAGGAGTCAGACTAAAGGATGGGCTCTCACGCACCATAGTTGATCGACCTTCCTCATCCAGCCGTAGAATCAGTATAGCCAGATCATGTCCATTTTCATTCTCTGTGGTGTAGCGCTGGTCTTGCGCTACATGGATGACTAAAGGGGGCGTTTAGTTGAATAAGAGGTTACAATCATAGGAAAAAGGAACTTGGATATGCAAGCTCCTTTTTTATGATGATTTCATTGTTGATTATGGTGTTAATTGCAATGGTTTTTCATTTTATTGTTGTTCCTCGAATTCCTTTTTAACCTGGGAATAAAACTCAGAATCCGTCCTTACAATGCTAAAACCTGGTGCAGGATCTCCGTTGCTTGTTGTGCACTGCTGCAGCTCTGCTTTAGCTGGCGTATTTGGGGGGGAGCGATTCACTATAGGTGGTTAGCATTTTACATTGATATACATTATCACCACACGTATAATTAATAACCTCTCCATCGTATTTGAGTGTTTTGTTCTTGAATTGGATTCATCAGTGGTAGTTATCTATAAGGTGGCATTTTTGGTGTTCTCGTCGACTTTTTTATCAAATGAAAACACTTTTTCTAAGTTATGAACTTCGTTCGGAAGATCACTTATTGATTTGGAGACTTTGCATTAGGTTTCAGATACTAACTATACGAAAATAGACCTCAGGTTCTCACCCAAAGTAGTTTAGCTTTAAAGTACAAAAATTAAAATACCCTTTAAAATGAACTATAGGGGATAAAGTTGAGAAAGGTGAAATTACCTTTCTTTTTTGGGGTTAACACTGTATTAACTATCTTTTCGTTGGTTTTAGGCTATTTATTTGGCTTTTGGAAGAGATATAGCAATTATATTTATGTCTGTTATTTATAGGGTAGTTAATAATTAGATGGAATAGTAAGGCCATGTCAACTGGCAAAGATGATTAGTTATTGTGCTAAACGGGTGCTTTAATATAAAAAGGTGTTATAACTCATATATATGACTCTTTATTTTTCAAACTCAGATTATCAGACAGTTGTACCTGGACTTTTTTGAAAAAAGTGTTGATTTATTCACTATATAGTATTACGATATACAGTAAGTAGTAATACGATATAGAGTAGGAGGGTGCACCAAATGAGAAAAACTGAATTGTTAAAAGGGAGTACGAGTATTATTCTGTTATCGTTACTTTCGGAAAAAGAAATGTACGGCTATGAAATTACCGAGAAAGTCCACCAGGTAAGTGAAGGCTATTTGAGTTACAAGGAAGGAACGTTATATCCAGCTTTAAAGCGACTGGAATTAGCTGGTTTGGTAGAGAGCTATTGGCAAAAATCAAGTGATGGGCCACGCCGGAAATACTACCGAATTACCACTGCAGGAAAAAAGTCATTATCTGATCAAAAGCAGGAGTGGGGTCTGTTTCAAAAAGTAATGCATCGGATTGTGGGTGATGTGAATGTCAAAACAAGTATCGATTAAGGAGTTTGATAGTTATGTTAAGAAAATCACCAAAGAATTACGCCTAGATGAAATAGAAAAGAAAGAACTAGAGGAAGAATGGAAGCAGCATCTCTATGATCATTATGATTTACTTCGCAGGGACAATGTGGATGAAAAAGAAGCAATTCAATCTGTGATTGACCAATTTGGTACAGTTGAAATGTTGCAGGAAGAAGTAAATCAGACTTACCCAAGCTCCATGAAAAATCATTTATTTAAAGAGATACTCATCGGAATTATCTGCCTGATTGCAAGTGTTGTCGGACCGGGGCTACTAATTGGAGCATACTTTCAACCGTACTTTATTGTTGCATCAATCCAAGCTTTAGTAGTCGCTTATTTTATCCATCGATTTATTATAAAAAAACAAACCTTTTGGCTGTTTTCCATTATCGGATTCATCCCTATTTACTTCATATTCTTGCAGTTTCTAGCTCAAATGCATGGCGCACCATTAACATTAGAACTTTACCTCAGTGAAATCTTCAGCTTAGATTGGAATCGTTTAGCAGGACTTAACGGACTTTATGAATTCCCTACACTACATATATTCTGGT
Source organism: Virgibacillus kekensis (assembly GCF_042654125.1). Lineage (NCBI taxonomy): Bacteria > Bacillati > Bacillota > Bacilli > Caryophanales > Bacillaceae > Virgibacillus > Virgibacillus kekensis. The sequence goes on from NZ_JBHSFU010000011.1 coordinate 10,272, forward strand.
ACATTATTTTAATAGTTCAATTGGTCAGTGGTAACAATTATGTATCTGTCTGGAAGCGAATGTGTAATGCTACGTTTCAGTACTGGGCGATGCTTTTAATTGCTTTAGTTATTGCTAAATTTCAATCGAGTGCTGAGTGGTCTGTTATATCTATGAATGTTATTCTTTTGTATGCCTTTTTACAGCAAGTTATTTCCAATCAACAATTCATTCAATGGAAAGAAACGATCAATCGATTGGTTGCAAAACCAAGGGAGGGGGAAAATTGAATCGAATTAAAAAGAGTACCTTTCCATTTATTGTAATCACAATCTTCGCTTTGTTTTTTATCGATTTTGGCAATAGAGAGATAGCTTATGAAATTGTTAGTTATGACCGTTTACCTGAAGATTATAAGGAAGATTTTCATCTCATGGGTCCAGGTGGGACGGGAATGTTTTCGCACAAAGGTCATACTTACGCTTTTATTTTAGCCGAGCCAGATGAACAAGTTGCTGTTGAATTTGTTGGTAGAGATGCATCGATGGGAGGTTATGATGTGAAATATAGTCTGCAGCCAAAAGAGACTGATGGAGAAGCGATAATAATAGATGGAACACATGGCTCCTTTACCCCTTACATTCTTAAATTAGAAAAGGTAGTGTCTCCTCCATTTGGTTTTACCAATACGAATGCAATGAAAAAGTAAATATATAATTGGTGGGCATGAATAAAGTTCATTTACATACTTTTTCGTTTGTGTACGGGATTAATGTCCCGCGGACAGAGACCTTCTACCCCGGCTACTGTTATAATAAAACCATATAAAAAATGGTCAACCAGTAAAATCTGTTAACCTTATATTACGATCGTGGGAGGATTGTTTAACAAGAAATTTTATTTGGGGGGGTGTGATCTTATGCCATTAGAACAGGAAGTAATGGGTTTGTTAATTGGTGGTTTTTCTTTTGTTATGGGGATTGCAATCTTAGTTACTGTGTCACTTTGGGTTAATAATAAAAATAATAGTTGGGGATACATCTGGACATTACTGCATTTGTTATTAGTATCTGTTGCAGTGTATTTTGCGTTAAAGGCTGTTGCTTTTGACTACAATCATCCCATGGCTTCAGAAGAGATTTCGTTCCAGGTAAGTGTTTCTGGAGTTGTTTGGGCATTGAGCATGGTTTGTTTAGTAATCGCAATATTTAGTTTTTCAAAAGAGAGAAAGAGTATTCCTTCTTAAGGGCATTAGTTTAAGATCAAGAGTTGTTTTAGCTGCTTTTTTTTATTGCACTAACGGGCAGTTATGTTGAAAAAGGAATCCCATATTTACATAAAAGTGTATTGAATAAATGTGTTATATTCTAAAAGTTGTTGGAAGGGTTGAAATGATAAATGGACATAAGAAAACCAAATGAGGTAGAAATTGAAAAGATATTAGCACTTTCTCCACAAGCGATATTTGAGGGAACTTTAGGTGAAGCAGAACCAACGATTGAAAAAGCAAAACAACTGGTAGAACCTCTTTTAAAGAAGGGGAGTTATTATTTAATATCAACTGAAAACAATGTAATAACGGGTTGGATTCTTATAGGAGGAAGTAAAGACCAGTTTTCAGATAAGGCACTCGGATTTATTTATGAATTATTTGTTATAGAGGAATACAGAGGTAAAGGTATTTCAAAACAATTGATTAAAATAGGCGTTGAACAATTGAAACAAGAAGGATACTCCGAAATTCGTTTAAGCGTATTTGATGGAAATCAAGCAATTAAGATATATGAAAGTCTGGGCTTTAAAAACAGAACTATTACTATGAGTATTTCATTATAAATAATCTTCTTTCATTAACGGATAGCTAATGTTAAAGGAAAGATAGCTTGTTCAACTATAGGGTGCGATTGTTTAATAAGAGATCGGGTTATTGAACTAACTGGGCAGGATTGTTGAAGAAGAGATTAGAATTTATTAGAAGGAAATATTAAAGGAGGCAAGTGATGAAGATAATTATTTATGTATATGATGGAATGACTATGCTTGATGCTATTGGTCCATATGAAGTTTTAAGAAATATGACTAATGCTGAAGTTTTATTTGTTGCAGAAGAAGCAGGTGAAATAAAGGCTGATTCTGGATTCATTGACATTAATGTTAAGTATAGTATTGATGATATTAATTATGCAGATATTTTAGTCATACCAGGTTCTCCCGTAGGGTTTATGAAAGAAATGGAAAAAGAGAACATATTAAACTGGATTAGAGAAATAGATAAAGGTACAAAATGGACTACGTCTGTATGCACAGGGTCTATTTTACTGGCTTCAACTGGATTGCTGTCAGGATTAAAAGCAACATCACATTGGAAACCAATAAAATTATTAAGTAATTTTGGTGCTATTCCTGTAAGGGAAAGAATAGTGGAACAAGGTAAATATATAACTGCTGCAGGAGTATCTGCTGGTATTGATATGGCTTTATATCTATCAAATAAAATTGTCGGAGAAGAAGAAACCAAGGCTATTCAACTCACAATAGAATATGATCCGCAACCTATTTTTGATTCTGGTAATTATTCTAACGCCGAGGAAAATGTCTTAAAATGCGCAAATAAGAAATTAACTAGAGATGCGAAAAAAGGACTGGGACTACTTGGAATGCTCAAGAACTCAAGAAACATCCTCAAAATGATGAAATAGCCAAATAAACAAAATACCATTCAACATACGGGTGCTTAGTGAAAAATAAACCATTATTGTACTAACGAGGCAGGATTATTTAATAACTAGACGATAAAATAGGTACAAAAGGAGGCTGCTGAAATGGTTATACAATCCAATATGTCACCAAGCGCAATTATTGAAGTTTGGTCAGAAACAGAAGAAATCTTTAGTAAATACAATATTCCTATTACCAAACACACCTTAGAAACCTTAGTGGGAACGGAAATTTTACCATCACTACTTCAAGAGTTAAATTCTGTTGTTGGAAGTTCTACTGCGACTTGTATAGAAGGTGGCTGACAAATGCCTTCAAAAAAGGAGTAGGTTACTCCTATTAAAGTAACGGGTGCGTTTGACGCAAGTTCTTCAACTACCTGGTGACAAAAGCAAACCAAGAGATCATCGAATTCGATGGTCTTTATTATAATGAAAAATAGTTGGAATATTATGTTAATATAGATTGTAACGCCCGTGTGCTAATGGGTTGTATAGTGATTTAACTAATATGGATGGAACGAAGGGGGGGATTAGTATGTTCTTAAAATGGTTCTTTCTAATCGTAGGTATAGCAGTCATAGTAGGTACTCTGATTGTTGGTATCTCTACTGAACAGTCATTTCCAGCGGGTATTGATTTAGGGTTAGAAATTTATTACGTCATTGCCGTTTTAATTGGAGGCATAATTATTTACTTGAGTACCAGGTTTTCTGAAAATCAAAACAAATAGTTCTCTTCATCAACAAACTTCAATAAACGAGTGCGATTCTTCAAGGGTTGAAAAAAATCCCCTCAAGCTTTCTTGTGTGTTATTCACCGTGTTACTTGTATCTCTAATTCGCTTGTTATCTAACCTATGATTTGGATTTTTTAAGTTATGGGTCCCCAATTATATCCAACACAACAGCAGTGCATATAACCAATTAAGGATGCAAAGAATAGAAAAAGGCTCCAGGCAAGAGTTGTTCTAGACTGGATACAAGATGACTTCTATGAGAGGGAAGGAAATAGCACATATGGACCCGAAATACACCGCAAAATTGATTAGAAAAGAAGAGATAGCAACTGACACAATGGCCTTTTACTGGGAGAAGCCAAAGGGTTTTACATTTAAAGCTGGACATTATTGTGATATGACATTAAACAAGCCGAAAGTGACTGACGAGGATGTTAAAGAGCGTGCTTTATCACTTGCGTCGGCTCCATATGAAGAACGTCTTATGACGGCGACCCGTATATCTGATTCTGCTTTTAAACAATGGATAGAAGATTTTACTGTTGGTACTGAGGTTAAATTTGACGAGCCACGAGGGGAATTCACTTTGCATGAGGATGAATTGATACCGGCCGTATTTATAATCGGCGGTATCGGCATCACGCCGGTACGAAGCATTATTGCGCAAGCAACATATGACCAACTCCCCCACAAATTAACTCTGGTGTATTCTAACGAAACGCCTGAGACGGCGGCATTTATGAGTGATTTAAATGGCTATGCCGAAAAGAACACCAATTTTACGTTTGTACCTATAATGACTGATGCCAACCCGCGTGAGTGGAGTGGAGAAAGTGACTTGATTGATGAAACTATGGTTAAAAAGTATGTATCAGATATTCAAGCGCCGATCTACTATCTATGCGGACCTCCCGGCATGGTTAAAGACTTGCGTAACATGCTCATTGAGGTGGGAGTGGAGAATAACAACATTCGGGTAGAGGAATTTTCAGGGTATTAATCGTAACGGTTATTTTTTAATATAATAGACCAATTTCAACCTGATTTACTTAAATAATTGTCCACATAATAAATACCAAAAGTGAGTTATGACAAGACCTAATCATAATAAGTGAAGATCAACGGGATTGGATAAAATACAGAGATGAAGCTGCTAAAGAAGCATCGCTAAAATATAAAGGCAATTGAGATAAAACATTACCAAATAGGTCTGAATGGTTTAATGCGACATAAAATGCTGCTAAACCACCCAAACTCGCCCCACATAAGGCGATATCTTTTGGATCATGACTCACATTATAATTGTTCTGAATCCATGGTAGTAACTCTTTAGTTATAAAATTATTAAATACATCATTACCAAGTCACGTCCTTAAACGCCTTTTCGATAAATACAGGTAAACAGTGAGAAAGGCGTACTATATCAATGTTTTGTTGCAGATACTGTATATAAGAGTTCTTTACATTAAGAGAGTTCAATATTATCTGTTTTTATGAATGTAATGTTATAGTATTCTTTAAAGCTTTCATACTTGGTGGTACAACTCCAGATAAAAAGGCAGCATTTAAACTGCCTTAAATCATTATTTAAAGTGGCTGTTAATAGTATTCTCCACCGTATCCATACGAGGGATACGGAGGGTAGTAATATGGGAAACGGAATAATCTTCTAAAAAAGCGAAAAGGGAAACGTTGTCTGCGGAATCGACGGAATCTTCTCCTGCGAGGTCTTCCGTAATCATCATATTCATCGTAATCGTAGTTATAATCATATCCATAGTCAAATATTCTATTCATTTGTCCTGCATCAACTTCTTCTGGGACTAACATGGTCACACCTTCCTCATCCATGCTATCGATAATTCCATCAAACTGTGATCCATCGCTTAGTTGTCCTATGACATGGTAGTTCATATACTTTTTGCATAGTCTTTTAATTTGTTCAGGTTGGTAACCTTCCTGAAATTCATGAGGGTTTATTTGAATGTTGTTGTTCACTAAATACCTCTCCTTTCTTTACATCAGTATAGTATTCTCTCAGCTTGGGTTATGTTACTGTATAAATCAGGTTAATTTAGATTTTATTTAACGATAACCTGATTTGCTTGTTTAACCAGCCTCCTAAGTATAAGCAAGAGATCATCAAATTGAATGCATGGCAGACCTATACTGTGCAACAAGGGGTTCGCTTTTAAATGACTTTGTGAAAGAATGTACTTAAGCTAACGGGACAGTTTAGTAGAATAAGGAAAAAACTTGGGGAACTAACTTAGGAAAGAAGGGGCAAAAGTCTATGATGAAATTACAACTCACAACATTTGTTTTAATAGGGGCAATTATTGGTTTTTTAACGGAGGGTCTAATGGTAGGTGCTGGGGCGGGAGCAGTCATTTTTATAGCATATAGATTAGAGAAGTTTTTAGATAGATAAAATAGGTTAATTACTCTGCTAAAGTAACTGGTGCGATTCTTAATTAAGTATAATTACTTATATGGTTAAAAAACAAATTAAAGGTGGGATATAATTGGATTTTTTGGTTTCGATAGGTTTATTGGTCGGTGTCGTTTTCTTAATCTTCTTTTTAGCATATATAAAAACTACTAAAGGAAACAAATCAGATGAGGAATAAATATTTTTATTAAACTAAAGGGTGCTTTTCTTTAATAAGAGGGCGTTTTTTTGTAATGCCCCAACACATTTAAATAGAAATTCAATGAATAGGTAATGTTTTTAGTATTATTTTAAAATAAATTTATTTCCATATAGAGGTTGATTCTATGGCTAAAATTGACAATGTGCTAGCGATTCTAAGGATGCTTAGTTCAGGTGAAAAAATTACTGCGAAACAAATTTCGGAAAAGTTAGAGATTAATATAAGGACTGTGTATCGTTATATTGATACACTTTCAATAAGTGGTGTACCTATAATTTCAGACTCGGGACATAATGGTGGATACACTTTATTGAACAATTTTATTGAAGCTCCTCTTTTTTTTGATTTCGAGGAGCAAACCTCGCTATTTCACGCTGCTATTTTTGCAGAAGAAGCCGGGTATTATGGTGGTGAAGCGCTAGATAGGGCTATTTCAAAGCTAAGGAAATATTCGAATCAAGAGCAGGAAACAAAGATAAATCAACATTTAACTAGTCTTGAAGTAATAAGTCGATTAAGTTCCCTCGCTATGGAACCTTTTTTGAAGGAGTTGGAGCAGGCTGTAGCTGACGGATACTCTATAAAAATTCTATATCATAAAAGTGGCGAAGAGCAATCAAAGTATAGATTGGTTAATCCGTACAGAATTATTTATTGGAATAATAAGTGGTATTTTATTGGATTTTGTCATCTCAGGAATGATATCCGTAGTTTTAGAGTAGATCGAATTGAAAGTCTAATGCTAACCAAAAATAAGTTTAACCAGCCAGAAAATTTTTCAGCACGTGACTTTTTTATGAAAAACCTTCTTCCAACTATAGAAGAAAAAGAAGGGATTATTTCTTTAGTTATTAATGGAAATACAAGTGCGTTGGATGATATTTGCCAACATTGGTTTTTAGGACATTATTTACAAGAACGGACTTCAAATCAAGCAGTATTTTTTCTTGAAAAGGATATAATACATAAATATGTACCTTATTTACTTTTACCGTATGGTAAATCTATTCAAGTTATTGAGCCAATAAGTCTTAAGAAAAGACTTATTGAAGTTCTGTCGGAATTAATAAAATTTCATCAAATTTGATAACTTCCCTGACGCTAGGTGTCAGGGAAGTTATGTTATATTAGGCATATTAAATGTGATTGGAGTGTTATTGGATGCAAACAAAAAAAGTTTTTCTTTATGTATTTAATACAATGTCGGACTGGGAATATGGATATTTAATTGCTGAACTAAACTCAGGTAGATATTTCAAAAAAGGTTTAGCACCTTTAAAAGTAATTACAGTAGGAGCTAATAAAGAAATGATTACTACTATGGGAGGACTGAGCATAAAACCAGATATTTCCCTTGATGAATGTATTCTTGAGAGTAAAGATCTTTTAATTTTGCCAGGTGGGAATACTTGGAATGAAGAAATTCATCAACCTATCTTGGAGAGAATTGGCCAAGCTTTAAAGCTTGGCACTATTGTTGCTGCAATTTGTGGTGCAACTGATGCCCTCGCGAATATGGGATACTTGGATACTAGAAAGCATACAAGTAATAACTTAGAATATACTAAAATGGTATGTCCTAACTATAAAGGAGAAAAGTTCTATGAGGTGGAATCTGCGGTATCTGATGCAAATTTAGTTACTGCATCAGGAATAGCTCCTCTGGAATTTACGATGGAAGTACTGAAAAAGTTAGATGTATTTGCACCAGATACATTACATTCATGGTATAACCTAAATAAGACTCATAAACCTGAATACTTCTTCCAGTTAATGAATTCAATAAATAGCTGAGCTAAAAAATCAACTTAGCAGTTTTATATTAGTTCAAATAAAAATAATGAAGTAACTGAAAAGCTCACTTTCTCTATTTTGTTTTGCAGAGAAGTTGGGCTTTTTAATTTGGAATTTCCTTATCATTGTAAAATCCGCATTTTCCTGATGCTACCCCTATTAGAAAGTTAATTTATTTGACAGGGAGAATATGAGGTTTGTGAACAAATGTACTTAAACTATCGGGTGCTATTCTTAAGTAAAGAATTGTGCCTTTATTTATGTTTAAGAACCCCAATAATGGTAAAAAAAGAGGAATTTTAAAGAGATAAATAGAAGTTAGTAATCAGATTAAAAGAAGAAGTGAAATTACTTATAAGATCTCTGTACCTTTATTATAAAGGAGATGAAATACATGCCACATGTTCAAAATGTGCTATTAGATCAATTTTTAGCAAATGCTAATGATCCTAGCTGGTATCTTCCATTTACAGAAGCAGTTGAAAATTTATTAGAGGAAGAAGCATTTTGGAAGCCTACTGAAGATAGTCATAGTATCGCTGAAATTGTGCAACATCTAATTTACTGGAATGAAACATGGCAAACAAGATACCAGAAGTCGGATTTTAAATCTGTTCCGTCAATTGAAAATAATGATAACAGTTTTATTATTACAGAAAACAAAACGTTTAATGAATTAAGCGAGCGGCTATTAGAGGTACTGCTGAAATGGCAAGATCTACTAAACGAGAAACAACTCGAAAATGACGTAAAAGGATTCCCGGTACCAGCAAAATGGCACGAGATATTAGGAAATGGTATTACGCATAACGCCTACCATATTGGTCAAATCGTTTATATACGAAAGTTGCAAAAAAGCTGGTATCGTAGTAATAAGTAATCTTTTTTATTCGATCTATCGAGTGAAATTCCGCAATTTCAGCTCTTGAGATTTCCATTAGGCAAGCAATTTTAACGGACTGCGACTAGGGGGAAGGAACAGCATGAAAAAAGCATGTTTAGGATTGTTGACCGCAACTAACATTCAAGGTACATTGGTAAATCCTCTTTTACAATTTTTTCCCAGCCACCGTTCATGGTCTCTCGTATTTTCGCTTGTTCTGGAGTCCATCCGGAGTGAACCAGGGAAAATTCTGTTTTTCCATCTTCCAGTTCACTCAATTCAATAGTAAGGTGCCAGCCTTTATCCCAGTCGAAGCCGACACGATTTCGAGGATCGAGTACGGTAACTTTGCAAGGTGAATCACCATATGGACCTGCGTGAAGAATAAATTCCTTATCCAATACAGGTTCGAAAGTGTTCGGCATCCACCATCCTGCAATTCCTTCCGAAGTGGAAACAGCCTTCCATACTTTTACAATTGAAGCATCAAGGATAACCGTTTTATGAATATCAGGTAGTTTTTCTTTTTCCATAGCTAAAACTCCATCATTAAATAACATTTTTAGTGTTACAAATTATTATAACATCTGAAGTATTTACTGTAATTTACTTATATACGAATCAAGGGATGAATTTCCACGTTGTAAGGTACTTCCTGTTCGGTATGATTCATTTTTTATGGAATATATTTAGAATGGAAAGGAGGAGTATACTATCGCGAAAAAAATCCTTTTATTCTGTGATCCTGGAATTGATGATTCAATTGCAATTATGTATGCCATGCTGGATCCAGACATCGAACTCGTTGGCATCGTCACCAGCTATGGGAACGTGACAAAAGACCAGGCCACTGCCAATGCAGCCTACATAGTCCAATTAGCGGATAGATTTGACATCCCTATAATTCCTGGTGCTTCACAACCAGTGCGAGAGGAAGGGTCAGTATTTTACCCGGGCATCCACGGGGAGGAGGGGATAGGTCCGATAAAGCCGCCGGGTAACATGCAATATTATACGTATCCCTTTGACACGATTCGGCTTATTATAGAAAGGTTTAGAAATGAACTAATTATTGTGGATACAGGTCGTTCAACCAGCCTGGCAACTGCATTTAATTTATTCCCTAATGAAATGAATATGGTTCAATCTTTTTATATAATGGGCGGTGCATTCTTTATTCCGGGTAACGTAACACCGCTGGCGGAAGCTAATTTTTACGGTGACCCCGCTTCGACCAATGTCGTATTTAAATTTGCACATAACCTGACAATAGTTCCTTTAAATGCAACTCAGTCCGCTATTCTCACTCCGGAAATCGTAGAAGCCATTTCTGCGAATCAGAACAATATTTACGCATCCATGATCGAACCTATCTTTGAGCACTACTACGCGTTTTATAAAGAAAGAAACCCCGAACTTGAAGGGGCTCCTATACATGATGTTGTGCCTATTATACTTGTTAAAAATCCTTCTATCGCAGAATACACATATCTCGATCCAAATGTAATTGAAACTACAGACGCAAAGGGAATGTCCTATGTTGATATCCGGCCATCAAGTAAACCAGGGGAAATCAGAATTGCCATCGAACTTGATTACGAAGCGTTTATTGAAGAATTTCGTAAGGTGATGTTGCCGGAAGGAAGTTGATCACTCTTAGGATAGTAGGAGTAAGCTGCCGATACTTTAGCAGCTTACTATTTTAATTACACTTCCAAACCTGCTATTCCGAAGCCGCCAGGACCAGCATGAGTAGAAATCATTGCGCCTGCTTGCATCCATTTTACATTTTTAAAGCCATTCTTTTTTGCGAGTTCGTCCATCCTTTGTTTTATACTTTCATCCAGTCCAATTGAGTATTGAAAATAAAGCTGTTCCCGGTCAATATTATAGTCATTTAAATAATCCTGCATCAGTTTTTCAGCGACCACATTCATTTTTCCTCGATACTTCTTCGTAGAAACAAGTTTTCCATCAATTAATTCAATGCGTGGCTTTAATTTCAACAAAGCTCCTCCGAGATACGCTACATTGCTTACACGTCCACCTGCGCGTAAAAATTCCAGGCTGCCTGGAACGAATGCAAGCCTTGATTTAGGTATTATTGCTTCAATTTTTTCTATCAATTTATCAGGGTCAATTGAGGGTTCATTTTCCAATAGGTTAACAGCATACATTACAATAGCGGCTAATCCGCCGGTAACGTTCAACGCGTCAATCAAATAGAGGTCATCAAAATCCTCAGAAGCAATTACCGCGCTTTGAAAAGAAGCAGATGCCTTTGATGTGTAGCCAATATGAATAATGATACAATCAGGAAAATCAGCTCGTATCTTTGTGAAGAAGTCATGATACTCATGCGCATTTGTAGCAGTTGTAGAGGGTATTTTTTTAGTGCGGTCATAATAATCATAAATATCTTGTACGGGTAACGAACCATCCAAATAATCCTGCCCATCCATGATGACGTGCATAGGAACCACTTGAACTTCATGTTTTTCCGCAAAATCCTGCGGTAAATCAGCTCCGCTCTCGGTCGATAAAATAATCCTTCTCATAATACATCCCCTTTCAAATAGTCAATCCCCTTACCGTTCTTACTTAATCTTACTCTAACTATACATTAAATAGTAAATAAAACTAACCACAATTACAATTCTCATATATAATAAGAAGGTAATAGAAAACGTAGAGGAGACACTTAAATGTCTGAAGAAAAGAAACTTAGTATGAAAGAAATATTCCAGCAGCAACTGGAGAGAAAGAAACAAGCACAGGCTAATAATAATAAAAATAAAAACCAAATGAATGGTGCTAACCACCGTATGCAAAGCCAGCAAGCAAAAAAGACGAGTAGTACACGTAGAAAAATAGGCGGTTAATAAAAGATACCGATGCCGCGTATATTTTAGAGAGTAAATTCCGGAGCGGCTCCTGGTTCCGTTAAAAGGGAATAAAGTGAGGCCGACAGGGGTTAATAGGATTCTAGTTCCGTTAATACCACAGAACAATAGAATTTGAAGACGTATGAGGGGAATAGCGGAATCAGGATCAAAAATCATGCTTTTACAAGGTAATTTTAGGGAGATAACGGAATGAGGTTCCTACAAAACAATTTGGCTGGCCAAACAGGGCCATACAACAAAACTACTTATTGTTATCTTCCAAATGATTTACTCTTTTTTCGAGGTTAGAAATTTGCTCTTTTAGTTCACCAGTTGGCCTTTTAACCCTTTCCGTCAATCCACCAATAATAGCTATTCCGGCTAAAATAACCACTACTATAGCTACACCAAACATAATGATTAGTTCCATAATATACCTCCTCGTATCCCTAATGCAGTTTTAAAAGTTCTCCTAACTCTTTAAAAATTCTCGAGTACATTTCTTTTATGTGTTCTTCTGTCTTTTCATCGTTATATAAACCAAATCCCCAGCTGTTTAATGAGTCATCCCCTTGAGACTTATGGACCCCAACAGCATAGCTATTCCCGGGTGACCAAGCCCAAGATTCATTATATACCTCTTCTTTCACCGTAAAAGGAACATGACTTTTAGCCGCTATAAAAAAGAAGGGAACCGTAGAATTTAAGTAAACTTCCGCATATTGATCTTCAGCAGCTTGGCGGAGGTTCTTTTCCATTATAAAGATTGCATCGAAACCGCTTAAATCCTTATTCTCCAATTCATGAAAAGATATCTTGCTGAAACTTATTTGTTCTTCTTTAATTTTCGGTGGTTCCCCGACAACTGCTATGCTTAAAGCTTTGCCTTTATACAGTTCAAACTCTGGATCTTGGGAACAGGCTGATAACACTAGAAGCAGTAATCCTAACAAAAAACTTAATATGGGTTTCTTCAAAACTAATTTCCTCCCCTGTAATCACAGGCTACTATACTTTCAATGTTAACATAATATTCCATATAATATGTTGAAAACTCTAAACAAACCTACATAACAAAAGACCGACACATTGTGCCGATCTTTTGTTTTTTACATGAAATTCGTCACTTTACTAGGAGCCGATTATTTTATAAGAAGTTTCTGTCCTAGTAGAATTTTCTCCCTTAACCTGTTTTAATGTCGCTACTATAAGAAAGCTGACAATGACTAATAAAAGCCAAGAACTTACTTTTCCTAAATGAACAAGACTCCATGCTTCGGTTTGGTATGGATATTCCCAAGCTCTAAAGTATGTTGCAATGTTTTCGGCTATCCATATGAAAAAGCCGATGAGCACAAAAGAAAGGGCAAGGGGCATACAGTAGCGAGTCCCATTGACTTCGTATGTTACCCATGATTGCCAAAAAACGATAATTACAAGTCCGGATAACCACCAACGGACATCAATCCAATAATGATGGGTGAAAAAATTTAAATATATTGCTGTTGCAAGAGGGACAACTACCAAAAACGGTGGCCACTTAATCAGTTCAACCTTCAATCTTCTCCATGCCTGGCAAAGATAACTCGCTACACTTGCGTACATGAATCCGCTATACAAAGGTACACCGAAAACTTTAGAATATCCTTCTTCCGGATAGGACCAGGAATCCATATGTACCTTAAAGAGTTCGAGCGCAAGTCCGATTAGGTGGAACAACGTTATAACATTAAGTTCATCTTGTGTTTCAAGTCCCGAACGCACCATCCATACCTGCATCAAAAGGCAGATAATGAGCAGCCAATCATATCTTGGCAGGAAGGGGAGTGATACGAATTGTGTCAAAGCCAAAGAGGCAAAAATAACGACAGGAAACAAACAAGAGAGGGCCTGCTCCCAACCAAAACGGACGAGTTGTTTTAGTGCTTGCATAATTTCTGCCTCCAGTCTTTTTTAAATCCTAATGAACTTAGGGTGATGTACATAGGTTCACCGACAGAATTCCTTTTTCATTTCCATGTTAATCTTAGCCATCTTGATCACTTCGGTACTCCAAAATATCTCCAGGTTGACAATCTAACGCCTTACAAATCCCCTCCAAAGTTGAAAATCTTATCGCTTTTGCCTTTCCATTCTTCAATACAGAAAGATTAGCCATTGTGATTCCAACCCGATCTGAAAGTTCTGTTACGCTCATTTTCCTTTTAGCCAGCATGACATCAATATTGATTATAATTGACATATTATTCACCTCAGACCGTTAGATCATTTTCTGATTTTATATCAATGGCATCTTTTAAAAGTCTTTGGAGCACAGCAGCAAAGACTGCGATAACCATTGAAGCACCAACGATGACCATCCCAATCAATACGAGACCTGGTGCATCATCCCATTGCGCAACCATAAAGACTAATGGAAGGGCTAACGTATAAAAACCACTGATTGTAATGGCACAGTTTTTGATTTTCTTTAGAGCTTTTACCGAGAGTTCCGAGAAAGCTTGCTTCTTGTCAATATAGCCTAAGAGCTTAAACGATTGATACAAGGCGAAATAAAATGGAATCGTTGAAACATACATGACAAATAAAATACCAAATACCACATAGGCAAGTTCCGAACCTTCTTGTGCATGTGTAAAAGCTTCAGTTGCTATCTGAGGCAATAAAAATATGCACAAAGCAAGAACTGGTAAACCGATAAAAATAACAGCTAACTTTAAAAAGAGTGTTGAACCTCTTTTCATAAAAAACACCTCATTTATTTATTGTTGATTTGATTATAATACATTATTTATCGATAATCAATAAAAAATTATTGATTTAAGTTATTTAATTATTGTTATTGGCGATTTAGACAGAGAAAAAGAGCATTCCTTATTTAAAAGAAATACTCTCTGGTGCATGAAAAAATTATAACAGGAGGTATATCTATGGAAACAGGGGAAAAGAAGGATGCCTTTATTCTGAATTCGGAATACTTGATTGAGGGTGTGTAATTCCGGGTAGTAACAGACACACCCTATAACGTTGAGAGAATCACCCATTTCTATGAGTTTGCAAACCATCAGATTAACTATCAGCTGGGGTGATACTTGGTCTTGACGTCGTTGTAAATTTTTTTTGAGGATGATTACTATCTGTATAACGCGTGTGATGACACGATTGATAACTTGGCATAATAACGAGTAACCAGATAGAAGTCTACTATACAATTAAGCTTCCGGGATATGATAACAATGATATGGAAGATTTCATTATCAAAACGGGGAAGATACCTGAGGGAATTACAATCTACACGGTATAGAAATTCCATTCATGTGGCTGGAAAGTCACTTTTGATAGGAAGAAAGGGAAAGTTGTGAGGCTCTTATCCAAATAGTAGTAAATAAAAGATCTATATAACTTTATTTTTCTAATAATATTTCGGAATTTGAAATCATATAGTTATGTAAGGAACAAAATTTACTATCTATTAATCTGGAGAGGATGTTGAACGATGGCAAATCTATCCCCTGAGTCTAAAGCATATTTGGAAGCCTTTAATCAAATGCCGGCCATGCATGAAATGGATCCGCAAAGTGTAAGGAATATGATGGCAGAGGCACCGGTTCCCGAGCTAGAATTGGAGCCTGTCGCAAAAGTGGAGGACAAGCTGATCCCCGGTTATCAGGGTGAAGAGATTAAAGTAAGGATCTATACACCTGAAGGAGAGGGCCCGTTCCCTGTATTTGTTTATTACCATGGAGGCGGCTGGGTGCTGGGCGATATTGAAATATCCGATCCGAGTTGTCGCGTACTGGCAAATAAGACAAAACATGTAGTGGTATCAGTGGACTACCGTCTATCCCCTGAATACAAATTCCCTGTACCGGTAGAAGATGCTTATGCAGCTTTGACATGGGTAAAAGAAAATGCATCGTCATTAAATGTAAGCGATTCCAATATTGTGGTTGGAGGCGATAGTGCCGGCGGAAACCTGGCAGCTGCATTGACACATATGACAAGAGACAGGAAAGGACCTGAAATTTCTGCACAGGTACTGATTTACCCGGTAACGGACCTAAGCTATGACACAGGTTCCTATAAAGAGTTCGCAGTAGGGTTCGGCCTGGATCGTAAATTAATGATCTGGTTTGGCGATCACTATGTAAATAACCAAGCAGATACGCAGAATGTTTATGCTGCACCATTAAGAGCTGACAAGTTGGACGGTCTTCCGCCAGCATTCGTGATCACCTGTGAAAATGATGTCCTAAGGGATGAAGGAAAAGCATATGCGGATAAACTGAGCCAGTCTGGCGTGCCAACAGAGTATTTCTGCCAGGAAGGAATCGTCCATGGTTATTTTACAAACATGGCGGTATTCCCGAATCAGATTCACAGCGCGATTGAAAAAGTAAGTAACTTTCTTCGCTAGCAGCATGATGAGAAAGCCTTAACTAGAAAAGAGGAGGCTAAAAATGTCAAAGACAAGAAACCAGCATGCCGATTTTGATGCAATCGCCATCGGTGCAGGGTTTTCCGGTTTATATATGCTTCATCGTTTGAGGGAAGCCGGGTTCTCCACACAGGTTTACGAAGCGGGAAAGGACGTAGGCGGAGTATGGTACTGGAACCGGTATCCGGGGGCAAGGTGTGATTCAGAAAGCATTTACTATAACTACACATTTTCTGAGGAGTTATATAACGAGTGGGAATGGTCCTCCCGTTTTCCGGAACAGCCGGAGATACTCGAGTATCTGAACTTCGTGGCCGACAGACTTGATCTTCGCAAGGATATTGAGTTTAACACACGTATTCAATCTGCTCAGTTTGATGAAGACAAGAATATCTGGCGAGTTAAAAAAAATGACGGAACCACCGTGACAGCAACTTACTTCATAACCGCGGTCGGCTGTATATCAACAGCAAACATACCGAAGTTTAAAGGGATCGAAAACTTTGAAGGCGATTGGTATCATACCGGTCACTGGCCACATGAAAAAGTGGACTTTTCGGGTAAGCGAGTCGGCGTTATTGGAACGGGGTCAAGTGGTGTACAAGCCATCCCGGTCATTGCGGAGGAAGCTGGGCATCTGACTGTTTTTCAACGGACACCACAATACAGTGTTCCAGCCCGAAATCATCCATTTGACGAGGAATACAACAACAAGGTCAAAGCTAACTTTAAAGAACTTAAAAAGGGAATGCGGGAATCCGGCGGTGGAATCCCTGTGGAACCGGGTCCTCCATCGGCGATTGAAGATACACCGGAAAACCGCCAGAAAATATATGAAAGACACTGGAAGGACGGCGGTATCGGATTCTTCGGTGCGTATCAGGATATACTCGTAAACCCTGAATCCAATGAAACGGCTGGTGAATTCGTGCGATCCAAAATACGTGAGACCGTCCAGGACCCAGAAACAGCGAAGAAACTATCGCCAACGTATTATTACGCTACAAAGCGGCCAATTCTGGACACAAATTATTACGAAACCTACAACCGTGATAACGTCAGCCTGGTAGATGTAAAAAATGCACCGATTGAAGAAATCACTTCCAAAGGAGTCCGCACCTCGACGGAGAGTATGAACTGGACGCTCTCGTATTCGCAACCGGATATGACGGCATGACTGGCTCCTTGTTTAAAATGGATATCCGCGGTAGAGACGGTCAAGCCCTTAAAGATAAGTGGGATAACGGAACTCAGATTAAAACATATCTCGGATTGGCAACTACCGGATTTCCAAATATGTTTATGATCACAGGCCCGGAAAGCCCTTCTGTACTAAGTAACATGCCTGTATCCATCGAGCAGCATGTTGAATGGATCGGCGATTGCATAGAGTACCTTCACGATAACAATATTGCAGTTTTCGAAGCCGATCAAGAATCTGAAGATAATTGGAGCAAGCACTGCAGGGAAGTGGCTGAATCAACCCTTTATGTTAAAACAGAATCCTGGTATACGGGGGCAAATATTAAAGGTAAGCCACAAGGATTTCCTATCTATGTTGGAGGGGTGGGAAATTATCGTGAAATCTGTGATGAGGTAGCTATTAAGGGGTATGAGGGGTTTGTTTTATCTGAAGATTAGAGATTGCTATAGCAAAAGGAAAAAACCTTTGGATATTTATCCAAGGGTTTTTTGCTTTGCAATCAATTTCTGGTTCAATCATTCCGATTAATATATACAAGAACTAATAGGAGTGCATTATATTGCACTTCTTATTATTTATAATCGAGGTCGAAAAAGGACAATTCTAAAAATGCAATTTTATGGTAAAATATTACTTATTAGGATTTTTTTTGACTAATTAAAGATTATTTAGTTAATTTTCCATTTATTTATTACATAAGTTTTCACTTATTTATATTGAAAGATCAATAAAGAGGAGGTTTACAACTTGAATTTACAGAAACTTAAAGATAAAAAGTGGAAATTTTCACCCATTCCTAATATAGAAGAGTCAAACTTCAATAAATCGCTAGAACGTTTTTTTAACATGAGAGTAAATGGATTAACAAGAGAAAATATACAAAACTCACTTGATGGAAGGTTATATAACTATGACGGACCTGTTGTAATAAAAATTAAAACAGGAAGTATTAACAAAAATGACATCCCCGGTATTGAAGAAGTGAAAGAACGTATTATGAATTTGGAGGGTCGTAATAGTTATACGATTGAAACGATTAACCACATGAAAAATAAACTAAACCAGGATGAAGTCAGATATATATCTTTTGAAGATATAAACACAAGAGGGTTAACGGGGGCATGTAATGGGCAGAGTGGGTCCAAACAGGATACGTGGGGGATTTATGCCTATAATAAAGGAGTTCATTTTCAAGATAATGATGAAGTGGAAGTTTCAAGAGGGGGCTCTCATGGAGTAGGTAAGATTGCATCAAATGCTGCTTCTGATTTAAACGTTATGTATTTTGCGAACTGTGATGAAAAGGGAGATCAGCATTTAGGTGGTACCGTTCAATTAATTGAGCATGTACACGAAAAACAAGCATATAGATCTACTGGTTATTTTACTGATATAGAAGTGTACCATGATAACAGCTCTAAGTTTTATCCATATGAGAATAACTTCCACGAGGTATTTCAAAAGGATACAAGAGGACTAAAAATCATCATTCCTTATTTTCGAGCAGAATACGATGATGAAAAGGATATAATAAAAAGTATTTGTGACAGCTTTTTCGTATCTATTTTAAATAATAAATTAGAAGTTCATGTGAATGAACACAAAATCAAGAAAGATACAATTTTGGATTATGTAAAAAATCAAGATTATTATAATCAGGACATTACAGACACAAAGAAAGAATTCACTCCACTATATCTTGATACTTACCTCGAAGCACCTTCTCAGAAAATTACTGTATCTAATGGAGAAGAGGACTATAATTTTCATCTTTATTTTAGATATGATGAAAGAATTCCCAAAGGAAGAGTGGCAGTTGTTCGGACAATAGGTATGAAGATAGAGGACTTTAAAGTTACAGGTAACGCTACTAAACCATTTAACGCGGTGCTAATAGGTGGGCACAAAGAAGATGCCTATTTAAAATCCTTGGAAAATGAATCGCATACAAAATTATCCAAAGATCATTTTAGCGATTCAAAGTTAAAAAGACTTGCTACGAGATTTATCAATAATTTATCTAAAGAGATTAAGGGAGTTATCGAAGAGGCAATCAAACAAAATAATCCTACAGACGGGTCAATGAATACGGATGATATTCTGTACGTGGTCGAGACACAATTTAGAAAAGACTTAGAGGAATCTTTAGGAACAGTGAAAATAAATAAAGGTAAATCCTTAGTTAAATCTACTGGTAAACAGTCTAAAAGGGAAAGGCGTGATAAGAGAGAAAAAAAGGGAAAGGAAATCAAATATGAAAAAGATTTCCCTAAGCGAAAACGAGACCCATTAAAATGGCAAAAAAGTAACGATGAAATTAATAATACTAATGGACAAGAAAAAAAGCGGTATAGCGCACATCCTGAAATGGTAGAGAGAGTAATATTAAATAATAAAGAAATGATCAAATTTGATTTCTCTAAAAGCGACCAACTAGGTGAATCAAAAACATGTGATATTTCCTTCTCCCTCATTGATGGAAGGGGTGTAGAGTATAAAAATGAATTTAAAATACAAAACAACTACCAGGATATTATAGATGTAAACGTGGGCAAAACCTGCGATTATCGAAAAAATGTTATTAAAGGTGTTCAAATTAAAGACGGAGTTGCCCAGCTGCAGCTAAAAATAAGAAAAACATATAACCGTTCATTAAAGTTCGTGTACTATGTGGAGGTGTAAGAGGTGATATACAGAAAAGATGCCAACTTTCCATATCCTGTCTTATCCAATACATCTCAAAGCTATGCTGCCAATTATTTCGATTTAGATGTCAACGTCAGCGAGAATGCAGATTTTTATCATTTTCACTTTGACTATGAAATAGATTCAGAGTTTATGAGGGAGCAAATCAGTCGAGGAAGGGCCCAATTAATCCTTATCATTCAATCGAAGGATAATAAATTTTATAAGCTGCAACCAAGCCAACAAACTGTGGAAATTCATAAGTCTCGCATTTCGCTTAATAAACGGACGTCTATTCAATTGCATATTCAGGCGTTGGATAAAATTAATTTTGGGAGTAATAACGATTTAAATGAATTCTATATCCAATTCAGAGATGAAGTGAACGTCCCTAAGTTTTCTTTATTAGGTTATTCAAATGTAATTGTATTTGATGGCAGTATTACAAAACCCTTTGATCTCTTTGAGAAAAGAGTAGATAAGGATTTGAAGTCGGATATAAAAGTGGAGCTCGGACAGGAAACTATTGTAATTCATTATAAAAACCCTGAGTTCCAGTTTAACCATCTTCCTAAAAGCAATGTGCTAAATAATCCTTATATTTATGCAGGTTTATCTAAAGCACTTCAAACTTTTATCATTAATAATAGTGATGATGGGGATGTCGATATAGAAGACATACAGGAGCCTGATGGATCTTTGGATTTGAAGTTATATAATTTGATGAAGAAAAAAATGGTTGCAGAATTGAATATGGATAATATCGATGAAGTTATTTATAAGATCTCTGACCGCATTATTGAAAAGTATACTGTTGCATTAGGGGGGTTAGTTACGGATGGAAGTTAAACTGCTCGCTAAAGGGTATAAAACAGATGATACCTTATATCAAGATTTTCTGGAGGGAAAAATAAGTGAAAAGGAGGACTACTTCTCAAAGGAAGTAGTCTATATTAGAGAAGCGCTTGATTTCCCAATATATATGGGTAAAGGAAGTGAAGAAGAAAAAAAGCAAGATTTTCTCGAAGCATTTCAAGTAATTTCCCACTCCTATTTAAACACGGATAGAGATCTGTTACTTGATGAAACGTTCTGGCATTCATTACTGCTAACTCATAAACGAGAATATATTCTACAAAACTATCCTGATATTAGAAGTGAAAAAAGCAAGTTTTATAATATTGTTCTGAAAAAATTCGACTGGGAGAATTATATTTATAAAACCATATTAGGAGCCCAATATATTAATGACAATATTCGTGGTGAAGATGAACGTAAAAGGTTTTATAAATTAATTATAGAGAACCTTGATTTGTATAATTACATCATTAAGTATGAGATATTTCGGAATGATAAATTTCTAGTGAATATATTGAGTATTATAGATGAACTTCAACTTTCTAAGGTGATGAAGACCAAAATTAAGGGCCGTGAAGATCTTGGGGATGATGAACGTGTCGGAAGAAGAGTTATATTTGAATTTAATAAAAGTTATCCGGTAGTGATGTCTCCGATGCTTGATAAAGAAGAGCTTAAGAGACTTTTTGTGGAGTATTTAAGCTATTACTATGATATATCTCAAGGCTATTCACACGAAGAACATCTCATAGATGAAATGGAAATCGAAAAACTTAGTAAAGAAGATGGTAAAGCTTTAGTTCCTAATTATGAGTATTCCTATCAAGAGAAAAGTTTCTTTGAGTCAAATGCTTTTTCCCGAGAAGGTGTGGACGGCGGTACGGATTTGAAAGAAGATTTAAAAGCTCAAGTTGTCCAACCATCTATTAAGGGCAAAGAAACTATAGACTTAAAGGAAAAAATAAAGTCTGGAGAGGAGGATGAACTTCTTGCTTATTTGGAGGAACATAATCTTGAGTATGTGGATCGTAGAAGCAAAGGTGGATCTATTTGGGTAATAGGTGATAATAGGATTGAGGCATATTTAAAACCCCTAGAAGATGAAGGGATACGTTTTAGATATAAACCAGTTGGTGGTAGAGCTTCGAAATATAGACCTGCCTGGTTTTGGTATGAGAGGTAATTTAGAAAAAGGAGCGCAAATTATGCACTCCTTTTATTGTACTCTACTAAAAAATTAGGTAATTATAAGTCGGATGTAATACATTAAAAAGAAGAACCCATAGTGTGTAACCAACAGGCGCCTTAAGTATGTTAAGAGTTAATTGTTTTAAGTATTTCCTCTCCAAATTCCTGAGCTTTCTTAGGTCCAATTCCTTCAATGTCTAAAAGCTGGTCCATGGTCTCTGGACGGTGCTCCACAAGAGCAGCCAATGTTTTATTGGTGAAAATATAAAAAGCTTTCACATCAAGTTCTCTCGAAAGTCCCAGACGGAAATCTTTTAGTGATTTAGTTAGTTCTTCATCATTTTGTACAGGTTTAATGGTAGCGGCAACTTTATTTAAGCCTTCCCGATTTAGCAAGTAAGCCTCTCTATTAAATGGCTTTTCGGTGCAAATTCCTCTAATTGCATCAGCGATACTATTTATTTTGTTATCCATCATGAATACAGTAGATTCTTCCTCTAGTTCTCTTGTTAAAAAAGACTTTATCTGATCATGGCGGATTATTCGGGACTGAATTTCTTTAGGAGCTTTTTTAGATACCTCCAGGATAGTTCTTGGGTTTGCGAAGGTGACTGCATAACGGATAGGACACTTTTTTATCACACCCATGGCTTTCAGGCACTTCTCTAGTATGGCAGTTTGTCGTTCAGTCTGACTAACAGGACTGTACATTCCTTCTTTATTAACGACTCTATTCCCTCTTGTTATAACACGCTGGAATTCACCTTTATCGGTGACTTTAACATTGCCAAAGAGCTTTTTAACTTCCAGGACTAGAATAAACTTATGTGTCACAATGACAAAATCCAATTGGGCTTCATAATCCTCAAACTCAATATATACATCATGAAGCACAATTATAGGAAGCATTGAGTTCCGAAGTTCAAATAAAACACTTTTTTCTCCGGTTTGACCAATAGTAAAAAGCTTTAGGTGGTCTTTGACCTTTTTTTGATTAATACTAGAATCTTCGCTCTTAGCCAATTGCTCTAAAGTTCGAATGGTCTCTGATCTTTCATTGAATTCCTTATGTATTACAGGTTCTTTAATATCCCTTTTGTCGGTCAACAAATTATATGTAGATTTAAGGAATGACATATTATACCCTCGCTTAAAGTAATATGTAAATATTATAGCAAATATTGGCAATAAATGGTGAAGATTCTTAGAATAAAACTTGTAGAAAAGTTCTAAAAAACATATTTGAGTACCTTTTCTTTAAGAATAATTACAAATTATCAATTTATTTGGTAGAATAAACCTGTAACGTAAATGCAATCCATCAGTTTCGGGGGTTAATATATGCAGAAAGAAAATAACTTAATTGTAAATTCAGATCAAACTAATTTACTGAAAGAATTAACGTCTTCCTTAGAAACATGTACACGATTTTATTTTAGTGTAGCGTTTGTAAACTTCAGCGGCCTTCAACTATTACTGGATGCCTTGAAGGAAGCTAAGTTAAGAGGAGTAGAGGGGAAGGTATTAACCTCTACATATCTAAACTTTACTGAACCGAAAGCCTTGGACAAATTACGAGAGTTTGAGAATGTTGATTTAAAAGTTTTTGTTACTGAACGAAATATAGGTTTCCATACGAAGGCTTACATATTTGAGTATGAAGATTATTTCAAAGTAATGATCGGTTCTTCTAACATAACCCAAACCGCGTTAAAAAGTAACGTAGAGTGGAACGTTGAAATCATTTCAAAACATGACACAACCTTTATCCAGCAAGTGATTTCTGAATTCCACGGATTATGGAATAGAAGTACAATTGTCGATGATTTCTTCTTACAGGACTACAAACAATTTTTTGAGAACATTAATCGTGTAGCTTCCTCCAAATCTCTTATCTATGAGAAAGCTGAGTACATAGTTCCAAATTCCATGCAAAAGCGAGCAATGGAAAACTTGGAGAGGCTAAGGACACTTGGAGAGAAAAAGGCATTAGTGATTGCCGCGACGGGAACGGGTAAAACGTATATGTCTGCCTTTGATGTTAAAAACTTGAAGCCTAGGAAACTTCTTTTTATAGTTCACCGCGAAGAGATATTGAGTAAGGCAAAAGAAACATATGAAAAGCTACTGCCTAATAGGAAAATAAAATTCGGGATGTTAACTGGTACAAGGAAAGATTTTGATGCTGATTACATCTTTGCAACTATCCAAACGCTATCACGGTATTATCAACAGTTTGATCCAGAGGAGTTTGATTACATCATTTATGATGAAGCACATCATGCTACTGCGGATACGTATCAACATGTAATCGATTATTTTGATCCTAATTTTATGTTAGGGATGACTGCGACGCCAGAGCGAGGAGATAGTCAATCAATCTTTGAGATTTTTGATTTTAATGTTGCGCTCGAAGTTCGATTGCATGATGCGTTAGATGACGATATTGTCGTTCCGTTTCATTATTTTGGGATAACAGACATTGATGAGATTGATCTTAGTGATGTATCTGTTGACAACTTGGATGAAATTACAAAGCGGCTTAAGGTGAATGAACGAGTGGACTTTATTATTGAGAAGATGAGGTTCTATGGGCATGATGGAAAAACCCGAAAGTGTTTAGGATTTTGTGCCAGTAAGGAACATGCGCGTTATATGGCGGCAGAATTTAATAAACGAGGGGTCCATAGTACGTATTTAACAGGCGATGATTCTGTACCTGTAAGACAAGCTTGTATAAGAGAACTGGAAGATGAGACAAATGAGTTAGAGGTTATTTTTACGGTAGACATTTTTAATGAGGGAGTCGATATTCCATCAGTCAATACTGTACTAATGCTTCGACCAACAAACTCTCCAATAGTATTCATTCAACAACTAGGCAGAGGACTACGAAAATACGAAGACAAGTCATTTTTAACCGTACTGGATTTTATCGGAAATCATACGAAGACATTTTTAATTGCTATTGCCTTAAATGGAAGTCGTTATTATGACAAAGAAAGTTTGAAGGTAGCAATTTCTACCGGTTTTGCTCATTTACCTGGTGCTACTCATATCCAAATGGATAAGGTATCACAGGAACGGATATTGGCTCAAATTGATCAAGAAAAATTCACTTCGATGAAATATTTAAAAGAAGAATATTTTGAGTTTAAAAAAATGAACAGTGGACGTGTTCCAGATTTATTGATGGATTATTATAAATACTACGGGGCACCTGATCCTGTGAAATTTATTAAGAAGGAAAAGTCATATTTAAACTTTGTGGCAAAAGTAGAGAAGGACCA
Source organism: Virgibacillus kekensis (assembly GCF_042654125.1). Taxonomy (NCBI): domain Bacteria; kingdom Bacillati; phylum Bacillota; class Bacilli; order Caryophanales; family Bacillaceae; genus Virgibacillus; species Virgibacillus kekensis. The sequence goes on from NZ_JBHSFU010000011.1 coordinate 35,586, forward strand.
ACAAATTAAGCAGTTACTCGCAAATGAGACATTTGAGAAGGCATTGAAATGGCTTTCTAGCATGCTGCCACTAAAGCGAATCTATGATTTTGTTATGTTGAACTACCTACTGGAAAACCAATCTATAACATTTAATGAGGCTAAACTAGAGATCTTAAAGTGGATTAAGACCGTAGATGACGTTAGTGTAGATCATGCTATGGAGTATTTAAACCAGAACTTTTTTGATGATACACAGAAAAAGAGAACACCCAAGTTGGCAAACTTAAATGGAGAGCGTTTAAGCAAATCTCTTACATTTGATGAATTACTAAGAAACCCTCCTTATAGAAGATACATCAAGGATGTTATTGAATATGGTATGTTCCGATATGAAAGGGAATTTGGGAAGGAATATTATGGGGTGCCACATTTAAAGCTATATGAGCAGTATCAGATGATGGATGCCGCTTTATTGTCTAATTACCGAAAGAGCCACAGTGCATTCCGTGGCTCCGGACTATTAACAAATGGAAATGATTACTTCCTATATATTGATTTGCATAAGGAAGCTGATATAAAGGAGAGCATAAATTATAATGACAAAATTATAGATCGTAATCATTTTCAATGGGAAACACCAAACAAGACTTCTCAAGGTACCGAGCAAGGTAAAAATATTATTTTTAACCAGGATAGAGGGGTTAATCTTCATCTTTTTGTCCGGAAATATAGAGAGATTGAAAAGAATAATGTGGAACCCTACATTTATATAGGTAAAGGGAATACCATATCTTACAAAAATGAACGTCCAATTGAAGTTCAGATGGAGCTAGAGAATACTCTTCCACAACAACTTTATACGGAGCTAACAAAGAAAGTATAGTCTTCTTCAATTGAAGAGGACTATACTTCTTCTTTTACTAATTGCTCTACAGCAGGGATATCAGCCGGAGCCCAAACCAACGACTTTAAGTTCTCGCGTTTTAACCATACAAACTTTGAATGCTCGCTTAAAGTGGGTTCACCTTCAATTAGCTTAGCTTTAAGAGCTATAAGGTTGATAATGAATTTCTCATACTCATGAACATTTTTTTTGAAAACTTCTGACGCTTTGATTGTGCAAGAGAACTCTTCTGTAATCTCACGTTCTAACGCGGTATGTAGGTCTTCGCCTTCTTCGACTTTTCCACCAGGAAATTCCCACATATTTGGGATCGACATTTCCGGGGAGCGGAGTGCACATAGTATTTCTTCATTTTCATTTTCTATTATAGCTGCTACTACTTTTACTGTTTTTTTCATGGGAACCACCTTTCAAGAACTATCTTATCACAATAACCAGGGGAGTTAGTAGCAGGTATTCAATTATCTATTATTTTTGTTTGGTTTCTGTATGTTGCAATTGGAGATATTGTAATATGATGCTTGTTGTGTGAAAATTAGTTATAAATCTAATATTTTATGAAAAAAATATTAGGTAAAAGTAGATTCCAATGCCTCCTTAAGTGCATTATCTGAGGTAATTATGAGCCATAAACTGAAGGTAGGGGAACATAATAAACATCCTATATTGTGTTATACAATTATTATAATGATATTGATATTTCAAAAAAATCAAACAGGAAATTAAAGGGGCACTATAAATTGAATGCTTTGAAACTAGGTTGGATTGATTACTCGAGTGAACATAGAGACAAGGTCATGGCGGTTCTACATGCTCTTGCTGAACCTGGGGCAGTGGATGAGTTGGGAATTGGTTTGATTCGTGATGGGTTTGCGGATATTTTATTTCCTGGCACTTCAACAATCCAGACGAGGGCAAAGTATTTCTTTATCGTTCCATATTTACTAATGGAATTGGAGAAGGACAATCATTCGACACCGAAAGAACTGATTGAAAAACTTGGTGAAGCGGAAGTTGATTTGATTGAAATATTAAATAGGGAAGGTTCGAGTAGTGGTGTGATTGGTGCTCGGGCTGGTAGAAAGCTTAAACGTAAGCCTTCAAACATTTATTGGAATGGTTTAAGAACGTTTGAGATTTTTAAACATGGATCACTATCACTGGATAATTATGCGAAAGCGATTTTCAGGATGAAGAACAAAAAAGATGCAGCTAAGTCCTTTGGAAATGAGGAAACAGATGATGCAGGTTTGGTAAGTGGGGAGTATTCAAGTACGTTCTGGCGTTGTATTCTGCCAGAGTCAAATTGGAAAGATACACTTTCCATGGAACTTACGTTTGATGAAGCAAACTTCTTAAAAGGACGGATTACGTCGGCAGAGAAATCAAAGGATAGCTTATTTTCTTTCTTGTTATCACAGGATTCAGACAAACTAAACATGATTAATGACTTTGAGGCGATTGGAGAAGTGTTTTCCTTACCTGAGAGTATATATGAGGATTACAACAAGGCTAAACGTTTTAATAAATTTATCGCAGGGGCAAATATCCGCTATAATGTGATTCTATCAGATGGTGAAAATGAGGAAGCTATACAGAAATGGTCTGAATGGCTTAATAGTTCGTTCGTTGAAGAAGAGTTTAAGTCTTTCTCGTACATGGATATAATCAATCGTCTACATATAAAGAACTCTAAGCTGATCATATTTTTACGTGAATGGCAGAAAGCGCTATTGTCAGGAGATGAAAAAACAATAGATCGGCTTATAATAAAGCGGGAAATTGAACTTAAATCAAGAGACCGTGCAAAATTACAGAACTCCAAAAACTTTACGTATGAAGCTGGATCTTGGGTTGGTTCCTCTAAACTCCAATATCGCTTTAAGGACGCAAAAGTAATAATCGAGGACATTTTTGCAGGATTGGGGGATAACAATGCTTAAACCTGCTGAAAATCGACTTAATTACTCCGAATTGCTGACTCCACCGTCAGGCTTCGAGGTTGAATTTGCAATCGGAACAACGTATTCATTGGACTTAGAGGCACTTGTTGGTGTTCCTTTAGCACTAAGCTTGTCAGAGGAGATGGACCAAACCTTTCAAGATGATCCTATATATGTTCTGGAAGGGTTACGACGAGGTGCAGATAAATTTGCAATCTTTTGTGAAGCAGGACAGATTAAAATACCACAAAACCAAAATTCAATCTTCGCTATGATGGAAGACAGTGTCTTTGAAGTAGCCCTGGAAAATAATAAATCTTTTCACCCGAAAGTATGGCTTATTAAGTATAAGAATAATGACAACGAGGTACTATTTCGATTGCTTGTGCTATCACGTAACTTAACATTTGATCGAAGCTGGGATATCGCGGTAGCGCTTGAGGGGAAGAAGGGTGATACTAAAACATCTAAGAATGAACCTTTAGTTGAGTTCTTCCGTTATCTGGTTAATTTCACAGGGGAAAATGAGAAGAAAGAGCAAATCAAGCAAATTATTTCAGAACTAGATTACATACATTTTGACCCAGCAAATAAACATATTCCTGATTTTGATTTCTGTCCTCTTGGAATTACAGATTACGAGAAAGCGGAGATAGGTATATTTGAGAAATACCATCAGCTGATAGTAATATCACCCTTTATCAGTGAAGTCATTATTTCTGAATTAAATGAACTTGCCTTAAGCAACGCCAAAAAAGTATTGATTACAAGAAAAACAGAATTACACAAGCTTACGGAAGAAATGCTTTTGGATTTTGAAGTGTTCACTTTGAAGGATTCAATTATCGATGGGGAAAGTGCAATTAGTGGCGACATTGATGAAGGTGAAATAACTGAGCTTCAGGATATCCATGCCAAGCTATATGCCAGAACAAAATATAACGAACATCATATTTTCATTGGATCAGCCAACAGCTCAAGGAACGCATTTAGCGGAAATGTAGAGTTTTTATTGAAGCTAAAATATAAAAAGCACGGCTTCAGGATTACAGATCTTTTAGAGGATATGTTCGGAGATGAAGAAAATCCTTTTGAAAGAATTGAAATCATTCCGGAACAAGAAGAGACTGAATCTGACTTAACTAATCAATTACAAAAAGGGATAAAGCAGCTTTGTAGGATACAACGGAGTGCATTTGTTATAAAAGAAAATGATAATTATTCTTTACAAGTAACCTTTGATGATATTCCTGAAGGTTGTGACTTTACGATTGGTCCGCTGTTGAGTTCAAAAGAGCTGCCACTTCAGCAAGACACCCTATTTGAGAACATTAGCTTATTAGAATTAGGAAATTTTTATAAAATAACGGCAACAAAGGACGGGGAAAAGGTCCAAAGAGTTATCAAGGTTAAAACCAATGGAATCCCCGAGGAACGTCAGAAAGAGATTTTTCGTTCAATCATTAAAGACTCGCATACTTTTCTAAAATATGTTGCCTTTTTATTATCAGATGATTTCTTACTATCCATGTTGGAAAACCTTGAACAAAAAAATCTAGGTACCGGGAAGTGGGGTATGGATACAGGGGATTATCCAGCACTTTATGAAAATATGCTTAAAACAGCCGCTCAATCACCGGAAAAACTTGAGGATGTAGACAACATAATACGTATTATTGAAAACGAAGACATCATCCCAACAGAATTCCAACATTTATATCAAACTTTCATTAGTGCAGCAAAGAAGGTGAAAAGATGATTGACTTAGTGCAAAAAGAAGAGGAGATTCTCTCTGGTTTGAAAGACTTCCAAAGAGCAACAGTGGAACGAGTACATCATTTGTTTACGAACGAATACTCACGTGTATTGGTAGCTGATGAGGTAGGACTTGGAAAGACTATGGTAGCAAGAGGAGTAATAGCCAAGATAGCGAGGTATCATGAAGAACGCTTACATGATGATTTATTTAAGGTTGTATATGTCTGTTCTAACGCCAATATTGCAGGTCAAAACATTTCAAAATTGAAAATTGATCAACGTGTTACATTAGCCGGAATGTCAGATACACGTTTATCAATGCAGCATATTAAAATCTTTGAGGACACCTTTGATCCTGAGATTAAGGAAAACTACATCCAACTTATCCCGCTGACCCCTTCAACGTCTTTTGATATGACAGTGGGATGCGGGAGTGTATTAGAACGAGCTTTGATATTCTCGGTGCTAAATAAATATACACCTTTAAATCCTTATCTGAATGAATTAGATAAGTTAATGGTCGATAAAGCCACTGGAAGTTGGGAGTATTGGAAGCAGGTATACGGAGATAGGGTTGAAGTTTGTAACCTAAAGAGTGATGGTCAATATTTAAAAGTCATGTTAGAGAAAGTGGATGACTCTTTTAAACAAAATCCATCTCTACTTGATGACGTTATTAAAGTGTGTAATGTTATTGAGCAAGAATGGGAGCTTGGGAAGCGAGTTAATGGTGCAGCAAAGGTTATTCAAAAGCTACGAAAAATAATGGCCGAAATAAGTGTTGACCTGATTGATGCCGACCTTGTAATAATGGATGAATTTCAAAGATTTCCGGAACTTATTAATGCTGATGGAGAAAGTGAAACAGCTATGCTTGCCAGTAAATTTTTTAATAGTCCCAAGGCCGATGCGAATGATGTAAAGATATTATTGTTATCCGCTACTCCATATAAGCCTTATTCAACACTCGAAGAAATTACCGAGACTGGTAGCGATGAGCATTATAAGGAGTTCATGCAAGTTACGGATTTTCTTTTTGAGAAAGAACCCCAGCATAATAAGCACTTTAAAAAAGTTTGGGGAAACTTTTCCTATGCGTTAAGTCAAATAACCGAACAAGACTTTGCTATGGTAATTGCAAAAAAGCATGAGGCAGAAAATAGTCTCTATAAAGGCATTGCAAGAACCGAGCGTATATTAGAAAAGGGTTCAAACGAAATTTCAGAAGCTTCTCTTGATGAGAAACCTCTAGAAATATCCGAGGATGATGTTTTATCTTATATTAAAATGGATGAGCTCCTAAGAAATATAGGGTTGAAGGATAAGGTGCCGGCGGAATACGTGAAATCGGCTCCGTTTCTGATGTCGTTCATGGACCGTTATAAGTTGAAGCAGAAGATAGCACGAAATTTCATGGAAAATCCTAATGAGTTAACTAATGATCCTCATTTGTGGGTCGATAAAAAGTCTATCGATAAATACGGAAAATTGAGGGAGACCAATGCTAGATTAAGAAAGTTAAAAGAGGTGGCATTTCCAAAAGGTGCGGAACGGTTAATGTGGATACCACCATCCTTGCCATATTATGAATTTGGTGGGGCCTTCTTCGAACAAGAGCGGTTTTCAAAGGTCTTAGTATTTTCAGCCTGGGAGATGGTTCCACGTGCGATTGCGACACTTTTATCTTATGATGCGGAACGGTTAACAGTAGGAGAATTGGTTAAGAGAATTCCTAAGAAACGACGTTCGAAGGTTCACAAATACTTCCATCCAAGACGTTTTCCACAACCACGGATAACTTTTGCTATGAAGGATAATATTCCGGCTAACATGAATCATTTAACTTTAATGTATCCTTCTGTTACCTTGTCCAAATTGTTCAATCCAATTGAAACTTTGAACAGAAACCTTACGCTGCAAGACATCAAGAAGGATATTAAATACAACCTTCAATTACTGCTAAATAAAATAACGTATGAATCAAGTGAGAATTTTTCTAGGCAGGATGAACGGTGGTATTATATTGCCCCATTAATGATGGACAAAAATGAGGAATCAGTTCAAGAATGGTTTAATAAGGATAGTTTACTATCAACTATAAATGATAACGAAGAAGATACTGGTACACATGACAAAGTAGCACTTGAGAAACATTTTGAGGAGCTAAGAAAAATCTTCCATAATGAGGAAAGACTTGTGCTTGGGAAACAACCAGATGATTTATTGGATGTATTAACCAATATGGTCTTAGCTTCTCCCGCAGTTTGCGTATTAAGGTTATTTGAGAATCCGGATGATAGAGAATTCCCTTATGCAGTTTTTTTAGCGAAGACGATTATGGATCGCTTTAATACCCAGGAAGCGACTTCAATTATCGAGTTAGAATATGGTGAAAAGGAACACCGTGCCCATTGGAAAAATATTCTTAAATATAGTGTTGATGGAAATATTCAGGCCATGCTTGACGAGTATGCGCATATGTTGCTGGAAGAAGGCGGATTAAATAAGGTCGAACTACATGGGAGAAATAAGCAACTAATTAAGACTATGATCAAAACTTTAAATACACACACTGCTAGTTACAATGTCGATACGTATAAGACATTTAAAAGCCGCATCTCTAATGCTAAGAAAAAAGGTAATCAGTATATTAAATTAAGAACAAATTATGCAGTTGGTTTTTACGATACTCGGAATGAAGATAACACACTTAACCGGAAAGAAAATATTAGGCTATCCTTTAACTCTCCATTCCGTCCATTTGTCTTATCCACCACCTCGATAGGGCAAGAAGGATTAGATTTCCATTATTATTGCCGTAAAATCATGCATTGGAATCTTCCTTCTAATCCAATTGACTTGGAGCAGCGTGATGGCAGAATCAATCGTTATAAAGGTCATAACATCAGACAAAATATCGCTAACAAATACGGCAAAATCACCTTTAAAGAAAATGTATGGCAGGAAATGTTTGCAGCAGCCAACCAAATGGAAAGGGATGCAGAAACTTCAGAATTGGTTCCGTTCTGGTCACTGGCTGGGAATCAAGAAATTAATATTGAAAGAATATTTCCATTGTATCCACTCAGCCGGGATGGTGCTAAATACAATAGACTTATGAAAATCTTGGCTTTATATAGATTAAGTCTTGGACAAGCACGCCAAGAAGATTTGCTTGAGTATTTGCTTAAAAATGATATTGACGAGAATCAGTTAAAGGAACTGTTTATGAATTTAAGTCCCTTTTCAAAAGAACATCAATATAGCTAAATGAAGCTAATCCTCTAGTTATGAGGAAAAATTAAAAGCTAGTGTGGTGTAGGTAAATGAATATACCCGAATTAAAAGAGAAAATAGACAGTCTAACTATATGGAAAAAAGGGGATCAACGAGCACCGCATAAGCCACTATTGATTTTACTTGCTCTTGTTCAAATCCAGTCCAATAATTCAAGGTTTTTGGAGTACGGATTTGTAAGGGAAAAGTTAATAGAACTCCTAAGAGAATATGGTCCCGTTAGGAAATCCTATCATCCGGAGGAGCCTTTTGTTCGATTAAAGAATGACGGCATTTGGGAATTAAACGCGGAAGTAAACTATAGAAATCCAAGTAACAAGCTCTTACTTGCCAATAATGTTGCTGGGGGTTTTACTGAAGAAGTTTTTGACCATTTAAAAGCAAATCAACAATTATTTCAGGAAATTGCACATCTAATATTAGATAAGCATTTCCCGGAAACTATCCATGAAGATATTATTGAATCTGTTGGTCTGGATTTCAATTTTTATAGGAAAAGGAAACGCAATCCTTATTTCAGAGAGAGAATCCTTAGGGCATACGGATATAGTTGTGCAATCTGCGGGTTTAACGTTCGATTAGCTCATACATTGGTTGGAGTGGAAGCCGCACACATTAAATGGCACCAAGCAGGTGGTCCAGACGAGGAAGAGAATGGATTAGCTTTGTGCTCACTCCACCATAAGTTATTTGATAGGGGAGTATTCACCATATCAAAAGATAGAAGGATGATTGTATCCCAAGATGCACATGGCACCCAAGGCTTTAAAGAAATGCTTTTGAGCTTTCATGGTCAGATGGTAAGGAAGCCAATCGAAACAGTTTACACCCCTCATAATTCCTATTTGGATTGGCATGTAAGGGAAGTATTTAAAGGACCGGAAAGATATGTCATCTAAGGTTGAAGGCAGTACCTACCTGATATTCTGAAGTAATGAAAATGGAGAGGGCCTTTCTAGGGTACCTCTCTCTTATTTCTCCAACGGAAGGGGCTACATGCATCAAAAATGTATGTAAATTCATTGACACTGTGGGAGGTGACCAGCCGCAAACAGTTAAAAACGCAGCCTTATTATTAGTAATTTCCATGCCTAAGACTTTAGAATAAATATATAGAATAATAAGCACACTTATTTATAAAAGGGGGCGAGGGAAATTTTTTCTCAAAATGATATAGAAACTTATCAAAAACAATCACCAATTCTAAAAAAGATTATTGAGAAGCAACCAATTTTATGGTTGAATCCAAACCTGAAATCAGCAAGTGAACTTAATGCAACATCTTTAAATATGCAAAGCATCAATGAGGCTGAACAGCTTTGGCAACGATTCGCTCCATTTTTGAAGAAGGAATTCCCTGAAACGTTGGAGACAGGTGGAATCATCGAATCCCCTCTAGCAAATATTGCTAATATGAAAGATGCAATGAGAGAAAAGTATTCTTCTCAAATTGATGGGGACTCTTATTTAAAATGTGACAATGAACTGTCAATTGCTGGATCGATTAAAGCCAGAGGTGGTTTCTATGAAGTTTTACATCATGCAGAGACACTGGCAATCGAGGCTGGATTAATCACTAAGGATGAGAACTATGAGGTCTTTTCGAGTCCGGAATTTAAATCATTCTTCCAGCAATACAGTATTGGGGTTGGCTCAACAGGAAACTTAGGCTTAAGCATTGGAATCATGTCTGCAAAGCTTGGGTTTACTGTATCTGTCTATATGTCCCGTGATGCAAAACAATGGAAAAAGAATCTTCTTCGTGACAAGGGAGTCAACGTTTATGAGTTTGAAGGAGACTTTAGTGAGGCTATTACTGCTGGAAGGGAGAAGACAATAGCGGATCCAAAAGGATATTTCGTTGATGACGAGAGTTCCAAGCATTTATTTCTTGGCTACAGCACAGCTGCACTCCGCTTGAAAAAGCAACTTGACGAAAAAGATATTAAAGTGAACCCTGAAAACCCATTGTTTGTTTACCTTCCCTGTGGGGTAGGTGGGGCACCAGGCGGCATTACATTCGGATTAAAACAAGTTTTTGGAGATTCCGTTCATTGCTTCTTTGTCGAACCAGTACATTCGCCAGCAGTATTAATTGGCTTGGTAACGGGAGAGATGGAAAAAGTTTCTGTCCAGGATTTCGGTCTTGATACCAAAACTGAAGCAGATGGTCTAGCGGTAGGAAGGCCGTCGCAGTTTGCGTCATCTATTAGTGATCAATTGGTAAGCGGAATCTATACAGTCGAAGATCCAACTTTATTTCAATTGCTTACCTTACTGGCTGATAATGAAAAGATTTATCTTGAACCTTCAGCTACGGCAGGACTTGTAGGACCAGGTGTAATTGCGCAATCGGATTACATGAAGGATCACTCCATCAATTCCGCAAATGTGACACATATTGCCTGGGCGACAGGCGGTGGTCTTGTTCCTGAAGAGGAGATGGAGGGATTCTATCGGAAGGGTAAAAACGGAGGTAAATAAGTTGAAAATAAAATGAACTGAAGCTGGTGGTTGTCAGCGATTGTGACTAGATTTACCATTAACCATAATGTATTTACGAATTAACGGCATCAGGTAATGGGCTTATCGAACTTCGATAAGCCCATTCTAAATGTTGTATTAATTTGATAATGCGATTTTTATATGGGCTAGGTGATGCTCTTCGTGCCAAGCTAATTTTGCAATTTTTGTTGCAACTGTTATTTTACCGTTATTCTGGTGAATAAAAGCACGATTTAATTGCTTTTCAGTTAAACTGTTTCCTAAAGATACGATGCGCTCATTTAAACCTTCTAGCATTTTAACAGAACTTTCTATAGGATGTTCTGTATCCGGTTGAATAGCCCACTTTTCTTGGTCAAAAGCTGGTACTGTTGGATTCTCATCTGTTAAGGCCAGCTTCAAACGTTGATACATGTTCAATTGAGAATCTGCAATGTGATGAACAAGTTGACGAACTGTCCAACTGCCATCACGATATGTTCTACTTAATTCCTCATCACTTAATGAGTCAACAGTTTCTCTTAATCGATCCGTGTAAATGTCGATTTCCTTTAGCCATTCTTGAATATTTTCTAAGGTGACATTTTCAGGAACCTGTAATTCCCCAATTGGATATTTTACTTCCATTTTCAATCCTCCTTTTCTTTTTTTGCTTATTTATTAACCACATAAATTATTTCATAAATTCTCGTTATATTCTAACATTAATATCTAATTACCTTATTAAGTGTTATTCAAGAAACTGGCCCTTTTATGAAAGAAAGCGCTAATCCTTTATCTGGATAAGCGCCAGTTTCTGAGATTGTTTATATATCGTTGGGAGTTCAACATTAAGCAGGATAGGAACAGGAATCAGAGCATAATAACTCTGATTTCTCGCTGTATGTTTACCCCTCCTGACCCGCTTTGAGAGGAGTTTTTACCTGATAATTCTTGACCATCGCCAGTAGCTTCTCTTAAATAATCCCCGCAACTGTTATCCAGGGCGGGTTGTTAAGTGGCCCTTAAGATAGCTTTCACTTCTTTTGGTTTAAGATTTGGATTTCTTTCTAATATGTGATCCGATCCCCTTCGGTAATTGGTATTGCAATGAATATACCTGATAATTGTATATAACTTCATTGGTCTTATGAAAATTTTATCTTTTGGTACTGAAATGGAACATACATAGTTATAAAAATAAATCGTAATCATTCCTATTTACAAATCGTAATCATTACGATATAATCTTCTTGCTCACAAACCAATTGGAGAGGGGAAAAGAAATGGGGAGATTTAAGATATTGCTTATGATAATTTTAGTGGGGATGATTGCAGTGGGCTGCGTATCTGCAAAACAGGATTCTTCCACCAGTGGAAATTCAAAGATAAAGATTTTTACAACAGTATATCCAATTCAATATGCGGTTGAGCGAATTGGCGAGGATGCTATAATGGCTAAATCAGTATTTCCATCTGGGGCGGATGCGCATACATACCAACCAGCCTCAAAGGAAATGGCCGCGATAGCCGAGAGTGATGCATTTGTGTATATGGGGGAGAGCATGGAAGGCTTTTCGGAAAGCATGGCGAATGCGCTGTCAGACCAGGATGTAAAGTTAATAGAAATTGGTAAACATGAGGAGCTTTTTCTTGTAGATGGAGAGCAACACAGCGATGACGAAGAGCAGGGTTCACATTCTCATGAACATGAGGGTGAAGATCATGAGGATGAGGAAAACAAACATGGAGATGAAGATGCAGAGCATGGGGAAGCGGATCACACAGGGGATTCTCACGACGACCTTCATCATGGTGATAAAGATCCCCATATTTGGCTGGACCCAATGCGTATGATTAAAGTTGCAGAAATTATAAAGAAAAATTTAATTGATTTGCAGCCGGAAAATAAAGAGGTATTCACGCAAAACTATCAAGAACTGAAAAAAGATTTACTTGCGTTGGATAAACAGTTTACAGAAACATTGAAGGATAACGAACATCTAGAGATGCTTGTTTCTCACGCGGCGTATGGCTACTGGGAAGCACGATACGGAATTGAACAGATTGCCACAAGTGGCCTCTCGTCAAGTGAAGAACCATCACAGAAAGAATTAACCAACATTGTTGATACTGCGAGGAAGCACAAACTTGAGTATGTGATTTTTGAGCAAAACATTACTGACAAGGTATCGAAAATCATTCAGGAGCATATTAACGCAGAGGCATTGTATATTCATAACTTGTCTGTGCTGACAGATGAGGATATTAAACAGAACGAGGATTACATTTCTATTATGAAAAAAAATTTACAAGTGCTGGAGAAAGCTACAAAATAAAGTTATCATTTTAAGGATTAGTTGGAAGATACTTGTGTCTATCCTTGTTTCTCTCAATACTTCTTTTCCGTAAGAGTAGGGAAAGGAATCAGAGCAAAAAACTCTGATTCCTTATTGCATTTTATCCATCCTGACCCGCTTCCAAAGGAGTCTTTTCTTGATAATTTTTAGCCATTTCAACAGCGGCTACCCCTTGAATATTTCCCCAGGTGTCATCGAGGGTAGGCTCTGAAGTTGCTTTTAAGATAGCTTTGACATCATTTGGGCTTAGGTTTGGGTTAGCTTCCAGCATAAGTGCTACCAGTCCTGCACTGATTGGTGTTGCCATTGATGTGCCGGATAATTGAATATAATCCTCATCAACAATCATTTCCGGAAGTTGTTTTTCCAGTGACGACCCCGGTGCCAAAGGAGCAATGATATTGGTGCCAGGCGCATAGACATCCGGCTTCACGAAAAAGTCTATGGAAGGTCCTCGGCTTGAGTAGTTTGCTATGACATCATCGGCTCGTTCCAGAGTGTTTTGGTCATTGACAGAACCAACTGTGATAATGAATGGGTTGATAGCTGGAGTGCTGATTGTGAATGGATATGGACCGCTGTTTCCGGCTGCGGCACATACCACGATGCCATTTTGCCATGCTTCCTGTACAGCTATTGATAGTGGGTCATCCCGGAAAGATTCAAATGCCAAAGCTCCGAGTGAAAGGGAAACGACTCGGATTTGGTGTTCATCCTTATGGTTGATACACCAATCCAGCCCTTCAATGATAGTCGATAATCTGCCGCTGCCATTTTCATCTAATACTTTCAATCCAATAACAGAGGCCTCTGGTGCTGAACCGATATATTTCCCATCGGATAGATGGCCATTACCAGCGGCATCGCCGGCACAATGGGTTCCGTGCCCGTTATCATCATAGGGGTCTTCTTTTCCACTTACAAAATCATGAAAAGCGATAATTCTGTTGGATGGGCTTGTCAGGTCTTCATGCGGGTGAATCCCTGTATCGATCACCGCAATCGTTACACCTTTTCCGGTTAAACCGAGTTCCTTTTGAACCTCTGCAGCGCCAACCTGATCGCGGGCAATGTCCAGAAAAGAGGTCGCTTCCCGATCATAAAAAATACGATCAACCGCGTCATGATCTTTGATTTGTTTGATCATCCCTGGTGTTAAATGGCCTTTCATCCCATGGATGATTGGGAGATCTGTTTCAAGCTTATTGTGGGGTTCGGAATTGCATGTATTACTGAGATCTTCTTTTAAATCGGCATTACAGTTTCTCCTTAAATAGAGAATTACCGGAATTTCATTTGTGCTGGTTTCGCTGGGGTCTGCCTTTCGGTTGTTCCATAATTGTTGCACCAGACCAGGGTCTAATTTTCTTCCAGTCTCCTCAAACCAAACGCTCTTTCGATTTGTCAAATTGTTCTCCTCCTTTTTTAAATAAGCAACTGTTATTTTCATGGAGTTAACAAATAGTCTTTTGAAGGTTTTAAATTTTCCTTCGATTCTAGCGTATCAAGTTTGATATATGGAGACAATAGGATAAGTTAACTATCTTTTGAAAGCAAACATGTAAAAAGGAACTAGAAGCAAAAAGTTAAAAGCCATCTAAGTGGGGACTTAGATGGCTTTTCAATAGCCTATTTCTTTATTCGTTGCTAATCCTCTTCTAAAATAGCGTCATATGCTTCTGATACTCGGTCGAATTCCTCATCTGACTCAATTGCTGATAAGTCGCCATCTTTGTCTATTTTAAGGAAAAAGATATCGATATCATCTTCGCTTTCTTCCTCAATGTCCTGGACGAAGCTGACAGCAATATAATCAGTATTTTCCAGAGTGACCTTGGACAATACTTCAACTGAATGTTCTTCATCTGACTCATCGGTGATTGTAAAAACCTCGCCTACTTTAATTTCATCCATTTAAATTTTCCTCCTTATGGCAAAAACTTGGTTATTATCCTTTCCCTTAGTGGAAAATAAATACACTTTTACATTTCAACTCCTATAATGTTTTTCGATTGATAGACTAATTTATGTATTGTCAGATTCCACACCGAAGTCCTTTCATACGTATATAAACTTACAAAATATTCGTTGGGAGAGAGATTCTTCATAATTCACGCTTAGGGTGTGCATTTATTTGTGCACCATACCTGGTAGCATGAAATCATACTATTAAGGGGGAATTGGAATGAAAAAATTATTTACAGGATGTTTAACTGCTATTGGGGCACTTGTTGTTCTAGGTATTGTTATAGCTTTATTTTCTGGTGGGGATGACTCACCGGATACTGCATCGGGAAACAGTGGAAAAGCGGATCAGGAACAGACTTCGGACAACAACCAGCAAGAGAACGATAAAAGCGAGACGGAAAATGTGAAAAAGGCTAGTGTAGGTGAGACCGCAACTGTTGCAGACGTTGGCTTTAAAGTTGAAAATGTGAAAACAACCAGCGAAATTGACAGCGGAAATGAGTTTGTTGAGAACGCCACAACGAGTGGCAAGTTTGTCATCCTTGATGTGGCTGTTAAAAATGATCAAAAGGAACCACTCACTGTCGATTCCAGCTATTTTAAGATCAAGTCATCAGACGGAACAACTTACGAGCCGATCACTGACGGTGCGGTCATGATGGCGATGGGTGATAATATGGGTGACTTCTTCCTGACACAAATCAATCCAGGTCTAAGCAAATCAGGTAAGGTTGTCTTCGAAGTACCAAAGGATCTTAAGCTAGAAGGCTCGGTTCTTCACTGTCAGACCGGATTCTTCGGTACGGAAAGCATTGAAATAAGCCTAAAATAAAGAATTTGGACGCGGCCGCTCCTCTGGGGTGGTCGTGTTTTTTTAAAAAAAGGAAGCAGTGAAACTTAAGTATATGGTATTTCGTATATAGTAGTAACAACGCCAGAGAGGGGATACTATGGAGGAATCAATTTATTTTACAGATAATTTCTTTTCTGCTGGGAAAACAGAAATTTTTAATGGCGATCAAGAAAATATCGGGTCGCTTGATTTGAAAAGTGCATTTTCATCAAGTGTAGATATTCTGAATACAGAAGGAAATGTAGTGATGAAAGCTTCTTTTCCTTTCCTGTCCCGCAGTTGGGTCGTGAAGGATCAGGATGACCAGGAGGTCGGTAAACTTAAACAGCGTTTTGCCTTTTTCTCAAAGAAGTTTGTCTACCATTCCTATCTGCATGGAGACTTCAAAATTAGATCGGAGGCCTTATCAAGGGACTATGACATTCTAAATACCAATGAAGAGTTGGTTGCAACTTTTAAACGTGTTAATGGGTTTTTTCGATCGCCGGCATTTGAGTTAAGCAATAATTCTTCCGGGTTATCAAATGAGGAACTTATAGCAGTAGTGATGGGAGTCAATATGATTATTAAACGGAACAATTCTGCTGGAGCGAGCGGTGGAGCGGTTGGAGGATCGTGATAAATTATAACGACTCAGCAATTAAAAAGTAAATGTCGAGCATAGAATATAAAAATTTTCTAAATATTCCTTGACAGGAATATTCCTGTTCGGGTATATTTAAAATATGGAAAAGATCATGAGTGCTCTAGCTGAATCTAATCGTTTAAACATCATTGAATTATTGCGTGACGGACCGCGCACTGTGGGGGAAGTCGCCGAACAACTTCAGCTTCGTCAGCCTCAGGTTTCCAAGCACCTCCGTATACTTAGTGAAGCGGGGCTGGTTGAAGTAGAACCGGTAGCTAACCGAAGAATTTATAGGTTGCGACCTCAGCCCTTCATGAAGTTAGATGACTGGTTGAAATCTTATCGCCAGCTCTGGGAGGAGAGATTCGACCGATTGGACGATTATCTGGCGAAACTGCAGGAGAAGGAAGATGGAGAGTAAGAAATAGCAGCACCGCTAAAGAGCTGTGATGTTATTTTTTAAAATCAATAAATGAAAGGGGTTTCATTGTATTTTGTGCTATAAAAAATTTGAAGGAGGAAATTAAATGTCTGAAAGTAAAATGAAGCACAGAAAAGAAGGCCGAGACTTGGTGATGGAGCGGGTGTTTGATGCACCACGGGACCTCGTATTTAAAATGTTTTCAGAGGCAGAACACTTGGATAAATGGTGGGGACCAGAAGGATGGGAAACCGAAACCCGTCAATTTGAGTTTAAGCCAGAAGGTATTTGGCATTATTGTATGCGTTGCATTGATAAAGATCAAGGAGATTTTTATGGTCAGGAATCATGGGGCATAACATTTTATAAGGAAATCAATAAACCGGAAAAAATTGTTTACATTGATGTTTTCTCGGATGAAGAAGGTAATAGAGCCGACGGTATGCCGGAAACTTACTGCACAATGGATTTTGTTGAAGAAGGTGGAAAGACCAAACTCATTAGTCGGTCACAATTTGAGTCAGAAGAGGCTCTGAAGAAAATTGTTGACATGGGTGTTGTGGAAGGAACCGATTCCCACTACAGATGTCTTGATGACTACCTGGGACAGCTGCAGCGGGTTTAATCAGAATAACCTTACTATATTACCGTAAAAAATCTCCGGAGATCATTGAAAATTGATCTCCGGAGATTGGTATATCTTAGCGTTATAATTAAAACACTTTATCCCCATTAAAAATGGAGTTCTTCACAATGGCATAATCCACGTTCCGGATCGCTTCCAGTTTGTTTCCTCCTGCATACGAGATGGCAGATTGCAGATCCTGTTCCATTTCGGTAAGCGTATCCTGCAACGAACCCTTATGTTCCACGTGCATTTTCTTCCCTTCCACGTTTTTACGTTCGCCTTTTTGGAATTCCGATGCGGATCCAAAGTATTCTTTTAATAGCTTTCCGTCTTTCTCAACCGTTTGACCAGGGGATTCTTCGTGCCCGGCAAATAGAGAGCCGATCATAACCATCGTGGCGCCAAAGCGAATTGATTTCGCGATATCCCCGGGTGTGCGGATTCCTCCATCAGCAATAATCGGTTTGCTTGCAGCTTTTGCACACCAGCGTAAGGCAGCGAGCTGCCAGCCGCCGGTTCCGAATCCGGTCTTAATTTTGGTAATACATACCTTTCCAGGGCCAATTCCAACCTTAGTAGCGTCTGCGCCGGCGTTCTCAAGCTCCCGGACTGCTTCCGGTGTACCAACATTACCAGCGATTACAAAGCTCTCTGGTAAGTGCTGTTTGATATGCTTGATCATAGAGATTACGGAGTCTGAATGTCCATGAGCAATATCGATAGTAATGAATTCTGGTGAGAGCTTCTCGTTTGCCAGTTGTTGTACGAATTCATATTCCTCACCTTTTACCCCTGCACTGATCGAAGCGAGCAAGCCGCGTTCTTTCATTTTTTTAACAAAATCCATTCGAGTAGCCGGCTCAAAACGGTGCATGATGTAAAAGTAGTTGTTCTCTGCCAGGTAGGTAGCAATATTTTCATCTATTACTGTTTGCATGTTTGCAGGTACCACAGGCAACTTAAATGAATGGCCACCGAGCGTCATGGAAGTATCACACTCCGAACGACTTTTTACTACACATTTTGCGGGAATAAGCTGTATATCTTCATAATCAAATACGTTTTCCATCGGTTTCACTCCTAAAAGCGAATTATTTTTAATTAATTAAATTAAATGTTCGTTTATTGTTTAATTTACAGTATTTTTATGATAATGTCAAAGTTAATTCTGGAAACGCTCGGGTGGGAGAGGCTTAATGTCCCAATCGCCATACTGGAAATTCATTAGCTATCTTATGTATGCTAAGCATATGTAACTGTCTGATTTCAATTCTAGGAAATAGGGGTGGCCATTTTTGGAAAGATTACTTGGGGATATGGAGATTAATGGTAATTCACTTGAATATTCGATTGTTGGGGAGGGGGAACCCGTTCTTGTCATGCACGGAGGTCATTCCAATTGTTATGAAGAATTTGGCTATGATTTTCTGATTAAAAGGGGTTATTCCATTATTACTCCATCACGGCCGGGATATGGGAATACCTCCAAGGAAATCGGGGAAAATCTTCAGACTGCATGCGAGCATTATATAAAATTGTTAAACCATTTACATATTGATAAAGTTCATGTTATTGCAATCTCCGCTGGAGGACCCAGTGGGATTTATTTTGCTACTCTCTATCCAGAATATGTAAAAACACTTACCTTGCAGTCAGCGGTTACGAAGGAGTGGCTTACCCCCAAGGATGTAGAATATAAAGCTGGAAAACTTTTATTCCACCCGAACATTGAAAAGGCTACCTGGTCGTTAATTTCTACAATAAGTAATTTATTTCCGTTCATGACTTTTAAGCTGATGTTTCCATCATTCAGTACGCTAAAACATGCTGAAGCAAGGGGGGAAATAGATACTAATGATGTGGAAGCAATAAGAAGAATGAATAACCGCCAAAGATCGGGTCATGGATTCTTTATCGATTTGGAACAAGTTGATGAGATTACTACTGAAGATTTACAATCGATTTCATCCCCCACGCTTATTATGCAAAGCAAAAATGATAGCTCTGTGTCAGTAGAACACGCAACTCATGCGTATGAAAACATTCCAACCTCTGAACTTTGTATGCTGGAGGCATGGGGGCATTTAATCTGGCTAGGTAAGTCATCAAATGAAACGAACACTAACCTGATTAATTTTCTTATAAAACATAAAATATCCTGAAATAATTGCTAGACACGAATAAGGGAGATTGATAGAAGTGACTAAAGCAGAATCACACTTTTCACATAAATTAACAAGATCTGAACGAAAGAAAATAATCTTCCTGATGTGTTCGGTACTATTATTTTCGGTGATGAATGGAACCATGTTCATGATTGCCGTACCTGCAATCGCTGACTATTTTTCGCTGCTGCCTTCCCAGGTCAGCTGGGTGGTGACAGGATATATAATTCTGTATGCGATTGGGGCACTGATGTACGGGAAACTGGCTGATATATATCCGCTGAAAACATTGCTTACCGTAGGACTGAGTTTGTTTGCGGTAGGTTCTATTTTTGGATTTTTTGCGCCTAATTTTCTCACGGTGGTGATTGCCCGGATGGTGCAGGCAACAGGAGCATCTTCCATTCTGGCGCTGGCGTTTATTGTTCCGTCGCGCTATTTTCCTGGGGAGCGGGGTAAGGTACTCGGAATTATTTCCAGTACAATGGCATTTTCGTCCGGGATCGGACCGGTAGTTGGCGGATTTGTAACGGGGGCGCTGAATTGGCAATATTTATTCCTTATCTCGGCCCTTGTGCTGTTCACTATTCCGTTTTTCCGTGTTTGGATGCCGGAAGAGAAAAAGCAGGAAGGGAAGGTAGATATACCGGGCGCTGTATTTATCGCGATCGCGGTGGCGACACTTATTCTCTTTATTACCTTGGTCCAATGGTGGTGCCTTGGTGTCAGCATTGTGTTTTTTGGGATATTCTTTTGGCGGATTAAGACGAGCGATATACCGTTTATCCGCCCGGACTTGTTTAAAAATGTACCCTACCGGACTACGATTATCGCAGGGTTCTTTGCGATTGTTACGATGATGGGGCAGATGTTTGTTATCCCGCTAATGTTGAATGAAGTAAATGGCCTGACGCCGTTATATATCGGGTTTGTGCTTTTCCCGGGAGCGATGATTGCTGCGGTTGTAGGAAGGCTGGTTGGATCTCTTACGGAAAGAAAGGGAAGTAAGCTGGTGCTGTATATTGCATTCGGGCTCATGATTGTAGGTTTCGGGTTGATTTCAACCTTCGTAGGAAGTCCTGCCTGGATTGTCAGTATTGTAATTATTACTAGCTTTGTAGCATTTCCGTTTGTACAGACATCGACTGCTGATCTGATATCAGAAGTTCTGCCTGATCATGAAACAGGGGTTGGAATGGGGATATATAACCTAGTCAATTTCATGGCCGGTGCATTCGGAAGTGCCATTCTTGGTAAGATTCTGGACTATAATCATGATTTCCGATTGAACCCATTCTCGATTGCCGAGGGAAGTGCAGTAGCCTATAGTAATGTGTTTATAGGATTTGTTGGGCTGACGGTCTTGAATGGTCTTTTCTTTTATGCGGTGTTTAGGAAGAGGGGAAAGAAAGGATTAAACTAGAGTAATAGAGGCATTGGCAATTCTAAGAGTCGAAAAAGGCGATCATCAAATTGATCGTCTTTTTATTGTATAAAAAATTAAATAATTTTGGAATATAATGTTAGTATTGAAGTATGGAATAATTATACTATGCAGGAGATAGAAGGAAATACATATAGGGAGATAGCGTATGCGTAGGAATATTAGTGGTTGGAAAGATTCAGTCTTATTATTGTCCTCGATTGGAATTTCAAGCATCGGGAATTTTATTTACATAGTAGCGATTAATATCATTGTATATCAACTTACAGGTTCAGCAACAGCGGTTGCAGGGCTTTGGATTATTGGGCCATTAACCAATATTTTAACAAAGCTTTGGACAGGAAGCTTCATTGATTACCGTAGTAAGAGAAAAGTAATGCAAGTAACGTACATAATTAGAGGAATTTTTATTTGCTTAATCCCATTCGCACCAAACATGGTGGTAATATACGGGATTCTCGTTGTCTTAAGCGTAGCAAATGCTTTTTTCAATCCAGCATCAACGACTTACGTTGCGATACTTGTGCCAAAAGAAAAGAGAAAACGGTTCAACTCAATTCTTTCATTTGCTGTTTCAGGAGCGTTTATTATTGGTCCTGCAATCGGTGGTTCATTAATACTTCTGACTTCTGTTGAAATAACTTTATGGCTGAATGCGTTATTCTTTGTGATATCAGCAATTTTATTATTATTTCTTCCTGAAAAAGAGAATATTGATAAAAAAACAATTCCGAAGCTTAATGTTTCACAAGTGAGGCAGGACTTTACTGTCGTTCGGAAATTCATGTCGGACAACAAATATGTATCTTTTATTTATCTTGGTTTTGTATTGGTTATGATTTTTAGTTTTGCAATGGATGCACAAGAAGTGGTTTTTACTCAAAAAGTAATAGGCCTTTCTGAATTTGAGTATAGCTTGTTGATTAGTATTACTGGAATCGGTTCTGTAATCGGTGCTATTTTACTGTCGATTTTTTCTAATAAATTTTCACTCAGATACATGATTTCAATTGGACTAATTATGATGACAATTGGTTACGTTATTTACTCATTTTCTTGGTCTTTTTCATCAATTGTGGTTGGGTTTGTAATTCTGGGATTCTTTAATGTGATTTTGAATGCAGGAATTATGACTTTCTACCAAAACAATGTCCCAGTTGAAGTGATGGGAAGGGTAACAAGCATTTACCAGTTAATACAAAGTGCTCTACAAGTAATATTTATACTAGCAATCGGGATTACAGCAGATCTTGTTTCACTACGGATCACTATTGTTACTATGGCTCTTGTCATGCTGATTGCATCGTTAATTTTTTCTATCTCAGTACTCAAGCGGGATAAAGAGTCTTATTACCGAGAAGACGACTTCGAAAAAGATTTAAAAGTAAAATAAAATTAATTAAGGATTTTCCTAATTTGAAGCAGTATTACATTAATCTTTATTATCTTGTTCTTTCCTGGAACCGGGGGAGCTCTCCTCGTTAATTATTGGAGAGTTTTCGATGGACTGACGCTGACTTTTATCCGTTCTTGTCTCCCATATGCTGTACTTGACTGTGTCTTGTGGGGACTTACTTTTTCTAGGCAACTATATTCACCTCCGTATTTGTATACTGTCATTTTTTGCGCGAATCTATACAGAATGGTTACATAATGTTGCAAGTAAATAATAACTTCAAAATAAGTGGCACAAGATACTTAGGAAAAAATCTTCCAATAAGGAAGGTTTTTAATTTGTTTATGTATTCCAATATTAAGTATTGTAATATATCCGTAAAATAATTTTTCATTTAATTATAGTCTTTTCATCCGACGCCTTTATTTAAGGCGTTATCCTTTCTTTGAATCAAGAAGAATGAAATAGACATATTTCGTTTTCTTAAAGTTAATGTTAAAAGAAATTTAAATAGCTGAATTCAGTTTAGAACCTGCCAATTAAAGGTAAGAGATGATTGTACCAAAATTAAACAATCTACTATAGGAGGTAGCGATTTATGAAGAAAAAGATTATGTGGATTACTGCACCAACTTTAGTGCTCGGACTAACAGTAGGGGTTAATGCTGGGGAGACACAAGCAGAAGAAAAAAATGATAAAACCGAGGTGAAAATACATCAAAATTCACAAGTGGAAGTAAAAGCAACTATTTTCAAGGACCAAAAAACCATTGAAAAAATAGAGAAGATTGATGAAAAACTAACATCCATAAATGAAGAAGTACAAATGGTTTCTACTACATTGGAAAATGGCGAGCTTACTAAAGGAGAAATTAATTCTACTCAGGGAGACCTCAATTCATTGATTAATAGATTAGATGGCGTCGAAAACGAATTATCTGGTCTAACCAATAATAAGCTTGATCCTCAATCCTCAGAAGCATTAGAAATAGAAGAGGAGATAGAAGAGGCACGGAATGAAGTATATACACTTCAAAGCAGTCTTAGTTTGCTTGCTCCAGTAAAAGAAGATCAAGAAACAGTTGAAGAGGAAGAAGATAACATAGAAGAACCTACTGAAGATGGTACAGAAGAAACAGAGGAAGAGGTAGATGAGAACATTGCTGATATTGAAGCAGCAATCGACCAGAAACTAACTTCCATAAATGAAGAAGCACAAATGATTTCTACAACATTGGAAAATGGTGAACTTACTAAAGGAGAAATTAATTCTATTGAGGGAGACCTCAATTCGCTAAATAATAGATTAGATGGTGTAGAAAACGAATTATCTGGTCTAACCAATAATAAGCTTGATCCTCAATCCTTAGAAGCATTAGAAATAGAAGAGGAGATAGAAGAGGCACGGAATGAAGTATACACACTTCAAAGTAGTCTTAGTTTGCTTACTCCAGTAGAAGAAGTTCAAGAAACAGTTGAAGAGGAAGAAGAACCTGCTGAAGAGGGTACAGAAGAAACAGATGAGAACACTAATGATATTGAAGCAGGCATCGAAGTTAGCTCATCTATCCAATATAATTCGTAAAAGATAAATTTAGAATAAGGATAAGGTGATCATCGAGAGATGGATCGCCTTATCCTTATTTTTGTTTTGAGTAGCGATTGCTTACGAAGGACCGGCGATAATACTCAACGGGTTGATTTCGCTAGTTGATGAAGGACTTACCTACTTTTATAACAATTTTTAAGTTATGATGATTTTCAACATTCAGGCGCGCTTGTCCCAGAATATTTCAAAGTAAGAATCCTAAATACAAAGGTTACTATTTAAAATGTTATAGGGTTTTTTTCAAAGAATTTACTGCCGCTTCATACGTAAACTAAATGCCAAATGAAGAATCAATCCAAATTGGGTTGGTATCTCTTGTTTTTTGTGGATAAATATACTTATGATAAACTTAGCTCAATATATCTTGAAAAGTATATATGGAGGTGGAACGTGTATATATCAGAACTGGGCGCTGAGAAACTAACAGATAAGCAAATGACAAACCTGTTATTTACAGGAATCGAGGACGATCTGCAATCAGGGGATTGCATTTTTGTCGCAGGGAGCAGTAAAGCTGTCCAGTACCGGTTGCCTAAGGCGGTAGAGCTTTATAAGCAGAGGCGCGCCAGGAAGATATTGTTTTCGGGCGGGATGAAGTGGGATGGAAGTGAACTTCCGGAGGCAATACTTTTAAAGAATAAAGCAATCGAACTGGGAATTCCGGAAGAAGATATTTTAGTGGAGGATCAATCGTTACATACGCTGGAAAATGTACTTGCATCCCTGATGGTATTGGACCGGTCGTTCCATTTATATAACCTTAAAAGATTACTGGTGGTTACAACCTCCTATCATATGAGAAGACTTAATTTGACGCTTAAAACATATATGCCCGAATGGATTGAATTCAGCCTATGCGCGGCTGATGATAGTATCACCAGGAAGGATAACTGGTTCCTTAGTAAAAAGGGAAGAGAACGAGTTAGCGCGGAGGTGAGAAAGGTTATTCGTTATGTAAATCAAGGGGCGCTGGTTGATGAGTAAATAATACAATTAAGAAAAACTTAGTAGCAAAAGGGACATAAAGGAGAATCACACATGGCAACTGAAAAATTATTTTACCAGAATCAATACATACGTTCATTTAGCGCAAAGTCAGTACGAAGCGGTACAGATGAAGAGGGTCGTTCCTATGTGGTTCTTGATCAGACAGCATTTTATCCAACGGGTGGTGGACAGCCGCATGATATGGGAACAATAAATGGGGTAAATGTTCTTAATGTCGAGGAAGTTGAAGGAGAAGTACGCCATTATACTGCGGAGCCTCTTGGAATACATAACGAATATACAGGTGAAATAGACTGGGAGCGGCGGTTTGATCATATGCAGCAGCATGCAGGGCAACACATTCTTTCGGCTGCATTCGAGGACAATTTAGGCTACAAGACTGTCAGTTTTCACCTGGGAAAAGAAACTTGCTCGATTGATCTCGAGGTTAAAGGCTTAACTAAAGAAGAAATGAAGCAAGTGGAGAATACGGCGAATGAAATAATTCTCGAAAACAGACCGATTGACACAAAATGGGTGACCAAGGAGGAGCTTGGACAGTACCATTTGCGGAAGGATTTATCCGTCTCCGAGAATATTCGCCTGGTTATTATTCCTGAGTTTGACTATAACGGGTGTGGCGGCACGCATCCTGATTCAACCGGGCAAGTAAGCTCGATTAAGATATTACATTGGGAGAAACAGAAGAAGAATAAGATACGGGTTTATTTTGTGTGTGGAAGCAGGGTGCTGAAGCAACTTGGAGCGAAACATCAGATTGTCCAGGGACTTACCGATACATTGAATGCACCGCAGGAAGAGTTAAACAACTCTGCAGCTAATGTGTTGCGACAAAATAAAGAGCTGGAAAAAATAATCAGTGAGCTGAAATTTGAGCTGATCGAATATGAGGCTGACAAACTCTTGGACCAGGAAGAGATTCATCGAGATCAGAAAATCATCAAGGCCATTTTTTCCAACCGGCCAATGCCTGAGTTACAATCGCTCGCGAAAACTATCGCCGATAAATCAAGCGAGGTACTAGTGATGCTTGTTAACGAAAATCCGGACAAACTCCAACTCGTGTGTGCTCGGGGTGAAGCTGTGGCGATTAATATGAACGATTTGATTAAGCAAGTGTTACCTGACATAAACGGAAAAGGCGGAGGAAATGCTTCCGTTGCCCAGGGAGGCGGCGAGAAAGTTATAAAAGCTCAGGAATTAATGGAGCGACTGGTAAGTAAAATGTAATTAGGTGAGTAAGCAGGGAGACAACCAACGATGAGTGTATATGATTAGTTTAAAGGGGTCTTTATCCTATTACAGAAATTTAAAAGTGCAAGCCAAGATGCCTATCAAATTGTATAATAAACTGATAGGCATTTTTTAACAGTAATCATAGTCAATTTAAATGATAATACCCGGAAAGGAGAGTCTTGTGATAAAAAAAATGATTGCTCTTTTTGTTATTATCGTTTTGGGAATAGTGGGATGGTACTGGACAGAAGGATATGGGTTTACTGGCACGGACGTTACCGGAGAAACAATAGAAGAATCAATCTTTCAATACACATCAAGCGATCAAAATCAAGTCAGTAATCAAGGGGATTTAATTGAGAAGATCCAAGTAAAGGAGGATTTTTATTTAGTATTTACATTAAACAAAAGTCTTGATTCTATTAATGCGTTTCTGATTAAGAAAAAATGGAATGGTAATTGGAGAGTAGAAAACATGTCAGGTGAAGCATCAATAGAATTGCATCCTGGAGCATATTCTCCCTATTCTTGGAATGGCCTAAGCTCTGAGGACTTCTCTGGATACTGGGGCGTTGTTTATGATTCTGATGTGGAGTCAATTGTGTTAAGGAAAAATATGAAAGAAGCGCACGCAAATATTATTGATTCAACTAGATTCCCACCAATATGGTATAAGCTTTATCCAGAATCAGATTTAAATGATATAGAGATTGTTAAAGCAGTAGATATAGATGGTGAGGAAGTACCATGGGATTCAGTAAGAAATAAAAGTTATTAATATTAAATGTCAAACTATCCTTGTTCAGCAAACGAGTACATTAACAAGGGATAGCAATTATATGGTGTACGTTTAGAACAGATATGAATATTCTTGGTGGGCGAATAACCCTTTATGAATAAAAAAGAGACCCCCTTAAGGGTCTCTGACCGAACACATATTAATTTATCTTTATTGGTTAAGCCTTTAGCGGAAGAATGTCATTTACGTTTGAGATCTTTTTCAATAATTTCACCTTAAGAAATTATCAGAAGTATCATGAGAGGGAATCTAACCTTATTTCCTGTGGCAGGAACACACCGAAAAATAGGGTGTCCGTATGAGTGCCTTCGAATATAAAACAGACTGCTACTAAATGGTCTTCAGCAACTATAGTTTTAATAAATGCATCATAATTCTCTTATTCTATTGTTTTAAACAAACGGCGAACTAAGTCTCTGTTTGATTCAACTGACTTAGCGATAATCTCCTTAAAATTAAATTTCTTACGACGGTTTGGATCTTAAAATGAATAAGATTCTCCATCATCAGGCACTGTCACATTAGAGGAGATTCCTTTTTCGTTAATAAAGCTTTTTAATTCATCTCTGGAAAGTCCCCAATGGTTTACAGCTTCCATGTGAACAGCAATAATTTTTGTATCAGGGGCAGCCTTGTACACTTCATATAAATCTTCTTTCCCCATGATAAGAGAACCACCCACAAGGAATTGATTATTTCCTGCATTGGCCACAATGATTTCCGGTTTTTGTTCATCGATGGTTTCCTGAACTCCTTCATACCATACTGTATCACCAGTAAAATATAGTGTTTTCTCATTTGAGTGTTTGAAGACAACGCCACACACTTCACCAGCATGCTTTAAGATTTCGCCTCTACCATGCTCGCCTTTTGTTTTAATCAATTGAATAGCTTCAAACACTGTATTCTCTTGTAAGACCTCCACATTTATGAAACCAGCGTTTCGAATTTCTGTCGCATCGTCATCATTTTGGGCAAATATTTTTATTTCTTTTGGCAACGCTTTTCTTGCAGCATCATCCCAGTGGTCAGGATGCAGATGGGGGATAATTACAGCATTAATATTAGATATAATATTATCGATGGATGTCGGTAAGCTTACTAAAGGATTATTTTGGTCTTCTCTTAGTGCTGGGGGTAAACCAACACCAGTTCCAAAAGGCGGCATAGTTTCTTTTTCCGCTAACATTGGATCAATCAAAAACTTTTTGCCAGCATATTCTACAATTGCTGTTGCATTACGAATGTGATGTATATTCATAATCATTAACTCCCTTTCTTTTTTGATTTAAAGTACTTTTTTAGTTTAAACTATGACCAACTAAACAATACAGGGGCTAAACAAAGTCTTTTGGTCGTTTGACTTTATTAATGAAAGGAGTTACATAAATGGTAGATAATACGGACGTGAAGATCTTAAATGAAATGTCTAAGAACAGTCGGATTACAATGAAAGAGTTGGGAGAGAAAGTCCATTTGACTGGACCGGCTACTTCAGCTAGAGTGGCGAAATTAGAGGATAGTGGAGTTATTGAACGATATACTATTAAATTAAATCAAGTCAAACTGGGATTTTATATACATGCTTTTTTAACTATCATTATACAGAACATTAACCATCAATCATATTTATCTTTCATCAAAACTCAAGAACAATACCTTGTACGTAATTATAAAATCAGTGGAGATGGCTGTTATCTTCTTGAATGTAAATTTCAATCTAATGAACTAATGAATAAATTTTTGGAAGAGCTAAACAAGTATGCTAACTATAAATTATCGATTGTTATTGACAAATAATCAATTAATAAAACAGAGAGTAAGAGAAGAAATATACTTAAACAAACGGGAGCGAAGGTTTAATAAGAGATTGGATTATTGTAGCAAGGGAAAAGCTGGAGATAACCTCAAACGCTTACCTATTTGCTGACGATTGATTAATAAGAGGTGGCTTTTTGTATAAACGAGCAGTCCAGTGGGGGGATATTGTGAGGAAATTAGTTTACAGAGTATCAGGGATTTTAATAGTTTGTATGTCTTTACTTATAGGTGCTGTGATTATACAGATAGCAAATGGAAACAACTCCAGTTTATCTAGAATTGCCGTAAGCATTGATATGTTGGTTTGTGTATTAGGTATTTTATTATTAGTTGCCAGCAGTATAAATGAACCGGATGATAATTAGAAGATCAGCAACCCCTACAATTCACTTAACTGGGCTCCTTAGTAGTACAAGACCTTAAATTAATAACAAGATCTATTGCTTTACAGTACAACGACACTAATTACGGAGGTGATTCCGTTTATTAAGTAATCGTTTCTTCGTGTTTGACTCATACTGTGCAACAAATGTCTTGATTTCAGGCGACTTTGAGAAAGAATTTTAATAGAGCTAACGAAGCAGTATAAAGAAACAATATAAGATCTTCCACTGTACATTTCTTTTTATGTCCCTTTGAAAATATACATATATATAACAAATGGGAGGGATTTAATGGAGTTACAAGGGAAGATAAGGTTAAGTGTCGGTTGGATAACCTTGTTTCTGATGGGTACTGACTTATTTGTGGTGTCACCATTGTTACCGTTCATTTCAGAAGAATATAAAGTTAGTTCAGCGACCACTGGATGGATGGTAACTGTTTTTGCGGTTACATATGCTTTTTCGGCTCCTTTACTTGGGTGGATTTCCGATAGAAAAGGACGGAGAAGGTTTATTATATTCGGCTTAATTCTATTCGCTATTTCAAAT
This sequence comes from Virgibacillus kekensis, assembly GCF_042654125.1. NCBI lineage: Bacteria > Bacillati > Bacillota > Bacilli > Caryophanales > Bacillaceae > Virgibacillus > Virgibacillus kekensis. Next base: position 65,222 of record NZ_JBHSFU010000011.1, read on the forward strand.
GCACTTACCGCATTTGCTCCATCATTTTTATGGCTAATTGTTAGCCGTATTTTAGCAGGTTTGTCCGTTGCTTCCATAACTCCTTTAATATACGCAATCATTGGTGATATTGCACCATCAAACCGAAGAGGAACATGGCTTTCGATTGTTGTTTCAGGACATTTAACTGCTCTTTGGGCTGGTGCACCAGTCGGAACGGTATTAGAGCACTTTCTTGGATGGCGTTCAGTATTTGTTGTAATGGCAATTGTAGGAGCTATACTGGCGGTAGTAAATTTCAAAATATGGAAAAAAGTTTCTGATAGCTATTTAACCAGAAATCTACTAGGAGTAGATTTGTTAAGAACACTTGGCTCTGTCAGTGTTACCACCATTTGGGCGATTTCGATGTATGCCCTTTATGTTTATTTGGGAGCTGCTCTTCACTCAGAAAATGGTTTTTCCTCTTCAGAAATCGCTCTAGCTGTTACTTTTTATGGTGTCGGAGCTGTAATAGGAAGTTTAACAAGCGGTCAATTAACTGATAAATTTGGAGAAAGGAAAATTTCGAAGGCTACGCTAATTTTCTTGTCAGTAACCCTGATTGGTTTAGGAATATTTTTCACATCAGGCGATTGGATTTATTTCTTGCTGTTTATATGGGCTTTGGTGGGGTATGCAGGGTTTACATCATACCAAGCAAGATTAGCATTGGAGTATCCAAATGAACGAGGAACTGTTATGGCATGGAATAATACGGCTTTATATATGGGTATTACGATTGGGTCATTAATTGGAAGTTATGTCATATCTAATTGGGGGTATTCACTACTCCCTTATGTTTGTAGCGTCGCAGCAATTATTAGTTTTGTACTGAGTACCCAAAAGGTACAAGAAACTAAAAGTTAATTCCTTTTTTCCTAACGGGGAGAATACTCGACAATGGTATTCGCCTTTATTCACTGAAGTAACGAGGGATGTTAGTAATAAATGACTTCCTAATTAAAGAAGGTCATTTATTTATTATATTGAATAATTCAACCAGTTTCCAATGGAACCACCCATTTTTTCATAAAATTGTTGGGCACGTTTATTATCACTTGCCGTTATCCAAGACATATGTGCATATCCATTTTCTTTTGTAAATTTCTCACAGGATTTAAATAGTTCTTGGGCAACACCTGTGCCTCTTGCGTTTTCAACAACAAATAAGTCGTTCATTACTGTAATTTTATCTGCCTTGGTTGTGCTAAAAGTAAAATACAATGTTGCAAATCCTAGAAGTGTACCTTTTTGTTCAGCGACGTATTGAATACCTTTGTTTTTTTCTAATAGCATTTCAATTAAATTATGTACCTTTTCAATTGATGGTTTTGGTCTTTTGTAAAAATCTACGATGTATTGATACATTAATTCAGTCAATTGGTTTTTATCTTTGGATTCAACTGTACGAACTATTAGCGACATTTTCCTCTCCCCTTTTTCATTAAATACCTTTATATATGTATAAGTTTACAATAAAATGAAAATTTTACAATACAACATTGTGTTCTCTTATTCAGCTAAAGGATAGCTATTGTAAAACAAGAGATTATCATTGGGGAGGTATTATGAGCATAGGCAAGTAACTACTCTGATTAGTATCAATAATAACAGTATCTTTTATTTTAATTAGGGTAAAAAACCGTTTGTAAGAGTCAAGTAAAAATGAACACTTTTTACTATTTAGCGGTTAAGTGGTTCGTTGATTATTGATGAACTACTCTTTGAAGGTAAATGGTAAAATGATAATATAAGATTATGAATAATATTTTCTTGGACGGGGCGGGTTAGCGGAAGAAAGGTCTTCAAAATCTCACTTAACTATAAAAGAATACCCTGAGATAAAATTTTATAACTCTTAATAAAAAAAGGTATGGTTTTTACAATCTCTGTAAAAATCATACCTTTTAATTCTATTTAAAGGCTCTTTTGCTTTAGTTTACGGTTTTTATGCAGTGTATGGTTTGTTCCCCACTCATGCATTGCTTCTAAAATTGGTTCTAAACTTTTTCCATATTCTGTAATGGAATACTCCACTTTTGGAGGTACTTGCGGATATACAACGCGCTGAATGATATCCTCGTCTTCCAATTCTCGCAACTGCTTCGTTAACATCTTTTGTGTAATGCCGGGCATGCTTCGTTTCAATTCACTAAAGCGTTTTGTACCTTCCTGCAGTAAATGTAATAAAATAATCGGTTTCCACTTACCAACTAAAATGCCTAAAGCATCTTCAACACGACAATATTCTGGTACCTTTTCCATTATATCTCCTCCATAGTATCTTTTTGTATACTATACCACTTTAAAGTGCGTACTTATCAATTTGTTTTATATATTCTAGAATAACATTATAAAGAGATTGATGAAAGGAGTAAAAAAATATGGAAGAATTTCGGATAAACAAAACTAATGGTATGGAAATTGGATTATATACGTTAGGAGATCATGTGTCAGATCCCAGAACTGGAGAAATAATGAGTGAACATAGTCGTATGTAAGAGATGGTTGCCATGGCAAAGCTTACAGAAGATGCAGGGCTTGATGTATATGGTGTTGGAGAAAGTCATCAAAAACATTTTATCGCCTCATCAACTCCTACCATTCTTGCGGCAATAGCTTCTGCAACAGAAAAGATAAAACTGATTAGTTCCTCGACCGTTTTAAGTGCAGATGATCCAGTTCGTGTATATGAGCAATTTTCAACCTTGGATTTACTCTCCGACGGTCGTGCCGAAATCGTTACGGGACGTGGATCCAGATATGGAGTTTATGAATTATTTGGTTATGATATGAAAGACTTTGAGGAACTGTTCGAAGAGAAAATCGATCTTCTATTGAAATTAAATAGCGAGCAGCAAGTCACGTGGAGTGGGAAATTTCGTCCAGCCTTAAACGAAGCAGAGATCTTCCCGAAACCACTTTCCGGGCAACTGCCAATTTGGAGAGCTGTAGGAGGAAAACCGGCCAGCGCAATCAAAGCAGGTAAAATAGGTATGCCGATGCACTTAGCTGCTCTTTATGGAGCTTCCAGTGTGTTTAAACATACCGTAGATGCCTATCGCCAAAATGCAACTGAAGCAGGTTTTGATTCTACCAAGCTCCCAGTGGCGATGGCAACCATGATGTATTTGGATAAAGACTCTCAAACCGCGCTTAAAGAATACTATCCGTACCTTAATAATACGTTTACACAATTGCGTGGAACTCCTTTTCCTAAAGATAGATATGCGGAAGCAACAAGTGTGAGAAACGCCATCATGGTGGGAAGCCCTCAACAAATTATTGAAAAAATACTATATCAATATGAGTTGTATGGACATCAACGGTTTATTGTACAAATAGACCATGGAAAGATGCCCTTTAAAAAGATACAGGAAATGATTGAGATATTTGCAACAGAAGTCGTTCCTGCTATACGTAAAGCGACAAAAGGAAGTTATTAAAATATTTACAAAAGAAAGGTTGAGAAATAAATGGAAAAATATCGTATCGATTCGAGCAAAGGGTTGGAATTTGGAATATATACATTGGGGGATCATATTCCAGACCCGAATACAGGAGAGCGAATCTCTGCTGAACAGCGGATTCATGAAATAATAGAACTAGCCAAGTTAGCCGAGCAGGCAGGCATCGATTTCTTTAGTGTAGGGGAAAGTCACCAAGAATACTTTGCAACACAGGCACACTCTGTTGTTTTGTCAGCAATTGCACAAGCAACGGAAAAAATTAAAATAGCGAGCTCTTCTACCATTATCAGTACATCAGATCCGGTTCGGGTATATGAAGACTTCGCGACTATTGATCTGATTTCAAAAGGCCGTACGGAGATAATTGCCGGCCGGGCATCAAGAGTGGGTCTCTTTGACTTACTAGGCTACAATCTTCGCGACTATGAAGAGTTGTTTGAAGAAAAGTTTGAGCTACTATTAAAGATTAATGAAGAGAAAGTTGTCAATTGGAATGGACAATTCCGAGCTCCATTAAAAAATGCTGAGGTTATTCCGCGTCCGCAAAACGGTTCATTGCCGATTTGGCGTGCAGTTGGTGGGCCACCTGCAAGTGCTATTAAAGCTGGTTATGCCGGTGTACCCATGTTCCTTGCTAATCTAGGTGGACCGGCATCTAGCTTTAAATACTCCGTTGATGCATACCGTGAGGCTGCAACACAAAATGGTTTTGACCCTTCTGAGCTGCCGATTTCGACTGCCGGATTCTTCTATGCGGCTGAAACGACACAGCAGGCACAAAAAGAGGTATATCCTCACGTTAACCAAGGGTTGAAACTAATTAACGGACAAGAGTATCCTAAGCGGCAATTTGCGCAGAGTGCCGATACTAGAGATGTCATGAATGTCGGTAGTCCACAGCAAATCATTGAAAAAATTCTTTACCAGCATGAACTATTTGGACATCAGCGTTATATTGGTCAAATGGATTTCGGTGGTGTTCCATTTGATAAATTAATGAAAAATATTGAGTTGATCGGTAATGAAATTTTACCTGCAATCAAAAAATATACAGCAAAGAAATAGGAGTTGAGAATATGAAAGTTGTACTATTATCAGGTTCGAAAGTCGGCTCAAAGACGAGAACAGCAATGGATTATACGAAGAAAGCCATTACTGAAAAATATCCGGACGCACAAACGACATTGATTGATCTAGCAGAATATGATGTGGAGTTTAGTGATGGACGGAATTATTTAGAATATGAGAGCGACACAGGGTATGTAACAAAAACAATCATGGAAGCTGATGCCATTATTATTGGAACGCCTATCTTTCAAGCTTCTATACCAGCTACGTTGAAGAATATATTTGATTTACTACCTGTTAATGCATTTCAGGACAAAGTAGTCAGTATGATCGTTACTGCTGGTTCTTCGAAGCATTATTTAATTGCCGAAAACCAATTAAAACCTATTTTGGGCTATATGAAGGCACAAATTGTTCAGACGTATGTTTTTGTTGAAGAACAAGATTTCCATAGAATGGAAATTACAAATGATGATGTGCTATTCCGAATTGACCGGTTGGTTGAAGACACTGTTGTGCTAACTGAAACCTATACAAAGATTCGTGAAGAAAAAGAGGCATCATATGGTTTTTAACGAGTAATCATTGCGATAAATCAGGAAACAGCATGGAAGGAAAAGTAGACGTATAACATGCAAAATAAGCTGCCAATCCATTTTAATACGTAAGGCAGGGCACTTATCAATCTGGTAGGGGTCCTGCCTTTTTTAATCTCCACAACTTCCAATGATTTTAATTTTTATTCGAAAAGCAGTGAAGAGAAGAGGTGATTGTAAACATGTACGACATACACCTTAACTAAGAATCATAGGAGTGGTTAAAAAATGACAGATTTAAGATAGGCCATAGTCACGATGGAATGGATTGATTATTTGTCTTTTGCTTAATGGAAAACAACGGTTCCACACTATTCAATCTTCCTTAGGTATAAGCGGAAGAATGTTATCCGTAAGAATAAAGGAATTGGAGAGACAGGGAATTATTAATCGAGAAATAATCCCAATGAATCCTGTTCGAATATAAGGGGATACCCTATTTAAGACCAGAAACACAACTTCTATATAAGGCTGGAAGTTCTAAAATTAGAGAAAAGGATTTTAAAGATTTTCAAACAGTACTTCCATCACTATTACCTGAAGAAAAGGTCTAGTTAAAAGATTCTCTAAATAAGCAATTTCCATACGGACATAAGTGGATTCAGTATCTTTAACTTTTTCTTTTTCAATTTTAGGGTTCAAGAGTTAAAAAGACGATCATTAAACTGATTGTCTTTTTTTTGTAAAAACTCAATAGTATTTTTGGAATATTATGTTAGTATTTAAGAATGGAGATATTGGACTGAAATCGCAGTTTAATAGAATAAGAAGGTCAAACAAAGCTTGTTTAGGAGGTGTTTCAATGACGACCGAAATTTTCTTTGCATCAAACAAGATTGAGGTTAATGATAAGCAAATTCAGTTGATGCTGAATCGGTTTAGTCTTGGAAAATTGCTTTCTCTTGAGGGGCCCACAAGAGGTGTTATGGGGCAGACTATATTCGTTTCAACAACAAATGGCGACTTTGTTCTTAAGGGAAATCCAATATATGATGGACAATTCCTGGAAGAAAAATTTTTTGTTGAGAATATAAATAAGAGAACAAACATACCCGTCCCTTTACCTTATAGAGTCGATATGTCTGAAGATATTTTCGGGTGGAGTTATTCAGTAATGCCTCGTTTTACTGGTGTGCATATTAATAATCCTTATATACAAGTTAACCTTACTCAAAAAGAAAAGATAGATATCGCAAAACTACTCGGCAAGACGATGGCGAAATTACACAGTTGGAGAACTCTCCATTATGGTGAATATGAACCAATTAATCAAACTGTTCGGAGCTTTGAAGGATCTTATCAAAAATGGCTATATAAACGGATTCGATATTGGCTTGAAGATGCGAAAAAGTATTCTTTAATAAATTTTGAAGATGTTAAGTGGGTTGAATGGATACTGGATAGTTCACAAAAAGCTTTTGCTAGAAAATCTTTAGCAAGTTTTGTAATGGGTGATTTTAAACCCGATAACTTTCTGCTTGAAAAAGGTGTCAAGGGTTGGAGTTTTAAAGCATTATTCGATTTTACGACTGCATATTTTGGTGACCCGATTGCAGACTTACCTAGAATGGTCTTATGGTATTTGTCACTGGAAGAAAAATTACTTGCGAAGAATTTTATATTTAGTTATTTGGAATGTTCCAATGACCAAGAATCATTTACTGAACGATTAAAAGTGCATCTGTTACAGCAACTTGTATTGGACTGGGGGTGTGCTTGGGCAACTGATAACGTGACTTGGAACAAGAAACTTTCATTTTCGAATTGGGCGAAGGGATATACTGATTACATAGAAAACCTGAAAGTTAATTAAAGAGATACTGGATTATTGAAATATATATTTTTTCAAAAAACGGGTGCGATTTTTTAATAAGAAATTGGCTTATTGCACTAACGAAACAGGTTTCTTAATTATTTTTATTTCTACTAAATTAAAGGAGAATAGGATGAACAAAGTTATTATTGGTATTATAACCGTACTTATTTTGACAATAGGTGTTTTTGTTTTTTTAGATTTCAACAAAAAGTATAATTCATACGTCACACCAGAAGAGGCTATTTATAATTTAGAAGAACCAAAGTTTGAGGTTTTGAAGGTTATTGATACGAAAATCTTTGAAGACGAAAATGTATCATATGTCTTTTTTTATTCTAAAGTGGATAAACCTAAGAACTACTTAGCGGTAGCAATATTAAATGAAAATAAATATGGTTGGAAATATACTGAAATGGTTGGCGTTGGGGATATTGCTGAAGGAAATAGTGGAAGTTCAATAGGGCGTAACGGCTATCGGATTGGATTTGCACCGTCCGAGGTTGCTAAGGTACAACTGGGTGCACATGTTGCTAATATAATCCGCTTAGAAAAAAAAGAAATAAAAGCATGGTTGTTTCATGGATTAGGTTCGGAGGAATTTGAAAAGAATGAGTTAAAATTTCTTAATGAAGAAGGAAAAGTATTGGAAAGTTATTAAACTGAAGAGTTCAATTCTTTAATAAGCGTTCTTTGTTATGCTAAAATTTTGTTCTACTATAAAGACAGTTTACTTTAATAAGAAAAGAACAACATTTACATAAAAGATAACCTATTAAAAAGGGAAAGGAGTAATTATGGAACAAGAAATAAAATTGAATAAATTAAAAAGCGAAAGCGGACTCCACGTACACATAATTAGTGATGGAGAAGCCATTGTCTTCCTACACGGAGGTCCTGGAAGCGAGCATCGTTTTTTTCTTCCTCATGTTTTACCGTTATCCCAGAAGTTCAAGTTAATTTTTTATGACCAAAGAGGATGTGGGGAATCTTATCCAACCGAAAATAATCAATACACTATGGAGGGTGAAGTAGATACGCTGGAATACCTTCGCAAAAATTTAGGAATAAAAAAAGTAAATTTGTTTGGTGAATCCTGGGGTTCGATACTTGCTTTACTTTATGCGACTTCCTATCCAGAACGAGTAAATAAGATAATGTTAACTGCTGCAATAGGGATCACCGGAGAAGGGTTTACTATCTTTGCCGAAGAATTAGAAAAAAGATTAGCTGACGAAGACAAAATCAAGTTACTTAACTTGGAGGAAAAATATATAAATGGTAGTTCAACCATAGAAGAAAAAATTTTTGAAGTTTTAGATAAATATTACGTTTATTCTGAAAAAGCATTAGAGAGAAAACAGAAAACAACGATGAATACAATTGTAAATGAAGCAATTGGAAAAGACATTATTAAGAATTATGACTTAACAAATAAGGTGGATAAGATTAAAAATATTCCCATCCTCATTGCCCAAGGCAGTCATGATATTTTAACACCAGACTTAATAAAAAGCCTGTTATTAGAACATATTCCCCACGCTAAATTGACTGAGGTTAAAGAGTGTGGTCACTGGACATTAGTGGAAAAGCCCAGCGAAATAATAGAGATTGCAAGAAATTTTTTTGAACCTCCTTGTTGAGCTAAATGGTGCTTTAATACAACAGGATTTCAGCATCTTTGTTCTACTATAAAGGTAGAATTGTTTAGCAAGAAATACGCTATGTGTAATTAAAGACTATCTTAAGATAAGAACATACTTTACAAACAACACCTAATTATGTAGAAAAAGATTTTTTTGCTTAAAATTAGTACCAAGTCTTAATAGTAAGTGTTAAAATGAAAAATAATAATTTAATTAATATGAGGTGACTGTAATGTCTAAATCAAAAGCCCGAATTACGGCAATAGGCTCTTATGTTCCTGAAAGAAGATTAACAAATTTAGAGTTGGAAAAAATAGTTAAAACGAGTGACGAATGGATTGTTCAAAGAACTGGTATTTAAGAAAGAAGGATAGCAAATGATGATGAGTTTACAAGCGATATCAGTTATATGGCTGTAAAAAGTTTAATGGAACGCTTTGAGAAAACTGTGGAAGATGTTGATATGATTATTGTTTGTACATTGACTCCTGATTTTAAAACTCCAAGTGTAGCTTCTATTGTTCAAGCAAAGTTAGGCATAAGGAATTCTGGCGCAATCGATTTAAATGCGGCTTGTGCAGGTTTCACTTACGGCTTGCATATTGCCAATGGATTGATAACTTCTGGTTTAAATAAAAAAATTCTTGTTATTGGAGCAGAAACACTATCTAAAATTACGGATTATGAGGATAGAACGACTTGTATTTTGTTCGGTGATGGAGGAGGGGCTGTTCTTGTAGAATTTGATGATGAAAACCCAAGCTTTTTATCTTCTTATATAGGTTCAGACGGAGAAAAAGGGAAAAATTTATATTGTTCAAATCTTTCACATCATATGTTTGAAGAGAAGTTAGTCGATAGTGAAAAGATTGTACAAAATGGGCGTGAGGTTTATAAATGGGCTGTTTCTACCGTTCCAACAGGAATGAAAAGTGTAATGGCAAATGCTTCTCTTTCATTAAATGATGTTGATTGGTTTGCCCCACATAGTGCCAATTTGAGGATGATTGAATCTATATGTGAAAAAAGTGATTATCCTATTGATAAAACACTATATAGCCTTGTGGATTATGGAAATACCTCGTCTGCGACAATACCATTGTCATTAGATAAAGGCCTTTCCGAAAAAAAAACTCCAAAATGGGGAAAAAGTTTTATTATATGGATTTGGTGGTGGCTTAGCCCACGCAGGGTTACTTATTAAATGGACACTTTAGAGGGTTATGTTATTAAACTAAGAGGTGCAACGGTGGAACGCAAGGGGGTATAAATATGGCAATTCCTTTTACTATTTAAGGTTTACAAATTAAAAATGATTTTCATTTATGGCTAGAAGTAAAGGAACAATCCTCAACTTTGAAGGACCCTTCAAAACACCCACACTATTTATAGTATTTCTTCAGATATGACTGGGTAAGTTAATTGATTTTATTAAGAATGAAATATGAAAATTCTATATTTATAGATCAATATAAATTCTTCACTAACGTGGTAGTTTTAGTTTAATAAGTGATAATAAATAAATACTAGAAATAGCTCAATAATACGGAGGTATTTTTTATATGTAAAAAGAGGCTGGGACAAAACCTCATAATGAATAAATTGGAAATCTTGATTTCATGCGGTTTTATTTTCAAGATTTGTACAACAATCATGATTTGTACCGGAACTCGTCATGGCTAATTGACTTACTTTTTTAATGCGCCGGGAGGTATTCTAGCTATTAATATAGAACTATATTAATAGAAGATTCGTAGGAGGGGTTACGTTGATTTTTGAAATGACTAACCAAGTTCGAGTTCGGGATATAAAAGAAGGACAAAACTGGTATCAGACATTATTTAATAGGAAGCCAGATTTCATACCCCATGATGGGTTTGCGGAATGGGAAATTATCACTGGCTGCTGGCTGCAGGTAGCAGAAGGCGACCCATCGCAAGCAAGTGGTCCAATGCGTTTTGGTGTATCTGATATAGAGGGCGAAAGGGAGAGGCTTGTCCGGGAGTTGAACATCGATATGTTTGAAATATACTCGCGCGACGAAGTTCCTGTAAAATGGGGAACCTTTGCTGATCCATGGGGGAATCGAATAGGATTCTTTGAATATTTGGATAAGGTGGCAGAGAAAGAACGTATTAGTACCATAATGAAATAACTATCGGGGGCTTTTATGAATAAAGTTATCAGCTATTACAATCAGTTTGATGAATGGGGAAGACTGGATAGGGAGCCTGTTGAATTTCAGGTCAACTGGCACTACATAAAGAATTTTTTGCCTGCTAAAGGCCACATTTCAGATATTGGAGCAGGACCAGGAAAATACTCAATGGAATTAGCAAAACATGGTTACAATGTCACCTTGGCTGATTTATCCCCAAGGTTAGTGGACCTGGCAAAAGAAAAAGCGATTGAACAGGATCTAAGTTACAAGTTCAACAATTTTATGGTAGCAGATGCAAGAGAACTTAGGATGTTGGATAGTGATCAATTTGATGCTTCTTTAATGCTTGGCCCTATGTATCATATACAAGACGAGAGTGACCGCATCAAGGCAATCAACGAATTGAATAGAATTACGAAAAGGGGAGGGCTGGTTTTTGTAGCGTTTATGTCGAGAATAAGACATATATTTACATCCCTTTTATACCCTAAACATTGGAAACCTAATGATAATATGGAGACTATCAATCATTTCTCCCAAAAAGGATGTTTTGATCATTCGGATGAAGGGCGCTTTACAGGGGCTTACTATTTCAATATTGAAAAAATAAGACCGTTCATGGAGTCACAAGGTTTTGAAAGCTTGGAATTACTAGGTTCTAATGTTGGGGCGATCTTAACTGAAGAGAGTTGGAGTTATTGGGAGGAAAAAGGCGAAGAGAAAGAAGTTATTAAATTCCTTATTGATAAAGCAGCTGATCCTTATTTACTCGGTATCTCTACTCATCTGTTATATATAGGGCGGAAAAAATAATACCGATTTCCAGTTAGGTGTAACAAAATTAAACTTTTAGGGAATCGAAATCTATCTGTTCAGTAGCTGAAGAAAAACATAGTAATTAAATCTATGAACTGGAGAGAAGTCCAATGAATTTAGGTGCCCCGATAGCAAAAGGGAATACTGCGAAAATCTACCTTTATGACGGTAAAATTATTAAGATTTTTAATGACAATTTACCTGATACAGAATCCGCATACGAAGCCAATAAGCAAAAATATGCTTATTCATGCGGGCTTTCTGTACCTAAAGTATTGGATGTCACCACGATAGACGGAAATCAGGCTATTATAATGGAACATGTGAAGGGAAAGACTTTAGGCGATCTGCTTTCTGAAGAGAGTAGGAAAGCCAAATACTACATGAGTATTTCAGTCGATATTCAACTAAAAATCCATAAGGTTATACCCGATTCCAATCTTGAACCAATGTCTGAAAAACTACATCGGCAAATTGATTCATGCCATATTTTAGACGAGAAGCTGAAGGATTTTTTACTACGAAGATTGGATTCGATGAAATTTGAAAATAGACTCTGTCATGGTGATTTCCATTTGTTTAATTTGATTATGACGGATTATACTGTATCAATAATTGATTGGGTTGATTCGAGTGCAGGAGATATACGTGCCGATGTATATAGAACATACCTATTGTACTCATACTACTCAGTGGACTTAGCTGATATGTATATGGAACTTTACTGCAAAAAAAGTGGGCTGTCTAAGTCTGACATTTTTCGATGGGCGCCTATTATCGCTGGGGCAAGGTTGTCTGAAAATGTATTAACAGAAGATTCTGAAGGTCTTATGGAAATTATAAATCACGCCTATAAAGAATAAACACCCTACATGTGCGGGCACGGATTGGGGGAGTATCATTTCAATCCCTGTTATGGATACCTGTTATGAAAAGGTGAAAAAACGCTCATTTGCTCTGAGCGTTATTCTAAATAAAGAGTCCAATCCAGAGTCCGTTTATCATAGCTAGCATCAGAATTATCTTTTCATAAGCAGAAACCTGCTCATCGTCATCAACCTGCATTTTTAAGACTAGAAAGATAGCCGTTCCTGTTAACGCCAGCATTCCTACTGCCCCCCAGATGCGTTCTGTTCCAAGCCACACTGCACATAAGGCGGTCAGCGAGAAATACAACAGGGCTGGGAGACGGCTGAATGCTTGACCAAATTTTTCACTCGCCCAGACTACGCTTGTTTCTTTCCTGGGGGTGGCCCCCGCATCAGCGTGACGATCTGGGACATGATGGACCATTACCCAGGCAATGCAAAATAGTGCGTTAATGACAGCGTTTTGCCAGGCCCAAACTGGGATTGTACTGAACATCAGCCACGCTCCGCCAAGTCCGAGTGCAAGAACAGACGGGAACGTGGATAGCCACTCTCCGATAAACGGGCGGTAGCTGAACCGAAATGGGGGGAGCGAGTAAGTTACTGCTGACCACAAACCAACTGCCAGCAGAATTGCGATTTCCCAATAGTCAAAAAGAAAAAGTGCTAGTATGAGTGTTCCAATTATACACATTAGCCATTTGCCAATAACCCATAGTGTGGAGGCAGACAGTATTCCGTTCTGGATGACACGGCTGCCACCGGACAAAATGGCAGGACTGTTCTCGTCCGTGCCTGATTTATGGTCCGTATAGTCGTTCAATATATGGGTGAGCACACCATGAATCAAAAAAGCTCCAAATAGTAGGACAAGGAATATGGTCAACAATTTTTCTTCTGAAAATGTGTAATACAGGTAGATGGGAAGCATGGTGGATACGATGGTGGTTATACTTGAGGAAACTACTGCTATCAGTCGCAGCAGAATCCAGCCATCCTTAATCGTTGATAGGATTGATTGGGACATCGGATTTAACTCCTTTGTTATGTATTGCTTGTGGACCGATACCCTGTTTTGATGAACAGTAAGCGTTTTTATTCTTATTTCAATTCTTTCGTTTCCTCCGCGTACAAAGCAGTTCGCTTTATATTTACCCCAACAAATGACTCAAGAATTGCTTGTCCGCCGGCAATCGCTAATATGAAAATCAGGTACTGTGCAAGGTTCGGAATCCAAAGATAAATAGTACCGAGAAAAATAGCACTCCAGACACCTGCACACCAATAGCAGGTCAGCAGATAACCAATTTTTGATTTGGGTACTTTTTTGGTTTCAGTAGCCGATATTTTTTTGGTGATCAGGAATGGTTCGCGGATAAATTCAGTTATTTTATCAAAGACAATCAAATGTGTCAGCCGGTAGCTGGCTAGTATCAGCATAATAAATGCCATCCAGGATATATCCAGTTCCATAAAACAGACCCTTCCCGTTTTTATATTAGTCTGACCCGAAACAACGGATTTAAACGGGACGAGGGGTCAGGCACTTTGTCCCAGCGGAGTGTTTATCTTTTTTAACCTTAGGAATACTAAGCTGTGTACTAAAAGGAGTGGATAAAATGAGTGATAATGTCAAAGCGAAAATCGAGAAAATACTGAATGAGCATAATGTGGGACCGATGGCGACTGTTCAGCAGAATAAGCCGCATTCCAGGTATATGACCTTCTTTGCAGAGGAGCTTAAGCTTTACACGGCAACGAGCAAAGAAACCCATAAAACAGAAGAGCTGGATGCAAATCCGTATACCCACATTCTGCTGGGTTATGAAGGCCAAGGGATTGGTGATGAGTATGTAGAGTACGAGGGTAAAGTCGCAATCAGCAGTTCAGATGAGATTAAGAAAAAGCTGTGGAATGACCATATGAAACCATGGTTCGAGGGCCCTGAGGATCCAAGCTATATTGTGTTGGAAATCCAGCCGATTCAGATCAGACTGATGAATAAAAAAGGACAGCCACCAAAAGTGCTGGAATTGTAGGGACGAGGGGTCAGACCCCTCGTCCCATTTCATGGCGGTGTTTGCTCTGTGTTTAACAGTTTAGTAAAAAGGAAATAGGTAACCATCTGAAACCAGGGCAACGAATTAGGAGCTGATGAACATGCTCGGAAAAAAAATCAGACACACAAAACGGTACCAGGAAATTGTAAATGTGTTTATGAAGAATGGCTTCAGTCATTTTCTTTTTCGAATCGGCGTAGCGGACCGAGGACTGGCACAAGGGATGGAGACTACAGAATTAAATACAAATCTGAAAAGTATTGGAAAGCGACTTCGCCAAGCTTTGCAGGATCTCGGCCCCACATTCATCAAACTTGGCCAGATTGCAAGCACACGTCATGATGCACTCCCACCGGAAATTACGACAGAGCTGGAAAAGCTGCAGGATGACGCACCGATTATTCCATTTGAGCACGTTAAACAAATCATTGAGACTGAGCTGGAAGGTGAGCTCGAGAGTTTATTTGAATTCATTGATCCGGAACCGCTGGCAACAGCGTCAATCGGTCAGGTACATACCGCTAAACTATTTACCGGGGACGAAGTTGTGGTGAAAGTTCAGCGTCCGGGTCTCAGGCCCAAAATGGAAACGGACCTGGAAATCCTTCACGGAATCGGTCGGATTCTCGAGGAAAGGACAGCTTGGGCAAAGCGCTACCGGGTTCGGGGTATAATCAATGAATTTTCCAGCTCACTGCGGAATGAGCTGGATTATTTAATGGAAGGACGGAGCGGAGAGCGGATTTCGGATGAGTTTGAACATCAGGTCCACATTCAGGTTCCGGAGATTTACTGGGAATTTACCACCAAAAAGGTCATCACGATGGAAAAGATAAATGGGATTAAGATATCGGAAGCAGAGCGGCTGGAAGCACTGGGTTATAATAGAAAAGTCATTGCCAAACGACTGGCAGATGCAATGCTTAAGCAGATCATGGAACATGGCTTTTTCCACGCGGATCCGCATTCCGGTAATATATTTATTTTGCCGAAGAACACGATTGCATTTCTGGATTTTGGTGAAGTGGGTCAAATCAGTGAAAAACTAAAGAGGAATTTTGCATCCCTTATCGTTAATTTGCATAAGGGCGATACGCAGGCGATGGTGAAAACCTTCTCCAAGATGGACCTGATCCCCGAAGAAACTGACGTAGAGGCGCTCAAGCGTGATCTTGAACAGCTGCATGGAAGTTATGAAAATGTCATGCTGAAGGATCTCAGCCTTGGCCGGATTATTATAGAAGTTTTCAATGTGGCGTATTATCACCATATTGAAATTCCTTCCGACATGGCGATTCTCAGCAAGGTGATATTAACGCTTGAAGGTGTGCTCGGGAGGCTGGATCCGGAATTCAGTATTATGCGTGCAACTGAACCTTTTGCACGGAAATTACTGCGGCAGAAATACCACCCTAAGACAATGCTCAAAAGTGCTCTGAATGAGCTGGTGGAAGATGTTGATATCATTACCGATTTGCCAAAAGATGTGAAAGATGTTATGTCTGTTATCAAGAAAGGTAAAATAGGACTTGATATCAACATCCGGCAAAGTGACCGGATAATGCACCGGCTCGACAGAATCAGTAACCGTATTTCATTCAGCATTTTGATGCTTGCATTCAGTATCCTGATGGCTGGTCTTATAGTAGGATTTGCGATACTCGGACAGAATACCATGATTTGGGAGCTACCAATCATCGAAATAGGCGCTATTGTGGCCGGCTTGATGTTTGTACTGATGGTTATTACCATTATTCGATCAGGCCGGATGTAGGAGAGGGGGACAAGGGGTCAGGCACCACGTCCCTACGGGGACACGGTGCCTGACCCCTTGTCCCCCTTATGCTATAATTGAAATAGATAGAAATTTCATTTGAAGGGTTGTTGACATGGGATTAATTGGTGCTTTATTGCTTTTGCTTTCCATTATGCTGATTGTTGGTGTGTTGGCTACGAAGTTTTCTTCACGTCTTGGACTGCCTTCCCTGATTCTTTTCCTTCTGGGTGGTATGTTCCTTAACAATTTCATCTACTTTGAAAATGTTCCACTTACTCAATTCATTGGTACGCTTGCTTTAATTATTATTCTCTTTGACGGTGGTACCCAGACAAAATGGACCAGAATACGACCAATTGTCGGTCCTGCTATTTCACTGGCCACTTTAGGTGTTTTGATTACTGCTTTCATAACCGGTATTATCTCTATGTATGTTCTTGACTTTTCTCTGCTTGAGGGGCTTCTCCTCGGTGCGATTGTAGGTTCGACAGACGCAGCAGCGGTGTTCTCCGTACTGGGAAACAAAAACTTTAATAAACGTTTGACAGCAACGCTGGAAGCGGAATCCGGTTCCAATGATCCGATGGCGGTATTTCTTACTGTAATGCTGATTGAAATGATTCTCGTGCCTGATATGTCAGCATGGTCTGCAGTTTGGGGATTTGTCCTCCAAATGGGGCTGGGATTAATCTTGGGGTTGATTCTGGGTAAAATAACGGTCATGATTATCAATAACATCAAGCTGGATATTTCAGGCTTGTATCCTGTACTTGCAATGGGAGCAGCAGTCTTCACGTATGCTGTGACAGATTTTCTGGGCGGGAGCGGGTTACTGTCTGTTTATGTGATGGCTGTTCTTGTCGGAAACAGTGATTTAACATACCGATTCTCCATCTTGCGGTTCAATGAAGGTTTCGCGTGGATGATGCAGATTCTGATGTTTACCTTACTGGGTCTGCTTGTTTTCCCCGAACAGCTTACAGAAGTTATCTGGGAAGGTATCCTGATTGCGGTTGTTCTCATGTTTGTTGCCCGGCCGATTGCCGTGTTCATCAGCATGCTGTTTATGAAGTATAATGTCCGGCAAAAGTTATTTATTTCGTGGGCGGGTTTAAAAGGTGCGGTTCCTATTGTACTTGCCACCTATCCTGTTGCTGCCGGACTTGACACAAGTAATCTGATATTTAATACCGTATTTTTCGTTGTTTTAATATCTGCGCTGATTCAGGGCAGTACCATCTCCTGGATTGCTGAGAAGCTGAATCTGACGGTTGAAGAAGATGAAGGAAACCCAAGTGTTGAACTAATAAACCTTGGAACAACCGACTCAGAAATTCTCAAAGTAACGATGCCGCGGGGCTCTCATGCGGTAGGTCTGCCGCTGACCGATATTGAACTGCCGGACGATACGTTGATTATCGGCATTACACGCAACAAGAAGCTATTAACGCCAACCGGGTCCACGGTTATCGAAAAAGGGGATACCCTGTATGTACTGTCCGACAAGGAGAAGCGGCAAAAAGCAAAAGCGATGCTGCTTGGACATCGTGATAAAAGAGGAAAAGCACTAAAAATAGATTAAAAATCCTGTCACACTTTATTCGTGTGACAGGATTTTTTGGGACAGGCACTCTGTCCCGCTTCCTCAAACAGATTTTAGCAGTAATCGTTTCAATAATGGAGCAAAGTGTTCAGGCAGTTCGGCGACACTTGGGACCATGAGGCGTTCTTTTCCGTATATATTTCGCATTGTTGCATCCTCACGTTCATCGATTTCACCATCCGATAAAAACATGCCAATCACGTCGATGCCCTGCTTACGGGCTTCTGATACAGCGAGGTTGGTATCGATAATTCCGTTTTGGTCATAATTGGCAGCCGCCGGTTCACCGTCCGAGAACACGAGCAGGAATTTATTCTTTTCACGTCGTGCAGCCAGCTCTTCTGTAACAACGCGGATACTGAAGCCATCCCGGTTGTCTTCCTGTGGCTCGAGCTGCATAATTTTTGGCCCGGTATTCTGGTACACTGAATCGGAATACGATTGAATTCGGTGAAAATAATTAGGCTGATAGTTTTCCTTCACGTCGTTGGCATCCTCCCAGAACCCGACAATCGAGTGGGGGATGCGGAGCTGATTCAGCACTTCATGAAAAAGAACGATGCCGCGCTTGGTTTCATCCATTTTATTGTGCATCGAAGCAGAACAGTCAACGAGCAAGGTGAAGGAAGCGTCAATGTCCTTGGATTCCAGGTCTTTTTTATAAAATATGCGCGGATTCTCCTCCGTTATGATAGGAAGAAGGTTTTTAGACAGTCGTCCGAATGCCAAATCTTTTCGGGGGGCGTTCTTTTTATGTTCGAGCACCTTTTCAATGGTTGTGGACAGCCGTCGTTTATGCGCTTCAATCGTTGTTACTGCCTCCCTATATGCCAGTTCATCGTCGGTGGATGGAAGTTCTGCCGGCTTATCAATGGCAACCGCGTTTCTGTTTTCCTCACCATACGGGGTTTCGGCTGATTGCCCGGTCTGCTTTTCAGCCTGCTTCTCAAGCGACTCGACGTCCGAGTAGTCGTTCTTTTTGCTTTGACCCGACGCACCTTGAATGGTTCCCATCGCCTGATCGGCATCCTCGGTCTCACGGGTGCCGCCACCCATAATATTCGTCTTTGTACCGACTTCCAGCTCAAACTGCAGAAAGGTCTGCTTACGGTCACTGTTCTGATTTTCACGATGCCAGGTAGAGAATTTCTCATCGATATACTCGCTGTCATCCTGGTCGACCTCTTCCTGATCCTCGTTTTCGAGTTCATCCGTCCTGGTAAGCTCATCAAACAATGTGTTCATCTCAAATTTTTCCACGCTGGATATCGGAAAAGCGAAGTACGTATTGATCATGTCGGTATACTGCTCGTCAAGTGTGCGTACAATTTGTTCAGCGACCTTGGTGATATCACGTGTACTTTTCGCCTCGAAGACCTGGTAGAGGAGAGGTTTCAATGCTTCAAGCTGTTCAACCTGGTGCTGATTTGCCCGCGGGAAATTCGGATCGGGTTTATCGGCTTGCAGCAGCAGATAGAACAGGCAGAACAGTTCATCGAGCGAATAGCCCCGGGTTACATTTGTTTCAAGTTGGGTGGAAAAATAATGCCGAAGATAATTGCGCCGAATTGAAAAGTTCCTTTTGGTTCCTGGTCGGGCCTTAATGATATATTCCTCTAGTCGTAAATCCTCCAGTAAGGTGACGAGCTGGATAGCGAATTTCTCTATGCGCGATTCAGTGGTTATTTTCAAAAAATGTTTTAGGGACGGAATGTGCGAGTCACGTAACGTCCCGAGCGCCCGGAGGAACACATCGGTCTTATAGCCGGATTCTTTTACAACCGGGTCTGCCACATCCCAGAGATGGCTGCCTGACATTTTATCGTTGATGATATCGATAAATGAACCATGCCGGTATTCATATTTGAGTTCGGGCTTGCTGGACAGAATAGTGGCAAGGTCCTGCAGCTGCAGAAATAAATCCGTATCGATTTTAGAATCATCCCAACGGTTAAACTTCATGGTGTACCTCCTATCTAAAACAACGTGTCGGCCAGATTCCGGACAAATTCACGTTCGCGTTCTTCTTCCAGTTTGTCGGCAATGGCCCGGATAATCGCTCGTTTCGGCGGAATCACAACACTAAGGTCGCATGCATCAAGCAAGGCCCGGATGGATGCGGCATCTTCAGATAGTTTTCCCTGGTAAACAGCCTGAATCAGGTCATTGGAAAAGGTGGCGAACAAATCAATAGCCCGGCTGTCATGAAGACGGGTGTTAGTGCGAATCAGATCCTTCAGCTGCTCACCTTCCAGGTATGGCACATCGATTACGATAAAGCGATTTTTCAGTGCTTCGTTCAACGGTACAGTGCCCACATAGCCCTCGTTAATCGCCGCGATAACATTAAAGCCTTCATTTGCCGTAATAATTTCATTTGTAAATGGATTCGTTATGGTACGCCGGTAGTCAAGAACACCATTAATTAATGGCAAGGTTTCCGGTTTAGCCATGTTAATCTCATCGATATATAGAAATGTGCCGCCGTTCATGGCACTGGTCACGGGGCCCGGTACAAATTCAATCACCTGTTTTCCGTCCTCGTATGCAAGTGTCTTAAAGCCCATCAGGCTCTCGGCGTCAAGGTCAACGGAACAGTTGACACTGAACATCGGCTGGGAAAATAAATTCGATAACGTCTCGGCGAATTTTGTTTTTCCGGCACCCGTTGGTCCTTTAAGAAGAATATTCTTCCCCATACTGAGCGCGGTGATTGCGTCAGTCAGCAGGTCGGTGTTCGGTGGAACATAGCCGCCTTCCCGGATCAGTTCCTGAAACATCTGGTCATCAGGTCGTTTCGCCGTATTTAAAAGTTCGTTTATTTTGTCAGGTAAATTATAGTTGTTTTGCATGAGTATGCTCCTTTCAGGGATATTCTAAAGGTTATTGCTAAGGATGACAAAGATTGTGTATGTCGGATGCATGGTTGGTGAGGCTCTTTCACATCCTAAGATATAGGAAAGGGGAGCGGCATATGTTTTCTTATCGTGGGGATGCCCATCGAATATATCTAACACTTCGGCGCCAACGGGATATTCGATCGAACAAGGAATTAAAGGAAGCGGCGGAGATTAAATCTTTTTACGAAAAGATTGACCAAGAAACGCTAAAGCTGATTCTATACCGTATGATCAAGGAGAAAAACGGCACCGGAATAATCCCTATCTTTGTCACGTCAATCCCGTGGCTTTTATTTTTGTTCTCGGATAAAATCCAGGATGTATTATTTAATAATGGAACAATCATTTGGGCGGTGTTTGTTTCTATTTATTTAGTTCTGCTAACGGTAAGCACAATCTTTCATTTTAAGGAAAAAGCGTGGGCTGCACTACATATTGAAATAATCAAGGATGTACTGAAAAAGAAAGAGCATTAGTCACATTGCGCTGACACAATGCATGAATAGTGGTGTTTCGCTCATCGGTGGAACTGACGCCCTGATGCCGATTAATCAGCCTGTTGTGTGACAGGAAGATTGATTTTTCCGAAGTCTTGGCCATGCAAGTTGATTTATTTATGATAAACTTGATGTAAATACTCGGAAAAAGGAAGGGATACGATGAAGCGAGCAGGAATAGTCGGTGGACTTGGACCTGAATCGACAGTGGAGTATTATCAGTCCTTTATTCATAAATACCAGGACCGGGTTAATAGTAAGAAGAAATTGCCTGAACTTTTTATTAACAGTATCAATATGTACAATATTTTCAAGTTTATCAGCGAGGACAGAATTGACGATTTGATTGACTATGTCGGAGAAGCAGCACAGAAACACTCGAGAATATTGGAGCAGACTTTGTGATTATATCGGCGAACACTCCGCATATCGTGTTTGACGAAGTACAGAAGAAAGTAAATGTGCCGATGTACAGTATTGTGGAAGCGACATATGAAAAGGCTGATAAACAAGGGCTTAAGAATCACAAAGTTTACGATGGAGCATGATTTTTTCAAAAAACCATTTCTGGAAAGTGATAAAAAAATTGTGGTGCCGAGCGAGGATGAACAGCAGTTTATCCATCAGCGGATCGTCGATGAACTCGAGAATGGTATCGTGAAGCAGGACACAAAAGAAGCCTTCCTGAAAATTATAAATAAGATGGTCAAGGAGGAAGGGTTAGACAGCCTGATTCTCGGATGTACAGAGCTGCCAATGATCCTGAACGATGATGATGTTGATGTGACACTCTTAAATACAACCGAAATCCATGTGGATAAGATGGTTGAAGAAACATTTAAATAGTACACGAAACGCGGGATCAGGGCATTGACTCTGGTCTTTATTTCTGCCGAATTTTTTTACAGTGCTAGCAAAAACTATTTGGTGAAGGAGGGATACGCATGAGCAAAGGTAAAAAGAAAAAGAACAAGAGCAAAGAGGAACTGAACGATATGAAAACACCCCATAAGATTCCACAGAACCGACCAAAATAGGAGGGATTCTTTTGTCAGAGCAAAATAAGAACCGCAACCGTGATACAGGAAAACAGCGTAATGTCATCAAGTATGATACAACACCGAAGCGGGAACGGAACGACGCTGAATTTGCCGAAGAGAGCGAGTTTCTGAATATAAACGGGAAAAAGAATAAGCGGAAACGCTAGTGATCATGGGCATGTCTGCAAATGCGGGCATGCCTGTTTCAGATTGACAAAAAACCGTCCAGACGGTATAGTTAAAATAGAAAGAATGCATTGGAGTGAAGCGAAATGGGAAATAAGAACTCTAGGCGGCAAGAACTATTAACAGCCGCATCAGATATTGTACAAATAGAAGGCGTAGAGCGTTTAACGCTCGAACGCGTTGCGGATAAAGCGGGTGTGAGTAAAGGTGGTCTGCTTTATCATTTTCCAACCAAGGAAGCCCTAATCAAGGGGATGGTTGAAGAACTGACAAACCGTTATATGGATGAACTGCAGGACCTGGTCGATGCGGATGAGGATTCGCATGGAAGATGGAGCAGAGCTTATGTTAAGGCCACCACAAAGGAACTTAACGATGGGCTGCAAATGAGTGAGGGTCTGCTGGCTGCCATGTTCACCAATCCAGAACTGCTTAAGAACTGGAGAAAGCATTATAACCAGTGGCAGGAGAATATTGAGAACGATAACGATGACCCTGTTTATCCTACTATTGCACGGCTGGCAATGGATGGTTTGTGGTTCGCCGAACTCTTCGGACTTGCACCGCTTAAAAAAGAACTAAAGGAGAAAGTGCTGGCAGAAGTACTTTCATGGACAAAAGAGACTTAAAAAATTTTATTGAATGGCAGGGAGAGTGGTCCTAATGATGTATTTGTTGCTGCTAATGGCTATTGTGGTTGGTTGCCTCGGCGATATTACACTAAAAAAATCACATGGCTTTCGGAGAAAAGGATTGGGCTTTCTCGCTGTGATTATTTATTTATTTGCATTTTATTTAATGTCAGTAATCGTTAAGGTACTTCCGGTTAGTGTCGTATATGCGACATGGAGCGGAATTGGGGTAGTTTTGGCCGCACTTATTGGTGTGTTTCTTTTTAAAGAGAAAACAAATTGGAAGGCAGTTGCCTCGATGGGAGTTATTGTTCTCGGAGTCGTCCTATTAAATACCGGAGGGGGGCTGCCACATGGTTAAAAACAGTGGTGCATTGTATCTTTTGCTCGCGATTCTCTTTGAAGTGTCTGCGACGACTAGCATCAAATTATCCGACGGTTTTACGAATATGGCGTTTAATATTGCGGTAGCTATTGGTGTGGCTGGTTCGATTTACTTTCTCGGGCGGTCACTTGACCAGCTGCCGCTTTCAATTGCTTATGCTGTTTGGGTAGGTCTCGGAACCGCTCTTATAACGTTAATTGATCTAGTCATCTTTCATGCAGAATTTAATATTTACCGGACACTGGGGCTTATGCTTGTAGTGGGCGGGGTGGCTGCACTGAATCATTTCAGCGGTGATTCTGATGTTACAGAAGAGAGGGAAAATCCATAATGCATTTTTTATACTCCGGCTTAAAAAGGATAACCCAGTGATTAAATTTGAGAGAGAAACGTGATAAGGTTGAATTTCTTGATTGAGATCCTGCTGGCGAATGTTGGACTGCCTCCGATTTACTTTTTCCGTAAAATAGTTAACAATAGATAAAGTGATTTTGGAATGGGAGTAGGACGATGGAAAAATACCTGACCGTCGAAGAGATTCAGGCCAAATGTGACCGATTGACGAATGAATATGAAATCGATGGAGAAAAGTTACTCGCAAGTTTTACGGAGCTGCTTGAAACAGTAAGCGGTGAAATTACCGGTATGGAAAACACATTCGGACTTGAGGCGACCTGCCGGATGGGGTGCGCGTTCTGTTGTTATTTTCCCATTATCATTAATGGTATGGAAAGCTAAGCTGATGAAGCAGGCAATCGTGAATTTCCTGGAAGAGCGAAGAATTGCTATTAAGAAGCATCTGTCTTCGTATTATGAAAACTATGGGGAGCGTCTTGTTGAGATAACCTCACTCGATTTTGAGTCGGATGAGGACTTTAAGCTGACGTACCGGAAAAGTCTTGTCCCATGCCCGATGCTTGATACAAAAACAAATACATGCATGGCGTATGAGGTCCGTCCGATTCCTTGCAGAACGTATATGAACTATACCGATCCAAAAGTATGCGAAGAGAATCCAATGCCAAAAGAAACAATTAGCTTCGAATTCCTATATAACGAATATATGGGTGCGCTGAATGAATTTCTTCAGTTTCTATATGAAGAAGAGAATACAGCTTTTATTGAGTATCCGAATGATGTGTATGCACATGATTATTTGGCAAACTGGTTTCAGCCGAAATGATTATTTTTACGGTTGTTTTATAAAAAACATCGCTCCGGAAATACATTACGCTTTCACCACTCCGGGTGCAAGATCAACATCTGTTCAAGCTATAGCTTGAACAGTGTTTCCTTTGCCGCCGGGCGGCTGGTGAGCCTCCTCGTGCTACGCCCTCCGGGGTCTCACCGATGTCTTTCCTCCCGCAGGAGTCTCCATGTATTTTCTCCGCTGGATCGGTATCTATAGCGAAGTATATTCCGTAGCTGAGATACATTGTTTCTCCATTTATCAAATGTATTATAAGCATAAAAAAGGTGCCGGGGATGTGAAAGTTAATCCAGCCGGCGCCTTTTTGTATTATATGTTGGTAATTTCAAATGTTTCCTGTTTTGCTTCGTTCACAAACTTACACGGTTTCCCGGGAGTTACGACATGAAGGTCATGCATTGCTCGTGTACATGCAGTGTAGAAAAGCCCCCGATCTGATTCCTGACCGTAATTTTCTTGGGATGCATCAGGGATAATCACAGCATCAAATTCGATGCCTTTCGCAAGGTAAACAGGTAAGATGAGCAGGCCTTTTTCAAATGTATATGTCTGCTCGGTTATTTCCCGGATGGATACCTTGTCCTTTAGTGTCTGGAATAGCTCGCTGCTTTCTTTTGCTGTTTTACAAATGAGTGCGATTGTTTCATGACCTTTCTGGCGCAGTTGTTTGATATCCTTGATTAACGTCTCAGTAATGTTGCTGTTATATGCCGGCTTAATAACTTGCGGCTTGTCGCCGTCACGCTCAAACGGCTCAATCGAAGTATTGTGAGGCGCAAATTTTTGCGTAAACTCCACAATCTGTTTAGTCGAACGGTAACTCTTGTTAAGGATAATTCTCTCATGGTTCTGTTCAAGTGAGTCAGGTATAAGTGGATTCTCGTCGGCTGAGTACGCATAAATTGCCTGGTTGACATCACCGAGTAAGGTCATTCGTGTGTACGGAAACAGATGCCGGATAAATGCAAACTGAAATGCAGAATAGTCCTGCGCTTCGTCAATAAATAAGTGACGTACAGATCGGTCATTGGAGGCACCGAGCAGCCTTTCTTTAAAATAAAGATACGGGGCAGCCTCTTCCCAGGTCAGTAATTTTTTAGATAGGCTGGCTGCAGTCAGGGAGCGGATTTCCTCCCAGTCATCAGGGCGCTCCAGTGGTTCCCAGGTTCGGAAGAGTTCCCGGTATGATGCCAGTATATTTACAAACGCATAACGTTTTATGCGCTTCTTAATCGGTGCGAACTGCCGCTTCACAACTTCTTTTCGTAAAAAGTCCTCTTCCTGGACTGTCTCGTCTCCATCGTCGCGCTGGAGGGCGTGGTATGCCTCCAGGTAATCGTCCTTATCAAGGAGCTCCACTTTTTCTATGATCCAGTCTTTATTTTTTTCTTCCTGTTGTACTTTCCGTAATGTTTGAAGGAGCCAACGGGCAACAGATTCCATTCGGTTTGGCAGCGATATCTCCTTGTCGATGGAATAGAAATACTCGCTGATCTGCTCCTTGGAAATCAGTGTTTCCTGATGCAATGTAATGTTTCGGAAGTGGATTCCCTCATGGCCTAAGTCTTCAATATACTGATCAAGCAGTGACTTATATTCGAGACTGGATTTATAGGTCATGTTTGCAAGTCTTGCACCAAATTCTGGCCGAT
The DNA here is from genome assembly GCF_042654125.1 of Virgibacillus kekensis. NCBI lineage: Bacteria > Bacillati > Bacillota > Bacilli > Caryophanales > Bacillaceae > Virgibacillus > Virgibacillus kekensis. The sequence continues at coordinate 91,624 of NZ_JBHSFU010000011.1, forward strand.
TGGTCGCGGTGAGCGTATATTCCATTTGAGCGAATGGTGATTCAATTGTAATATCGTTGCTAATCCGATTCTTTAAAAAATCATAGAACGTCGACTGACTGATGTTTTCTTCACCCAGTTCAGGAAGGACGTTTGCAATATAACTTGAAAATAACGGGTTCGGTGAAAAGAGAAGCAGGTTGGCTGCGTTTAATTCATTCCGGAAACGATACAACAGATAGGCTATACGCTGCAGGACGGCAGATGTTTTCCCGCTACCAGCGACACCCTGTACAATCAGCAGGTTGCTCCGCTCATTCCGAATAATTTTGTTCTGTTCTTTTTGAATGGTTGCGACAATAGATTTCATTGAGGTGCTTGCATTATCACCCAAGGCTTCCTGAAGCAGCTGGTCCCCAATAGTCAGCCCTGTATCAAACACGCTCTTAATCTTACCGTCTCTAATAATAAACTGTCTTTTCAATGTGATTTCACCGGTGATGGTATCATCAACTGTTTTATATTGTGCTGAACCTGGAGCATAGTCATAATAAAGACTGGAAATGGGAGCACGCCAATCGTATATCAGAAAGTTTTCCTGTTCCTGATCCATCATGGAGGCGGTGCCAATATAAATGTACTCGGGTTCATCATCAGGCTTCTCCCTAAAATCAATCCGTCCAAAATATGGAGAATCCTTTAATCTTTTGAGTTTCTTTAGTTCCTTGTCGATATTGCCGTGAACCTGTTCACGTTCAATCAGCAATTCTGCCTGTTGTTTAATGCTCGCTTGTGTTTCGATAATATCGTCGAGTTCCTCGAGATTGACAGTGACATCGTCCCAGAAGTTTTCCCGCAAGTTAATGATGGTGTCTTTTAATCCTGATCCTTTAGTATATAGCTTTTCTTCTTTCTTGGTGATTTCTTTTATTACTTCATTTACCCGCTTCTGTTCGGCTTCACGACTCATTCCACCAACCCCAATCCTAAAAATTATCTATTTTGTTGACTTTCTAAATGCCAGATGATATAGTATAATTAGGCTCTAAATATGTGTTATCATGAATTTATAGCCACTGGATTAGTTTATCATATATTGGGGGTTCAAACAACATTTTTTAGGTGTTGTTTTTTTTATGGCTTTTTTTAATAGGAAAGTCAAAAGTCTTTCATTGCTAAGGTGCCGCTATGGTACGTTTCTTTTTTCGAAAAACTTCCCGTTGGAAAAATAAATGTCCACGGCATACTTGTTTGTTCATGAATAGAAACAGGCAGGGTAAACGTGGATTCGGCGATGGTCTCACCGTTTTGGGTGTAGGCCATTTTTTGATTGTCGAAGGTGAATGCTGTTTTGCCAGTATTGTGGATCAGAACGGTAATTAGAAGTTCTTTTTTATAATTGGTGGCCTGCCAGACGGGTGTGAATTGAATTTGCTCTTCACTGGAGAGCTTAGAGTCCTGAAAAATACTTTCTATCTGAGTTCGATCTTTTGCTGACAAGGTGCGTTCCCATGCTGGGTGGAATTTAAGTTTTTGCATCTATAACACTCCAATCTTGTATAGTACTTTTACCAATTATGCGTGTAATTTAAAAATGCTGTCAATGTTTTAAAGACTTCGGATAGCATCACTTGTACCGGGAATATTACGGAGGATGGAGGTGAGAGAGATGGCAGAGGATAAAAAGAAAACGAAAGAAAATGTAAACGCGGAACTTGGCGGCATGGGACTGTATGGAACAACAGGCAATGTTGAAATCGAAGGATACAGTATGTCGGGCGATATTGAAAACGCCGGACAACTCGATAAAGGATTTAAAAAGAAAAAAGAAGATATGGGCGCTAAAGCTACATTGGAGGATTCTCCATAAGTGATGGAACGAGGGGTCTGACCCCTCGTTCCTACCTCTATGAGCGCCAATTTGTTGATTTTCCCGCATCGTTCGGTCACTCATAAGTGCGATGAGTGACGATTAGCTGGGTTCGCCGCTTCATTCGGTCACTCATAAGGGGGATGAGTGCCGATTTGCTGGATTCCGCGCTTCATTCGGTCACTCATAAGGGCGATGAGCGCCGATTTGCAGGATTCCCCGCATCGTTCGGTCACTCATAAGTGCGATGAGTGCCGATTTGCAGGGTTCGCCGCTTCATTCGGTCACTCATAAGTGCGATGAGTGACGATTTTCAGGATTTCCCGTTTCATTCGGTCACTCATAAGTGCGATGAGCGCCAATTTGCAGGATTCGGCCCTTCATTCGGTCACTCATATGAAGATAATACAGCGCAAATCCAAAAAAAACCGACAAATATACGAATTTACCCCTAACCATTCCAACATACTTCTGTTAAAATGTATAAACAATTATCAATTTTTAGGAAGAAACGGCGTGACTGATACTTAACCTTGAGGCTATGCTTTTATTTTCTTATCTTATAAATAAGCTCGCTGCCCTAACATTCATTGTCTTAGCGCTGTTATCCTAAGCGAATAAATTACGTCCTTATAACACAGATTAAATAAGTAAATACAATGGATAAGGACAGCTATCAATGGATATAAAAATGGAAAATTCCTGGAGAACAAGTGAATTAAAAGACCAGCACACGGAAACCGATATTCAGGTCTGGCTGGATTATGAGTTATTCTCATGGAACTGGTGGATTCTGGTTGTATTTCTGATTGTTCCATGGATTATCTGGCTGATAGTATATGACAGAAAAATTCTTCTGGAACTTTTATTGTTTGGTACGCTTGTTATAATTGCTACTACATATTTAGATTCAGTAGGTATCGATCTGGGGTTTTGGATGTATCCAGTAGAACTTATACCAATTACTCCGAGGGCGATGGCATTTGATTTTTCCATGGTTGCCGTAGCTTTTATGCTGGTATACCAGTATTTCCGTACATGGAAGGCATTCAGTTTAGGAATTTTAGGTATGGCAATACTTTTTGCGTTTATCGGAGAACCACTAGCCCATGCCTTAAAGCTTGTTTACTACATTAATTGGAATTATTTTTACTCGTTTCTTTATTACATCGTACTTGGTTTTATTGCAAAATTCATTACTGAGAAAGCGAGGGGGATAGAAGATGCCGCTTGAAGGTTTTTTTCAGGAAGGAAGAAGGATACTGGGGGATTACATTATCAGTCCTTTTGGTGAGGGAGAAGATGAACTGAAAGCAATCGCTGATCTGTATTTTGTGACGTTCCAGGAAGAGGATTCATCAAAGCAGCAGGCGCTTGCAACTATTCGTAAACATACTGGTTATGAAGGGTTTGTCGGGTTTCAGGCACATCATAAAGACGGAATGCTCGCTGGAGTTGCTTATGGATATACGAGTAAGCCTGGGCAGTTTTACCGGGAAAAACTAGCGGCACAGTTACCCGATGAACAAGCTCAACGGTGGTTAAGTGACTGCTTTGAATTTGTTGAGCTTGCAGTACATCCGGATTATAAACGCAGGGGATTGGCGAGTAACCTTCACGATATGCTGCTGGGGGAGACAGGCCATAAGACCGCAGTTTTGACAACTGCAGTTGATAACGAACCGGCAATCGGCCTTTATGCCAAGAAAGGCTGGGAAGTCATCAAGAATGATGTCCCAGTTCTTTCAGAAGACAATCCGCAATTAATTATGGGCAAGTATCTGAATCAGACCAATATAGGTCTTGATTGACCGTTGTTTAGAAGGGGGAAATTTTTTGAATCCGATACTATTAGATTTTCCACATGAATTTGAGACTGAGAGATTACTAATCAGAATGCCAAAGCCGGGAGATGGCAGAGTAGTGCATAAGGCTATTTGTGAATCAATCGATGAACTGAGGCCATGGCTGCCGTTTGCGCAAAAGGACCAGACAGAAGAGGATGTTGAAGTTAATATCCGTAATGCGCACATTAATTTTTTGAAACGCGAGGGTCTGAGATTACTTGTTTTTGAGAAAGAATCAGGCCAGCTTGTCTGCTCTTCCGGTTTGAACCGTATCGACTGGGACGTTCCGAAGTTTGAAATCGGGTACTGGGCGGTGACTAGGCACTGTGGAAAGGGCTATGCGACAGAAGCAGTGGAAGGGATCACTGCATTTGCGTTCAGGGAACTTGGTGCCAACCGTGTGGAAATCAGGTGTGACCGCAAAAATGTCAGGAGCCGGGCGATTCCGGAGAGGTTGGGGTATGAGTTGGAAGCGACACTGAAAAACGATGATCTTTCGGTTGATGGAAACGAACTGAGGGATACGTGCATTTACGCGAAAATAAGAGACTGATAGCGCTGGAGGGGGTGAAATGAATCGGATTATGGTCATCGGCATTTCTGCTGGAGTGGGAAAATCCACCTTTGCGAGGAAGCTTGGGGAGTCACTGGAGATTCCCGTTTATCACCTCGATGTCCTCCACTGGGAGCCGGGCTGGACAGAGGCACCCAAGGAGTTATTTGCAGCAAGGCAACGGGAAATCGTGAAAAAAGAGCAATGGATCGTCGAAGGAAACTACAGCAGCACATTTTCTATCCGGGCTGAAAAATGTGACACAGTAATTTATCTGGAATTACCTTTACACGTTTGTTTTTACCGTGTAATTAAACGCTGGCTTACGAATATAGGGGAGACCCGCCCTGATATGGGTGAAGGATGCCGGGAGAAACTGGACTGGGAGTTTGTAAAATTCATATTAACTACCTACCGCTCCAGGAAGCTGAAAATGGCTGAGCGGCTGAGTAACTTTACGGCCGAGGGGAAGAAAGTTATTACGTTGAAAAGCAAGCGGCAGATTAACGAATACATACAAAGCTTGCAATCGGAGAGCAGGGGAGTCGGATGATTGTACGGGAAGTTAAAGAAGCGGATGCAGCCGCACTGGCAGAACTTACAAATGCAGTGGAATCAAGTTCAGCGTATATGCTCTGGGAACCCGGTGAACGGGATATGGATTCAACAAGAATGAAGAAAAGAATTACCGCGATGAAAAACGAGAAGAACTCTTCCATTTTTCTTGCCGAAGATAATCAGCGATTAGCAGGTTATTTGATGGCTATTGGCGGTAATGCAAATAGGAACAAACACGCCGCTTATCTGGTAATTGGGGTCCTCGAAGAATATAGAGGACAGGGAGTCGGTACGGCACTTTTTCAAAAGCTGGAACAATGGGCTCAAACAAAGAATATCCATCGGCTGGAACTCACGACTGTTGCCCAGAATAACGGCGGAGTAGCCCTTTACCAAAAGATGGGATTTGAAATTGAAGGGACAAAGCGCGATTCCTTAATGATAAATGGTGAGTATCTCGACGAATATTACATGAGCAAGCTTCTGTAAAACATAGGGGAGGTATGTAGAATGGCTGATGTTACTCTAATTCCACATGACAGAACATATGCTGCAAACATGTCCAGACTTTCATCAGCATGGCAGGTGAAAGATGCACTGGGTCTAACTGACGAGCAGACATCACTTGAAGGAACAATCGGTTTTATCGAATTCATCCTGGAAGAAGAGAAGAAGCAAACCCATTATTCAAGAATGATATTAAATGAACATCAGGAACTTATAGGGGTTATAACGCTAAAGGACATTGATAAGCTAAATAAGAACTGCCATATTGGAACCTGGATTGGTCACCCGTTCTGGGGAAAGGGCTATAATCAAGCGGCAAAAAATAAAATTTTGCACACTGCGTTTACCGAGTTGGAACTTGACCATGTTTTTGCTGGTGCAAAAGCTACTAATAAGCGTTCGCAAAAATCACAGGGAAAAATACCATATATTCGGCTTGGGGTTGAGAAGGAATTTCCTGAGGAGCTTCGCAAAATAGAAGAACAGACCGGTGAGCCATGCGTATTAAACGCAATTTATAAAGAAGATTTTCTGAACTGGTATAAAAAATAAATTACAACTGATACTGGGGGATTACGTATGAAGATAGAGGCCATATTCAGCGACTTGCCGATATTGGAGACGGAGCGGCTCATTCTCAGGAAGGTAACCTCTGGTGACGCAGAGGAAATGTATATCTATGGAGCCAATCCGGAAGTTTCGCGGTATGTGAGTTGGAATACACACAGTTCGATTGCCGATACGAGAGAGTTTATTGGGTTTATTTTAAAACAATACAAAAACAGCCAGCTTGCACCATGGGGAATTGAGCATAAAGAAAGCGGGCAGTTTATCGGAACAATTAATTTCCTGTCATGGAACCCGAGACATAAGACCGCCGAAATCGGCTATGTTCTGGCAAAAAAATACTGGGGGCAGGGATTGACAACAGAAGCCGCCAATGCGGTAATTCGGTTTGGGTTTGAAAATATGGAGTTGGTACGGGTTCAGGCTAAGTGTCTTGTAAAAAATATTGGCTCTCAACGGGTGATGGAGAAATCCGGTATGTCGTATGAAGGGCGAATCAGAAAAGGGATGTTCGTTAAGGGCGAGCATATTGATCTAAATCTGTACTCTATATTGCGTGAGGAATTCAAGGCAGGCTAAATATCTGCAGGAGAACTAGGCCCCACGAGTAAAATAGCTTAATCTTCCTTTCTCCCGGGTCCTGGTTACCCGTAGTGTCAATAAGCTGGAGGGAGGAGAATATTTTTTATATGGGCAACGTTATGTTTGGCAAGGTTTAGGGCTGATCACGTATACGGGTTAGCTGCTAGTTGATATAAATAACTGCCCAAAATTGGGGGAAACCAATCCGGGCAGTTTTTGTATTTTTATTAGGATACTTTTTTGCAAGCTTCCGCACACTTGAAGCAAGCTTCTGCACATTTTTTGCAGTGCTCAGAATCGTGCTTGTCACATTCTTTTCCGCAGTCTTCACAGATTTTGGCACATACAGAAGCAAGTTCAGATACATATGGAGATTTCCTTGAAATTGCCTGTTCAAGATAAGAGCAAATATCTGCACATTCACGGTCCAAACGGATGCATTCTGCCATCATTTTAACGTCATCTTCCTGTAGGCATGCGTTGAAGCAATGATTACATTCCTCCATGCACTCGTGTAATGCCTGAAGTAATTGCTGATGTTGTTCGTGAGCCATTTTAAAAAACCTCCTGTGAATTTTTTTACATAGATAGTATTTCCCCCAGTATTCCCTTACTAAACGTTAGGGACAGGGGGACAGGCACCGTGTCCCATTCATGACTGGGATAATAAAAAGGGGAGAAACCAATGAAAAAGCAGATTAGAAAATTAACTGAGAAAGAATACGATGACTTCGCAATACTGGCAAACGGGGCTTATCCGGGGCTTAATGCTGAGAAATGGTTGGCCGCTCATATTAATGTGTCACCTGACGAGAACCTTCATGGTGTCTATGCTAGCGATAAGCTTGTTGCCGGGATGCGAACATTTGATTTCAGAATGAATTTCAATGGCACAGAAATTGCCGCTGGTGGGGTTGGCATGATTGCGGTGGATTTGCTACATAAGAAGGAACGGAATGCTTATCAGCTTATGCAGTATTTTCTTAAGGAGTATGATGAATCAGGAACCAATATCGTTATGCTGAACCCTTTTAAAGTTACTTTTTATAGAAAAATGGGCTTTGGCATGGGTACCAAATCCTATCAGTTTCATATGCATCCCAGGGAATTTATCAATTTCCGGGCGAAAGAGCATTTAAAAGAACTTTCGATAGAGGATAGAGAGAAAGTTCGTGAGTGTTACAACAGAATTTATGCAATTACCCATGGAATGACAAGGAGGCCCAATACAGAGCGTGAGCTGGGGAGACCTTTCCAGTTTGGAAGAGTCATTGGATACATAGAGGACGGAAATTTAAAAGGATACATGGTATTCAGTTCCGAAGAAGAAGAGCTGCATATTCATGAACTTTTTTTCGAAACACCTTTAGTTATGAAAGAGTTCTCCACGTTCCTGCATAGTCAGGCTGACCAGTTTAGCAACGTTATCATAAATTCCAACCACGATGACATTATCCATATGGTTAATTCACCGGAGAGCAAGGAAACCCCGATGACTGATTTTCCCTCAAACGTGGAGCCTAAGCATATTGCACATCTGGGGGCTGGCGTAATGTTCCGTATTATCAATGGCCAGAGATTCTTCAAGGATTTGATGGAGAAAGGTCACCGATTTGGCAGGGAGACAGTAAGTTTAAAATTGAGCATTACCGATGAGTTTTTCCCGCAGAATAGTTCAGCGATAATTATCGACGTGGTTAAGGGTACTCTTAAGGAAGTACGGAATGAAGGTATATACGATGTGGAGCTAAAGATAAATGTCAGTGAGTTCTCTTCGCTGGTCATGGGAGCTGTAAACTTGAGAACCCTGCAAAAATGGGGACTGTCAGAGTTGTCGGAATCTAGTTACGTACGAACACTCACCTCTTTATTCAGCACCGACAATCTTCCAGTTGTTACGAAGGCTTTTTAACATTCAAAGAAGGACTTTTACCATGGAAGTCGAATTTTAACAATGGATACTTCAGTTACAAGGAGGGTTAATTCATGGGGAAAATAGTAGGTTTTGAATTAAGGCAGCTAGGATCTTAGGACTGATTGAGCGGAAATAGGAGATAGAAATCTACGGTAGACTGAGTGAATCTACAGTAAACCAGACGACGGCAAGCCAACTCGTCTTCACCATAGAAAGGAGCATATACGATGAAAACCGAGAAAGAAAAAATGCTTATCGGTGAATTATATAATGCAGCAGATCCGGAGCTTGTTGCAGAAAGAGAATTTGCGAGGAGGTTGACAAGGCACTTAAATCAAACAACCGAGGAAGAGCCGGAAAAGAGAGTGGAAATTTTAAAAGAACTGTTTAGGACTACCGGCGACGATCTGTTTATTGAGCCAACATTCCGCTGTGATTATGGCTATAATATTCACGTGGGCGAGAATTTTTTTGCCAATTTTGACTGTGTTTTCCTGGATGTCTGTGAAATAAAGATTGGAGATAATTGTCTTATGGCACCGGGTGTACATATTTATACAGCAACCCATCCGCTAAGTCCTACGGCGAGGGCAACAGGTGCAGAATACGGAAAACCTGTTTCAATTGGTGACAATGTGTGGATTGGTGGAAGAGCTGTCATTAATCCTGGTGTGAAAATTGGTGACAATTCGGTCATCGCATCCGGTGCTGTAGTGACCAGGGATGTACCGGATAACGTGGTCATTGGCGGAAATCCTGCTCAAGTTATTAAGCGGATAGCTGTTGAATAAAAAGGAGGGCAATATGGGGATAAGTAGTTCGATTCTGTAGTACAAAAACGTATTTAGAAGACGAAATAACAACAGAATTATCGCACCGATTAACAAAGTAATAAACATTACAATAGGTAAAGAAAAACGCTTGAATATTAAATTATCCAAGCGTTCTGTTTTACATTGTTTTGTTGAACTAAAGCACCCTTTAGTGCAACAAGCACATATTCGTTGTTTAGATTCTTTTAATCATTCAGTGAATCGGTTATTCGAAGGACTCCGCTACAGCCATCAATTCTTCTTTAGTGACCTTTTCTTCAGACTGCTGACTTAAATAACCTAGGTTATAGCTAATACCATTTTCTTCCCACTTCAGTGTTTTGGTATCAGCTTTATTTAACCTATACTTTGCTTTAATTTCGCCGATTTTTACCTCTTCGTATTCGTTGTCATCCTGATAACTGGTTTCTCCTTTGAAAATTGTCAAACTTAGGTGGTTGCCTTCGCCAAAAAAATCAACAGTTACCATCTTATCATTGAAAGGGTCTGCTGATGCTTCTGCATCCTCTACTTTAAATGGAACTTCGGTGGGTAATTTAGGGTGGAAATCATCTTTTTTAATCTCAGATTTAATCTCAGCATTATCGTAAGAAACTAAATCCAAGTTTTTATTCCCATTTGTTCCACAACCAACCAACAGCATCCCAGCTGTTATCAATAAATATAATACTTTCTTCACATCATCACCCTCGTTTTTTAAATATTTAATCACTATACATTCATTTTACCATAAAATTACCAATTACCTTAAACGAATTTTGATCTTTGAAATTAAAGCAGACTATCGCAAATAAATTATATTCCTTAAATTGAACATTATATCAATATCCTTCTTCAACAATCCTGCCCGTTAGCACAAGATCGTCATAAATCAATATTAACATAATATTCCAACCATTTTTCATAAAAATAAAGACCATCGATTTGATGATCTCTTGTTTAACTCTTGCACTCTTTAGTTGAAGAACATAAGGCGATTACTTTACTTACATTTCTTTTAAGCTCAAACTTTCGATATGTTCTTTCCACTGTATAGTAATTTCATAGCTGGTTGGTTCTTCGCTAAACTGAAAATCAATAGTCTTCTTTCCTTCTTCAGATAGGTGAAATGGCGTGGTAAATTTCATCTCCTTAAATTTCCTGGATAACTCTATTTTTTCTTGTGGAATTGCCCCATCACCAATGTATTCGATAATCAAGTTTTTATCTCTATCATAAACCACCTTCCAATTTTCACTCTCCCCTACATAATACCCACTAGAACTTTCTGAATACAATTCTGAGCATCCAGTCAGGTATAATCCGATTAACAGAAATAGCATCAACCTTTTTTAATCATTTGATACCCCCCTTGTTCCATAATCCTGCTCCGTTACTTCAACAGAAGGAGATGCCAGCCAATCGACAACTCCTTGTTCCACTAAAGCACCCTTTAGCTTAATAAGAGTTGAGTTATCTTTTTTGTCCATTCACCATTTTTATCTGCAAGTAAAGTATTCCGCCCCAACTTTCCTGCCTTTATTATAATGGGGATATGTGTAATGGTCTTACAATATATTTACCGTAAGCACAAAAAATAATGGATTTGGAACTAACGTAGAACGATAGTTCAATAAAAGACAAGTTTCATCAACAATCATAATCTTTCTATTAACTTTAAATTTATTTAAATAAATCTTTTTAAATATTCGCCAAATATTTTGTTCATAACTTTGGGTGTGTTTTCTAAATAAACATTAATTTGTTCAATGTTCGATTCGAATTTATCAGAGTTTCTTTCATCTGTTGGAAAATCAGATATTCCTTTAATGATAATGCATTCAACATCATTCTTCTTACAGATATAAGCAATTGCACCCGCTTCTGTATCGGCTATTGTTATTTCGTTTTCTTTAAGTTCTAAATAGTCCTTCCACATAACTAGTGCTTTATCGGCGGTGGCAATTGTTCCGGTATAAAAATCATTTCCATATTTTGATAGAGCAATATCGACTATGAAGGATTGTTTAATAAGAGGCTCAATTTCTTTTACTGTGCAATCATATTGAACGGCTTTATCGGGTACAAAAATATCCAAATTACTGAATTTATCATCTATTCCTGCACATGTTCCAGCAACGATTACTTTAGTTAAATTAAATTTAGAAATCATATACTGATTACCACCAACACCATTTACTTTTCTTACACCGGTACTATAAAAAACAAGTTCAGTATCATTAATTGTTCTTGTGAAATACTCGCCATAAGGATAACCGAAACGTTCGTTATCTTTTATGCTAAAGTATTCCAATGTCGCTTCATATTCCCACTTCGTTGCAATACTTATTCCTATCATCGACTTATCACCCTACAAATATAATTTGTCACTATTGAATGTCTATACACGGTCTGAATTCTTTTAATCACTATCCTTTTTTACTGTGTTCATCATCAATTCGTTATTAATATGTAAATATCCTTTTTTTACTAACCTGCCCGTTAGTCACACATGCAGCGCAAGACCAGCCCTGCACCACAGAGCATGAAAATGTATGTCTTTGTCTATACTTTATTGTACGGCTGGCGAAGAAGGTCGATGAACTATGGTGCCGTAGAGCCCATCCGTTAGTCTGACTCCAACGACCACGGTGCATCACTGACTGTCGCACCTTATATGGGTAGCACTCATGGGAGATTAATCCTAATCTGGTTTTTGCACCAGCCTGCTTAATTATTTCTATTAAACATAGAAGGAAGAGATCAATTACATTCAATACAATTTTACAAAGGTTACTTCAGGCTCAGCCTTTTTTAAAAAAACATTTAGTTGGGTCAATTTAAATATGCACTTTTTTAGATTTTCAATAGTTTTTATTTTCATGGGAGTTTAAGTACGATTATTCACATTCATATTATTATTTTAACATAAATATCCATTTTACCTGTATTTTTTATGGAAAGTTAGCCACGTAATTGGAGAGCATTTTAGCAACCGAATTATGCAGTTAACAATAGCTATTGTCATCTTGCTAAAACACCTGCTAATTAGGTTTTCGATTTGCTATAATTTCTTGTATAAGCGTTGTTAAATCAAAAAAAATAAGCAGTCCAATTTGTATGTTAATTGGACTGCTAAAAGGTTTGTTTTTTTATATTTTGTACTCCAAAACCGAACCCGTTAAATATGGGGAATGTTGGGTTTTATTTAAGAGCGGACAGTAGTACTACACTAAACTTTGCATCTTCACTCATCATTTGGGGAGGATTCCATCGTCCTTGACAGTACAGAGGCGCCATTTTCGGAAAAGTTGATGATGGGAATAAGTTCAGCACTTATCACTATATCAATGACCAGTTTGGGAAAAGGGATTGCGACAAGTATGCGTAGTGATTTGGTGGGAGAGTATACAGAACTGCTTACCCGTGTCGGGAAGTACGAGATTTCTGGCGCTAAGCTCGCTATCAAGAATGGTTGGATGGAGAAGCCGCCGCAAACGCTTGACCGGAGAAATTAATGTTGACATTGCTATGTTAAATGCTATAGTAGGCTAAAAAAACAGGGGGAGAAGACTATGGGAGACAGGCATTTATTCATGTTCGGAGCGGGACCTCCTTTTACGAACAGACTGGGCAGAAGATTTGCTGAATGTGCTTTGAATGAACGGGGAAAGGTCGCTGTCTTATTTATCGAAAGAGATGGATGGAAGGAATACATGGTAAATTATACAGGGGTTCTTCAGGAAAATGGAATTCCTGATTTTGCGTATCTTCCGCTCTCTAAGAATCCTGGTGAACTAGTGGACGAACTTTCAACTTGTACAGGAATTATTATTGGCGGAGGAGACACAGAGCGGTACAGAAATTCCATTGTAGAAACAGAAATTGGCACTCGGATAATAGAAATGTACCAAAGTGGTGCGCCTGTTGCCGGATTTTCAGCTGGAGCACTGATCAGTCCTGCACACTGCGTAATTGCACCAGTTGATAACAGGGAAAAGAAACATCTTTTTCTGAAAGGGCTTGGACTCATACATAATTGTGTAATTAGTGCGCATTACTCCACATGGCAGGAAGAAAATAATCTTAAAGCAGCAATCAACAGGACAGGTGTCCCGGTTGGCTATGGAATCGATGATGGAGCAGGGATTTATTTTCAAAACGAGATAAGGAAAGAGACCGATGGAGGAAAGGTATATTCTTTCATCAATGAAAGTAAAAAAGGCTGACCTCCGGTAAAAATGGAGTTCAGCTTCTTTGGGTCTGGCTTTCCTTACTTATTTTGCAAAACGGTGGTTACCGATTGTTTTGGTAACTTCACGGGTGAAAATCCAGTCACTACTTGCGGTTTCCGGATTATAAAAGTAAATAGAATTACCACCTTGGCCTCTAAATGCAACGGCTTCATTTACGGCACGCATATCTTCGGCAGTATATCCTTGGTTAATTGCACCGTTTTTAACTGGAGTAAACGCATAGGTGCCCTGGACTTTTTTATAAACAACACCTTTGACTGAATCAGGAAATTCTTTGTGATTCACACGGTTGAGGACGACAGTAGCTACTGCAACCTTTCCAGCGTACGGTTCGCCTTTTGCTTCAGCGTGAACGAGTTTAGCTAAAAGTTTCTTATTTTCATAGGAAACAGAATCAGGGATATAGATTGTTTCCCCTTCATAAATAAGATTGCCGGATTGCTGATTGGCAATCTGCAGATTAGTAAGTGATATGCTGAAATTTTTTGCAATGGTCCAGAAAGTGTCACCTTCTTGGACTTTATAGGTAGAAGCATCGGCGCCAGCCGGTAATGCTAATATGGTAAATGAAAGAATAAATACAGGTAAAAGTTTCTTTAATTTATTCAATGAGGCAGCCTCCTAGTATTTTTACTTATACTAAAAGACTACTAAATGTAATATTTTCTGGCATTAACCAAAAATTAACTATTGCTCCTACAAACGGCATATGCTAGATTACCTAAGCAACCAAGCGTTTGCAGGGAATATTTTCCTTCGTGTTAAAAGTTCTAATGTCTGGTTTGATTGGAATATTAAGGTCCGTCTTTAACAAGTGTTACATGATTGTAACATCAATTAGGGTTGAGAACGACAAACAGGTTCTCAGTCTTGCAAAGGCCCAGAGTGAATCTGAGAAAAAAACGTTGGAAGAAATTCATAATGGTATGCTAGACCGGAGCTGGGTGAATAAGTTATTGAGGGAGAAGGGGTGCGATTTTCACTGAAAAATAAGCCGGGGAGCATTTTCACTCTTCCGGCTTATTTTCAAGTCTAACTTATATTTTTCATCGTTAACCATTCCGCTTTGCTGACACCATGGAGAATCCAGGGAGATGGAAGTTTAAACTGATGATAGGTGGGGAGGCGGTTAGCCTGCTCTTTAGTCATATCCAGCCATATATAGGTTTCATCTTCGCTCCGTTCCGTCATATCCCGGTACTCTCGGGAGATGGTCTCCCATAATCCAGGCTGCGAATCGATGTCTTCCCATGGATAAATAGTTTGGAGAAAATGGTATTTTTTCTGGTCTTCTTTTATAATAACCACGCGACTCCCGGTTTCATTTTCATAAAAGGACCATTGGTTCACCTCTTCATCCTGAAACAAATCGCTGGATACTGGAAAAGGATAAAAGCATTGATATGGAAAAACCTCGGATAGCGCCGGATACATTTTGTTAAGCCAATCTTTTTTTCGTTGGAGATTCTGGATCGGTTTCCACGGATTGGTGCCTGACTCCAGAGCTGATGTGTCTTTTGTCATTGCCCCATGTAATCGTGAATAAGTTTTAAATCCATTCTTGTCCATTACTCTTCGTGCTGCAAAATTTTCTTCCTGGGTATTGGCACCAACCCATTGAACCTCTTCAAGGTTCAATGCCTCATCCCGCATGTATGCCATTAACTTGGACGCATAAGAATTACCTCGAAAGCGCAAGTCACTTCTTAATCTTCCCAGCATCGCATACCTGCCGGCGAAAATAGAATAACCTCCGACACTGACCAGCTGATTGTCGAGAAATAAGCCGAATAGACGGTTATTACCGGTTATAAGCCGGTCAAAAATCTGAAGTACGTAATCATTATCTTTTCCAGTCTGCATCGTTTCCAAATAAGAGTAATCAGACTGATTCAATTGTCGTATATTTATGCTCATATGTATCTCACTCTCTCTGATTATCTGTTATTCCCATAGTTATTATAAATGGTTATATGATAGCAAACAAAATAATTGAATTCATATTAATTTTTAGAGTTATTCCTAAATCATAATATAAATAAGCCGATATAATGGACAAACAGATTAAGGGAGTTTCATTATGGGGATATTAGATATATTTAAGAAGAAAGCTGAAGTAAAAACAGCAAAAAGACAGACCCGTTCCACTGCTCCCAATAGCAAGGACAATAACCGAATTGCCACGAGAAAAGGGGAGATCGGCGAACATAAAATTGATATTCAGTTATCCCAGTTCCCAAAGGAATATAAATACTTATCAGATATTATGGTAGAGAACCCTAAGTCAGCCACCGGTTATTCGCAGATTGACCACATTGTTATTACGTCATACGGTATTTTTGTTATTGAGACAAAGAATTATCAGGGGACAATTTATGGTGGCAGGGAGAGAAAGACCTGGCTAGTTAATGGAAAATTTAAGATGATGAGCCCGGTTCTGCAAAACTATGGACATATCGAAGCATTAAAACCTTATATTGACAACAAGTTTCATCGCTATTTTGTTTCTGTAATTTCTTTTACAAAGCGATGTACACTCAAAATTGGGATGGATTTAAGAGAAATATCTTCGGATGAAATTGTAATATATGATTTATATTTGACTGAAACTATTAAGCGAAAACTGTCCATTGCTAAAATGACATATAAAGAGCCTTTATTTACAGAAAAAGATATCGCAAAAATACATAGTACGCTTAAGAAGATAAATATTACGGATAAAAAAATCAGGGATGTACACACAAATAAAGCAAATAAAAGTAAGGAACTCAACAGGCTGCCGCAAAATGCTGTGTTTGTGATAAAGTTGTTTCAGAAAAAGTTAATCGCTATTGCCAGTCAAACAAGAAATTCAACGGTAAAGTATATTGCTATGAACACCAAAAAACCCACGCGTAATAGACCTGCTATTCGAATAACCACTCCAAATTTACGCAAACTATGTGGTATGGAGGTGTGTGATGTGGGAAAAAAATCAGGTAGAAAACAGGGTAACTCACAAAGTGATGAGCAGGCAGTGAGGAAGGACTTGTCGAAGGAATTTGATCATGAATTCGCCAATGAGCCATTAACCCCGCGAGAAAAGTATAATAATAAGAAAACCAAAAAACGTCACTAATACATTGAGTACTATCCACAGTATTTCGGAGCCCACCGGATGCTGTGTTTTTTTACGTTTGACACAAACACAAGAAGTCGGTATTATATATTGATGTATTAATTCATACTAATTTTATCAGGAAAGGATGGTTTGCATGGCGACCAAAGTTCAACCTGTCAGTGAAGTACGAGACCCGGTTAAACGGGGCGATACTGATTTAAATAAACCGCAAACCAAATTAATAATCGGTGGACTGCTTGTCAGTGCCGTATTACTGATTTATCTAATATTTACACAAAATATTGTTCAGCCATTACTGTTGATTATTGGACTTTTGCTTGGATATACATTATTCCATGCCAGATTCGGATTTACCTCAGCCTTTCGCAGAATCATGTCAGTGGGGAACGGGCAAGCATTACGAGCGCATATGCTGATGCTTGCTGTAGCGGTGACCCTATTTGCCCCGATTTTGGCATTTGGCTATTCTTTCTTTGGAGACGGTGTGGCCGGGTATGTGTCTCCTATCGGTGTTAGTGTTTTCGTTGGAGCATTCATGTTTGGAATTGGAATGCAGCTTGGCGGAGGATGTGCATCAGGGACGCTGTACGCAATCGGCGGCGGTCGTTCGGTAATGTTTATCACACTGCTATTCTTTATAGTCGGAGCGACAGTGGGTGCAGCCCACCTGCCTTTCTGGACTGAAGATCTGCCATCCTACCAGCCAGTATCGCTGGCAACTTCCACAGGCCTTGGATATGGAGGAGCATGGCTTGTCTCTATTATTCTATTTGGTCTTATTGCTTGGATTACGGTTAGGATTGAAAAGAATCGCAGAGCACCTAAAATGGCCCCTGTTCCGTCAACATCAGGCTGGAAACGGATTTTCCGTGGCTCATGGCCGTTATTTGCAGCAGCAATCGTTCTAGCCGTGCTTAATGCGCTGACATTGATGACTCGTGGAGCACCATGGGGTATCACTTCTGCATTTGCACTTTG
The DNA here is from genome assembly GCF_042654125.1 of Virgibacillus kekensis. Classification (NCBI taxonomy): domain Bacteria; kingdom Bacillati; phylum Bacillota; class Bacilli; order Caryophanales; family Bacillaceae; genus Virgibacillus; species Virgibacillus kekensis. Next base: position 109,169 of record NZ_JBHSFU010000011.1, read on the forward strand.
GGGCTCTAAAGTTGCTCAGGTTTTCGGCGTTGATGTTGCTGGCTGGGGATACTGGCAGGGTGCCAACGCGGTAGCACTCAATTCATCTATTTTTGCCGATACTACCACTGTTCTGAACTTCGGCGTTATTCTTGGTGCATTTCTTGCATCTGCTGCCGGCGGATTATTCAAATTCAATAAAATAACTGGTAAGAATGCGGCGGCTTCTGTAATCGGCGGACTGCTGATGGGGTACGGCGCACGTCTGGCATTCGGTTGTAACATCGGTGCTTATTTTGGTGGAATTGCTTCCTTCAGTTTGCATGGCTACATCTGGGGAATCATGGCGCTTGGTGGAACTTTCATCGCGCTTTATCTAAGACCGATTTTTGGATTATCTGTACCAAAACCGAAAGACTCGTTCTGTTAAAAGTTTTACAAGATATTATGAAAAAGCATCATGTAGCTGATTACGCTGCATGATGCTTTTTCGTTCTCCGAAGTTTTACGATTGATACTTCGACCGCTCATCAAGTGGATGAGAGGCGTTTGGAAGAGCTTCTCACTTCCTTCGACCTCTCATTAAGCCGATAATTGATTTTTTTCTATTAAATTGCAAACTAATGTTAAAATGAATAACATATCTATTACGGAGGTGTGCAGATGGAACCTGATACTATTATTAATAAGATAAAAAACCACTCACCTGTCATTCTTGGCAGTGAAGAGTTCACCAAATATGCGGTCCTTCTGCCGCTAATAGAAAAAGATGAAGGAATCCACGTGCTTTTTGAAACCAGGGCCGAAACCCTTCGACGGCAACCGGGAGAAATATGTTTCCCTGGTGGCCGGATCGACGAGCGTGATGCGAGTCCTGCCGATGCAGCAGTCCGGGAGACAACCGAGGAACTGGGAATAACCAGAAAAGATATTTCGGATGTGCATTCCCTCGATTATATGGTCTCACCGTTTGGGATGATTGTGTACCCATTTGCCGGAATGATTCATAATTCTGATTCAATCGAGCCGAATCCCGCTGAGGTAGGGGAAGTGTTCACTGTTCCGCTTAAATTTTTCCTCGAAACCGAACCGGTAATCCATCATGTAAATCTTTCGGTAAAGCCAGAAGATGATTTTCCATTTGACCTTATTGTCGGTGGTGAGAACTACAATTGGCGCACCGGTAAAATTGAGGAATACTTCTATATTTATAATGATTATGTTATCTGGGGACTCACCGCCAGAATCCTTTCTCATTTTGCGGAATTGATCAGGGACTAGTTATCCCTATTCTTTTTCAATTCCTAACAGCTGCATGCGATCATTAAACAAAGTCGGATACGACAGATAACCAAGAATAACGCTTGTTACCACTGCGGTTGTTAACAATAAAAATAAAATCAGCAATTGGAATAATACTGCCTGGACAGGGTCTGCACCAGCGATTATCTGCCCGCTCATCATACCCGGCAATTGCACCAGCCCAATTGTTTTCTGGCTTTCAATTGTAGGGATGGTACTTGCCTGGATGGAAGCGATCAGCTGGTTATGGATTGCCTGTTTCGGTGTTCCTCCGAGTGATAGGACAAGCTCTGCTTCATCATGCCGTGATTCCATTTCAGCGGTAAACCGATTCAGGAAAAGAATCGAGAGAACCATAGAGTTCCCGATAACCATCCCACTGATTGGGATTACATACTGGGGGGTGAGAGGGGTAATGTTCAAGCCAAGCAGAATCCCCTGTGTCAGTATCTCGATAAAAATAAAGGTTACAATGAGTTTCCAAGTAATACCCTGGATGGAAGCACCTTTTTTCCGGGCATTCTGAACCGCTGCCGCAATCATCAGGGCTATCATCAGAACGATATATATCCAGTTTTCCGCATTAAAAACAAACTGAAGAACGTAACCGACAGCCAGCAATTGAATGATCGAACGTATCGTTGCAATCAATGTATCCTTTTCAAGTCCAAGATTAAGTGTTTTGGATAGTAAAAGTGGAATTAATACGAAAATGAGTGTGAGTGCAAGTTCGAGATAACTCATTCAACTTCCCCCTTCACAAACCGGCGGACACGATCATTCTGCGGATTTTCAAGCAGACTGCTTTCTCCGGTTTCCACTACTTCACCGGCCATCATAACCCATGTAAAATCACCGATATGGAGTGCCTGCTGCAGACTGTGGGTAATCCAGATAATGGTAGTACCGTATTTTTTATTAATCCGGATGATCAATTCTTCGATATCCTGCTGTGATACCCGGTCAAGGGAAGATGTGATTTCATCAAGCAGCAGAATCTGCGGACGATTAACGAGCGTCCGAGCAATTGATAATTTCTGCCGCTGTCCGCCTGATAAGTCCTTTGCTTTTCGGTTCATCAGATTCTCCTCTAATCCCACAATGTTAAGCAGTTCAGCTGCATCGTCTTTCGGTAATTCTTTTCCCTGCAATTCGAGCGGAAGGGCAAGGTTTTCTGCAACGGTTCCCCGAATCATCGTGGCGCTCTGCAGGGCAATGCCTACCATTCTTCGCAATACTACGGGATCGTAATCACTGATATTTTTTTCTTCAATAAGAATTTCGCCTGTATCGGGTGACTGCATTCCATTACATAAACGGAACAGTGATGTCTTTCCTGCCCCCGATGGGCCGACAAGTGTCGTGATTTTACCTTTGCGGATTGAACCAGAAATGTTTTTTAGAATATGTGTTCCGCCAACGGAAAAATTCACCTGTTCAAACCGGACTGCGGTCTGTTTCTCCTCTGTAGTCATAGTGTCACGTCCTTGTTAGAGCTTCATTAAAAAGTATAACCTTTTAGTTAAATCAGTTGCTACCTTTTTGCAGTGTGGGCCGATTGTAATATACCACTGCTTATTATTACTATCGAATGATAGGAATTTCAGGTGGCATCGCAATTTTTTTTCACTGTTTCAATTTTGCCCGGTAGTGATAAATAGTCTATATCAAGGAAAAAAGGCGGGTGTGAGATGACAGCAGAAGTAGTGATCATGAACAAACTCGGAATGTCGCTGGCAGCTGATAGTGCCATTACAAGCGGCCGTGAAGGAATTCAAAAGATTTATAACTCCGCAAACAAGTTATTTTCGTTGTCCAGTGATCACCCCATTGGAATTATGGTATACGGCGCAGCCTCATTTATGGAAGTCCCATGGGATGTCATTATTAAATCGTATAGGGAGTATCTGGGAGACAGGAAATTTAATGATCTTTCGTATTACGTGGAAGATTTTATGGATTTTCTGCGGCAAGATGAGCGTTTTAAACATCCCGATATGGAAGAAGTTATTATTTATCGGACTTTTTCTGATGTATTGAAGCGAGTCGTAAGGGAAGTAGAGGAAAATATTAGTGACAAAGAAGAAGAAGGAGAGGAAGTCAGTTCAGAAACGGTAACAGAATGGCTGACTGGTTGTGTTGAGCGCAATATTAATACGTATAGGGAGCAGGAGGAAGATTATCTGGATATTGAGTATGCTCCCTTCCGTGATAAGTTCGGTTCGTTGATCATGGAAATAAAGGATAACCTTATACGGTATGAAATCCCTGCTTCTCTTGAAGAAAAATTGAAAGAACTTGCCTTTGAAGCAGTGAAAAGTAACTATTTCAGCCTTGGCAGCACCGGTCTAGTGATAGCCGGATATGGTGAGTCTGAAATATTTCCGCATCTCTTGAATTACCGGCTGGAAGGGTTTGTGTTCGGACAGCTTAAATATAAAAAACTCCGGGAAAAGAAAATAAGTTATACATCGGACAGAAAAGATGGAACGGCAACTATAACGGCATTTGCCCAGACTGAAATGGTTGATTCCTTTATCGAAGGGATTGAACCAACCATGAAAGATACAATCTTCGGAATCATCGATAATGTGCTTGGTCGTTACCACGAACAAATTCAGGAGCATTTGCCGATAAATTTTACGGACGAGCAGGTTAATGACCTGGTAAAAATGGGTAATGATATGTATAAGTCCATTGAGGATTCTGTCAGAGAGTACCAGCAAAACAACCATGTCAATCCTTTACTGGGTGTCGTTCGTTCTTTGCCTAAGGAAGAGTTGGCTGAAATGACAGAAGCACTCATTAACCTTACGTCTTTTAAACGTAGGGTAACCAGAGCAACTGAATCTGTCGGACCGCCAATTGATGTGGCAGTGATAACAAAAGGCGACGGATTTATCTGGATGAAACGCAAGAATTATGTGGACTCGGAAATAAATGCCCGTTTGTAAAATCCAATATAGAAGGAGCTAATGGCAATGCTTCCTAAAGAAGAAAAGTCCAAGAAGAAGGAAAACTTTTTCAGATTGTCCGATGAGGATCGGCTGGAACTCGAACTTGAAGAAAAGGAAAAGAAGGAAAAAGAGGTCACTACCGAAAAGATATTCAATAAAATGACGCAGAAATATACAGAGTAATCAGTAGAAGGCCCGGAGGAATCCGGGCCATTCCTGTTATTTGGAAGGGGAGGGGCTTTTGTTTTTAGGCGATATTTCCTATTATTTCAACGTAGTTATAAATCTATGTTTCTAATAAAATTATGTTTAACTGAATGCTTAAGCGGAAATCTAGTTACTGTAAGGCGATGACAAAGCCTATTATTATTGAAAGGAGCTGTTAAAAATGGCTAAACGAAATAATAGAGGCAATCTGTCACTAGAACAGGCAGGTAAGAAAGGCGGCAAAACTACCGCACAGAATCACGATCAGGAATTCTTCGAAGAGATTGGTAAAAAAGGCGGCAAAACCACCGCGAAGAACCATAATATAGAATTCTATCAAGACATCGGTCAAAAAGGTGGAAAAACAACTTCACAAAAATATGACCAGGAATTCTATGAGGAGATCGGTAAAAAAGGCGGTAAAGAACGCGCCCGTCAAAGTCGCAATATGAGCCGTAGCAACAGCAAGAATAACAACCGAAACAATTCTTAAAAGAGAATGTTTTAAAGTTTCCAGACAGTGGGTACAAAAATTATGTGCAAGCTTTAATCATTTAAACTCGAAAGGAGATGTTCAGAATGGCTAAGAACAATAACAACAAGAACATGACAGTAGAGCAAGCAGGTAAAAAAGGCGGCAAAACTACCGCACAGAATCACGATCAGGAATTCTTCGAAGAGATTGGTAAAAAAGGCGGCAAAACCACTGCACAAAATCATGACAAGGAATTCTATCAGGATATCGGTCAAAAAGGTGGAAAAACCACTGCAGAAACACACGACCAGGAATTCTATGAAGAGATTGGTCAAAAGGGTGGAAAAACAACTTCCAAGAACCATGATAAGGAATTCTATGAAGAAATCGGTGAAAAAGGCGGAAAAGAACGTGCCCGCCAAAGCAACAATAGCAGCCGCAACAATAAATAACGGGAAGATTTCTTGAATAAAGTTTTAAAATTCCGTTTAACGAGTGATATGGTCTGTGAGTGTTGTTGAAAAAGCATTATAACGCTAAAAACCTACTACTCTGAAAGGAGATGTTAAGAATGGCTCGTAACAACAAAAAGAATTATAACAACAATGATAACGGGAAAATGACCCTTGAAGAAGCAGGTAAAAAAGGCGGCGAAAAAACAGCACGTAACCATGATCAGGAGTTCTACGAAGAGATAGGTAAGAAAGGCGGCAAAACTACCGCCCAGAACCATGACCAAGAATTCTATGAAGAGATTGGTCAAAAGGGAGGGAACACCACTTCCCAAAACCATGACCAGGAATTCTATGAGGAAATTGGTCAAAAAGGCGGAAACACCACTTCCCGCAATCATGACCAGGAATTCTATGAAGAGATTGGTGAAAAAGGCGGAAACCGTCGTGCCCGTCAACGCTCTGGGAACAGTAACAGGCGTAAGGATCGCCGTTAATTACAACCATAACAACTTGTAATTTTAGCGTCAAGCATTTAGCAGAAAAATAATAGAGTTAAACGTTCGGGCTGTGATAGCACATATCACAGCCTGATTTTTTTGCGGGGAAGAGTGTATAACCTTTTCAGAATTAGTGGAGCCGTAGGGAAGAAGACCGCTTATCAAGTTGATGAGCGGTGTTTTGGAAGAGTACTCGCTTCGTTCGACCTCTTATAATGATGATGAGCGGTGTTTAGGAAGGGTTCTCGCTTTGTTCGACCGTTCATTAGGTCGATGAGCGGTGTTTTTGGAAGAATTCACGTCTCGTTCGACCTCTCATCGCTACGGCGTAAACAGGGACAGGGCTGAAGGTCCAGTCTACAGGTCGGTGCTAAGTGTGCAAGCAAGCTGCAATACCGAATTTGCGGCAGCCCAAGAAAGCTGCTCTCCCATGGCAGGTCGGAAATTAAAAAATCGAGCGGCTGGAAATTAGCCGCTCGATTCCTCTCTTTACTGTTACTATTTACGGAAGACTACTATCCAACTTGTTATAAGCGCAAACAGCAAAACTGCCAAATAAATATAAATCCCATAGCTTATTGATATCACCATAAGATGGACTATAGCAAAAACCCCTGCCAGAATTGTCAGCATAATATTTTCGGCTGTATTGATTTCCTGAGCGAATTCAAACGACTCACTGAATGGGATGTGATTTTTATTTAAGAGTATATATGAGAGAATGGTATGAATACATCCCGATAAAAATACTACAACCAGGTCAGGCAGAATTTCGGTTGAAAAAATAGCAAGAAATACAACGCTTAGTACTGTAAACACAGGCAGGTACAGTTTAACAATAAAAGCTTTGACCGCAGCTCGACCGAGAAGACTAATATTTTTGACGGGGGCGGCCGTGAATATCCATCCGCCCCGGTATGATCCTGCATATTTCAGCATATGGATGACAGCTGGGATTATTATACTGCTGAAATAAATGGTTAAATAGATTTTGCTTCCCGATAAATCGTTTAATCCGCCATCCCGTATCATATTAAACAGAAATAGGAATGGAAAAATCAGCGCCATCCCCAGGGAGGGATATACTTTCAGTTTAAAATCCCTTTCCTTGCTCATCATCAGTGCGGAAAACTGAAAAAATACCTGTTCTTCTTTTGTAAAACAGACAAGCCGTGACAGCAAACGGTTCAAGCTAAATGCTGATTTTTTCCCATCCCGAGATTCGGTCAGCAGTTTTTCCAGATTTCGTTCAAATGAAGGCATCAAACGATAGTATACCAGAATTGAAATAATTGGCATGATAATACCTAGTACTGTTAGAGTAATCATTCCACTTGAATGGTTTTGCGCAAGAAACACTTCAAATGGCGCGCCGAACCAAATAGGTGGGATAAGGATATGCCACCAGCTGAAGTGGAAAGAAGTAGTGAAATCCACAAATTCAAACGAACGGATAAGTACCTGGTATCCTATAACAACACCAACCGATAACAGAATCTGAACGTAATTAATGATATCTTTTAATTGTTCGCCGCTGAAAAATCTTAGAATAAATATGTAAATCAGTGCCGTGAGCGCAATAACAAACAGCACGCTTAACAGAAGCATACCTATAAATAATAGGGAGAATGCGAGACCTATTTTAAAAATCATAACGCCAAGCGGGATGATAACGATTGCTAAAGTTAGCAATGTCATATAAATACAGATATGTACCATTCTGGCTGCACTTAACGACCGTCTGCTGACAGGTTTTGTGCCGATAATATTTTTATCGCGCACATCGAGTAAAACCGTAGTGAACTCTGATATCATTGATGTCATCAGGAAAAAGAGGATAATGCCAAAAGCTAGGCTCATCTGGAATATATAATTGCTGTCCATAAATAAAAAGGGAATTATAATGAGCCCGTATAGTGTATAAATCCACAAAGATTTGAGAAATTGATTTCCCTCTTTCTTCTTGGCTGACTGGGCGGTGAAAACAGTTGGTGCTCTGCGTTGGTCCATTGTCAATTTTAATTCGAGAATTTTTCGCATCGTACCATAGTCAACGTGAAGAGCTTTGAAAAGGAACTTGAAAGAGTCCAATAATTTGAGGGAGCGAAAGTCATCCATCACGTTTTCCCCCGTTGACAATTCGAACAAATTCACCAGCGATTTCTTTATGTTCATTGAACCCGGTTAGCTGGTTAAAAATTTCCTCCAATGTACCTTCTGTATTTTTCTTCTGCAGTTCGGAAAAACTGCCGTCAGCGACTATTTCTCCTTCTGCCAACAGGATAATGCGGTTACTGATTTTCTCGACGACATCCATAATGTGGGAGGAATAGAAAATTGTTTTTCCCTGTGCCGCCAGCTGTGCCAGGATTTCTTTTATAATCATTACACTGTTCGCATCAAGACCGTTAAGGGGTTCATCCAGAAACAGCAAATCGGGATCATGAAGCAGACTGGAAATAATCAGAACCTTTTGTCGCATACCTTTAGAGAAGGAGGAGATTCGAGTATGAAAGACATTTTCCATATCAAATTGAGCCATTAATTTTCTGGCCTTATTTTCAATTTCTCTCTCTTCCATTCCATATAGCTGGCCGACAAAAGTTAAGTATTCCTGGGCCGTAAGATTATCGTAGATTTCCGCATTTTCGGGAACATATCCGATTCTTCGCTTATATGTATGATCTCCTGAAGCTATATCCTTGCCGAAAATCTCGACATCTCCTTGGTAGGCATCCATTAATCCGAGCATAATTTTAACGGTTGTGCTTTTTCCTGCACCATTTGGCCCGATATACCCGATAATCTGCCCTCTATAGACATCGAGGCTAATTCTATTTAGAACCATTTTGCCGCCAAGATGGATCGAAAGCTCCTTAAGCGAGACTATTTTTTCATATGTATTTTCAATCATAATCACCTTCTAAACACAATAGTATAATAATTCTAACATAATTTGGAAGATATCGAGATAAATAATCAGAAAAAATTCAGTATATAGGTTGGTTATCCGGTCTATGCCTGCCTGTAACCGGGTGAATTACAATAAAAAAAATCCTCCATAAAAATATGAAGGACGAATAATAAGTTGGGTAATTATCTTAACCAGCTTCTGCGGCCGGTTCTGTATGTTCTTTTCGAGATTCAGAAGCGTTAATTACTGCAGCTGCTGATGCATCACCGGTAATGTTGGTGGCGGTTCGGAACATATCCATGAACCGGTCGACACCTGCGATTAGTGCAATAGCCTCAAGTGGCAAGTTAACAGCTGTAAGAACCATGGTCAGCATTACTAGACCAGCGCCCGGTACACCTGCTGCTCCAATGGAACCTAAGGTAGAAAGCAGGACAATCATAAGAATCTGGCTGAATGTCAGTTCAATACCGTAAGCCTGGGCAGTGAATAGGGCGGCGACACTTAGATAAAGTGAAGTTCCGTCCATATTAATCGTTGCGCCGAGTGGCAAGACAAAACTTGATATCCTTTTTGGTACACCCAAGTTGTCCTCCGAGCATTTTATTGTGACAGGCAGGGTTCCAGAGCTGCTCTGGGTACTGAACGCAACGAGGGTTGCCGGTGCAATTCCTTTAAAGAACTTCAAAGGACTTATTTTCCCAAGGGTTTTTACAGCAATGGAATATGTTACAACTGCATGGACAATACATGCTCCTGCTACGACAGTTATAAGCTTAATCATTGGCATAAGTACGGAAAGGCCGTATTCCCCGATAATCGGAGCGAGTAAGCCGAATACTCCAAGAGGGATAAGTCGCATGATCGCCCATGTGATTTTGTACATTACTTCAGCAAATCCGTCGAAGAAACGATAAACTGGGTCAGCCTTTTCACCGACCATAGTGATACCTACCCCTACGAAAATAGAGAAGAAGATTATCTGCAGAATATTACCGCTTGATAAGCTTTCAATCGGGTTTGTTGGAATAATGTTCAGGAGAACGCTGATAAATCCGCCAGTCTCGGTGGCTTCAGGTACTTCACCTGCATTGGATATAGATACCCCGGTTCCTGGAGAAAATATCGTAGCTGCTAGCAGTCCAATACAGACAGCAAAAAAGGTTGTGCAAATGTAATAGAGTATTGTTTTGCCGCCAATTCTTCCCAGGGTTTCCATGTTGCCAGTACTTGCTACCCCAACAATCAATGAGGATACAATCAACGGAACGATAATAAATTTAATAAGCCGTAAAAATAAATCCCCTAAAGGTTGGACAACATCTATTGCCGGACCAAAGATTACACCAGCGAGTATGGCTGCAACAAAGGCAATAAGAATCTGTGGCAGTAAACCGATTTTCCCGGCTTTTGCCATAACTTTCATCTCCTTTCTAAATTTTTATAACTTTCTATATAAATAAATATGTCATGAACTGCTTTAAAATACAACTATTTTTAGGCTGAGACTTATTTAAGAAGATACTGGGTGGTTCTGGAGATGGTATTGTGCCAAAAGAGAAGGCTGACTCATACAGATGAGCCAGCCCTCAAAGTTAAAATATATTCTCTGTCTTTAGAAAAGCGACTATTTCTTTTGCCGCCTCATTGACTGAGAAGTTAACAGTGTCGATTGTCAGGTCGGGGGAGGAAGGTGGTTCATAAGGTGAATCTATCCCGGTGAAGTCACAGATTTCCCCGTTTCTAGCTTTCTGGTACAGGCCTTTAGGATCTCGGGTTTCACATACTTCGAGCGGACAATCGATGTATATTTCAAAGAATTCATCAGCGTCAAACAACTCCCTTACTTGATTGCGGTCTTTTTGATACGGGGAGATAAATGCAGTCATTACAATAACTCCGCTATCGACGAAAAGTTTAGCTACTTCTCCAACCCTCCGAATATTTTCAATCCTATCATTCTGGCTGAATCCCAGATCCCTATTTAACCCTTGCCGGACGTTATCTCCATCCAAGACATAGCTTTGTAGTTCCATAGCATGAAGCTGGCGGTCGAGTTCATTTGCCACCGTGGATTTTCCAGAGCCGGAATAACCGGTAAGCCACAGGGCACAGCTCTTATGACCATTTAATTTTTGGCGGTCCTTCTTTGTAATGGTGGCTGGATGCCAGATTAAATTTTGCTGTGTCATGCTTATCGCTCCGTTCCTGTTAAATGTTCTGCAGACATACCAGTGATTAACGTGCTTGCGACTTCCGGCCGGCTGAATTGTTTTGGTGGCATCTTGCCCTCACGGAGCATTGCCCGGACTTTTGTGCCGGAAAGGGAGATATGATTATCAGATGGATGCGGGCAGGTTTTAGACGTCCCCATGCTCTCACATTTTTTGCAGTAAAAGCTGTTTTCAAAACTTAGAATGGTAATGCCTATTTCATCCTCGGTAAAGTTCTGGAAGATCTTTTGCGAGTCATATGTGCCGTAATAGTCACCAACACCAGCGTGATCCCGGCCAACAATAAAATGAGTGCAACCGTAATTTTTGCGTACTAGTGCATGGAAAACAGCTTCACGGGGACCGGCATATCGCATGGCCGCCGGGAAAACTGACAGGAAAACACGGTTTTTCGGGTAATAGTTCTCCAGAAGGATATGGTAGCATTTCATCCGGAGTTCGCTCGGTATGTCATCTGACTTCGTTTCTCCAACTAGCGGGTGGAGGAGTAATCCGTCGACTGTCTCAAGGGCAGTTTTTTGAATGTATTCATGTGCCCGATGGACGGGATTGCGCGTTTGAAAACCGACAATAGTCTCCCAGCCTAATTCATCAAAAGTTTTTCGGGTTTCTTTTGGTTCGAGAAAATAATCCTGAAACTGTTCTTTCTCCGGATATCGTACCAGTGTAACGGGGCCACCGATGTATGTGTCGTGACGGGAAAGCATTTTCTTTACGCCTGGATGGCTTCGGTCAGTCGTGCCGTAAACCTTTTTGGCCTCCAATTCCTTATTCGGGGTGTAAATATCCTCAATAGTCAATGTTCCAACTATAATACCATCCCGTGCAAGATTCACTGTATCCCCGATTGCGAGTGTATCTGCTTTTTTTTCATCAACTGGTAGGGTAATAGGGATACTCCAGGGTAGCCCGTTCTTGAGACGGATTGACTGGACAACGGATGAATAATCCTCCCGGTTCATGAATCCGGTCAGCGGACTGTAAGCCCCTGTTGCTATCAGCTCTAGGTCACTTAGTGCCATTGAATCCAGTTCCACCTCCTGGAAGCCGTGGTCTGTTTTATAATTGGTATCCACTTTGTTTATCAATATACCGCCGTGGGGTTTGTTCATGGCATCTTCCTCCTATTCTTCACTAAAGTATAATTTCCATAAAAGGATAAGGGCCGGATTGCTATTTCTTTAGTTCGGGAGCTAAGCAGATACATAACAAAGAAAAGTCCTAGAAGTATAGCTGTTCCGGTGAAATTAAAGTCTTTTAAGATTTCTACCATGTTATAGGATATTACCAGGGAAAGCAGTGGGGAGAGTACCCATGTACTTACCAGCTTCGTCATGATGTTTTTTTTCCAAATTTCCCGACCATTATCCGATACACCGACTCCCATGATGCTGCAGGTGGTTACCTGGGTATGCGGTACTGGAATGCCAAAGATGGAAGCAACCATTACAAGCCCTGCTCCAATTCCTGATACAGCACTGCCCTGCAGTAATGACATGTTGGTTATTCGTTTTCCGTTTGTCTCGATCACATTCCCGCCTAGAAGGATAGCTCCCAGTGCAACAAAGATACCGCCTATCAAGATTCCAGAATCAATAGTAACCAGCCCTGCAGCCACCACTGGACCAATTGCATTTGCGACATTATTCATTCCCGCTGAGAAGGCTTCCAGAAACCCGGTAACCAATACCAGTAAAGCTAATATCTTCGGCCAATTCCCTTGTGATAAAAAAGGTAGCTTTCTTTCCATAATGCGTATGCATTTGTTGGTTGCATATGCCAGGATAAAAGCGGCGAAGGGAACAAGAAGCCAGCACACTATAATTACCGTAAGCGAATTGATGAACAGCACCTGATAGGAAATCCCAACACCTACAATGGCACCGACAGTCACCTCGCTTGTTGAGAGCGGAATACCACCAAGGTTAGCAAGAAACAGCGAAATGGATGCGGCTACCAGAATAATCAATGCAATATTGGTCGATATGAGGGATTCGGGTATGATACCCGAACCGATTGTACGCACTACTTCACTACCGCCTGTTACTGCACCAAGCAGGACGCCAACACCGCACAGGATGAGGGCCGTTGTTCGTTTTTTTACCGCTCCGGATCCGTAGGCAATTCCCAGGGTAGCTGCCGCACCGCTTGCACCAATGTTTATGGCAAAAAAGCATGCGAAAATAAGCAGAAGTATCATTGTTATCATGATTAACAGCCCCTAGTCAGGTTTGGTGCAGTCCACACTCTTTTTTATTAAAATTAGCCCAGCGACCTGCCCGTGAATCAGCTTTTTCCTCAACAGGCAGCGTGCACATCGCACAACCGATACTTGGATAGTTTTGGTCGTGGAGCTCATTATATGGAAGGTCATTAAGTTCGATGTAGGTCCATACGTCATCCCAGGACCAATGAATCAGCGGACAGATTTTTATCTTCTTAAACCTGTCATCCCGGTTGATGTACTCTGTCTTCCTTCTACTTAACGACTGTTCACGTCGCAGACCCGAAAACCATGCTTCTGCTTCGGAGAGCGCTTTTTCCAATGGTTTGATCTTACGGATGCTGCAACAAAGGTTCGGGTCTTTTTTCCATAGTTTTTCACCATGCTCTTCTGCCTGTTGTTCCAGTGTCAGTTCGGGTTTTACCATATTTATATGGAGATCCGGATACCTATCTTTTATTTTTTCAATCAGATTGTATGTTTCTTGAAAATGGAGTTCGGTATCCAGGAAAACTATTTTAGCCTTTGAGTTAACTTTGGCGATCAAATCGAGCAGGACAACTCCTTCTGCCCCAAAACTGCAAGCGTAGATTATTTTATTTTGATATTCTTCAAATGCCCACCGGATGACATGCATAAAATCCTTTAATTGATTGTTCAAATCCGTTTGGACTTTCTCGTCCCAGTCTTTATATGTCAGCATATCTTTATTTCTTCCCTCGCTTATTTAATGTTTTTTTACAAATTCCGTACATACAGACACCTGATTGGGTATCTGCCTTAGAGTTAATGTATTCACCGAATCTGTGGATTGTTAAAGGATAAAAGCCCAAATCCTCAGACTTTACCTGTAAGAAAAGTAACGGAAATGTAATGGGCGAATATACTTTTTGTATGCTGTATGGTCAGCGGTCTGGAGTGCAGTAATCCATGAGTGCAATTCATTGTTAGGGGGGAGAGGATGCAAATTCATTTATTCCAGGGCAGCCATACGCCACCGGTCCAGTCGAACGTTACAATTGTCGTTGATGTCATTCGAGCGTTTACTGTTTCCTTCTATGCTCTTTTACAGGGGGCTGACCGGATCTTACTTATGGAAACAGCAGAACAGGCTATAAAATTCAGACAGAAAAACCCGACGTTTCTTTTGGCAGGGGAAACGAATGGTTATCCGATTGAAGGGTTCAATTTCGAGAACTCACCATATCAAATCAAGCAACAAGAACTTAAGGGGCGTACGCTGGTTCAAAAGACGACTAATGGAGTGCGGGCAGCGTTAAACTGCCTGGATACGGAGCACTTGTTTGTTACCGGATTTGCTGGTGCAAAGACAACAGCTGAATATGTTCGTGAAGAGTTCGCTGACAGATTAGATCCTCCTGTAATAAATATCGTTGCATCCCATCCCACCGATGAAGACGATTTTGCCTGTGCAGTCTATATAAAGAGTATATTGGAGGGTTCCCGGGATATTTCTTTTTTGGAAGTGATTAATCGAATCAGACAGTCGGAAGCGGCAGAGAAGTTTTTTGATGAGAAAAAACCAGAGTTCAAACGTGAAGACCTTCTGATTTGTTTGGAAGAGAGGCCATCCGACTTTGTAATGAAAGTGAACGGGACCGGCAAAATACCGATGATTGAGAGGGTTATTGTATGAGAAATGCAGGACTTCCACTACCGGACAGGGAAAGCAAACCTCGCAGTAATGGATTGAGTGTCATCATTGATAACGGGGCCCCACTTAATCTGTTTATTGACACAATCCGCAGCTCCGGTGAGTTTATAGATTTTGTGAAATTCGGCTGGGGAACCTCGCTTGTCACACCGTTTCTTGAAGAAAAAATCGCCTGTTTACGGGAAAATAACATTGATTTCTTTTTTGGAGGAACGTTATTTGAAAAATTCCTCAGTGTTGGTAAAATTGAGCATTTTTATGATCTGTGCTGCGAATTCGACTGCAACCATGTGGAAATTTCAAATGGAACAGTAGCGATCACTAATTCAGAGAAAGCAAGGTTTATAAGTGAATTCTCGCGGGAGTTCACCGTGTTCAGCGAGGTTGGTAACAAGGACGCTGTCTATTCTGACAGTCAGCTTTCATCGGAGTGGGTTGATCATATACATGAAGATATTTCAGCTGGGGCCGAAAAAGTGATCACAGAAGCAAGGGAGAGTGGAACGGCAGGGATTTGCCGGGAAGATGGTGCTCTCCGGACCGATATCTTTGAGGAAATTCTGGAATCAGGTATTCCGCTGGAAAGGCTCATTTTTGAGGCGCCGACCAAAAAAATGCAGTCATTTTTTATTAAGTATGGAGGGCCTGATGTAAACCTGGCCAATATTGCACTTTCAGAAGTGATTGCGCTAGAAACACTAAGGCTGGGGTTGAGGTCAGATACATTTCATTTATTTTAAAGGAGGAAAAGCGAATGCGTGAAACTAATAAGGTATTCCATTTGGCAATACCATGTAAGGATTTGGATGAAACGGTGGAGTTTTATGAGAAACTGGGATGCAGGCTCGCAAGGCGGTACGATGACCGGGTAACCTTTGACTTTTTTGGTGATCAGGTCGTTTGCCATCTAAGCCCGGATAATATTGATGAGAATCCAAAAATGTATCCAAGGCACTATGGGATTACCTTTTTGGAGAAGAAGGAGTACGATACAGCGCTGGAAGCCGCAACCGCAAAAGAACTTCCATTTTTTAAAGAGCCAATGGTTCGCTTCAAGGGGAAGCAGGAGGAACACATGACATTCTTCCTGGTTGACCCGGCGAATAATTTGCTCGAATTTAAATATTATCATGACGCTTCGATGGCATATTAGGGGAGGTAAGGCGGTTGAAAAATCAGCCTTGAGGACTGAAACCGGCAGGGTTTTGGTGCTCAGGAAGAAGCGGCTGTCTTAATTGAATTTACAATTAAGACGGTCCATTTTCTTCGTTTAAGTGGGACAAGGAGCCTGACCCCTCGTCCCTCACCCCTTGTCCCTCATTCTTCATATTCATCAAGTGTGAGACGGGTTACTTGGGTAGATTGGTTGTTTTTAACTTCGGCTTCAGTTGCTTTTTCGCCGAATGAATCGTCTGGGTCAATGCCGGGAGCGACTTTCGGTCGGTCATCCTGATGTTTAAGTTGATTTTTATCCATTGAAAATTCCTCCTTCCTTCCGTAAAGGGAATCATGATTTGTCCTGCACCTGAATAGAAATTAGGAGGGGAGACATGTCCCAGCATGTTGCTCCCTGAGGAGGAGTTTCATGCAGCAATTTTTTATAAAAAATGGACTAGTTGTCATTGGCGGTGCTATACAAGGACTTGGGATGGGGTTGTTCCTCTTTCCGCAATCCATTCCCTCAGGTGGTGCAGGCGGAATTGCCATCCTGTTGAACTATATAACCGGAATCAGCATGGGCCCCTCACTATGGATTGTTAACTTTTCCATGCTACTCCTTGGTGTGCAGATTCTCGGAAAACGGTTTGCTTTATGGACATTTCTCGGGATCACGATGACATCATTATCGGTTGATTTTTTCGAAACACATTTTACCCTTGTTCACCGCCATGTCTTTCTTGACCTGGTAATTGGCTCCATTCTGCTGGGCACCGGAATTGGTATCCTAATGCGGCAGGGCGTATCAAATGGCGGGGTAGGGGTTATTGCATTTATGATTTCAACTGGTCGCAATATCTTACCCGGAAAACCATTGTTCTTTCTGAATGCTTTCATATTCTTGATCACCGCAGCTATCATCAGCTGGAAAATCATTTTTCTTGCACTATTAAGTCAATGGATTTCAACGACCATGGTGGATTTGATTTGCCGGCTTGAAATTCCACAGCCGTACGCGCTCAGCTGGCGGAAAAAGCCTTAAGCTGAATGCTATACATATTTATATCGGATTGGGGTGTTTCGGTTTTCCTTGCCATCCTTACCTTTAACGCGGATCAGCAGCAGTACTAGCAATCCAACAATAAGGGTGAAAGTAGCGAGTGAGATAAACATCCCTGTTCTTGACCATTCCATTAATCTGGAAAATATGGGAGGGCCGGCTGCCACACCAAGAAATCGAACTGATCCATAAAGCGAAGTGACAAACCCTCTTCGTTCCTTGCTTACAGCTCCGGTGATTATACTGTTGACACAAGGTAGGATAAGGCCAGCGCCAACACTGCTAATGGCAAGAATCATGAGAAAGGGTACCAGCTTTTCAACAAATACAAGTGTGCCATAAGATATGGTCATCAGCCCGAATCCAATCAGGGCTATTTTTTTCATGCGTTCCAGGTTTTTGCCGATTTTGGTTCCGGTGATATATGATGTTGTCACCATCACCATTAATGGAATAGCTAAGATTAGCCCTTTCATGACACCATCAATATTATATTTCTTTTCTAGCACATCGGATAGGAAAAAAAGAATACCAAACAATGTGAACAGGCATGTACCGCCTGCCAGGTAGGTCGTGAACAGCCAGCGTCCTTCATGTTTAAAAACACTTAGCAATCCACGGACATACTTGTGGAATGGGGGAGGAGCCTGACGATTGCTTTTTTCTTTAATGAAAATCCAGACAAGAAGTATGGAGATAATACAAAGCGCTGGAAAAGCAAAGAAAACGGCATACCAGACAACCAGTCCCAACAGAGCACCAATTATTGGTGACAGCACTTTACCGAGTCCATTAGATGCTTCAAATATACCCAACACTCGGCTTTGCTCACCGCCCTTAAATAAGTCTCCAGTGAGCGCCATTGCAATTGGTGCTGTTCCGGCTGCGCCAATTCCCTGGATAACCCTTCCTATTAGAATCCAGACATACGAATTGGGCAGGGAAGACCCGCCAAACCCCGCAAGAAGGCCACCGAGCCCGAACAGGATCAGGGACGGCAAAATAATTACTTTTCTCGAGAATCGGTCGGATAAGTATCCTACAATAGGAATAAATATGGCACCAGCAATCGAAAATACGGTAATTGTAAGGCTTACCTGCATCTGAGAAAGGTCGAGCGACTTTTTCATTGCCGGGAGAATCGGAATCAGCATTGAGTTCCCAAGCGTCATAATCAGGGGGATTGAACCGATTGCGGCAATAATCATACCCTTTGCTTTTTTTGCCACTATTGTTCACCACCGTTCTGCTGCATCATTTAACATTGATAGGCGGGGAAACAAGCCAGCCTTTTTCTTTCATCAGTTTTAGAAGTTTTGTTTCATATTCGGCTTTCTGTGTATGAAAGTCGCCAAACAACTCCGCTATATCTTCCCTGGTTGAAATGCCCATTATATAGCTGCAGGTAATTTTTCCAGTTATCAGTTCTTTCTGGACCAGGCCGGCAATTTCAGCATCGTTAAAACGGGCACCTGCAGGGATATCCTGAAGTTCCACATTAGGACGATCGGGTGGTGCGGGTGGTAACCTGATTCCTGCTTCCTTTAGGATGGTCTCCGTTTGCTGGTCTTCCTGGGTAAAACTGTTTTCTGTAAGATCATCAAGCAGATCTTTCAGGTCTTGATCGCCCGTATGATTAGTCAGGATTTGCATTGTAACAAGCGTTGCCTTCGTAGCAAATAAATAAGACCAAAGATTAAATACTTCTCCTGAATGCAGCGGTTCTTCTTGTGGTTTACTCAAGATAATTAACCCCCTAAATGGACTTTTTAAATTAGTCTGCCATTGAGGGGTAAAAATATGTAATGGGAATTCCTTGCAAAAGGGATAAAGAATTCAGCAAATCGGGAAGGATAAAGTAAGAAGGAGGGTTTAACATGGCAAAAACAATTACTACTGAAGAGTATAACCAGCTTGTTAAAAGTATGACCCGGCCGATGATTCTGGAGTTTGGTGCTGATTGGTGACCAGGCTGCCGTCAATTGAGGCCGGTGGTCTCAAGCGTAGCTGAACAGGTGGATTCCGTTGATTTTTATTACGTTGATGTTGATGAGTCACCTGAGTTGGCAGGGGAGTTCGGTGTCCAGAGTATCCCCACATTAATACAGATTAAGGACGGGGAAGAGACAAACCGTTCTGTTGGTTTTCTGTCGGAAGATCCTGTAACTGACTTTGCATTGTCTTAAAGGTTTATTGCAGGTTTTGTTGCGTTAAGCTAGAAAAAGTGTCCCGGGCAAAAACCGGGACACTTTCGTTTTACGATTCGTAGGTCTTTCTGTACGCCTCAGTGGAGAAATGTTCAGGTATGCTATCAAAGATCACCTTGCCGTCTTTCAAAGCAATAATTCTTGTTGCGAATCGGCGGGCAAGCTCGACGTCATGTACGTTGATAACCGTTAGTAAACCAAGACGTAAATGCAATTCTTTAAGCAACTTAAAAATATGACTGGAAGTACCCGGATCAAGGCTTGATACGGGTTCATCGCCAAGCATGACTTTGGGCTGCTGCAACATGGCTCTTGCGATACCGACGCGCTGTTTTTGACCACCGCTTAGGTTTTCCACTTTTCGATTCGCCATTTCGGAAAGACCCACATCCGAGATTATTTGTTTTGCCTGTTCTATTTCATCCCTGGAAAACCAGCCAATTAGGTTTTTAAAAGAAGACCGGTAACCGAATGTGCCTGTCAGTACATTTTGCATCACGGTTAGGCGCGGAATCAGATTAAAGTGTTGAAAAATCATTCCCATTTCACGCCTTGCTTTCCGCAGTTCCCCTGTACTAATAGCAGTAATCTGGTTGTCAGCAAGATAAATTTCTCCGGATGACGGCCTCTGAAGTCCGTTCAAACAGCGAATGAACGTTGATTTACCTGCGCCGCTTTTCCCCAAAACACAAATAAAATCACCTTGCTTAAAAGACAAGCTTTTTATGGAAAGTGCATCTGTATTGGCCCCGGGATAGCGGACAGAAACATCGTGTAACTCAATCATTCGCTTGCCTCCTTTAGATGATCCGATTTCGTACATAGCTGCTTGCAAAATCAACGATTATCACCATAATCATTATAATTAACACATCAAGCGAAACAGCCGAATAATGAAAAACATTAAAGTCATTAAAGAGTCGTTGTCCAATCCCTCCGCCACCGATAAAACCTAAAATTAGGGACGTGCGAATTGCCACTTCAAACCGGTAAAAATAATGGGACAGCACATTTGGCCAAATTTGTGGGATTATACTGAACAGATTTGCAATCCAGTTTTTCGCACCAACGGCCTTCATTGCTTCCAGTGGCCCGCGGTCTGACGCCTCGATAAGTTCTGAAATTAGTTTGCCCAGAACACCAATGTTATGGAACATAATAGCGAGCACTGCAGGGAAAGGACCAAGTCCGAGCGTGGTTAAGAGAATCAGCCCAAAGACAATTTCTGGGATTGACCGGACAAAACTCAGCGCCACCCGGGAAAATTGATACAGTGACTTGAATGGTGCTGTGTTACGGGCGGCGATGAAGCTCAGTGGCAGTCCAATCAGCAGGCCAAAAAAGGTTCCCAGAAAAGCCATTGCCAACGTTTCGAGTGAATCATAAAGTAAAGTCTCGATACGGGAAAAATCCATTGGGAACCATTGCCCAAGGAAATCAATCATGTTCTTGAAATCTTTAAATTTTGCCAGGTCAAATTCAGTGAGCCGCATACTGTACCATGCAGCGATGAACAGCATAAGTATGGTAACAATATTTATTTTTTTGAACCACATTATTATCAGCTCTATTCCTTAATAATTCCCTGTTTTACAGCTGCCTTCCTGATGCTTTCATAGTCCTCATTGCTTGCTTTGGTAAATCCATCGGCGCCAAAAGCATCGAGTATCTCCTGGTCGTCGATTGCCAGGAAAGTCTCCTGCAGTTTTTTTATTGTTTCCTTATCCGTGTTTTTATGAACTGCCCATGGGTATTGGAACAGTTTTTCAGACTTCCAGATAACTTTCACTTTCTCTTCATCTAGTTTTCCTGACTCAATAAGCTGGTGGTAAATTGCGCTGTCTATGGCGCCCGCATCCACCTGGTTGTTCTGTACTGTCATGGCTGTTGCATTATGTGATCCTGTATGCCGTATCGAGTTAAACTGATGCTTGTCGGGTGACTCATATATATCACGATCCTGCAATTCAATTGTAGGAATTAATGAGCCTGATGTGGAATTGATATCACCAAAAGCAAAGTCAACCTTACCTGGTTCTTTAACCAAATCATCAAGTGAGTCCCATTCATTTTCACTGTTTGTAATGATATACGAATGATAGAAGGGCTCTCCGTCAATTAATTGAGTAATGATCGCTTTTGCTCCACTTTTGGCATGGGCGATTACGTAGGTTAATGGACCGAGATAAGCCATATCAATTTTATCGTAGTTCATTGCTTCCACAACGCCATTGTAATTCGGATATACTTCGAGTTTTACTTCCCGGTCCAGTCCTTTCGCCAGGCGTGATTGCAGTTTTTCCATTGCGTCGTCCATCGCGCCTTCCGTCTGGACTGGAATTACTCCGATTGTAAAAGCCTCATTTTTCTTGCCATTATTTTCGCTGGAACTGTTTTCTCCCGTGTCCCCACATGCTGAAAAGACCAGCGCTAGGCTAATCATTAATATCATTAAGATTAATTTTTTCATGGTGTATTCCTCGCTTTGCAATTAAAAACGTACTTTCAACAGTATTTATTGTAAAAGCCGAAAATCCTGCCAATTAAATAAATTCCTTATGTAAATAAGGACTCAAATTGAGCCCTTATTTTCAGATTACTTTAATTCTACCTGGGTTTTCTTTGGTTACTTCTCCAATAATGGAAGCCGAAACGTTTTTTTCAATTAGTCTCTTTTGTAAAGATTCTGCTTCATTGGCAGGGATTGAGATAAGCAATCCGCCGGATGTAACAGCATCACACAGAATAAGCTGATTGGTTTCACTGATGTCCGGACTATATTCAATATTTTCAGCAAGCCATTTATGGTTCTTTCGGCTTCCGCCCGGGACAACATTTTGTTCGGCAAGTTCATGAGTACCTTCGACAACCGGAACATCACTGTTATTTATGGTGATGCCAGCGTTACTGCCTTTTGCCATTTCATAGGCATGGCCAAGGAGCCCAAATCCGGTAACGTCGGTGCACGCATTAACATGGAAATCTTCCATTACTTCGGCAGCGTCTTTGTTTAAAGTTGCCATCAGGTTCATAACTTCGTCCAGTTTTTCAGGTGAAAGCAAATCATTTTTTATTGCTGTAGTAAGAATTCCGATACCAATTGGTTTGGTTAAAAGAATCTTGTCGCCAGGTTTCGCGCCTGCATTTGTACGAACTCGGTCAGGGTGTACTGTACCGGTTACGGATAGGCCGAACTTTGGTTCCTGATCATCGATGGAATGTCCACCAACGATAACGGCACCCGATTCTTTTACTTTTTCGGATGCACCTGCAAGTATTTGAGCCAGAATACTCTGGTCCAGTTTGTTGATTGGGAATCCGACGATATTCATAACGGTAATTGGTTTCCCACCCATGGCATAGACATCACTCAGCGCGTTCGCTGCTGCAACTTGCCCGAACATATATGGGTCGTCCACAATAGGGGTGAAATAATCCAGTGTCTGAACGATTGCTGTTTCGTCGTTTATTTTATAAACTCCGGCATCATCGGACGTATCCAGACCGACAAGTAAATTTGGATCATCAACTGATTTTGGTAAATGACGCAGAACCTGCGCCAGGTCTTCAGGACCGATTTTGCATCCTCAGCCACCTTTACTGGATAAGGAAGTTAACTTAACTTTATCTTCTCCAGACATTTTACCAGCTCCTTTCGGTGAAAGCTCAAATAGCAAAAGGACACCATATGTTTTAATGATGTCCTTTTCTATTATCCCAAAAGATTGAGGGAATGTCGCATTCTAAGCTTTTATGTATGGCGGGACTGTGTGGGAATCGAACCCACCGGAGACGGCACGCGCCTCCCTCAGGGTTTTGAAGACCCAGGAGGACACCAGTCACCCATCCAACCCCATGATAGAACTTCCGGAAACAATTATAAGTTATTATTAGTTGAAAATAAAGCGTGCGGACTTACCGGGAAGATGGTTCGAGTCATTGCCGGGGAGGATATTAAGCGGTTTTCAGATATTATTACGCGAAAATGAAGCAAGATTAAGGTATTAAGACTTTATTAAGCGAAAATACAACTTTGTTGAGCGATACGCCGCATCCATGCCTCCAGCCAAGGTAATTTCTTGAAACTGGGGCCGATGTTACTTAAAGTAAAAGTATCATACATAAGGAAGTGCAGGGCAATGGGAGATACCTATTTTACAATCGGCATGGCTGGACATATTGATCATGGCAAAACAGCGCTGACCAAAGCGCTTACTAATGTCGATACAGACCGGCTCAAGGAAGAAAAAGAACGAAGCATTTCCATCGAGCTGGGTTATGCGCCGTTGAGGATGGAAAATGGCACTAATTTAGCTATTGTGGATGTGCCGGGGCATGAGCGGTTTATTCGACAGATGATTGCAGGCGTCGCAGGAATCGATCTGGTGATTCTTGTTGTTGCGGCAGATGAAGGAGTGATGCCGCAAACCCTGGAACATTTGGAAATTCTGCAATTCCTCGGTATTGAGCGGTGTATCGTCGCCATCTCCAAAATTGATCGAGTTGATGATGAAATGCTTGAACTGGTCTCGGAGGATATCAGGGAAAGCCTTTCAAAGACTGTTTTTAACAGTGCGCCTTACGCTTTTGTGGACAGTCTATCTGGTAAGGGGATCAATCAATTGAAAAAGCTTATTTTCGATGAACTGGAAAATGTGCCAGTCCGTGACGCATTTGGGACATTCCGTCTGCCGGTTGACCAGGTGTTTTCTATTCAGGGAAAAGGAACAATTGTACGCGGCACTGTATATGAAGGAACGGTAACACAGGGAAGTCAGCTTCGACTTCTTCCGGAAGACAAAAAAGTTAAGGCACGGCAAATCCAAGTCCATCATCAGGATGTGAATACAGCAAGGGCTGGTCAGCGGACTGCCATTAATCTCGGTGGTGTGGACAAAGAGGAAGTAAAGCGTGGTAATGTACTCGTGTCCACTGACCATTTTCTTGTCACCGACACTATTGATGTTTCACTTTCTGTAGTGGGTAGAGATTTCACTCCACTTAAGCAGCGTGCTCCGGTTAGAATCCATACGGGCACATCAGAGGTCATGGGCAAAATTGTGTTTTTTGACCGAAATACGTTGGAAGCCACTGAAAAAGAGGTTCTATGTCAGATTCGGCTCAATGAAGAAATTGTTGTCCGGCGGGGAGATCGTTTCATTTTGCGGAGGCCAACACCGATGGAGACGCTTGGTGGGGGTTGGATTATTGAGCCACAGGGGGAAAAGTACCGGTTTGGAAAAGAAACTATAGCGATGCTACATGATAAGAAAGAAGGAACACCGGAAAATTTGATTGCAGAGGTATTGAACGGTCACCAGGTTCTGAGCAGGAAAAAAATTATCCAATTCACCACGCTTGATAAAGAAACGGTAAACACTGTATTGGAAAATGGGCTTGCTGACGGAGATCTCGTAGAAGTTACAGAAGATGAATATAGCTTGCCAAAACTTGTGCGACAGGTAAGTACAATGATGGAAGAATCCGTAAACAGGTTCCACGATTTTTATCCAATGCGGACTGGAATGGACAAAGCTGAACTGCTTCAAACCGTAAGTGATCAATTTTCAAAAGATCTTGCCGAATACAGTCTGTCTGTGTTAATCGAAAACGGCATATTTAAAAAGCACGGTCAATTCATATTGAATGCTTTTTTTAACCCTCATTTACCAAAACAGTGGAAGGCTCGAATGGAGGAAGTTATTACAGCTTTTAAAGCTGATGGACTAAAGGTTTGTAACTGGGAAGAGTATTTTAAAGGAACACCAATTAACGAACAGGACCGTAACGAGTTAGCTTATTATCTTATTAATACGGGACAGGCGTACCGTTTAACTAATGACATGCTGGTACATTCGCGTGCTTATAATGAAGTGGTAGAAAACCTGAAACGGGATACAGGATCTTCTTTTGACATCAAAGAGGCTAAACAAGTTTTGGGTGTAAGCCGTAAGTATGTGATTCCTATTCTCGAGCTGCTTGATGACCAGGGTCTGACGGAACGAATTGAAAATAAGCGAAAATGGCGAAAATAAAGCT
This sequence comes from Virgibacillus kekensis, assembly GCF_042654125.1. NCBI lineage: Bacteria > Bacillati > Bacillota > Bacilli > Caryophanales > Bacillaceae > Virgibacillus > Virgibacillus kekensis. The sequence continues at coordinate 134,552 of NZ_JBHSFU010000011.1, forward strand.
TATTATTTTTTTCCGGACATAGCTTGCTTTAAAATAAATATAAAAATAACCGAGGGAGGAATTTTTTGATGAGCTACAAGGTAAAGATCGAATTTTGCATGATGTGAAACTACGCACCAAGAGCCGCAAGTTTTGCGGAACAGTTATTCACTCATTTCCGGCAGAATATCACTTCACTGGAGCTTTTGCCAAGTTCAGGTGGAGCGTTTGAAGTCTTTGTCGACGGTGAAAAGATTTATTCGAAACTCGAGACAGGGGAATATCCGGATGTAAAGGATATTATTGCTCAAATGGAAGGTTAGAAGGTTCCGCCGGGCAGGGAGGACATGGAATGGAAAATTATCTGCGCGAGCTGCCACCCGTTCATGAAATTCAGCGGGACTGCCGTTTTACAAAATTATGTGATAAATATCAACTGACGTCTGAGCGGTTAACCGCGTATATTCGGAATGTTTTAGGACAAATACGTGCTGAACTGCAAGATGGTCAGGTGCCCGCCCTATACCCGGAACACGATTTTACCAGCATTATATTTATAAACGTTGAACAGAAAGTGGCTGAATGGAGCAGAAATAAATTGTCCCGGGTTATAAACGGAACGGGAACAGTGCTGCATACCAATCTTGGCAGAGCGAGACTAAGTAATCAGGCAGCTGAATATGCTGCCGAAGTTGCCAAAAGTTATTCCACATTGGAGTTTAATCTGTCATCAGGTAAACGCGGCTCACGGCACGACATTATCGAGGATTTGTTGAAAGAGTCAGCCGGTGCAGAAGCTGCAATGGTTGTTAATAACAATGCAGCTGCCGTGTTTATGATATTGACCGCGCTGGCGAAAGAAAGGGAAGTCATTGTATCGCGCGGCCAGCTAGTAGAGATTGGCGGGTCATTTCGTGTCTCGGAAATAATGGAAGAAAGCGGAGCATATCTTAAAGAAATTGGAACCACGAATAAAACGCACTTGTCCGATTATGAGAATGCCATAAATGAAGAGACAGCAATGCTGATGAAGGTGCATACAAGTAATTTTAGGACGATTGGTTTCACAAAATCCGTTTCAACCGAAGAACTAGTACGAATCGGCCAGAAACACAACCTTCTTTTTTATGAAGATCTGGGGAGCGGGTCATTGTTTGATTATGGGGAAGACGGAATTGGTGAGGAGCCCGTAGTCCGTCAGGTGATTGAGGCAGGAGCAGATGTTGTGTCGTTCAGTGGCGATAAATTGCTTGGTGGTCCGCAGGCTGGTATAATCGCCGGTAAAAAAGAAATCATAGATCGACTAAAAAAACACCAGCTTGCCAGAGTGCTGAGGGTGGATAAGATGACACTTGCTGCGCTTGAGCAAACGTTAAAGATGTATCTTACAAACAGGGAGAAAGAAATTCCTGCTATTCGCGACATCAGCCGTACTGCTGAAGAAATAAGACAGGACGCTGAGCACTTTGCTAGTGTTATGCGGTCTGAGGCAGCTTCTTTCAGGATCGGCGTGGAAAAAAGCACTTCACAGGTAGGTGGCGGAACCATGCCCGGAGTGGAACTTCCGACATTCGTTGCTACCGTAACCCACGACTCTTTTACAGAGCAGGAGCTAGCTGACAGATTACGCACATGCCCTAAACCGATTATCACACGAATAATGAATGAGCAGGTTCTGATTGATTTTCGTACGGTTACCAGTGAAGAAATCGAGGAAATTATCAATGGATTTAAAGCGATTGAGCAGGAAAAATAATATCCGACATAAGGAGGAATTAGTGTGTTATTGGAAAAAATGCAGGACATAACGCTTACAGACCTTCATGGCAGAAAAGTTTCGACTAAGGATTTTCATGGTAAAAATAGATTAATTTTCATGTGGGCTTCCTGGTGACGATGCCGTGAGCAACTGCCAGGCTGGCAGGAAGTATATGAGAAAAACAAAGATAATAACTTTGAAATTTTATCAGTAGCGGTTGATGGTCAGGGACCGGATGTCGTGAAGCCGTTTACCGAGGGGATTTCTTTTCCAACCCTTGTCGATACAAACAATACGCTGGTGAACATGTTTGGTTTTAAGGTTGTGCCGAATGGAATTTTCATTGATGAAGATGGAAGGATCCGTATGATCAAGGAACGATTCAATGTAGAAAATTCGGATCATGTGAATGCAGTTGAGAGATTGATTCATAGAGAAGTAGAGACAGTTGAATTTAACGACGGTGAGTCGGACCAAGGGGTTTCTGACCTGCAATTGCAGTTGGCACAGACAAAATACAAACTGGGTATGGAATATGCCAAACAGAACCTTAATGACGAAGCACTACAGGAACTTGACGATGCGATTCTATTGGATCCAGATAATTTTACTATCCGAAAACAGCGATGGTATATCCGATATCCAGAGAAATTCGGCGCTGAAATTGACTTTGAATGGCAAAAAGAACAACTGGAAAAGGAAAAAAAGCTAGAGGAAGAGCGTCGCAGTAAGGGACTGGTATGTGGGCCGGATGGCTGTTTTCTGCCGAATAATTAATAGGCTAAATGTATAATTATAAGATTTTTTCGCAAAATGTATTGACAAAGTAAAAATCACAGCATATAATAATAAAACTATAACATTTAAAAGAGTTAAATAATTCAGCAATGACAGGAACCTAAGTAATGTCTTATCTCCCTGCAAAGAGAGCTGGTGGTGCTGCGAACCAGCCATAGATAAACATGAAATTTACAGTCCTCGAGCTTCTTTTCCGTAGTAAAGTGAATTCTTTATGAAGGGAAAGACGGTAATTTACCGTTAACAAATTCGAGAGGTGAAGAATGTTCTTCACAACTAGGGTGGTACCGCGATAAAATCGTCCCTACTGATTATTATATCAGTGGGGATTTTTTGATTAAAAAATGAATATTAAAACATGCAATGAACGGAGCACAGTAGTGTCCTATCTCCCTGTTACAGAGAGCTGATGGTTGGTGGAAATCAGACATAGATAAGGCATGAATTACATTCCGGGAGCTTCTTTTCCGACCTGGGAAAGACGGTCAGATGATCGTTAACAAACAATGAGAGGTGAACGAAGCTGTTCACAATCAGGGTGGTACCGCGATAATTATCGTCCCTGTCGTATCAAAGGATGCGACAGGGACGTTTTGCATTCTGGGAGGGAGGAAAGGGGCTTTTTAGAAAGTTGTTTGGTCAAAAAAACATACAAAAATTAATTTCAGGAGGAATAACTTATGACTACAAATGATTTGAGCCAACTGCGTGACAAAATTGATGAGGTGAATCTGCAAATTCTTGAATTGCTTAATAAACGGGGAGAAATTGTTCAGGAAATTGGCCATGTGAAGGAGAAACAAGGGATAGTGCGGTTCGACCCAGTACGTGAACGTCAGTCACTTGATTTGATTATCGAAAATCATGATGGCCCATTTGAACTCTCTACAGTTCAGCATATTTTCAAGGAAATCTTTAAAGCAAGCCTTGAACTTCAGAAAGACAATCATAAAAAAGCCCTGCTCGTTTCACGTAAAGCACAGCCGGAAAATACAATCGTCGATGTGAACGGCGAGACATTCGGCGATGGCTCCCAGCGTTTCATCATGGGACCATGTGCAGTGGAGAGTTACGATCAGGTGAAAGAAGTTGCAGTTGCCATGAAGGAACAGGGGCTTACTTTACTCCGGGGCGGTGCTTTCAAGCCACGGACATCACCATATGATTTCCAGGGGCTTGGAATTGAAGGATTGCAGATTCTTCGTAGAGTTGCTGATGAAGTCGGAATGTCGGTTGTCAGTGAAATCCTTACCCCGCAGGATGTGGAGACAGCACTTGATTATGTCGATGTTATCCAGATTGGTGCACGGAATATGCAAAACTTTGAACTGCTTAAGACTGTTGGAAGTGTGAAAAAACCGGTACTGTTGAAACGGGGGCTTGCTGCAACGATTGAAGAGTTCATCAATGCTGCTGAATACATTATCTCGCGCGGTAACGACCAGATTATCCTGTGTGAACGTGGAATCCGTACTTACGAAAAAGCAACACGGAACACGCTTGATATTTCAGCAGTACCGATTCTGAAAAAAGAAACGCACCTGCCGGTTACCGTGGATGTAACGCACTCAACCGGACGTAAAGATTTGCTGTTCCCTGCAGCTAAAGCGGCGCTAGCGATCGGCGCAGATGCGGTTATGGCGGAAGTGCATCCGGATCCTGCCGTTGCATTGTCTGACTCCGCCCAGCAAATGGATATTGCCGAATTCAATTCATTCATTGAAGACTTAAAAACATTTAAAGATAAACTGGCGTAATAATAGTGGGAGAATCCACGTTTTAAGTAGTGCGATGTCCAGTTCTTGCTGTGACAGGTGATAAGGATATGAACCATATTCTTCGGAAATATGAAAAAGAACATACAATGCTCGGGATAATGAAAGAGTATAAAAGTCAGCTGGATCAGCGGCTGTTTACATTGATTGATCAGTGGCTTGAAAAACATTATAACTAGGTGTGGAGGGCTGTCCTATTTCGATAGGACGGCCTTTTCTGCTAACAAAATTTATATAACCGTATATCAGCGATTCTAAAAGTGGCTCATCTCGTATGGTTTGGTGCATTGATAGATGCGAAATAATATCAAGCTTTGCTCCAGTAATTCGAAAGGTACACTGTTGAAGAAGAAACGAGAAAATATAGCCAGAAAAAATTGTAGTATCAACAGGATTCGCACTCAATTATTTTAATTGTTAGAAAATTACTTGACATTTACTGAATAGTCTTTAAAATTAAAGGCAAGTGTTGTATGCAATGTTAGGAGGACAATAAAATGAAAACTAACGATAATGTTGCCGTTGTCACAGGTGGGGCATCGGGACTTGGCGAGGCTACGGTAAAAAAGATAGTTTCAGAAGGTGGAAAAGCCTTTATACTAGACCTTGATGAAGAGAAGGGCGGCAATCTTGTAAGTGAACTCGGTGAAAATGTTGCTTTTCAAAAGACTGATGTAACCGATGAGTCGAGTGTCCAGCATGCATTGGATAAAGCAGTCGATACATACGGAAAAATAAATGTACTGGTAAATTGTGCGGGAATTGCTGTGGCGAAAAAGACTTTTGGCAGCAAAGGAGTACATGACCTTGGTTCTTTTTCCAAGGTGATTCAGGTTAACCTGATTGGAACGTTCAACGCGATCCGGCTGGTATCAGAGAAGATGGCTGAAAATAACCCTAATGATTATGGTGAGCGTGGTGTGATTGTTAATACCGCGTCTGTTGCGGCGTATGATGGCCAGATTGGACAGGCTGCATACAGTGCGTCGAAAGGTGGAATTGTCGGGATGACATTACCGATTGCCAGGGACCTTTCCAAGTTGGGAATACGTGTGATGACGATTGCTCCAGGGTTATTCGAAACGCCACTGTTTGAGAGTCTTCCGGATAAGGCAAAGGAAGCACTGGGCAAAATGACACCGTTTCCATCTCGTCTTGGCTATCCAGCCGAGTATGCGCTCCTTGCCGCAAGTATCATTGAGAACCCTATGCTTAACGGCGAGACAATACGGCTTGACGCTGCAATAAGAATGCAGCCGAAATAGATTAATAGACTTGCAGACGGAAGGGGCAGGAGGCATGGAACGGACTTTTTTAAAAGAAGAGCATGATATTTTCCGAAAAGCATTACGGAAATTTCTCGAAAAAGAAGCGGTGCCAAACTTTGAAACGTGGGAACACAATCAGGAGGTTCCACGGGAGTTCTGGAAGAAAGCTGGTGAGCAAGGATTTCTTTGTCCTCAGGTTGATGAGAAGTACGGCGGGTTGAATGCAGATTTCGGCTATGCGGTGGTAATCAGTGAGGAGTTTGAGCGGGTTGGTACCGGTATGGTCGGAATTGGGTTGCATAATGACATCGTAATCCCGTATATTGAAGCGTTTGGTACGGAAGAGCAGAAGCAACGCTGGCTGCCCGGGTCGATTAGCGGTGATTTAATTTCAGCGATTGCGATGACCGAGCCAGGCGCAGGGTCAGATTTGGCGGCTATCAAAACTACAGCTATAAAAGATGGCGATGATTATATTATCAATGGCGAAAAAACATTCATAACGAATGGTCACAGTGCAGACATCGCTGTGGTTGTCGCGAAGACGGACCCACAAGCAGACCCTCCACATAAGGGTATCAGCCTGATTGTTGTCGAAGCAGGGACACCCGGATACAAAAAAGGAAAAAAGCTGCAGAAAATGGGACAGCATACCAACGATACTAGCGAACTAATTTTCGAGGATGCGCGTGTGCCATCAGATAATCTCCTTGGCGAGGAAGGAAAAGGATTCTATTATTTGATGGATAAATTGCAGCAGGAGCGGCTGTTGGTAGCCATCCAAAGTATAGCAAACGCAGAAATAATGCTGGAGTTAACAATGGACTATGTACAGCAACGTAAAGCGTTTGGACGTCCGATAAGCAAGTTTCAAAACACCCAGTTCAAGCTTGCCGAGCTGAAAACGGAAATAGAGATTGGAAGAACGTTTGTTGACCGTCTTATTGAAAATCATGCCAGCGGAAAGGATATCGTCACAGAAGTTTCGATGGCAAAGTGGTGGACCACAGACCTTGCTAAGAAAGTCGCATGGGAATGTATGCAGCTCCATGGTGGTTACGGTTATATGGAAGAATACGAGATTGCTAGACGTTATCGCGATTCAGCGGTTGCCTCGATTTATGCTGGGTCAAATGAAATTATGAAGGTAATTATCGCTAAAAATATGGGGTTGTAACGGAGGGGTTATTGATTGAAGTCCGACACTTGATATTTCTGTCACAAATCAGGAGGGTGCCGAGGTATTAACCTGCAGCCCAACCGTATATATATAGTATAGCGATTTGAAAGGGCTTTCATTAAAACCATCCGGTAAGAAGCTACCACCAATCTAACAAGGAGGGGATATTTTTGCCGCTGAAATCAATTCGGGTACTCGATCTGACACGGCTGTTGCCGGGACCATACTGTACAATGCTGCTGGCAGATTTCGGGGCGGAAGTTATTAAGATAGAGGATACTCATGCAGGTGATTATGCGCGGAATTATGAACCGAAACTGGATGAAAACAGTACAATGTTTCATTCCCTTAACCGCAATAAAAAGAGTGTTAGTTTGAATCTCAAGACAGAGGAGGGAAAAGAACAATTTCTCAGGCTGGCTGAAACGGCCGATGTTGTGGTTGAGTCGTTCAGACCTGGGGTAATGGAGCGGTTGGGAATCGATTACAAGAAACTAAAAGTAATTAATCCCGGCCTTGTTTATTGTGCTATAACCGGTTTTGGTCAGACAGGCCCCTATGCAACAATGCCTGGTCATGACATTAATTATCTAAGTTACGCTGGACTGCTCAATCTGATGGGGGAACAAGGGGGTAAACCGGTTATCCCGGCAACTCAGATTGCTGATATTGGAGGCGGAGCATTTCCTGCCGCATTAGGTATTATGCTCTCGTTATTGGAACGAGAGAAAACCGGGAAGGGGCAGTTTGTTGATATTTCTATGCTCGATGGCGTGATCTCATGGCTGCAGACTACATTACCGAATTACTTAAATAGTCAGATAAAATCTGTACGTGGTGAGCATATGCTTGCCGGCGGGCTGGCAGCATATGCGGTATACGAGACAAAGGATTCACGCTGGCTTTCTGTCGGAGCACTTGAGCCGAAATTCTGGAAGTCTTTTTGTGACGTAATCGAAAAAAAGGAATTTATACCGCTGCTTCAAGCACCTCTTAAAGATCAGCACCGGCTGAAATACGAGATTCAGACAATTATTTCGGAAAAAACGCTATCGGAGTGGCTTGAAGTATTCGCCGGTGTCGAAGCCTGCGTATCTCCCGTGCTGGAATTTGAGGAGGTGGCAAAAGATCCCCAGGTTAAGGCACGCGAAATGGTTAAAACCGTAAACCATACGACACTGGGAGCGATTAACCAAATTGGTATTCCCATTAAGTTATCGGAAACACCAGGTGAAATCCGTTCGCAGGCTCCTAAGCTTGGAGAACACACAGAAGAAATACTAAGAGAAATGGGTATTACGAAATGAATATTTTTAATGCTTCAATTATAAGAGGGAGGTATTTATATGGATTTGGGTTCACCTAGCAAGAAATGTCCGTCGCACACCGGATAAAAATTTTCAGCAGGCAAAAACGCAGGAAATAATCAGTTTAAGTCAGTAATAATGAATCCGAACCAAATGTTGAGGTAGACGAATCGGATGACGGCGAAATTTTATACGCCTCAGTAACTACCACCGGCCAAAAGGTGCTCTGCTTGATCATCATCAGCTTCTCCATGTTGGCCTCTCAACTGCAATTATGATGAAAATCGGGCCGGAAGACAACCTTTTTCTTGGCAGGTAAGAAAATATAAATACTTTCTTACTGCATAAGTGCAACTAAGGCTTTCGCCATTAAAGCTTGGCGATAAGCCAAGTTTTCTAATCGCACCATTATTCCACTTAACACAACTCAACTTATTTGCCTTAAACGCCACATACCTGGGAAGTATCAGGTTTTCACCAGGAATTCAATCCCATCCATGTACTTAAAGTAATCGAAGAACAAAAGATCAGTATCTTTTTTGCGAATCCGACAGGCGCTTACAAGAACGTAAAACAATTTCAGGCTAAAATATAAAGGAGGAAGCTTATTATGATGAACACGCCATTAACCGTAAATTCCATGATTGAGCGGGCAGAGAGTTATTTTCCAAAGAAAGAAGTTGTCTCACGTACTTCCAGCGGTATTCACAGGCTGTCTTATAAACAAATTGGTGCGCGAACAAGGTCACTTGCAAGTGCGCTTGAAAAGCTGGGAGTTAAAAAAGGAGACAAAGTCGGAACACTTGCATGGAATGATCACAGGCATCTGGAAGCGTATTTTGCAGTTCCATCGATGGGGGCAGTGCTGCACACTATCAATATCAGATTGTCGGCCGAACATCTCAGTTATATTATTAACCATGCGGAAGATAAAGTACTAATGGTGGACGCAGGGCTTATGCCATTGCTTGAAAATATAAAAGACAAACTCTCAAGTGTGGAAGCGATTGTAGTCATGACTGACGAGGATGACCTCCCTGCATCAAGTCTGCAGCCGCTATATTCGTATGAAGATTTACTTGCTGGTGGTGATGAGAAGTATTCTTTTTCCAATAAAATTGAAGAGGAAGACCCGGCCGGAATCTGCTATACATCCGGAACAACCGGAAAGCCAAAAGGTGTTCTTTACTCGCACCGCGGGCTGGTTCTCCACAGTATGGCTCTTTGTCTAAGTGACACTGCAGGTGTTTCCGAGTCGGATGTCTGCCTGCCGGTTGTCCCAATGTTTCATGCCAATGCTTGGGGCACACCATTTGCAGCAACTTGGGTAGGGGCAACACAGGTATTGCCAGGACCTTATCCAACACCACAGCTGTTGGCGGAGTTAATCGAGTCAACAAAAGTTACAATTACTGCCGGTGTTCCTACTATTTGGCTCGGATTATTAAATGAACTGGAGAAGAAAAGTTATAACACCGACAGTCTCCGGGCGGTTTTATGTGGTGGGTCTGCTGCGCCGAAAGGGATGATCCGGGCATTTGAATCAAAATATGGTATCCCTTTTATCCATGCTTATGGGATGACCGAGACAACCCCGTTGGTAATCTTATCCAGACTAAAAAGCTATCAGCAGAATCTACCGGAAGAAGAAAAACTGGAGATCAGATCGAAACAGGGAACAGCAGTACCCGGAATTGAAATTAAAGTCGTTAATGATAATGGTGAAGCCAAATGGGACGGCCAGGAGATGGGAGAACTTCTGGTGAGAGGGCCGTGGATTGCCGATAGTTATTATAAGGATGAGCGGAGTGCGGACGCTTTCCGTGATGGCTGGCTGCATACAGGGGATGTAGTAACTATTGACGAAGAAGGATTTATAAAAATTGTTGACCGGACGAAAGATTTGATTAAGAGTGGCGGAGAGTGGATTTCCTCGGTGGACCTTGAAAATGCATTAATGGCCCATGAATCAGTATTTGAAGCGGCCGTGGTTGCTGTTCCCGATCCAAAATGGCAAGAACGTCCGGTGGCATGTGTCGTGCTGAAGGAAGGTTATAAAGATACTGTTTCCCAAGAAGATCTGCTGCAATTTCTTGCCCCGCAGTTTGCCAAATGGTGGCTGCCTGATCAGGTTTTGTTTATCGAGGAAATACCGAAAACCTCAGTTGGTAAGTTTTTGAAAATGGCTCTGCGTGAGCAGGTGAAAGAGCGGTTGACAATTCAGTCATAGTTTAATAGGTTTGCTAGAAAGCGTCGCTATACAGTGGCGTTTTTTTTGATGAAAAAATGTCGTTATAGCAGCTTCATGTTCTATATGACTGCATCCGATAATATTTATTCAATAATACGTAGAATACAAGCAGTGGAGGTGAACGGACCATCGATACAGTTATATGCCGGTGTGAAGAAGTATGTCTGGAAGAGATTAAGCGTTCAATTTTGGAAGATGGTGTCAAGACTACCAGGGAACTGAAATTGCGTACACGAGCGGGGATGGGGTTTTGTCAGAGCAGGACTTGCAGGCCACTGCTGGAACAGTTGGTCTCACACTATAGTACTCAACTAATCCCCGATTCTTCTGATTTAACCAACAGGGCACCGATACGCCCGCCGACTCTTTCCGAATTAGCCCAGAGCAGAAAGGATAATAGCGTATGAGAATTACAAATCATCCCATTTTAGGACCATTGAAAAAGAACACGGTCACTATTACGTATAATGGCAAAAATTATACTGCTCAAGAGGGGGAGTCAATTGCAGCTGCATTGTTAGCTAACCAGATCCGGATTTTACGTTATTCTGAAAAAGAGAAAAAGCCCCGAGGACTCTACTGTGGAATCGGGCACTGCTATGAATGCCGTGTTACCGTTAATGGCGTCCGGAGCGTGCGGGCCTGTATAACCCCAGTTAAAGATAAAATGATAATTCTCTCACAGAATGGAGAACGTTTATGAACTTTGATCTTGCAGTAGTGGGTGGGGGACCTGCGGGAATGGGTGCGGCGATAACAGCCTCATCGGCAGGGGCAAAAGTAGCGGTGATAGATGAAAACTCAGTCTTAGGTGGTAAATTGCTGGGTCAGCTGCATGAAGAATCGAATGGGTGGTGGATTGGCAAAGAGGTAGCGGAGAAATTGGTAAATAAGGCTGAAAAAAGTAAGATAACTGTTTATGAGAACCGGGAAGTTTGGGGGATTTATCCCGACTGGCGTGTGATGCTCAATTCAGGGGAAGCACTGCAAGCGAAGTATGTCCTAATTGCCACAGGCGCCGCTGAAAAGGCAATACCAGTACCTGGATGGACACTTCCAGGGGTAATGGCAATCGGGGCTGCTCAGGTGCTGACAAACTATCACCGTGTTATACCCGGGAAAAAGGTCGCAATTATCGGACTCGACCCGCTTGCGCTTACCGTGTCCCGCGAACTGACAATGGCAGGAGTTAAGGTAGCGGGAATTTTTTTACCACCTCATAGCGCTTTTCATCATGCCAATTCGACCCCTGAATCAGCGATTGCATACTTATCATCATTGGCACACCTGGCCCCGAGCAGATTCCTTAGAATGGCAGGAAAGTTGGCAGGTTATGAATCAGTACGTCAGCTGGCGGCAAGGTTCTATCCTTCCTTTGGAATCCGCGCGTGGAAATCACCACTTTTATTAAAAAGAACGGTAGTAGAGATAATGGGTGAGAATCAAGTTAGTGGAATTAAAACCATGACCGTAAATAATGAAGGAAAACCAGTTGCTGGTTCGGAAAAAGAATATGATGTGGACTGTGTCTGTATTTCGGGCGGTTTGTATCCCTTAACAGAATCAGCAAATGCTGCCGGATGTAAGAGTGTTTATATAGAAGATTTAGGCGGGCATGTCCCCCTCCATAGTCCTCAGATGGAAACCACAAAGCCTGGGATATTTGTAGCTGGAAATATCACCGGGATTGAAAGTGCCAAAGTCGCCATGAAACAAGGAGAACTAGCAGGAGTGGTAATCAGTGAAAGATTGGGATTATTGGATGATGCGGAAAACAGAATTAGGATAGCCCAGGATGAGGTTGAAAAAACAAGAGAGGAATCGTCTTTAAGTTTTCAGCCGAACATTAACGGTGGCAGAAAGAAGCTTGAGCAATTATGGAAAAACTGGCTGACAGTACAGGGTAAAGGGGAGATGCGGAATGAGAGAAACAGCTGATGCAGTAGTAATTGGAGGAGGTGTTATAGGGACATCGGTTGCCTATCACCTGGCGAAGACGAAGCGGAAAGTAATTCTTGTTGAAAAAGGGGAAATGGGGGCACAAACTTCCGGTTCGTGCGACAAGGCAATTTTTCTGCAATCCAAGAATCCTGGCTTTTCTGTCAAACTTGCAAAGGCGAGCAGACAGATGTACGAGACTCTGGAGGATGAATTGGACGCCTCCATAGAATTTAAGAAAGATGGCGGCATGATTGTGATTGAGCAGGAAGAACATATGGAATTCATGAAAAAATTTGTGGGAAAGCAAAGTAAGGCTGGTATAAAGGTGAATCTGCTTGACCGAAAGGCGACGCTTGCCTGGCAGCCATGTTTATCAAAAACCATTTACGGAGCCACATACAGCGGTGAGGATGCTGAAGTTAATCCGCTGCTTTTAAGTCAGGCATTAGCCGGGGCATCAGAAAGACTGGGGGTGAATATTCACACCCACACGGAAGTGACAGGGATACATGTAATGAACGGTAAAGTGTCAGGGGTAACCACAACAAAAGGTTATATTGCAACAGATCTAGTCATAAACGCAGCCGGACCATTTGCTCCTTCGATTGCAGAAATGGTCGGGACCACGCTCACGATCATCCCGCGCCGTGGGGTTATTCTGATTACGGAGAGAATACCTCGAACCATTAATGGTAACATTCTGTGTTCCCAGTATATCGCTACAAAGCATTTGACAGACCGATCGAATGATAATACACCTCCATATGGGATTGGGTTATCACTTGGGCAAACAGCAACAGGTAATCTGCTGATTGGAGGCAGCAGGGAATTTAAAGGATTCGACCGAGAAGTTGGACCCGATGTTGTTGCTGCAATCGCTGCTCACGCATGCCGAATAGCTCCTTCACTGAAATCAGTACGAGTTATCCGGACAATGACGGGTTTTCGCCCTTTTACCCCGGATGGTCTTCCGGTCATCGATGAAGTGGATGGTATAAAAGGGTTTATCATCGCGGCTGGGCATGAGGGGGATGGCATCGCTTTGTCGCCAATCACGGGAAGACTTGTTGCAGCTCTTGTCGATGGTGAGGAGGAATACCGCGAGTTCCTGGATGCCCTAAAACTGGAACGCTTAAAAGCCGTTTGATTTTTTTTTGAAAAAAGGGGGATGGAAAAATGCTGGAAATCATAATTCCGTTGGTATTGCTGTTTGTTATTGCTCTGTGGAAAAGGATCCCCAAAGTAGGTGGGGACATTCGGGTTGCGCTATTGGTCGCGGCAATTTCTTCTGCGATTATTTCGGGCCTTAATCCGGGGGAAACGGTGCTGGCGTTCATTGATGGTATCGACCGGCTTTCCTGGGTTATTATGCTCTCTATTTTTGGAAGTCTTTATGCTGAATCTCAGGTAAGACTGGGTGCAATGGAGACAACGCTGAACAGTCTCCGTGCTGCGTTTGGTAATTCACCAAAAGGGCTGATCGCCGCCATATTTATCACCCTGATTCTTGCAGGGTCACTACTTGGGGATGCAATTGCAGCTGCGACAGTAATTGGTTTTCTCGTTATTCATTCACTGACTGAGTTGAAGCTGAAACCTGAACAAATTGGGATGATTATTCTGCTTGGTGCGTCGCTGGGATCCATTATGCCTCCGATTACACAGGCCGTCTTTCTGTCAGCCTCTCTGGTGGGAACAGATCCATGGCCGGTTATTAAGCTTGCTTATATAACAGTAACAATCGGTGCGGCCTTTGCAATAGTAGAATCATTTCGCTTTGTGCGGGGAAGAAAGATGCCTGATGAGCTAATGCCTGACAAGTCCGTTTTTCAAATCCTCAAAGAACGATGGAAAACACTTATTCCTCTAATCGTACTTATTGTAATTGTTTTGGCCAATACATTGTTTAACTACAATATTTTCACCGAAGTTTCCTTCCTTGTAGCTATATTGACACCACTTCAGGATATTCCAATCATTCAGGGTATAACATTCCAGGTTGTCAGCGCCATTATTATTGCTTTTCTTGTCAGCTTTTTGTTCCCATCGGTCAGAAAAGAAACAAAAGGTGTGATGAAGAGTGGCCTGGCTAAGGTGAGTCAGACAGTCCAGATTCAGGTGAGTGCAGGTATAATGGTGGGTGTTTTTTATGCATCCGGCCTTATTGACAAAGTGGCAATGATGACTGAAACGCTTGCCTCGTCCATGATTAAACTAGGTGGAGCGTTTGCCATGGTAATGGTAGGGATGCTGACCGGATCACAAACTACTGCTCAATCTGTTATTGTCACTTTCCTAGGACCAATGCTTGAGAATCTGGACGTTGACCCTACATTAATCGCCCTTGGAGCGTCGCATATCGCAGCAGCAGGCCAGAATATGCCACCGGTCGGATTAACTGCATTTGTTGTCTGTGGTTTGATTGGCGGTATTCTAAACAAAAAGGTGGACCCATTAAAAGTAATGATGCTGGCACTGCCTAACTCGCTTTACTTCCTGATTATCGGGTTATTAGTATGGTTTATCTAAATGAAGGGCCCAAAATAGGTGTACTCATGCTCGATACCAGTTTTAAAAGACCGGTTGGCGATATAGGAAACCCGGAGACATTCCCTTTCCCGCTGGCTTATAGGGTTGTGAAGAACGCTATACCTGATAGTGTGGTAAAAAGGCCTGATCAATCACTTGTCAGTTATTTTGCTAGGGCGGCGAAAGAATTGGAGGAGGATGGCGTGAAAGCAATTACGACCAGCTGCGGGTTTCTGGCATTATTTCAGAAAAAAATACAGGCAGACCTCAGCATTCCATTTTTCTCGTCGAGTTTGATGCAAATTCCGCTGGTTCATGCAATCACTGGTGGGGAAACGGGAGTGCTGACCGCACGAAAAGAAAGTCTGACAGACGAACACTTCAAAAATATTAATGTTCATCGGACAATGATAGCTGTTGAAGGGATGGACAACATGCGTGCCTTTACCGAGGCAATCATTACCCAAACCGCCCAACTTGATGAAAAGGCGGTTACCGACGAACTAAAACAGGCTACGAGCAGGCTGATGAGTACTAATCCTGATGTAAGAGCGATTGTTCTGGAGTGCACCAATATGCCACCATATAAGAAAATAATTAAACAGACGGCAGGAGTGCCGGTCTTCGATATAAATACCCTTGTATCCTATGTGCATGCATCCCTCTGAGTGGCGGGATGAATAGGAAGGAACATGTATTGGAAAAGTATCTTTATGAGATATTTACTGTTATTTACTTCACTGTTATTTTTCATCTTTCCTATTTCCACAACTGCAGAGGAAATGGTAACCGTCAGGCTTGTCAACAAGATTGGTAATATACCCAAGCTCGAATTCAGATTGGAAGGAGGGTATTCCACGTTTTCCCCGATGCTGACTGTCAAAGAAGGGGTAACGTATTCGTTAAAAGTTGAGAAAGGAAAACTTATTCTGCAAGGAGCGGATATGAAAATTATATTAAATGATTCGCTCGTACTCATTCCTGAAAAATATAACACAAACCAAAGGGTATATATTAATGGCCAGCCATACCTCGGTGCAATGGAATTTCAGGTCGAGAAAGAAAAATATATCCGTCCGGTCAACCAGTTGCCACTTGACGATTATTTAAAAGGAGTGGTCCCGTTTGAATCCTATCCGTCCTGGCCGCTTGAAACCTTAAAGGCCCAGGCGCTGGCTGCCCGTACTTATGCAGTTTCCCATATGAACCAGCCAATGAACGATACAATTCAGTACCAAGTATACGGTGGCTATCAATGGAAGGAATCTTCAACTAAAGCAGTGGAGGAGACACGCGGGGAAGTAATCACCTACAAGGGTAAGCTGATAGATGCTTTCTATTCGGCAAGCAACGGAGGAATCACCGAAAATAATTCCCATGTATGGAAGGAAAAAGCATTGCCTTATTTTCCAATCAAACGTGACCCTTATGACCCAACCTATCCCTGGGAATTCTCTTTGGAGCGGGTCCAAGTGGAACTAAAGAAAATAGACTGGAACTATCCAAACTGGTGGCAGGGTACGGTTGAGGAAGACCTGGAAATAGTGTCGGTCATGAAGCGGTGGCTGGCCCGGAACGGCTATCCAGGGGATATAAAGGTACTGGCTGTGCCACATTTTGAAATATCCGAAGAGACACTTGAATCTGGCCGAAGTTTGCGAGGTTCCATTTCTGTGGACTTCCTGCACCGACTGCCAGAAGGTACAATTATGTTTGAACGTGTTTCACTTGAAAATGTTGCCCTGGATCGAATCCGACCCATGATTGGCGGGACAACATTTAAAAGCTATCTGATTGAGTCTTTTAAGGAAAATGGCAGTACCTATACTGTAAAAGGACTTGGATTTGGCCATGGGGTGGGTATGAGTCAGTGGGGAGCAGCTGTTATGGGGGAACAAGGTAAGTCTTACCGGGAGATAATCGAGTTTTATTACCCGGGAACTTCCTTGGAAAATATATATGAAGAGTAAACAAGATTTGTTGGTTTAGTTAATTCAGTTACGAATGTATTAATGACGTGTACTTTGTTATAAAAGATGCTGGATCCAAAACGAAAACTTTCCTTTACAGAGGCGATCTTTTTCTAGTTGGATTTTATTTCAAAGTTGAAATAAAATGCGACGTAGCTCGTAGTTCGCTCCGGAAATACATTCCGCTTTCCGCGGGCAACGCTTCAACTTCCTCGGAAGAAAACCACTTCCTGCGGGATTTTCAGCCGCTGCTTTCCCGCAGGAGTCTCCATGTATTTCCCTCGCTGTTATGTCGCAGTTTATAGTTTATACGAAGGCATGCTAATATAAAATCCGAACTATAAGATAGTTCGGATTTTATGTTGCTTATACACTTTTATCCCAGTCTCTTCTTGTTCTTATTCACCAAGATATTTTCGCTGAAATGCTGCGATACTGTCGTATTCCTCATTCAATTTACGGGATAACCGGATATAGATTGGCAGAAGCTCCCGGTAAACATTTGTTGTTTCTTCCACAGGATGGTGGGTATTTGTTTGCCCAACCATATCGGAAACAACGCTAAAGTCCTCGATCTCACCTAACGCATACATACCAAGCACGATTGCTCCAAGGCAAGAACTTTCATAACTTTCCGGAACAATTACCGGTTTATCGAATATATCGGCCATCAGCTGACGCCACATTTCCGAACGGGCAAAACCACCTGTAGCCTGAATGCTTTTTGGCTCGCCGGTCAGCTCTTCAAGCGCGAGCAGAACTGTATAGAGGTTATAGATTGTTCCTTCAAGTACTGCGCGGACCATATGCTGTTTCTTGTGGTGAACACTCAGTCCGAAAAACGACCCCCTAGCGTTCGCGTTCCAGAGTGGGGCGCGCTCGCCGGTCATATATGGATGGAAAATAAGCCCGTCGGAGCCTGGATTGACGCCTGAAGCTATTCTGGTCAGTACATCGTATGGATCGATATTGAGACGCTTGGCAGTCTCCACTTCAGCAGCCGCGAATTCATCCCGCAGCCAGCGCAGGATAATCCCGCCGTTGTTTACAGGACCACCGATCACCCAGTGATTTTCGGTAAGTGCATAACAGAAAATGCGGCCTTTCGGATCGGTCTTCGGTTCGTTGTAAACTGTACGAATGGCCCCACTCGTTCCAATTGTGACTGCAACCACACCCGGGTCAATTGCATTAACACCGAGGTTTGAAAGTACGCCATCACTAGCACCAATAATGAATGGAACTTCTTCAGTTAGTCCCATAGCTTCCCGGTATTCTTTTTTGAGTCCGGTCACTTTATGTGTTGTTGGAACAATCTCTGATAATTGCTGTGGCGTAATTCCAGTTAGTTTCAGTGCCTCGTCATCCCAGTCAAGTGTTTGCAGGTTAAAGAGGCCTGTAGCGGATGCTATCGAGTAATCGATTAAGTAGCTGTCGAACAGTTTAAAGAATACATACTCCTTAATCGAAATAAATTTAGCTGCCTTTTGAAAGACGTCCGGTTTAGAATCCCGCAACCATACAAGTTTGGATAATGGGGACATTGCATGAATAGGTGTGCCGGTCCGCAAGTAAATATCATGACCATTGTGTTCTTCTTTTATTTTTTTAGCGTGTTCGGCACTTCGGGTATCTGCCCATGTGATGCTGTTGGTAAGCAGAAAACCGTTCTCATCAACTGCTATCAGGCTGTGCATAGCTGAACTGAAGGAAATCAGTTTCAGCTGGTCTGAAGACAGTTCACTCTTCCGAACACATTCCCGGATTGTGCCAACCACCGCATTTACGATTTCCTCTGGGTCCTGCTCTGCAATCAGAGGATTTGGGGTGAATAAAGGATAATTTATCGTATGGGAGGACACAACACTGCCTTCTTTTGTATAAAGAACAGCTTTTGTGCTGGTTGTTCCAATGTCCACACCTAAATAGAATGATTGTTTCATGATAGTGCCTCCTGCCGTTTTATACTGCTTTATATTAAAAAGATATGATAAATTGATTAACTAAATCAGAAACGCCTAGCCATAGAAAAGGAAAAAGGTGCTGCCGGCATCCTTTTTCCTTCTGCTGAAATTATTTATTTACTACTGCATGGCCGCCGAATTCATTTCTTAGCGCAGCAACAACTTTTCCAGAGAATGTGTCATCCTCCTGGGAACGGTAGCGCATCATCAGTGACAATGCAATTACTGGAGCTGCAACTTCAAAATCCAGTGCAGACTCGACAGTCCACTTTCCCTCTCCGGAGGAATTCATTACACCACGCAGCTGATCAAGGTTAGCATCCTTGGAAAATGCGTTTTCAATAAGTTCAATCAGCCATGAGCGGATTACAGACCCATGATTCCACACTTTAGCTACTTTTTCGTAATCATAATCAAATTCGCTTTTATTCAGTATTTCAAATCCTTCAGCGATTGACTGCATCATACCATATTCGATTCCGTTATGGACCATTTTCAGAAAATGACCGCTTCCTTCTTTGCCGGTATATAAGTATCCATTCTCCACAGAGAGGTCTTCGAAAAGAGGTTCAATTATCTTGAACTTCTCTACATCCCCGCCAATCATTGTACAAGCACCGTTTCTAGCGCCGTCTGTACCACCGCTTGTTCCGCAGTCAAATAAGTATATTCCTTTTTCTTTTAATGAAGCAGCCCGCCGGAGTGTATCCTTGTAATTGGAGTTCCCGCCGTCAATTACCATATCTCCCTCGGAAAGAAGGGAGGTAAGCTCACTGATTACTGCTTCTGTAATTTCGCCGGCAGGAACCATCAGCCAGACTATTTTTGGTGATGGTAGTTCTTCCACCAGATTTTTAATTGAATCTTTAATAAGCAGTTTTTCGTCGGCTGCCTCAACTTTTTTATTATCATATCCCACAACTTCATGGTCATGGTCAACTAAATTCAATGCTAAATTATATCCCATTTTACCGAGCCCAATAATGCCTAACTTCATAGTTGTACACCTCATTAATATGAATTTTTTCGATTCTACTGCCAGTATATCAAATTTTTTTTCATAATCAATATTGATAAAAGAATTTTTTTCTTATATAATCGGTTTATAAATTCGAAGTGGGAGCAGATAAATGGATAACAATCAAAAACATGCGTTAGCCAGAATCCGAAGTAACTATGGAAAATTTAGTGATAAGGAAAAGAAGATTGCTGACTATGTTCTCTATAATCCCCAGAATATAATCCATAATACGATTAACCAGGTGGCAGATGAACTGGAGATTGCTGAATCCACTGTATTCAGGTTCTGTAAGCGAGTTGGCTTCAAAGGATATCAGGCGTTCAAAATTGCGCTTGCTGCAGAAATCGTCACGCCAATGAAGGACATTCACGAGAAAATAAGCGATGAGGACAGTGTTGGATCTGTTTCTGAAAAAGTTTTCCGGTCCAATATCAAAACACTTGAAGATACGCTGCAAATTGTGGATGGTGCAGTATTTCAAAAGGCAACTGATGCTATCATCGGTGCAAATAGAGTTGAATTTTTCGGTAGTGGGGGTTCAGCTGTTGTTGCACTAGATGCTTTCCACAAGTTTATTCGAACTGGTTTGCAAGTGAATGCGCATCTTGAGTCACATATGCAGCTTATGTCAGCGTCACAGTTGACCAATCAAGATGTTGCGGTGTTAATTTCGCACTCTGGATCGACAAAAGATATGCTGGATATTCTGCAGACGTTAAAGGCAAAAGGTGTAATTACCATCAGTATAACGAACTTCGCCAAGTCACCATTAACGAAGGAAGCGGACATTTCCTTGTATACAGTGTCCGAGGAAATTGACTTTCGTTCTGAGGCAATGTCATCAAGAATAGCGCAATTGACAATTATTGATGCGTTATATACCAATACGATGATCGCCAAAAAGGAGGACGCTCGAAAAGCGCTCCAGAATATGCGGGAAGCTATTTCGCTAAAAAGGTTATAATAGCTTATTTTTTTCTCAGGAAAATGTAAACGTTTTAAATGTGTTTGATGGAACAACAGGAAGGTGGGAAGGGTATGGATGTAATTACGCTAGGAGAATCAATGGTACTATTCACCCCTAAAGCTTCTTCCGGCCTGATGCGGTATGCTGGCGATTTTTCAACAAAAATAGCTGGAGCCGAATCAAATGTTGCGATTGGGCTGGTAAGGCTTGGCCACCAGGCGGGATGGATCAGCCGTCTGGGGAATGATGAATTCGGAAGACGCATTTTATCGTTCATCCGGGGAGAAGGGGTGGATGTTAGTGAAGTGAAATTTGATGACAGTGCATCCACAGGACTATTTTTCAAGGAAAAACTAACTGCTGATGAAGCAAGAGTGAGCTATTACCGGAAAGATTCTGCGGCAAGCAAGATGACATCAGCCGATTTGGATGAGGCGTATATTTCAAAAGCAAAATACCTCCATATAACCGGGATTACCCCTGCACTAAGTGAGAGTTGTCGTGAAACCGTTTTAAAGGCAGTGAAACATGCTAAAAGTGCAGGTGTGAAAGTGATATTCGACCCAAATCTGCGGAGGAAACTTTGGAGCGAGACCAGGGCGCGGGAGGTGCTTCTAGAGCTTGCCGGTATGGCTGATATTGTACTGCCGGGAGTTGATGAAGCTGAGTTTTTATTCGGGGAGTCAGATCACGAAACACTGGGACAGGCATTTCTTGATAATGGCGCGTCGGCCGTGATAATGAAGCTTGGAAAAGAAGGAGCCTACGTTGCTTCCGAAGAATTCAGTGGAATTGTGCCAGGTTTTCCGGTAGAGGATGTTACAGACCCTGTGGGGGCAGGGGATGGCTTTGCGGCAGGGTGTCTTTCCGGGCTGATTGATGGTCTTGCAATAAAAGAAGCGGTCCAGCGAGGCAATGGAGTCGGCGCTATGGTGACTATGGCAGATGGTGACGTTGAAGGACTGCCTGATTTGAAAAGGCTTACGAATTTCATGCAAAGAGACTATCTGAATGATGTAGACCGATAGGAGGTTTTATTTTGACAATGGATACTTTTCAACGAATCAAAGAACACAAACTGGTAGCCGTAATCCGCGGGGCGAAGGGAGATGACGTTCTCTCGATTGCCGGTGCTCTCAATGAAGGAGGAATTCACATTCTCGAAATCACCGCCGATACTCCCGAGGTAGAGACTCTCATCCGGAGGGTGAACGAGGAATTTGGCGATGAAATGGTGGTTGGAGCTGGAACAGTGCTTGACCCGGAGACTGCCCGGGCTGCGATTATGGCTGGAGCAAGCTTTATTTTCTCACCGACGGTAAACGTGGAAACCATCAGAATGACAAAACGGTACGGGGTTGTAAGTATCCCGGGAGCTTTGACGCCTACAGAAGTATTAACCGCATATGAAAATGGTGCGGACTTAATTAAAATATTCCCTGCTGGAACAGTGGGTCCCGGTTATATAAAAGATATTCATGGACCATTGCCGCATATTCCGCTGATGCCTACAGGCAGTGTCGACCTGAATAATGTCCGTGAGTATTTTGAAAAAGGTGCGGTCGCAGCAGGTCTTGGCAGTGCGCTCGTTAATACAAAACGTGGAGTAAATCCGGAAACATTAAAAGAAATAACTGACAAAGCCAGACAATTCACTGATGCGATAAAGGATGTGGAGCAGCAATGAAAATAACAAACTTTGAGTTATACCAAGTACCACCGAGGTGGCTGTTTCTTAAAATCGAAACAGACGAAGGAATCAGCGGATGGGGGGAGCCTGTAGTTGAAGGTCGTTCCCATACGGTCGAAGCAGCTGTCCGTGAACTTATGGATTATTTAATTGGTAAGGATCCCCGAAAGATAGAGGATCATTTTCAAGTATTATACCGTGCAGGTTTTTACCGCGGCGGTCCTATTCTCATGAGTGCCATTTCAGGAATTGAACAGGCACTTTGGGATATAAAAGGTAAGTACTATAATATGCCGGTATATGAAATGCTTGGTGGATCAGTTCGAGACAATATTCAGGTTTATTCCTGGATAGGAGGCGACCGCCCACAGGAAGTTGGTGCGGCTGCCAAAGAAAAAGCGGATGCAGGATTCAGGGCGATTAAAATGAACGGAACCGAAGAGATGAATTATATCGACAGTCATGAAAAGGTGGAAGCTGCAGTTAATCGCGTGGCAGCAATCCGGGAAGCTGTTGGCAGTGACTTTGGGATTGGTATTGATTTTCATGGTCGGGTTCACAAGGCTATGGCTAAAATTCTTGTCAAAGAACTGGAGCAGTATCGACCGATGTTTATTGAGGAACCCGTTCTGGTTGAGAACCTGGAAGCATTCAAAAATATTGCGAGCTATACAACGACACCTATTGCTACCGGCGAACGAAACTACACCCGCTGGGGCTTTAAGCAGATGTTGATGGATGGGATAGTGGATATAATACAGCCGGACCTTTCACATGCCGGGGGGATCTTGGAAGTGAAGAAAATTGCGGCAATGGCAGAAACTTTCGATGTCGCTGTGGCACCGCACGCACCACTGGGACCAATAAACCTTGCAGCTTCATTGCAGGTTGACGCATGTACACCAAACTGCGTGATTCAGGAACAAAGTCTTGGAATTCATTACAACAAGGGTAGTGACCTACTTGATTATCTGGTAAATCCTTCGGTGTTTGAATATAAAGACGGAAATGTCAGCATACCCGAAGGCCCTGGACTTGGAATAGAGATTAATGAAGAGCGCGTCAAAGAGGCCACTAAAAAAGGGCACAGCTGGAAGAATCCAGTTTGGCGTCATGACGATGGAACAGTAGCTGAGTGGTAAAAGGGGGCGTTATATGGAAGATAGCTGTTCAGGTATTGCTGAAATGTAAACGCTATAAAATTTTAAGAAGAGGGGAATTTAAATGTCTACACTAGGATTGATTTTACTCGCCGCATTCGGCGTAGCCCTGCTGTTATTTCTGGTAATCCGTTTGAATCTGCAGGCTTTTATTGCACTAATCGTTGTAAGTTATATTGTTGGTCTTCTGGCAGGCATGAGTCCATCAGAACTATTTGAAGCTGTCCAGGCTGGTATGGGTGGAACCGTCGGAGAGATAGCCGTTATTATCGGTGTCGGTGCCATGTTCGGTGAGATACTGAAGGTTTCAGGCGGAGCCGAGCGGCTTGCGCTTAGCCTGATGAACAAGTTTGGGGAAAAACGAGTGAATTGGGCACTTATGTTAACTGGTTTTATTATATCCATTCCAGTATTTCTGGATGTAGCTTTTGTTATTTTAGTACCGATCCTTTACAGTCTTGCACAGAAAACAGGTAAATCCCTGTTATTCTATGGTATTCCATTACTTGCAGGTCTGGCCGTAACGCACAGTTTCGTGCCGCCAACTCCAGGTCCGATTGCTGTATCATCCTTACTTGGAGCAAACCTTGGTTGGGTAATTCTGTTCGGTCTTCTTGCTGGTATACCGGCTGCAATTATTGCAGGACCAATTTTTGGTTCTTACATTGCTAAAAAGATTCATGTTCCCGTACCTGAATTAATGATGCAGAACCTTGCTGAAAAGGCAAAAGGGAAAACATACGAAAAAGAACTTCCAAGCTTTAAAATGATTGCAGCACTTATCCTGTTGCCGTTGTTTCTGATTCTGTTAAACACATTCGGAGGTGTTTTACTTCCGGAAGAGAGCACGGTACGTACAGTTTTATCATTCATTGGTAACCCGGGAGTAGCTCTAACTATTACAGCATTACTTACTTTCTACTTCCTTGGTACACGTCGTGGCTATACACGCTCTGAAATCCAGGAAATTGCAACGAAAGCACTTGAGCCTGCAGGTATCATTATACTAATCACCGGTGCGGGTGGTATTTTCGGCCAAGTACTAGTTGAAACAGGAATCGGTGAAGTCCTTGCTCAATCTATGAGTGACTTTAATATCCCAATCCTTGTATTTGCTTTCGTAGTAGCATCAGCTATCCGGATTGCACAAGGTTCAGCTACGGTGGCAATGGTAACCGCTGCTAGTCTTATCACGCCGGTGATTGATACACTAGGCATAGGGGGGCCAATGCTGGCACTACTTGTTATTACGATAGCTTCCGGTGCTACAATCGCGTCACACGTTAACGATTCAGGTTTCTGGATGGTAAACCGTTTCTTTGGAATGTCAGAGAAGGATACATTAAAATCATGGACAGTTATGGAAACAATAATCGCATTTGTCGGATTTGGTGTTTCGTTAATCATTAGTATCTTTATATAGTAATCAAACAAAGTGTCTGTCATATTACGTGACAGGCATTTTTGTGTTCAACACGTTCCATTATAATTTACGTTTAACTTATAAGGAGAAGGGAAAAATATAACGCAAAGATTTTTCTTCTATATAATACGAGTGAAAGAGCAGCCTGAAAACACATATAAGGAGTAAATTGGTTATGAACCAAAAAGACACAATTGAACTGCACGACTTTAATAACCTAACGAAAACCCTCAGTTTTAATATGTACGATATTTGTTATACGGAGACAAAAGAAGAGCGTGAGGCATATATCGAGTACATTGATGAACAGTATAACGCGAATCGCCTGACTGAAATATTGAGTGAGGTTGCAAATATAATTGGAGCACATGTCCTGAATGTCTCCAAACAGGATTTTGAACCACAAGGGTCGAGTGTCACCTTACTTGTTTCGGAGGAGCCGGTTGCTGATATTCCGACTGATGCTTTTGATGAGACGCCGGGGCCGTTACCTAATTCGGTAGTAACACAGCTTGATAAGAGCCATGTTACTGTCCATACGTATCCCGAATACCATCCTTACGAAGGGATTAGTACATTCAGGGCTGATATTGATGTTTCCACATGTGGGGAAATTTCTCCGCTAAAAGCTCTAAGATTCCTTATTCATTCCTTTGATACAGATATAATGACAATGGATTATCGCGTAAGAGGTTTTACTCGTGACAAGAACGGGAATAAGTTATTTATAGATCATGATATAAATTCCATACAAAACTACATACCTGATGAAGTAAAAGCTGAATACGACATGATCGATGTTAACGTCTTCCAGGAGAATATATTCCATACAAAATGTAAACTTAGAGATTTTGATTTGGACAATTATCTATTTGGTTACACAAAGGATAACTTAAGTAAGCAAAGACAAAATGAAATCTCGAAACAGTTAGAGACGGAGATGAATGAAATCTTCTATGGAAAGAATATGTCTGATAAATAAGACTGGAAGAGGGAATTACAGAAGGAAAAATGGAAAAAATATCTACATGAAATGATATTGACTTTATCCTGCAGTCGTTGTATTATTGTTCTTGCCGCAAAAAACGGAGGCAATTTGCTCGCGTTAAACGGTGATATTCATGGAAACGGAAATCAAAACTTTCCTTGACATGAGAGCTCACAAATGATATACTAATTAGGTTGCTAAAAAAAGCGACTTTAGTTATCAATAAAAAGAAATTAATAAATCTATTGACATCCATGATGTTGATATGGTATATTAATAAAGTCGCCATTTTGAGATTGGCGTTGAAATTTGATCCTTGAAAACTGAACAAAACAACCAGTATGTCAAGAAGACAGGAAAAGCATTTATTGCTTTCCCCTGAATTCTATTTTTAAAAGCTAAGACATTATATGATTGATTGGTGTCAATCATATCAAACTTTTTTGGCAAAGAAGAATATTTACTTATTCTTCTTTGCACAAGTGCAACTACACTTTTGATGAAATCAAAAGTTAGTTTTCTATGGAGAGTTTGATCTTGGCTCAGGACGAACGCTGGCGGCGTGCCTAATACATGCAAGTCGAGCGCGGG
>NZ_JBHSFU010000012.1:0-20615 GCF_042654125.1 Virgibacillus kekensis
ATACTCCCTTCATAAGTAGTAGGAGAATTTTTTATTATTTCTCTGTCTACTATAAAGGGAGCATATCAAATAGTTCGGATTTTATATGACCTATAAACTTTTTGTCCCAGCATCTTCCCAATTTTTTATTCTTCCAGAAGGGATTTCCCCATGATTTCAACTCTTCTGGTATTTTTCAGGTCAAGGATTGATTCAGCGCCAATCCCAAACATTGTCATCTTAAGCTCCAATTCCAACTGATCCATCGTCAGAATTACAGCTTCAGTCGATTCGGTTGCGGCCTGAAGCAATGTACGTGCAAAACCAACTATATCAGCTCCGATTGTCAGTGCTTTGGCAGCATCCACACCAGTTTTCATACCTCCGCTTGAAACAAGCGTAACATCCTCAAGGGCATTTCTGACTGACACAATACAGTCCTTGGTCGGTATTCCCCAGTTGTTGAATGCTTCGGCAGCAGCCTTTTTCAGCGGATCCCTTGATCGAAGCTTCTCCACCTGGCTCCATGAAGTGCCGCCGGCTCCTGCGACATCGATATAGGAAATTCCCGCGTCGTACAATTTCCTGGCAATCGTTCCGTCGATTCCAAATCCTACCTCCTTCGCACCAACTGGAACATCAAGGGCTTTACATACTTTCTCTATTTTCGGAAGCAGATTCTCGAAATTCAGATCTCCCTCATCTTGAACTGCTTCCTGCAGTGGATTTAGATGTAGGACAATGGAATCCGACCCGGTCATATCAACAATCCGCTGGCATTCTTCTGCCCCATATCCGTAGTTAAGCTGAACAGCACCAATATTAGCGAACATTGGAATAGTCGGCGCCTGTTTACGGATCAGAAAGGAATCCTGATGGGCATCAGATTCCAGCAGGGCCCTGGTCGATCCAAGTCCCATGGCCCAGCCCTTTTCTTCTGCGGCCTCGGCAAGATTCTGATTAATTTTCTCCGCAAGGTCACTTCCCCCGGTCATCGAACTGACCAGGAACGGTGCTTTAAGTTGCTTGTCCAAAAAAGTGGCAGACAGATTTATGTCATTGAAGTTAATTTCCGGTAATGCGTTATGTATAAAATTAATCCCTTCCAGCCCGGTTGTCTTATTTACTCCTTCAACATTCCCTGTAAGACAATGCCGAATATGTTCCGTTTTACGTTTATTGATTCCTTCCTCCATCTTTACACTTCCCAACTCTGTTTGTTGTTTACTGATTTATTTTTAAGACGTGCGTTTTTCCGCTGTCTGCGACGATTCATCAAATACTGATGGAATGTTACAAAGTAAACTCCTGTAATTACCATAATCATCCCTGTAATTTGTGCCCAGGTAATTGGCGAATCATACAGCCATACCGCAATCAACGCTGTACTGATGGGCACCAGATTCATATAAATCCCCGCCTTACTAGCACCAATTTGCTTTATCCCATGGTTCCATAATAAAAAACCTGCCACAGAAGAGCAAATAATCATAAACAGCATTTCTCCCCAGGCCTGTAAAGACATGGTGAAAATGGCCTGGAAACCTTTCTCTGGAATTGCGAACAGGGACAAAAATAACGAACCGACAAGGGTGGTCAGCGTGGTAGTTACGACCGGAGATACATCGCGCATGGCAATCTTTCCAAGCAGCCCATGCGCCACCCAGCAGAGCAGTCCGCCGATGAACAGCAGGTCACCAGCATTAAAGTCAAGTGACAGTAATGAAGCAAGCGACCCCTTGGAAATCACCACCACAACGCCTGTCAGAGATAAGACCAGACCAAAGCCAAGCTGCTTGTTCCAGACCTCTCCAAGAAATAAAACAGCTCCAAATGTCAACAGAACTGGGGTTGTAGCCACAATCAGTGATCCGTTTATGGGTGAAGTAATTTCCAATGCGATAAAGAAGAAGATATTGTAGCCAAGAATACCGGTTAGAGACATCAGTATTATTGATAACCATTGTTTCTTTATAGCCGTGATATCTATTTTTTTCCGGAGCAGCACAAAGATAAGAAGCAGGATTCCTGCTGATCCAAATCGAAACGCGGCAGCAGTAACTGGCGGTATCTCAGTAATGATGTGGTCGGCTGCCACAAAAGCCCCTCCCCAAAACAGAGGAACAAGCAACAGCCAGAAATATATTGCAATTGAATGCTCACTTTTCATAAGTATCCTTCTTTCCTGCAGTAAAAGAGCCGTATGAATTTGAATAAGTTTAAAATATAACTTTATTTCCCGATGGATCTGTTACAGCATACTTTTCAGCCTCTTCTTTAACCGGCCATCCCGAGCTTTTTAGGCGTCCAGCAACAATTTCCCGCTCCGTTTCCGGAATAGAAATGGAAAAATGCTTTAGCCCAATGTTTTTTTCACTAGGAGATGCCCCACCGGCACTGTTCCATATATTAAGCCCGATGTGGTGATGATAGTTTTCAGATGATAGAAATAATGCCTTTCGACCATATCTGGTTACAATATCAAATCCGAATCCTTCCGTATAAAAAAACCCGGTCTCCTCCAAATCGGATACCTGCAAATGGATATGTCCGATAATAGTTTTCTCCGGAATTCCTTCCCATCCATTTTCACCAATTTCACTCATCAAATCGTCCGTGTTCAATGGAAGTGATTCTATTTTCACTTGTCCCCTGGCCCATTCCCACTCACCGGGGTCCCTGTCTGCATAAATCTCAATTCCATTACCATCCGGATCTGTAAGATAGATAGCCTCACTTACTAGATGGTCAGACGCCCCATACAGCGGATATTCCAAGTGGATTAGATGACGAAGCACCTTGGCAAGCTCTCTCCGGGAGGGTACAAGAAAAGCCACATGGAACAAACCGGTATTCGCCGGGTTTAGAGGAAGGGCATCGTTGACCTGTTCGATCGTTATACAGGTTTGCAGACCTCCTGCAGTCAATTGAGCAAACCCAGCATATTCTTCCAGGATGCGAAAACCCAGCACATCATGATAAAAACCTAAAGAACGTGTCAGATTACTAACTTTCAAGTGAATGTGGTCTGCGTACATCGCAGGGTTCGCATGAAATGCCATATAACCGTCCTTCCTATCAATTATTCTTTTTATTTAGTTTACTTGTTTAGAAGAAAGATTGGAAGGAAAGTGAATTAATAGAACATCACTGTCCAATACACTTGATTAAAGGGTATACTGATTAGCAAATGCAATAATTGAACTATTGCCGGTAAGAAAGGAAAGTCACTATACCAAGGAGGAAACCAGATGAAGGAGGAAGCGAAAACGTTTGCTGAAAAAGCACATAAGGGCCAGAAACGAAAAAGTTCTGATGACGACTATATCACCCATCCTATCCGTGTGGCCGAGCGGTTGGAAAAGGAAGGATTCAGTGAAGAACTTGTTTGCGCCGGGTATTTACATGATGTAGTTGAAGATACAGCTTATAATATAAAGGATATAGAGGAAGCTTTCGGCCCCCGGGTTGCCAAGCTCGTCGCCGCTCATACCGAAGACAAATCGAAAAAGTGGCAAGAACGGAAGCAGCATACCATCGATACTGTTAAAAACGGGGAAAAGGAAGTGAAATATCTCATTGTTGCTGACAAGCTGGACAACCTTTTATCCATGGAAAAAGAGTATAAACGTCAGGGAGAAAAAATGTGGGATAAGTTCAATGCAGGCTTTGAGGAACAGAAATGGTACAATGAATCAATTGAAAAAAATATGCTGATTGGGCTTAAGGAAGATGAAATCCCGCATTATTTTCAGGAATTTTCGGATACAGTTAAGCGGGTGTTCGGTGAATAGGCAAAAGAGCGTCTCCCAGCACAGTGCCTGGGGGACGCTCTTTTTTTACCGCATTTTCCTGAAATTATAGCTGTCACGCTGGTTTTTTGAGACTTTTTTCCACTTGCTTTTTTCTTCCAATTGCGCCTTTTGATCCTGCCTTCTTTTTTCATAAGCAAGTTCACGCTGCAGCTTCAGGTAGCTTTGGAACCGTTCTTCGGATAATTCGCCATTCTCAATAGCTTCCCGTACCTGGCAGCCTGGTTCGGTATCATGCTGACAGTCATTGAATTTACACGCTTCCTCAAATGCCTCAACATCCTGAAAAGCACTTTCCATCGCAGATTCGCCTTCCCAGAGTTGTAGTTCACGCATCCCTGGTGTATCAATAAGCAGAGCACCGTTCGGCAGCCGGAACATCTCCCTGTGTGTTGTTGTATGCCGTCCTTTACTATCCGTTGAGCGTATATCTTTGGTATCCTGTACTTCTTTTCCCAGCAGCGTGTTCACAAGAGTTGATTTTCCAACACCTGATGACCCCAGGAGCGCAGCAGTTCGCATTGGCAGTAGGTGTTCCATCAATAAATCGATTCCTTCTTTTGTAACATTGCTTAGCGGAATTATAGGCAGGCCAACCGCGATACCTTCCACATGAGAGATCACTTCCTCTACCTCATCCGGTGAACATTCATCCTTTTTGGTGAGGACAATCACTGGCGATGCGCCACTTTCATAGGTGGAAAGAATATACCGTTCCATCCGCCGAAGATTCAAATCATGATTAAGTGAATTCACAATAAAAACAGTGTCGATATTAGCCGCAACAATCTGTGGTTCTGTCTTCGTGCCAGCCGCCTGTCTGACAAACTGACTTGCTCGTGGAAGAACTCTATTAATAACAGCTTTACGTTCATCAGGAAGTTTCAGAACCTCGACCCAGTCCCCCACCGCTGGAAAGTCAAGAGGATTGATTGCCTGGTTCATAAATTTACCGCTTAAATGCGCCATATAATCGAGTGTACCGTCTGTCACCTGATAGCTGTTTTTCTGCACCGTAATAACTCGTGCTAGGGTTTCTTTTTCAATATCCTGAATGGTTTGATTCCATCCGATTTGTTCAAGATTGTTCAAATTAAAATTTCCTCCTTAATGGTTGGAGGAAACGTCGTGCTACACGGACCGTTCCTCCATTTTAATGCGTGTGATTTGGTTTACTGATTTTTGAATTACATTTGCCATAAAACACCACTCCTTTCAAAATGGATGAACAAGATTGATTATAGTTTACTACATCTTGCCTTAAATGGTACATAATTTTTTATAAATAGCTTAACTACTACAAGGCACGGCTAACTGATACTTGTAATAATTAATAATCCGGAAACTCTCATAAACAAAGCTTTTCAAAAGTATGTAATTTGTGTTCAATAGCGAATCCAATTGACCGATATAACTCCAATGCCCCACGATTTTCAATCGCTACACACAGCGTGATCTCGTTTACTGTCTTAAAATCAAATAGCCATTTCACAGCATATTCAAGGAGTCTTTTACCGTAACCTTTTCCCCGATATGCTTTATCGACTGCTATAAATTCAATTGACCCCTCACCATAATCCGAATCAACCTCCACATACACATAACCTGCCAGATTCCCACGACTTTTGATTACAAATACCTGATGTTCGTCTGAAATTCGCTCAATTATATCCTGCCCGTTATAGTATGTATCCGGAAAAACATGTTTGTGCAGGATTATGAATTCCTTATACTCCATTTCGGACATCTGTTTCAAATTATGATTCGGCAAATCCATTGACTGTGCTCGAGAATAATGCAGAATACACTGATCTGTTCCTTTTTTAAAGCCAAGTTCTTTAGCAAAGCGGATTACCAGCTGATTTTCTACATTCGGGAATAAATAATAAGTTTTTGTGCCCAATGGAATACTCTCTAATAAGAAATCCCACATGGCTGATGCAATGTGGAAATCATTATCCGGGTTCACGAAAGGTCCCCAAACCTCCACAGTGCCTTCTGAAATATCCGCTCCCAGGAAGCCAACTAAACTATCTTTCTCCACTGCTCCGGCCATGACAGTAATATCTTGAGCCATAGATTCTTTGATTTCCTGAGCATCAATGCCACAATAGCCAATATGATACTCTTTTCTACGATTTAACATAGCGATAAAGTTCGCCGCTTCCTCTATTGGAATGTTATTCCCACTAACTATTTTAATCATTTGCCCCACCTTAATCTGTAACATAATATCCTTTGTAGAAATTCGCCACTAAATTGAATATCCCTTTAATCTAAAAAACCGAATGCAGACTCCCTGCATCCGGTTTATAGTACTATCGTTTATTCATATCGTTTGGATCTGGTCCTTTACGTTCGTCGCGATTAAGTTCAGCTATCTGGGCCATTTCCTCTTCCGTCAGTTCAAAGTCAAACACATCGAAGTTTTCTCGGATCCGTGAAGGGGTTACCGATTTAGGTATCACAATCACATCCGAATGAAGATGCCAGCGGATGATTACCTGTGCAGGTGTTTTTCCATACTTATCGGCAATGCCTTTTATCACGTCATTGTTCAGCACATCGCCCCCCTGCATAAGTGGGCTCCATGCTTCTAAATAGATGTTATTTTTTTCACAGAAGTTCTTCAGTTCGGTCTGTTGCAGATATGGATGGCACTCAACCTGATTGACTGCAGGTAACACATCACATTCATCAAGCAGACGCTGTATATGCTCAATATGAAAATTGCAGACGCCAATTGCTTTAACCCGTCCATCATTATAGAGCTTTTCAAGCGCTTTATATGTTTCTACATAGTCATCAAATTTCGGAGTTGGCCAGTGAATCAGGTACAGATCAACATAATCTAGCCCCAAACGTTCAAGGCTTTCATCAAAAGCCTTCAGGGTATTCTCGTAGCCGTGGTCACTGTTCCAAACCTTTGTGGTAATAAACAATT
Organism: Virgibacillus kekensis; assembly: GCF_042654125.1. NCBI lineage: Bacteria > Bacillati > Bacillota > Bacilli > Caryophanales > Bacillaceae > Virgibacillus > Virgibacillus kekensis. Next base: position 6,736 of record NZ_JBHSFU010000012.1, read on the forward strand.
CTTCGCGCGGAACATTGGATTTATCGATTGCTTTTCCAACGCCATCCTCATTCGCATAAATCATTGCCGTATCAATCGAACGGTACCCGACTTCCAGCGCGGTGGATACTGCAGGAGTTGCCTCGTCATTCTCGACCTGCCAAACGCCAAATCCAAGCTGCGGCATTTTCAGTCCGTTATTCAAGGTTACATAGTCCATGGAATCATCCTTTCCTGCGGTAGTGTGAAAAACAAAGCTTATCCCAAACTGTAGGATATTATTACCCTGAATGATACTATATATTTATTAATTAAATCAGGGGGAAGTAAAATGCCGTTCACATTTAACGAATCCACCATTCCTGAGCTGCAGCAGGAAATGGAATCAGGCAGGCTGACTGCCAAACATTTGACGATGAAGTATCTTGAGCAAATTGCGAACCACAATACCATAATTAACGCTGTTATCGAAGTTAATCCGGATGCATTACATATTGCCGAAGGGCTTGATACCGAACGTACTGTAAAAGGGCCACGTGGTCCGCTCCACGGTATTCCCGTACTTGTAAAAGACAACATTGATACGGCTGATAAGACACATACAACTGCTGGTTCTATTGCATTGAAAAACAACTATGCCGCTACGGACGCATTTATCGTAAAAAAGCTTCGTGAGGCGGGGGCTGTCATTCTTGGCAAAACCAACCTTACCGAGTGGGCAAACTTTATGACGGAAGGTATGCCGAATGGCTACAGTTCACTGGGTGGCCAAGTAAAGAACCCCTATAGTCCAGGGGTGTTTGATACAGGCGGGTCCAGTGCAGGTACAGGTGCGGGGATAGCTGCAAATTTTGCAGCTGCCGGAATCGGGACCGAAACGAGCGGATCCATTCTGAGCCCTGCCAGCAGTAATTCGATTGTTGGAATCAAACCAACCGTTGGATTGTGGAGCCGTACAGGAATTATCCCAATCTCCAGCACCCAAGATACCGCTGGGCCGATGACCAGGACGGTCGAGGATGCGGCCGTTTTGTTGGGACTTCTTGCCGCTAACGACCCGGAAGACCCTGCGACCTCCCTTCTTAGTAACGGAGCAACTACTGATTATACATCCGGGCTTGATAAGAACGGTCTGAACGAGACGCGGCTTGGTGTATCACGCGACTATTTGGACGGATTAACTGATGACGAAATTGAACTTATCGATAATGCGCTGGAGGATATGAGGAATTTAGGGGCCGAGGTCATCGACCCTGTTTCGCTAACCACCGACCTGAATGATTTAAATGTAATGTTGCATGAATTTAAGAATGGCGTTAATGCCTATTTGAAGAACGTATCAGGTAATGTCCCGGTTCATACGCTTGAGGAAGTAATTCAGTATAATAAACAGCATGAGGAATCCGCGCTTAAATACGGACAATCCGTACTCGTGAGGTCCGATGAAAAAAGCGGTCGGCTCACCGAGGCTGAGTACATCAATGCCCGGTTGAATGATATGAAACAGTCACAGGAGCAGGGTATTGATCGGGTGATGAAAGAACATCAGCTCGACGCACTTATTTTTGCCAACAATTACGGGGCAGGTATTGCTGCTAAAGCAGGCTATCCGTCCATAACCGTTCCTGCCGGCTATACCAAAGCTGGAAAACCAGTCGGTATCACGTTCACCGGCAGGGCCTTTACCGAGCAAAAGCTGATAACGCTGGCATATGCTTATGAACAGGCAACCAACCACCGGAAAACACCTAAATTGGATTAGAAACGTTCGGCCAGTTTCCCGCTTGGGAGGCTGGCATTTTTTTGGCGAGAGGGGCGGTTGGCGGATATATCGTGGGGGTTCACGGATATATGGCGGGAATCGGCGGATATATCGCTTATGTTCACGGATAAACCACGACTATCGACGGATATACCGGCCGGCTTCACGGATAAACAGCACTTCCACTTGTTGGTGCACGCTTTTTGACGAAGGCAGATATAATAAAATCCACCAAAAAAAGAAGCTGTTTCCCACGAATTTGGAAAAAAGCTCCTGTTATCCATCATTCCAGACAATTTCACCCTGCTGGTTGTGATGGTCTATTTTAACGTCAAAATCATGCTTGCTGTAAAAATGTTTCAACCGCTCGACATGGTCAAAATCCCGTTTCACTATATCGCCGGTAATATACTGTATATTTTCCTCCCGCGCCGCTTCCTTAAGGTGTTTCATCAAAATGGAGCCGTAGCCTTTATTTTCCTCCCCTTTAATGTCGGCAATATGGAGGTTCTGATCTTTAAATTCTGCCTGGATTGCTGAGTTCCAGTCACCACGAAATGGTTTGACCGAACTGTGAAGCATTAGTTGAAAGTTCTCACTTGTTTTATCGGCATAGATAACTACCCATTCATCGTGCCGTGTTTGATCAATACTGACTATTTCAGCCTGTCGGGCGATTTTTTTAATATTATCCTGCATACGGAACAGCTGAATCTCCAGGCTGTCAAGCTCCTGTTTTAGCTCATCCTTTGTCTTATTTTCCTCTTCCATCAAAAATACACTCTGCGACATTTTTTCAAACCTCCTTAAAAAGCACACAATTTGTTATTCTACTACACCATCCGGCCAGCTATCAATACTTTTTATGAAAAAGCTTGTTAGAATAACTGCTTCCCTTATGGTTTCATTGGAAATATAAAAACTATATTGTAATTAGGTCTTAATACTTAGACAATTCTGTCCGATAAATTAAGTAGAAGCGCACTTAATTTGGGGGATACATATGAAAAAAGAAAAACAGAAAAAGTCAGTAGCATCGGTAAAACAATTTATTTTCAGATGGAAAGATCTGCGGATTGGGTTAAAATATATTTCCATCTATCTGGTAACAGCTGTGTTATTTCTTGCTGCCGGCGTCCTGGTCTACTTTCAGATGCAGCAGGCGGAACAGGATTTGACTGTAATCAATGAAAGCAGTGAACGGACGAAAACCATGACAGAAATGGCTGATCTGATCCAGGCCACCGACGTTAATATCGCCGACTACATGATAACCAAGAGTGAGTCTTACGTTACAGATTTTCAGGAGAATCGTGACCGCTATAATCAACTTCTTACCACTCTGGAGGCTGATCTGAATACTGCCCAGCAGAAAGAACTGTTTGCTGAGCTGCGGCGTAATAACGGTATCATTGATGAATTATTTATGAATAAGATTATTCCGGCGGTTGAACAGGATAACACGTACATGATTCAGGAACTCCGCGAGCAATCCATGACTTTCCGGAAAGAAAATGTCAGCATGATTAATGAGCTTACAGCCATTGTTGACAGCGAGCAGGCAAAGTCGGTAACAGATGCAGAGAGCAGTCTTGGCTACAGTATACTTATTCTTGTAATCGCAAATGGTGCAGCCATCATAATCGGTGTTCTTCTGATGGTTATGATTAGTCGTAAAATCACTGCGAACTTGAAAAAAGTTGTCGGTGTAACAACTGAAGTCGCCAATGGTAATCTGGCTGTCGAGTCGATCGATAACGACAGCAAGGACGAAATTGGACAACTGGCAACCGCAGTCAACCAAATGCGGACTAACATCCGCTCCATTATATCCAAGGTTGCAAGTGCCTCCCAGTCGGTTACGTCAAGCAGTGAACATCTGACACAATCCGCTACCGAAGTACGGGATGGAAATGAGCAGATTGCTTCAACAATGGAGGAGCTCTCTTCCGGATCGGAAACCCAGGCAAACAGCGCATCTGATCTGTCTGAGAATATGAATGATTTCGTCATGAAAGTCCGCCAATCTGAAAAGAATGGTCAGGAAATCGCTGCCGGTTCAGATGACGTACTGAAACTGACCGCAGAAGGTACCGAACTGATGAAACGTTCCGTAAACCAAATGTTGCGGATTGACACGATTGTTTCTGAAGCAGTCGAAAAAGTAGGCGGTCTTGATAAGCAATCTACTGAAATATCCAAGCTTGTTTCCGTTATTAAGGACATCGCCGACCAAACAAATCTTTTATCCTTAAACGCAGCCATCGAAGCCGCTCGGGCGGGTGAGCACGGAAGAGGTTTTGCCGTTGTTGCCGATGAAGTACGGAAGCTTTCCGAACAGGTTACATCATCGGTCACCGAAATAACTGGAATCGTGACCAATATTCAAACGGAAACCGATCATGTTGTTGACTCACTTAACAAAGGATACAGCGAAGTAAAAGAAGGAACCAATCAAATTGAAGCGACCGGGAAGAGTTTCGAGTCAATCGACAGTTCCGTCTCAACTATGGTCGGTAAGATTTTGGAGATATCCACGAATCTTAAGGAAATTGCGGATAATAGTAATGATATGAACAATCTCATTGAAGAAATAGCTTCTGTATCGGAAGAGTCCGCTGCCGGTGTCGAAGAAGCAGCCGCTTCTGCACAACAGACATCAAGCTCGATGGAAGAGGTATCGAACAGTGCGGCAGAACTTGCCAAACTCGCCGAACAACTTAATGAAGAAATCAGGACATTTAAGTTATAAAAAAATCAAAAGCAGCTGGTTCCCAAATTGGGGCAGCTGCTTCCTTGTTCCTATTTATGATATAAAAAACAGTCCCGGGTATGATCATTAACCATCCCGGTCGCCTGCATAAAGGCATAGCAGATTGTTGGACCAACAAACTTAAAGCCACGCTTCTTAAGGTCTTTGCTCATTGCTTCGGACTCGCTTGTCACGGCCGGCACTTCAGCATGCGTTGCCCAGTCATTTTGGATGGTTTTGCCGTCTACAAACTGCCAGATGTAATTGTCAAAGCTGCCAAATTCCTGCTGAACCTTTAAAAAAGATTGTGCATTCGTGATGACTGAGTTAATTTTCAGGCGGTTCCGGATGATTCCTTCATTTTCTCTTAGTTCGTTAACTTTTGATTCATCATAACGGCTAGCAATCACAGGATCGAAATTATCAAATGCCTTCCGGTAATTTTCCCGTCGTCTTAAAATAGTAATCCAGCTGAGACCAGCTTGTGCCCCTTCCAGGGAAAGCATCTCAAACAACTTACGGTCATTGTGCACTGGCCTTCCCCATTCATTATCATGGTAATCAATATATATTGGCTCATCGGTAACCCATTCGCAACGTTGTATAGACATTCGGCTTACTCTTCCCCTTTAGTCACTTTATTTTCAGGATAGGAAATCCAATCACTAAAGCTGCCAGGATACAGTTTAACATTTTTATAGCCTGCTGTTCGCAGTGCAAGGATATTCGGGCACGCTGATACCCCAGACCCACACGAAACAATAATTTCGTCATCTTTTGAGAGCGCAGAAAAATTATCCTCCAACTCGGCAGGACTTTTCCATTTGCCTCGGTCATCCAGGACATCCTTCCAGAAGAAATTTTTGGCGCCAGGTATATGTCCGGCTTTAATATACAGTGGCTCTGTTTTTCCAAGATAACGGGCTCTTGCACGGGAGTCGATCAAAGTAGCCGCTCCGGTTTCCATTTTTTCTTTCACTTCTTCTATGTCTGCTACAGTGTATTTCTGAAAATCAGGAATAAATTTCTTGGAAGAGGTTAGTGTTGGAATTTCATCGCTAACTTCGTATCCCTGGTTCACCCATTCGTCATATCCCCCGTCCAAAAGGAATATTTTTTCATGGCCCACATAATCAAGGAGCCACCACAGGCGTGCGGCGAACATGTCATTGCTTTGATCATAGATAACAACATCGGTATCATTATTAATACCAATATTACCAAGCTTTGCGACAAATGTTTCCATGTCAGGAAGCGGATGTTTTCCTCCATGTTTTTGTGGCTTGTCAGACAGGTCCTTCTCCAGATCAAGATATACTGCGTTCGGGATATGATCCTTCAGGTATGCCTTTCTGCCTGCTTCTGCATCGTTCAAATAAAAACGGACATCCACCACGACCATATTTTCAGGATCATCGTTCAATCGTTCATGTAACCATTCACAGTTTACTATTGTCGACATATTGGATCCTCCTGTTCTTCGTTACTCTCATTCTATCGTATTTGGCTCCTATTCTTAAATCTTATGATATTATTATCGTAATAGTAAAGGAGATGATGAAAAAGTTGAAACAGGAACTAATTGACCGTTTTATACGCTATGCCAAAATGAATACACAATCTGATGAAAACAGTGACACAACCCCTTCAACACCAGGCCAACTGGAGCTCGCAAACCTCCTTGTTGAACAACTAAAAGAAATAGGTATGGATGAGGTTTCCATTGATGAACATGGTTATGTAATGGCCACACTTCCATCCAATACAGATAAAGAATTATCAACAATAGGTTTTTTAGCGCATGTTGATACAGCAACTGACTTTACGGGTGAAAATGTAAAACCGCAGATTATCGAAAATTATGATGGCAAGGACATAACCTTGAATGAGAATCGTGGTGTGGTTCTTTCCACAAAGGACTTCCCTGAACTCGCTGCATACAAAGGACATACCCTTATTACAACGGATGGCACCACTCTGCTTGGCGCTGACAATAAGGCTGGGATTTCGGAAATTATGACGGCAATGGACTACTTGATCAGCCACCCGGAAATTAAACACGGCAAAATACGCGTAGCATTTACGCCGGACGAGGAAATTGGTCGTGGCCCGCATAAGTTCGATGTGGAGCGGTTTAACGCAGCATTTGCCTACACCGTTGACGGCGGACCGCTTGGCGAACTACAATACGAAAGCTTTAATGCGGCTGCAGCAAAAATTACATTTACTGGTAACAGCGTTCACCCTGGAACTGCTAAGAATAAAATGATGAATGCAGGAAAAATGGCTGCAGAATTTATCGGGAAAACACCTGAAAAAGAAGCGCCTGAACATACCGAGAAGTATGAGGGGTTTTATCATCTTTCCTCAATTAACGGAGACGTTGAGAAAACCGTAATTTCGTACATCATCCGCGATTTCGATAAGGAAAAATTCGAAACGCGGAAAGCGAAAATCCGAAAGTTCACCGAAGAAATCAATGAAAATTATGGAGCTGGCAGTGCAGCAATTGAAATGACCGACCAGTACTACAATATGCGTGAAAAAATTGAACCGGTGAAAGAAATTGTCGATGTAGCCTACAAAGCAATGGAAAACCTGGACATCACACCCCTTGTTAAACCAGTCCGAGGAGGAACCGATGGGTCACAGCTGTCCTATATGGGATTGCCCACCCCGAATATTTTTACCGGCGGGGAGAATTTTCACGGAAAATATGAATATATCTCTGCTGACAACATGGAAAAGGCTTCACGTGTGATAGTGGAAATCTGCCGATTATTTGAAGAACAATAACAGAACTTAGAGGCTGGGACATAACTATAAATTAATATTCTAAAGACGAACGAATTAGGCAAGGAATCTTATCATGTTACCCTCTTATAGTTGGATCTTATTTCAAAGTTGATATAAACTGCCCTGCTGTTAAAAAACCAAAACTGATAAACCCAATCGCAGTAACCAGCCTCCGTTTGGGAAATACATCAAAAACATACGCCAATGCTGCCGGAGCGAACGTTGCCGCAAAAAACCCCTGTGCCCCTCTTAAAGCAATCAGCCACATAAGCGTTTCAGCATAGGCCACTGCAAGTGTCACCGCAGAGAGCAGACCCATCCCTGTTACAATCATTCTTTTCCGTCCAAATTTATCCGACATTGGTCCAAACACCAGAAAACCAACTGCATAAAAAAGCGAAAAAACACTTCCGGCACTTGCTGCAGTTGTTTCGGTAACATAAAATTCACCCGCGATATCACTGGTTAGCGGTATGGTGACATATACGCCTGATACAACTACCAGAGCACACCAGAAAAGCAGAAGTGTAATAAAAGTATAATGTGAATCTGTCTGTATCACTTTTCATCCCTCATCCTTCTCTTTCAATATGGGTATGAAAAGTTTTAACGGTATGTACCAGGGGTCAGCGATAAGATAGATAGGACAATTTGGACATGGACGCTATGAAACTAGAAATGTTATGATATAAGTCAGCATGAAAGACACGACAGGAGCGAAATGAATGAAGAAATATATGCCAGCCGCTGCAGCTTTGACCGTAATTCTTACTTTTACGGGTGCCTGCAGTGAGAAACCGGACAACCAGCAGACAGTAGACCCAGCACCTAAAAATGAAGTGAATGAAAACCAAAATAAAAAAGAACAGCCCAAACCGGAAGTACCTCTTCCTGAGGAATTACTGCATAAAACGGATGAGGGCGAAGCAGTCAAGAAACTGGAACAAGCTCTTAACCATATCGGCTATTCCATCGCCACTGACGGGAAATTTGATGCCGAGACAACATGGGCAGTAACTGACTTTCAAATGCAGCAGGAAATGCAGATGATTACCGGAATTTATGATGAATCAACCAAACAGGCGTTAAAGAAATCGGTTGAAAACAATTCAGCAGTAAAACCTGCTGCAGCACTTACAAAGCCCGATGACAATCTGGAAATTGTGAGCAATCCACATGAAGTCCTTGTCCTTGTAAATAAAAATCATGCGTTACCTGAAGGGTTTGTACCAAAAAACCTTGTGGTGCCAAATGTACAGTTTCCGTTTACGGAAGACTTACCTAAAAAGCAAATGCGTCAAGTTGCCGCAGTTGCACTGGAAAAAATGTTTTATGCTGCAAATGACGCAGGACTGGAACTGTATGCTCAATCAGGCTATCGATCGTATGAACGCCAGGATTCCATTTTTGCATCTAATGTTCGTGCATATGGGGAGGAAGCCGCCAACAATTTTAGTGCGCGCCCGGGTGAAAGTGAGCATCAGACTGGCCTGACAATGGACGTTTCGAGTCGGGATGTGGGGTATAAGCTGGTTATCGAATTTGGAGAGACAGACGAAGGGAAATGGCTGAAGCAGCATGCCGCTGAATACGGCTTTATTATTCGTTATCCAAAGGGAAAAGAAAATATCACGCAATATCAATATGAACCGTGGCACTTACGGTATGTAGGACCGGACGCCGCGAAGGAAATCATGCAAAAAGGTATTACACTGGAAGAATATCTGGGGGCCCAATAATAAAATTAATCCTGCCGCATATCGCGGTGGGATTTTTATTTTCAGGGGATTAATCCGAAAAGCTAAACTAATTACATCGTTTGCTGAACATATTTTTCTTCACTGTCAATTTGCGTATCCAGCGCCCGTATACGTTCCAATGCAATGTAATCCTGTATGGTTCTGTAATGATGTTTGCCGCCGACTTCCTCATCAGCCTCATCTGCAAGTGCTACGACCTGCTGCAGTGGTTTAAGCTCCAACTCTCCTTTGGGCAGATAGGAATCAGTATGAAGCAGAATGGCAACAGCAATTTCTTTTGCCGCCTGGCGATCCTCCCCAAGCCGAATCAGCAATTTATGAGCACGACTTGCCCCTTTAATGGCATGGATGTCATTTTCCTTATACATCTCATAATCCCATTCTCCATTACGATACCACGTGTAATGGCCGATATCATGGAGTAGCGCGGCTTTCACAGCATGGTCTGGGTTTACTCCATACTTTTTGGCAAATATATACGCATACTCTGCAACAGCTATCGCGTGTGCCATCCCTGATCGCTTTAAGCTTTTCTGTGTTACCGGGTGGCTGAAAATATCTTCAAGCGTTACGTTGCGCATTTCCCTCACTCCTGTCTTAAACAAGATAGAAATTTTTATGTATATAACCCGTTTCTAACTAAACTAAACCTCTTCACTAACTTTTGATTATTTTAATTAATCTATGAAATCGGTTCATTTATAATCACATTATGTAGAAAACCTGGTATTCACATAGTTTGGTGGAATCCTTTTATATATGCAAAATAACGAATCCTTTTTTAGCCCCTGAATTTCAGGATGTAGAGAAATATAAATCTAGTGAAGGGGAACCTCATTCCGTTAAATGGATGAAAAGTGGCCCAAAAACAAGCTGATTAGGACCTGATTCCGCTAAAGCGCACTTCCACTCGAATTTGGGACTGAAAATAGGCAAAAAACGGAATGTGGTTCCATATACGTGCTCTCGATTACGATATTATTGGATATTACGGAATGACGTCCACAATGGCTGCATGAACAACGCCTCAGCAATACGCCAGCTATATCACCGCATATATTTTTTGCTTCAAAATGGTTTAAGAATCATGAGTGCTATTACAATCAAAAAAATACCATTCTCAATCCGCTCATAGAAGAATAACTTTTTTGAAAGAATATAGTATTCTGTTGGGATATTCTCCCCCTTTGTCTCGCTCAGCAACCTTTTGATCGGCTTGGAGTTTGGTGACAATACAGTAGGGCCGAACCCCAGAGCGATTAGGAACAGGATAAGACTGGTTACATACCATCCCTGACCAAACAGAACGGGATTCAAATATCCCATTACAAGACCAGTCAGCAATAATAGCGTTCCACCTATCATGACAAATATATGTAATCTGTTTCGAATAACATACGCATGTTTCAGTTCTGTTAGTGACCCTGCCTTTGATACAACAATTATCATAACAAAACCCGGACCCATCCCCAATATGGCAGAAAAAACGTGAATAAAAACCAGCAATTCATAAAAAGTCATGTGAAATCCCCCTGCTACCCTTCCTATAGTAGAACTTAGAATTCACGAAGAAGTCTAAGGACGAAAGGCTTATTGCATACATGAAGAAAGGAGAGATGATTTAAACTTCCTGCTTACAAAACTCAGCCTTTATGGCATAAGCTATAGCTACGGTTATTCAGTTAGGAAAGTTACCTAACTGACAAGTTAATCATACATGACTATCAAAAATAAAACTGTGACATTCAGCACATTTAGCAATAATAATAAGCATTTTCATATAGATTCAGGTAAATTTTCGTAGAACTGCATCTACCCGCGAGCCGTAACTTTCCCCGAATATATTCAAGTGGACTAGCAAATAGTATAGTTGATAGAGGGGCTTGACATCATCGTAATAGTCAGCCATCGCGTATTTTTCGTTATAGGCATGGTAGAAATCCTCAGAATAGCCGCCGAACAGCTCAGTAAAAGCCAGTTCAAAATGACGATCCCCATAAAGGAAAGACGGATCAATAATATACGGCGCACCGTTTTCGCCCACAAGCCAGTTGCCACCCCAAAAGTCCCCGTGCAAATAGGACGGCTCCGGATTAGCCGGCACGAATTTGTCAAGCTTGTCCAGCAAATCTTCTAGACGCTGCCTTCTAATCCCGGTTATCCTTTCCTGATTAATCCCCTGATTCAATTGAGCTGTCAATCGTTGATCCCGGTAGTATTCCACCCAATTTGTAAATAGTCCATTAGGTTGTGGCAGCGTGCCTATAAAAGTATCCTCTTCGTAACCATGCTTCTCGCCTGTATGCTGGTGCATCGCGGATATCCTGGAACCGAGTTTTTCTTCTGTATCCAGCTTCCTGTTACCTTCCACCCACTCCATAACGAGAAAAGCATTATTTTTTTCATCGGAATATGCATACACATCAGGGACGGAAATTGTATCGGTTTGTCTGATGAGTTCCAGCCCGCTCGTTTCAATCTCAAAAAAACGAGCAGGTGGATTGGTATGATATTTAATAAAATACCTTTCTTCCGCAGTTTCCACATAGTAACTCTCGTTAATCGACCCACCTGACACCTGTTTCATCGATTTAATCGGTGAGTTATCTTCTGCGGTATGAAGCGCGTGTATAATTACCTGTTTTTTAATAGACGTCCCCTCCCTCTAGCGATTCTTCCATAGCTCAAGCGGGTTTGTTTTCCCATCATTCAATGGAATCTGCACCATTTCCATATCCCGCTCTTCCCTATCCTTTTTCAAATCCGCATAAATTTGCTTGGACTTCTCCAGTCCTGCTTCTGCTGCCTCCTCTACTGAGGCACAATAATATACCGTATCAACCCCGGCAAAATACATTGCAGTCAGGCACATGGGGCATGGTTCACCACTTGCATACATGGTATAGCCTGATAGAAAATGCGTATGCATCATTTTCTGAGCTTTGCGCATAGCCATTATTTCTGCATGGGCGGTAACATCGAACCGCTTATGGAGTTCGTTCACACCTTCAGAAACAAGATTATTGTTTTTTACAAGGACAGCACCAAACGGCTGTCCGCCATTTTTAACATTTTCTCCTGCTAGCTCGATTGCACGTTCCATAAATTGATCCATTTGAAATCCTCCTATATATAAAGCAGCTATTCTATATTCAGAATAACTGCTTTTAAGTTAAATATCATTTATTTTGACAGCCACCAGCCGAAAATGCTCAGGCCCAAGCTGGCTGACAATTACATTCAGGCCAAACTTCTCCAGACCACCGATCAGCGGCTGTTGTCTATGGGGCACATGGAGTTCAATTATGGTACCAACAGGAACCTCCTTAACGTAATCAAATACTTCATTACCCGGGTGTTCACCATTAGCAATGTGCTGCCGCAAATCAATCAATGCCCGCTGTCCATCAAACTGAACATTGAGATTCTTCTTACTCTGGCCGGCTAGCATTTCATCACAAGAATAGTAACATCGCTTATGGCTTTTAGAGCATGTCGCTCATACGGTTCCATATAAAGGACTTTATCAGCGCTGATAATATGTTTTTCCCAACTGACAGTAAATTCCACTTCACCAGTCTTCACAAAAATAAATACATGTTTTGGCGAGTCATGTTCCTTCACTTCCTCGCCTGCCTGAAGTTTAATATGCATAATTTCACGGTTATCTTCAGCGTATACTTTTTTACCTTCAACCGGTTTCGTAATGGTGTGATCAACTGGAATAAGCTGCATGGTAGCACAACCTCTCATTTTTTATATTAATTGAGCATTTGCCCACAGTATACCCGAATATAATACTCGGTATTGTGATAAACATCACAGTTATTACATACTAGATAGTAATCCACCATGTTCCCAAAAGAAATTTTCATTCATTGCTTTTAGCATCTCTATCAGCTACAATTTATTTGAGAACAGTTATCATTTATATAAAATAAATGAACTTAACGAAATGACGGGAGGACGTAGAATGGAACAAGAAAAACAACTTACTGATCTGGCTAAAGTAATTCTTGACCGACGTGCCGTGAAGAAAGGCTATAATGATAAACCAGTAACTGAGGAAACGGTATTTGGTCTTTTGGAACATGCTGTCTGGGCACCGACACACGGACTACGCCAACCATGGCGCTTTATTTTTGTCGGTCCGGATAAAAAAGCTGATTTTGCCGAAAAAATTGCAGGAACCTATCCAGAAGAGCGGCAGGAAAACCGCAGGCAATATATGAACGAACCAAATGCATTCCTGGTTGTTGTAATGGAGGAACCGGATAACCAGAAGCAATGGGATGAGAACTTCGGGGCCACAGCCGCTATGATTCAGAACTTCTGGTTGCTTGCATGGGAACAGAAACTTGGTGTGGTATGGAAAACAAACCCGCATATCTATGATCCGAAAGTAAAGGAAATCCTAAACGTTGGTGAAAATGAGAAAATTGCAGGGTTTCTTCACCTTGGCTACTTTGACGAGGAACCACCGAAGAAAGACAGGAAGCCTATCCGTGATAAATTCACAACCTACGAAGGTTAGTTTAACAGATTTTAGAATGCTGCCGCGGCTGATGCTATCGGCAGCATTTTTAGGTTGCGGGCCGGTTTTGCATAGGAAGCTCAATAGCTTTTTCCAGGAACATAGGTATTCATCACCACCGGCACGTGAAGCTTCTGTCAGCCACATTGCATTCGTTGGTAACAGTCCGATTCGATGATATATGTCGTAAATTCGGTGATATACAATCTTAATTCGATGATAACCAATCAGGATTCTTTTAAGCCCCCTTAATCCTTTAGACACCTAATCCAATCTTATCTACAATTAAGGTAGCTG
>NZ_JBHSFU010000013.1:0-1165 GCF_042654125.1 Virgibacillus kekensis
GAAAGCATTAAATGCTTTTCCTGTCTTCTTGACATACTGGTTGTTTTGTTCAGTTTTCAAGGATCAAATAAATTATGGTGGAGCCTAGCGGGATCGAACCGCTGACCTCCTGCGTGCAAGGCAGGCGCTCTCCCAGCTGAGCTAAGGCCCCAAAAGAAGTGGTCGGGAAGACAGGATTCGAACCTGCGACCCCATGGTCCCAAACCATGTGCTCTACCAAGCTGAGCTACTTCCCGTAATATAATGGCGCGCCCGAGAGGAGTCGAACCCCTAACCTTTTGATCCGTAGTCAAACGCTCTATCCAATTGAGCTACGGGCGCATTGATGCCGAGGGCCGGACTCGAACCGGCACGGTAGAAACCTACCGCAGGATTTTAAGTCCTGTGCGTCTGCCAATTCCGCCACCCCGGCATGGTATGATTTGGCTGAGTTAGAGCGGAAGACGGGATTCGAACCCGCGACCCCCACCTTGGCAAGGTGGTGTTCTACCACTGAACTACTTCCGCATATAACTTTAATATTTAAATGGTGCGGGTGGAGGGACTTGAACCCCCACGTCATAGACACTAGATCCTAAATCTAGCGCGTCTGCCAATTCCGCCACACCCGCAAAGATGGTGAGCCATGGAGGATTCGAACCTCCGACCCTCTGATTAAAAGTCAGATGCTCTGCCAGCTGAGCTAATGGCTCATACATTCACAAACTTACAGCTTGTTCAAAAGTGGTGCCGGCCAGAGGACTTGAACCCCCAACCTACTGATTACAAGTCAGTTGCTCTACCAATTGAGCTAGACCGGCAAATGGTGGAGGATGCAGGGCTCGAACCTGCGACCCCCTGCTTGTAAGGCAGGTGCTCTCCCAGCTGAGCTAATCCTCCTGAACAATTAAATGTCACTGCCTGGCGGCGTCCTACTCTCGCAGGGGCAAAGCCCCAACTACCATCGGCGCTGGAGAGCTTAACTTCTGTGTTCGGCATGGGAACAGGTGTGACCTCTCCGCTATTGCCACCAGACATTTAATTTAACTTTAAAGACAAACTATATTATATGCACTTTCGTGCAAAAATGCAAGGAATTTTTAAATTTATACCTTAAAAACTAAATAAGAGCCTCGCATGACATCAGGTAAAGATTTAGTTAAGTCCTCGATCTATTAGTATCCGT
>NZ_JBHSFU010000014.1:0-103198 GCF_042654125.1 Virgibacillus kekensis
GAAAGCATTAAATGCTTTTCCTGTCTTCTTGACATACTGGTTGTTTTGTTCAGTTTTCAAGGATCAAATGGGCCTGAGTGGACTCGAACCACCGACCTCACGCTTATCAGGCGTGCGCTCTAACCAGCTGAGCTACAGGCCCATAAGTAATTAATGGAGCGGGTGATGGGAATCGAACCCACATCATCAGCTTGGAAGGCTGAGGTTTTGCCACTAAACTACACCCGCATAATATTATTATAGAAGAAAAAACTAACGATGGTCGGGAAGACAGGATTCGAACCTGCGACCCCATGGTCCCAAACCATGTGCTCTACCAAGCTGAGCTACTTCCCGTTAAAAATGGCGCGCCCGAGAGGAGTCGAACCCCTAACCTCTTGATCCGTAGTCAAACGCTCTATCCAATTGAGCTACGGGCGCTTCAAAGCGACATATTCTAATATATCATATATCCAAAATCATTGCAAGAAGTTTTTTGGTGCGGCCGAGAGGACTTGAACCTCCACGGGGTCGCCCCCACTAGGCCCTCAACCTAGCGCGTCTGCCATTCCGCCACGACCGCAAAATAAAAGCCAAAGAATTAAATAGTTGGTAAAAACCAAAATAAAATGCCGTGTAATATCACAGCAAGTTAAGTGGTTGATGCGGGTGGAGGGACTTGAACCCCCACGTCATAGACACTAGATCCTAAATCTAGCGCGTCTGCCAATTCCGCCACACCCGCAAAGGTGGTGAGCCATGGAGGATTCGAACCTCCGACCCTCTGATTAAAAGTCAGATGCTCTGCCAGCTGAGCTAATGGCTCATAGAGTAAAGTATTCTTATTAGATGACTGTGTCCATTGGTGCTCGTCGTAATGACTCCTCGCATGCCTGCACATAGCAGTAATTCAAGGATGTTAGCGGCAAGCTAATGGCTCATATGAGTTCTGTTATTCATATACTTAAATGAACCTTAATGGCTGGGCTACCAGGATTCGAACCTGGGAATCACGGGACCAAAACCCGTTGCCTTACCGCTTGGCTATAGCCCAAAAAAATATGGCGGTCCGGACGGGACTCGAACCCGCGACCTCCTGCGTGACAGGCAGGCATTCTAACCAACTGAACTACCGGACCCAACCGATTCATAAAAATATAAGATGACCCGTACGGGATTCGAACCCGTGTTACCGCCGTGAAAGGGCGGTGTCTTAACCACTTGACCAACGGGCCATTAAAATGGCGGAGAAGGAGGGATTTGAACCCTCGCGCCGCTTACGCGACCTACACCCTTAGCAGGGGCGCCTCTTCAGCCACTTGAGTACTTCTCCGTTTAATGGCTCCACAGGTAGGAATCGAACCTACGACCGATCGGTTAACAGCCGATTGCTCTACCGCTGAGCTACTGTGGAATAATATCGATTGACTTGATTGGTTGTGTTTCAATCATTATTGCGACGAAAAATATAATACATTATTTAGCGAACAATGTCAATCATTTTTCAATAACTTATTTAAAAGTAAATCTAGTTATTTGGCCGTTTTCTTAAGGCTTATTTAATTTAACATGGATGACTTATTTCGTCAATCCATTTCATGAATTTATTTAGCAGCATTTGTTACTCCTCTGCTACCAACTCTCCACGGCATTTTCCGCATCTGTACCGACTGGTATTAACTCTTCTGTATCGTTTATAGACATGTTCGCAATTCTTACATATATAAGTATGTTTCGGATTTCTTTTTTCATAGGATGGAAGCGGCCTGCAGTGCCTTGGTGATCCGGTCTTCCTTAATAACTCCTTAAAGTCTCTATCTCTATGCTTATACCCTTTTCCTTCTATATGAAGGTGATAATGACATAGCTCATGCTTGATTACACCTATTACTTCCTCTTCGTCCATCTCCGCAAAGTACTTTTTATTCAGCTCTATCAATCTCTTACTCGGGAAATACCTCCCGCCTGTGGTGCGCAGTCGGTTATTATAGCAGACTGAATCGTTGAATGGCTTTGAGAAATACTTAATCGACAAACTGTTTACCAGTTCATGCAGTTCTTTTTTGTCCAACAGTTTCATATAAATCATCCTAAAAGTCGTTCTTTCGATATTTTATCATATAAGTAACGCTAATTACATTATCTCTTTTTATAATAATTTTAATTAAACATTGATTTTTAATAGATTTATATTATAATTATATATGTGTTCAAAAAATTATTAATGAGAGGTGTTCAGTAAGTGAGTAATGAAAAGAAAAAATTAACTACTGCATCAGGAGCTCCAGTTGGAGATAACCAAAACTCAATCACGGCAGGTCATCGCGGTCCTATATTAATACAAGATGTTCATTTACTAGAGAAACTGGCACACTTTAATAGAGAGCGTGTTCCGGAACGTGTTGTACACGCTAAAGGTGGAGGCGCCCACGGATATTTTGAAGTTACAAACGATATATCCAAATATACAAAGGCTTCATTTTTAAATGAAGTTGGAAAGCGCACTCCAATGTTCATCCGATTCTCCACAGTTGCTGGAGAAATTGGTTCTGCAGATACTGTTCGCGACCCGCGCGGATTTGCAATTAAATTTTACACTGAAGAAGGAAACTATGATCTCGTTGGTAATAATACACCTATTTTCTTTATTCGTGACGCAATCAAGTTCCCTGATTTCATCCATACACAAAAACGCAATCCAAAGACACACTTGAAAGATCCAAATGCCGTTTGGGACTTCTGGTCACTGTCACCTGAATCTTTACATCAAATAACATACCTGCATGGCGATCGTGGTATCCCTGCAACATGGCGGCACATGAACGGTTACGGCAGTCATACATTCAAATGGGTTAATGATCAGGGAGAAGCATTCTGGGTTAAATACCACTTTATCAGTGAACAGGGTGTCAAGGGGCTAGGAGAAGACCTTGCCGAGAAACTTGCAGGGGAAAATCCTGACTACCATATTGAGGATTTATATAACGCTATTGAAAACGGCGATTATCCTGCATGGAAACTTTACGTGCAGATCATGCCATATGAAGATGCAAAAACATATAAATGGGATCCGTTCGATGTAACTAAAGTATGGTCTCAAAAAGATTATCCGCGTATTGAAGTTGGACGCATGGTGCTTGACCGTAACCCTGAGAACTACTTTGCTGAAGTAGAACAGGCTGCATTCTCGCCTGGAAACTTCGTACCGGGAATTGAGGCATCCCCTGATAAAATGCTGCAGGGCCGTCTGTTCGGTTATTCTGATGCGCACAGATATCGTATTGGAGCTAACCATCAGCAATTGCCGATCAATCGCCCGATAAACGAAGTAAACAACAATCAGTACGATGGTCAAATGCGCTATACCAATGGAACTGGTTCTGTAAATTATGAGCCAAACAGTTACGACACTGAGCCAAAAGAAGATCCGGCATCCAAAACTAGCCCGTTTGAAGTGTACGGCGAGGCGGACAGTGTTCCATATGACCATGAAGACCATTATACACAGGCAGGCGACTTGTTCCGTTTGATGGAACAAGATGAAAAAGAACGTACGATTAAAGCATTCGTAAATCATATGGCACCTGTGGAGAAAGACGAGATAAAGCTGCGTCAGATCAGCCATTTCTATAAAGCTGATCGGGAGCTAGGCGAGAAAATCGCCAAAGGACTGGGACTTGCGGTTCCAGAAGAGGTAAAACAATAACAGGAACTTTAAAAAGCTGATTATCCAAAAGGTAATCAGCTTTTTTGTATTAGTTCTGAATCATGGAAAGTGCGATACGACCTTTTGTAGTATCAACCTGTTCTACCCAGACCGTGACCACATCACCGACAGACGCAATATCCATTGGATGTTTTACAAACTTATTTGCCATTTTGGAAATGTGAACTAGACCATCTTGTTTCACTCCAATATCGACAAAGACACCAAAGTCAACCACATTTCTTACTGTCCCCTGCAATTCCATTCCAGGTTTCAGGTCTTCCATACTTAACACATTCTGCTTGAGCAGCGGTTTTGGAAGATCGTCACGCGGATCCCGGTTGGGCCGGCTCAACGCACTCATGATATCAGCAAGTGTCGGTTCTCCGATCCCAAGCTGGTCCGCCATCTCTTTCTTGTTTATATCCTTCAGCTTTTCCTGAAGGTTATCTGTTCCTATATCCTCCAGACTGCAGCCAATCGTCCTTAATAACTCCTCGGTATGATTGTAGCTTTCCGGGTGTATAGGTGTTCTGTCCAATGGATTCTGACCATCCGGAATACGTAGGAAGCCAATCCCCTGCTCATATGTTTTAGCTCCAAGCCGTGGTATCTTTTTCAGTTGCTTACGATTGGAAAACTTCCCTTCTTCATTACGCTGTTTCACAATATTATTCGCAACCGTTTTACTTAACCCAGCTACATACTGCAACAGCGAAGTTGAGGCAGTATTTACGTTAACACCAACCTGGTTAACCGCTGTTTCCACGACAAACGTCAGTGATTCATTAAGCGCCTTCTGGCTGACATCATGCTGATACTGTCCAACTCCAATTGATTTCGGATCGATTTTCACCAGTTCGGCAAGTGGATCCTGAACTCTCCGGGCAATAGACGCTGCACTTCTTTCCTCAACCTGCAAATCGGGGAATTCTTCACGTGCAAGTTTTGATGCTGAGTACACACTTGCGCCTGCTTCGTTAACAATAATATACGGCATCTCAAGTGAATGTTTACCAATCACGTCAGCGATAAATTGCTCTGTCTCTCGTGATGCGGTTCCGTTTCCAATAGCAATTAGTTCAACGCCGTATTTCCGGATAAGTTCCATCACTTTTTTCTCAGCACCGGCAGTATCATGTTTCGGCGCTGTCGGATAAATAACACCTACTTCATGAACTTTACCGGTCTCATCCACTACAGCAAGTTTACAACCTGTTCGAAATGCGGGGTCCACACCCAATACTGTCTTACCTTTAAGCGGCGGTTGCAGCAGGAGATTCTTCAGGTTCTTGGAAAAAATATCAATTGCCTGTTCCTCTGCTTTTTCCGTAAGGGTGTTACGAATTTCTCGTTCTATTGAAGGTTGGATAAGCCTCTTATATCCATCCTCAATCGCCTTATGTAGAATATCTGCACTCTCGTGGTTTGATTTATTTGTGATCACTTTTTTCTCCAGATATTCTTGTATCCGATCAACAGGAGGATTTACAGATACTTTTAAAACCTTTTCTTTCTCACCGCGATTGAGCGCAAGAATACGATGGGAGACCATTGAACGGACTGTTTCATCGTAATCATAGTACATTTCATATACTTTCTTTTCGTCCTTCTCCGCATTTTTAGCTTCAGAATGGACTGTCCCCCGCTTAAATGTCTCTTCACGGATATATTCCCTGTACGCTGGGTCATCCGAAATACGCTCGGCCAGAATATCATTCACCCCAGCTAAAACTTCCTCTATGGTTGTCAGTTCATGTTCTTCCGAGAGATACACTTTTGCTTCAGATGATATGTCAGAAACCTGCTGTTCCCATACAAGGTCTGCAAGCGGCTCAAGCCCTTTTTCCTTTGCAACTGTGGCTTTTGTTCTCCTCTTCTGTTTATACGGCCGGTATAAGTCTTCCACACGCTGCAGTTGTGTTGCCGATCTTATCCCCTGTTCAAGTTCTTCAGTGAGTTTTCCCTGCTCGTCAATCAGCCTGATTACCTCTTCTTTGCGTTCAGAAAGGTTAACTGCATACTGATATTTATCCTGAATCGATTTAATTTGTACTTCATCCAAACCACCGGTAACTTCTTTACGGTACCTGGCTATAAAAGGAACGGTGTTACCCTCGTCAAGCAGGGAAATAACACGCTTAACCGTGGCTGTGTTTACATCTGTTTCTTTAGCAACCCATTGTTCTAATTCAACTGACACTATTTGCTCCTCCTTTATGTACATTCTTATTTTACCAAAAACCCCTTAAGTTTACAGGCTCTTTCCGTAAATTTCATTGCCCCTCAATTCGAAGTTGATAGAAACTGCTACATAACAGCCGTACCTACCGCTACGTCAGAATACTTCGCTTTCACCACTCCGGGTGCAAGGTCAACATCTGTTCAAGCTAAAGCTCTCACAGTGTTTCCTTTGCCGGGGGCAAGGCCTCAGCCTCCTCGCGGAAAAAACGCCGCTGCGGGGTCTTCGGACTCGTGCTGTTCCCCCAGGAGTCTACGCATTCTGCCTGCGCTAATAGGCGTTTGGCGTTGATATACATATAAATCAACTTCAATCCAGCGACGGAAATACATGGAGACTCCAGCGGGTCACCGGCTAAAACCGGCCACGTCCTGTGGCCAACGCCGGTACTAGAACGTCCTGTTCGTCGAAGCAACAGCTGAAAATCCCGCAGGAAGTGGGCTTCTTCCGAGGAAGTTGAAGCGTTGCCCGCGGAAAGCGGAATGTACTTCTGGAGCGAAGCTACGAGTTATGTCGCAGTTTATAGTTTTTGTGTAAAAGCAACAATCCTTAGAAGACAGCTAATTGAAAAAGACCGACATATCGTCGGTCTTTCCTTGATTATTCTTTTAACTCATAATGAATAGCGATTAAAGTAGTGTCATCATTCCGAGCTTCCTGATTACGGTACTCAAAAACCTTTGTAATCTGCTCGACTTCCCTGTTCAGAAGGAAAGCCTGCGAAAGATCGTTATCAGTAACACCATCGGAAAACATAATGAAGTTCATTTCATCCTCAAGCTTATTGGTAACAACCTTAAATGGTCGATGATACCCAGCCAGATATCCGGCGTTTGGAATGTTTCTTCTCTTTCTCCCATTCTTCGGGATTGTCATAATCCCAATATTCCCTATCGAAGAAAAGGAATATTCGCGTCCTACAAAGTCCATTTTAAGAATTCCTACAACAACTCCGCGTTTTCCTGTCAATTCCTCATTGCACTTTTTTATAATTCGTTCTACTTTTGCATCGGCATTGTTCTTTATTATATCGATAACAATTTGAGAGGATTCCTTAGCGAATTCACCGCTCCCCAGCCCGTCTGCCAGGGCACATACAAATTCATTATCCGTTTCCTTATAAAAGTAGCTATCCCCACAGTAATATTGGCCCTTCTTTGCTCGCTGGAAAATAGAAACATCTACTTTCGTGTTATTGCTGCTCAATCAAGAACCTCCGTGCTCTCGGATTGGATAGCTTCTCGGAGCTTTCTGAGGGAACGGCGTTGAAGACGCGATACGTGCATTTGGGATATACCAAGTAATTCACCGGTTTCTTTTTGGCTCATATTATCAAAGTAAGTGCATTTCAGGATTTGCTGTTCCCGTTCAGATAATATCGGTAATATTTTTTCAAGCAACAGTCGCTGGTCAATATTCTCATAACCATTTTCTTCACTACCGACAAGATCAAGGATGGCTACAGTACTTCCATCAGAATCCGCTTCAATTTTGCGGTCAACTGAAAGAGCTTTGTAGCTTTTTCCCATTTCCATCGTATCCAGAACATCCTCCTCTGAGACCTCCAGATAATCGGCAATTTCTCTTACCGTAGGGGATTCCTGGTTTTCCGTAGTAAGTTCATCTACTGCTTTCTTTATTTTTGGTCCAAGTTCTTTTATGCGGCGGGGAACATGCACACTCCATGTTTTATCGCGGATAAACCGCTTGATCTCTCCAATTATTGTTGGTATTGCGAAGGATTCGAAGGACTTACCAAAGGATGGATCGTATCGTCTTACTGCAGCCAGCAAACCAATCATCCCTACTTGAGACAGATCCTCATGGATGCTGCTGTTTTTGGAGTACTTCCTGGCGATCGATTCAACGAGATCCGTATAAGCCAGTACAATACGCTCCTGGATCACTTCATCGGTAGGATCCTCTTGCAGTTGTTCGATCCATTGGTAAACCTCATCCCGATCTTTATTGTCTGGTTGAGATCTGGTCGTCATCGAGACCCACCCCTGTTTCAGCTAAATACTTTGTCATTAAGACAATAACGCCGCTGTTATTGTTAATCTCCACTTTGTCCATCAATGCGTTAATGAGGAAGAGACCAAACCCACCTTCACGCAGATTTTCTACCGGTTCAGAGTTTCTATATGGACCAATCCCGCCTTTTATTTCTTTCAAATTAAAGCTGCCACCGTGATCAGCTACCATGACCTCAAGACGGTTTTCATAAACCCCAAATCCTACTGTGATTTCACCACCGTCACCATCACTGTAAGCGTGGGTTACAGCATTTGTAATTGCTTCAGATATGGCAACTTTTAAGTCTTCAATATCTTCATAGGAAAAGCCCATCCTGCTGGCAATACCGGATATCGATAGACGGATAACACCTACGTACTCAGGTTTAGCAGGGACCTTCATTTCAATAAAGTCAAATTTCTCCATTACTCACTTCCACCTTTGATCGTAGAGTTAATATCTATAATTTCTTCCAATCCGGTGATTTTGAATAACCGGAATACTCGCTCCTGCAAATTGACTAGTTGCATGTGACTATTATTTTCCTTCGTGGACTTAAGGGCGCTTATAAAGACCCCAAGCCCGGTACTATCCATATAGTTAACATTCTCCAGATCCACTTCAATGGTCTGGCCATCCAATTTTGTCTTGGAAAGTAATGTTTCTTTTAATTTTGGGGCTGTGTAAGCATCAATTTCGCCTGAAAGCTTTATAACAGATTTGGAATTATCTTCTGCAACATCCACATTTAAATTCATTGCTTATCCTCCTAAAGCAGTTATTTCACTGATTAAATTGAAAATCTCTCTACAAGTGGAAATATATTTTTAAGTAACATGTTTTCAATACCCCGAAAACTTATTAGTTAAACCAGTTTCCTTAAAACAATTAGAGTGAAATCATCTCTCAGCTGAAAATTCTGCAGGCGCTCAAAATGCTTATATACTTTGTCCACCAGTTTCTGTGCAGGTAGGTCAGCATTTTCTCTAATAACCTCCAGGACTTCTTCACTTTCAATAAAGCGGTCACCCTGCCGGCATTCAGTAACCCCGTCAGTTAAAAGAATAACCATATCACCTTTGTTTATGACACGTTCATATTGCCGATAATCAGCGTCGGGAGAAACACCTAACACGAGTCCCTTTGTTTCAATTTCTTCAAAGGTATCCTTGCTTGCGTCATAATAAAATCCAGGCTCATGACCTGCTGAGGAGTAGCGAAGTTTATGTTCTGACGGAAGATAATGAGCATAAAACATTGTAATAAACATACTTGGATCGACATTACGTTCTACGACCCTGTTCAGGTTTTTAAGAATCGCTTTCGGGCTCATCGTTTCTTCTGGAAAGCTATCCATGGAGTATTTAATCATCGACATACACAGCGCTGCGGGGATTCCTTTGCCGATTACATCGGCTAGTGCAATTCCAAGCGAACCGTCACTTCCTTTAATGAAATGATGGTAGTCTCCGTTCATCTGATGTGCCGCAACACTGATAACCCCTATATCCAGTCCGTCAATTACGGGCTTTGTGGTGGCAAGCAGTGTATCCTGCATACCTGCTGCTACGGAGATTTCTGACTTCAGTTCAAGCTGCTGCTCTCTTAAAGTCTGGTACTCCTTGTGGGCAAGCCCGTATGATATCATGGTTTCCAACAAGAAATCCAGCGAGTGCTGAATATGGGCAGGAAGATCCGGATATAACTTGGCCAATGCCTGAAGGTGCAAGTTTACAATTTCTTCTGGAGGGATATTATTTTTGATAAATGCTTTGCTTATTTGCTCGGCCCCGTACAGGGATTGTTCATCCTGCGTTTCAATGTAGTGTTTTAGTAAATCTTTGTAGTTAGCTGCGTCTAATTTTAAGGCATCCAAAAAGTGTACCTCCCTGTCATTTATTAATTCCCAACTTACATTAAAGGGGAAAAATTCGCATGAATTTTCCCCTTTTTATACTTACTTATCGAACCCATTTGATGGCCCTTATTTCAGTACCTTCCCCTTCTTCTGATTTAATATCAAATTCATCAACCAGCCGTTTAACCCCCGGCAAACCAGCGCCAAGTCCTCCTGATGTCGAATAGCCATCCTCCATAACGAGGCTGAGGTCTTTAATCCCGGGACCGGAATCAATTGAAATCATGGCCATCCCTTTCTGATCCAGGTTATCGATTACTTCAAAACAGATTTTACCGCTCCCGGCATATAAATATATATTACGAGCGAGTTCTGATATCGCAGTTGCGATACGTGCCTGGTCTACTGTACCAAACCCGGTCTTTCGTGCAATATCACGGCCCAGTTGCCTCGCCGCTACGATATCCCACTCTTTCTGTATCGTGACACAGGATTGGAGATTCATACTCATTCCCCCAATTCCTGATGAAGTTTAATCAAGCCTTGCTCAAGATCTAAAGCAGTTGGGACATTACTTAAGTGGATTCCCAAATCGATTAATGTCATGGCAACTGCCGGCTGGATCCCCGTCAATACTACTTTTGCCCCCATTAAATCTGACATGGTCACGACGTCCCCAAGGACTTTTGCAATAAACGAATCAATCACTTCAACTGATGTAAGGTCAATAACCACTCCGGACGAACCACTCTTATGAATTTTATCTAACAGGTCCTCCTGGAACTGAATCGCTGTATTATCATCAATTTCCGTCTGGATAGAGATTAGCAGATAGTTGTGTAACTTTAGAATAGGTATGCGCATTTTATCACTCTCCACCTAAGGATTCTATCATTTCTTCGATATCAACATTTTTTTCCTTTGTGTCAACAACTTTACGGTTAGTGAGTTCCAGTGCTTTGGTAAATCCTTTTTTAAGTGAGCTCTTAGTTGGGAAATTGCTTAGATCAATACCCAGATTAACGATAGTCTGAGCAATTTCCGGCCGTATCCCAACAAGGATACATGTAGAACCAATCAGACGTACAGCTTCTGCTGCCTGAATGATATGGTGAGCCACCATGGTATCTACAACCGGCACTCCTGTTATATCTATAAGCACAACGTCTGAATTATGCTTAATTACACCTTCAAGAAGATTTTCCATAATCAACTTTGCCCGCTCCGTATCTATGGTTCCAATCAGTGGCATTACAGTAATGTTTTCCATTACAGGAATCAGTGGGGCCGATAATTCCTGAAGCGCTACACGTTGCAAGGATACAATATGTTCCCAGCTTCCGGAATACTCATTGACCAACTGACGGATAATTGGCTCCGTCCATAAGTCGACACTTTTAAGTATATTTGAGATATACGGGGAATCCAGTTTATCAGACTGACTCAGAATATAGTCAAATGTAACCCGACGGAACACCTGCAAACCATCAGTTATATAACTTAATGGCCAGCCAAGATTAATCAGTTTTTCTGAAAAGCTCTCCAATGCCTTGCTTGACCCCTGATCTTTTATACTTGTAAAAATGACGTTTACAAATTCCCTGTTAGTACTCTCAAACAACTCATCAGAGATACTTGATGTATAGTTGCCTTCTTTTAAAGAATTTATTTCGTCCATCCACATGTGAACAATTGTATCGCTGTTTTCCAATACAATCTTCTTGAATTTCTGGTCCATAGTTTACCTCCCGAAATCTTGAAAATGGCTACTTAAGTCAAAAAATGCATGTCTATTCAAATTTTATCATTATATAGACTTTTTATCATTTAAAGACTCTTTTAGCGGAATGTATCTAAGTTAGTCACTTTCGCCGTTATTGTAACATAAATTGAATTACAGCGTTTCCTGTTAGGTGGAATGGGGTAGACAAATTCTACAAAGGGCTCCTGTGAAGCTTGCTATAAACAGTTTAGAAAACAAAAATACCCCTGCTTCATATGACTTGAAGGGGGTATCAATCACTTATTATACATTTCTTTTAAACCAAGACTAATTTCCAGTGCATAATCGATTTTATCCATCATTACACTGTCCAGTTTAGTTATTTTATCAGTCAGACGCTGTTTGTCGAGCGTTCTGATCTGTTCCAGCAAAATTACAGAATTGCGGTCAAACCCATAACGTTTGGCATCAATTTCCAC
The DNA here is from genome assembly GCF_042654125.1 of Virgibacillus kekensis. NCBI lineage: Bacteria > Bacillati > Bacillota > Bacilli > Caryophanales > Bacillaceae > Virgibacillus > Virgibacillus kekensis. The sequence continues at coordinate 12,004 of NZ_JBHSFU010000014.1, forward strand.
ATGAGTGGGTAACTTAGCCTTTTGTATCTGGGCGGTAATCGCAGCGACAATAACGGTCGGGCTGAACCGATTACCGATATCATTCTGAAGGATCAATACTGGGCGAATGCCCCCCTGTTCTGATCCAACCACAGGGGATAAGTCAGCGAAGTATACTTCGCCTCGTTGAACGATCAAACCCTTACACCCCGATCACAGAGCGTTCTAAGGTGTTTTGTTCAGCCTCCTCTTCAGCCTGGAAAGCTTCAGAAGCAATTGTAAGATTAATTCTGGCCATTTCTTCATAACCCTGCTGCATAGACTCACGGAATTGCTGGATATGCTCTTCTTTCTTAGAATCCAAATAGTTTTTGGTAGCCTGACAGATGAAGTCACTTAAGTCACTGTTCTCATATTTCATTAATCCATCCACCTCATTTAACAGGTTTTTTGGTAATCGTACGATGATTTCCTGTAAGCTCTCTGACAAAACCATGCACCTCCGCCAACTGTTGAACGTACTTTATTAAGCTCTTTTTTAATAATAGCATTCTAAAGTACGGTTTGCAAAGGCCTATTGCAATTTTTTTAATAAAAATGGCGATTTTTGGTTTCAATAAAAATTCCCTGTGGTATATATCTATTTCCAAAATATTAACATTATACCAAAATCCGCTTTTCCAAAGGACGCCATTCCATATAGTAATTGGGGTTCTAATATTACCTTGGAAGCTGTGCTAAAAAATTCCTGCTATCTTCTGGTATATATTCTTGGCACACGTGCCGATATCATACATGGAATTTCGTAATTTATGGTATCCAGCCAGGAAGCTAGCTCATCGGCTTCGATTTCTTCCTCCACTTGCTTGCCGATTAACGTCACTTTCGTACCTACCGGATACTCTTTATCAAGCCTGATCATTGTCTGATCCATACATACCCTTCCGACAGTTGGCATCCGTTTGCCATCCACAAGGACATCAATGCCCTGAAGCTTTCGCGTCCAACCGTCAGCGTAGCCGATAGGAATCGTGCCAATCCATTCCTCTCTTTCCGCCGTATAGGTCGCTCCATAACTGACAGATTCGCCAGCCTCAATTTTCTTCACATGTATTAACCGGGTGTGCAAAGAAAATGCCGGCTGTAAATCTATCTCCCGTTCATTTTTAACTACTGTAGAAGGATAAAGCCCATACAGCGAAATTCCAAATCGGATATAGTGCTGCATTTCTTCCGGAAAACGGATAGATGCCGCGCTGTTTCCAGTATGAATTACCACCGGTTGATCCCAATAACGCTTAAATAGTTTCAATAAATCTTCAAAACGCCGATACTGCATATGGAAATAGGAAAGATCCGCTTCATCAGCTGTCGCGAAGTGGGTATACAGACCTGTAAGTGTTGCAGCATGCTGATCTTCCAGCTCACCAAGAATGGCGAGGAGTTCTTCTTCGGTTCGTAATCCGACACGCCCCATTCCCGTATCCCATTTCATATGGAGGCTGACAGGTTGTGATAGCTGCAGCTGTTTTACTTCACGCAACCAATCCGCCTGAAAAAATGTTAGGGTGATATCCCGCTCCACTGCAATCGGTACATCCCGTGGAGATACACGACCAAAGACAAGTATAGGAACTTCTATACCCGCATCTCTAAGCTCCTCTGCCTCCTCGAGAAGAGCAACCGCCAACATTCCTGCTCCCGCGCTGATTGCCTCCTTTGCTACATCTACTGCTCCATGTCCATATGCGTTCGCCTTTACCACCGCCATAATATCACTGTAACGTGGCAGTTTTCTTTTAATCTGTTGAATATTATACGCTATTGCATCAAGGTTTATTTCTGCCCATGTATCCCGATAGAATTGGTCAGCCACAGTTACCAGTCCTTTCACCATAGTAATCTAAAGTCATTTTAACTTATAATGGGCAAAAATAAAAAGCAGACCCCCTCTCTTATGAGCCTGCTTGGTACCAATCACTCTACTTCACTTCTTTACCCTGAACGGATTTTGCTACCTCGATTAATTCATCTTTGGTTAACTCGTCACTGGCTAAGACAAAATTCACGCCATTGTTGGTCCATTCAACCGTATTATCCGATAATGCTCCGATTGAATGACCAAGGTTGACAATTTCCCCCTCCACCATTTTCGGAGTGGACATTGCCGGCAGCGTATCCTGTTTTTCCTCAATCAATGTGAAGTTCTTTTCCCCTTCAAATGTCATGATAACCCGCTGACCGTTGTCAAGAGAGACTTCTTTTTTAGCAACCAGTTCTGAACCTTCCAAATTCAGTGGAAAGACTACGGTAAATGGTTCCACCTTCCCATCACCGGAAACCGGTTTATCAGTGCTGATACTGCTTGTCATGTTTTTCTCCATCTCGAAGTCATCATCTTTAAATGATGGATTCATGTTGAAATCTGAAAAACTGACTTCTATCAGAGAATTTTTATCTTTATCAAGTACTTTTACCATTACAGGGGTATATGTCTTTTTATCAAAGTATATTTCCTGATATGGCAAATTGTTGTTACTCTGATAATTTGTCTTCGTCTGGAAAATATAGTTTTTCTCGCCTACTTTAAACGTAGCTTCCTTGTCTTTTAACACATCACTTACCAGCGATTGATAGAGGTATGGCTGGCTTCCATTGTCCGGCCATTCCTTTTGAAACTTGAAGCTTTTATTTAGCGCTGGTGAAAGGACAAATACACCGTCTTCGTTTTTCAGAATGATTTGCTTTCCTTTTTCATCTTTATCATTCATTAGTTCCACGCGGTAAAAATCTTTTTTCTTATGCCAGACGTTTATATTATACTTCTGATCTTCCTGCCCTGTGTTCATGGTCATTTGTGCTTTGGCCTTATACCCGTTCATGGATTCCAGCTTTGATTCAAGCTTATTCACGACATCCTCCTGAGATTTTTCCCCACAAGCGCCGAGTATGAGAATCAGACCAAAGACAACTGCTACCCAGATGCCAAATGTTTTTTTCATGGACATGTCTCCCTTGTCTCATTTCACTCTTTGTACGAGTTACGGACTTGAGCAGGGAACTGAATTGCCACATTTTATTTCAGAAATGTACGATAGACCTTTGCAATGCCCTCAATTACATCGGATGCGAGCAAGTCATATTCTGAATGGGTCTCGGCGACTAGCAGATCAGCGGACTTCCCGTGAACAAAGCATGCATTCGATAGTGCTTCGAACATGCTCAGTTTTTGCATAACCATCGCCAGGATCATGCCGGATAAGACATCACCACTCCCACCTTTGGCTAGTCCCGGATTCCCCGTTATGTTTACAGCCTGCCTGCCATCAGGGGCAGTAATAATAGTAAACTGCCCCTTCAGAACAATGTATACCTGGTGCTCGGCTGCAAACTCTTTTGAAAATGAAAAGGGTTGTGCTAAGAGTTCTGGAACTGTCGTATCCAGAAGCATAGCCATCTCTCCAGGATGAGGCGTTAAAATGGTTGGATGCTGGCGCTCCTTAACTTTACTAATGATAGGTTTTAGATGATGCAGCCCATCAGCATCCACGATGAGTGGGCCTAGTGTATCTTCTACAAGACGTGATACAAGCTTGCCAGCATTATCATGCCGTCCCATCCCCATTCCAACGGCTGTCGCATCAAAACCATCGAAGGATACAGTACGATTCGCATCAGGCTTAATCTCTTTCTCACCAAGCAAGAGATACGTGGCTTCCGGACAATGAGCAGCGACAGCAGGAATAACTGTCTCGGTAGTTCCTGCCGTAACCAGTCCCGCACCAGTTCTTAGTGCAGCCTTTACTGACATTGCAATCGAGCCGGGCATCACCGTATTGCCGCCAACAATCAGTCCTTTCCCATGGTCTCCCTTATGTGAGTCCATTTTCCGCACAGGCATTGACCGCCGGAAGTTTGATTCTCCCCAAACCATTCGATCGATTCTGACGCCGTTCTCATTGGCTGAAAGGCCTATTGGAACCGTCTCCCACTCACCGTAATAAGGAGCTGTATGCTGAAGGAAGGTGCTGATTTTGGGATGTTCAATCACGAAAGTTTGACTTGCTTCTACAGCAAGAAACTCTGTCATCCCTTCATCTGCCGGTAAACCAGAAGGAAGATCAATCGAAATGATTCTATCAGCTTCTTCATTTAGGATGGAAACAATCTTTGCGACCGGGTCCCGCAGCATACCATTCACTCCGATTCCCAGGATTGCATCCACTACGATATCAGCCTTTCGAACTTTCTTCCGGATTTTCTCTGGATCCTTAGTTACTGCTAACTGGCCACCTAGGGACATAAATAACGTTTTGTGAAAAAGGGCATCGCCGGAAACTTTTTTATCCGGTACTATTTGTACAATCTCAACGTTATACCCCTTATTAAAAAGTGTCCTGGCAATTACGAACCCATCGCCTCCATTATTGCCGCTCCCGACAACTATAAGGATCCTGTCCGATTTTCCCCCGAGAGATTCTATCCTTTCTGCCACAGCCCGTCCTGCATTTTCCATCAGCATCTTACCGTCCAGTCCAACCTGTTCCATTGTAAACCGGTCAATATCGTACATTTCATCTGCGGTGACAATATACACTATGTTCCCTCCTACCCGCACTAAAATATATGAGACAACCTTATCAATTATGCAGAATACGCAATTAGTTCCTGTCTTCAATGATTACTTGTGCAGCAGCGTAATCATCAGTGTGTGTAATCGAGACATGTACTGTCCTATCAGCATATCTCTCCACTTTTATCTTAGGGGCACCTTTTTCATCAGCAATGATTTCAATATCCTGAAAGCTTAGCTTACCAATGCCTTCTCCTGCAGCCTTGGCAAATGCTTCTTTTGCAGCGAACCTGCCCGCCAGATATTCAGCTTTCCTTTTTTCCCCCTTGAACCCTTCATAGATAACTCGCTCAGCCGGGGTAAGAATCCGCTCAGCAAATCGTTTATTTTGCATACTATTTACTATTCGTTTAAGTTCAATGATATCTATTCCAATACCTTTAATCATTTTATGTACCTTTCCTTTTTAATAAGTGTGACATGTTATACTAATATATGTATTCTAGTAAGCTTATAATGGTCATACTATTTACACTACTATATTAAACTAATATTACCTGTTTCCACCAGATAATAACTTTTTTGTGCAAAGAGGGGTACATATGTTCATTCGTACAGAGAGAAGTGTTAAAGAATTTATGCGGTATTATCCCGTAGTCACGTGGATTGTGATTATCCATTTAATATTATGGTTCATTACCGATTTCCTGCCATTACCGTTTGGTGACCGGCTCGATCAATTGGGTACTGGGCATAACTACTTTATAAGCCAGGGTGAATACTGGCGGCTGTTTACGTCAATTTTTATCCATGCAGGACTAATGCATGCACTCTTTAATTCATTTTCATTAGTGCTGTTCGGGCCCGCACTTGAGCAGATGATCGGAAAAGCAAAATTTATTTTTGCCTATGTCGGTGCTGGACTGATTGGCAATTTGGCAACTTATTTCCTGGCACCATCGCTGAATTATGCTTATGTTGGTGCCTCAGGAGCCGTGTTTGGTCTGTTCGGTATTTATATTTATATGGTCGGATTCCGGAAAAACTTAATTGACCAGGCTAACTCCCAAATTATCATGACTATTTGTATTATTGGACTTGTAATGACGTTCATTCAACCGGGAATCAATATATACGCGCATATTTTCGGGTTTGTCGGTGGCCTTGTTTTGGCTCCACTGGTGCTCACCAAAGCTCAAGCCTACTCTCCCTGGCGAAATAGAACGTATTATAATGATGGGTCTATTCAATTTAATCCTAATCGTTGGAGAAAGAAACGTATCCGCTTGCCGCGTGGGCTTTTTAAAAACACACTATGGTTGATCATTGGTATCCTTGTTCTCCTAGGACTTGCCAACCGCTTTTTCTAAAAGGCTGTTTTCTGTGAGAGGAAAGCGGAGTGTATTTCCGTAGCAGTGATAAAGCACTTCCTAAATTCACTACTTTGCAATTCACCTCAACTGAGCGGTTTAATGAGGAACAAAAATTATGAAAAGGCCTTCTAAAGTAATTAAAAAACTGCTGTACTAGGAGCAAACCCCTCGTACAGCAGCTTTTTTTGGTTATTTGCGGAACGAGTACCAGTCTGCAGCCTGATTGGCAGTTTCCTCTTCCAACTCTTTAATAGTGAAGTGTTTACCCATGCCCATCTTACCGATTATGGACAGCTTTATGGTAGCTAGGCGCTGTTTCATATGGAGGCGATGTTGTTTCCGCTCGATGGACTGTACACGCCGCCGGTACAGCACAATCCGGTTCTTGCTGAAAAATCTGTACTGGATAGTCAAACGGTCCCCATCTTCCCGTATCCCGCCATCTCTGTGTCTAAGAATCCCCATGCCGATACTAGCCACAATCAGTAATAACGGGGCCCAGAAAAACTGAGGGAAGAAGTACCAGCTAACACCTCCAATAATTAGAAACGGCAGTACAGAACGGATAATATAAAACTTAAGTGCCCGGGATGGTAACCTGGTTAATTCATCTTCCATACCTGTATAATCTGGCAGAAAAGTTTCGAGAAAGCTGTCAACCTCATCGTCTTTCATAATCGGGAACAGAATCGAAGAAAAGTCTTCATTTTTATCGGTTGAGCCGCCAGCGACCTCAGCAAAAACGGTTACATAGCCGAGCGGCTGTCTAATCAGACTCTTTTGCGTACCTACAGCCTGTATTCTTTTCAGCGGAATAGTCAATTCTTTTTTCTCCAAAAGACCGCGGGTGATGAATAATTCATCACCATTTCTGGTAATAGTGAAGTTGCCATACTTGATTACCATACCCACAATACCCAGCACCCAAAGTATTAACAGAAAGATTACTGCCAATCCCACAATAAAAATAATACTTAAGCTTACTACCCAATTAAGCGTTTCGTCATAAACTCGATCAGGGATAAATTGTTCCAGTTCGGAAAAAAACAAGGCCAAAATAGCAAACACTACTCCAACCCTGCCCGAAGTGGAACCGGCAATAAACAATCGTTTATTAGTAATTTTCCTGGATGGACCCTGCGCTTCAGGTGTTTCATCGTGTACTTCTGCCGATTGCTTCGATTGGACCGTCTTTAATTCGCTCCGTAATGCCGCTCCTTCAGAAAGCCTTACCGCTCTAAGGGAAGCTTCAGCATTCATGCCGCTTCCGGCCGTTTCAATCTGCACTCGGGTCAGTTTGAAAATACGGTGGACAACGCCGGCGGTCAAATCTATGGATTGGATGCGGTTCTTGGAAATATAGCGTTTCTTACGGATCAGAATACCGTATTCTATCCGAAGTTCCTCACCTTCCACCCTATATGTATAGCGCATCCATGATAATATGCTCAAACCAACTAATAAAATCAGAAGAAGCCCGATACCTAATAGAAAATAAATTAGTCCATTATCCTTAAACGAGATAAAGCCTAGGACAATTACAAAGATTGCTTCACGCAATGACTTGGCGAATAAAAATAAAATTGCTGCCGGATGGAGACGCTTTGGCTCAGACATCATCTTCATCCACCCTTGCAAGTGCTGAAATCCTATCACGCAGTTCGGACGCATCTTCTTCAAGCAGCGCCGGGATTTCATGGGTAGTCGCTGCTGTTGAAATGGTTACACTTGCCAACTTGTATTTTTTTAATATCGGTCCCTGCTTGGTATCCACATGCTGAACGCGAATCATTGGAATCAGGGTTCGTGAAACAATCAATATTCCGTGCTGTATGTAAATTTCCTGCTCAAACACTTCGTAACGCCATCGTTTCCAGCGCAGTACCGGAAAAAGATAAACAGACAAATATGTACCAAGTCCACTGATTATAAATAAGACACCTGGAAACCACCAGGAGATTTCCCAAACAAGTGAGCAAACTATTAATCCAATGGTTACCAGCCAGAGAACCGCCATATAAATCCACGCTGTAATTTTCCAGGCTTTAATCGCTTCTAATGCAATTGTATTGCTTGGTGGCTGTCGCATCTTTTCTCCTCCTATTAGTTGCTTGAAAGTATCGTGCATTAAGTATACGGAATACTGCCCAATACGTTTCATTCTTGTTACTTCAAAGGCTTAGACAGAACTAAAACTTACCTTTCTAGAGACGAATGAGTTAGTGTGGGAATCTTGGAATGTTACCCTTAGTTAATTTATTGTGGAGTTGATATAAAAAGCGATGTAGTGAATTTTGAAATACTAGGAAATCGCTTCAGCTATACACTTCGCTTTCACCACTCCGGGTGCAAGTGCGACATCTACTCAAGCTCACGCTGTTCGCTTTCGTAGTGTCTCCTTTGCCGTTGGACTCACCACGAGCCTCCTCGTTCGCAAAGAGCGCTCACTGTGGGGTCTCTTAGGCTCGTTGTTCCACAGGAGTCTTCGTGTATTGCTTACGCTTGGTGTCCATAATTTCTATGGGTTTTAGTATGCTTCAACAGCCTTTCACCTAGTTCTACATGAATCTCCTTCGTTAACTTGGCGTTGATTGGTGCGAAGGGTAGTCGACTCCAGCGGGAAAAGCAACAGCTGAAAATCCCGCAGGAAGTGGTCTTCTTCCGAGGAAGTTGAAGCGTTGCCCGGCGGCAAAGGAAACACTGTGAAAGCTTTAGCTTGAACAGATGTTGGACTTGCACCCGGAGCGGTGAAAGCGACTGCCCGGAGCTGAAATCAACCAAGCTGCACTTCGCAATTTATAGTTTATACGAAGTTTTGCTAATATAAAAACCGAACTACCTTATGATAGTTCGGTTTTTATATGTCTCAGCCTCTTTCACTTAGCTGTTCGGTCTGTTATTTCTGCGTTTTTGGAAGTTTCCTTTGCGATTCCGGCCGGACTGGTTGCGACCACCTTGATTACGACCGCCCTGGCCACGCTTTCCGTAGAATTTTTTATTACCGGATTTACGGTTATCTCGTCCACCAGAACGTTTAACACTAATCGGCTGGGCAGAGGATATGCTTACCGGTGTATCACGCCGCTCTTTTGTCAGTAATTTCAGTGCGGCTGCAATAACAGATACTGAATCGTGATCCTGCAGTATTTCACTTGCAGTTTCCTGATAAGATTTAAGATCATCTTTTTCAATCGTTTTGGTAAGTTTCTCAACAGCAATCTGTTGCTGTCCCCGCCGTGCTTCCTGATTGGTCGGTGGAACCATCCGTTTGATTTTGCTCTTTGTAACCTTTTCAATTAAATGGAGATGTCCTATTTCCCTTGGTGTGATGAACAGAATTGCTTCCCCGGTACGGCCGGCACGCCCTGTACGGCCAATCCGGTGAACATAGCTTTCAGGATCCTGCGGGATATCAAAGTTATAGACATGGGTAACACCGGAAATGTCAAGTCCACGGGCAGCTACATCAGTTGCTACAAGTACTTCAACTCGTCCATTTTTAAATTTGTTCAGGACGGACATTCGTTTGCCCTGAGTCAGATCCCCATGAATCCCTTCAGCACTGAAGCCTCTTGCCTGAAGCCCCTCTGCAATCTCGTCCACACGCTTTTTGGTACGGGAAAATACAATTGCAAGTTGTGGTGCATTAATATCAAGATGATTTGTAAGTGTATCGAACTTATACTTGTCTGGCACTTCAATAAAGGATTGGTCAATATTCTCAACCGTCATTTCCTTTGTCTTGACTTTTACTTCTTTCGGATTTTTCATCAGATTAGTTGCAATATCACGGATTTCTTTTGGCATCGTTGCTGAGAACAGCAGGGTCTGTCTGTCTTCAGGTATGTTTTTAAGAATATCACGGATGTCATCAATGAAACCCATATTAAGCATTTCATCTGCTTCATCCAGCACAGCGGTATGAACACTATCTGTACGGATGGTGCGCCTGCGCAAATGGTCAAGCAAACGTCCTGGTGTCGCAACTACAATGTGCGGACCATCTTTCAACGCACGAATCTGTCGCTCCATGTGCTGACCGCCGTATACCGGCAGGGTCCGAACGCCTTTTATTTTTCCAAGTCTGTGTATTTCTTCTGCGACCTGAATAGCAAGTTCTCTTGTTGGTGCAACCACTAGGCCCTGAATTTTCCGTTGTTTCGTATCGATTTTTTCGATCATCGGGATTCCAAATGCAGCAGTTTTACCTGTACCTGTCTGTGCCTGCCCGATTACATCGTTTCCTTCCATGGCCAGCGGTATGGTTTCCGCCTGGATTGGGGTGGCTTCTTCAAACCCCATTTTCTCCAATGATTTCATAATGGGCTGTGATATACTAAGCTCTGAAAATGTTGTCACCTTATTACTCTACTCCTTTTTCTTTTGCAATTTTGTTTACTATATAGTTTCCTTTACAGTATTAGAAACCTTAGCTGTCACCAAAGCCTTTAGGCGGTGACTGAAGCCTTAGTTGCACTTAATACTGGCTCCTTAAAGTTTTCCCTACGTCGAATGAACTTCATGGCTAAAATTGTATACTTTCCTGACGTACAAAAAGAGGCTTCACCCAATGTTATGGAAAGAGGCCTCCTGCTTGAAATCTCATACAAAGTAACGGTTACTTTATAATAACATACCCATTATAATTTTATCCACTATCAACTGTATGATTTTTCCGCAGTTGCATGGTAAAATAACTATAATAGTTCATAATAGGAAACTCGGCTTATCGTCAGGCCCTGTGGCGAAAGCCTTTGTTACGCTTATGCAGGAAACTTTAAAGGAGGGTCTGAATGCGATTACCTCCATTCAATCCATATATAGCAGTAGTAGTTGGTGTTATTGCAGTCTCTTCATCCGCCATTCTTGTCAGGCTGGCCGGTGAAGCACCAGCCGCGGTAATTGCACTGTATAGACTTTTGCTCGCCGTAATTATTATGTCACCATATGTGCTTTTGAAGAACCGTCGGGAATTCAAGTCCATTCAAAAAAAGGATCTGCTTTTCTCCGTCTTGGCCGGAGTATTTCTTGCACTTCATTTTATTCTCTGGTTTGAATCATTAAATTATACATCTGTAGCAAGCTCAGTGGTGCTTGTTACCCTGCAGCCGATCTTTGCATTTATTGGAACATATTTCTTTTTCAGTGAGCGGTTTTCTCCTGGTGCGGTAATCAGCATGATTATTGCAATATTCGGCAGTATCATCATAAGCTGGGGTGATTTCCAAATCAGCGGTCTGGCGTTGCTCGGCGACTTACTTGCCCTGCTTGGCGCCGTTATGGTTACCGCGTATTTTCTGCTTGGCCAACAAGTCAGAAAGCGGCTGTCGCTTATGACCTATACATTTGTGGTATACGGTATCAGTTCCATTACCCTTATTTTGTATAATTTAGCCGTTCAAAATCCATTCTTCGGCTACCCGGCTGATCATTGGCTATATTTTCTCGGACTAGCCATTATTCCGACTTTCTTTGGACATACACTGTTCAACTGGGCACTGAAATGGCTGAGTACTTCCACCATCTCTATGGGAATCGTTTTCGAGCCAATTGGGGCCTCAATTCTTGCTTACTTTATACTTGGTGAGGTAGTAACCTGGTCACAGTTACTAGGAGGGACCATTGTACTGTTTGGTCTATTCCTGTTTATTATGAGCACGACACGGAAATCGAAAGTTACCATTTCTCGAAAGAGTTAAGAAAAACGTACTAACATCTCTAAGGACTTGATATAATTTAAAAAAATGGAATTGGGTGATGTCATGACTGTCCAACTGATGACCGATGGAGGCGCGGATATCCCGGAAAGCCTCAGAGAAGCAATAAACGTAGTTGAAGTACCACTTTACCTGAATTTTAACGATGAACAATATCAGACTGGGGTAACCATTGATTTGAAAACATTCCGGAAAAAGATGAAGGAATCGGAAGAATTGCCACGCTCATCAGCCCCTAGTCCAAACGACTTCTATGTGGCGTATAAAGCGGTGGACCCAAATATGCCTATTGTTATGTTGAGTCTGTCAAAAGGGTTAAGTGTTACGTATGAAAACGCCGTTTTGGCAAAGGACATGCTGCTTGAAGAAGAACCTGACCGGAAAATTGAAGTCATCAATACAAAGACTGCTTCCTGTGGAATTGCGCTTCTATTGGATGAAGCAAAGTCTAAACTGGACGAAGGCTACGACTACAAACAACTTGTCAGCCATCTGCGGAAACGCACCGAAAACATTTCCACTTTATTTGTTCTTAAAACCCTGGAAAACTTGGTTCGTGGGGGCCGCCTTGATAAAGTGAAAGGCACAATTGCCAAAACACTCAATATCAAACTATTGATGAAGGCAAGTCAAGAGGGAAAAATTGAAGTTGCAGAAAAGGTACGTGGGGACAAAAAATCAATTCGTCGTTTTGTCGATCAAATTGGTGAATATACCGGAAACTTTGACGGGAAAATTATTTCCATGACCCACTTTGACGCAGAAGATCGGGCGAAGAAAGTACTCGGAGAAATAAAAGCCAAGTACCCATTTAAGGACTCCTACCTGACTGAGATGGGGCCCTTGATTGCAACATACGCCGGAGAAGGCGGCATGGTAATAGCATTCTTTAATGATTGAGAAACTTAAAAGGTGATTGCTAACCAGTATGGGCAATCACCTTTAAATTTGCTCTTTTTCCTTTTTCAAAAAATCGTATACCATGGTATTCAAAGTATCTTTATCATCTCCCAGACATATAAGGTGTCGGGACCGTTCAAAAAAGACGACTTCTTTTGGTGCCGAGGTTATCTCCTTATCCAGATAATACGCTGTTTTATAGGGAACCATGCCATCCTGCTGTCCCTGCGCAATTAATACGGGGGATTCCACCTTGCTCAGATATTTGCGGGTAAGTTTGACAACCTTTAGAAATTCAAGGTTTGCTTTAAACGGAACCTCTCCCAGTTTACGGCGATAATGCATATACAATTTGTTTTCCTTTAGCCTGCCGCGGAATCCGTCGGTCACTACGTCCTTTACATCCTTGCTGATTTGCCTAAAGGAAAGGTATTTTCCGGCAGGCGCGAGCAGTACCAGTTTGTCGACCTTATGCTTTGCTGCAAGATATGCGGCAATCATACCTCCCATTGAAAAGCCAATTAGGTATACCTCATCAAATTTCTCTTTCATTTTTTTAAGGGAATTTTCAGCAGTGGTAATCCATTTGTCATGGGAAACATCATCAAGGGCAAGCTTCCTCCCATGTCCAGGAAGTGTCGGCACCTCAATATGCCAATTAGTCTCACTCTTTAAAAACGATGCCAATGGATCAACCTCATATGGCCCACCGGTGAATCCATGAATTATTAGACATCCTATCATAAATATTCTCCTCATCTTTTTAGATACCGTAAGTAAACTTATTTGTTATTGTGCGTTCAGTTTCTTTTACCCTAAACAATGCATTGTTATGTCTATAACTGTTTAGGTTTACGGAATACCTTCTGCCATTTCTGTTGTAATTTAGCAGGTATTACAGGAAAGGCAACAAAAAAACATACTGATCCAGTTCCATTGCCGCGACTGAATCAGTATGAAATATCCTATTTAGGTTGTTTCATGAAGAATCCGAACTGTTTAACAAGCGGTGTCAACTGCTGTACAACTGAAGCAGCCTGCCCAACCGTTGATAACATTTTATTTATATCCAGTTCGCCCTCTGTATTCTGGAAATAATATGTCAGGTTACTGTTCTTTGGTTTCGGATAATACATATTGCCTGCATAGTAGTTTGGGCGCCAACCCGCAGGCTGTTTCGGTTTGGAATATAATTCGAAAGGTGTTTGTGCATCTGTAGTGTAATTAGACTTCAATGTTGGGTGGTTAGGTTTTGAATAGTAAGGATAATTGTATGAATTATAATAGCTTTGTGGATAGTTATACGGTTTTTCAAACATTGGACACACCTCTTCCCGGGTTTGTGTAATTATAATATGCATGTTACTCAGGAAGTGTGTGGGACTGCAGAATCTTAACTCAATGACTGATGATAGGAACGATAAATGTTGGTTAACCCAAGCATATGTTTAATTTTACTGGTTTGCAGACCTGAAATTATTTCATCTTTTTCTTCGATTAACGTTGCAGGTGTCCCATAAACCCCACGCGCCTGCAGCTCTTTCATATATTCAGGATATTCCGTTACATTCTTCGTTTCATAGTTAATTCCAAACAGGTCCAGATCATTAATTAATTTATCGCAATGTGCACAGTTAGCACTAATATAAACCACGACATTCTTATTGCTCAATCTCTTTTCCTCCTTAATTACCGAACACTTTTTATGTTCTGCAATTCCCCTATTCCCGTAATTATGACAGGGTAAACGCAAAAATGTAAAAAGTGTTGCAGTTGTATTACAAAGATGTCGGTAAAAAAACATTCTGACTTTGTCGCAGACGCTGACAAAGCCAGAATCGTTTATTTTTACGATTCAGTTTACAGTACTTTTGATATATCTGTTGAACCTTCTATTGCCTCAAAAATCTTATTATCAGCCTTATGTTCCGTTAACAACTGTACAAGCAAGGCAGCTACATCTTCACGAGGGATTTTCCCTATCTCGGGCAATTTATCCTGTAGCTCCACTTTTCCAGTTCCAGGGTCGTTCGTCAGTATTCCAGGTCTTAAAATTGAATAGGTTAACCCTGACTGTTTCAAATGTTCATCAGCCCGATGCTTAGCATAAAGATAATATTTAATCTGTTCTGCTTCCTTCGGCTTATCAGCACCAATGGAACTGAGCATGATGAATTTTTTCACACCGAACCTTTTAGCAATATCTACAGCCTCAATGGCCCCTTCCTGATCGATAAGCACAGTTTTGTCAGCACCTGTATGGGGGCCAGAACCAGCTGCAAAGATGACAGCGTCCACATTATGATATGCCCTTTCAAAGTCTTTTTCGAGGTCTGCCAGAACCGTTTCAATTCCCTTTTGTTCAAAATAAGGAACCTGTTCCGTTTTTCTTACCATCGCCACAGGATCATGCTCTGATTCTTTCAGTTTCTCTACTGTATGCTTGCCGACAGAACCATTTGCTCCAATTACTAATACACGCACGAAATTAACCTCCTTTTTTAGGCTCCAACTGTATTATAGCCGTAAACAAAAGAAGCAAAACACCAGATTATAGCAAAAAGGTGTTTTGCTTAGAATTTTTGCCTGTCCCCACACAGGCTTCTATAAAAGAGCAGGGACATCCCGTATCCCCTCTCTGTTACCATAACTTCTTGCATCAAAAGCCGCTATGATTTTCATCACACCTTTGAAATTTTCATTGCGTCTGTTCGCTTGGTGTTTGCGATTTATGATTGTTCTTTTTATGGCGTCGGTACAACAGGTAAGCAACTATGGCAAGTACCAAGAAAATCAAACCATACAACTGGACATCCTCCATAAGTTTTTTAACTGATTTGAACTTGCCAATACTTCCAACCCACAGCATTATAAATGTCCAAGGAAGGATTCCTAAAATGGTAAGACTAAGAAACTTCCATAACTTCACTTTACTGATTCCAGCAGCATATGAAATATAGTTACCAAGCCCTAGTGGACGGGAAATAGCAATCGTCCATATTCCAAATCGGTTAAACCAGCGCTGTGCACGTTCAATCTTCTTTTTGTTAAGTTTTTCTTTTAATTTATCTTCCATTTTATAGCCAATAAAAAAAGGAATCAGACTGAATACAGCATAGACTGCACTTCCGGTTATTGTGAACCAGATAACCTGCATAAAAGATATATTCAAGATATATGCAAATGTCAGCGTTACTAGTCCGCCGGGGAAAGGGATAGAAGATGCTTCGACTGCCAGACTCAGGAACAATCCCCAGTACCCCAGCTGGTTAATTACATCTACAATAAATTGCAGCATATGCTGGGACTCCTTTTGTGGTTAAATAATTGCGGTTAGAGACCCTATTCCCGGAATAGATGTAAGGTAACCCTGAAAACCGCAACAGGAAAATAATGGAGGTGTATGCTGATGCCTTGGTCATGTCCAGACCGGATTCCTGATCATTTGGATATGGCCGGGGAGAACGCTGATTTCAGCTGGAGTGAACCCGTCAATCTCACCGTCCATATCAATTTCCTTCTTGCTTTCAGTTTCAATCTTAACTGTGGACGCCCGAAAGTGTGTCAGTTCGTTCAATTGATTTGTGTCGTTATTGGCTATATTCATCGTCAACAGTTCACGGAACGAGGCAAGCATGGAGTGTTTGACCACCAGGATATCCAGCTTTCCGTCATAGGCGCTGATTGTCTGAATGGGAATCTGTCTGGTACCGATGAACTTTCCATTTAAAACAAGAACTAGCACTCCCTCATCTTGATACTCTTTTCCATCCGCAGTTATTTTATAGGAAAAAGGTGCAGTCTGATTAAGCGATTTTAACGTATTCATAAAATAACTGAGCACACCAAGATGTTTTTTCTGTTCCCGGTCATTTTTTTGGGAGGTCTCTGCCACAAGTCCAATGCCCCAGAAATTCAAAAAATAACGGTCTGTAGCTACTCCGAGGTCGACATTCACAACTTCCCCGGAGACAATTGTTTTGGCTGCCTGGTAGAGTTCCTGTGGCATATTCAGCATACGGCTGAAGTCATTGCATGTCCCTCCCGGCAAAATTGCAATAACCGGACGCTTCTTCAACGGTGCAATACTATTTATACACTCATGCAGGGTTCCATCACCGCCAAGGATAATCATAATTTCCACTTTATCGGAAAAGTGACGGAAAGCATCGCGTGCTTCCTGAAGTGTCTCCGTTTGTAACACTGTCAACGATTTGACAGCTTTTGAAATAACCGGAAGGGTCAACGAAAGCTTCTCTTCCATATCCTCGCTACCGGCCGTTCCATTGTATATAAACAGTCCTGTTTCATATTTCAATGGGTGGTTCCTCCCTACAATGTTCTATCATTACTATTACCTCTTTTAGCAGGCAGGAAACCATCGAATCAAAAAGGGAAATTTTACACACTAATCCCTGAAAAATACGTTAATTGTATGTAAAACTTCAAAAATTGTATAGCATTTTTTGGAAAAATAGTATTTAATTAAGGGGTAGTAAAAATTATCTATATATTTTCAGGAGGGTCAAAATGAGAAAACTTTTTAGTCTATTGCTTGTGCTGGGTATCGCACTGTTCCTGGCGGCATGCGGCAGTTCAGAAGGTGGAGATTCAGCAGAAGGCAGCAGCGGGGACGGCGGAGAAAAACCTGACACAATCGTTATGGGATTTGTTCCCTCACAGGATTCCGATACTATCGCCGATACTGTAGAACCTCTGGCAAAGCGTCTGGGTGAAGAACTCGGAATTGAAGTTCAGGGACAGGTTATGACAAGCTACAACGCATTGGTTGAAGCAATGGGTGCCAATCAGGTCCAGGTTGGATTCATACCTGCATTCGGCTACGTTCTTGCCAACGAGCAATACGGTGTGGAAGTAATCCTTAAATCTGAACGCTATGGTTCTGGTACATACAAAGCACAATACCTGGTACGTACAGACTCAGGGATTGAAGAATTAGCTGACCTAGAAGGAAAAATTTGGGCATATCCTGATAAGGGATCAACATCCGGTTATCTTTTCCCTGCAAACCAATTGATGCAGGAATTCGGCTATGAATCTGGACCACAACTGGAAACTGATTTTTTCTCTAACACTCTTTCAGCCGGCGGGCATGACACAGCTGCTATCGCAGTTTATGAAGGGGATGCCGATGTGGCAACAACTTTCGATGACGTCCGGACAGAGCTTGAAGAAGAATATCCGGATGTAATGGATAAATTAAAAGTTATCGGCCATACACAGGATATTCCAAACGACACCATCTCGGTAACAAAAGAATTGGATGATGAGCTTGTGAAAGAAATCAAAGAAATCTTCCTATCATTCAATGAAGACGAAGAGATGATTAAAATCATGAACGAAGTATACAACTGGGACGCGATTATCGAAGCTTCTGATGAAGAATATACGGTAGTTAAAGATACGTACCAGAAATTTAAAGATAACATTGAACTATAAATACTTCATTAACTTTACATTTAAAGGAGGAGGAACCATCTCCTCCTTTTTTTCTAAGTCAAGATAATCTGACATGGACTTCGACGTGTTATATCAAACAAATGTAACGGGGGAAATACATAAAATGATTGAATTTAAGGATGTAGGGCTTGTCTATCCAAACGGAACAGAAGGGCTCAAAAACGTGAACGTAACCATAAAAGATGGTGAATTTGTCGTAATCGTTGGTTTATCCGGCGCCGGAAAATCAACCTTTATCAGAAGTATTAACCGGCTTGTCACACCTACTTCTGGTTCACTGCTTATTGATGATGATGACATATTAAAGTACCGTGGTTCTGATCTTCGCAAACTACGGACGAAAATTGGGATGATCTTTCAGAACTATAATCTAGTTAAACGGAGTAATGTGCTTAAGAATGTTATCGCAGGGCGCCTTGGCCATACCGGTACAATTCGTTCCATTCTCAGCCTATATAAAAAAGAAGACGTGGGCCTCGCCTATGAAAGCCTTAAGCGAGTGAACATTGAAGAAAAAATCCACAATCGTGCTGACGAATTGAGTGGCGGTCAGCAGCAGCGGGTCAGTATCGCTCGCGTGCTTACACAAAAACCTAATTATATCCTTGCTGATGAACCGGTTGCTTCCCTTGATCCGCCGACTTCCCATCAGGTTATGACATACCTGAAAAAAATAAATAAAGAAGATAATATCACAACAATTGTTAACCTGCACTTTATTGATATGGCTATGGAGTACGCTGATCGGATTATCGGAATGCGTGCTGGTGAAGTAGTTTTTGATGGACCGGTGTCAAAAGTAACCGAAAAAACATTTGAAGAAATTTACGGCCGTACGATACGTGAGGATGACTTGCGTGGGGGGGCAAAAGAATCGTGACCAAGCAAACGCCTTCTCTTTCACAGACGACAACACCATCCCTGTATCCTGCCAAAACAAAAGCGCAGGTTACCCTTATTTTTTTTATCGTAATAGGTTTTTACCTGTTCAGTATGTATTGGACACAGCGAAAAATGGTCGGGGGATTTGGAGACGCACTTGGCAATATGGGGGTAGTTATTGAGAAGTTTTTCCCGCCAAATCTCAGTGTAATCCCAGCAGTATGGGACCCGATGGCACAAACAATCCAAATGGCTATTATCGCTACAACAGTAGCTGCTATTCTGACAATTCCATTGGCACTCCTATCAGCGCAAAATATTACGACATTTAAGCCGCTCTACGCAGGTGTACGGACGCTTCTGAACATTTTGCGTACCATTCCTGACCTTGTGCTTGCGGTTGTATTTGTAGGGCTTTTCGGTGTGGGACTATTCCCAGGTATTATGGCTCTAATTATATTTTCGCTTGGAATCCTCGCAAAGTTGATCAGTGAAACAATCGAAGCAGTTGATATGAACCCATTAGAAGCAATGCGGGCTGCGGGAGGTAATACACTGCAGGTTATATATTATGCGCTGGTACCCCAGGTCCTGCCACAATTCACCTCATTTGTACTGTACGTGTTTGAAATAAACATCCGTGCTTCCGTAGTACTTGGACTAGTAGGAGCAGGTGGTATCGGACTTGTGCTTGACCAGCAGCTTCGTTTCTATAATTATCCGAATGCAATGGCCATCATTATATTAATTTTTGTAGTGGTGCTTATTATTGAATATATCAGTAACAAGTTAAGGGAGGCGCTTATCTAATGGCGACATATACATTACCTCCAAAACGGAAAAAATCTATAGTCAAACGGCTGAAACATATCGCAATCTTTTTTGCAGTAATTGCATTATATGTCTGGACATTCCTCGGAATCGATATCGATTGGGGACGGGCTATTGAACGCGCCTTTAATAATTTCCACCGGGTAATTCCCAAACTGTTCCATCCTAACTGGGAAGCAGCTGGTGAAGTGACGGTAAAAATTATTGAAACGATCACCATCGCTTTTGCCGGATCATTTATGGCCGCTATCCTAGCAATCCCACTTGGATTTTTAGCAGCCCAGAATATGTCCCGCAGCCGCTTTTTAACGGCGATCGGTAAGTGGATACTCTCCGCAGTCCGTGCTTTTCCTGACATTATTTTAGCAATCTTGTTCGTAGTTGCAGTTGGACCAAATGCTTTTGCCGGTGTGCTGGCGATTGCAGTAGGATCCACCGGGATGCTTGGTAAACTATATTCCGAGGTCGTTGAATCGATTGATATGCAGGTGGTCGAGGCCATGGAGGCAAATGGCGCTAATAAAGTACAGGCGCTCTTCTATGGAGTTCTGCCACAGATTATACCGGAATTCCTGTCGTACGCGATCTATCGATTTGAGATTGATATCCGGGCATCTTCCATTCTCGGTATCGTGGGCGCCGGTGGTATCGGTACAATGATTATTTTTGCTGCAAACAACCGTAACTGGAACGAAATGGGCCTAATTCTACTGGCAATCATTATCGTTGTCACAGTTATAGATTTTGTTTCTGCACGAATCAGACGAAAAATTGTATAATGGAAAAATGGAAACGAAATTAGAAGACATGCTCTGATTTCGTTTCTTTCTTATACTAACAAAAACTAGCTTTGTTACCCTTAGCCCGCAGTTGATATAAACTGCGCAGCAGTGAAAATTTAATATATGAGTGTTTGGACCCGTTCCGGCAGAATACTTCGCTTTCACCACTCCGGGTGCAAGTACGACATCTGCTCATACTTTCGCAGTGTCTCCTTTGCCGGGGGCACGGCCTCAGCCTCCTCAATCGTTCCTCGCTGTGGGGTCTTTGGACTCGTGCTGTTCCCCAAGGGTCTACGTATTCTACCTGCTCTATTACAGGTTTCCGGATTAAAAACGAGCTGTTCTAAGGTACCCTTGTATAGAGTCCCTCAAGCGTAAGAGGCATAAAAAGCAAATCCGAAGCTCACTATCAGCTGAGGAAATACACGGAGACTCCTACGGGAGCAGAGGCCTCGATGAGACCCCGGAGAGCGTTAGCTCAACGGAGGCTCAACAGCCGCCCGTGGAAAGCGTAGTGTATTTCCGTAGCAGTGTTTCAGCACTCTATCTTAGAACCTTCACTACTTCGTAGTTTATAGTTTTTATGTGAAAAACAACCAATCTTTTATATTAAGACAGTTTCGTTGGAAGATAGTATTAGAAGAACGCTTACGGGAATTTCGTCATGTTTTTTTCTAATGGAAGGAAGGATTATAGTGCAGAGCAAGACAGAAAAAGTAAAATTACTCTATACAAGCGATGTTCACGGTAACGCCATGCCGATTCTATATGGAACAAACGAATATGCCGAACTCGGCTTAGCAAAATATGCAACCGTCGTTAAGCAAAAACAGAAAGAAAATAAACATGTTATGGTGCTTGATAATGGGGATCTCATTCAAGGAACTCCTCTAATGACACATTATGTTAAAGAGCACAGTGACAAGGAAAATCCCATGATTGGAATTATGAACCGGATTGGAATTGAAGCAAGTGTAATTGGCAATCATGAATTTAACTTTGGAAAAAAGGTTCTACAGGATGCGGTAAACCAATCAGAGTTTCCTTGGATATCGGCCAACACTGTAGACCAAACCAGCGGAGAACCATATTATGGACCACCTTACATAACAAAGGTGCTGGATAACGGTATTAAAATTGCAATCGTTGGGGTGACTACGCATTATATCCCAAACTGGGAATCTCCGGAGCATATTGCCCAAGTCCGGTTTGAGGATGCATTGGAGACCTTAAGCAAGTGGGTTACCAGTATTCGGGAT
Organism: Virgibacillus kekensis; assembly: GCF_042654125.1. NCBI lineage: Bacteria > Bacillati > Bacillota > Bacilli > Caryophanales > Bacillaceae > Virgibacillus > Virgibacillus kekensis. The sequence continues at coordinate 33,781 of NZ_JBHSFU010000014.1, forward strand.
ACCGAAAAGCCTGATATTCTAATTGCTTCATATCATGGCGGTTTCGAACGTGATTTGGAAACCGGTGAAGCAACGGAAGAACTGACTGGTGAAAATCAGGGATACGCAATGTGTGAACAGGTGGAAGGCATTGATGTATTACTTACCGGCCATCAGCATCGAGTACTAACTGGAGATATAAACAACGTTCTGGTTATACAGCCAGGAAACAATGGAAAGTTTTTTGGGGAAGTGGATTTGCTTCTTGAACACAGGGTTAACGGATGGATTGTAACCGGAAAACAGGCTGCGGTAAACTCACTTGAACATGTTGAGGAAGATGCAGAGATTATTAGTTATATGGACGAAATCGAATCATCCACCCAGCAATGGCTTGACCAGCCAATTGGCCGTATCGAGGGAGATATGACGATTGATAATCCTCTTGATGCCAGATTAAATAAACATGCTTTTATCGAGTTTATTCAGCGTGTTCAAATGGAAGCGAGTGGGACTGATATATCCGTGACCTCATTGCTTAATAATGAGTCTAAAGGCTTTGGTTCCGTTGTGACGATGCGAGATATCGTCTCCAACTATATGTACCCGAATACATTGGTCGTACTTGAGCTGTCAGGGCAGGATATTATTGATGCCCTTGAGAAGAGTGCTGATTATTTCATCCTCGATAATGACGAGGTTGTAGTCAATCCTTCATATATAGAGCCTAAGCCCCAACATTACAACTATGATATGTGGGAAGGGATTGAGTATACAATCAACATGCGTCGGCCCAGCGGATCACGCCTCGAAGAAGTTACCCATCATGGGAATCCGCTCCAAGCAGATGAAACTTATCACGTCGTTCTGAATAACTACCGTGCTAACGGTGGAGGCAATTATGATATGTTTAAAGGTAAACCGGTAGTGAAAGAAATTCAAAAAGATGCGGTCGAACTTATCCGAACTTATTTTGAAAAATACAGAACCGTTGCCGCCACTACCACCAAGAACTTTACTGTTAAAAAATAAATCAGTGGCAGACAGAGGGGAAAACACGTAGGAGACGGTAGTTCCCCTCCTTTAAATATTCTTTTGGAGGCGATAACATGTTGGCAATTGATCATATTGTAATAGTTGCACACAACCCGGAACAGGCAGCACAGAAGTTTGAAGATGAACATAGTGTGAAAGTTATCCAAGGCGGTAAACATGATTATTGGGGTACTTATAACTATCTCGCCTACTTTGATAATAACAGTTATATTGAATGGATTGGGTTGTTCGACCGGAAGATTGCCGCTAAATCTGATAATCCATTAATCCAGGAGGTTGTCGAGGCGCTTGATCACAATCAAGAAGGAATAGTTCAATACGCTCTCCGAACAGAAAATATGGATGGACTTGTGGAACACTTTAGTAAAGCTGGGATTTCGTTTACAGGGCCGATTCCGGGCAGCAGGAATAGACCTGATGGGTCAACCCTCGAATGGCGAATGCTGTTTCCCCAATCAACCAAAGAAGAAGAATTACCTTTTTTAATTGAATGGGGTCCTGTCAAAAACACTCCGTCTGACAGAAGTCTAATCAACAGTCAGCAGATTACCAGTCTATCTGCTATGATTAATAACATGGAAGAATTCAGTCATGTCTTTCAACTTCATTTTGATGATGATTCCACCCAGCTTTCAAATACCGAACTAAAAGTTGCAGACAAACTGACATTTTCCCTCGGTTGACCTTTATTTTGTTCCGAGGGCGCAAACTGTATTGGTGGGCTTGGTAGGTTTAAGAAAAAATTCAATATTAGTGAAACCTGCTTGAGCCAACAGTGCAGACAGCTGCCCGCCAATCAGTTCACTCGTATCGTCAGTCGCCCCTTTTTCATGCGGTCGAATAGTCAGAGCAATCTTCCCTCCCTCTGTCATTTGACTGTATATGTTACGCAAAGTCTTAACGGGGGTTTCCCAGAATGTAACATTATTGATCACCAGAACTTTATCCACTTTTTGCGATAACAGTGGCAATTTGTCCGCCTGTCCTTCCATTAGAAGGATTTCACTATTGATCAAATGTTTGTTTAATCTTCGTAATGTTTGGTATACCATCACTTCCGATACATCGACACCTGTAAGCCTGACTTCATCTGCCTGTTGCAGGATATATTTAAGTGCCTTACCTGAACCAAATCCTATTTCAAGTACATGCTCACCGTCCTGCACATTTAGAAAATCAATCGTCCACTTATTTATCTCTCTGTTCTCGCGGGACATATACCATCCAGCAATCCAGCCGGGCAGCCCCTGTGGTCTGGCAAACTGGCTATACATATTTATTTTCCCCATAAAATATGTCACTCCTCAGGAAATACCATACCCTGAATTACCCGGATCCTAATCAAAAATGACCACTTTAAAAGTGGCCATTTATATATTATCCCAGTTGCTGATGAAGAAATTCACTGACAGACTCTGGAGACTTGGTATATGCACTGTGCTGGTGGGCGATTTTCTCGCCATTCTGGAAAATTAGTATACTTGGGATTCCCATTACTTCATATTTCTGAGCTATCCCTTCAACTTCGTCACTGTTAATCTGATACCAATCATGATTCTTGAATTCTTCCATGACATCTCCAATAAACATATCCATCCGTTTGCAGTCTGGACACCAGTCTGCGAAAAACTTTACAATGACAGGCTTGTCCGATTGAATTACCTCGTTGAACTGCGCTTCTGTATCTAAATGTATCATGTCAAACACCCCTTTTGCATTCTCTAGACTATTGTAACCGCATTTTACGGCTATGTCTTACAGAATGCTTATGAACGATGTTCCACCCTACTAAGCAGATAGGCAGCAGCCAAACCCAAAGCAAAAGCAGCGACACTTATGGATACTAGTTCAGTATCAGCCGGCCAGCCCGGGAAAATAACAAACCCCGATCCCAAAACCATTCCGATAATCAGAGCAAAAGTCGCTGTATAGTAGGCCTTCAAGAAATAGTGGATTATTTTACTCATAATCAGGATGCCTATTATCACCCCTGCCCCGGTAATCAAAAGTACATCAATCCTAAAATTGCTAATTGCGGTGATGATGGTTGGATAAACCCCCAAAATTAACAGCATAAAAGAGCCACTTATTCCAGGCAATATCATGCCACTGCTGGCAATGAACCCTGCGATAAATAGTAGTGCATATGTGGTTCCTGACACTCCCTCCATCACAGTGCCATCGTTTACGGAGAGGAAGCTAAGCAAGGCAACAATAAGGCACCCAAATAGCAATAAAACAAAATGATTTCCCCTAAAACTTTTTAATCCAGCGGTTGTCACAAGATACGGTAGCACTCCAAAAATAAGGCCAAGAAAGAAAAATTTAGTCGGCCCCGGAAAGCTCGCAAACAACCATTCCATTACACGACTAAGCAAAAAGACAGCAGTCATAATTCCAATCAACAATGGAACCAAAAAGCTCAGATGCTTCCTCCACTCCCTGCCTGCAATCCCATTTATCGCGGTAATCATCCGGTCATAAATGCCGAGAATGACTGCGATTGTCCCTCCGCTCACACCGGGGATGATATCACTTGCACCCATCACCATACCCCGATAGACGTTCTTCCACTCCATTTAATATCCCCCCCCTTTGATTGTTTTACTGATAAGCTGTTTATTGAAAGATTGATTTTAAAAAATAAACTTCCATGCAACAGAAAGGCTTCGCTCCGGAAATACACTCCGCTTTCACCCGGAGCGGTGATAAAGCACACTCATTAGTCTAAAGTTAGAAAGCACATCCCAAATTAACTATGTCGCAATTCACACAAACTACGAGATTAAAGAGCAACAGACTTTAAGAAAACATCCTAGTGTAAAGCATATGAAGGATGCTCAATATTTACTTGTACTTTCCTGAAAAAAATGTATACTTAAGATAACTACTTTGTTTAACAAGGTAGCTATTGAAACCGCTAGTATCTTGTATTACAAGGCAGGTAATTATATGTCATTACGAAGTCAGCTGCTTAAAGGTATTTTGGAAGGATGTATTCTAGCCATCATTAACAGGCAGCCTGTTTACGGCTACGAACTATCAGTACGTCTTCAGGAATTTGGTCTTACGGATGTTAGTGAAGGTTCGGTTTATCCCCTCCTTCTTCGCCTGCAGCGGGAAGGCTTAATACAGGGCGAGATGGAGAAGTCAGAGACTGGACCTAATCGGAAATATTACTATTTAACATCCGACGGGAAGGATGCCCTTGGACAATTTATTAGTCATTGGAAGGCAATAAAATTACCCGTCGACAGTATTATCGGAAAGGAGGATAATCCAGATGAATCCAAAAGAAATAATTAAACGAAACAATGAATTACGGGAGCAATTGAATAATAATAATCGTACTTATTATGAGAATATGCTTACATACATTCGCCTGCACTCCAATAAGTCAGAACAGTATACAGAAGAAGTTCTTCTTGAGTTGCTTGAACACTTGCTTCACGCACAGAGTGAGGGGCGTACTGCAAAAGAGGTGTTCGGAAATAACCCTGAGAAATATTGTCAGGAGATAATCGGCGAAATCCCTCGTGAAGATCCACAAAAACGGATAAAATTCATTAGCTTTATCGCACTTCAATTCCTTGCGATTATTTCCTTGACGCACGGTATTATAGGGTTCGGCTTAAATTTCTTGTTTGAATTAGGTTCAGAGCAAACCGTTTTTTCACTTGGCTCAGCTATTATTACAATAATTTTAGACCTGCTTCTGCTCTGGTTGTCTGTTAAACTCATCCTGAAATGGCTGAAAGGTTCTTCATTTGCCGAGAAAGTTACTGGTAAGTGGTCAGAAATATTCCAGATTTGGTTAATAAGCACATGTGCGATTAGCTTGTTTGTCACTATTCCGTATTTAATACCTGCATTTGGACCAATAATCCGTATCCCTACTCTCTCATTTGCCGGAATTGGATTACTGCTTTACCTGGTTTCTTTCGCCATGAACAAAAGATACCGCATTACATAAAGCGCCTATCCGTAATTGGATAGGCGTTTCACTTCTCCTCGATGAATTCCAGTTCAGGCATCCATTGTGCCATATGATTTTTTATCTCTTGATAATGTTTCGAGGCATTGGTTAGTTCATCATTTGAAAGCCGGTGCATCGGAACAATCTCATAATCTGACCAGTTTTGATACTTTACAAACGTTGGCAGAAACTTGGGGGACGTAATCTCGACTGAACCATTGCCATTTTCGTTGTTCTTCTTAATGGTAAACTTCAGCATTCCGCCAATCCGCCGGTAGAACTCATCCTGACCTGAAAGAAAATTCCCTAATGAGTACGCTACTAACGTTTTATTTCCATTTTCACCTTTCACCCACTCCACCGGCTGCAAGACGTGCGGGTGATGCCCAATCACGGCGTGCACTCCTTCGTCAGCTGCAAACTGTGCAAGCTCTTTCTGTCGTTCACTTGGAAGGCGTTCGTATTCATTACCAAAATGCAGACTTAAGATAACAGCGTCCGCCTGTTTCTTTGCTTCTTCGATTCGGCTGGCAATCAATTGCCGGTCAATCAGATTAACCAGATAGTTCTTCCCTTCAGGAACTGGCAATCCATTGGTGCCATACGTGAATGCCAGGAATGCGACAGAGATCCCTTCCTCTGTTTCGTAGATTCGAAGCTGATTACTGTCCGCCTTAGATTTATAGGCACCCGTATACATCATATTTATCTTTTCCCAATGATTTATCGCCCGTTTAATCGCTTCTTCTCCGCCATCGAGCGTATGATTGTTAGCAATGGTAACCACATCTACACCTGACTGTTTCAGTGCATCGCCAACCGCAAACGGACTGTTAAACTGAGGATAGGAAGATAAACCAAGCTCTTCTCCCCCAATCATTGTTTCCTGGTTGGCCATTGTTATGGTGGAATCTTTTAGGTATGGCGCTACTTGATCAAACATTTTCATAAAATTATAGGTATCAGACGCTTTTGCGTCTCTATAGACGCTATCATGAATTAGTAAATCGCCGATTGCCGAAATGGTGATTTCTTTATCCTGATTTTCCGGTTCAGCTGGTTCTTCAGACTGCTGTTCAGGTTTCTCTTGCTTGTCCTGTTCGGCTGTTTGACCTGATTCCTTATCCGAGCAGGCCGCCAGCAAAATAAATATGAATAACAGCAGCAAAGTTATTAATTTAACCCGTTTCATAGGCCAAAATACTCCTTGTCATTTTCCTTCATCATATCACAGCGAGATACTCTTAACTATCATATATCGACAGGAATTTATCATATATTTCCTGCAGGTATTCTCGGTCGGTCTTCTGAAGTGACTCCCAGTCAATTGCTTCAATGATATAATGATGGAAATCCCATATTTTTCGCTGGATTGTTTCCTCACTCACGAGTGCAACTTTGTAAAGGACCTCTATCATACTGAAATATATTGATACGTCGTCGTTATTATAATGTTTGATCTGATAGAAACTTTTATACAGATAGTCCTCATAACGTTTTGGACGGGCGATTACCCGGAGCTCACCATCCTTGTCGGACAAATAACGTGCCTCACGGTATTCTTTTCCCAGTCTGGCAAGTAAAGATCCAATTCTGTTAATACTGTTGGAAGCGGTATGTGGATCGTTTTTGGCAGGCGAAATCGCCATTACCGCAATTTCAACCAGTTTCTCTAACAGAAACTCAACATCCTGGATATCTGTCCGTTCATTGCCGATTACGATGTGATTATGCAGTTTCTTGGATGCAGTCTCACTGTCAGTACCTACTATTTTTGCTACAGGAACATCCTTGAAAACATAATCACCGGTCTGAATTTTTAATTCGACTGCAATGTCTTTTTCTTTTGCCCACTTTACAAGCGGCTTCCAGTTAATTGATTGAATGTAGCCAGGACCGTTAGCAGTCAGCTCGTATCCGGACTGCTCTTTGATTTGCTCTATATCCTTTCCTTCCCACGTCTCATGCTCGTTAAATTCTCTCCCCCTAAAGGCATGAGAAATGACCTGGTTCCCATCTGCATGAATTTTTTTGATCAGCTGGTTTACCTGAACCAGGCGTGCAGAGTGATGGATGAAGTAAATAAAAAAACCAAGACAGCAAATAGCGACCATAGTCATCATAATCGGACCTAGTATCGTCCGATTTTCTCCACTTAGCAGTAAGTAAGTCAGTGCAAATATAAAACCAAAACTGAATACCCCAAGGACATGGTGGGTGACTCTGCTTCGCATAAAATCTTGAAGGGTACGCGGTGAAAATTGCATGGAATACGTAGTCAGAACTACCATGATTACTGAAAAGCTAATGGTCGTCATTGTTAGGATAGCAGTTACAAGTGATGCATATAATGATTTGGCAGTCTCCTGGCTTGTCAGCAACAATTGCGGAATTTCCTTTGTATACGCAGCTATGAGCCAGCTATCAAGTGCATTCAGGCCCACTACAGAAACTATAGCAATAATTCCATAAATAGCAGGGACGAGCCAAAAATTATCACGGATACCAATCCATGTTTTTGTAGATTTCACCAAGATACCTCCTCATTGTTCACCGTATTTTTCCCTATACCCGAAAACCATTAGAAAAACTCGATATTCGTCTCGACTATAACGAGTGTCGAAGTTTTTCTTATACTATCTTCCTTAGAAAACTAATAGTATAAAAAAATACACATGACCCATTGGATCACGTGTATCTACGGAAAGCTTTACAGCCGCTCGATGATGGTGGCGTTGGCTGTACCCATTCCTTCACATATTGCTAATAAACCATACTTGCCATCTGACCGTTCTAATTCATTAAGTAATGTAACCAGAAGCTTGGTTCCTGTAGCACCAAGCGGATGACCTAGCGCGATGGCCCCGCCATTTACATTTAATTTATCAGGATCCCCGCCTGTTTCATGCAGCCAGGAAAGCGGGACAGGCGCAAAAGCCTCATTAACTTCATACCGATCAATTTGATCGATAGAAAGACTCGCTTTCTCTAGAACCTTCCGTGTGGCGGCAATCGGTCCGGTCAGCATAAGGGTTGGATCCGAACCTACCACAGCGCGACTTATGATTCGGGCTTTTGGTTTCAGACCCAATTCCTCCGCTTTTTCTCTGGACATTAACAAAACCGCGCTGGCACCATCACTCATCTGGCTGGCGTTACCGGCAGTTATTTTCCCGTCCTCACGGAAAACTGTTTTCAATTCTCCCAGTGCCTCCATAGTTGTATCAGCACGTGGCCCCTCATCTTGTTCGGCTACCTTTGTTTCATCATTTCCATCTGGAACTTCTACTGGGACAATCTCTTTGTCAAAAGCACCTTTTTCTATTGCATTCAAAGCACGCTGGTGACTCTGCAAGGAGTATTCATCAAGCTGATGCCGGGAAAAGCCCCATTTATCTGCCATTTTCTCTGCTGAGATTCCCTGATTAACTATCTCATATTTATCGGTAAGCTTTTTGCTTGGCTTGGTATCCTGAATATTGGAGAACATCGGTGCCCGTGTCATACTTTCCACACCGCCAGCAATCACAATATCCATATCCCCGGCTGCAATGGCCTGTGCACCAAAGTGTACAGCCTGCTGACTGGAACCGCATTGTCGATCGATGGTGACACCAGGAACCTCAATCGGAAATCCGGCTATCAGTGCCGAAGTTCTTGCGACATTCCCAGCCTGTTCACCAACTTGTGTTACACACCCAAGGATAATATCGTCAACAGCCGATTTGTCTACTTTTGCCCGATTAACTACCTCATCCAACACCACCGCTGCCAGTTCATCGGACCGGTAATCTGCAAAGATTCCTTTTCTTCGTCCCACAGCAGTACGGCAGCCCTCTACAATAACTACTTCCCGCATTCACTTCCACCCCTTTTTTACAGTACGTATTTTCATTATATCTGACTTTTTAAAAATTTTAAAACCCTATTCTATATGTTTTAGTAATGATGTAACGGGAATTAAATTAATAGACAGAAAATCTATTACTAGAAAGGATGTCTAAAAATGCGCAGAAAACAGTATCAACCTGCTAAAGATAAGCAAATGACAGATGCCCAGGAAGTGCGCTACTCAAAAGAATTCAAACAAGCGGACATGGCCGGTGGCTTCCGCAGACCACGCGTTAAAGAAGCAAAACGTGAAAACCCTAACTTAATTTCATAAAAAGATTCTAAGTACCCTGCTGGTTTAACCCCAGGGTACTTTTTAAATTTATATTTCAGTGAAACATGATACGCCCCGCATACGTATTATATATAAAGAATTCAATCACCCAGCTATCTGTTTAATTTCGCCTTGTTAATGGCAATATATAAAAGGCTAACCATATTAATGAATCGTAAAATTATTCTCCTAAAGCCCTATTGGACCTTTTTTTATGATATAACTGGGGATAGAGACATATAATGAGAGAGAAATTCATTCGAATTGTTATACCTAATATTGGGGTGTTATCTTTGAAACGGTATTTATCAACCTTTTTCCTGGTTTTGAGTGGCGTCATATTAATTATCGGATTACGGCTGGACTTCCGTTGGAGTGGTATAGCTTCATGGGGATTAACCTTCATCAGCCTAATTTTCGCTGCATACTTTACTAAATATATTCCTGATGAGAAAGACGAGCAACAATCAGGAAATCAGTAAATAAAACCGGGAGCCTTATAAGGCCCCCGGTTTTCTTATTGGTTATTTTTAAATTGAACGATTCGTGCTTCGATGTTATCGCGGACACGCTGAAATACTTTCCAGCGTTCCGACTCTGCTCCCTCTGCTTTGGCAGGATCGTCGAAACCCCAATGCTCGCGACGGACACTTGGAGGGGTCATTGGGCATTTATCCTTAGCGTCCCCACAAAGAGTCACGACAAGATCAGCATTATTGAGGGTGTCAGGGTCTATAATATTTGATTCCTGATCAGATATATCGACATCAACTTCAGCCATCGCTTTTACTGCCAGAGGATTCAACCCATGTGCTTCAATCCCGGCACTTTTTACTTCCCATTCATCACCCAGATGTTTCTTTCCAAAACCTTCAGCCATCTGACTGCGACAGGAATTTCCCGTACATAAAAAATAGAGAATAGGTTTATTAGCCATTTTATATCAGCTCCTTAAAATAATAAGAGTGTAAGATAGAGCCCTACTAGCGTTACAAATAGTGTCGGAACGGTAAGGATTATTCCAATTTTAAAATAATAACCCCATGAGATCCTGACCCCTTTGGTCCTGAGTACATGCAGCCACAGAAGTGTTGCCAATGAACCAATCGGTGTTATCTTAGGTCCCAGATCACTTCCAATTACATTAGCGTAAATCAGCGCTTCTTTTATAACGCCGGTGGTATTCGTATCGGCAATGGCAAGCGCATCAATCATCACCGTCGGCATATTATTCATAATCGATGACAATATCGCTGCGATAAAGCCCATTGAAATCGTTGCCACGAATAAGCCTTGCTCTGCAGCGGCTCCGATTACGTTGGCCAGCAGGTCAGTAAGCCCCACATTACGCAGGCCGTAAACAACTACATACATACCAACAGAGAAAAATACGATGGCCCATGGTGCGCCCTTTACTACTTTGGCAGTATTCACTGCCTCGCTTCTTCTTCCCATCAATAGAAAAATAATAGCAATAGCGCCTGCAATTATGGAAACAGGTATATCGAATATACCGCTGGCAAAATAGCCTGCTAGTAAAACAGCTAGAACGATCCATGATATGCGGAACATTCGTTGGTCCCGGATCGCCGTGACTGGAGATTTCAGGTCGTTCAGATCATAGTCGCGCGGTATATCTTTCCGGAAAAAGAGATATAGAACAATTATACTTGCAACCAATGAAAACAGATTTGGAATAATCATTCGTGAAGCATATTCCAAAAAGCCTATTCCAAAAAAGTCAGCTGAGACGATATTCACCAGGTTACTTACAATCAATGGCAAGGAAGTTGTATCCGCGATGAAGCCACTCGCCATGATGAACGGCAATATAAATGTTTCTTTAAATTTAAGTGCACGGACCATCGCGAGGACGATTGGCGTCAGAATAAGCGCAGCTCCGTCATTGGCGAATAGTGCCGCCACAATCGCTCCAAGTACCGAGATGTATACAAACATCTTAATTCCATTCCCGCCAGCAATTCGCGCCATGTGCAATGCAGCCCACTCAAATAGACCAATCTCATCTAAAATAAGTGAAATAATAATAATCGCTACAAATGCAAGCGTTGCATTCCAGACAATGTCCGTTACAGCAATGACATCGTCAAAATTAACGACCCCGGCAATAAGAGCAAGGATTGCCCCGGCACATGCTGTATAGCCAATACCAAGATTTTTAGGCTGCCAGATAATCAGTATTAATGTAATTAAAAAGATAGCTATTGCAAAAAACGTTTGTAAATCCAATTATGTTCCCCCTGTATCGATGCAGTCAGCATTGTGTATTAGCTTTTGCTTCATTCAATTTTTCCATCCATTCTTTCTGGGCAGGGAGCAACTCCAAAACATTCTCTACCAACCCATAGGACGATGACTCTTTATTTATAGAATAATAAATCCATTGGCCCCTGCGTTCTTCTGTGACCATCCGTGCGTCTCTTAATTTGCGTAAATGCTGGCTGATTGACGGTTGAGACATTTCCAGCACTTCCACAAGTTCACAGACACAGCAAGGATTCCGATTAAGCAAAAACACGATTGTTAATCGGGTACGGTCACCTAAAAGTTTTAACACAGGAACCATGTCATCTATTCGTACACCGGTTTTTTCCATAAAATTCCCCCCGTCATTCATTAGAATATAAGCAAATGCTTATATAAGCATAATAGAAAACTGCAGTAATATCAACTTATCTCGCTTACTGCAGCATGCTTCTCTTTAAGTGAGTCGGGGGCAGCTTTAACCATCCGCTCTAAAAGAAAAGCAGCAATAGCAATATCATCCAATACACCGAAAAAAGCTAGAAAATCAGGGATGATATCAAACGGGAATGCTAAATATCCGAAAAATAAAACGGCATAGAACAATTTGGTTCCACGCTTAACCTCGGTGGAAGTAAAGAAATCTTTTATGAACGGAACAGACTTATGAAATTTCAGGATAAAACGCATTCGCTTTAGGAGTTTAAACATTGATGTCGCCTTCCCTTCGCATAGTTTTAAACCAGATACCCATACTACAACAGAATGATAACATAAAAGGAGGACAAATTGTGTTTTATCACATTAAGGAACTCCAGTACAATGCAAAGCCATCGCAGCCGGATCCTGTTTATGCCAAAAAGCTGCAGGAAATCCTGGGTGGTCAATTTGGAGAAATGACTGTTATGATGCAATATCTCTTCCAGGGTTGGAACTGCCGCGGTGAACAGAAATATCGTGATATGCTCCTCGATATCGGGACGGAGGAAATAGCCCACGTTGAGATGATTGCAACCATGATTGCGCAGTTACTTGACGGGGCACCCGCCAAGGACGTCGATGAGGCTGCAAAAGATCCAATCATAGAGTCTGTACTCGGTGGTATGAACCCGCAGCATATGATTGTATCTGGATTGGGAGCAACTCCAACCGACAGTGTGGGATACCCATGGAACTCACGTTATACAATCTCGAGTGGTAACCTGCTTGCCGATTTCCGGGCAAATCTTAATGCTGAATCACAAGGGCGGCTCCAGGTTGTTAGGTTGTATGAGTCAACTACAGATCCTGGTGTAAGAGATATGCTCTCTTTTCTTATTGCCCGCGATACCATGCATCAAAACCAATGGATGGCTGCAATTGAAGAACTTGAACAAAATCAGAAAGCAATTGTGCCAAGTACCTTCCCGCAGGAGAAAGAAAAACAGGAAGTGTCCTACTCATTCATGAACTTCTCAAAAGGCGAGGAAAGTGCAAATGGCCGATGGGCGAAAGGTTCTTCCTATGACGGACAGGGGAATTTCGAATATATTTCAAACCCTGAAGCCATGGGCCAGGTTCCTATTTTAAATGCATCGCCACCATATGTGCACGGTACACCTGTCCCCAGGAAAACACCTCCCGATGCAAACAATGCTACCTATAAAAACGAATAGTCCTGGGACAGAAAGTTTATAGGTCATATAAAATCCGAACTATCGATTGAGTAGTTCGGATTTGATGTTTCGTATAAACTATAAACTGCGACATAACAGCGCAGCTTCGCTACGACAGAATACTTCGCTTTCACCACTCCGGGTGCAAGTCCAACATCTGTTCAAGCTAAAGCTTTCACAGTGTTTCCTTTGCCGTGGGCACGGCCTCAGCCTCCTCAGAAGCAAAAAACGCTTCTTGCGGGGTCTTCGACTCGTGCTGTTCCCACAGGAGTCTCCGTATTCTGCTACGCTACGCTAATAAATGAGATTAGGAGGTCAATATAAATACAGTTCGCTCGCCTTTTTCCAGCGGAGGAAATGGACGTAGACTCCTGCGGGAGGAAAGGCCTCGTTGAGACCCCGGAGTGCAAAGCACGAGGAGGCTCACCAGCCGCCCGCGGAAAGCGAAGTGCATTTCCGAAGCGACGAAGACGCACGCATCCATAGCGTTTCCTAGTCAATTGAGTTTTCACTACGTCGCTTTTTATATCAACTCAGAAATAAGATCCACTTATAGAAGAGTAACATTTTAAGATTCTTATGCTATTTCGTTCGTCTTTGGTAATTCCGTCAGTTCTGAATCCTTCGGGCAAAATCAACAAACCGAAACTTGTCAGGACGGTGCCTTGATTCGGTATACTGAAATAGACTGGCGTCATCCAGATGAACCGTACTTTTAATCACAACAATATTTGTATGACCCTCAAGATCCATCAGTGCCCTGTCTTCATCAGAAGGTTCTTCAACCACGATCTCTTTTCTGGCAAACCCGATAACGAGCCCTAGTTCTTTTTCAAGGTATTTATAAATCGAATCTTCACAAATATCTTCTGTCAAAGAAGGTACATAATTCTTATTGAAAAAGTCCTTATCCAAGATGATTCGTGCCCCGTCAATCTCTCTAGAACGACTAACCTTTAGGATTGTTTCTTCCGGCTCGAGCCCAAGCTTGTCACTCAGTTCTCTGTCGGCTTCGCAATCAGTCAGCTGATTCACTATTGTCTTGGAAGACAGTTGAAGATTTTCAGCCAATTCCCGGAAACCGGAAAATCAAATTTATCTCTATTAATAATAACTGAACCCTTACCTCGGACTTTCTGAATATAACCTTCTTGTGCTAGCAAGTTCAATGCTTTTCGGATTGTCTCACGGGAAGTTGCATACATTTCAGTAAGCCCATTTTCCGAAGGGAGCATTGATTCTTTTGGCCAAAAATTATCCTGAATTTTTCCGGCAAGGTCATTGTAAATAGTTAAATACTTCTTCTGCATTTCCATTCCCCATTACTTTATAAAATAGACAACTGATTCATACGGTCTCAGGGTCAGGTTCTTATAAGTTGGGCTGGAGTCTGCATAGTTGGAGATAACGAGTTCTATGTCGCCATCCCTCTCCAGATCAATCTCTGGGGTTACTTCCTCTGCATAAAAATTGCTGACCACAAGTAGCGTCTCCCCGTTCCAGTTACGTGTATAGGAAAAGATTTTATCGTCATCTTCGAGGATAAGCTGATAATCACCATAGGTAATTATATCACGTTCTTTTCGTAGTTTCACCAGCTCCTGATAATGTGCAAAAATTGAGTTCGAATCCTTTACTGCATTTTCCGCATTGATTTCTTTGTAATTATCGGCAAGTGGAATCCACGGGGTTCCTTCAGAGAATCCGGCATGCTTTTCAGAAGACCACTGCATTGGCGTCCGAGCATTGTCGCGTGACTTCTGCTTTAAGATTTCCAGTATTTCATTTTCTGACTTACCGGCTTGACTCAGTATTTCATGTGCATTGATTGACTCTACATCACGGTATTTATCGATATGGTCAAATTTCGGGTTGGTCATCCCAAATTCCTCACCCTGATAGATATAGGGAGTACCCTGCATCATGTGCAAAGTGGTCGCAAGCATCTTCGCGGACTCTCGATGATACTTTTCGTCATCACCGAATCGGGACACCGCCCGAGGCTGGTCATGGTTGCACCAGAACAGAGCGTTCCATCCGCCACCTTCATTCATACCGACCTGCCAGTCAGAAAGGATTTTTTTCAGTTCAAGAAAATCGAATGGCGCTTTCGTCCATTTATCGCCACCGGGATAATCCACTTTTAAATGATGGAACTGAAATGTCATATCCAGTTCTTTTCGCTCCGGTCGGGTATACAGCACACAATTCTCAAGCGTTGTTGACGACATTTCTCCAACTGTCATCATGTCGTACTGCGAAAATACTTCCTGATTCATCGCATGCAGGTACTCGTGAATCCGGGGTCCATCGGTATAAAACTTGCGACCGTCCCCAGTATCATCATTTGGAAAATCCTGATTTTTGGAAATTAGGTTGATAACATCAAGGCGAAAGCCATCAATGCCTTTCTTGGCCCAAAACCGCATCATGTCATATAACTTTTCCCTAAGCTCTTCGTTTTCCCAGTTAAGATCCGCTTGTGTCCGGTCAAATAAATGAAGGTAATACTGGTTTGTTTTCTCATCAAACTCCCATGCTGATCCACCGAATTTTGACTGCCAGTTATTTGGCTCATCACCATTAGCAGCATCTTTCCAGATATAGAAATCATGGAATGGACTGTCCTTCGACTCTGCGGCCTTCTGGAACCACTCATGGTCGGTAGATGTATGGTTGATGACCAGATCCATAATCAGTTTCATCCCACGCTTATGTGTCTCCTCCAGCAATTCTTCAAAATCCTCCATTGTTCCGTAAGCAGGTTCAATAGCGAAATAGTCACTGATATCGTAGCCATTATCTTTTTGCGGGGACTGGTAGACAGGTGTCAGCCAGATAACATCGACACCTAGCTTATTAATATAATCCAGCTTTTCGATAATCCCCCGAATATCACCCAGGCCATTGCCTGTTGTATCATTGAAGCTCTTCGGATAAATCTGATAAACGACAGCTTTCTGCCACCATGCTTCGCTCATTGTTAACACCTCATGCTGTTTAAATTTATGTTTACTCGTAAAGCTGCAGATTCTATATTTTTATAGCAGCAGGGGAAATATGTGTATATTTCCCCTGCTGTAGCTACTGAATAGAAGCCTTATTTATTTAGTTTGCGTAGCCCTATTAATAACGTAATCAAGAATGGAATAATGAGCACAATAATCATTCCGATAGCAAAAGCAAACCATCCATCTGGCATAATTGATAACGGTGCAGGAATCCCACCGATTCCAATTGAGGTTGCTTTCACTCCCATCCAGGTAATCCAGCCACCGGCAATCGATGAACCGATAACAGCTGCTATAAACGGATATTTAAACCTTAAGTTTACACCGAACATTGCCGGCTCGGTAATCCCAAGATACGCAGAGAGTCCTGATGTACCAGCAAGACCTTTTAGTTTTTCCTCTTTTGCCGCAACCATCATCGCAAATGCAGCTGACCCCTGTGCAATGTTGGACAGCGCCAGGATCGGCCACAAGAAGGTGGAACCAGTGGAACCTATCAGTTGAAGGTCAACCGCCAAGAATGTATGGTGCATTCCGGTAATTACTAACGGTGCGTAAATAGCCCCGTACAATAGACCACCAATAATCGGGAAGTTGTCAAATACAGCAATAAGTCCGTCGGTAATAGTATTTCCGATTGCAAATGTGATTGGTCCGATAATGATAAATGTCAGGAATCCGGTCACAAGCAGTGCAACTGGTGCCACGATGAGCAACTGCAACGAATCCATAACACGTTTTCGCATGAAAATTTCTATTTTTGCAAGCACCCACGAAGCAATCAGAACAGGTAAAACCTGACCCTGATAACCGATTTTCTCTACTTCCAATCCAAACAGATTCCATACCGGAACAGTTCCTTCTTTTACTGCGTCCCCATATGCCCATGCATTTAATAAAGCCGGGTGAACCATAATCAGACCAAGAACGACACCAAGCAGCTCATTACCACCAAAGCGTTTCACAGCCGACCAACCAATTAATGCGGGAAGGAAGGTGAATGCAGTATTGGCAATAATGTTAATCATGTCCGCTAAACCAGCCCACTCCGGATACCTCTCAACAACTGATTCATCCCAGAATACCGGGTTAACCAAAATGTTATTGATACCCATCAACAGACCAGCTGTTACGATTGCCGGCAGAATCGGGATAAATACGTCAGCAAGTACTTTAATAGCCTGCTGAAGCGGATTTTGCTTCTTACCGCTCGCTGCCTTAACATCCTCTTTTGATGCCTCGCTGATGCCGGTTTGGTTAACCATTGCAGCGTATACCTTATCTACTGTACCTTGTCCAATTACTACTTGGAACTGGCCACTGGATAAGAATGAGCCTTTAACAATATCCAGGCTTTCCAGTTCTTCTTTATTTACTTTATCATCGTCTTTCAGCGCAAAGCGCAGCCTCGTTACACAGTGTGTCGCAACGTTAACATTTTCTTCTCCACCCAGTGCAGCCACAATCTCTTTCGCTTCCTGGCTGTACTCGCCTTGCTTTTTTGCCGGTTCTGTAGCTGGCTCTTCGCTTGTTTTGGATTTTTCTTCTTGCAGTCCTTCTTTACTTTGAATTTTCAGCAGGACACTTTCGCCACGGGCAACCGATTTATCGGCTGTTTTTTCAATCCCACCGAAGTCGAATCCATTTGTAATTATAATCGGAGTAATGGCAGATGGTGCTTTCTCCCGTACGAAGTCGAGATCAAATGTGATTAGTGGATCCCCTGCTTTCACATAATCACCCTGAGACACATGCGCGGTAAAGCCTTCACCGTTAAGGTTAACCGTATCAAGTCCTATATGTATTAGGACTTCAACCCCATTGTCCCCTTTCAATCCAACAGCGTGCTTGGTCGGGAAAATTTGTACTATTTCACCATTCAACGGAGAAATGACTTCTCCGTCGCTCGGGTCAATCGCAATTCCGTCACCCATCATTTTTTCCGCAAATGTTGGATCAGGAACATCTTCAAGTTGTTTTACTTCACCACTTAATGGCGCAAATATAAATTCTTCTTTGTTAACCAAAGGAATGCCTCCCCTACTATTTCGAATACATATAACATGTATATACAAGTTGTGATTACCTAATTCAGTATAACTTGTATATACAAGTAATGCAAGGGCTTTCATAGAGAATTTTTTCCCATTTATACATTCGCGAAAAATGTCACTTGGTTATTTTAAGACTCATGCTTTAAAGAGAACTTGGATAGCCCTATATCAGTACTATAGCTCCTTGTCAGTAATCTTTACTGCAAAAAAACTGCTCCACATAGTTTGTGCAAAGCAGTTCTTTTCATTAATCCGCGGCAAGTTCGCTGGCAGGGACAAACAAAAGTCGGTCATCATTCACTGCCGGATCCCCCCGGCCGTCGGTATTATTGGTTACAAAATAAATACCCTCACTCGTAGCATGGACATCTCGTACACGCCCCACATCATCCACAATTAACGTCTCCTTTTTACTCTCAAGGTTGAAACGGCGGAGTCCTTCACCACCCAGCGAGGCAAAATAAAAGCTCCCTTTAAAATATGTCATACCTGATGGCGCCCAGGAAATCTCCCCAGAGTGAATAACCGGCGGAATCATTCCATGTTCCGTTTTGTCTCCCCGGATTTCTGGCCACCCATAGTTGTTTGCTTGAGTAATCAAGTTAATTTCATCCATCGAATCCGAGCCATGTTCAGTCGCATATAATTCATTGGCACTATTCCATGCCAACCCCTGTGGATTCCGGTGTCCATATGTGTAAACATATGATTTGTCGAATGGATTATCTTCTGGAATGGAACCGTCAAGATTCATACGAAGAATTTTTCCTGCCAGGCTTTCCAGATTTTGGGCTGAATCTGGATTAGTTGCGTCGCCAGTTGTCACATATAACTTTTGATCAGGACCAATCGCAATCCGGCCTCCCTGGTGGAACCGCCCACCTGGGATTTCATCTAGAAGAACCTTTGTTTCTTCCCAGGAATCGCCTGACTCTTTAATTTCAACCACCCGTTGATAGAACTTATCGTTCTCCTTGTACGAATAATAGGCGTATGCTGTTTTGGTTTCAGCAAAATCTTGCGGGAGTGCAATCCCGAGCAGCCCTGCTTCTGGCTGACTGGAGAGGTTTTCCGAAAAGTTCACCGGCTTCCGCGTCTGTTCATCCCCTTCGACGGTGATAATCGTACCTGGACGCTCACTGATATAGAATGTATCACCCTCATTCGCAATCTCCCAGGGGACTTTCAGATTTTCCGCGATTACTTGGTATTCTACTTCGACTGGTTTCTGTGTTTCCTCCGCAGGGATATCAGTCGTGAATGAATCCTCCTGTTGCTGTTCAGAGCAAGCTGAAATTAACGGAAGTGCTGACATTAAGGTAAAAAACAATGTTATACGAATTGGAATCACCTTCTCAATCTTATTTAAATACAATTAAAGTTATTTCGATGAAAGAAAAGCCGTTATGCCCATTATGTATACTTTCATGCTAATTCAATACCCTGTTTTGCCGATTCCACACCTCTTTTCTTCTGTGAATCTGATGATCAAGTATGCCATGGCCTTTTCAGGATTCTCCTTTATGGGCGTTCATTAAAAAAAAAACGCACAGTGACTTGTTTCGAATCACTGTGCGTTGCTTATTCTTGAATGGTAGCTATCAGTTGAGCTTAGCCCAATTTTGATTTCTTCGATGCTTTTTCGCGTTCATTCTTATTGAGTATTTTTTTACGGAGACGAATAGACTCAGGTGTTACTTCACAATACTCATCATCGTTCAGGTATTCAATAGCTTCTTCTAACGACATATCTCTAGTTTTACGAATCGTAGAAGTTTGATCTTTTGTTGCTGAACGGACGTTGGTTAAGTGCTTTTCAACCGTGATATTTACTGTCAGGTCATTCTCGCGGTTATGCTCTCCAACAATCATACCAGCGTATACTTCAGTACCCGGGTCGACGAAAATAACACCACGATCCTCAAGTTTCATAATTCCATAAGTGGATGCTTTTCCGTGTTCAAGTGCGACCAGCACACCTTCACGACGACCGCCGACTTGGCCTTTAGCAAACGGCTCGTAAGCATCAAACGTATGGTTAAGAATTCCATATCCACGTGTCTGGGACATAAACTCGGTTGAATAACCAATCAGGCCACGTGAAGGAACTTTAAACTCAAGACGAACTTGGCCATTACCCTGGTTTGCCATGTCGAGCATTTCACCTTTACGTGCACCTAGTGATTCCATAACAGCCCCTGTATATTCCTCCGGTACGTCAACTTGTACGCGCTCAAATGGTTCACATTTAACGCCGTCAATTTCCTTGATAATAACCTGTGGCTTGGAAAGCTGCAGCTCAAACCCTTCACGGCGCATGTTTTCAATCAGAATGGACAAGTGAAGCTCTCCACGTCCTGACACAGTCCATGCATCTGGTGATTCGGTTGGGTCAACCCGCAGACTGACATCAGTTTCAAGCTGTTTCATCAACCGTTCTTCAATTCTCCGGGAAGTGATATACTTACCTTCACGGCCTGCAAACGGACTGTTATTTACCAGGAATGTCATCTGCAGTGTCGGCTCATCGATTCGAAGCCATGGCAATGCTTCCGGATGATCAACTGGACAGATTGTTTCACCGACATTGATATCATCAAGTCCGGCAATCGCTACAATATCTCCAGCTTTCGCTTCCTGAATTTCCATACGTTTCAGGCCGATGAAACCAAACAGCTTACTGATACGGAAGTTTTTGCTTGAGCCGTCCTTCTTCATTACGACTACCTGTTGACCGACACTAATTGTACCGCGAACAACCCTACCAACACCGATTCGTCCGACGTAATCATTGTAATCAAGCAGTGTAATCTGGAACTGAAGTGGTTCATCCTGTGTGTCGACTGGTGCAGGGATATGATCCATAATAGTTGTAAATACAGGATCCATTGTTTCCTGCTGGTCGTCAGGTTCTTCACCAGAAGTACCATTCAGCGCAGAAGCATAAACAACCGGGAATTCAAGCTGGTCATCATCTGCACCCAGCTCGATGAACAGGTCAAGAACTTCATCAATAACCTCGTTCGGGCGTGCATTCGGACGGTCGATTTTATTTAAAACAACGATAGGAGTCAGTTTCTGTTCTAGCGCTTTTTTCAGCACAAACCGTGTCTGTGGCATGGTGCCTTCATATGCGTCAACAACCAGAATAACTCCATCAACCATTTTCATAATCCGTTCCACTTCCCCGCCAAAGTCGGCGTGTCCGGGTGTATCAAGGATATTGATGTTTGTATCGTTATATTTAATCGCAGTGTTTTTTGCCAGTATAGTGATTCCACGTTCACGTTCAATATCGTTGGAATCCATCGCACGGTCATTTACCTGCTCGTTCTCACGGAATGTTCCAGAGTATTTAAGCAGCTGGTCAACAAGTGTTGTTTTTCCATGGTCAACGTGGGCGATAATGGCGATATTACGAATATCTTCTCTTAATTGCATAAAAAGTACGCTCCTCTATAATTACGGGATGAATCAAACTATACTATTGTATCACATATGTCTAAATTGTGAAAGATAGCGTGAACTTGGCACCCCCGAGTACAGAGTCACCGGCGGTTATTCTTCCGCCTGACTGCTCCACGATAGCACGGGCTATTGCCAGTCCTAAACCAGTTTCCCCGTTCTTACCTTTTACAAACCGGTGAAAAATATGTGGAAGCAGGTCATCGGAAATCCCGGGGCCATCGTCCTCAATGGTGATAACTGAACCCTTCACCATAATGTCGACCCGTGTATTTGCGTGCCGTATGCCATTAAAAGTAATATTCAGAAGTGCACGCAGCAGCCTCTCCTGATCAACAAACAGGGTACTGTCCGCGTCAACCTGGTGATTAAGCGTGATTCCTTTTTCATTTACAAGCGGCAAGGCACGGTCGACCACCTGGCCGATTAGCTCAGCAGCTTGCACTTCTTCCGGCTCATATGTTTCCGATTCACTGTCAAGCTTTGCTAAAAGGATCATTTCATTAATAATCATCTTGAGACGATTAACCTCGGTGACCATCATCTCAAGACCTTTCTCCTGATCTTCTTCATCGAAAACTTTATCACGAATACCCTCGGCATAGCCCTGAATCGTCATTAATGGTGTCTTCAGTTCATGACTCGCATTCTGAAAAAAAGTCTGCTGCGAGCTCACATACCGTTGCAGCTCATCAGCCATTTCATAAACACTTTGCCCAACTTCTTTTATTTCTCCAGTAGCCTTGATTGGTTCCAGCTCGTCAAACTTCCGATTTTCAATCTTTTTAAGCTGGACTTTCAACTTACTAAGCGGAGTAACTAATTTCCTGGTAAGAAAATAGCTAAGTCCAACTGCAGCCGCTGCTCCAATCATAAAAACGATTAACAATCGTTGAAAAAAATCTTGTTGGACTGCCTGGAGATCATTTAACGGAGTCAGAAGTATAAGCTCAAGCCCGGACACTGGCGGGTTAATCAGAATCCTGGAAGTAACAAATTTGTTAGAGCCGATTTCCATCAATTCATCTGGAGCGCCCGAAAAACTGTTCATTGCCTGAAAGCCTTCCACATACCGTTCAGGGAGGGTGGAAGCAAGTATCTGGTCACTATTCCGGTTATACAAAAAGAGCTGGAGATCCTGTTGTTTCAAAAAGCTGCTGAAACTTTGGATGCCTTCCCTGGTGCCGTACTGTTCATTGATCACCTGGACAAGCAGTTCTCCCTTCTGCCTAAGCTCTGCTCGTTCATCGTTAATCAGCATTCCGAGAATCAACGAATAGATAACAAAACCTGTCACCGTAAGAATAACTAACAGAAGCGCTGTGAATGCAACATTGAGTTGGGATTGTAGTTTCATCGTTAGTCCTCTTCACTGCGTAACCGGTATCCGTAACCCCATACCGTTTCAAGTGGTAGATCGTGCAGTTTTTTTCTGATTCTTTTTACCAGGTCATCAACGGCTCTATCACTTCCAAAGTAATCCTCGCCCCATATTTTCACAAGGAGTTCCTCACGGGAAAAAGCCCTGTTAGGATTCTCGGCGAATAACAACAGCATTTCAAACTCCTTGGTAGTGACCTCCTGTTCTTCTCCTTTATAAAATACCCGTCGGTCACTTAGCTGAATCAGCAGATTGTCAACTTTCACACGTCCACTGCCGTTTTGACTGGTGATTGTTTGTGGGCGGTACCGTTTAAAAACTGTTTTTATTCGGGCGAGCAGTTCTCTCGGACTGAATGGTTTCGTCAGGTAGTCATCCCCTCCTAATTCGAGCCCAAGAATTTTATCAATCTCTTCATCTTTCGCTGAAATGATAATGATTGGAACGTCACTTTCATTACGGATTTTTTTACAAAACTCATACCCGTCCATACCAGGGAGCATAATATCCAACACCCACATATCCGGAGGCTGGGATTCCCACAATTCCCATGCCTTTTCAGCGGATTCTAAAACTGTTACGCTAAAACCGTCTTTTTTCAGATAGGCGGAAACGATGTTCTGGATGTTCGGGTCATCTTCTACAACACCAATATGTTTATTCATAATAGACCCCCTTTTTTTATTGTTCTTATGGTTATTTTTACACAAGTTTGGGAATGTGAACACTGAAAAGCAAATTCTACACTTTTTCCACATTTGGACCATATATGTACCAAACATGATTAGTAGAATAAGGTTGTAATCATAATAAAACAAAAAAGGGTGATTTATTAATGGAACGAAATGATCATAATAACGAGCAAGAATTTAATGCTAATTCGACCGATCAAACCAATTCACATACAAATGAAGATACTATAACAAATGATACACAGGAAAGTAGTCCAGGCATTGCCCAGAGTGCACGTGAAAGTAACTATGCCGGGCAGAGAAATAAACCAAAGCAAAAATCAGGAGCAAAATCACTAATGAGTGGAATAATCGGCGGTGTCATATCTGCAGTTATTGTTGCATTACTCTTCACCACCAATGTTATCCCGCTGAATAATGGGAGTTCAGACAATGCAGGCAACTCTGCTGATTCCGGAAGCAATAACAATTCCGCTTCTCCCGAAGTAGTTCAGACGATGTCAAAATCGGAAAACGCTGATGAAGTATCCAATCTTCAGGAGGCTACTGAAGCTGTTGTCGGTGTCGTAAATTTACAACAACAGAGTGTATGGTCGCAAGGTAAGGAAGCAGGTACAGGGTCAGGAATTATTTATAAAAAGGAAAATGGAAAAGCGTATGTTGTAACTAACCAGCACGTTGTCGAAGGTGCAGAAGAAGTAGAAGTTGTTTTAGGTAAAGATTCACGGGTACCTGCTAAAGTACTTGGTGGCGATCCCCTTACAGACCTGGCAGTCCTTCAAATTGACGGGAAGCACGTTGATACTGTAGCCGAATTGGGTACATCTGAAAACCTTAAAGTAGGAACGACTGTATATGCAATCGGAAACCCACTGGGCATGAATTTCGCAAACTCTCTTACTAAAGGTATTATTAGTGGCCTTGACCGCTCTGTAAGCATCGATACAAATGGTGATAAGCAAGCAGACTGGGTTACCGAAGTCATTCAAACAGACGCAGCAATCAATCCTGGTAACAGTGGCGGTGCATTGGTAAACGCTAATGGTGAAGTGATAGGCATTAACTCCATGAAGATTGCTAATACAAAAGTAGAAGGTATCGGTTTTGCGATCCCAATTAATTCAGCACTTCCTATTATGAAACAGCTGGAAGAAGACGGTGATGTGGCACGTCCATTCATAGGAATTTCCACTGCACCGCTTGGCCAGGTACCACCGCAGTATCGTGACCAAATTCAACTTCCAGAAGGTGTTAAAGGCGGTATGGTTGTGGCACAGGTACAGTCAGGCTCACCAGCAGCCGAAGCAAACCTGCAGCAATTTGACGTAATTACAAAAATTAACGGCAATGAAATTACATCTATTCTGGATTTGCGTAAATATCTTTACACCGAAGCTAAAATCGGTGAAAAAGTACAACTTGAAATTTATCGTAACGGTGAGCCACAAACCATCGAAATAGAACTGGCGGCAAGAGAACAATAGAAAATAAGACCTTTTAAACCTGCAGCTTATCTGGCTGCAGGTTTTTTCCTGTATTATTTTCCGGGAATTGCACAAATTTTGCCGAAATTGTACTAAAATAAGAAGAGAAATACATAATAACTTTTAGTTAAGAAGGAAGTGATTTTAAATGCATTGTTCAGTATGCGGACAGGAATCGGCAGAAGGGAAATTCTGCACCAACTGTGGAGCACAGTTGGACAGAGAGGATTATGAACGCGAAAAGTCTGCTCTCTCTGATGATTCACAAGCTGAAGAATTTACCGCAGTAAGCCGGGAACCGGAACACGATACCGCTGAAACGATGGATAAACTTAAAACCACTGGAGCAAATTTTTGGCACTTTTTCACTACCCTGATAAAAAGCCCGAGTGAAGCAAAGAAAGCCAATAGCTCTGACTTAAGTTCCGGAATCATTACCATAGTTTCATTTTCCTTAATAATCGCACTCAGTTATCATTTAATCATGCAATCGTTCACCAGGGGTTTCTTTGTCGAAGTTACATTTCTGGACAGTTTTGCCATCCCGCTTGTGATCTTTACTCTTTTATTCTTAATCATTGCCGGACTGGCATTCCTTGGGGCGAAGCTCGCCGTACAGGCAGTTACATTTCCGGATATAATCGCGAAATACGGTGCATATCTGGTTCCCTTCCTCCTTGCATATGCCGGTGGCGCCTTATTATCATTGCTAGGCCTTCCCGCCTTGGCAGGACTGATGATTATGGTAAGCATATTAGGGGCGTTGTTTATTGCTCCGTCCTTTATCTTAATGGAACAGGCAACCGAGGGATTTGACCGAATTTATGTAATGCTTGGAATGTACGTGATGATTATGCTGGTATTCAGCTTTTTGACACAGTCATTTATGCAGATGTTCCTCGATGATTTTATGAATATGCTCTCAAATGGATTTTAGAAGAAAGTTAAAGAGGCTGGGAAATAAGTAAACTTTGCTTTCCAGAGGTGAACGAATTAGGATGGGAATTTTATAATGTTACCCTTTTATAGTTGGATTTTATTTCTGTCCGGTTAAGCTGTTTAGCGGACACAGAAGACTCTATTTGTAGAAATATAGGAACAATATGGAGTTTTGCGGACACAGAGCCCTTATTGAGCTAAATGATAGCTTGCTTTGATTAATTCATAGTAATTAAGGGCTCGTATGGCCGCTAAAAAAGTAAAACCATGCTTTTATTGGAAATAGGGTATTCTGTGTCCGCTTAGAATTATTTGGCTTATAACTCGCAGTTTATATTAACTTTGAGCCGATTTTTTTATGTTAAAAAAAGAATTTTTCCTTCATCTGGATTTAGTCGAATAAATAAAAATAGCGCCTTGTTGCCGGGAGTGGTAGTACGGTAGTTACTTTTTAGTTTTCAGTTTATACGAAGACATCCTAACAGAAAAATCCGGACAATCTTTCAGATATCAGATAGTCCGGATTTTATACTACTTATGCACTTCTGTCCCAGCTCGTTTTTATCCGAAGAAAAAGTCGAAAATGTTGCTGGCTGATGAGGCCTGTTTATTGTAGAACTCCGAGTAACCGCAATTTTTACAGTAAACAACAATAAACTGATTATTCTGCACATCAAACATTTTCGAAAGCCCAGTCCCGGCCATGGAAACTTCCTTTTTATCTGCATCTGTACTACCACATTTAATACATCCGCTGGTTTGTTCCATTCTCATCAACTCCTTATAGGAATATACGCTTTCCTCTCTGCAATGGTTTCATCAATTCATCCAACCTATGTATTCCTTTAAACGTTTTAACTACTAGTTAAACCATCGAGATAAAAATAAGAATAGCTGCGGTTTGTTAACCTGCAGCTACTCCTCGCTGTATTCCTCTTCATATTTATTGTGATTTGGCGTTACTCCGGTAAACTTACCGTCCAGGTCAGCTGCCAAAAAGCTTTCCTCATCTTCCACACTGCCAACATTTTCATCACTATTTGGGTACATTTCATTATAACTATCCCTGTCTCCATAAAAGTCTGATGGAGATTCCGATGTGCCATATCTGCTGACATCCTGCCAAGAGTCTTCCGCATCATAGGCATTCTGATCTTCATTAGTTATTTCATCGGGGTTGATATTTGGACTAAAAACACTTTCCTCAATCGGACGATCCTGCATATAGTTGCCATGTTCCGCGTGGTTCATACATCGGTCAGCCGTTGGTATTGCCTGCAGCCGTTCAAAAGGAATGTCTTCACCACATTGTGTGCAGATTCCGTATGTTCCTTCTTCAATCGCATGGAGGGCTGCATTAATTTCTTCGAGTTCATCCTCGGCATGCTCATTTAAGGCGATGTCCTTTTCCCGTTCAAACATCTCTGTACCTGAGTCTGCAGGATGATTGTCATAACTCGATAATTCGCCCATGGATTCTTTCCAGTATCCCTGTTCAGTTCCAAAGTGGTCCTGTATATGTTCGATTAACTCCGACTGGCGACTCAGCAAAGCATTTTTACACTGGTTCAGTTGTTCCTTGGTGATCATAGCAGTTAACCTCCATTCAATGATTCGGATAAATTGGACCGCTAACTATACTATGTGTAAATCAGCCAGGCTGATACTTTAATTCCGCTCCAAAATCATGTCAATATGTGGGATTCCATCATCCATATATGCGTCAGAAATCTGAGTGAACCCAAGATCTGAGTAAAACTTTTTAAGGTGTTCTTGTCCCTGAAGAAATATCTTCTTTTCATTCCATTCATTTACAATAAAATCAATGGCACGATTCATTATTTCCTTGGCAAAACCTTTTCCGCGGAATTCCTTCGCCACAAGAACACGACCAATGGAAACTTCCTTATATTTTGAACCACTCGGGAGGATACGAACATTGGCAACTATCCTGCCATTTTCTTCATAAAAATAATGAATCGCCTGCTGATCGTTATCATCCAGTTCCGGGTATGGGCATTCCTGTTCTACAACAAACACTTCCACCCTAATTTTCATCAATGCATACAATTCTTCATTGCTTAATTCCTGGAACGTCTTTATATGCCACATTGATTAGCTGCCGCCCTTCCGCTTATCAATTTCCTCCTGCACGACGAAGGCAAGGTCATCATTGCCGAATAACTGCAGGACATTAATAACCGTCTGATCAGGTATACACTCTGACTCCTCTTTTGGTACAGTCAACTCGAGTGCTTCATAAAGCGCATTGTTCTTTATCTGGCCAGGATACGCTTTTTCATAAAGCGTTTTCGGGTCTAGCCCGTTATTAATACACCACTGGGCATACACCAAGATCATCATTTTTTCATCCTGTTGGTAACTTTTGACGACTTTATCCTCTATCTCTTTACGCTCCATTGTCCTCCCCCTCTTTCACAAACTTAAATACCCACATAAATGTTAATGCCTGTTTTAGTTCAAGCGGAAGTCCATGTTGATGCTGTGTCTGTATGTCCTCTTTATAGACACCGAACCCATCTTTATACTTCAGACCCGTTTCGTCGGCCAGCGGCTGAAACTCCCACGGCATCATGGTATTGCAAATTACTTTTTCACCCTTTAAGCGAGGATAACTGTTCATTCTTGGTCCTGCAGTTGGTCCAAGTATCCCTGCAAAAAGCACCCCGCCATCCTTGAGTACACGATGAAATTCCCTGATGGTGGCTGCTGGATCTTCTGTCCACTCAAGAACATTAATTGCCATAATCGCCTCGGTGCTTTGATTATTGAACGGCAATTTACCGGCATCCCCCTGCAAAAAGCTTATTTCATCATTATGTACGCGTTCTTTTGCCCGACGAATCATTTCCTCTGATAAATCAATCCCCGTCACGTGGTACCCTGCATGATGCAGTTTCCATGAACCATAACCATCACCACACCCGATATCGAGTATGCGGCTTCCACTCTCCAGATGGTTTCCGATAAAGGGGATGATGTCCTTGCGGCTGCCATTATCCCACATACTCATACTGCGTTCATTCCAAAAACCAGCACGACTATTCCACTGTGCCTCGGCTTCTTTCTGCCAATTAAAAGATCCTGTCATCGTATCACCTTCCTGCTTTTATTATAATACGGGGAAAGCCTGATTAGAAATCTTAAATAGTACAAGAAAACAAAAAAGACTTACCCCATCAATGGGATAAGCCTTTTTGGATCATCTATTATAGTTGAGTTACGTTAGCTGCCTGTGGTCCGCGGTTACCTTCAACGATTTCAAATTCTACGTCTTGACCTTCTTCAAGAGTTTTGAAACCTTCAGAGTTGATAGCTGAGAAGTGTACGAATACGTCGTCTCCGTCCTCACGCTCAATGAATCCGAAGCCTTTTTCAGCGTTAAACCATTTTACTTTACCAGTCATGTAAATGACCTCCCTATACAAATATCGTGCAAAGTATAATTGAATCATAAATACTTTTACACCACTTATTAAAGGGATCGTAAAGTATTATTCAAACTCCAATTTCCTTTTGCACTTATAACTTTACCCTTTATCGGAATAAAATGCAAGTCAAAAGGTAAAAAAAATATTTTATTTTTTCCTGCACTGTTGAATTATGACAAGTATATTGATAAAATATTTCCTTGCAAGATTATAAAAGAATAATCGACTACCAAACATTTATATCTTGCAAATATGAATGATAGGTGGTAATAAAATGGAAAACAGTAAGGAATATCGTGTATTACTGTATTACAAGTATGTCGAGATTGATGATCCTGTTGAGTATGCAGCAGATCACCTTGACTTCTGTAAGGATCTCGGTCTTAAAGGAAGAATTCTCGTCGCCCATGAAGGCATCAACGGGACCGTATCGGGTACTGTTGAACAAACGAATAAATATATCGAGACGATGCATAATGATCCACGTTTTGCCGATATGACGTTCAAAGTGGATCCGCATGAGGGACATGCATTCAAGAAAATGCACGTACGTCCTCGGGAAGAACTGGTAACCCTTCGTCTGGATGATGATATCAATCCAAACGAAACAACAGGTAAATACTATTCCCCTAAAGAGTTTTATGAAGCGATGCAGGATGAAAATACAGTGGTTCTAGATGCACGAAATGATTACGAATATGATGTCGGTCATTTCCGCGGAGCAATCCGTCCGGACATCGAATCTTTCCGCGAACTACCTGAATGGGTAGAGAAAAATAAGCATCTTATTGAAGGAAAACGTATTCTGACGTATTGCACAGGTGGAATTCGCTGTGAAAAATTCTCCGGTTGGCTGGTTAAAGAAGGATTTGAAGATGTTGCCCAGCTGCATGGGGGAATTGTCACATATGGTAAAGACCCTGAAGTTCAGGGAGAACTCTGGGATGGAAAATGCTATGTTTTTGACGAGCGTATCTCCGTACCAGTTAATCAAAAAGAACACGTTGTAGTCGGCGTGGATTATTTTGATGGTGAACCATGTGAGCGCTATGTAAATTGTGCTAACCCTGAATGTAACAGACAAATGCTTTGCTCTGAAAAGAATGAGCATAAATATATGCGAGGCTGTTCACATGAATGCCGTGTAAGTCCTCGAAACCTGTATGTACAGGAGCATAATCTCTCAGCAGAAGAAGTTGAGGAAAGACTTAAGCGCATTGAAGAAGAGAACACAAAAATGGAAGCATAATGAAAGGCAGGCGATTAATCGCCTGCCTTTTTTTGGTTTTTTATCGTCGTAAGTACAGCTTAGCCATTCGTCATCAAACTTGTACTCCAAAGTATAAGGGATTCATTAAAAGCATTACGCTTTTGAAGAATCCCTAAAAGAAATGGCAAGTTTTCTATCATGAAACCTGCTCTTTCACTTTATCGGATCTGCCACGAATAACCTGCAATGTGGTCATTACAGCAAAGATTGCCAGACCAATTAGAGAGTATGTGATATCCGGATAAACGAGCAGCAAACCTCCAATTATCAAGACAATCCGCTCAATCCAATTAACATCTGTTATAAAGTAACCTATCATGCTTGCACTTATAGCTGCCATTCCAAGCAGCGATGTAACAATTGCTATCGAAACATTGAGCGTATTTGCATCACCCTGCAGCAGCAGAATTGGCTGGGATACAAACATATACGGAATGATGAAAGCGGCAATCGCAAGCTTAACAGCTGTCACCCCAGCTTTCATCGGATTTGCCCTAGCTATACCAGCCCCTGCATACGCAGCAAGACAAACCGGCGGTGTAATATCAGCAACTATTCCGAAATAGAACACAAACATATGAACAGCAATAACCGGCACATCAAAAGCAAGTAGTGCAGGAGCTGCCATTGTAGCAGTTACAACATAGTTTGCAGTAGTAGGAAGTCCCATTCCAAGGATTATACAAGCAACCATTGTAAAGAACATTACAAGGAAGAACTGACCTTGTGCCAGGTCGATAATTCCGCCGGCAATCTTAGGCCCAAGCCCTGTGGTTGTTACTGTACCAGCAATAATACCTGCTGTCGCACAGGCAGCAATAACAGGTAGAGCTGTTCTTGCGCCTTCTTCGAGCAGTTTTATAATTCCTTTAAAGGACAGCCGGGTATCTTTCCGGAAAAAACTGATAACAAATGCAACCGCAATTGCGAATAATGCTGCGAAGGTCGGTGTGTAACCCACAAGCAGGAAACCAATTATGATTACCAGAGGAGCAAACAAATCAAGCCGTTTAACCAGATTTTTGATTTTAGGCAATTGTTCTTTACTTAGACCCATGATTCCAAGCTTTCTTGCTTCAAAATGTGTACCTAGAAAAACACCTGAGAAGTAAAGGACTGCTGGAATAATAGCAATTACGATTATTTCGTTATAAGGTATACCAGTATACGAAGCCATGATAAAAGCCGCAGCACCCATGATAGGTGGCATAAGCTGCCCACCAGTTGACGCAGACGCTTCTGTTGCAGCAGCAAAATGAGGTTTAAACCCTGCGTTTTTCATCATCGGAATTGTGAATGACCCGGACCCTACTGTATTCGCTACAGAGCTTCCGCTTACCATTCCTTGCAGGCCACTTGCAGCAACAGCTGCCTTGGCCGTACCACCCGTATATTTACCCGTTAATCTTAAGGCGATATCGTTAAAAAACTGCCCGATGTTTGTCTTAACCAGGATAACTCCGAAGAATAAGAATAGGTATATATACGTGGATGAAATTTGAATAGGGATACCAAAGATGGAGCTTGAACTAAAGAACATTTCTGTAGCTAATGAAGCCCAGTCATAACCAGCGTGACCGATTACCGGGATGTATTGACCGAAGAGTCCATACAATAAAGCGGCAATTGCAATTATTACAATTGGCAATCCCACTACACGGCGGGTTGCCTCAAGCAACAGAATTATCCCTGCCGTTGCTATAATCTGATCCATCTGTGTGAACCCGAAGATGATTGCTTCGTTAATCAATCGCTCATAATTCAAAACGATATAATAGTTCGTGTAAAAAGCAGCAAGCGCAAGTAATGCATCATACCAAGGTACCCCTCGCCGTTTTGTCATCGAGGGTTTAATTGGATAGAGCAGATAAACCAGACTCAATCCTGCACCGAGGTGGAGAGCACCCTGAATCATCGAAACATAGGCACCATAATAAGCTGTATATAACTGGAAAATGGTTAACGCGCCACCTAGTATTAACGTTATCCAGCCCCACGGCCCGAGGTTAGTACGGAAAGCACTTTCCTTGTCATATTTAGCCATCAGTTCATGTTTGTCTACTTCTTTTGTGTCTTGTATAGCCAAATACCTTCCCCTCCATTCTTACAGTTGACCCATTGAGGTGAAAGAACCGGACAAATTGTCCGGTTCTTTCTGTTATTCAATGACGCCAATCTCTTTAAAGTATTTCTCCGCACCAGGATGCAATGGCAATTCATCAGGCACCCCAGTCAGCGCACTTTCTTTTGTAATCATATTCGCCTGAGCGATTGTCATATCACCTGTTTTTTCAAACAGTGTCTTAGTCATCTGGTAAGCAAGATCTTCACTTACCTGTTCAGTGGATCCAAGCAGAAGTGCCATTGCAGTAATTGTCTGTACTGGCTCATCCTGCCAATCGTATGTGCCCGGCTCAACAGTGTAAGCTTCATATTGGCTCTGGTCAACTACTTTCTGAAGTGCATCTCCTTCAATATCAAGGAATTTAACTTCACCAGTAGCGCTTGCAAGCTCATCGGTAGTTGAAGATGGTACCCCTACAACAGCAAATGATGCATCAATGGTACCATTCTGCAATTTACTCTTAGCATCTCCAAAGCCTTCTTCATATGCCTGATAATCGCCTTCTTCAATTCCATATGCGCTTAGAACCATTTCTGCTGCTTCACGGGTAGCTCCACCTGGAGGGCCGATAGCAACTTTTTTGCCTTTCAGATCTTCAATAGATTCGATTCCAGTGGATTCAAGTGTTACAACCTGAAGTGCCTCTGGATATAATGAAGCGATAACGCCTACATTTTTAATCTCTTTTCCTTCGAAAGAACCAGCTGAATTCACAGCGTTAATCATGGTTGTGTTCTGTGCAATACCAAGCTGGAAATCGCCAGATTCAATCTTGGCAATGTTCTCGACTGAAGCGCCCGATTCTACTGAACTGACATCAAAGCCTTCCACGTCGATGTTGTCTGTCCAAAGATTTGCCATTTCTCCGCCAAGTGGGTAATAAACCCCACCAACACTACCGGTTCCCATCGTCAGATTAGTCTTAGTTCCTTGAGAATCTCCGCCGCCGGAACCACCTGAATCTCCAGAACCTTCTTCACCGCCGCCGCCACATGCACTCAGTACCATGGCAATGGCAAGAAATAGTACAAATGAAAATAGTACTTTTTTAGACAAAGTAATGCCCCCTTTATAATTTTTTATTTAAACCATAAGTAAATGGGCCATATGGTTTAAAACGTGATACCCACGTTCTCTGTAAGAAAAGAAAACGTTTTATTATGTAATTTTAACTTTAATTCACCAATTGTTCAAGTTACAAGACAAGCGTTCCGATATTTTCCCAGGACGTCAATATTTTGACACTTGCTTCTTAATGTTGCTATTATTTGGTAAAAGGGAGGCTGTTACCTATTAATGTTTATGATTTTTCCGCCGAAACAATAACCGGAGAAACGAAATCGCTGAAAGATTACAAGGGAGAAGTACTTTTAATTGTTAATACTGCAAGCGAATGCGGATTCACCCCGCAGTTTGATGGGTTGCAAAAACTTCACGATGCCTATCATCCACAGGGATTCGAAGTGCTTGGCTTTCCATGCAATCAGTTTAATGAGCAGGACCCCGGATCTGACGAAGAAATCCAGTCCTTTTGCCGGAAACACTATGGCGTGACATTTCCTATGTTCAGTAAAGTTAATGTAAAAGGTGACAATGCGCACCCACTTTTCGTTTATTTGACTGAGCAGGCTAAAGGCATACTGACTAAGCAAATCAAATGGAATTTCACTAAGTTTCTCGTGGATAGAAATGGTGAGGTTATCGAGCGCTATGCCCCACAAACAAAACCGGAAAGTCTGCAAGAAGATATCGAAAATGCACTTAATAAAACAACCACCTGAGGGGCTAATTTGCTCTTCAGATGGTTGTTTTTATTAGTCAGTTTAAGGTTTCACTCGGCAAATGGTGCTCTATAGCAAAAAACTTCTAAAGTATTTTAGCCAGAAATTCTTTTGCACGGTCTGTTTTCGGGTTATTGAAGAAAAGTTGTGGTTCTCCTTCCTCCATTAGTTTCCCCTCATCAAGAAACATAATTCGATCAGCAACCTCCCTCGCAAATCCCATTTCATGTGTGACAATCACCATTGTCATCCCAGTATTCGCGAGATCCTTCATCACATCCAAAACTTCTTTGACCATTTCTGGATCTAATGCTGAAGTGGGCTCATCAAAAAGCATGGTCGCCGGTTCCATCGCAAGGGCCCGAGCTATTGCAACTCGCTGCTTCTGACCGCCGGAAAGACGATTTGGATATGCATCCAGTTTGTCACTCAACCCTACTTTGCTGATTAATCCGCTGGCTATTTCTTCTGCATCTTTTTTGTTTGTATTCTTCACCTTTTGCGGCGCATAAGATACATTTTCCAATACAGTCATATGAGGAAACAGATGAAAATGTTGAAATACCATACCAATTTGCTCACGTACTGCAAGTTTGTTCACTTTTGGAGCAGTAATTTCTTCTTCATTAATCCAAATATGTCCTTTTGTTGGTTCCTCGAGTAGGTTCAGACACCGCAGGAAGGTGGATTTACCAGAACCAGATGGGCCAATTACAGCAACCACTTCTCCCTCATTAATAGTTGTGGATATATCCTTCAGTACAGTGTTTTTGCCAAATTTCTTTGTAATGTTTTCCACCTTAATCACTTTGTCTGAGCCTCCGTTCTACGACTTTTCCTAGCGATGTCAGAATATATACAAGAACCCAATAAACTAGCCCGGCAAACAATAATGGCTCGAAGTTTCGATATATATCCGATCCAACAATCTGTGCACGACGCATGAGATCGAGATAGCCAATCACTGATACAATCGCGGATTCTTTGGTCAATGTAATGAATTCATTCATTAAAGCCGGTAAGATATTTTTAAGAGCCTGCGGTAAAATAATATTCAGCATCATTGGTTTATAAGGTACTCCAAGGGCCTCAGCCGCCTCGGTTTGACCACGATCCACAGCTAGAATACCGGCCCGGATTATCTCCGAAACATACGCTGCTGAATTGAGTCCGAATGCCAAAATAGCTGAAAGAAAAGCCGTTATGTCATACCCGGTCAACTGCGGTATTGCAAAGTAAATAAGCATTAACTGTAAAATTAGAGGTGTACCGCGGAAAATCGAAGTATACGCATCAGCTAGCCACTTTAGGAATGGGGTCTTGGTTATTTTACATAGAGCGAGAAGCGTTCCTAGAACTAAACCTATAAAAATAGATATGATTACAAATTTTAATGTTGCCAATATCCCTTCAAGCATGAAAGGAATATAAGGCACGATTTGGGTGAAATCCAAATTCATGCCTTAACACCTCATTTCATTAGTTGTATTTTTTACTGGGAATCTTTAAGCCACTTATCTTTCAGTTCCTGGAGTTTCCCGTTCTCTTCCAGTTTCTTAAGTACCTTGTTTACATCATCAACAAGGTCACTGCCCTTTGGAAATGCGATACCCATACCTGGTGAACTTGATGTTGGGTCGTCAAATCCAGCAAGTCCCTGCTCTTCAATGTACCCAACTGCCACCGTCTTATCCATGTAAGCAACATCAACACGGTTGGATTTCAATTCCTGAATTAGTACGCTTGAATTATCCAGTTTCTTTACTTCAAAGCCATACTTCTCGCTCAGCTTCTCGGCACCTTCTTCCTGAATCGTACCAAGCTGCACACCAACTGTTTTTCCTTTTAAATCTTCCAGACTTTTAATGGTAGAGTCAGGCTGACTGATGAACATTTCACCTGAATGATTATACTCGGTTGAGAACTCCACATTTTTCTTACGTTTCTCAGTAGCACTCATACCTGCCATAACAAAGTCCACACGACCAGCCTGCAGTGCTCCTATAAGGCCGTCAAATTTCATATCTTCAATTTCAAGTTTATACCCTAGCTCTTTGGCAATAATATGAGCCAGGTCTATATCAAATCCTTCAAAGTTACCCTGCGGATCGCGTGATTCAAAAGGTGGAAAGTCAGCAGATGTCGCCATCTTAAGAACCTTCTGCTCCTCCGATGCCTCCGCACTACCTTCGTTACCTTCTCCATTACCGCCACATGCTGCAAGAACCATAATGATTGCAAAAACAACTAGTTTACCAAAAATTTTCATCTCGTTCGCTCCCCTTTTTTTATTTATAATCTATTAGTAGTCTTTCTGAATTCAAGCTTAACTTTATTCAACAAATCATCGTCGATCAGTAGATCATAACCCGTTTGGGCAAGGGCTAGGGCCCCATTGGAAATTGCCTTATGCCCTGATTCGGTGACTGTTCTATCCGCAAATTCTTTAGTATGGGCTATCAGGCCCTCTTCACCAAGTCCAATATATGGGTGAATTGCGGGTACTACCTGACTGACATTCCCCATATCAATTGAGCCATATCCCTGTTTCGCGGAATAAACGGGCAGCGGATCAACAGATTTCAGATTTTCCGTGAACGCCTTCGATAAAGAGGAATTGGTGATCATATTGTCATAGCTTAATTCATAGTTTGATATTTCAAGTTGAGCACCCGTCATCAACGCTGCGCCTTCCGCAATTTTTTTCACCTTTCCTGCAACTTCATTTAATGTAGAACGCTCCCCAGCCCGGACATAGAATCTGGCAACTGCATAGTCGGGAACCACATTTGCTGCTTGACCTCCCTCTGAAATAATTCCATGAACCCGGATGTCCTGTGACAAATGTTCGCGTAATGCATTAATTCCATTAAACAATTGTATAACTGCATCCAGCGCATTTATTCCTTTCTCAGGCGACGCTGCCGCATGTGAGGATTTGCCGGTATATGCAAATTGAATTGCATCCATTGCCAGCGATTCTCCGCTTTCATACGATTGATCGGATGGGTGAAGAATCATTGCTGCATCAATACCTTCAAATGTCCCTTCATCACTCATCGGTACCTTTGCGCCGTTTGTTTCTTCGGCTGGTGTACCCAGCACAACTACTGATCCGCCGGTTTCCTGAACAAGTTTACTGAGGGTAACACCCGCTCCAGCACTCGTTGTTCCGATAATATTATGGCCACAGCCATGTCCCACGCCTGGCAGTGCATCATATTCAGCCAGATATGCAATGACAGGACCAGGTTTTCCACTATCGAAAGTGGCTTTAAAAGCAGTCGGCCGATTAACGATCCCTGTTTCAATCTGAAAGCCATGGTCTTTGAGGAATTTAGTGAGAAGTTCCATTGAGTTGAATTCCTGGTCGCCAAGCTCTGGATTGGCGTATAGGTGATCACTCATTGCCCATAGGTCATTCTCTATTTTTTTAATTTCCTCTTGTAATAACTCTTTCATATTTATTCACCTTTTTGTATATTTATTAGTTGATGTGTATATTTATACCATAGATTGATCGGTATGTGCAATGGTTTTTTGAAATTAGTTAAAAAAAAGGTGTTTTTGCGCATGATAGAAAATGCAGCGTGGTTAATTTGAGATGAGAAAGGCTGCTTCGCTGAATTATTGGATTGCGGCGCTGAATAATTGACAAATCATCCAATTAGCGCTGAATTAAAATAGTTTGTCTGCCTCGATCCAATTGGAAAAAACTATCTATCCGGGAATGGTCTCTTGTGAAATCGCCTGATTCGAAGCATTTTTCGCCTAGTAGTGCTTCAAAATCGCCTAATAAATACTTAATTTGAATTTTAGTTAAAATATATAAAAAATCGGATGCCGTTTTGGCATCCGATTTGAAATTAATATGCTTTTGCCCAATAAACCAATTCCTTAGCTTCTTTTCCACAGCAGACACAATGATCTGCCACTTTCTCCTGTTCAAACGGGATACAACGGGACGTAGCACTGGTTTCTTCCTGAATTTTATCTTCACATGCTTCTTCACCACACCACATTGCCTTAATGAACCCTGGGGTTTCCTCAAGGACTTTGCTGAATTCTTCCATATTCGTGGCAGTAAAGGTTCTTTCATTTCGGTGCTCAAGCGCCCGGTTATATAAATTCTGTTGGACTTCATCAAGCAGTTTTGGCAAACGATCTTCTACCTCACTCAGCTTAACGAATTCTTTTTCACCGGTATCACGGCGGACAAGTACAACTTGTTCTTTCTCAATATCTTTCGGTCCCATTTCCACACGGACAGGGATTCCTTTCATCTCATATTCATTGAACTTCCAGCCTGGCATCTTATCACTGCCATCAATATCCACACGGGCAACATTTTTCAGTTTATCCCGCAGGTCATATGCCTTGTCGAGTACACCTTCTTTATGCTGAGCGATAGGTACAATCATGGCCTGTGTTGGAGCAATGCGTGGCGGAACAACAAGCCCACGGTTGTCGCCATGAACCATGATTAATGCTCCCATAATCCGGGTGGAAAGCCCCCAGGAAGTCTGATGTACATGCTGGCTTTCACCATTTTCATCCAAATAAGTAATATTAAAAGCTTCTGCAAAACCGGATCCGAAATGGTGGGAAGTCCCAGACTGCAATGCCTTTCCGTCATGCATCATCGCTTCGATGGTTAACGTATATTTAGCTCCGGCAAATTTTTCGCTCTCCGTTTTACGGCCGCGAATAACCGGGATAGCCAGATATTCTTCTACAAGATCTGCGTACACGCCGAGCATCCGGTCTGTTTCATTTGATGCGTCTTCATCGGTAGCGTGCGCTGTATGTCCTTCCTGCCAATGGAATTCAG
The DNA here is from genome assembly GCF_042654125.1 of Virgibacillus kekensis. Taxonomy (NCBI): domain Bacteria; kingdom Bacillati; phylum Bacillota; class Bacilli; order Caryophanales; family Bacillaceae; genus Virgibacillus; species Virgibacillus kekensis. Next base: position 73,362 of record NZ_JBHSFU010000014.1, read on the forward strand.
ATGAACGCAGGAATGGACGGGTTGTTTTCTCCCAGCGTACAACGTTACCCCACTGGTTATAAAGTTTTGGGAGATCACGATACGAATGAATATTTTTCGAATAATATTCACAAAACAGCACTTCGGAAGTCGGGCGTACCGCTATTCGTTCCGCAAGCTCTTCTTCGCCGCCATGTGTAACCCATGCCACTTCAGGCGCAAATCCTTCCACATGGTCTTTTTCCTTCTGAAGCAAGCTTTCCGGAATAAATAATGGAAATGATACATTGGAATGACCGGTAGCCTTTATCATATTGTCGAGCTCATCTTTGACATTTTCCCAGATGGCATACCCGTACGGCTTAATGATCATTGTACCCTTTACTTGTCCATAATCAACCAGTTCTGCCTGCTTCACCACATCGGTATACCATTGTGCGAAGTCATCTTCCATTGCGGTGATCTTTTCAACGAATTGTTTGTTCTTTTTACCCATGCTTTACACCTCACTATAATTTTTTTCCATATAAAAAAGCCTCCATCCTGTAAGGGACCGAGGTCTGGTGGTACCACCCTTGTTTACAGAGGAAACTATCACTCTGTACACTTAAACGGATAACGGCCGTGAACCGCGCAAATTTAAATGCGAACTCAGAGGCAGGTTCCCACTTGTGTCTCTGGAAATTTTCAGCAGCCATTTCCTCTCTGAGAAAGACATTCAAGAAGTACTGATCCTCATCAACGTTTACGTATATTATATTTTTTAATATATAGAGATGTGCGGGCAAAGTCAAGGCAGGTAGCTGTTGTTGGAAGAGTTTTGGTCATATATGTAAAAAAACCCGCTGGTATACATTATAAACCAGCGGATTTTCGGTATACCTGTAAGCATGTCCAGCTTCCGAAAACTTTTTAGCCCAGGCGTCATTAATTGCTGACTTTAACGGTATGCGCCTCACCATGTTTTCGTACGCCTGCATGGTATGTTGGGCCGACTGTATCCGTATAGGAAAATCCATATGCAATGGCGGTTGTCACAAAGCTTTTCGCTGCATGGACTGCCTCAACTACAGAATAGCCTTTCGCTATATACGCGGTAATAGCAGCGGAATAGGTACACCCTGCACCGCTCGTGTGTTCAGTATCAATACGTGGGACAGAGAATGTCGTAATTCTTTTACCGTCGTACAAGACATCAACCGCATCACCGGCAAGCCTTCCACCTTTAACAAGGACATTCGCGGGTCCTAATTTATGAAGGTCGACTGCTGCCTGCCGTAAATCATCGACATTTTCCAGATTTCTGCCGTTTAACAATACAGATGCTTCCGGCATGTTTGGTGTAATGATCGATGCATCGGGTATAAGTTCTTTTTTTAACGCATCAATCGCATCGTCAGCGAGCAGTTTGGAGTTCATTTTGCCGATCATGACAGGATCAACCACTAAAGTATCACCTGAATCAGCTATTAAATCAGCAACACATTCGATGACTTCTTTTGAAAATAACATCCCTAACTTAATCGCTTCAATGCCCACTTGTTTATTGGCAGTAGCAAACTGTGCTTCAATTGCTTCTTGTGTCTGCATGTGAACATTCTTACCGGTCTCCGGATGCTTTGCAACCAATGCTGTCACTACACTCATGCCATACACGTCAAGCTCCTGGAATGTTTTCAAGTCTGCCTGAATTCCGGCACTACCACCGGCGGCAGACCCTGCAATCGTTAGTACTCTTGGTGGGTAATTCATGCTAAAAAATCCTTTCTGTCATACTAAATCAAAATAACTACAAAGAACCAGACAATCATCAGCAGCTGGATCAGTACTTTAGCCACCGCACCGCCAAGGAACCCAATCAGGGAACCAATAGACGCCCGCAGTGCATCCTGAACTGTTTTCCGTTGAATCATCTCAATAGCAAACACTGCAACGAACGGTACAATCAATATGCCAAATGGCGGAATAATGAAGGAACCGACAATGACAGCGACCGCTGCACCGCGCTCTCCCCATTTACTCCCCCCATATTTTTTCACAAAATAACTGTTGGCAATCATATCGGAAACAATCAGCAGAACAGTCAGAATTGCCATGGCAATCCAGAATAAAGCGGTCAATTCCTCACCGTTGACTACAAAATGGTACAGCAGATAACCGATCCAGATCACTAGCGGCGAGGGTATAATCGGGAATACAATCCCGACAAAACTTAAAATAAACAGGGCGATAATAAGCACCCACATAATAATATCGAGCATTTAAATCCTCCATCTATCACTTTTTTCGGAACATAGTTGAGAGTTTCGTCTCTGTCCTCATACGTATACGTTTGAAATTCTCCATATGTTTCATAATACTTAACACCGATAATAGCACAACAACCATTGCTGGTTCGATTCCAAAGAATATATACGTCGTGACAAGGAAGGAAATATACATAAATAGTACCCCGATTACCAGATAATCGGTTGACAGTGTGAACAGCAATAAAATACCGATTCCGATAAGAGCAATCTTCCAGTCAATCGCCAAAAGGACGCCCACCAGCGACGCTGTACCCTTTCCCCCGCTGAACTTCATGGTTACCGGATAATTGTGCCCAAGAATAATAAACAGGGCAGTTATATAAACGAGTAATGTTTGTCTTTCTCCTTCAATACCCTGACCATTTAAAATATAAAGTACCAGCAGAATTGCCAATGTTGCTTTAAAAATATCGATAAGTGCGACCAGTATTCCAAATTTCCATCCAAGAATAATAGTAGTATTGGATGCCCCGGAATTCTTGACCCCTTCATTTTTAATATTAATCCTTTTACATTTACCAATAATCTGGGAGCCGTGGCAGCATCCGAATAGATAACCAATAAGACTGACTATGAAAAAAAACACCTTTTCATCCCCCTCTTGGTTTATTTTATAGTCAATCCCTCACCACATCAACTTCATTCATTAAAAAATTTAGATAACTTTTACTAATGGGAGCAATCGTATTCTAAGAAATAGTAATGCGGAGAATGGTATAATTATGGAAGAAACTCATGCGGGGGAGACATGACAAATTGAGACGATACGCCACAGACTTTACAGCCTGGGGAATTCTTATTCTGCTGGTGATTGTGCTGCTTCTAGTTTTCAGCCAGCGGGAAAGCCGTTATAAAGATTTGGGAGATGATGCACCACTTCCCGATAAACTGAACCCCGTTGTGGAAGAGAAAATGGATAAGCTTGTTCAAAGGGCTGCTGATAAAGGGATTGAGATTGTAATTACCGAAACAGTTCGCTCTAAAATAGAACAGAATGAACTGTACGCAAAGGGAAGAACTGCTGATGGGAGTGTGGTGACGTATGCAAGGGGTGGTGAGTCCTACCATAACTACGGGCTTGCATTTGACTACGCACTCAGGAATAAAGACGGCGAACTGATCTGGGATATAAATTATGATGGTAATGGGAATGGTAAACCTGACTGGTTTGAAGTTGCTGAAATTGCAAAAGATCTTGGATTTGAATGGGGCGGCGACTGGAGTCGTTTTAAAGATTATCCGCACCTGCAGATGGATTTCGGACTGAGTATCCGACAGCTGCAAAACGGACTGCGCCCCAAGCATGAAAAGAAGGATGATCCTAAGTAATGTGATATAATGAATTTATTCTTAATTCAAGATAAATTGAATTAACATGGAGGGTGTTTATATGGAATTAAAAGGAATCCACCATGTGTCTGCCATTACGGCAAATGCAAAAAATAACTATCAATTTTATACGGATGTGCTGGGTATGCGCTTGGTAAAGAAAACAATCAATCAGGATGACCCGTCCGTCTATCATTTATTCTATGCGGATGAAATAGGCAATCCGGGTACAGACCTGACTTTTTTTGAAATCCCCAACGCAGGCAACACTTACCCTGGATTCAGCAGTATTTCCGGCACTTCTTTAAGAGTTCCTGACGACCGGGCTTTGGAATACTGGGAAAAACGGTTGGATGAACACCAAGTCGATCATGATGGCATCTCGGAGCAATATGACAGGAAAGTGATACATTTCCGGGATCCAGAGAAGCAACGGTTAACGCTAATCTCAGATGAAACAAACACCGGTGTCCCAGGAGGGCAGCCTTGGAAAGATAGCAGTGTGCCTGCGGATAAGGGGATTATCGGACTTGGGCCGTCCAAACTGACAGTCCAAAACCCTGAACCAACCATTCACGTATTGACTAACGTACTAACATTCAAAAAAACGAGCAGTTATCCGTCTCCAATAGAAGGACAGGAAGATATCCAGGTATATACAACTGGAGAAGGCGGCACTGGAGCTGAGATTCATTTGGAAATCCGGAACGACCTGACAAGAGAACGTCCGGGACGGGGCAGTGTACACCATGTAGCTTTCCGGGTAGAAAATGAAGCAGAACTTGCTGAATGGCGGAAAAAGCTGCAATCAGAACGATTACCTAATTCCGGACTGGTTGACCGCTACTATTTTAAATCCCTGTATTTCCGTGAACCTAATGGAATTTTGTTCGAACTTGCAACCGATGGACCTGGTTTTGCAACAGATGAGGATCCTGAGTTTCTCGGTGAATCCCTGGCACTTCCACCTTTCTTCGAGGATCGACGGAAAGAAATCGAAAATAATCTTAACCCCCTTAATACAAAACGACCACACTGATTACTTTGTGTGGTCGTTTTTAACTTGCTGTTCATTCTTGCCCTCTTTTTCTTCATCTTCACCCGGCATTGGGTCAACTGTATGCTTATACGCATATCCTTTTGATATAGCTGCCAATGTAAGAAGAAGAACAACCAGCATGATGGAAACAGCAATAATGATTTGTGTTGTCATTCTTAAACCCCTTAATTTTTTGTATTCGCAAATGGCTTAATTATACCATAGACAGCCTCGGTAAATGGCAACGAAATTCCCTTGGTTCTTGCCATGCGGAGTGCCCCGCCGTGAAGATGATCGAGCTCAAGGGGCAGTCCTTTACGTCGGTCCTGGTGCATGGAAGACGTCGCTTCATACCCAAACCCCTTTACCTGTTCCTTTGCCTGCTCCACATTATGGTCATCCAAGTTAGTACCATAGCTATTTGCTAGCTGTTTCATCTCTATCAGGATGTTTTCCGCGACGTATAAGGTCTCTTTCTGATCGCGTATCGGCCCGATTGGCAGGTCGACTGCAGTCGTGATTCCAGAGAGCGCGTTGATGAACATATATTTTTTCCATAACTCTTTTAAAATGTCGTCGCTTTTGATCGGTTCAAAGTTTGCCGTCCCGGAGAGTTCCAGCAAACGGTCACAGATATCATTCTGTTTCCGCTCCAGGGGGCCGAATATTAACCGATCAAAATCACTTGTATGCTCAATATTACCTTCTTCATTCAGAGTTGCAGCAATAAATGCAAGACCACCAAGGACACATTCTTTTCCCAAGCTTTCTTGAAGAACGTTAATGTGTTCAATCCCATTAAGGACCGGCAGTATATATGCTCCTTTATCAGCAAGAACTTTCAGGCTTTCAAGCGTTCCTTCTAGGTGATAGCCCTTTACACTGACAAATACCACATCCGGGTTTTCAATTTCTACTGGACTGGTTGACACCCGTGGTTCTTCCAATAAGTAGTCACCTCTTGTACTGATCACCTTCAACCCCTGATTACTGATTTGTGCGGCTCGTTTTTCCCGCACTAAAAAAGTCACTTTTGCACCTGCTTCCTCCCAGCGTGCGCCAAAATACCCACCAAGGGCTCCAGCACCTAGAACGACAATATGCATGCAATTCCCCTCCGTTTCGGTCTTTATCCCTTATGTTACCCCGTTTCCTGTCTATATGTCCATAATAGATTTCAATATTCCGTAATTTTCGGAAATTATAACAAATTTTGAGGAAACCAAAGAAATATATAATATATCCAAGCATATCTTTGTGTACAAAAGGTATTGGTAACTTGTTCACTTAATATGCAGGTTTATTCCAAATTATCAAATAATATTGCGTTTGAACCAATAAGAAATACCCTATAATATTAAAGTATGACTGTTTGAACAGAATTTTCCCCTAATTCCTGCCTTGCCTAATTCTTAGTAAAAAAGTCACATAACACGTTCTTACATTTGGCATTGTCAAAACGCCAAACAATTTTACTTAATTTTATTAACACACTTTATTCTCAGTTGGGTATAGATAGAATTTATGAGAATAGAGTTCAGGTAAACAAGTTCTTCGCATTGTCGAAGGCTTTTAAGTTTACCAAAAAAAACTGAATGGGAGGTCTTTTAGGAGATGAAGAAATTATTATTTGCTTCAATCATTTTTCTTTCCGTAATAATGCTTGCTGCATGCGGATCAGGAGAATCCAGCGACGGTGGCAGCAATGGTGAAGGCGGTGGCGAAGGTGAAGGAAACAAACTTGCACAGCTGAAAGAAGAAGGCGTTGTACAGGTTGGGTTCGCCAATGAAAAACCGTATGCATATCAGGAAGACGGGGAGTTAAAAGGGGCAGCAGTTGATATTGCAGAAGCAGTTTTCGCAGAAATGGGAATTGATACTGTAGAAGGTAAGCTTGCTGATTTCAGTCAGCTGATCCCTGGTCTTAATGCTGGTAAATTTGACGTTATTACAGCAGGTATGGCAATCAACCCTGACCGTTGTAAAAACGCTGACTTCGGTGAACCGGAAATGATGTATGGTGAAGGACTTGTTGTAAAAAAAGGTAACCCGCTTGATCTGCACAGCTATGAAGATATCGCAGAAAAAGATGCTACAGTGTCCATTATGCAGGGTGCCACTGAAATTGAATATGTTAAAGAGTCTGGTGTAAGTAAAGATCAGATTCAGTCTGCATCCGATATTCCAGCTACATTTTCAGCAGTAGCGTCTGGACGTGCCGATGCTACAACAGCTACTGAAATGTCACTTAAGATGGCACTGGAATCATCAGATCAGGACCTTGAATTTGTAACAGACTTTGAACAACCTGAGATTAAAGGTATTCCAAGTTATGGCGCTGCAGCATTCCATAAAGACAATGACGATCTTCGCGAAGCATACAACGAGCAACTTGCTAAGTTGAAAGAAGACGGCACAGTTAAAGAACTTTTAGAAGCTAATGGATTCAGTGCAGAAAATAACTCCGTTCCTGAAGATATTACAACCAAAGGAGTTTGCAGCGGCGAACAATACTAATACGCTGATTAAATAACATTGGCTCCATAGGGTCTGGCTCCCTCACCCAGGGGGTCTGACCCTATACTTATGCAAAAAATATAATTTCATAGAAACTTGGTATCTGGAATCTCAAAAGGCGTACAATGCTTTTTTACAGATCCCCTTACATTATGGAGTTTAGTATTAATAATTTCTGCCAAAAAAAGGAGTGATTACCATCGATGCAATAGCGGAAATTTTTCCCGTATTGTGGAAGGGTGTGGAAATTACAGTAACTGTAATGCTTGCCTCAGTTGTTTTCGGCTATCTGATGGCATTTATTGCAGGTTTCTGTCGTTTATCAAGTAATCCAATCCTTCGAAATTTAACGGCTTTTTATGTAGAGGTTTTCCGTGGAACATCACTGATTGTTCAGCTTTTCTGGCTTTATTATGCGTTGCCGATTCTTTTCGGAATTGAAATTAACAGTAATTTCTGGGCTGGTGTTCTGGCAATATCACTGAACTATGGTGCATATATGTCGGAGATAGTGCGCAGTTCCATTCTTGCTGTATCTAAAGGACAGTCGGAAGCTGCTACAGCATTGAATATGTCACGCTTCCAGCGCATGAGATTCGTTATTTTTCCTCAGGCGGTCAGAATGATGCTCCCGGAATTTGGCAACTACCTAATTCTGATGCTGAAATCCACGTCACTGGTATCCTTGATAGGTATGACCGATATTCTATATTACGGTGATATCCTCCGGAGTTCCGACCTGTCACAGGCACCAACCGTTTATTTCTTAGTTCTTGTATTCTATTTCATTCTGGCACTTCCATTAATCGGACTCACCAAGAAAATGGAAAAGATGTCCAAGAAAGGGGTGGCTAGCCAATGAATAGCGGTAATTGGAATTGGGATGTATTCATGGAATCTTTCCCTGTAATTTTAGACGGACTTGGGATAACATTAGGCCTAACAGTTGCTTGTTATTTGTTCGCATTGATAGTAGGCTTTTTCTGGACAGTGATTGCCCGAATGCCAATTAAACCAATCCGATGGTTACTACTTTGGGTTATGGAGTTCATCCGCTCTACTCCACCACTTGTTCAGTTATTCTTCATATTTTATGCTTGGCCAATGGTACCAGTCATTGGTGTAACGCTCGATCCGTTCACAAGTGCAGTTTTAGGGCTTGGTCTGCATTACAGTACGTATGTCGGAGAAGTATATCGTTCCGGAATCGAAAGCGTAGACAAGGGTCAGTGGGAAGCCGCGCGAGCACTGAACTTCTCAACCGGAAAAAAGTGGACTAAAATTATAATTCCACAGGCAATCCCGCCAACCATCCCGATGCTAGGAAACTATTTAATTATTATGTTCAAGGAAGTTCCTTTGGCATCAACCATCGGGGTACTTGGAATCCTTGCACTTGCAAACGATTATGGTGCCCAGCACTGGAGATACCTGGAACCGCTGACTATCGTAGCTATTCTGTTCTTAGTATTAAGTTACCCGTCAGCACTGCTTGTAAACAAACTTGAGCGGAAATTCAACCGCCGCTTTGACAAAAAAGCACTCTCAGAAAGCTAAGTAAACAAAAGAAGAAAAGGAGCAGTGAAGCGATGACTGAACCTATCGTTAGATATAATGATGTCCACAAATCTTTTGGCGATGTGGAAGTACTGAAAGGAATCAATCTAGATATTATGCCCGCTGAAAAAGTAGCTGTAATTGGGCCAAGTGGTTCGGGTAAAACAACCATTATCCGTATGCTTATGACCTTAGAACAGCCTACATCGGGCACAATTATAGTGGATGGCAAAAATTTATGGCATATGGAAAAGAACGGTGAACTTGTACCAGCTAATGAAAAACATCTCCGCCAGGTACGTGGGGATATCGGTATGGTGTTTCAGCACTTTAACCTGTTTCCGCATATGACTATTCTGGAGAATTGTATGACTGCACCTATTAACGTGCAGAAAGAAGATAAAGCTTCTGCGAAGAAACGATCTATTGAGATGCTTGAAAAGGTTGGCCTCGGTGAAAAGTTAGATAACTATCCAAGTCAGCTTTCAGGCGGTCAGAAACAGCGTGTAGCCATGGCCCGGGCCCTTGTAATGCGTCCGAAAATCATGCTTTTTGATGAAGTTACCTCAGCACTTGACCCGGAACTGGTCGGTGAGGTTCTCGAAGTTATTCGTGATATTGCCAAAGAGGGCGAAATGGCGATGGTACTCGTTACCCACGAAATGGACTTCGCACGTGACATAGCTGACCGTGTTCTGTTCTTGGATAATGGCGTAATCGCCGAGCAGGGCCCACCGCAGCAAGTATTGGAGAATTCAACAAACGAACGCCTCCGAAGCTTCCTGCATAGATTCAGAGCATAATTGAATTTATCTTTGAACACAGCGGCTGGGACAAAAGTGTATAACTCATATAACAATCCGAACTATCTTATGAAAATAAGGTAGTTCGGATTGTTCTGTTAGGTTAACTTCGTATAAACTATAAACTGCGAGATAACAGCGTAGCTTCGCTCTGGCAGAATACTTGCTTTCACCACTCCGGGTGCAAGTCCAACATCTGTTCAAGCTAAAGCTTTCACAGTGTTTCCATTGCCGCCGGGCAACGCTTCAACTTCCTCGGAAGAAGACCACTTCCTCCGGGATTTTCAGCTGTTGCTTCGACGAACAGGACGTTCTAGTACCGGCGTTGGTCACAGGACGTGACCGGTTTTAGCCGGTGACCCGCAGGAGTCGACTACCCTACGCTCCAATCAACGCCTAGTTAGCGAAGCAGGTTTATGTAGACTTCAGTGCAAGCCTAATGGAATTATGCCAAATTCAACAAGCGTAAGCAATACGCGTAGACTCCTGTGGAACAACGAGCCTAAGAGACCCCACAGTGAGCGGTTTTGGCGAACGAGGAGGCTCGTGGTGAGTCCACGGAAAGCGAAGAGTATTGCTGAAGCGGTTTCCTAGTATTATATAAATTCACTACGTCGCAGTTTATATCAACTTTGAAATAAAGAGCCGTAAACATTCAAGTACGTTTACGGCTCTTTCCTATTACTTCGGGTCTTCACCGATAATTTTTACCTCGCGTTCAAGACTTACCCCGAATTTCTCTTTTACTGTATTTTGAACATGGTGAATCAAGCCAATATATTCTTTAGCTGATGCACCATCCTTATTGACGATGAATCCGGCATGTTTCAGTGAAACCTGGGCACCGCCAATCTGTGTACCCTGCAGCCCGCTGTCCTGAATCAGTTTTCCGGCAAAATAACCCGGCGGACGTTTAAACACACTGCCACATGATGGATATTCAAGCGGTTGCTTCGATTCCCGCTTAAACGTTAAATCATCCATCATTGCCTTAATTTCATCATAGTTTCCTTCTTTCAAGGAAAAAGTAGCCTCCACCACAATATAGCCTCTATCCGGAATATTACTTGAACGGTATTCCAGATCGAGTTCATCGGCAGATAATGAGAGCAAATCACCATTACGGTCGACAACTTTTGTGCTCTCCAGGACATCCTTTATTTCGCCGCCATAAGCGCCGGCATTCATGAAAAGTGCCCCTCCGACTGACCCTGGTATCCCACAGGCGAATTCAAGTCCTGTCAGTTTTTTACCCAGTGCCTCCCGGGAAACATCTATTATTCTGGATCCGCTCTGCGCCACAATTGTTGTTTCATTTGTCTGGATGCTTGCCAGGCGGTTAAGATTCATAACAATGCCCCGGATACCTCCGTCTTTTACAATCAGATTGGAGCCATTTCCAAGCAATGTGAAAGGTATATCTTTTTCATTTGATAATTTAACAATCTGCTGAACCTGTTCATATGTTTCAGGTGTTACAAAAAAGTCGGCTTTTCCGCCCAGTCGTGTATACGTATGATTTCTTAACTGTTCATCCACCATCACATTTTTCACGGTAGCTATTGCTGTTAAATCATCGTACACATGATGATAGTTCACCACAAAATCATTCCTTTAACTATTATTAATGTCTGACCTCTGCTAGGGGCTCTGCGAGAAAATCATGAATCAGCTTATCAACCCGCATATCCTCATGCATCTCACTATGCCCCAGTGTTCTGTCAGCTATCATTATTTCCGTTAATTGGTCCTTATTTATGATACGCTTCAAGGTTTGGACACTTTCCGGTACAGCAACAGCATCTCCGGTACTGCCGATACTTAATACTTGCAGCGCATCAGGGACAGACTCTTTTCTTTTCCGCAAGCGGTCGAGCGCTCGTGAACCGGGCTGCAGATCAACCAATGCTTTTCCCCAGTTACGGTTGAAATAAAGTTTATTGTATACTCCATCAAATGGACTACCGATTGTGATAAGCTTTTCGACCTCCGGGAAATGGGTGCGATCCGCACGTTCCACGATATACTTAAGCGATACAAGTCCGCCCATCGAATGACCGACAAGGTTTACTGTATCTATTTCGTAGACAGATTTCATATGTGCCAATACCGATGCCAGCCATCTTGACGTGTCAGTCATGCTGGCCCGGGCGTCGTCAAATACTACCTGCACAAAGACAGGTTCTTTTTTCCCTTTGTTCAAATTGTAAACCTGCAGACGCCCTGCCTCATTTACCCGGTACACCAATGCCTTGTTTCCCCAATTATACTTATACTCAAACCTATCAAGCAATCTTCCGAATGAATTATGGGTTCCTTTGAAGCCGTGGACAAACACGGTCGGATTACCGGAAGCAGGTACTGACTTCGCTTCCTTTGGCAAATAAATAACAAAGATAATACCGATGAAAATGGCAAAAAGTGATACTGAATTTATAATACGATTCTTTTTCAACAAAACTGACCCCGCTTACTATTCCTTTTATCTTTCAGCTTTCTGTAATGTTTTCTGCTTCAGAATAAACCACGTAAAAAACATACCGATACAAACCAATAAAAATTTAATCCCGATAAGGGGAATAACAAACAGAATCGTATACCCCATGGATATCCACAGCAGAGTCACACTAATAATCTTAGCGCGGAGCGGTATCCCCTTCCCTGCCCGGTAATTTTCTATATAGGGACCAAAATATTTATTGGTGATCAGCCATTCATATAATTGTTCTGAACTCCGCACATAGCAGGCTGCAGCGAGTAGCAGTAGTGGCGTGGTCGGCAGCAGCGGAAGAACAATTCCCAGGAGTCCGAAAAACAGACTAACTGTTCCTGCGGCAATCAGAACGTATCGGGTTAAATTTTTCATGTTAGCACCAGCTATAGCTAAAATTTTTACAACGTTTATATTATATCATCATGGAACTTTCAGTGCCTTATTATTACAGAAAAATTGTGTCAGTTTTTTTAAGAACTAAAGCTTGCTGATGTCATGAAACTCCGGGTGCCCTGCATTATAGGTTGTTATATACTTGAAACCTATTTCTCTCAGCAGATCAAGTGAAGCTCGGAAATCGTATGCCAGAGTCGATTCAACATGTGAATCGGACCCAAGGGTGATAATTTCACCGCCGGATTCTTTATAGAGTCTGAGAATATCGGTGCTAGGCATACCATTTTCCATTCCATAACGTCTACCTGAAGTGTTCAGCTCTATCCCCTTCCCTTCAGGTATAATCACTTTAAAAATTTCGCGGATAACATCATGAAAATCATTTGTGCTGTCAAGCTTCCTGTAGCGCTTCACAAGATCAATGTGGCCGAGGATATTATAGTTTTTGAATTCCTTGACACACTGGAGGAGTTCACTATAGTACGCACGATATGAGTCCTCTACAGACCTGCCTTCAAAAAAACTTCCTGAATGAAGATCTTTACGCTGGGAAGTGTGCATCGAGCAAATAATAAAATCAAACTTCTCCTTATCGAGCAGGTTATTGTATCGCGGTATTAAATGTGGCTGGATTCCAATTTCAATCCCTTTTTTAATCTGTATTTGGCTTTGATAGGTATCCTGCATTCGAGTAATTTTTTCGTCATAATCCTTGAGGTCAAATTCGAATACGATTGATTCGTCCGGATAGTCATAATCAATATGTTCGGTGAAACAAATTTCTTTAAGCCCCAGTTCTATAGCCTCTTCAATTGTCCGCTCCATAGGTGTTTCACAATCTGCCGAAAAGTCACTGTGTATATGATAATCAAACATTTTTACTACATCCCTTCTGGTTGACATTATTTCTATTAATCTATACAATACAATATAACTTTAATTAAATAAAGCGGTAAAGTAATAAAGCATTGAAAGGAGTTAATCCTGTGCAGCAATATTTGCTAGATAGTTCAAAAGATACCAGTGTTGAAGACTTTCAGCGGCGGGATGAAATTATCTCTATCCTTAAGAGCCGCTTTTCCACATACGGGTACAAACAGGTCCGAACTACAGCCTTCGAATATTATGATCTTTATTCGACCATTACAGGAACCATAAACAAAGATGAAATGATAAAAGTTGTGGATAGTTCAGGGAAAGTACTGGTACTCCGCCCTGATGTAACGATACCTATTACCCGGATGGTTGCAACGGGGAAAAGACAGGTGCCAGACCAGTCAAGGTTATTCTACGTACAGGATGTATTCCGCCAAACATACGAACAAATTGACAGAAAGGAAACCACGCAGGCAGGTATTGAATGCTTTGGGGCAAATACCCCTGAAACCGACGCTGAAATACTCGCGCTGGCCATCCATACATTGAAAGACCTGGGTTTTGATTCGTTCAAACTTGAGGTTGGGCATGCTGGTTTCTTCAGAGAACTTGTCAATGAGTTAAATCTTTCCTCAGGGAAAACCGAACAGCTGCAGGCATTAATTCAATCAAAAAATTTAGCTGAAATGGAGTCTCTCCTGGCAGGTCTTCCGGTTAAAAAAGAACTTGCCGATGCGGTATATGAGATTCCCATGTTATACGGGGACCCTGACAATGTACTAGGCAAAGCAGATAACCTTGCAGTCAATGAAACGATGAAACAGACCTTAACGAATCTCCGTGAGGTGTATAAGGTGCTGGAGGCCTATGGAGTTGAGGATTATGTTGTGTTCGATCTTGGGTTGATCAATAACATGAACTATTATACAGGGGTTATTTTTCAAGGATTTGTTGCCAGTCTTGGAAAACCAGTTCTTATGGGAGGACGTTATGACCGATTGGCTGAGGAATTTGGTGCGTCGATACCAGCAATCGGATTTGCCTGTGAAGTTGACAGCCTTCTTCAGGCAATAACTCCACAGACAGAACCTGAAACTGGCACAGAGATAGTTATTTATTACGATAACGCTAAGCAAAAATACGCATTGACCGCTGCAGGTTCCCTTCGAACGGCGGGTTACCCGGTGATCACCTCTTCACTGGAAAATACAGAAGATTGTAAAGCTGCTTTCGACTATCAAGTCTATTTTAAAGACGGAAAAAATCTACTCGTCAACGGTGACACGGAAAACGAGTTTACTAATGAGGAAGAATTGCTCAGTCTTATTGAGGAAGGGATGAAGAATACGTAAATGGATACTATCACCATAGCCCTTGCAAAGGGCAGAACCGCCGACAGTACGATCAGCCTGCTCGAGGAAGCAGGAATCCATTTCCCGGATTTCAGCCCTAAAAGCAGAAAATTAGTTTTTCATAATAACGACCGTTCCGTAAAACTGATTTTTGTTAAAGCAGTCGATGTACCGACATATGTGGAAAAAGGTGCTGCGGATATAGGTGTGGCTGGAAAAGATAATATCCTGGAATCCGAAGCAGACGTCTATGAGATTCTTGACCTGAAAATCGGAAAGTGCCACTTTGCTGTTGCAGGGAAGCCAGAAACAAGACTAGAAGGCTCCCAGCGTCTTACCATCGCATCCAAATACCCGACAGTGGCAATGAAGCACTTCCAAAAGAAAGGAATTCCTGCCGAGACTATTAAACTTAACGGATCAGTCGAGCTTGCTCCATTGATTGGATTGGCGGATGTCATCGTAGATATTGTCGAGACCGGTACTACTCTTCGGGAAAACGGACTTGAGGTAATCGAGGAGATTGAATCCATCAGCACACGACTGATTGTTAATAAAGCGAGTTTCACAACGCGGTCAGCAGCCATACATGAACTTATCAATAAATTAAAATCGGTAATGGAGAGATGATCAATGAAACTGATAACAGCCGAACAGTTCAGACAAGAAAGGGATGCTGGTTCACTTGAACAGGACAGCAATGCTGAAATTGATGAGATTGTCCTTACTATTATAAAAGAGGTCAGAGAATCAGGCGATAAGGCATTGCTCCAGTATACCGAAAAGTTGGACGGAGTTAAGCTTAATCAACTTGCCGTGACCGATGAGGAATTTAGAGAGGCAAGAAATGCTGTCAGTAAAACATTTATTAAAGCACTGAAAGCAGCAAAGCAAAACATTACTGATTTCCATGCCAAACAGAAGGAAGTATCGTGGTTTACCCATTCTGAGGATGGAATTATGCTTGGACAAAAAGTTACTCCACTGGATAAGGTTGGTGTGTACGTTCCTGGCGGTAAAGCGGCCTATCCGTCAACCGTATTGATGAATGTTATACCTGCTAAACTTGCAGGCGTAAACGAAATCGTCATTACTACACCGCCAGATACGAACGGTAAAATCAGCCCAGAGGTTTTAACTGCCGCAGAGATGGTCGGTGCGGACGCCGTATACAAGGTTGGCGGTGCACAAGCAATAGCAGCGTTAGCGTACGGAACTCCTACAGTTAAAAAAGTAGCAAAGATTGTAGGGCCGGGTAATTCATTTGTCGCTCGAGCCAAGAAATGGGTTTACGGTGATGTCGCAATTGATATGATTGCGGGTCCCAGCGAAATCTGCGTTGTGGCGGATGAGACCGCATCACCTGAGTTTGTTGCGGCCGATTTGTTATCTCAGGCTGAGCACGATGAACAGGCTAGATCGATATGTATCACTACAAGTCCAACATTGGCAGAAGAAATTAAACAAACGATTGATCAGCAAACAGAAAAGCTTGAACGGAAAGAGATTATTCAGAAGTCACTTTCGGCAAACGGCCGGATCATTAACGTAAGTGATTTGGCAGAAGCATTTTCCCTTGTAAACGAAATTGCACCCGAGCATCTCCAGCTTATGATTGAGAACCCTTCCGAGAAACTTGGAATGGTCAAACACGCGGGGGCCATTTTCCTTGGCAATTATTCACCTGAACCTTTGGGTGATTATTTTGCGGGACCAAATCACACTCTTCCGACCAGTGGAACGGCGGCATTTGCCTCCCCTCTCGGTGTGTATGATTTTCTCAAAAAGTCCAGTATTATTCAGTACTCGAACAGTGCACTGCAAGCAGCTTCCGACCACATTATCACAATGGCTGAGGCAGAGGGTCTGACCGCGCACGCAAATTCAATTAAAGTCAGAAAGGATGCTTATCATGCGTAAACAAAGCATACAACGCACGACCAGTGAGACTTCGATTGACCTCTCGTTTTCGGTTGATGGTGACGGCAGTTCGGTAATTGACTCCAGAGTCGGGTTTCTGGACCATATGCTTACCCTGATGTCCAGACATGGCCTCTTCGATATGGAGCTCTCCTGTAAGGGCGATCTTGAGGTTGACCAGCATCATACTGTGGAAGATATCGGGATAGCCCTTGGACAGGCATTCAATGAAGCACTAGGTACCAAGGAAGGTATTACCCGATATGCAACTGTCACAACACCAATGGATGAGTCCCTTTCCACTGTTTCGATTGATATTAGCGGGCGTCCTTATTTCGTCTATCATGTTGAGGGACTTAAAGATAAAGTCGGTAATTTTGATACAGAACTTGTGGAGGAATTTTTCCAGGCATTTGCAAGCAACGCCAAAGTCACCCTTCATATTAACCTGTTATATGGACGGAACACGCACCATATTATCGAGTCAATATTTAAAGGTTTTGGACGCGCACTTGATCAGGCAAGCGCACAGAACCCTCGTATAAAAGGAGTGCCGTCTACAAAGGGATCTTTGTAAATATTTTTTAAGAAAACTACCTTATAAAGAAGGAGTTCATATAAATGATTGCGATTATCGATTATGGGGCGGGAAACATTAAAAGCCTTCAATTTGCCCTTTCAAAGGTGAACCTGGATTCCTGCCTGACAACTGATATTGAAACAATCCGGAACGCTGAGGCAATTATCTTGCCAGGTGTCGGAGCATTTAAAGATGCCATGGATGCGTTGAACGGTCTTGGACTGGCGGCAACGATTAAAGACGAAGCATCGGCTGGCAAACCGCTTCTGGGAATCTGTCTAGGTATGCAACTCTTTTATGAGCGCAGCTACGAAGATGGCGACTGGGAAGGTCTAGGCCTAATTAAAGGGAATGTCAGTAGAATTCCTGATACCGTGAAGGTTCCCCATATGGGATGGAATACCTTGCAGCATCACCAGAACAGCGAGCTTCTGAATGATATCAGAGAGGACGCTTACGTGTATTTTGTCCATTCCTACGCCGTGACCGATGACCAGCAAGAAGACCTTATCAGCAGTTCTCAGTATGGGGGATTAATTCCTTCAATTGTTAAGTACAAAAATGTTACAGGCATGCAGTTTCACCCGGAGAAAAGTGGCGAAACCGGATTACAACTGCTGAAAAACTTCGGGGAGATGATTTCATGATTTTATTTCCGGCAATCGACATCAGAAACGGAAAATGTGTCCGCCTTACACAGGGTGACTATAACCAGGAGAAAATCTATAATGACTCCCCGGCAAAAGTCGCCTTGGAGTGGCAAGCTAAGAAAGCTGAATTTCTGCACGTTGTGGACCTGGATGGTGCACGAACAGGTGATTCAACAAATCTTAATACGATAACAGAGATTGCTGCTGAAACTTCTATACCTGTTCAGGTTGGCGGTGGCATCCGTTCCCTTAAACGCATAGAAGAATATATAAACGCAGGAATTGATCGGGTAATACTAGGTACTGCAGCTATTACGGATAAAGTACTGCTGCAACAGGCCGTACAGGGATATGGGGAAAAAGTTGCCGTGTCTATTGATGCGCGTAATGGTTATGTGGCAACTGATGGATGGACGGAAACAACAAATGTAAAAGCTGTTGATCTCGTTAAAGACCTAGAACAAATTGGCGTTCGGACGATTGTCTACACGGATATTCTGAAAGACGGAATGTTGAAAGGACCTAACTTTGATGAACTGCAAGCAATTAACACAGCAACATCGATGAATACCATTGCCTCTGGGGGCATTACAACCAAAACGGATGTTGAACAACTGAAAGCTATGGATCTTTACGGTGCAATTATTGGGAAAGCTCTTTACGATGGAACCCTTGAATTCAGTTCTCTGATGGATGGTGATTCTAATGTTGGCTAAGCGGATCGTTCCTTGTCTTGACGTCGATAAAGGTCGGGTTGTTAAAGGGCGGAAATTCCAGAATATCCAGGACGTAGCTGACCCAGTTGATCTGGCCAAAAAATATAATCAGGAAGGTGCCGATGAGCTTGTTTTTTATGATATTACGGCATCGAATGAAGAACGCAATATCTTTCTTGATGTAGTGGAAAGTGTTGCAGCTGAGATTGCGATCCCCTTTTCAGTAGGTGGAGGGATCAGAACCCTTTCTGATATCCACCAGACACTCAGGGCCGGTGCGGATAAGGTTTCGATTAACAGTGCCGCAGTAAAAAATCCGCAGATAATTACCGAAGCTGCCTTAAAATTTGGCAGTCAGTGTGTCGTTTTATCAATCGATGCCAAGGCAACTGAGAACGATAAATGGGAAGTCTTTGTAAACGGCGGCCGAACAAATACCGGGAAAGATGCGATTGAGTGGGCAATTGAAGGTGAGAAACTCGGAGCCGGTGAAATTGTGGTTAATGCCATCGACACCGATGGAGAAAAAAACGGGTATAACCTTGAGTTGACTAGGGCAATTTCGGATGCAGTAAATATCCCGGTTATTGCAAGCGGCGGTGCCGGCACGATGGAGCACTTTGCTAATGTACTGAAGGACGGTAGAGCTGATGCAGCACTTGCCGCATCCGTCTTCCACTACGGGGAAATTGAAATTATCGATTTAAAAGATTACTTAGCAGCGGATGGAATCACAGTCAGGAGGGAACGATGATGGAGACAAATTTCAGCGAACTTGCATATGATGAAAACGGCTTGATACCAGCAATTATACAGGATTTCAGTACAGGAGAAGTTTTAACGCTTGCATACATGAATGAAACAGCTCTGCAAAAAACTGTAGACACAGGCGAAACATGGTTTTTCAGCAGAAAACGTCAGGAGCTTTGGAATAAAGGAGAAACCTCAGGCAACAAACAGAGTGTTCAAAGCATTACATACGATTGCGATGCGGATGCTTTACTTGTTAAGGTTAATCCAAAAGGACCGGCGTGCCATACTGGTGAAAGAACATGCTTCCACCGCACACTTTCTGGTGATGAAACGCCAGCACGTACAGTCATTCATGAACTGACTGAAAAAATTCGGGAACGCAAACTAAATCCTGTTGAAGGGTCTTATACAAATTATCTGTTCACGGAAGGGATTGATAAAATCCTCAAAAAAGTCGGTGAAGAAGCCAGTGAAGTCATTATCGGCGCAAAAAATAACGATAAAAATGAAATTAGGTGGGAAATTGCCGATCTTACCTATCACACCCTTGTCCTGATGGAGCTTCTCGGTGTTACGATTGACGATATAAAACAAGTACTGTATAGCAGGCACATTGAAAAGGAAGGTAAAAATGGCAAGTAAATTCTGGAGTGAAACAGTCAGACGTACGGAGCCGTATGTACCGGGGGAGCAGCTGAATCTGCCTAACCTCCTTAAACTGAATACCAATGAAAACCCTTATCCCCCCTCCCCTAATGTTACAGCAGCCATTAAAGAGGAGCTTGACCGCAAACTTCAATTATACCCTTCACCCACTTTGGAGGGACTGCGCCACAAAATAGGCGATTATTATAATCTTGATACGAGCAATGTCTTTGTGGGAAATGGGTCTGATGAAGTTCTGGCTTTTTCTTTTATGGCATTCTTTAACAGTACAGAAACAATCAGATTCCCAAAGATATCTTACAGTTTTTATCCGGTCTATGCAAAGCTGTTTAATGTACCATTTGAGGAGGTTGGCCTAAACCGTGATTTTACCATTCCAGCAGAGGATTTTTTCCAGTCGGAAGGTGGCGTCATTTTCCCTAACCCCAATGCCCCGACAAGTATTTACATGGAACTGGAAACAATAAAAGACATCCTCGATAGCAATCAGGATAAGGTTGTAATTATTGATGAAGCGTATATTGACTTCGCTGATGTGTCAGCCGTCACTTTACTTAATAAGTATGAAAACCTTCTGGTCGTACAGACAATGTCAAAATCCCGATCACTGGCAGGGCTTAGGATAGGATTCGCACTTGGAAGTCCAGAACTGATAGAAGCGTTAATGCGCATAAAAGACTCGTTTAACTCCTATACGATTGATCGGCTTGCGATTGCCGGGGCAGAAGCAGCTATAACAGATACAGCCTATTTTAATAAAACTACGGAAAAAATTATAAATACGCGTGAATGGACTGTCCGTGAAATGAAGAAAAGAGGATTTCATGTCCTGCCTTCGAGCGCTAACTTTATTTTCGTTAATCATTATCATTACGCTGCTGAAGACTTATATAAAAAGTTGAAGGAACAACTCATTCTTGTCCGGCATTTTAGTAAACCTGATATTGAAAACTATCTGCGGATTACAATTGGTACGGATGACCAAATGAATACCCTGCTTAAAACGCTTGATTTGATTATGGAATAAGGTTGAAAAAACAAAAATGGCAGCTGCCCGGTTCGGCCGGAACAGCTGCCATTACATGATTTTATATCATTGTCTTAATTTCTGCTTTATCTTTCAACTCGTTAACTCTTTTCTGAAGAAGTTTTTGCTCTTCTTGAACCTTAAGTTGCTGTCTGATCTGGTCTTCCAGCTCCTTCAGCTTCGGAACTTCTTGTTTCTGTTCTTCAGGTGCCTTTTCCTGTTGTTCAAGAATCTTATCGTAATAATCCTGAACCTCTTTATCTGTTACTTTTATATCTAATGTTTCATTAGCATATTTCTCAACAATCAGGCGGAGTTCTACCTGTTCCTTATAAGATTCTTCTGTAAAGTGATTCTGTTCGAGAACTTTGTTGAAGTCACCTTTTGTACTGGACTTGTCTTTTTCAAATGCAGACTGTACTTCTTCTTCAGTAACCTTAATTCCCTTATCTTTGGCATCCTGTTTTAGAATTTCCTGTTCGACTAGGGCGCTGATTGTCATATCCTTGATTTTCTTTGTATCACTTACATCTTGTCCATATTGGCTCATCATCATTTTGGTCTGTGCATATACGGAATTATATTTCTTTCCTGTAATATCCGTTCCGTTTACAGAAACAACTACTTTATCCTCTTTTACCTTCTCTTTATCTGTAACCTCTACTTTTGGCGGTTGCTGTTGTTGTTGCTGTTGTTCCTGTTGATCCTGTTGCTTTTCATTATTTTTATCGTCACCTTTAGCTGCATCCTCACCACATGCTGCCAAAATTGTTAAAAGGGCCAGAGTCATTATAAACAATACTGCTTTTTTCATATTTGGTATTCCCTCATTTCATTTGTTGTTCTTTTATTCAATCACACATAATGGGGGTATTGCAAGTCCCAAAAGTCCTGTGGTCAGCCATTAATAAGCTCCACACGGGGATTCTGACGGGTTGTTTACATTTAGTTTACGCTTTTACGTAAATTTACATACTTCTGCCATAATAAAGCACCATGCCACAGCTTATTTAAATAAGCTGTTGTCTAAACCCTCGTTTTTTAATGTCTTTTTTCGTAAGTTCCAGTGCTTATTAAGCTTACAGTTGATGTAAAGTGCGACATAGATCGTAGCTTCGCTCGGGAAATACATTACGCTTTCCGCGGGCAACGCTTCAACTTCCTCGGAAGAAAACCACTTCCTGCGGGATTTTCAGCTGTTGCTTTTCCCGCAGGAGTCTCCATGTATTTCCCTCGCTGGATTGTGGATTTGTACTGTATTTAACATTGGCCTTTTAATCTTATCAAATAGTGAACGTATTTTAGCGTAGGCAGAATACGAAGACTCCTGGGGAACAGCACGAGTCGGAAGACCCCGTAGCGGCGGTATTTCCGCGAGGAGACTGAAGCCGTGCCCCCGGAAAGCGAAGTATTCTGCCGGAGCGAAGCTTCGCAGATATGTCGCAGTTTATAGATATTACTCAGGAAGCATAAATACAGGCAGTCGCATGCGACTGCCTGTTAGTTTTATTTTAGACTAGTTTCAATTTCTTTGATCATTTCCGCTACCGATACCAAGCCACCACCAGACAGATACCAATAGTCTGGATCCAGGTAGATAACACGGTCATTTTTATATGCGTTGGTTTTTTTAACAAGCTGATTTTCAACAAGCTGTTTTGCAGATGACTGACCACCGACAACGGCTCCTCGGTCAATTACATAAAGTAAATCAGGATTTTGTTCAACCACATACTCGAAAGAAACATTCATGCCATGCGTGGAAACTTCAATTCCTTTATCGGACGCTGGTACACCAAACACATCGTGAATAAGGCCAAATCGTGAACTTGGTCCATAGGCGCTAATTTTATCGTCATTAGCCAGAATAATCAACGCTTCTTTGCTACTGTTAGTTGCCTGTTGCTTCAAGTAGGCAATTGACTGTTCAATTTTTTGTAGTTCCTGGTCTATCTCTTCCTTCTTATTAAAGATGGTTCCAATTACGGACATATTCTCTTTAAAAGAATCCATATATTTCGAAGCGTCCACCCCTAGGTATACAGTTGGTGCTATCTCTCTGAGCTGATCATATAAGGAGGCCTGTCTGCCGGAAATTATAATCAAATCCGGGTTTATTTGGGCCAATTTCTCAAAGTCTGGTTCTTTCAGACTTCCCACATTTTCATAGCTGTTATCGCTGTATTTGCTCAAATATTCAGGAATTGTACTTGACTGTGGGACACCAGCAATTTCAATACCCAACTTATCAAGCGTATCCAAGACCCCAAAATCGAAGACAACAATTTTTTTAGGGTTTTTGACTACCTCTGTTTCACCGAGTTCATGGGAAACAGTTATGGTTTCCTTATTCCCTGTGTCACCGCTTGCATCTGTATTACTGCATCCAGCAACCAGTACAGCAATTAAACCGAATGTTATTATCCAAAAAGCTTTTCTCATGACTACCAACCTCCTGAGTTATTTATGCGAAATAGACGCAAATCCGGTTATCATTAATATTTTTTATATTGATATCCATATCGTAAATATCCTTAAGTACGCATTCATCAATCACGTCACACGTTCTTCCTTGTTTGATGACCTTTCCATCCTTCAAGGCGACAATCTGATCAGAGTAGCAGGAAGCGAAATTTATATCATGAATCACAATCAGGATGGTTTTCCCCAAATCATCTACTAGCCTTCTAAGAGTTTTCATGATTTGAACAGAATGTCGCATATCCAGATTGTTCAGTGGTTCATCAAGCAGAATATATTCTGTATCTTGGGCGATAACCATGGCGATATGTGCGCGTTGCCGCTGCCCGCCACTAAGTTCATCAAGATATTTATCCTGAATCTCCCTAAGTTCCATGTAATCAATAGCTTCCTCAACTTTTTCCCAATCCTCATGTTTAAGTCTGCCCTGTGAGTATGGAAAGCGTCCAAAGGATACAAGTTCCCGAATAGTCAATCTTAGATTAATCGCATTAGATTGTTTTAAAATGGAGATTTTCTTTGCAAGTTCATTATTTTTAGCTTTCGTAATGTCTTCTCCGTCTATCGTGATTTCCCCATCGTCTTTAGAGATAAGTCGGCTGATCATAGAAATTAATGTACTTTTTCCGGCACCATTGGGACCGATGAACGAGGTAATTGTCCCTTTTTCAATCTTAAGGGAGACATCCTTTATAACACTTCTCTCGTTATAGCGCTTGAAAACACTTTTAATATCTACCATGATTGATTCTCCTTTAACAAAAGATAAATGAAATAAATTCCGCCAGCAAAATTAATAATCACACTGATTGTTGTCTCAAAAGTAAATATCTCTTCCACCACGAACTGCCCGCCGAGCAAAGCTATAATACTAATCAAAACTGACCCGATAATCAGGTAGAAATGACGGTATGTTTTCAGGAACTCATATGCCAGATTGACTACCAGCAGCCCTAGAAATGTGATGGGTCCGATTAATGCAGTAGCGATTGAGATCAATACAGCGACAATGATCAGCAAGCGTTTAACGACATAATCATATGGAACTCCAAGATTTATTGCCTGATGTTTTCCCAATGCAAGTACGTCCAGATATTTATAAAACCGCACAAAATACATCGTAACTAAAATCAGAAATAACAGAGATAGATAGACAAGACTTTCATTTGCATTGTTAACACTTGCAAACATGCGATCCCGTACAACCATAAACTCATTAGGATCAATAAGAACCTGCATGAAATCAGTCATACTTCCGAAAAACGTTCCAAGAATCATGCCAATCAATAAGAGGAAATAAATATTATTTTTTTCCCCCCGAAATAGAAATCGGTACAATGCCAGTGAAAAAATAACCATTACCCCTATCGACAAAAAGTAATTGACATTGCTGCTCATCATTACAAGCGATTGAGACCCAAACACAAAGATAATGAACGTCTGGAGAAGCATATATAAAGAATCAAGCCCAAGAATACTTGGTGTGAGTATTCGGTTATTCGTAATGGTCATAAAAATGGTCGTCGAGAAGGCGATTGCAGTACCGGTGATAATAATGGCACTAACTTTTAGAAGCCTCCGTGGAAGTATATATCCAATGTTGCCTTTTAAATCGTAAAGGATGTACACCAGGGCCAGGACTAGTGCGATAGCTGCAAGTATAATTGTCTTTTTCTTATAGCCCATACTTCTTTCTCCTTAGCAGCAAATAAATGAATATCCCACTTCCGATCACACCGACTGTCAGACTGATTGGTATTTCATACGGGTAAATGATGACCCGGCCAATAATGTCGCAAAAGAGAACAAACGATGCTCCAAGCAAAGCGGTATGCAGTAGGCTTTTTTTCAAATGGTCCCCTTGGTAGATGGTTACGATATTCGGAATAATCAGTCCCAGAAAGGGTATTACGCCAACCGACAGAACAACAGACGCAGTTACAAGTGCGACAATAATTAAGCCGATATTTACGACCTGCCGGTAATTGAGCCCAAGATTTTTAGAAAAATCCTCCCCCATTCCAGCAATGGTAAACTTATTCGCAAATAAATAGGCAATTACGAGGATTGGAATGCTTATGTACATCAGCTCGTAATTTCCACTCATGATCAGCGAGAAGTCACCCTGCATCCAGGAGGACATATTCTGAATCAAATCGTTTTTATATGCGAAAAAGGTAGCAAGCGAACTTATGATATTACCAAACATCAATCCTACCAGCGGGATGAATATCGCATCCTTGAACTTTATTTTTTCAAGAATTTTCATGAAAATAAAAGTTCCAATAAGCGCAAATAAGAATGAAATCAGCATTTTTTGGAGTGGAGTTGCCGACGTAAACACCATTAGGGCAACCAGAACCCCTAACCTTGCGGAATCAAGCGTTCCCGCTGTTGTTGGTGATACAAATTTGTTACGACTTAACTGCTGCATAATCAACCCGCATATGCTCATACTCATCCCGGCAATCAGAATGCTTACCAGTCTCGGTAATCGGCTTATGAGAAGAATTTCAATCTGTTCGTCAGACAGGTTGAATATTTCCAATGGCCCAATCTCGGTGACTCCTATAAAGACTGAGCTAAATGACAGTATTATTACTGTTATAAATAGGTAACGGATTTTCATGGAAAGACCTTCTCGCAGATTATATTAATTACTATCTTTTACAAAGTTTAATCAATAATGAAATTCATTATCAATTAGCCTTAATAAAGATTATAGCATACCACCATTTAACGTCAACAATTTCAAAAGTGTTATTTTATTTGTTCACATAAAAAAACCGTGGAAACTGATTCTTCCACGGTTTGCCTGTATTCATGTTAAATTATTCCTTAACTTCACAACCTTCATCTGTGCAGTATTCGGTTTCAGACTTTTTGGGGTTCAACGATTGCAATGCCGGTTTTTCATTTTCTTCTTCCCAAACCTTTTCCAGCACTTCGGAAAATACTTCGGACGGTTGGGCACCGGACACAGCATATTTCTCGTTTAAAACAAAGAAAGGTACGCCCTGTACTCCAATCTGCCGCGCCTTCTCTTCATCAGCCCGAACATGAATTGCATAATCATCTACCTTCAGAAGTTCCGTGACACGGTCTGTATCAAGCCCCATTTCATCAGCAAGCCTGATAAGTGTCTCATGATCACTGATTAGTTCTGAGTCGGTAAAATAAGCTTTCAGAAGCCGTTCGGTCATTGCCTTTCCTTTACCATTCTCTTCCGCATACTTTGCAACACGATGTGCATCAAATGTATTGGTATGTTTCATGGTATCAAAGTTATACGTCAAACCAAGTTCCGCAGCTTGCTGACCAAGTTGCTCATTGGAGTTTTTGGCTTTTTCATAACTCATCCCATATTTTCCTGCTAAGATTTCATGGATATCTTTACCGGGATTTTTTTCTGCATTAGGATCAAGTTCATAACTTTTATATTCTAGTTCTATTTCTTCTTTGTGTGGAAATTGATCAAGTGCCGATTCCAGTCTGCGTTTACCGATATAGCAAAACGGACAGACAAAATCTGACCATACCTCTATTTTCATAGAAAACACCTCATTTCTGTGTCTTATTTTAGCATAGCTATGCAATTTACAGTAAATGTTGTGCTTATCGTGATTCACAAAACCCGGTGATATCCAGTTCATTCGTGAGCCTTTTGGACCCGTCGATTAATGTTCACGCTGATCGTCAACATAACGACCATAATCCGGGACGGCCGTTTGATCAAACGTTTGAACAAGCTTCCGAAGCCCTTCCTTTAACTTATCCCCTTTCATCGTGGTTCCATGCCCAGGGATTACCATTTCCGGTTGAAGTGATTCCAGTGTCTCCACGGACTTCTTAGCCGCAGTCCAATCGGTGGTATAATACCGTGGTGGTCCATTTACCTCCTCAGTCTGCATCAATACATTGTAAAACTTATCCTGCCTGACCGTAATGAATGCATCGCCTGAGAGAAGTAACGAATCTGTTTCCCGGTAAAACGATACGTGTCCTGGAGAGTGTCCCGGTGTATGAATCCATTTCCAATCATCCAGGCCTGGCACACTATTATCGGATGGCAGTGCGTGAACAGAATCACCTAAATCAATCGGTTCATTTGGATACATTTCTGCTATTTTGGCGAGCATCCCACCTTCTACCGAGGAATCTGGTTTTGGATAGCTTTTTTTGCCTGTTAAGTAAGGAAGTTCCTTCTCATGTGCATAAACAGGCACATCCCATTCATGAACCAATTCTCTCAGTCCTCCAATGTGGTCAAAATGCCCGTGAGTTAATAAAATAGCCGATGGTTTACTGTTCCTTCCAAATCGGTCAACCACGACTGATCGAATTTCCGCTGCGGATCTAGGGAGTCCTGCGTCCACCAGCACCCAGTCTCCTTCACTTGGATAACCGATAAAGCAAATATTGGCAATTTGATCGGTGTAATAATAAACATCATTGATAACCTCCCTGCCTGATCCGCTGGTCACCGAGGTCATGGGGATAAACTTTTCATCACTGCTCTGTTCTCTCTGAGTCTCCATATACATCCCGCCCTTCTTTTTCTATAGTATCTGGAGGTTATTGCTTTTTAAACATTGAAAAACTGAGTTATATTAACGGGATATTTAATAGGACCTTTCCTCCTGAACAGAACCATCGGATTTATGCACGGTCAAGAATGTTCCTTTATTTTTTGCTATTTCACGCGCCCGCTTTACCGCTTCATTTTTATTCTCAAAGACTTCGCTTGGCCGTTTTGCATCAGCGGACCGTACAGCCCAACCATCATCATGTGCTTCTACATGTTCACCTTCTTCGAGTCGTTCCGGGTTATTTTCATATTTCTTCCCTTCTCTCGAACGTTTCGTGGGCTGTCCATGTTCTTTATATTCGTCCAATTCATCTTCACTGGCGTTATCATGCCACTCTTTCGCCTGCTCAATTGCAATGGGGATGGCCCGTCCTTCATCATACCCCTCGTCTACCATGGAATTCGCTATATCAATTGCCTTCTTTTTCGTAACCTTATCCAGATTCTTCATGGATGAAGGATAGTCATTTAATGTCCAAGGCATAAAAGTCCCTCCTGCATAATGTAAGTATTGTAATTAATGTTCCCTTATCTGTTTACAGCAAACGTAAAAGAGGCTGGGACATAACTAAAACTTGCTTTCGAGAGACGAACGAATTAATGTGGGAATCTTGGAATGTTACCCTTCTAGTTAGATCATTTCGGAGTTAGTATAAAATGCGACATAGCTAGCTATGTTGATTTCCGCTTCGCGCAGTCGCTTTCACCACTCCGGGTGCAAGTACGACATCTGCTCATGAATTCGCAGTGTCTCCTTTACCGCCGGGCACGGTTTTAGCCTCCTCGCGGAAAACCACCGCTGCGGGGTCTTCAGACACGTGCTGTTCCCGCAGAAGTCGACTGCCCTACGCTTCAATCATCGGCTATATCAGCGGAGGAAATACACGGAGACTCCTACGGGAGCAGAGGCCTCGATGAGACCCCGGAGAGCTTTAGCTCGAGGAGGCTCAACAGCCGCCCGTGGAAAGCGTAGTGTATTTCCGTAGCAGAGTTTCAGCACTCTATCTTAGAAGTCTTGACTACTTCGCATTTTATAGATTATACGAAGTTTTGCTAACACAAAACCCGAACTACCTAAATTGAACTGCACCCTGTCAAGTAGACAGTGAAAAACAAAAAATCTATGCAACGGCCTGGTACCGATATTCTAATGGTGTCAGGCTGTTTAATTTCTCCTGGTAACGTCTTTCATTATAAAATTGGATATATCGATCTATATCCTGTACTAGTTCTTCATAACTTTTATATTGTTTTAAGTCATAACACTCCGTTTTAAAGTGACCAAAAAAGCTTTCTATCGGTGCATTATCGATACATTTTCCTACACGGGACATACTGCGTGTGATTCCAGCTTCAGTTGTGACATAACGATATTCCTTCGATGTATATTGTACGCCTCTATCACTATGAAGTAGAGGAGTTGCGTCAGGATTGAGCTCTAAGGCTGTTTTAATAGTCTCTATGACCAACGGGTTATTGTTATAGTGGCCTATTTTGTATGCCACAATTGATCCATCATACAGATCTTTGATGGCGCTCAAATAAGCTTTGCCGCCCAGTCCATACTGAAGATGCGTGATATCAGTTACCCATTTCTGATTTGGTTTATCCACAGTGAATTCTCGATTCAGAATATTGTCTTCTATGTTGACATAGCTGGTTCTCGTGGAATACCCGTTGGAAAGGCGAATAAACGATTTCAATCCCAATTGAATCATCAGACGGCGAATGCGTTTTAGGTTATACCGTTTCCCAAACTCGCGCTGGATAACCATCCTTATTCGTCGATAACCATAAATCCCACC
>NZ_JBHSFU010000015.1:0-213719 GCF_042654125.1 Virgibacillus kekensis
TTTGAGAAAAACCAAGAAATTGTACATAGGTGTCCAAAATTAGGGGGCTGGACCGGATTCGATGATATCCTCTGAAATTCGATGATAACCCCCTAATGAATGCTGAAATTCGATGATAAAATCAAAAAACCGATGATAAATCCTATCGACATGAGAAAAAAGTCGTATCACTGTACTATTGACCCATTATAAGGTGCTGCTTTTCTACCAATCTTGCCCCGGTGGGAAGGACATTTGCAAAAAATGTTGAAACCTGTATAACGAGCAAGAAAAAATTCAACAGGAGGAATTATATGAGAAAGCATTTAATCATAGCAGCGATAAGTGGAGCACTGGTACTTGGAGGTACTGCAATCACTTCACCTGTCGTAAATGCAGCAGGAAACGGACCCGAGTACCAGGGACACGAAACCATCAACACACAGATTCTCCACACATATCAGGAAATGATGACTTTCCTTGAAACGCAAAACAAAAAGCAGGCGCAAATGGAAGTGGAAGTGATCGGCCAAACGGTTAAAGGACGCGACATTCCACTAGTTAAATACATGAGCGACCCCGCAAATCCTACGATTCTATATCTTGCACAGCAGCACGGTGATGAGGCATTGACCACCGAGGGGATGCTCGATTACATCAAGTCTCTTGGCACCGGAAAAAACAAAGGCGTGCTGGACAACGTTAATATACTACTAATTCCAATGTACAATGCCGACGGGGCAATGGGTGATGTGAATTATGAACTGGAGGATTACGCAGCAAAAGGACCACGCCACCTGACACGCTATAATGCCAACCAGGTGGATCTTAACCGTGATCACGAAGCACGTACCCAGCCGGAAACACAGGCGTTGCACCAAAATGTCCTGCAGAAATATGACATTGATTATATGATTGACCTGCATCACCAAGGAGCGCAATGGGTGAAGGACGATAAATATGTATCTGGAGCAATCTTCTATCCGTATCCAGAACATACAAAAGCGGACGTCCTTTATAAGTCCAAACAGCTCGGAGCGGTCGTTTATGAAGCAATCGAACCAAAAGGCTGGGGACATCTAGCAAAATATGCCGGTAAAGGATCAGCATATGGAGCAGGAATCGGCGTGTACGGCATCGCCAATGAATATGATATTTCAACACTTCTACTAGAAATGCGCGGTACAGCCGACAATGCTTTTGACTTCGAAGTCCTTGGTCAAAAAAGTAACGGCTACCTGACCAAGCAGTCGGTAATCGGAATGGAGAAAACAGCCCAGGCAATCGCCGATGGATCTGTTCTTAATGAAAGCATTGAATTCTGGGAGGACCTGCCTGTACAGGAGTCAATTCTAGAAGATTAAAATATATGTGGAATCCCGCTCTATGCTTGGTTGTGGAGCGGGATTAAAATTGTAACAGCTTGGTCCAAAAACATATTGACAAAAAATAAGGAACTGCTATATAGTTAATGATGTCGATAATTTTATATCATGATTCCGTAGCTCAGCTGGGAGAGCGCATGCTTGACAGGCATGAGGTCGTTGGTTCGAGCCCAATCGGAATCACTCTGAAACAGAAGCCTGTAACCTTTATATCTAAAAGGGTACAGGCTTTTTTGCACTTATACAGCATTAAAAAGAGCAGCTGATAGAATATTTGAGTTAATCATTATTTGGCAAAAGAAGCATTATTTTAGTGGTAATTCAGCGATCACGTTTGTACCATCTAGTACTATTATTTTGGCGTTTAAAGCCATTTTTTTAATTTTATCTGAATCACTCTTATGTTTATAAATATACTCTGCATGAAAATCACCTATTTTATCAGGAGGGATTCTTCCTGTACCACCAAATCCAGCAGGCTTCATTTTCTTATACTTTGTATTAGGTAGCATTTTCATGAATTGTTCTAACTTCTTATTTGGAACTACAACAACTTCTATTCCAGTATATTTGTAGCCAGGATAATCAAACTCCGTTCCAATTGTAGTGGAACCGGTATTCTTGATTTTTAAATCATAACGGATTATTTTCTCAGGTACAATTATTGTGGTATCCACATCTATTAATTTCAGGTGATTTTGATGACTAAACCCTGATAGAAGGAAAAGCGAAATCATAATTAAAAACAGTAATCGTACCATATAATAGCCTCTCCATTCGTAAGTGTTTCTCATAGTTATGCTTCTAAAATTGGTTTAATATGCATTCTCATATGTGAAACCTCTATCTTTTATAATTTATACACAAGAGGAAGGATTATTATTGGTCAATAATTTAGTTTAAACTTTTTTTTGCAAAGCAGTAGATTAGCTTTATATGGCATTTAAATTCTATATGTTTTGGCAGGATATTAAGAACTTTTCATTTGTATAGAACTAATTGTGGAATGACTTTTATATTGCGTAGTAGACTATTACTGTGCAGTAAAGTTCTTCATTTTTAATGGACTTTTTGTAAGAATGTACTTAAGCTAACTGAACAGGTAAGTTCAATAAAAAATGATTTCCTGTAAGTTGAAATAGGAGGAATTATAGATCTATTGACGTTTTTTACTCTGTTTTTAATCCCTTTTTCTTGTGTCGAAATCAGCATGAGTATTCATCGAACACAAATACATAAAACACCAGAAATCGCCTAAACTAACCAAGAATAATACTTGATTGTTTTCATATGGGGAGGTGAGTGTTCCTTGAGGAATTTCATAAAACAAAAAAACAATTCAATACATGATTTGTTTAAAGAGGTTTCTAAATCTGATGATTTTTACCAATTTTCCACTAAAAACCTCAATGAGTCACCCATATATTTTTCCTATTATAAGAGCCTTATTGATGAAAAAAAAATTCATCATCATCTCCTTCCATATATTCAATCTGCAGAGGAGGTATTTACAGAACTTACGGATGTAATGAATACCATACCTATAGAAGATCGAGAAATCACTTCCGATGCTAAAGTATTCATAAACAAACTGACAAAAGGGTACATATTCATTCATTTAACGAAAACTCCTGAGAAAGGTATTTTGGTTAATCTTTCGAATGGAATGAAGGGTTATAGAGATTTTAATAATGCTGAACATGAATATAGTGTAATCGGACCAAATGTGGGCTTTGTCGAAGATCTTGATACAAACCTCAGCCTATTGAGAAGGCAAATTACATCCGAAGATCTTGTTTTTAAAGAAATTACTAAAGGATCTCTTTCAAACACTCGGGTTATGATTGGATATATTGATGGAATTACAAATCCACAGCACATTCAAACCATGAAACAACGTCTTGAGGATTTAGATATGGATGTTATATTTGATAGTTCAATTCTAGATCAGATTATTTCTGATAACGCAAAAACACCTTTTCCGCTATTCATGTCTACAGAACGTTTGGATCGTACAATCTATATGCTTTTACTTGGACAAGTAATCGTTATTAGTGACGGTTCACCTTATGTTATCGCAGGACCTACTAGTATATTTAACTTTTTTATATCACCAGAGGATTATTACTCACCGTGGTCAGTAGGGTCTTTCTTTCGATTAATACGATTTATAGGTGTCCTCTTTTCAATTTTGGCAACACCAATTTATGTCGCAGTATTAACACACCATTATGCAATCATTCCGGAAGATCTGTTAACCCCGTTAATCATGTCAAGGGCAAATGTCCCATTTCCTCCTTTACTGGAAGCATTATTTTTAGAAATTACAATAGAACTCTTGAGAGAAGCAGGAGGCAGACTTCCGACAAAAGTTGGACAAACTCTGGGAATTGTTGGAGGTATTGTAATTGGGCAAGCTGCGGTTCAAGCTGCACTTACAAGTAACATTTTATTAATCATCGTAGCCCTTTCAGCACTTGCTTCTTTTACTACTCCTATTTTCAAGATGTCTAATACCATTCGGATATTAAGATTCCCACTTATTCTCTTAGCTGCAATTTGGGGAGGTTTTGGGGTAACCCTGGGTCTTACTTTTATCCTGTGCCATCTAATAAGGTTAAAATCTCTTGGCATGCCCTATTTGGCACCTCTATACCCATTCAGGTACAGAGATTTAAACGATAGTTTTATTCGGTCTTCTTTAAGCGTCACGACTAAACGTTTTACCTTCTTTAGACCTCTAAAGTTGCATAGGTACAATGTCAAAAAGCATAAAGACATCGAGGATGACTATAATAACGAATAACTTATTCCTTTTTCAAGAGGTTGTGGGCCATGATGAAATTTTTAAAAATCCTATGTGTCATGTTGTTAATAGTAGGATGCTCTAGGAATAAAATAGTCGAGGATTTAAAAATAATTGAATCATTAGGCTATGATCTTGAAGATGATAAAATAAAAGGGAGCGCCTCTTTCCATGTTCATTATGATGTACCAGCAGGGGCACCAGTAAAGCTTCTTACAGCAGAATCCGAAACTGCAAATGGAATATTTACGACGTTTACGCAACAAGTACAACACCCTGTTGCAATTGGAAAAACAAGAACAATAATAATGGGAGAACCTTTTGCAAAAGAAGGCATTAAAGATTTAATTGGTACTCTTGTCAGAGATACAATCATAGAAAGCAATGCAAAAATGGCAATATCAAAGGTGGATGCTGCTGAAGTCCTTAATCTTTCTATGAGATTTCCACCCTTTTATCTCTTCGATGTAATTGAACAAAATATAACACACGGAAATACGCCACAAACGAACATACATACAGTATTAAATCAGTACTATGGTGCTGGGCAAGATGTTTACTTGCCGGTCTTAACCATTTATGAATCTGATAAGATAATGGTTGATGGTTTAGGAATTTTTAAGGGTGACAAATTGATGATGCTCCTTCAGGATAGGGAAGCGTTCCTCTTTAAGATCATTAAAGACAAAAATATTAGTGGTACTTATGAGTTCATCAGCGAACAGAAAGAGAAAATCTTTCTAAAAATTATGTATGGAAAACGAAAAGTCTCCATTCAAAATACTCATCAAAAACCACAGGTGAAAATTAAACTTGATTTGTTTGCTCTTATTAAAGATTACCCAAGGTCTCTTGATCTTTCTAAAAAGAAAGATGTAGATAAATTATCTAAAAAGATCGAAAAAGAATTAAGCACAAAAATTGAAAAATTATTGGAAGAGTTTAAAGAGGAACAAGTAGATCCTGTGGGATTTGGAGATTTATTTAGAAGTGAAAAACGGGATTGGACGCAAGATAGCTTTAATGATCAATACCCAAATTTAGAGTTTGAAATTGAAACGAAGATAAACTTTCTAAAGACGGGAGTGAATGGATAGTGGAGCAAAATAAAAAAGAAAACTATTTAGTTTCTACTTTTTTTGTTTTCTTTTTGATTCACTCCTCTCAAACAGGAATTGGTCTTCTGAGCTTCCAGAATACGATTATTGAAAATGCAGGATATGATTCATGGATCTCAGTTATTATCACTGGTCTAAGCCTTCATATTATATTATGGATGATACTAAAAATGGTAAGTAACCCTACCAAAGACTTGTTAAAAATCCATCAAATTTCGTTTGGTGAAAAGACCGGGAATTTTTTATCGGTTATTGTTATTGGATACTTTTTACTTTTGGCTCTTACCGTTTTTCGTACTTATATAGAAGCTATACAGGTATGGGTATTCCCAATGATCAAAACTTGGGAGCTTAGCCTGGGGTTAGCATGTCTAATCATTTATATCATTACCGGAGGATTCCGAACATTGACGGGAATAAGCTTCCTAGGAGTGGTTCTACCTTCTATTCTTCTGTTAACGTTATATTTTCCTTTACAATATGCTAATTTTAGAAACCTAATGCCGGTTTTTAACCATTCAATTCTGGAAATAGCTCAATCCTCTAAAGCATCTTCCCTTATATTTATTGGGTTTGAGTCCTTGTTGATTTACTTCCCATTTATTAAGCACCCTTCTAAATCTGCAAAATGGGCACATGGAGCATTAGCATTTACAACTTTCATATATCTATTAGTTACATTAATAACCTTCATTTATTTTAGCCAAGGTCAACTTAAGCATACATTATGGCCGACATTATCTATGATTAAGATTGTTGAATTTTCTTTTATCATGCGAATCGAATTTATTTTTATCTTTACTTGGCTTTTGGTTATACTTCCAACCGTCTGTATTCCAATCTGGTGTTGTACGAGGATCTTAAAGAAAATAATGAAAGTTAAACCAAGGAAATCATTATATACGATTATGCTATTCATATTACTTTGTAGCATCTTTATTGATGACCATCTGAAAGTAGATGCACTAAGGAAATTCACCTCAGAGGTAGGTTTCTATTTTATATATAGCTACATTCCACTCTTATTTGCCATTTATTCCCTACGTAAAAGCAAATTTAAAAGCTCTGAGTATTAAGTTGTATGAAAACCTAGAAAATAGCTACTTTGAAGAATCTGGTGTTTAAGTAATTCAAAAGTTTTTCTATGTTTACTTTTCGACTTTAGTTATCTTACTGCTATTTATGCAGTTAGTACTAATTGGAGCAATGTTTCTAGTAAGCGGAATTCAATATGACCCAGTACCAAACATGGTAAGTTCTTCATTAAAATAATATTGAAAGAAAGAATATTCATGCCATACGTAAATATTAAAATGACAATAGAAGATGCTACTCCCCAAAAAAACGTGAGCTTATAAAATGCACAACACAATTACTTGTCGATGTCTTATGGAAAAATCCAAACACAACTGTAGAAATGATTGATGAAATT
Source organism: Virgibacillus kekensis (assembly GCF_042654125.1). Classification (NCBI taxonomy): domain Bacteria; kingdom Bacillati; phylum Bacillota; class Bacilli; order Caryophanales; family Bacillaceae; genus Virgibacillus; species Virgibacillus kekensis. The sequence continues at coordinate 6,721 of NZ_JBHSFU010000015.1, forward strand.
GATACTGGTAATTTTTCCCCTGCTTTTCTTCAACTAAACTGATTCTATACTCAATAAAAAAGTCCTACTCCTTCTTGAAGGAAAGCCCCCGTTTGTTGAACAAATATCTTGATTGTTTCAGACAGTTCTTTATATTGAATTGATATTGTATTTCTTTCGACTTTTTGAAGGAAGTTCGTTTTAGATATTAACTTCAATATTTTTGAATCATTATATTACCAACATCAGTTTGGTCAGATATATAAAATGTTGTTCCTTTTCGAAAGGTTCAATCCTAACACGGAAATTCTATGTGTGTTTAGGAAGAATTACTGATTCATGAATAATCAAGAATTTTATTGACAAACTAAAAAGAATTAGGTCTTGAGGGGGTATAAGAATGAACGTAAATGAATTAGGATTCCTTTGGTACTTACAATCAAGTTCAAACATGATCAATTTATTATTGAAATATCTTAGTGAAACTTCTGAGGATACTGATTTAAGAAATATTTTAAATGAAATGTATGAAATCTCTACATATCAAGAACAAGAGGCTACTCAATTATTGTCTGAGGAAGGTTATAAAGATACACCGTTCTTCAGGGAAGATGATATATATAGATCAACAACAAAGCTATTTTCAGACCAATTAATTATAGAAATCTTAAAGCATATAACGAGTAATGGATTGCGACCGCTTGCTATTCAATATGTTGAATTAACAGATTATAAAGTAAAAAATTTTTATAAAAAACTACTCAATGATGTAATTCAATTAGATTTTTCTTTATTAAAATTACTTAATGATAAAGATTTATTACAAAATAATTCCTTCTCTTACAAAAAAGCAGATGAAAGGGATGGGAAACTATTCAAAGTTGCATCAACTCAGCAACGGCCACTTAATGCGATAGAATTGGCAAATATGTTCAGTTCCCTTCAATGTAACAATGTTGGAGTTGCTCTTTGTATCGGTTTTTCTGAAGTCGTAGAGGATATGGACACAAAGAAATTTATACTAGATGGGAAAAAGTTAGCATATTATCAATCAGCCACTTTATCTGATATCTACAGAGAAAATGGAATTCCAACTACAACTGGACTAGAGGCTCACGTTAATAAAGTAAAGGAATCACCTTTTTCAGATAAATTAATGGCAAACTTAATAATGTTCCTAAATCCAGTAAGTATAAGCAATCTACAAAATGCAGTGGTATCCAGTTATAAAAAGGATCATATAGATTCTTTAAAGGAACTAATCAAAATGGTTGAAGACTACTCAGAGAAAGGGCTGAAGTTATTAATAAGGAAAAATTGGTTTAATGAACCACCTGTGTCTAATTGGTCACATAAATAGAAACGGTGGCAGGTGCTAATCAAGAAATGGTAATAAGATAGTCTTTTTTCGGGTGCTTATGTTTAAGAAGAACAACTAACAAAAAAATTTATCTGCTGCACAGTACAACGATACTGTTGAAGAATTAACGAAGAGACGATTACGTTTAAATGTAATCGTCTCTTCGTATTAGACACGTACTGCGTAATAAATATGCCCATTTTTTGGTGATTTTGTGAAATGACGCACTTAAGCTAATGGGAAGCTTAGTTGAATAATCCAATAATACCAAAGCAAAACATCCATACATTTGGAAGTTTTGCTCTTTTGCTAAATATAAACATTAAACTTTAACAGAGCCAATAAAAAAGAAGATCAATCATTGCTCTTCTTCCTTAGTGATTTCATTGTTATTTATTTTTTCGACAAACTGGGAAATATCAAGAGAACTTAATTCTAAGTAACTTAACAATCTTGTTTTATCTTCAAGTAGCTTTTTTTGGACTTCCTCTAAGACCTTTTTTGCCTTTTCTTCATCCCATTTAATCTTTTGTTCTACTTCATTTTTTGCATTGCTCTTCAAGGCTTTTAAACCCCACTTTATTCCAGCTGCGGTAGCAATCGCTACACCGATTCCAGGTAGCGCAGCACCTAAGCTACGCGACGCCGTAGCAGCAATAGTTCCAGCTGACAATAAGGAAGAACCTGAAATCACTTTAATGTAAGCATTTAGTGAATCTGGAGACTTGTAAGCAGATGGATTAATTTCCTTGACTTCTTTTATGCGCTTCTTGATTTCGTATGAAATGGATATGAAAAAAGCAAAGGCTAAAGTTTTGGTTAATCGAGACGGATCCTGTTCAATTTTGACAATTGTGGGACGGCTTACTCCCATTTTTTTAGCTAAATCCTCTTGAGTAAGATTTAATAACTGTCGGATATCAGCAAAGTTACTACCAAGCATTATTAAGTAATTATTCATATTAACACCTCTCTTATATTATTTTAACTTAAAGGAAAACTTATTTCAAAAAATAAAAATTAAAACTTAGTGTAAAAATATTTACATTTTGTAATAGTAACCCTATAATGTAAATAAATAAACAATTAAAGTTTGGAAGAGGTGGAAAAAGTATGAATTTCAACCTATTTAAAGAAATTTTTCTCGAAGTATTGAAATCAATTGAGAATGTCACCAAAAATCTAAAATAGGAGTGAGGGGGTAATGGGATTGAATAATGTTGTTGAATTTGTAAATGAAAAAAAAGAAGCTGTAATGGACTGGGGAATTAAGACAGTGAGCGTTACGATTGGAACGGCATCAGGAGGCGCAGCTGGTGGATCATCAGGTGCAGGTTTAGGTGCGGGTATTGGAATGGTTATAGGAGGTCCTCCTGGAGCAGGTATCGGGTTTGCAATTGGTAGTTTTGTTGGAACAGGTTCAGGAATAGCAGCGGGTGCAGTAGGTGGGAAAAAAGTGGGGAAAATTATCAGTCAATCATTAAAGGAGGACTAATGAAATGAAAAGGATATTTCTAAAAGGTGCTGAAGAAGGAATTAAAGAATTCATCAACTTAATAACCAGAATTTTAAATAAAAAGTATTAGAAGTTCGTTCTTATTGCGGGGTCAGAATAGGGGAGTTTTTGCTAATGTTGACTTCCAAGATGGTAAACTAGTGGACTAATGGAGTTATGCCACCAGGGTGAACTGAAGGACTTGTACAGGCATCTAAAGGTTATTTCAGAGTAAGTAGATAGTCAAAGAAGGATACCTCTTCTTTTTGTCGAACATTATAATATAGGGAAAGTTCCTAAATAGTCATTGATAGGAGGTGGGTGCTGAACAAACATGGGTAAACGCTTATAAAGGCATATGCTTGAAGTAAAGATTCAGATGTGAGGAGTGAAATAATGAATACATGTGAAAACTGTCAACAATCGTTGTCTGGCGGCGACTTAACTCTTCCTTGGGAAGACGGAGATAATTCTTATGCATACGTCACATGCCGACACTGTGGACATGAAAATATTAAATACGGTTTTGGCGAAGATGATGACTAAAGGTCCTTCTTTTCTTGAAAGGAGAAAAATATATGAAATGCCCAAGTTGCGAAGAGCATTTTAATGTAAGCGAAACTAGATCATGGTTTAATCACTATTATAGTGGAAGTGCTGAATGGGATTATGATAATGATCTATTAGAACGTTTATGTAAAGATTGTGCCGAGGACGATGTAAATTCTAGATGGATGGATGGAACACTTAAAGCTGCTGATGGGGACCCACCTCCAGAAAGTCAGAAAAAATGGTGGAATTTAAAAAATTAAGTATTTTTTCATAAGTAAGTAAATTTCATAAATCATAGCTAGGGGCGCTTATGTTGAACAAGACCTGCCATTTAAAATAATATCTTTGCTGCACAGTACAACGATACTATGCAATTGAAAATGATACCTAACGACCGAGAGGATATACGTAAGTAGTAAAGAAAAGACCGCAAAAATGTGTAAGGTTATTAATTACCCAAAAAAGTAAGCTGAACCAAAAAACTGTATTATAAATGTTGCACTCCTATTTATTATAACAGACCAACTACTCATTAACTTGCTAACAGTTTTGCTAACATACATATTTTTTTAAACAGATTTCAATTTACCAGTTAGATTCAAAATTCCTCGTATCCCTACTATACCGCACTTTTATAAATTATTTTAGTTGAACTCTTTATTAGCTGGCAAATAAGATTGACAAGGTGGAGGTCGTTGGTTCGAGCCCAATCGGAATCACTCTGAAACAGAAGCCTGTATCCTTTATATCTAAAAGGGTACAGGCTTTTTTTGCAATTCTTAAATAACGAAGAGTTTGTGTTGGCGGTTAACAGTTTATAACATTTAAGCAAAAAAAGGACGGAGATATTAACAATATGTAAACTTTAAGACAAACAATGCACAAGTACCATTATGCTGTATATTTTAAAGCCATAGATTTAAAATTGAGCTTTGGCTCCAGAATAAAGTTTGCAATAATAACTGGCACCAGAAATTCAAATAGAACACAAGATTGTTTGCGAACTGAATACCCATGTTCATAAAATGCGTTAAGTTTTTTGAGTACAAACCGACAATGTTATCATATTCATAACTGCATTTAGAAGGGATGGTCTTCTATGAATAACTTTAAAGCGTTAGTATTGGACAAAGTAAATGACCAACCGAAGCTGGAAGTAAAGCAATTAACGAAGAACGATTTATCAGAGGGAGAAGTCATCATACGTGTGGCTTATTCCAGTGTGAACTATAAGGATGGAATAGTAGGGATCAATGGCCAGATGGTAGAGTCTTACCCTTTGGTACCGGGAATAGACTTGTCAGGTACAGTAATAGAATCAGCCGATCACCGTTTTAATTCCGGGGATGAAGTAATCGCGACCAGTTATAAATTAGGTACTGGACATTCTGGTGGCTTTAGTGAAATCGCACGTGTGCCTGCGGAGTGGGTTGTTCCTCTCCCTGAAGGATTGACACTTAAGGAATCCATGATTCTTGGTACAGCTGGGTTAACTGCAGCATTGTCTGTTCAGAAGCTTGAACATAATGGATTGGAACCGGGTAATGGTCCTGTTTTGGTAGCTGGTGCTACCGGCGGAGTGGGCAGTATTGCGGTAAATATCCTGGCAAAAAGGGGATATGAGGTAGTAGCAAGTACAGGAAAAACTAATGAGACAGACTATCTAAAAGGTATAGGAGCTGAACGCATCATTCATCGCGATGAAATTGTAGATACTGAACAGAAACCGATTCGCGAGGAAAAATGGGCTGGAGCTGTAGACCCTGTAGGTGGAAAAACCCTTCAGTATATACTCAGCACCTTAAAATATGATGGTTCTGTAGCCACATGTGGATTAACCGGTGGTATTGAAGTTGCGACTACCGTAATTCCTTATATCTCACGGGGTATCAATTGGCTAGGGATTGACTCGGTTGAATGCCCGATGGATAAACGCTTGGATGCATGGAACCGGCTAGGTGATGATTTAAAACCAACAGTGTTAAGTGACGAGCTAGTAAATGAAATATCTTTAGAAAAACTTCCCGAAACGCTGGCCAAAATTTTGGAAGGAAATGTGCGTGGAAGAACAATTGTAAAAATGTAACCTCTTTATTAAAGTGCCCCTACTTAATGAAAGTAGGGGTTTTGAAATGTAGTGGCGGTTTAACAGTTAAAACATGCCATTCTCATTCGGTGAATCTTCAGGTACAGGCTGCCCGATGTCCCACATTTCAACGATGCGATCATCCTGGAAGCGGAAGATATGTACCACTGCGCCTCCATGATCATCTGGATTCTGCTTTACATGCGAGTGTACAGCAACCGTTCCCTCTTCCTCGATAACAAGCTTGACCTCGAATTGTTTGTTTGGACTTTCAACCGCACTTTCTTTCATCCCTCGCATGAGCGACTCAGCATCGCCCGGAAAATAGGCGTTGTGGTGACGAAAATCAAGGCCTATGTAGCGCTTGTATGCTTCCTGAACTTCCCCTGACGCCACCATCTGCAGGAACGAAACTGCAATTTCCTTGTGCGTAGATTGCTCTGTACTCATTTCAATCAACCTTTCCTATCGATATATTTCTTTTTTTAGTTAATAGAAGTATAAGGTATCCGGAAATCAATGGCAATTGCCACAGGTGCCAGAAATATAAAGTAGGCTGTATCGACAGGGGAAGAAATAGAGAAGGGCTGTTACCTGAAGGTCGTTTTAGTATTGTTTGTTGCAATTGATATAAATTTGTTTAGGTAGCAGCACAGTGCAACCATATTAAGACAAGATGGTACAACTTGAGAACTGTTAAAGATCGTACCGATGAATCACATATTTCCACATCCCCTCCTCATACTAAAAAAAGGAGGGAGGGATATGGATGGCAAAGCGAACAAAGAAAAATGATGCTGATCAGAAGAACAAGCATGGATTTGATTCCAGCAAGCGTGATGCAGAGTTTTCAAAAGAAGTTGGAAGTGCCCAGGCTAATCGGGCAAAAAAGGAAGAAGCAAAACAAAGACGAGCCGATCAATGGGAATTTTGATGATGGTACCTTACAAAAAATAAAGGAGTCACAAAATTATGAGCCGTTCAAAAGGACAAAAAGAACGAAACTGGCGAGCTCGAAAGAATGCCAAAAATCCACATGGCAAAGTGAAGTCATTTGAACAACTCGCAGAAGAAGCAGGGAAAGAGGAAAAGAAATAGTAAGGATTAGATAGAGGGCTAGGACATATTAATGTCTAGTCCTCAATCCATTTATAAGAGTTCCTTCCGATGGTTGCCCTTTTTTTGGCACGTTTACTTGTTATCTTCTTTTTTTTCAGTGAATCTTAGTTGTCCAATCCCCATCTCTTTTTTCTCCTGCTGTAACGATTTAATCAAACTAAATACCATGAATCCCAAAATAACCGAAAATGGAAGTGCTGCAATAATCATAGTATTTTGAAGAGCTAGTAGTCCACCAGAATAGAGTAGGGCAAGTGCAGTAACGGAAAGTATAATTCCCCAGGTTACCTTAATCCCCTTGGTTGGATTTTGGGATCCGTTTGTTGTCATCATTCCTAAAACAAACGTACCAGAGTCGGCGGAAGTAACAAAGAATGTAACAATAATGACGATAGCTAATATGGAAAAGCCAATACTAAATGGATAACTTTCCAATAATCCGAAAAGAGATTCCTCGGGTAATAATTTTGATATGGATAATACCCCGGATAACTCTGTTGAGATTGCTGCACCTCCAAAAGTCGTAAACCACAGGAAACTGATAAGTGACGGAGCGAGCAATACGTACAAAACAAACTCACGAATGGTTCTACCCTTGGATACCCTCGCGATAAATACCCCTACAAACGGCGACCAGGCTATCCACCAGGCCCAATAGAAGATTGTCCAGCTGTCAATCCAGCTTCGGGTCTCTTCGTTAACCGGAGCACTTCTAAAGCTCATTTGGATAAAATTATGAAAGTATGTCCCCAGGGTATCCATAAATAAATTCAAGATGAAAAGGGTAGGACCGAGAAAAAGTACAACAAAGAAAAGGAGCACGGAAAGCCCCATATTAAAATTACTTAAGATTTTAATACCTTTGCCTATCCCAGTTAGTGTTGATATCATAAACAGGACTGTAACCACAAGAATAATCATCGTTTGAGTCATGATATTACTTGGTATTCCAAATAAATAAGACAGTCCACCGTTTATTTGCATGGCTCCAAATCCCAGTGATGTGGCCACCCCCATAACAGTTGAAATGACAGCCACGACATCAATTACCCTACCAACAGCCCCGTCTGCATGTCTGCCGATCAGTGGTCGTAATGTCTTGCTGATTAAGCCTGGTTCTCCTTTTCTAAACGTAAAGTAAGCAAGAGTTAAGGCAATACTTCCATATATCGCCCAGGGATGAATACCATAGTGAAAGAACGTAAATCTCATTGCATCCTTGATCCCTTGTTCAGTGCCTAGTTCCCCTGTAGGTGAGCTGATGGCAAAGTGACTAATTGGCTCAAATGTACCGTAAAAAATCAATCCAATCCCAACACCAGCACTAAAAAGCATAGCTAGCCAGGTTGGACGTGAAAACTCAGGCTTGTCGTCCTGTTTCCCAAGCTTAATCTTGCCCACTGGGCTTACCAATAAATAAATTAGTACGATTACGAACACCGATACTATTCCTAAATAATACCAGCCAAAAGTGTTGGTAATAAAACTTTGTGTGCTGCTGGTAATCCTCTCTAACGATTCAGGTATGAATACTCCCATCAAAATAAGACATGTAAGGAGTGCCAGTGATATGTATAAAACAACGAGAGGTTTTTTCATTTTAGAATAACTCCTATCTTTTGTTTATGCGGCTTTTTTTAATTGGAAAACAAATAAGATATTCTCCCCCATATGGCCCAAAATTGATATTCCTTTTTTAGATTGTCACCAGCGGACTAAAATATTCTTATATCTGCTATTCAAAATCGACCGATTATCTGGATGATTTTAGCCATAAAAAGGACATTGATAACTTTAAGAATGGGGTGTGGTGGTATTAGTTAGGGGATAGGGAATAAAGTAACCAAATAATTCGCTTTTGCGCTCAAAAAACAACGGTACTTACCGCTACAACCAACCATATACATAAGTAAATGCGTTATAGGGGTAGGTATGATTGGATAATCAATATAGCCGGTTTAGGTGGGTTGTCTTCGCTGCGGTATTGTTAACTTACTTATTAATGTCGAGTCAGCGTACTGCGCCTGGATTGATCACCGAACAAATCATGCTGGATTTTAATGTAACAGCAACAACAATTGGGTTACTTACAAGTATCCAATTTTTTGTATATACTGGTTTGCAAATCCCGATGGGCCTTTTGGCTGACCGTTATGGGCCAAATTTTTTTCTGATAAGTGGTGCAATCCTTACAGGTATAGGTACGATTATTTATAGTTTCAGCACGCATGAATTTGTATTATTTTTTGCCAGAGCTTTGACGGGTGTGGGGGATGCGACTATTTGGGTCAATATGGTGTTAATCCTGGGCCAATGGTTTAATGCCAGGGAATTCACGCGTTTAATTGGTGTAGCGGCAATGATGGGGAATCTTGGTTACCTTTTGGCAACCGTCCCATTCTCCTTATTGATTGACCTCCTCGGTTGGCGCTCAGCATTTTTTTCAGCGGGACTACTTTTATGCTTGTGTGGTATTTTCCTTTACATTGTCCTCATACGAAAAACAAAGCAACCGATATTTATAAAAAGAGAAATACAACGCGAAAAAACTTGGGCTTTACTGCGGAGAATATTTTCAAAACGGCAGGCATGGGCTTTATTCTTTTGTCACTTTGGGATTGTCGGAACGTATGTGGGATTTATCAGTTCGTGGGGAGTACCCTATGGAATGAATGTATACGGAATGACACGCTCGGCTGCTAGTCAGCTTATTATGCTTGGGCTGATTGGGGCACTTATTGGCGCTCCTTTAGCCGGTTGGATTTCCAGTCGGTTAAAAACAATTAAAAAGCCGTATATTGTTGTTCACCTCATTTTATTATTGACCTGGTCAGTCTTTCTTTTATTTAATGGGAATCCTCCGTTTCGCTTGTTAACAGTGCTTTTCTTCATTATTGGTCTTGCATATGGCGCGAATGCCTTAACATTCGCTGCTGTCCGTCAATCGTTTCCTATAAAAGAAGCTGGCATTGTCTCCGGGTTTGCGAACACGGGTGGGTTTCTAAGTGCCATATTGCTTCCGAGCATTTTTGGAAAAGTACTCGATCACTTTCAGGTTGTGTCGGGAAGTATTAGTGAAGGATATTACTATGGATTCATCACTCCTGTTATTTTTTCTATAATTGGCTTGATAGGGGTAATTTCTCTTAAGGAAAAACGACCGATGCAGGAGGAGTTATAACCCCCTTGATTGAAAGGTTTGGTTAGACAGGTTGATTAAAATGTCCCCATTTTCATAGGCGGCATTGCACAAAAAACCCCAAACATAAAGTATTATGAATAGTAACCTTTAAATTTGGGATTTTTAGCTTGAAATAATCAGACCCTTAACGAGCCACGGAAGCCTCTCGCAGAATAATAGGACTCTGCTCCATTGTGGTACACAAAGACAGTGTCGTAGCGACGATCACAAAAGATGGCCCCACCTAGTTCTCTGATATTGGAGGGTGTTTCCACCCAGCTAGATGTTTTAGTGTCGAAATCTCCAAGTTTTTGCATCTCTCGGTATTGTTCTTCCGTTAAAAGCTCAATGCCCATGTCAGCAGCCATATCAACAGCGTTATTTTCAGGTTTATGTTTTTTTCTTGACTCTAGTGCCTCACGGTCGTAACAAACACTTCTGCGACCTTTAGGACTTTGCGCTGAACAATCATAAAAAATGTATGCGTCATTCTTTTCATCATAACCAACGACATCTGGTTCACCGCCAGTGCTTTCCATTTCATTAAGCGACCATAGTTTTTCAGTATTATTATCCAGCTTTGCCTGGATCTCATTCCACTCAAGACCTTCATGTCGATTCATGTTTTTTTCAAAACGAGCTTTTAATGCTTTGAGTAATTCTTCACGTTGTTCTGATGACAATTCTTTATTACTTTTTGTCATGCTTGTTCCTCCTTATTTCTTTACTCATGTTATTTCAGTTTACAATAAATTATAGGACTAAACCACATTCAATACGGCACCTTAAAAAAGTAGAGGTATCCGAATGCCCATCAATAAATATATTTCCTCTTGAGTGTTACAATGAAAATGTAAATAATGCAATGGAGTCTAACTACTTTTAAGGAGTGAGATGAATGCAGGAAAAACACTTAGAAAAAATGAGAGACGGAAAAGGTTTTATCGCAGCGCTTGACCAGAGTGGTGGAAGTACACCAAAGGCGCTTGCAGCATATGGAGTATCAGAAGACGAATATTCCACCGAGGAAGAAATGTTCGATCTTGTCCATGAAATGCGAACTCGTATTATTACTGCTCCAGCATTTGATTCGGAGTATATTCTCGGAGCCATTCTATTTGAGCAAACGATGGATCGTAAAATCGAGGAAAAGTATACCGGAGATTACTTAGCTGAGGAAAAAGGAGTCGTACCATTCCTTAAAGTGGATAAAGGGCTTGCTGAGCTTTCCAATGGTGTACAAAAAATGAAGCCAATCGATGATCTTGATGAGAAACTGGAAAGAGCCAACCAGCGCGGTATGTTCGGTACAAAGATGCGCTCGGTAATTAAAGAAGCAAATCAGGATGGAATTAAAGAAGTGGTTGATCAGCAATTCGAAATCGGTAAAAAAATAATCGATGCAGGGCTGGTTCCAATTATTGAGCCGGAAGTTAATATTCATAGTTCCGATAAAGAAAAATCAGAGGAAATTTTAAAGCAAGAAATCAAAAAACATCTGGATCAATTAAACGATAATGAACTAGTGATGTTGAAACTTAGCATTCCTACCAAGGAAAATCTTTATAAAGAGCTCATCGATCATCCCCAGGTTATTCGTGTAGTGGCTTTATCAGGGGGCTATTCCAGAGATGAAGCAAACGCAAAATTAAAAAAGAACGATGGCTTAATTGCTAGTTTCTCCAGGGCATTAAGTGAAAACCTGAATGTAAACCAGACTGAAGATGAATTTAACGCAGCATTAAGAGAAGCGGTTCAATCGATTTATAATGCATCAGTTAATAAGAATAGCTAATAATTACGTATTATTAAGTTGACTGATAGCATCATTCGGTCGGCTGGTATTTACCTTTTCCCCCTCTATTTTAACATTAAAGTAGAGGGGTTTATGTCTGCGTCTTGAAATAAATCATGTAGTTTTAGAAAAGAGGGGAAGATTAACTAAATAACGATTCGAAAATAGACACATAAAAAGCTCACACTGAAGTGAGCCTTTCGTGTATAGAGAATGTATAAATCAGGATATGATTTTAATTTTTTTGTGGTTGTTGAATTGTTCTAGTAGGTAAACTCCAGCCGTATCTTTGTGAAATCCCCCGTAATAGTAAAATGATAGCGAAAAGAATATAGAATTGATAGGACTCTGATAACAAATCCATGCCTATAATGAATCCTGCAAAGAGAGCCCATAATAGATAGACATCCTGCCGTAAAACAATTGGCTTCTTCTGCGCTAGCACATCCCGAATAATACCGCCGCCTGCTCCGGTTATCGCAGCTGAAAACATAACAGCAAATAGCGGTAAGTCAATTGATTGTGCATACATTGCTCCCTGAACAGCAAATGCTGACAACCCAACCGAGTCAAAAATATTCCATTTTGTTAAAAGATCAACTGCTTTATTCGACAATAAGATGACGAAACTTATGGTGATAAGAGCAGCAATAAAAAGCGAGGTTTGTTGCCATAATTCTGTGATAGGAATGCCGGTAAAAAGGTTCCTGATAGCACCGCCACCAAAGGCAGTAATTAAACCTAATACATAAGCGCCGATAATGTCGTATTTTACCTCCAGCGCAACCACTGCCCCACTCGCCGCAAAGGCAATGGTCCCAATCATGTTCAATACATCCCAAACCATACAATCCCTCCTATCATTAAGTAAGTATCTCTGTCCTTGTACCTGAGAGTTTTACCTAATTTAGAAGGTTACCCCGTGGGTGTGTGAAACGTTCTCCAGAGAAGCGTCCTGCGGTGGTCTTTTTACCTGAGAGATTCATCTTTTCAAAGATTTGCCCCTTCGGTGACGTCCAACGTTCTCTCCCACAGCAGTCATTCGCTAGTATCATTTTTTATAATTATACAATATAGAGGAGCTGCTTGACCTGTCAAAAATTTGGTGTGCGTGAATTAATGAGTGCTGTTTCTATCAATAACTAGGACCAAACACTTAGCGTAAAAATGATACTTTCTTCCTGCGAAAATTCACAAAAATCGAGCAATTTTTTAACATTCGTTTGCTAGAATGTAATCGAATAGTAATAGAAAGGGGAGATTTATATCAAAAGAAAACGCTGGTTGGGTATTTTCTTAGCTGCCAATGTAATCATGGCTGCGTTTGGTCCATCCGTTCAAGTAAATGCGCAGTCAAATCCTGTGCCAGAGGTTCGGAGTGGGTCATCGGATCGTACGGAACCGATTGTTACGGTTGGTCCGTCGGGAAAGACGCTGCTTGCGAATGAACACACGACTACGATAGGACCTGGGATTAAGCTAAGTAGTTTTGAACGGTTTGATGCACGAGGCTGGTTGAATGGACAGGTTATGACGATTGATCTTTCCGAAGAATCGGTGTCCGCAGATTTACTTTATCCGGGTGTAGTCACTGATGCTAAGCCATTATCGGAAATGGCAAACAAGCTAGGTGCAGTAGGCGGTGTGAATGGAGACTTTTTTGATATTAATGATACGAATGCTCCTTTGGGAACAATGATTCAAGATGGGGAAATAATTAAAGGACCACAAGGATCGCATACGTTGACCGCTGGAGTTAACAAGCAGGGTTGGGGAGAAATAACGAATATTTATCTCGAAGGAACGGTCGATTTGCCTGCCGGTGATGTTCAGTTATCGGCAATGAATCAGTCGGGTATTTCTGCGAATGGAATTGGTCTTTATACATCAGTTTGGGGTGACGAAGCACGTCCGGACGGCGGAAGTTCTGTCTATGAAGTAACGGTTAGTGAAGGGAAGGTAATTGAGGTCTCCGATCAAGTCGGACAAGGAACGATCGCGGAAAATACTTATGTCTTAGTAGGCCGTGAAGCTGGAGCAGACAAGTTAAAGGAGCTTGCTGTAGGGGATAAGGTGTCGGTTTCCTATGCACCTAAAATTGACGAAGATACGTTAATGGATTTTGCGGTAGGCGGAAATGTGAAACTCGTTGAAAACGGGGAACCTGTTGCAAACTTAAATGACAGTACCACGGCACCACGAACGGGAGTCGGCTTTTCAGAAGATGGGAAAACAATGATTCTAGCTTTAGTTGATGGACGCTCGGTGGAAAGTCGTGGAATGACATACAAAGAATTGGCGGAATTAATGAAGGAATATGGTGCAAACAAAGCATTGAATATCGATGGCGGTGGCTCGTCGACAATGGTAGCTCGTACACCGGGTTATGAGGATGCCAAAGTTGTCAATAATCCTTCCGACGGTTCACAGCGGCCGGTGCCAAATGGAATTGGAATTTTTGTGGACGACGGCAGCGGGGAATTGACAAACTTTACTGTCGAGACTGTAATCGATTCAGAATACAGTAATCGAGTTTTTCCCGGTTTGAGCAGAAGTTTTATTGGGCTTGGTTATGATGAAAATTATTCACCTGTAGACATAGAAGGAATAAGCTGGCAGGCGCTTCCGTCCGATGTTGGTTCTTTTGATGAAAATGGTGTTTTTTATGCCAAGAAACCAGGTCAGGCGGTAGCCGAAGCGCAAGTGAATTCGTCAAAAGGTACGCAGGAAATCACCGTTCTTGGTAAACTGGACCGAATAGAAACAACTGAATCCTATTTAAGTATGGAAATGGGAAGAAAAGGTATGTTTTCTGTTACTGGTTATGACGAAGATGGTTATTCCGCACCAATAGAAGTACGAGATATTACACTCGAATATGATAAATCTATTATAGAGATTACAGAAAATAAAGCAGGCGGTTTTTCTGTTGAGCCCCTGAAAGATGGTGGGTCAACAACAATCAAAGTAACCGTACAAGAGAAAGTAACCCATTTGCCAGTCACGATTGGGTTGGAAACGAAAAAGGTTTCTGGATTAGAAAGTGCAGAAGGATGGACTTCTACGAGATATCCTTGGAATGTTGGGGTGTCGATGGACGTGGTCCCAGGCAGAGATGGAAACGGGCTTCAGCTTAGTTATGACTTTACAACAACAACCGCTACCCGTGCAGCATATTTACAGGCTTCCCCGAACATTGAACTCCCTGGTGATGTGCTAAAGATCGGTATGTGGGTTCACGGTGATGGGAACGGGGCATGGCTGCGCACGGTAATTGAGGACGCGACAGGTACGAACTATACGTTGAGCTTAGCCGATAAAGTGGACTGGACAGGATGGAAATACGTAGAAACCTCGCTGCCTGATGGGATCCAGTATCCAGCGAAATTATGGCGGATTTATCCGGTCGAAACGAACCCGAATAATCAGTATACCGGCCAGCTCATTTTTGATGATCTAATGGTGGAAGTACCACCATCAATCGAAATGCCTGAACAAGCTTCGGTGGAAAGAGACCCGATCATCATGCAGAATGAAGTGATTGGAAAAGAACGTTATAAGTTTGCTGTTTTGTCTGACACTCAATTTGTTGCCAAGAACCCTACTAGTAGACAAGTAGAAATGGCACGTAAAGCATTAAGGCAAATTGTCGAGCAAAACCCTGATTTTCTGGTCATCAACGGCGATCTCGTCGATACAGCGTGGAAAGAGGACTTCTCTTTTGCCAAACAAGTATTGGAAGAAGAAGTTGGAGATAGCATTCCTATATACTATACACCAGGAAATCATGAAATTGCAGGTCCTGGAAATCTAGAGAATTTCCTGAATGTATTTAAAGAAAATCGTTATACCTTTGACCATAAAGGTACAAGATTAATTTTGCTGGACTCATCAACAGGAAGTTTTCGGACGAGTGATTTTGATCAGCTTATCGAATTAAAAAAATCACTGAATGATGCAGCGACGGATCCGTCCATCAATAACGTCGTCGTGCTGGGACATCATCCAACACGTGATCCGCTGCCAACGGATAATAGTGACCTTTCTGACCCGAAAGAAGCAGAGCTGATAGAAAATTGGCTAACGGATTTCCGTGAGACATCAAAAGGAAAAGGCGCGATGTATATTAGCAGTCATGCCCATACCGTTCATTTAGAGCGAGTGGAGGGTGTACCATACATGGTCGTTGCTTCAGCAGGAAAATCACCGTATGGCTCACCGGAAAATGGCGGATTTTATGCTTGGACGATGTTTGGTATCGATCCTTCTCCAGTTCCTGATCAAGCGGTGGGACCTGAACATGCTAATGACACTAGCAAAGTAGAAGGAACAGAATGGATTCGGGCAGAGGTCCGTCCTATCCTGGAATCGATTGAATTTGACGCTCCAGAGGAACTGGCAGTAGGAGAGACGGTTAAGTTACATGCAACTGGCGTACAGCAGGGCGGATTGGAATTCCCGCTTCGCTATCCGGCTTCCATCATTTGGGAAGGCAGTGAGAATGTCTTTGTTGGAAGCGGAAGTAAACTGAATAAGGCAGAGAATTCCGGTAAGTATGCTGCAGTGTTTAATACAGAAACAAACGAACTGAAAACATTAGTAGCTGGCGTTATTTCTATTCAAGTTAAATCGAATATGAAGGAAGCTGGTGAAAAAATAGTCATCAAGTAGTTCGGAAGATTAACAAGCTTTTTTATAATTAACAGGGGAGTGGTTTACCTTATAAGAGGTAGACCACTTTTTTGTAATAAAAAAAGAGGCATGATTAAGTTACTGAACTAACGAAACAGTTGAAGAAAGTTGAGTTTCAACTCAAAAATCAGCCTGTATTTGTTTTACGCTTTTATACATTTTATTACTATCACTGTTTTTAAAATACAAACTCATTTTTATAACGAAGTGAGCTCGTACCTATTCAATCACCACCTAGAATAACACCTCAAAAATGAGAAACAATAGGTTTGTCATGACAAGTGCGACAAAGTTAGTTTTCATAGTCATTGAATCCGCCTCCATAACTCCCCTATGATTAAGCTAGAAAGTTATGATGAATGCTTTCAATGAAAGGAAGAGTAAAATGGGTCAATCAAATATTAAAGTTGCAGTACAGAAGTTCGGTAACTTTCTGAGTTCGATGGTATTGCCGAACATAGGAGCTTTCATAGCCTGGGGATTAATTACGGCTTTATTTATTCCTACTGGTTTCTTCCCAAATGAAAGCCTTGCCAAATTGGTTGGACCAATGGTTACTTACCTGTTGCCTTTATTAATAGGTTACACTGGTGGTAAATTGGTTCATGACCAGCGTGGTGGAGTTGTAGGTGCGATCGCCACGATGGGAGTTATCGTCGGAGCACCTGATACCCCGATGTTCTTAGGAGCAATGGTAATGGGGCCGCTGGGCGGTTTCGTTATTAAGAAATTTGACCAGGCGATCGACGGAAAAGTCAGATCTGGATTTGAAATGCTCGTTAACAACTTCTCAGCTGGTATTCTTGGAGGAATTCTTGCGATTCTTGCATTTTTAGGGGTAGGGCCGGCAGTAGATGCTTTTACCGAAGTACTTGTAGCTGGTGTTGACTGGTTAATTGCTGCGGGTTTACTACCGTTAACAAGTATTCTAATCGAACCTGCTAAAATCCTATTCTTAAATAATGCAATAAACCATGGTGTTCTTTCACCAATCGGTCTCGAACAGGTTCAACAAGGCGGACGCTCGATTCTATTCCTTCTAGAAGCGAACCCGGGGCCAGGCCTTGGTGTGTTATTAGCTTTCATGCTGTTTGGAAGAGGGACTGCGAAACAATCAGCTCCGGGAGCTGCCATCATTCATTTTTTTGGTGGTATCCACGAGATATACTTCCCATATGTATTGATGAAGCCAATGTTGCTTTTATCTGTCATCCTTGGGGGGATAAGCGGCGTCTTTACACTTGTTCTATTAGGTGGAGGTTTGGTTGCACCTGCATCCCCTGGTAGTATTATCGCGATTACAGCTGTTACCCCTCCAGAGGGTATGGTGTATGTAGCAAACTTTGCTGCAGTTATCGTTGCGGCGGTCGTTTCCTTCATCGTCTCGGCTCTCGTGCTTAAATCAGGCAAGCAAACTGATGAAGACATTAACGAAGCGACGAAGAAGATGGAGCAAATGAAAGGTAAAAAGAGTTCTGTTGCTGGAAACGTAACTGAAGAAACAGCAGTAAATAACGGAACTTTCCCTGAAAAAGTAAACAAGATTATTTTTGCATGTGATGCCGGAATGGGTTCAAGTGCGATGGGTGCCTCACTTCTAAAAAAGAAAGTGAAAGAAGCGGGACTTGAGGTAGCAATTACAAATACAGCGATCAGTAGTATTCCGGCTGATACAGATATTGTTATCACGCAGGAAGAATTGACACCTCGTGCGAAAAACAAGATGCCCAATGCTTATCACATCTCAGTGGACAACTTCTTATCAAGTCCTGAATACGATAAGCTAATCGCTAGCGTGCAAAATAAAATAACAGAAGAACAGGCAGAGATTGTGGAAGAATCTGAGAAAGATGCGGTAGATGTAGAGCCGAACATGGACAAAGATGATGATCTGTTGCTAGAAGAAAATATCTTTATCGGCAAAGAATTTTCCACAAAAGAAGAAGCAATTCGTTTTACAGGAGAAGCGTTAGTAAAAGCAGGTTACGTAAAAGATAGCTATGTAGATGCAATGGTTGAACGTGAAGAAATTACATCTACTTATATGGGCAATAACGTGGCCATCCCTCATGGAACGGAAGATGCGAAGAAATCTGTTATCAAATCTGGCTTCACGGTTATCCAGGTTCCAGATGGAGTAAATTTTAATGGAGAGCTTGCGAAATTGATCTTCGGAATCGCTGGGAGAGATGGTACACACTTAGAAATCCTTTCAGGTATTGCAGTTATTTGTTCCGAGCAGGAAAATGTCGACCAAATGGTACAGGCTAAAACTGCAAAAGAACTAATGGATATCATCAACAGCAAATAAACATCTCAGGCTAGAAAGGCGGGTATTCCTGCCTTTCTGTTCTGCTTTCCATGCTTTTTCTCTTGAAAGAGGGGCACATCAATAAGTGAAATGAGTGAGAAGAATGTTTATTACCTCAAGAGAAAAATCCATTATTAATTTAATCGTACGAACATCAGGTAAGCATACAGTTCACTCTCTTTCTTCGTTCTTAGATGTTAGCGTGAGAACGGTACAAAGAGACCTGAAATCAGTAGAAAAAATCCTTCAGCAATTTGATCTGGAATTGAACCGTACGGCGAACGATGGGCTATTTATTGATGGTAAAAATGAACAGATTTTCAAGCTCATACAGAACCTGACAGATGTTAATACGACCGATGAAACACCTGAAGAAAGAAAGCTTAGGTTACTTATTACATTGCTTCATGAGGGTCCTTCTTTTAAAAAACAGGTGCTAGCAAATGAGCTGAAAGTCAGCGGTGTAACGTTATCCTCCTATCTGGATGATTTAGCTGATTGGATGAGCAAATTTTCAATTACCCTTACAAGAAAAAGGGGAGTAGGAGTAGAGCTTGTAGCGGAGGAAGCTAACAAAAGGCATGCACTAGCCAGCTACTTCCTGGTTTATTTTTACGAAGAGTTAATCGAAAATTTATACATACTGCAACAGGGGGAAGAGTTAACCGAAAAAATACTCGGTTATTTTTCACCTCGCTATTTGTTAGAAATAGACCATCTGGTGAATCAAAAAATCAACAAGGGACAAACAAGGTTAGCAGACAGTGATTATATCGGTCTGATTGTACACATTTGTCTGACGATTCAACGAACTGAACATAACTTTTTGCTGCAAAAAGAATACAAAGCAGAAAGTGAATCGACGAGTGAATTTCAGTTGATGGCAACTATATGTGAAGAACTGAATGAGAAGCTAGCAATTTCGATCACTAATAGCGATATCCATTTTTTAACGATGATTTTAAGAGGCTCTAAAGTTCAGGCCGCTGATGTGGTCTATTATGATAGTGTTTTGCTGGGCAAGTTGATTAAAAACGTTATTCAGGATGTTTCATCCAAACTGCATGTCGATTTGTCGGATGATTTTTCGCTGTTTCAAGGATTGCTGGCCCATATGGAACCGTCGATTTTCCGCCTGAAACAACAGTTGGAACTGTTTAACCCATTAACGGAAGAAATAGAAAGAAAGTATCCGGTTTTATTTATGGCAGTAAAGAAAAGCCTTAAAAACGGATTTAAGGACATCGACTTTCCGGATGATGAAATTGCTTTTATCGTGCTTCATTTTGGTTCAGCTTTGCTTATGAATGAAGAGAAAGTGATGGTCAACGCGGTTATTGTTTGTCCGACAGGGATTGGAGCTTCTAAAATGCTTGCAAGCCGAATCCAGAAAGAATTGGCGGAGATAAGCTCCGTAGAAATCTTATCGATTAAAGATTTTCAAACAGCGAATCTTAATGAGTATGACCTCGTTATTTCGACTGTAAGGCTTCCTTTTACGGATGTGGATTATATTCTCGTAAGTCCACTGTTGAGTGAGAAAGATATCGGATTCATCCAAAATTACTTACAGAATAACCTTGAGAAATCAACCAAAGAAAAACAGTATTTTAACCCTGAACATCAACCTGATGTATCACCTAAAAACACCGGGCAGGATATAAAGATCCTTTTAGAAGAAATAAAAGATGTCCATTCAAGTATTAATTTCATTCTTCAAAACTTGCAAGTATATCGAAAGCAACATTACGGGGATCGCTGGGAAGTTTTAAAAGAAATGGTGGAACAGGCAGAACAGGATGGCCTTCTCACAAATTCGGTTATTGTTATGCAACAACTAATGGAGCGAGAGAAAAAGGGCGGTCTGGGAATACCGAATACAAACATGGGCCTTTTTCATTGTAGAGATGAAAGTGTACAGGAACTAATCTTTCAGGTATCCCATTTAGACAGACCCGTGAAAATCAAAGGGATGCACGGCCAAGAAATGGTAGTGAAAAACCTGCTCTTGATGCTGGCGCCGGAAAACTTGAGCAACCGAGAGCAGGAAATTCTTAGTCTAATTAGTACAAGCTTGATTGAAAGTGACGTCGCAATGATGATTTTCTCATCTTCTAACGAAGCAATGATCAGAAAAAAGTTGGAAGAAATGTTTTTAGATTATCTGCAAAATAATTTGATAAAGGAATGATGATGTTGAAGCAAACCGTCCATTTTGGAGCAGGAAACATTGGCAGGGGTTTTATAGGAGCACTGTTTTCACTGTCAGGGTATCATGTAACATTTATTGATATCGCCGAACAGATCATAAACAAATTAAATGAAGAAAAAAGCTACCAAGTTAAGTTAGCTACCAAAGAGAAAGAGACAGTGACGATCAAAAACGTTTCTGGATTAAATAACATTAATCAGGAAAGCGAAGTGAAAGAAGCAATTAAAAACGCAACCTACCTGACTACAGCAATCGGCCCTAACATTTTACCAAGGATTGCACCGTTAATTGCCCGTGGAATCTCCGAGCGCGTTACTGTTACTGATGAAAAGCTCTATGTGATTGCATGTGAAAACCAAATCGGAGCGACAGACATTTTAAAGAAACATATATTCGATAATCTTGACGAAGAAACTAAGGAAAAAATCGAAGGAAGAGTATACTTCTTTAATTCAGCTGTTGATCGCATTGTGCCAATTCAGGACCAGGATTCACTGGATGTACTCGTAGAACCTTACTATGAATGGGTAGTGGAAACAATAGAAGATATTCCGCCGGTAAAAGGAATGAAAATCGTAGAGGACCTTGCTCCGTTTATTGAACGAAAGTTATTCACGGTCAACACCGGCCACGCCGTTATTGCTTATCTTGGCTACCTTGAAGGTAAATCAACAATCGATCAGACATTGACTGATGAGGAAATTGCCAATCAGGTCAGGGAGACACTTAAGGAGACTGGCGCCTATTTAGTTAAAGAATATGGCCTGGATGAAGAAGAACATCTAAATTACATCAACAAGAATATTGAACGATTCAAAAATCCATATTTGAATGATGGCGTCACAAGAGTAGGGCGCGCGCCAATAAGAAAACTGGGTCCTGAAGACAGATTGATTCGTCCTGCAATCCAGGCGGAAAAAGCAGGACTATCCTACACAAACCTGGCAAAAGCGATTGCAGCAACCTTATTGTTCGATAATCCAGAGGACGAAGAAGCAATGAAAATCCAAGAGATGATCAAAGAACACGGTCCTGCATATGTTCTGAAAACAGTAAGTAAGCTGGATGAAGAAAGTGAGATTACAAAAGAAGTAGTTCGTCAATATAAAGAACTAAAAAAATAATCCCCAGACTATTAAAACAAACATTCAACGTACACAATTATATGCTAATTTAGAGTCTGATTTAAATAACAAATCAGGCTCTTTTTCTTTCGATATATACGGAGAGTAATCCAGGCACCTTTATTGTAAGCTATCTAGATTTCACTACCACAAACGTATTACACACGTAGTTACCTGTTCAGTACTTGTTGGATGGGTTATTGGAGCATGGGGCTATAGTCAAGCTTTTATACTTTATGGGCTAGTTGATATGGTGGCTATACTTATAGGCCCCAAAAACATAAAAAGAAAATGAATACATCAGCGACAATGGAGTAAAAATCATACTGTGCATTCAGAGGGGCCAAAGGGTTACTGAGGGTGGCGAGAACCATATTTTATGATCCAGCAAAAAGCTAATCTATCATATTGATAGGCTAGCTTTCTATCTGACTAAGATTTTTTTTGCAACGACAGTAAAAAGATCATACCGATGATACACGCTGTCCCCAACCATTGAAATAATCCGAACGGTTGTTTTAACCAAAATACGGTTGTTAAAACGGCTGACATCGGCTCCAAACTTCCCAACAGACTTGTTTCTTTAGGCGAAAGACTTTGTAAACTTTCAATATAAAACCAGAAAGCAATCATGGTACCGAATATAATAACAAATACCAAGTATAAATAGGCCTCGATAGTTAAGCCTGCAAAGTCCAGTTGCCAAGGCGGGTGTATAAAACTTAATGTAAAACCTCCGATAATCATAGCCCAGCCCACAATGACAATGGAGTCGTATTTCTTTGTAAGAGGAACTGCATACAAAGTATAAAAGGCTAATGCAACGCCGGAAAGAACTCCCCATACGATAGAAGATGTGGGTACATTCAGCTCAGAGAATGAGCCATTCGTCAACAGGAAAAAGCACCCGCTTAAAGCAAGAAAAACAGTTATCAAATCCTGTCGTGTCAATACAGTTTGTCTGCGTAAAAGCAAGTAAATGATGATCATTACAGGCGCCAAGTATTGTAATAGTGTAGCAACAGCAGCATTACCATAATTGATGGATGCCATATAGGTGTATTGAACTCCAAGCATGCCGAGCAACCCGAAGATGATCAGTTGAACTGCTATCCCTTTATTTTTCCAGACACCAAATACCTGAGAGCGGTCTTTTCCAATAAATTGAACTGTTAAGAGTAAAATACCGGCTATGAGCAGTCTTGTCGTTACAAGCCAATTAACATTAATTGCATAACCTTGAAAAAGCTTTTGAGCAACCGTACCACCAACACCCCATAGTGTCGCTCCTGTTATAACGAGAAATAATCCAGTTTTTCTGCTAGGTTTATTCATGAACAATTCTCCACCTTAAATACAACAATAGTGTTATAATAAGTGAAAAATTGTTCCGATGATACTTAAATTGAATGAAAAAATATAAGTATATTGAGGTGAGTTTTTGCAAATCAAAAATATCGCAATCGATCAAAATTTAAAAGAACTGACCCAACACCGGACAGTGGCATTACCTGTCGCGTGTTACAATACAACAATTAACCAGCATCTACATGGATACATCCCATTACACTGGCACGATGAAATTCAATTTGTTCTAATTATAGAAGGAGAGGCCATCTTTCAAGTTAATGAAGAAAGACTGGTGTTAAAGGAAGGTAACGGGTTATTTATCAATAGTGGCTGTTTGCACATGGTTGAAGATAACGACAATTCAGGCTGTACCTATATTTGCTTGAATGCTTCCCCGCATATCCTCCTATCACAGGAACTCTTCACAACCTATGTGGCTCCTTATATTCAAGCGACAAACTTACCTTACGTTTTCATAGATTCAAATGAGCTTTGGGGAAAGAATATAATAGATGCCATTTTAAAAGTTAAACAATTGATTGAGCAAAGCCCCCAGTACTTTGAAATAGATATAACCATGCAACTAGCGCTAATTTGGAAAAACTTAATCTTTAATGGTTTTCAACCTGAATACATACAGACGGAAATGTTAAAGAGTCAGCGAATGAAGCAAATGCTTAATTGGATACATCTGAATTATGGTGAAAAAATCAGGCTGGAGAATATTGCAAGCGCTGGTGGGTTGAGCCGTTCGGAATGCTGTCGATACTTCAAGCATATTTTAAAAACTACACCTATAAATTATGTTATGGAGTATCGCATTCAAAAAAGCCTGGTCCTATTGCAACAAGAAGAGTCTAATGTCACCGAAGTTGCCTATCAAGTAGGTTTTAATAGTACAAGCTATTTTATTGAGAAATTTCGGAAGTCGATGAACATGACACCATTAGCATACAAAAAACATAAACTGTCCAGCTAATAGATTCAGAGAGCGCTGCCGTTAGACAAAAAGGGCTAATATATCGAATAAAGTTAATTTGAAAATAAGTGGTAAATCCAGTGGCAATTATCCCATGTTAGGACAAAAAACAGACAATAATATTATTAACGGGTTCGGTTTTGGAATACAAAATATAAAAAAGTAACCCTTTTAGCAGTCCAATTAACATATGAATTGGACTGCTGTTTTTGTTTATTTAACAATGTTTATTGGGGAATCTGAATATAAATTAGATGGACAAGTAACTATAAAAACCGATTATAAATAGCCCAAAGGCAGGGGTTGTCGTAAAGGTAAAAACTTTTAAGGTTTATGAAGTAATCGGGTGCGATTATTCAACTAGAACAGTCGCTTTTTGTGTTAACAAGGCATAAAGTTAAAGAAAAAATATGTATTTGATCAGTCCTTTGAAACAATATACATTTTGTATCGTATTTAACTTTCAAGGGGCAATTATATGAAAATAATATTTCTTACTTTGGTACCTGGTACTTCATATGACAACTGTCCATGAAGAGTACCAGGTACCATTTTTAAATATGTCAAATTCGACAAAACGGGGTGATTCAGGCACCCTTTATTTTTTCCACTCATGTGCTTGGAATAGCCACGTCCAGCTCCAGTGCCTACCCCCTTGAGGTCTTAAGTCAATCCACTATGTGGCAAAAAGCGCCATGCTGAGGTTTGTCTTAAGTTTGTCAGAGGCCCGCCATGCGGGTCATGCAGGCGTTCCACACAAAGTAGTGGTCTAAGCCTGTACTCTTTTATCAAGGCACTTGCCCTTTTGTTCTTTTTGAAAAAAAATTTATTTTTATTTGTAACAAATGTAATTTCCGTGTTACTAATCATATGACAGGAAAAATTCCGGGAGCTTTGCTGTTAGGATTTAGATAAGGAGAAGCGTTATGGAACTGGAGGAGCTATATAAAGAGGTGCATCCACGAATTTATGCCTTCTTTTACGTGAAAACGAGTAATAAACAAATAGCAGAAGACCTGACTCAAGAGGTTTTCTATCAAGCTATTAAAAAAATTAGTACGTTTTCTTTTGAGTCTTCGGTAGAGACCTGGCTGTTTGCGATTGCTAAAAATCGGTTGAGGAATTTCTATCGAAGCAAAAAATATCAGGATCATCTTTTACAAAAGCTCCCTAAAGAGGAAGTGGCGTTTACTTCTCCTGAGGAACAACTATTGGAAAAAGAACAACAGAAAACGCTAATAGAGGCTATTCATCAATTGGAGGAGCTACCAAAAGAGATTGTCACACTAAGAATCTATGGTGAATTATCGTTTAAGGAAATTGCAGCGCTAGTGAAAAAAAGTGAAAACTACATGCGGATTATTTTTCATCGAGCGAAATTAAAAATTCAAAATGAATTGGATGATCAAAATGGATAAACAGGTTCGGAAACACGTTGTAGAAGATTTACTTCCGCTTTATCAGGAAGGGTTGTTGAGTGAGGAGACTACAAAATGGATAGAGGAGCAACTAGAGGAAAATGATGAGTTAGGAAAACTAGCTCAAACACTTCAGATGCCGTTGGAAAAAGAAGAAATTCCTGAGACTACCGAGACTGATCGGGATAAAATGTTTAAGAAAATCAATCGTAAGCTTTCCCTGTACCAAATTATTTTTGTCGCATTATCTTTTGTAATAGCAATACAAACATCTCTATTAAATGACAGTTCTGGTTTCATTCTTTGGTATACCGTATTGGGTATATTGGTTTATCTCTTTTATTCCGATATGAAAATTATCTTTTACTTTTCGTTTATTCCAATTTTTATTTGGTCTTGTGTGGATGGAATATCCGATTATATGGCCGGTCACATTGATGAAAATGTATCTTTGATTGCCTATGCGGTTCAAGTAGGCCAAATGGCTGTTATGACATCCGTTATTCACTATGTTTTCGCACTAATTGGGAGTATTATCGGACTATTAATCCGGAAGTTAAAAAATAAGGAGGGCCTCTCATGAATAAAAAGAAGATATTTTTCAGTGTGCTCCTGGTATTGTTAATCGGGTTTGTTCTGTTTGTTTACAACGCATTTAATGGTAATCCAATTAGTAAATTCATCTCTAAACAGGTGTTAGAAGATTATTTGGAAGAAACATATCCAGATCAAGAGTTTCGCATTAAAGAAGGGTTTTATAATTTTAAATTCAGCGAATACAATTATACTGTCATTGAAATTGGTAACACTAATAAAGACGGCAATGTAAAGGAATATCAATTTAGAATTAATGGTTTTTTTACTCCCGAAGTTAGGTGGGATGGCCTTTATTATGCGAATTTAGATGAACAATTAGCTAATCAATTAAGTCAACAAGCAGAGAATGAAATCTTACCATTGCTAGAAGAACAGATTGAAAATATTCATCATTTTGAAATACGAATGGAAGTATTAAAGGGGACTTTTGAAGAAGATGTAAAATGGAGTAAGCACATAGCATTGGAAAAACCGATGGAGCTGTTTGTTCAACTGGATTCAACCGATCAAACAAAAGAAGATTTTTATTCGACAGCTAAAAATGTGAAACAACTATTGGATCAACATGATTATGATTATGAATCTATTTTATTTAATGCAAGTGGATTTGATATGGAAGGAGTTAAAGCGCAAACACATGGCTATTTAAAATTTTCATTAAAGGTAGAAAAAGATGAAACTGTTGATATGGGAAATATAGAAGAGCATAATCAGGATGCGTGGTAAGGAAGCAAGGGGAGGTTCTTGTATATAGGGTGCCTGTCCCCCCGTTTCTGTCGACTTGTGAACAATTGTACTTAAAGTAACGGGTGCTTTAGTAGCATAAGACTATAAAAAGAAACCTTCAGAGATTAAAAAATTTCTGAGCGTTTACCAGTGTAATTATATTGTGATTTTACTTGTTATTTTGGTTGCTAAATCTATTGCGTTTTAACCCTCTATTTGTAATTTTGTACTTCAAAACCGAACTACTTAAAATATTATCTGTTTGTTCTTCTCCTTAAAAGGAGTAGGATTCCCCATCTTCTGGCACTAAGACGTTAGGGGAGATTCCTTTTTCATTTGTAAAGCTCTTTCACTAGCCGAATTCAAGACGAGTTCAGTAAAAGCCCTTACTGCTGGAGACAACCACTTTTTCTTTTTGATCAGCATATGAGAATAAATTGGCTCGAACACTTCATTATGAATTAATAGTTTAAGCTTGCCGCTATATATTTCATCTTTGACTGTAACGTAAGGTAAAACAGAAAATCCTAGTCCACTCGCAACCATTTTTTTAATTGCTTCGATACTCCATAATTCCATTGTTTGAGCCGTATTTCAAAGTTGCCGGTGCAGCGTATTTACTTTACTTGGCCTGGCAGGTTGGTTTGCATAAAAGTACAAAGAAAAATTCTGAAAAAGTGCAATCCTCTTTCTTAGCAGGTTTTTTCTTTCAGATGATAAATGTAAAAAGCACTTTGTTCTTTTTAACCGTAATGAGTGCTTTTATATTACCGTTTAATTCGTCAACTAAATCAATCATCCCTTATTTGGCCATAACCATTTTTCTCGGGTGGTTGGCATTACTGTTGTGGTCAGGGTTTGGCTCGTTTTTCAATAAATTTTTCGTTAAGCATGACAAGTCTTTTCGACTTATTATGTCTTTGTTACTTGTTTACTCTGCGGTATCTATTTTTTTAAAGTTAAAGAAGAGGAAGTTAAGTTTCTTATTTTCTTAAGATACACAAAAGAGAGAGTCATTTGATGAACTCTCTCTTAATCTTTATTTCAACTCTACTATTCATTTGTCTTCTTGAAATACTTCGAAAGCGATAAACTGTGTGATTTGACTATCATTGAAGTTATTATCAGAAACGAGCACCAAGCTATCGTTTCCGTTGGGAAGCTTTTTGCCCCAGGTCATTCCTTCTACGTTATCCACTTTATCTAATCCTAGAGAATTTAGATTAACAATTAGTTCTTTGTTTAATGGGGTTACATCTTCTTGATTAATGGACTCCATGTCGCTAATGTCGGTTGCTCCCATAGTGCTTATTTTGTAGATACGAACGTAATTACTGTAGCTGCCGTCATCCGCCTGTACACTGGCACGCTCAAGTACTAAAAGCTCCTGGTCATTAATGGACAGTATTTCAGTTACCGCGTTGTCTGCATGCATTCCTTTGCCAGGCTCTTCAGGAATAGCATCCAATGGATAAGCATATTCGGCCAGTACATTTCCGTCTCTGTCATATTGGGTAATCCGTGTTAATGATCCGGACTCTGGATTTGGTAATGTATCATCTTGAATCAATGGACCTTCCATTGCTGTCCAGAATGTTTGTCCGTCAGCGGAAAACGTACTTCCTTCTAATGCTAGATTGTTTCGGAATCCTTTTTCAGCTAAGGGATTGATTTTAGCTGTATCTGTAACAGAAATATGTGATACGTAGCTTCCGTCTAATGATGCCTGGCGAATAAAAGGATTTAGGCCAAGGGAACGATCGCCTTCACTTGTATACCAGATGTTATTGGTCAGTGGATCAAATCGGATTGATTCCGTATCCGCAACGACCCCCTGCAGTTGTGATTGGTACTCACCCCTGTTTGGATAAACGGTTCCATCTGGCTGTTTTAAATAGGTCACATCTGTTAGATTAACAGTCTGAAAGCCCTTGGAGTTGTAGTTGACTTTGGCTGAATAAAAGCGTGTCGGATTTATATTGGAACGGTCATCACTGATAAGCAGCCATTTATGGTTGTGTGGGTTATACGTAATGCCGGAAAGCCCTCCAACCGTCGTTCCTTTATAGGTTAAGTTGTAAGGAAGGGTAAAGGACCCAATCATTTTAACCTGATCGACAGTACGTGTATCTTCCTCAAGTTGACTAATTTTCGCAATTGGCGCGGTTTGACTGGATTGGGGGACATTTGCATGCGCCACGCTTGAATCACCGTTCACCGTAAATGCGGCAATGCAAACAGCAGTAATTCCTGCCAAAACCGTTTTGTGTCCTATCTCCATAAAATCTAGCCTCCTTCAAATATTCTAAAAAAAGTCACATAAATAATGGGGACCTCTGCGTCCCCATTATTTATGATAGATTGCTAGCTATACAATTGGCATACCGTGACGTTGTAATGCAGCAGCTTCTAAAGTAGAGATTCCCTGTACCTCTGCAAAAGAAGTAAGAGTGTCAGAAATCTTCGGTCCATAATTTTCTGGAGGTGCGGCATGACCCATCATTCTGCCACGCCCTGCATTTCTACGAGCAAATGGTCCCCAGATTGCCAGTGTCAGTCCAGGAGACTGGATATTGACGAACAAGGTCTTTCCGTCCGGTGAAAAGGTTGGACCGGCCATCTCTGAATTATTAAGTACATTTTCAGCGAAGATGTATGTTTCTCCTTCCGGTGTTAATCCGACAATCCGGTCTGATGCGTCCCCATCTTCCACAATCCATAAGTCACCCCATGGCGTGATAGTAACATTGTCCGGTGCTTCCAAATCGTTTGATGTCGTTGATTCATAAAAGATTTCCAATGTATTCGTTGCTGGAAAATAACGATAAACCCTTCCTAGTTCTTTTTCGCCTGCATCGGTATCCGAAAACCAGAATACCCCGGCAACAAAATGGCAGCCTTCTAGGCGTGAAAACCTGATGCATCCTTTGTTGCGTGCATCTAACGTAGGTTTTTCAGGGTTAACATCCTTCCAGACTACACCATACTTTGTCCCAGAATAATAATCACTCATCTGGTTGGAACTCATTTCTTCAAAAGCCGCTGCCTGTAAGGTTCCTCCTTTATGCAGGGAACCGATTTTCTGGCTTCGGTCATTTGGGACAAACCGGTAAAAATAACTTTCTGGACCATCGTCTTCCGTTAAATAAACAATTCCTGTTGCAGGGTCCACGTCTACTGCTTCGTGGGAGAAGGAGCCCATTTCCCTAATAGGAGTTCTGGACAGATTATTTTCCGGATCATGTGGATCTACTTCAAATACATAGCCATGTCCTGTTTCAAGGGTTTCTTCACAAGTAAT
This sequence comes from Virgibacillus kekensis, assembly GCF_042654125.1. Taxonomy (NCBI): domain Bacteria; kingdom Bacillati; phylum Bacillota; class Bacilli; order Caryophanales; family Bacillaceae; genus Virgibacillus; species Virgibacillus kekensis. The sequence continues at coordinate 36,998 of NZ_JBHSFU010000015.1, forward strand.
CCACGTTCCCCAAGGTGTACCACCACCGGCACAGTTCCGGATGGTGCCCGAGGATGTTACATACTCCTTGTGCACTTTTCGATCAGAGCCCACGATAAGCGCTGTTGTTCCACCCGTGTTCTCTTTATCGTAAGGATTTTTCCCAATTACCGGATTATCTGTACTGCCGGTCAATTCATGGTTGCGTACAAGCACAGTGGTATTATTTTTGCCTGGAAAAGCTGCCATCCCATCAAACATTCCTGGAATAGGTCGTCCGTCTGATAGATTTTTGCCTTCTTCCGAGATAATACGATACTGAAATCCTTGCGGAAGATTCATTACACCACCTGGATCTTTAACCAGAGGACCATATCCACCAAAGGAACCTTTTGAGGGAGCAGATGCAGCAAGTGCTTTATTACTGTTTCCGTTTAAGGAAAGAATGCCTGTTGTTCCTAAAGCTAATGTCGCCGTAGTAATCCCGCTAACCTTTAAAAAATTACGTCTGTCCATGCTAGATTTGTTTTCCAAACAAGACTCCTCCTTGAAAAAAATTGAGTGGTTTTCCTCTTGTAGTCTTCATGTACAGCGTAACAGCGGAAAATTAAGCGAATGATAATATATTGTAAATGTTTAGTAAATTCTAGCAAGGGGTGCTATTTTTTCCAGATAATCATGTTAGACTACGATTAGAAAATTTTTTCATTCTACAAAATAAAGGATGGTGCACCGATGTTATCAACGATAGGTATTCCAGGATTAATTCTAATTTTGGTGATCGCTTTAGTTATTTTTGGACCAAAAAAACTACCCGAAATCGGAAAGGCCACTGGCCAAACACTTAAAGAGTTTAAAAGCGCTGCACAGGATTTAACGAAGGAAGAAGGCGAAGATGATACGAAACGCGAGTCTAAGAAAGAGGAAAAGAATGCTTAGTTGATTGTTTGCACGCACGACTCAAAAGGAGATGCACGGAGGTATGGTGTGTGGATGTTCTGCGGCGGTTGGATTGGACAATTCGATGATAATTCTTTCTGATCCGCTGATATCGGCTTAGGATTCGATGATAAATCGCTAACTAGCAAAAAATCCGATGATATATCACGAAATTCGATGATAAATCTCAGGTAGAACCTTACATTGCTAAAAGGGAAGGATGTTTAAATTGGCGATGAGGCTGGCATGGAAGTCTAAACATGATAACGAAATGAATCTTGTCGGACATTTAACGGAATTAAGAAATCGGTTAATTGTAACATTCGTCCTGTTCATTTTGTTTTTTGCTATAGGGTTTATTTTTGTCCAGGATATTTATTCTTTTTTCATCAATGATATCGAGACAGACTTAACAGTAATCAGCCCTACAGAAATTGTATGGATCTATTTCAGGATGGCGGGGCTTGTTGCGTTTGCTGGGATTATTCCAGTTCTCGCATATGAAGTGTGGGCATTTGTGAAACCGGCGTTAACTCCACATGAGCAAAAGCTATCGCTGTCGTATATACCTTTTCTGTTTTTACTTTTTATTGGAGGACTTATCTTCGGTTATGTAGTATTTGTAAAGCAAATATTCCCCTTTATTCTGTCATTATCAGAAGGTATGTTTGACGTCATGCTTACAGTGGATCAGTATTTCAAATTTTTATTCCGTATAACAGTCCCGTTTGCTTTTCTGTTTGAACTGCCAATCGTCGCCATGTTTTTAACGACGATTGGAATACTGACACCGGATTACATGAAAAAAATAAGGAAGTATGCCTATTTTGTCTTAATTGTGATTTGTACGATGCTCACTCCGCCAGATTTTATTATGCCGATTATTTTGGCCCTGCCACTTATTTTGCTTTATGAAATCAGTATCCATTTGTCCAAACTTGTTGAAGGGAAAAAATTAAAACAGCATGAGGAATTCATGAGGTCGGAAAGTCTTTAGAAGTATTGGCTCCTTTTCCTGAAAAAACGGTTAATTACTTTAACTGCAGGAAAAACAGATGCTACCTATGATAAAATAGTAGAATGCGTGTTTCATAAACACACGTTGACTACCAACATAGGAGTGGAACAGGATTGGACAAAAAAGACATAGCCGATATTCGTAAACAGTTTAAAGTGGATAATGACTTATTAAAAATAAATGAAATTTTTAATGTGTATATCATGAAGGAGTCAAGTGATATTTACCATCATCAGAGTATGCCCTTTGAAATGCTGGAACAGGAACAGAAAGAGTTATTTATAGAAAACTTTAAAAAAGTATTATCAGGCCAGTTGGACGAAAAGTTATTTGAATTAAAGTTCCAGCGGGATGTGGAAAACAGCAGTCAGCTCATTCTTCATCAGGGCTTGTTAAGTAATGAGACGGAAGATTGGAAAGGGCACATGCTTCAGCTCGTGGAGAAAATGCTGAAGGATAAACAGTATGAGATGGACATTGTCGTGACTTTTATTCGCGGAGAATACATGAAACCGATGAAGCGGCAGAGTGATGAGTCGGAAGGAAGTGTTCGGGATACGGTTTATTCGAATCCATTTATATTGTGCAGTATGAATAAAACGCAGGATCCGAAGAAGGAATTACTTTTTGATTATGTTGAAAAAGAATTCAAATATAATATTGTCGTAGACCCGATTATCAATTTAAAAGCACCGATTTCAGGATTTCTTTTCCCATCCATCACAGATAATGCAGCGGATGTTAACCATGTCCTTTATTCAGCAGGGAAGAAGAATGAAATGAGTTATCACTTTGTCGAAGAAGTATTGAACGCGGAAGAAACGATGACTGCTGCCGAGGATAAAATTGTATTTGAGGAAATTGTAAAGAACGTGGCAGGTGATCAGAAAATCAATACATCCACGCTTTCCAATGTATATGAAGAGATTCATCGTGTCGTGGAAGAGAATGAAGAGGACGACATACCGAGGCTTGATTACAAAGATGTAGAAAAAGTTTTAACAAGCAGCGGGATAGAAGATGTTAGTACTGAAAAGGTGGAGTCCGCCTTTAAAACGGTGATTGATGATGAAAAATATGCGTTCAAAGCAACGAGTATTGTACCGAAGTATAACTCAAAATCTATTAAAATAGAGACAAAAATAGCGAATATATCAATTAGCCCACAGGACTTAAGACACGTACGTCAAGTTCATTTTCACGGAAAACGTTACTTAATGATGGAAGTGGAGGAGAATACAGTGATTGAAGGATTTGAAATGATCCCGGAGGCTTTATTCCAAAAAGCGCCTGATGATGAAGAGTGATTTGACAGAGTAAAGGGCTGCAAATGAGGCTCCATGTGTATTGCCACGTAAAAAGGCTGTATAACTTCCTAAGTAGTCGTAAGACTTTGGAGAACACCCGAAATAACAAGCTAATGAGACCAAAACATCATAGGATTAGTATAGCAAATACAGTTCAAATAGCACGCGAGAGGCTGTCCCAAAAGTAGTAGTTTTGGTGACTGCCTCTTTTTAATATATTATCCCCGCTGTAATAGCAGTATCAACAACGAGTTCTGTCTCCGTTATAGAGATAACTGCCAATACTTTAAATTAGTAAATTCCAAACTAAAGGTATGTAATGAAATTAACTTACAATTAGTAAGTTAATAATATATTTATATTAAACTCTAAGGAGGAACTCACATATGGGTAAATTAGATGGTAAAGTAGCAATTGTAACAGGAGTGGGTCTGGTATGGGTCGTAGTTTATGGGTTTTAATTAAATCTTAGAAAGAAGATGTTTGTTCTAGTTTCCGCTCTCTCCGTATCCCTGCATTAATTCCTTGAATATCTGTATTAGTTTTAAAGAAAACCTCTATATTCCTTTAGGGATGTATCGACACTTCTTACTTGTTACCGCTATATTATTCTTCATTGTAGGCATTTGAGACTTTGTTGTTTTTTATCAGAGGATGAATTAACCATCGTATAGGGGGACCTCGGATTAGAAAAGCATAGAGTTAACTATTCAAGGATAAATAAACCCGTTTTCAGTGGGAACCGGAAGATATTGAAGCGGTAATGCTTGAAGCACAGGATGTTTCATTTAAGAAAGCGGCACATAATTGGATTGATGAAAATCAGAAAAAAGTAGATAAATGGACAAAAGGCGTAGACAAGGTAGAGGGGAAAGCAATCGAATTGGCATCAACCCCGTGAGATACAGAACGTGCGTCTGGAAATGTAAAGAAATTGGAGTAAGAACAACAAGGTTATAACGTAACATTGTTGACCCAGCTATAATGTTTCAGGCGTTTGCCAATGGTGAGGGAGATGCATCACTTGCGCCATGGTTGGCAGTAACACACGATGCTTTCTATGAGAAACATAAGGAAAACATTGATTATTTAGGTAAGAACTTAACAGGTGCAAAAATTGGCATGGTTGTTCCTAAATATATGGAAATTGATTCAATTGAAGATATATCACCAAAAGAATAGTACTGTGTCAGGGTAAGATTTACTTGCTATTAAAGTGATCTGGCCTTTTTTGAGTAAAAAATATAGTCAAGACTTTTATTACGCCGGGGTGAATTAATTAACTGTGTTTTTTATTAAACTTGAGTAATAATAGGAACAATATAACACAATGAAATGGGGTATATTTATTTATAATTGAATAAAGGAATTTGAAAATATTTTTATAATAAATTAGTTAACGATGACAAATACTACTACAAAAAGGGAGGTTGTTAAATGCAACAACAATTACGAAGCTTTATGACACCAAACGTTTATACTGTTAACGAGACACAGTCTGTACAAGAAGCTGCAGCTCTCATGAGTGAGCATAGTATCGGTGCTATTCCGGTCACTAATAACAATGGACAAATTGTTGGGATGGTGACGGACCGTGACATAACTCTACGTTCTACTGCCCAAGGCGAAGCTTCAGAAACACCTGTTTCTCAAGTGATGACTGCCCAAAAAATCGTCCAAGGAACCCCGGATATGGATGTTCATCAAGCAGCACAACTAATGGCGGAGCAGCAAATTCGCCGTTTACCGGTAGTGGAAAATGGACAAATTGTTGGAATGGTTGCTTTGGGCGATTTAGCTGTAAATAGTCAATTAGGAAACGAGGCAGGGCAAGCACTTTCAAGCATCTCCACACCATCTGATCCTCAACAATAGTAGTATATGGAAGAGATATAAACATGTAAAGGAACCCAAGGTTAGTTCTAAAAAAACTTGGGTTCTTTTACATGATAAATTCGTTCATCATCCTTACTCGCCTATGAAAAAATGAAGAATACTTGGAGAAATGTTTCGTCTGTTTTTAAATTCTGCTAAGACCTTTATTGGTGCAACTCAAAATATAGAAAACCCAAGAAACCTTGAAGTAAATAATATAAGGCGGTTAATTTGAAAAAATTATTTCAATTAATTAGAGGGAAACATAACTATATTAACTTAATAAAAATAAAATTGAACGCCCCTCCAATAAGGGAGATTTTATTTATTTAATACACGCTTCATGGCTTGAAGGGATTGCAACTTATGAAGTGGCAATAATAGGAGTTTAATAAAGAATGGTAATTGAGGAGTAAGTATTTTATAAACACTTGCCTGACACAAAGCTTCCAAATTCCATAAAAAATTTGTTCATAAACTTTTGACAAATTTGTGAACAAGATGAATAATGGTGGTAACACTAAAATGAAAGCGCTATTAATCTTGGGGGATAAGGGGGGGCTGTATTGAATACACGTTTGAAAATATTACACGCAACCAAATGGGCTGGCAGTGTCACATTTATAACGGGAATGATTATTTTATTTTACGGTTTAACGAGCGGGCTGATGCCTGTAGTCGGCATAGGAATAGGCACGGTTACAGGAGCGGTAATGGTTTTTCTAATAGGTATGTTTTTTATCGCTACCGAAGAAATGGTAGAAGGTATGGAAAAGGGGACTGAAGTAAGTTCGGCTAAAGCAAGAAGCAAGTTCTATGTAGTAAAAGGATATAAGAAAGGGAGCATCTAAAAAGACGCTCCCTTTCCTTTTTTTACATATCCCAAAGAAAAATGAGTAAAGTTCCAAAGATGGTTATTAAGGCTATCGCAATCATGAAAAACACTTTACCATAAATAAGCCATTTATCATCCGTTTCACCGGCGTGCATGAAGACAACCAGCTGGAGCAGTGCCTGAACAAATGCTGTTACAACAAGGATCGTCATCCCTTGCGCAAAAGTCATGTCAAAGAAATAAACAGTAAGAGCAGCTGCGGTGAGAACTAAGGAAAAGACAAAGCCTATAATTTGTTTTCTTGGAAATAATTCGCTCATCTTACATCAGTCCTTTCAGATAGATGAAGCTGAAGATAAAGATCCAGACAACATCCAGGAAGTGCCAATACAACGAGAAGATAAATGACTTATTCGCTGTTTCCGGAGTCAGACCACGTTTTTTGATTTGTATAAGAATGGCTGCGCCCCAGAATAAACCAAAGGTAACGTGAGCCCCGTGCGTTCCAAGCGTTGTCATAAGAATCGCGGTGAATGCACTTGTCTGCAATGTTGCACCCTCGTGAATATACAACATGAATTCCTCAATCTCCAGACCCAGGAAAGCGAGTCCGAGAAGAAGGGTAATTACGAAAAATGTTTTCATTGCTTTAATTCGCCCGATACGCATTGCGTGCACACCAAGCCCAATTGTAAAACTACTTGTCAGCAGAATGATTGTTTCCATTAAAACAGGAATAATTTCAAAGATTTCGGCGCCGCTCGGACCGCTCCCGACCCTATTCTCTAGTGCGAAATAGGAGGTGAACAGAGTCGCAAACAGCATGATTTCAGCAGCAATGAAAACCCAAAAACCGAATATATTTAAATCATTTTGTTTTGTACTGTATTCCATTGGTAGCGAGTTATCTGTTTTCATTAGTTAGCACCTCGCAGTTTTGTTTCAGTTTCTTCTATTTCTTTCACCGAAATATGCCGGCCATGATCTTTTTCAAACGAACGGTAAGCCATAAATGCAAATATCGCTAACGTTGAGATGATAGCTGGAATCCACATTGAGAAGACCAGCGAGAATCCCCATACAAAGAATATTGCACTCATAATAAATGGTGCACCACTATTGTTTGGCATATGAATTTTATCCAATTTGCCAGGGAAGAGGTAATGCCCACGTTTCTTCGCGTCCCAGAACGCTTCACTTGAAGCAACTTGTGGCTCAACCGCAAAGTTGTACTCTGGAACAGGTGAGTGGGTTGCCCATTCAAGTGAGCGCGCATCCCATGGGTCTGCACTAATGTTTCTTGGTGAATAACGAATACTGTAATATACGTTATAAACAATTAAAGCAAAGCTGATTGCCATAATTCCTGCACCGAAAAATGAAAGCATGTTTAATGGCCCATAACCGGTTGCTTCTGAATAGGTGTACATACGACGCAGCTGACCGTCTAGTCCTGTAATATACATCGGGAAAAATGCCAAGCAGAATCCGATGGAAAGCGTCCAGAATGACCATTTTCCAATTCGCTCATTTAACATGAAGCCAAACATTTTTGGCCAGTAATACGTAAGACCTGCAAGCATGGCAAACACCACGCCAGGAATAATCGTATTATGGAAGTGTGCTACCAGGAACATGGTGTTATGGTACTGATAGTCGGCGGCCGACATCGCAAGCATAACACCCGTCATACCGCCGATTACGAACAGCGGAATAAAGCCTAGAGAATACAACATTGGCACAGTAAAACGAATTTTCCCTTTCCATAACGTAAATAGCCAGTTAAAAATCTTTACACCTGTCGGAACAGCGATTGCCATTGTTGTAATGGAGAAAAAGCTGTTTGCAAGTGCTCCCTGACCCATGGTGAAGAAGTGGTGCGCCCAAACCATACAAGAAAGGCCGGAAATAATAACCATGGAAGCAACCATAGATTTATAGCCATAAAGATTTCGACCAGAAAATGTTGATATAATTTCACTGTATATCCCAAATGCAGGAAGGATAAGGATATAAACTTCCGGGTGACCCCAAACCCAAAACAGGTTGGCCCAGAGCATATCCATACCGCCATTGGTCGACGCGAAAAAGTGAGTTCCAAATAATCTGTCCATGGTTCCCATCGCAAGTGCAACAGTCAAAACAGGGAACACCGTAACGATAATAAGGTTTGTAACTAACACGGACCACGTGAACATTGGCATTTTCATCAATGTCATGCCAGGTGCCCGCATTTTGAATATGGTTGTAAGCATGTTGATACCGGTCATCAACGATCCCAAACCGGATATTTGAATGGCGATCATATAATAATTTGTTCCGACAGACTCGCTAAATTCGTTCCCAGCAAGTGGGAAATAGGAAGTCCAACCGGCATCCGGTGATCCACCGATGATGAAAGAAACATTAAACAGCATTGCTCCAAAGAAGAACAGCCAGAAGCTCAATGCGTTTAATCTCGGAAATGCCACATCACGGGCACCAATTTGTAATGGAACCACGTAGTTCATGAAGGCGAAGATAAACGGCATCGCCATGAAAAGAAGCATGATTACTCCGTGTGTGGAAAAGATTTCGTTATAGTGCTGGGAATCCAGCAGCTGATTTTCTGGCATGGACAGTTGGGCACGTATCATGATAGCATCCACTCCACCACGGAATAACATTAGTAGAGCAGAAAGCATGTACATAATACCGATGCGTTTATGGTCAACGGTAGTCAACCATTCACGCCAGAGGTATCCCCATTTTTTGAAATAGGTTAACCCTGCGATAACAGCAATCACGGTAAGGCCAATTGCGACCATTGAAGCGTAGATTGCCAGACTTGGATGGGGTACGGCAAATCGTTCAAAGAATTCCATCCTTTAAACTCCTTTCGAGAGATCTATTTTAACGTTAGGTTTTGAATAAAGTTGTTGTTGTCTTTGGTAGAGAAGACTGCGCATAACAAGCTGTGAAAAGCGCAGTGTATTTACAGAGCGCTACACAGGGTTATTTATTTACTCATGATTTTGATGATCGGACATATCCTTTTCTGTTTGTGAATCTGTGTGTTCTTTGTGTTCCTTTGTCTGCTCCTCGGTTTCACTATGCTTGTGTGCTGGAGGAGGACTGAATCCTAAGTGGGTACCTTTGAAAGTCATCTGTCCAAGGTGCCCTGGTTTTAGTAACTCGGTAAATTTCTTCTCAGTTAACGGTTTTGCTGTATCTTTGACTTCTTTTACCCATTCATCAAATTCTTTCTGGGACATTGCTGTTACATTAAACTTATTTTCGGCCGTACCTTTACCACTGAAGTTCGCATTCTTTCCTATCATTTCACCTGGCTCAGAAGCGGCTAAGTGCAAGGTTGTCACCATATCAGCCATGGCGTATTTTTGCCCGCCAAGCTGTGGAATCCAAAAACTTGTGATCGGTCCAAAAGAATAGAGCTTAAATTCGAGTGGCCGATCTGTTGGAAGGTACAGGTAGTTAACCGTTTCAATATTTTGTTCCGGGTAACTGAAGTGCCACTTCCAGTTTGATGAAGAAGCATAAATTACTAACGGTTCCTTCTCCTCATATGCCTCAACCTCGGACTCTACAATATAGTTGCTTTGTACAGATACAACCGATAGATAAGCAACTATGAGAACAGGAATCCCGACACAAATAAGTTCAACCCATTTATTTCCTTCAATGTGTGGCGGTTCATAATCTTCACTTTGATTTGATGCTCGATACTTAATTAACATGTAAATGAAAATGGCGAAAACAACCAACACGATAAACGACATAATTCCAATTGATAACAGAATATCGTGAGCTTGCCGTGCAGCCTGGGGCCCTTTTGGATTAAGGACTGTTAGTGGTTCACATCCTGTAAGCACTGTGGTAATAGTGAAAACCAAAAGTAAGAAAGCCTTTTTAAACTTCATACTAGTGCTCCCTTCTATATATCAGAAATATATTGGTTAATTAATAACTTCCTAGAAATATAGTAATACCAATTTGCTTTAAAGGATACCCACTTGTGAAATGTGTCACAAAATCTCCAAAAAGAAGTCAAAAAGAATTCGACATTTGGACGAATTCATGACAAATTATTCGCTTGTTGGTAAGCAGGGTTATTGCAAAAAGTTAGTATTTGTGCTTTCGTTCCAAGACCTCCGAAAGCATAAGTTCTGTCAAAAAGGGGGAAAGAAATACACTTTTTCCTAAATAAATAAGAAGGAATTTCACATATGATGAAGAAACAATTATATAGAAACTCATTTACGAGGAGTGAGCACGTGGATCAGGGAGTTATCAGTGAAAAATCTGTAAAAGAATTAGGTGAACTAAAGATAGTAGGGTTTAGGGTAATTTGTGAAGATGAAAAGTACATTGAAGAAATACCAAAAGCAGCAAAGGAACTAGAAGAAAGAAAGGAAGAAATTGAGCATATTTTAAACCCGAATCAACAGATAGGGGCTTTTGTAGTAGAAGAAACGATATCTGAGAAGGATGGTTATTGGATCGGCGTTCAAGTTAGCGAATATGGAAACATACCAGAAAGTATGACGACTTTGACAATTCCTCCGCAAAAATATGCTGCCGTTTTACACACCGAGCCAATTCACCTAATAAGAAATAGCTATGCCCAATTACATAAGTGGATTGAAGAAAAAGGGCATACACGTTCCTATACGGCTTGGAACTTGGAGATATATCATTTAAAAAATGGTCCTGAAAATCTTCAAGTAGAATTATTCGACTCCATTCTGTAACCAGGTTGAGATAAAGCTAACGGGTTCGGTTTTGGAGTACATAATATAAACATAAACAACAAACCTTTTAGCAGTCCAATTAACATATAATTGGACTGCTTTTTTTATTGATTTAACAATGTTTATACACGAAATGATAACAAATTAACATCCTGATTAGCAGGTGTTTTAGCAAGATGACAATAGCTATTGTCACCTGTATAATTCGGTTACTAAAACGCTCTCCAATTACATTGCAATTTCTCCATACAAAATAAAGAAAAGGGGATAATTATGTTAAAGTCATAATATGATTGTGAATAATTGTACTTAAACGAACGGGGCAGTAATGTTGAAAAAGGAATCCCATATTTACATAAAAGTGTATTGAATATATGTGTAATATTCTAAAAGTTATTGGAAGGGTTGAGTTGAAAATGGACATAAGAAAACCAAATGAGGTAGAAATTGAAAAGATATTAGCACTTTCTCCACAAGCGATATTTGAGGGAACTTTAGGTGAAGCAGAACCAACGATTGAAAAAGCAAAACAACTGATAGAACCTCTTTTAAAGAAGGGGAGTTATTATTTAATATCAATTGAAAACAATGTAATAACGGGTTGGATTCTTATAGGAGGAAGCAAAGACCAGTTTTCAGATAAGGCACTCGGATTTATTTATGAATTATTTGTTTTAGAGGAATACAGAGGTAAAGGTATTTCAAAACAATTGATTAAAACAGGCGTTAAACAATTGAAACAAGAAGGATACTCCGAAATTCGTTTAAGCGTATTTGATGGAAATCAAGCAATTAAGATATATGAAAGTCTGGGCTTTAAAAACAGGACAATTACTATGAGTATTTCATTATAAATAATCTTCTTTCATTAACGGGGGCTTTAGTTGAATAAGGAGTTGTCGGCAGCTCCTGTTGAATATTGAGTGGCAGTTTTGTTGAATAAGGTATTTTTCAAGGGGGGTATAGTGGATAATGCTGCATGGATTATAAGTTTAATTTTTTTCATTTTTATTTTAGTTAATACGATAGAAGTGTTTTCAATAAGTAAACGACAAAGACAATTAGAAGAAAAGGCAGATGAAGTAAATCAGGATTTAAATGAGCTAATGAAAAATTTAAAAGATTAGTTGGTTTTTAAGTAACGGGTGCTAGAGTGGAACGAGGAGCTATCGCTTTGATAGCTCTTCTTGATTATTTAACTAACTGATAGGATTGTTTAATAAGAAAACGCCTTGTAATTAAAGACTATCTTAAGGTAAGAACATATTTAACTTAAAGACATCTATTTTTAAAAAAATTTTTTTGCTTTAAAATTAGCACCAAGTCTTAATAGTAAGTGGTAAAATATAAAATAGAATAATTTAATTAGTAGGAGGTGAATGTTTATGTCCAAATCAAAAGCTCGAATTACGGCAATAGGCTCTTATGTGCCTAAAAGAAGACTAACAAATCTAGAGTTAGAAAAAATGGTTGAAACGGATGACGAATGTATTGTCCAACGTACTGGTATTAAAGAACGAAGGATAGCAAATGAAGATGAGTTTACAAGCGACATCAGTTATAAGGCTGTAAAAAATTTAATGGAACGTTTTGATAAAATTGTGAAAGATGTTGATATGATTATTGTTTGTACATTGACTCCTGATTTTAAAACTCCAAGTGTAGCTTCTATTGTTCAAGCAAAGTTAGGCATAAGGAATTCTGGTGCAATTGATTTAAATGCGGCCTGTGCAGGTTTCACTTATGGCTTGCATATTGCCAATGGACTGATAACTTCTGGTTTTAATAAAAAAATTCTTGTTATTGGGGCAGAAACACTATCTAAAATTACGGATTATGAGGACAGAACGACTTGCATTTTGTTCGGTGATGGTGGAGGGGCTGTTCTTGTAGAATTTGATGATGAAAACCCAAGCTTTTTATCTTCTTATATAGGTTCGGATGGAGAAAAAGGGAAAAATTTATATTGTTCAAATCTTTCACATCATATGTTTGAAGAAGAGTTAGTCGATAGTAATAAGATTGTACAAAATGGGCGGGAGGTTTATAAATGGGCTGTTTCTACTGTTCCAAAAGGGATGAAAAGTGTAATGGCAAATGCTTCTATTTCATTAAATGATGTTGATTGGTTTGTCCCACATAGTGCCAATTTGAGGATGATTGAGTCTATATGTGAAAAAAGTGATTATCCTATTGATAAAACACTATATAGCCTTGTGGATTATGGAAATACCTCGTCTGCGACAATACCATTGTCATTAGATAAAGGCCTTTCCGAAAAAAACTCCAAAATAGTGAAAAAGCTTTATTATATGGATTTGGTGGTGGCTTAGCCCACGCAGGGTTACTTATTAAATGGACACTTTAGAAGGTTATGTTATTAAACTCATGGGCAGTTTAGTTCAATAGATTAAAGAAGGAAATATTACTGTAAATCAAATTTGTGAAATTATAAATGTGTATAGATTTTCATTATATAAAAATCTCTCTGAAGGTAATCATTAATCAATGTTTATTTAAGTGCCCTTATACGTATCATTATAAGACCACATAACTATGCATTTTAGATTTTTTATAAGTAAGATAGTAGTGATTTGCGAGTAAAAGGTACATACTCAAAAAAAGAAATGAGGTTTTATTTAATGGAATTATTTATTTATGACATTATTCAGGCTAAAAATCGAATTAAAAATCATATTGTCGAAACGCCTTTAGTTTTTTCGGATAGCTTGTATGGTCAACTATCTTTAAATGTTTATTTTAAATTAGAAAATCTCCAAAAGACGGGTTCTTTTAAAGCAAGAGGTGCACTCAGTAAAATTTCAACATTAAAAAATCAGGACAAAAGTAAAGGAGTCATCACAGCCTCCTCTGGTAACCATGCACAAGCGGTTTCCTATGCAGCTTCTTTATTTGATACTTCTGCACTTGTAGTCGTTCCAGAAAATACAGCCCAAGCTAAAATAAGTGGCATTCAAAAATTTGGTGGAGAAATTGTACAGTATGGTGCTACCTATGATAAGGCAGAAGAATATGCGGAGCAACTAGCAAAGGATACGGGTAGAACGTTTATTCATGCATTTGATGATGCTGTTACAATGGCCGGTCAAGGTACGATTGGTTTAGAGGCTATGCTTGAAAAGCCCGATTTTGATGTCATTTTAGTACCAGTCGGTGGTGGTGGACTTCTAAATGGGATTGCTACTGTTGCAAAAGCTATTAATCCTGATGTGCAAGTAATCGGGGTACAAAGCGAGGCTTCACCAGCGTGGCACGAATCATTCATATCTGGAAAAATGGTTGATGTAACTTATCAAGCTTCAATCGCTGATGGGATTTATGGTGGCATTCATGAAGCCCCTTTACAACTAGCTTTTTCAAGAGTAGATAGCAGTATATTAGTTAGTGAGAAAAGCATTGCACATGCGATGAAGTGGATGGCGACAAATCATCGTTGTATGATTGAAGGTTCTAGTGCTGTAACGATTGCAGCCTTATTACAGAACCAAGTGACTGATATTTCCGAAAAAAATGTACTTTGTATCATTACAGGTGGTAATGTTGATTCTTCATTATTTATGAAAGTGATGAATGCACATGAATAGTAGGTCGATCAGACATAGTTTGTGAAAAGATGTACTTAAACAAATGGGTGCTTTTCTGGAACAACGGCAATACCGATTTGTTACTAACGAGTTTAATTAACGATTATACTACTTAAAGGGGTGAAATGATGAAGTATTGGCAAACATCTCTTTGTATTGGAATGACAATAATTTTTTGGTGAAGGATTTCTTATTCGTTTCGTGCGAGACTCAGACTTATATATTACTGAATTTATTGGTGGCATTATAGGTATTATCATTTTAATTATTGGGATGTTCACTAAGGGTGAAACCAAATGATGATTCCTTCTTAAAGTAACGGGTGCAAAACTTCAATAGAAATAAGGGGCTTCTTATGAGATTTAATCCTGGGATTATTATGGTTATAGGTTTGCTGTTAACAGGGTGTGTAGACAATCAGACTGTGTCTGTTGAAGGAAAAATATACGCGGTAAACCATGACAATAATACAGTAGTAGTCTATGTAGGGGATACATTGACAGAAAAACAAAGAGAAACAGCGGATTTTGACGAAAATGAAAAAAACATTGAAGCGTTTGTAGTGCAGGCAGAGGAAGACACAGTGGTAAAAGGTGAGGTCGATTCGTTTAATGATTTAAAAATGGAACAAAAAGTATCCATTAAGATTAAAGGGGATTATGAAAAAGAATTGGTTACGATTGGTACTCTTTTTGATAACCATGATAAACTGCCCGCCTATGATACAGAGCAGGTAACAGTCGTCCCCTATTCCAAAGAAGAAATCGTGGAGGAAATGACAGTGAACAAAGGAGGATACGGGGAATATGGGCTTTATATTTACAATTTTAAAACTGACGAAAGCGGACAATACAGCCCTCCAGATTCGACTAAAATTATTCAATTTCAAAAAGTGGTATTGACACATGCGAGTGACGTTAAAAATACTAAAGAATTGTTAGGGTTATATGACGATTCACCGACGTATATCATTACGGATGATAAAGGTATTCTATTTAAAACAAACAATGAAAAAGAACTCAATGCGTTTGTAAAAGAATTAGGAGAAAAAGAAAAGAACTAAAATAGGTAAACGGTAAAAACACGAAAATCCTTCTTCCAAAACGGTGCCTTATGTTAAATAAGTAAATACACAAGTGAGGGTAAAGGAATGCAAAAATGCTTTTGTTACAATGAAGAGACAAAGAATGAGATTAAAGAATTTAATTCAGTTTTCATTATGAACCATTTCAAAAGTTGATCCTCTTTTGGTAATTTAGGGCTAATGGAATAACAAAGGGAACATCCGAAATGGACGTTCCCTAATTTTTTTACCCTGTAAATCTAACATAGCCTATTTTCATTAAATTTGTCAGCAACAAACTGCCAATCCTCTACTAAAAATAACTTCTTTAAGTTAGGCCGCCTTCTTACAGCCAGGGGATGATATGCTACCGTCGTCTGAATACCCTTGACATCATACATCTTGCCCCGTAAGTTTTTCACTTCTGCTTCATCATCCTGAAAGAAAGATCGGACCGCTACATTTCCTAGACAAATGATGTATTTCGGATTCTTATTTTGTAATTGGTATTCGAGATGGCGCATACAGATTTCACGCGTTTTTTGTTTATAGTATTTTCGAGTAGGTTTCCGTTTTAAAATGTACGTTACATACAGATCATCCGGTTGTAAGCCAACAGAATTCACCGTTTCTTGTAATGTTTGTCTGGTACCACATACAAATGGGTTCCCTTCACGATCTTCACGAACACCCGGGTTATCCAGAACCACCATTATCGGCGCATCAGAATTTCCCTCTCCCCAAATCATTCTGGATCCATGCTCGGCTAAACCGCATTTATCACAGTTATCGCAATCGTCAGGTGGGAATTCTTCAGGCCATATGCTTGGACAAAAGTCGCTCATCGTATCGTCATCTCCTTTCTTCACACATAGGTCCGTACCGGTCATTTCCCCTAAAAGCTTACCCGAATTTAATAGACCATAGTACACGGTTTTGAAAAATATCTGGAACTTTTACTTCAATCCAACCTGTATAAATTTAAAGTTTTCTGTCAACCTGCTAATATATTATCAAAGCGAATTATATAGATTTTTTTAATAGGAAATATTGGATTAATTATGGAAGGTGGATTTTTTGAAACGAAGGGTTGTTGTTACAGGTACAGGGGTTGTATCGCCACTAGGAAACGATGTGGAAACCATGTGGAAAAATATTATAAATGGAAAATCCGGCATTAAACGGTTGGAATCGGAAGAATATGAGGATATTAACACAAAGATTGCCGGTGCTATTGATGACTTTTCCGGAGAAAGGTACCTCGAAAAGAAGGAATTAAAAAAGTATGATTTGTTTACACAGTATGGGTATGCTGCAGCGGTTCAAGCTTTGGAACAGTCAAAACTGGATATGGAAACAGTGGATAAGGACCGAGTCGGAGTTTATATCGGCTCTGGAACCGGTGGACTGCAGACACTATTAAGTAATCACGAGACCATGCTGGAAAAAGGGACGAAACGAGTGTCTCCAATGTTGATTCCAACGATGATCAATAATATGGCATCTGGTTTAACAGCGATAAAGACAGGATTTCGCGGGCCAAGTTTTGCGCCTGTATCAGCTTGTGCAACGAGTAATCATGCGATTGGCGAAGCATACATAAATATTGCCCATGGTTATTCAGATGCAATTTTGGCAGGCGGAGCGGAGGCTACTATTACACCACTTTATTTTGCCGGCTTTTCAAAGATGCGTGCCATGTCCACCCGAAATGACACACCTGAAAAAGCATCACGACCATTTGATGCGGATCGGGATGGCTTTGTCATGTCAGAAGGGGCCGGGGTTTTATTTCTGGAGGAATATGAACATGCGAAAAGGCGTGGTGCTCCGATACTAGGTGAGATTGTTGGGTACGGCAGCACTACCGATGCGTATCATATTACCACGCCAGATCCGAGCGGGGCAGCAAAAGCTATGAAACTGGCAATCGAACGAGCTGAGGTTAATCCAGAAGAAGTGGATTATATAAATGCCCACGGGACAAGCACTCCGACAGGTGATGTTTCCGAGACGAAAGCGATTAAGGACGTTTTCAGTGACCATGCAAATCGCTTAAAAGTAAGTTCCACAAAGTCCATGACAGGTCATATGTTTGGAGCGGCAGGCGGGATCGAAGCAATCATTTCTTTAAAAAGCTTGGAAGATAATATTTTCCCGCCAACAATTAACCTTGAAAATCCGGATGCGGAATGTAACTTGGATTATGTACCAAATGAGTCAGTCACAGGAGACATAAACATCGCGCTGTCCAATGGGTTCGGCTTTGGCGGTCATAATGCAGTCATAGCGTTTAGGAAGGTATAGGCTTCTTTGGCGGTTGTAGCTGGATAATTCCCATAAATCCGTGATTTAGGGGCTGTAAATGGAACCTCAGTAAGCTATTTGCCTATTTCAGCCCAACTTTTGATTGAAATGGAGCATTTAGCGGAATCAGGTTCCGTCTCACCTCACTTTGGGAAACTTTTTATCTTGTTAACGGATTAAGGTTCCACAGGCCTGTCTAACCATAGTCACATAATAAAAGGGAGGAATACGATGTCAACTAACACACAACAAACCACGCTTAGTCAACGTGTAGCGGAAAGAAGAAAAGCACTGGAGGATCGGTTTCCAGTGTGGCCACGGGACACGATAGCAAGACACTTCTCAAAAGCATGTTCAAGCTATAAGGACCGTCCGTATATTTATATCGATGGCGAGGAATTCACATATGGAGAAGTATGGGAACAAGCAATTCAATATGCAAAAGCATTTATAAAGATTGGGGTAAAACGACGGGATCATGTTGCGGTTTTAATGAACAATGATTCCACGTATCCATCGTTAATGATTGCCTCTTCCATTGTTGGAGCGGTCTTTATTCCGATTAATGCTATGCTTGCGAAAGATGAGCTTGATTATATTATCACTCAGTCAGATACACAGTTCCTGATTTTGCAGGAAACGGTTAAAGACAGGCATCATGGAGACGCTGTTTCAGAATTACTCGATAAACCAGACTTAAAGGAAAACAGTCAATTGGAGCAGGTTATCAGTGTTACAGACCAAGAAAAGGTAATCGATGACCGTTTTCTTTCATGGACTGATTTTACCGAAGGGGCGCACTCCATTTCAGATGAGGAAGTGGAACAACGCTGGAATGATTCCCGCTATCCGGATGAAGTTGCCATCATTATGTATACCTCCGGGTCAACAGGGAGTCCTAAAGGTGTCATGCTTACCGATGACATGCTCCTTCGTTGTGCGTATAGCACATGTGTGAGCCGGGCGATTGAGGATGGAAGAGTGACGTTTGCGCCACTGCCGTTTTATCATTGTTTTGCAATCATTGAAGCGATATTTGCTATGTCGTATGTTGGGGGTTCTTTTATATCAGCACTTGGGGCATCGCCGCTTCAATCATTACAATTAATGGAGAAATATAAAGCAAATGATTATCTTTGTGTTCCTTCAACGCTGGTGCAATTATTGAACCATCCACGTGTTTCAGAATTTGAGATATCTAGTCTATTCGCGATGTGGTGTGGAGCAGCGCCGGCTCCAATACCTGTGTGGGAAAAGGCTATCGATGTATTGGGTCTAACCGAGGTTATTACCGGTTACGGGCAAACCGAGGTGGCATCATCTGGTGTAACAACAGAAATAGGCGATTCCCTTGAACGTTTAACCACTAGAGTTGGCCGCCCTAAGCTTGGTGGTACCAGTGGTCTACCAGAATTTAATGGGAGCTCCGTTCAGTATAAGACGATTGACAGGGATACTGGAAAAGACCTGCCAGCCGGTTCTGTTGGTGAACTTGCCGTAAGGGGTGCTTCTGTTACGCATGGTTATTATAAAAAACCGGATGAAACGGCCCAAGTCATTGATAAAGATGGATGGCTGAGGACCGGGGATGTCGGCCGACTTGATGAAAACGGCTATATCCAGCTTCTTGGCAGAAGTAAGGAAATGTACAAAGTATCAGGAGAATTAGTATCTCCTCGTGAAGTGGAAATCGTAATTTCTCAGCACCCTGCCGTTAATCAGGTTAATGTAATCGGTGTACCGGATTCAATGACAACAGAAATAGGTGCCGCTTTTATCGAATTGAAAGAGGGAGAATCGTGTACTAGACGAGATATTATTGATTGGTGTTCTTCTCGTCTGGCCCGTTTTAAAAACCCACGGCATGTCTGGTTTATAGATGCGTCTGAATGGCCTATGACAAGTACGGGGAAGGTACAGAAATTCCGTTTAGAGGAAATAGCAAAAGAAAAACTTTCCAGCAAAAAGAGTTAGTCTTATTTTGGGGAAGCATGATTTAGTGAGGGGCGAGAATATGTCTGGAAAATGGTATCAAAAAAATATGCGCGTCCAGTATAAAGATACAGATCAAATGGGTATTGCGCACCATGGTAATTATGTAACGTGGTTTGAAGTTGGCCGGACCGAGTGGATGCGGGAATATGGGATGTCTTATCATAAGATGGAAGCGTTAGGTCTGCTTCTCCCGGTAATCAATGTAAATGTTGATTATAAAAAATCTGCTAAATTTGATGACTGTGTCGCTATATTTAGTAGTGTCGCGAACTATTCACCAGTTCGCTTAGAGTTTGCCTATGAAGCTAGAAAAATAAGTGAGGACGAGTTTTTACAAGAAAGTAACGAAGGAGAAACAGTAGAGCCGTTAGGTGAGTTGCTTGCAAGAGGAAGCACCACCCATATGTGGGTTAAGCAGGATTGGAAACCTGCAAAAATTAATAAAGCAGCTCCTGATGTCTATGCAATACTGCAAGATTTAGGAGAAAGTGACCAGTCCAAGTAAGCTTTTACTACAGATTCATTCCAATCTAAAAGGGATTCTCTAAAAAGCATCGAACACTTTTAGAGAATCCCTACACGTATGCCAAGTTTTATTAATATCGATTATCTGGGTGGAATACTGTCTCATCACAATACATGGTATGAGATTCATATTTTCCTAAAATCTTTTATGTGTATCCGTTTACATTATCATCAACTCGTGCAAGAATAAGGGTGTAGGATTGTAACTTCGGACTTCGGTTATCTTCTAAAACTTAACAAGGGAGAGATGGGTAGAAGTGAAAACGTACACGCTTAAGTCGTCAACCTTGAAGGAAGAGCACATTAGAACCAGCTTGAAATTTGCTTGCAGGCACGCACAGGAACGTTGCAGAGAACTAAAAGAAAAAATTTTCTTGCTGGATGAAAAAGGAGAAGTCCGAAAGGTATACGAGCCGAAAACTTGATAATAGTCTAACATTCTCGAATATATGGTGAGCAGCAGGCCCTAGAGCCTGCTGCTTTTTGTGTGAATAATTTCATTCTCGAACACACGGATAACTTGTATTTTTTTATATTCTAATGGCCCGTTGAAAAAGTTTCTGAATACCATCCTGAGAAAGTTAAATTCACTTATTGACCAATATAGTCATATTTTGTTAAGCTTGATTTGACCATGTTGGTCACTTGAACTTCAAGAAAGGAGATAATCAAGATTAATTCACAATTTAAGAGTCTGCCAACGGAGAAACAAGAACGGATCATAAATGCTGCAATAAAAGAATTTGTTAAAAATGGATTTGAAAAGGCTTCCACAAACGAGATTGTAAAAGAAGCACAAATTTCGAAAGGATCATTATTTAACTACTTTGAAAATAAGAAGGATTTATACTTAAGCATTATGGAGTATAGTGTGGAGGTTATCAATCAGATTTATCCACTTATTGATTATAACGAACGGGATATTTTTAAACGAATCGGCCAAATCGGGGTAATTAAGTTGGGGATTCAAAAAAAATTCCCACAGGTTTTTGATTTCCTGGTGTCTCAAATAGCGGAGGAATCAGAGGTTGTAAAGGATGAAATCAGCAACTATACGAATGCAGTTTATGAAGAAGGCTTTGCGAAACTATATGAGAACATCGACTATTCGCTGTTTCGTGACGATATTGATGTAGAGAAAGCGATTGAGATCATTAACTGGACGATGCTTGGTTTTGGGGAAAAAGCAAGAAAGCAGCTAACCTCTTTTGAAGAAGTTGGTGAGATTCATCTCAAAGAGTGGGAGGACTATTCAGAAATTCTGAGACAAAGTCTTTATAAATAGGGGGATGGCAGATGAGCGTATTAGAGGTAAGTAAATTGACGAAGAGGTTCGGGAAGTTCACAGCTTTGGATGGAGTTGATTTTGAGGTTAACCGTGGGGAAGTGTTTGGGTTTATTGGTCCTAATGGTGCTGGAAAATCAACGACAATTCGTGTGTTGCTTGGTGCTCTCAAGGCTACGGACGGTGAGGCGAAACTTTTTGGTAAGGATGCATGGGATGACGCGGTTGAAATTCATAAACGTCTCGCCTATGTACCAGGTGATGTCAATTTATGGCCCAATTTAACAGGCGGAGAAGTTATCGATTTATTTGTTAAATTGCGTGGTGGCAATAATAAAAGCAAAAGAGAAGAGCTGATTAAAAAATTTGATTTGGACCCAACCAAAAAATGCCGTACGTATTCGAAAGGGAACAGACAAAAAGTTGCACTAGTAGCGGCTTTTTCGTCAGACGCTGATTTGTATATTCTCGATGAACCAACATCGGGACTGGACCCACTGATGGAACGTGTCTTCCAGGAATGTGTAATGAATGTTAAAAATCAGGGGAAAAGTGTGCTTTTATCAAGCCATATCCTATCTGAGGTTGAAAAGTTGTGTGATCGTGTGGGGATTATTCGCCAAGGTAAAATTATAGAGACCGGAACCTTAAATGAGCTCCGACACTTAACTCGTACACACCTTCTCGTGCAGACGAAGCAATCCATTGAATCGTTGAATGAACTTGAAGGGGTACATGACATCGAAGACACAGACCAGGGTGTAACTTTTCAGGTCGATACGGAGCAACTGGATGCTGTAATACGACATATTAGTCAATATGGAATAGTTAAATTGGAGAGTGCCCCACCAACTCTGGAAGATTTATTTATGCGTCATTATGAGGGCAACGAGAGATCGGAAAGGGCTGAGTCAGGAGGTGTCCGGTAATGGCGCAAAATGTACTTGCTAACACAGGGAAATTATCACGGTTTATCCTTCGTCTGGATAGGCTTAGAGTGCCATTATGGCTGATAGGGTTAACTTTTTTTACCCTAATAGTGCCTCCTGCCTTTGAAAGTTTATATGCTACTCAACAAGACCGGGATACAATCACGGAAACAATGACAAATCCGGCTATGACTGCAATGCTTGGGCCTGGTGATCTGGAAAATTATACGATTGGTGCGATGACAAGCCACCAAATGTTACTTATGACAGCGGTGGTTGTTGGGTTAATGGCCATATTACTTGTGACACGTCATACCAGGGCTGATGAAGAAGATGGTCGGATTGAAATGATTCGTTCGCTACCTTCAGGCCGTCTCTCGTATTTAAATGCGACATTACTTGTTACAAGCGGCACAAATATTGCCTTAGCCTTAATTACAGGCTTGGGGCTATATGCAATGGGAATTGAAAGTATGGATTTGGAAGGTTCGTTACTTTATGGAGCTGCTCTAGGTGGAACGGGGCTTGTATTCGCTGGGATTACAGCGGTCTTTGCTCAACTCTCGGAAAGTTCCCGTGGCACAATCGGATGGTCAATCGCGGTTCTGCTGATAGCTTATCTTTTTAGGGCAATAACCGATGTAAGTAATCAATCATTATCGTGGCTGTCTCCACTGGGCTGGGTCACAAAAGCAGAGGCGTATTCCTCAAACAATTGGGGACCTATCCTATTAATGCTGGCTGGTTCTATCCTCTTATTTGGGCTAGCAAACTACTTAAATAGTATTCGAGATTTGGAACAGGGATTCCTGGCATCTAAACCTGGGAAAAGTCAGGCCTCTCGTTTACTGCAAAGTCCATTTGGTCTGGCGTTTCGTTTGCAGCGTACAGGATTCATTGCGTGGGTAGTTGGCTTATATGTGTTAGGGGCTTCCTATGGATCTATATTTGGTGATTTGGAGTCATTTTTTGGTGGGAATGAAATGTACGAAAAAATGCTGGTGCAAGCCGAAGGGGCTTCCGTAGTCGAACAGTTTATCCCAACTTTGATGACAGTGATAGCTTTGATAGCAACCGTACCTCCGCTTATGGCAATGAATAAACTCCATGGCGAAGAGAAAAAGGGTCGTTTAGATCATTTGTTGGGCAGGGCTGTTTCCCGGGAAAAACTCTTGGGATCCTACCTGGTTCTTTCAATTATAAATGGTTTTGTGATGATTTCCATCAGCGCAGTGGGTCTGTGGTCTGCCGGAGCTTCTGTTATGGATGATGGGCTCGACTTTGGAGTGGTTTACAAGGCAGCGTTGGTTTTTTATCCGGCAATGCTGGTCATGATTGGAATAACTGTGTTGCTTATTGGGTTTGTGCCAAAATTGGTTAAATTAATTTGGTTATATCTGGTCTATGCATTCTTCGTATTGTATTTGGGAAATCTGTTTCAATTCTCAGAGTGGGTAGGCAAAATTTCTCCATTTGGTTATGTTCCCAAAGCCCCGTTAGAGGACGTGACATTTATGCCACTGTTTCTGTTATCACTCGTGGCCATGGGGCTAATGGTGATAGGGTTTGTTGGCTTTAGAAAACGGGATATTGAGTCAGGAGAGTGAATATAATTCATTGGCAGGAGCTGACTGACGCCGCTTTGGATAAATTGGAAGAAAAATGGGGGGACGAACGGACGGTTTTCATCGTTATTTCCTAATTTATATTTAACAGATTATATTCGATGAGTGGTTACCGATGATGTATTATTATCTGCTCTTTGATATGATTCAATCTTTCATGAAGAAATCAGTAGAAGATAAATTCAATTATGATATCGGATTGAAAGTAAAGACGGCTTACCCTAAGGTGCTAGTGGAGTCTGAATTGGTCAGTTGCGATTATTGAGTGAAATACTTAAGGAGAAACAGTACTTTGGTAAATAAGAAAGGTCTGAGTTTGGTATAGAGGGCCAAACTTAGGCTTTTTGGTATTCTTGTAAAAATAGTATATCTTCGGTTGATAAGATACGGTTATAAATCATCGGTTTTCCGCCTTTTGTCTTACCAAGTATCACTTTTCCGTCCACTAATTCCTTTTCTTGTAGAATATATGGAATTTCCTCCTCAATGAGCTTTCCTTCATTATCATAAAATAAATATCCTTCTTTTTCGTCATATATAAAGGAATTGATTTTCATTTTTGGCGTAATAAACAACGTTATCTTCTCAACGTCATTCCACATGACTTTTACAAGAATTTTTTTCTTCACTTTCTTTTCTACCAAGGTTTTCAAAGCGCTTAACGAAACGGCTTCTTCCATTGTTTTTTCCTCCATTTTGCAGCACACTGCTAATTGCTCATTCTTAAAACTGCTCAAATATTACATCTTTATCTTTAACATATATTAACTAGACAATCCAATGGAATGTTCTATATGAAAGCTAGGGGACGATTCTTGTACTTCCCATTGAACATATTTGTCCATGGGAGTAAAATAGTAATATAGGGGTTAAATATATTACCCTGAAAGGAGATGTAAGATCATGCAAGTACGTGATTTTATGATCTATAATGTATATACAGTTACACCTTCTACCACGGTTAAAGAGCTTATCTCATTATTGGAGACGCATCGTGTTGGGGGAGTTCCCGTTGTAGATGAGAAAGGAAATCTGGTTGGTATAGTGTCTGATGGGGATGTTGTACGCTTTCTTTCTCCACATAAAGAAAAGATTTATTTGGCTTATTATATCTCTTATGTAGAAGAGGCAGAGGGAATTGAAGATGTACTGCGTGAGAAAATGAATACACCAGTTGAACAAATCATGGTTAAAAAACATATTAAAACCTTGTTGCCTGATGAAGATTTTGAAAGTGCGTTACGGCTTATTTCCAAGCATCATTTCAAAAAGCTTCCTGTCGTGAATGGAGCTGGAAGGGTGATCGGAATTATTAGCCGGGGAGATATTATTCATAACCTATCTAAGAAAATTTTTGAAAAGGAAAAAAATCCTTCATTATAAAATGTGATGCCAACTCGAGTTGAGTTGGCATTTTCAATTTTAATCTGTTGGTTAAATGCTGTCATTTTCCTAAGCAAAGCATACTAGTATCTCTGATAATTTACGAAGGAATTTTTGTATAATTCTTCCGTTATATCGAAAAATAATCGTACATATCGGAAAGGAAGTGGTTGTGTGAAACGCCTAATCTATTTAACTTTTTCGGCAGTCCTTTGTAGTGTGTTTATTTTCGGGTCAGTTTCTTCACTCGCTCAAGAGGAAAAGGAAGTAAAGCAGGATATAAAATTAACCGAAGAGCAGCAGGGTGAGCTGGAAGTTTTATATAATGGCCTGTTTGAAAAGCATAAACAGATCATTAATAAATACATGGAGTATGGGGTCTTTTCTAAAGAAAAAGGTGAAAAGATTATTTCACATTTGGAGGAACGGCAGACTAAAATGAAAGAAAATGGTTACGTACCACCACATGGTCCTCATCCAAAACCTAAAAAAGAAAAATGGGATAAAGAAGAGTGACAGTTAAACAGGAACCAGTAGCTAAGACGACTGGTTCCTGTTTTTTCAATTTAGAGTAGCATTCTCGAATAAAACTCTCCAATTAAGGGTAACCAAATTATAGATAGTTTGGCACTGGAGGGTTTAGGAATGAAAAAGATGAACAGAGGAGTAGTGACAGCTCTCTCATCAATTGGAATCGCTCAGGCACTTAAAATCTATACACATAAGCGATTAACGGGTAAATGGGATATAAAGCAAGTGGCGACCACGGGTGGGATGCCGAGTTCACACTCAGCTGGCGTTTCAGCACTTGCAACTTACATCGCAGCAAATAAGGGTTCTCGTCATACGGAAACGGCGCTGGCAGCTATTTTCGGTGTTATTGTCATGTATGATGCGCAGGGAATCCGCCGGCATACAGGGGAGATTGCGCAGTTGGTTAATGATCTTGAAGATAAGTTTGCTGATTTATCCGGGGAATTTCCGAGTTTCGAATTTGTTGCAAGGGACAAGGAATTGAAGGAACTTCTTGGGCACCAGCCTTTGGAGGTTCTTGGAGGAGCAATCCTCGGTAGCGTTCTGGGATACTTTTCTGCTATGTATGAAAACAGGGAAAGAGATTAATAAAGAGCAGGGACATTGTTAAGTAAGGGGTTTGGTTTTGGAGTGCAAAACACTAAAAATAAAGTGAAATTAGCACCTTTATTGTTTAGAAATTAACCCTACAATTAACACTGAAATCAGCACAATAAAAAGGAGCTTGGATATCCGAGCTTCTTTTGCTGTGAATCGTAATCCCTCTAATTCTACTAACGCACCCTTTAGTTGAAGAAATTGCGTCGATTACCCACATTTACAATTCTTTTAAGTTCAAAAATTCGGTCTGTCCATCCCACTCTATAGTAAATTTATAACTGGTCGGTATTTCACTAAAAGTATAAGGCAGTGAAACCTTACCTTTATCTGTCAAATAGAACGGATTAGTAAACACCGTCCCGTTTCGTTCTTTAGACAAAATTATTTTTTTTCGGGAACCGGTCCATTACCAATGTATTCGACAACCATATTTTTATCTCTCCCATAGACAACTTTCCAATTTTCACTTTCCGCGGTGTAAATCCCCCTATAACTTTCTGAATATGATTCTGAACAAGAAGTTAGGAAAATGATTAGCAACAGAAAAAACATCAACCTTTTTTTAATCATTTGATACCCCCTTTTCAACTAATCTGCCAGTTAGTTCAATATCTCGACACTTCAATATTAACATAATATTCCTATAACATTATTTGATTTTTTCCAAAAGAAAAAGGCAATCAACTTTTGAGGATCACCTTGGTTAACTATCGCACCCGTTACTTTAAGAAGGAATCATCATTTGGTTTCATAGTACCCTTAGTGAATATCCCAATAATTAAAATGATAATACCTATAATGCCTCCAATAAATTCAGCAATATATAAGTCTGATTCTCGCACGAAACGAATAACAAATCCTCCACCAAAAATTATTGTCATTCCAATACCAAGAGATGTTAGCCAATACTTCATCATTTCACCCCTTTTAGTAGTATAATCTTTGATTAAAATCGTTAGTAACAAGTCGGGATTGCCGTTGTTCCGAAAAAGCACCCGTTATTTTAAGTGCACCTATTCACATTATCTTTGTACCAACTTATAAAACGATTTAGCACCAATATATATTCCGACAAATAAGATTACACTAGTAACAAAATAAGGTGCTAAATACTGTATAGTATTTCTACCGATATCTGGTCCACCACTCGCCCACAAAACCTGGTGCCACCAAAACAATCCATATCCACCAAGTAACGCTAATAATACACCTAAAATTGTTTTCAAAACTATTTGCCTCCTTAACCATTATAAATTCCTTCCTCCACTAACCTGCTTCGTTCAATAAGCCGAATTCTAACTAAACAATTGCGTACTTTTGTTAAATAAAATTTATTAAAGATTATCAACTTCGCCTTCATAAGCTAGCAGTGGATTATACATCATCAGAGCATGATTTTCAGTAATATATTCATCATCTATTTGCTTTCCTTGACCATTATAAACCTTTCTGTAGATGGTGTTATGTCTTACATAGCCACCCCAATGTTCATGTGTAATTTTATGGTCTTTCTCATAAACTTCATAAGTCCTGATTTCAGGGTTAATTGCGCGCCACTCTCCCACCAAATGAGTATCATTCAGATATATAAGAAGCTGAAAAGTATTATTTGTTCTGTTCTGAATCTGTAAATCTAAATAATTATAAGAACAAGTGGCACCACTTCCAAAGGGCTGGGTGCGTTTAAAATCAGGAAACACATCGTAACTGTGGCGATAACGCTCCATTACTGTTAAGGGTGTGTGGAGAGTAATCCAATAAATCAGATTAGATAACTGACACAATCCACCGCCTATGCCCGGCTTATATTTACCATAATGAAGAACCATTCCTTTTTTGTACCCTTTTCGTTTAGAGGGGCAACCGATAAGTTTCCAATAAGAAAAGGTTTCACCTGGATGGATTGTGATTCCATTTAGCTTATTTAAAGCTATTTTTAAGTTATCAATCTTATTCTCTTGATACCACATCTCAACATCTTTTAGTTGCCTTCGTAAAATTGTTTTATGGTTTTTAATTTGAAAGGAGTATGGCTTTAAATCAATGGTTGAAGAATATTTCTTATTATCTATAAACCATTCAATTCTCCTCTTAAGTCGGTAGTATTGGATTCCAAGGTATATTCTTAATTTGCTCCTTCTTACAGGTTTTATCTTCTCTGATTCTTGCCAGTTCCAATTCATAAGAGCCCCCCTTTTATTCAACTCTTCTGCCCCGTTACTTTAAGAATGAACTTTCACAAATTTTATAATTATTTTAACATAAAATCACGACTATTTTTCAATATGGGGGATATTCCAAATATAATCATTGTCATATTGAATAATGGGACAATCGCAAGGTAACCGCAGTCGCTTTTTCCTCCTTCA
Organism: Virgibacillus kekensis; assembly: GCF_042654125.1. Classification (NCBI taxonomy): domain Bacteria; kingdom Bacillati; phylum Bacillota; class Bacilli; order Caryophanales; family Bacillaceae; genus Virgibacillus; species Virgibacillus kekensis. Next base: position 65,922 of record NZ_JBHSFU010000015.1, read on the forward strand.
AATAACGGTGCAAAAGTTAAACAAGGCGATCATCCCACTTGATCATCTTTTCTTATTGAAAAACTCAATCGCATATTTGGGATATTATGTTAGTTTTTAAGTATTAAGAAATATTGAACTCCCATGAAAATAAAAACTATTGAAAATCTAAAAAAGTGCATATTTAAATTGACCCAACTAAATGTTTTTTTAAAAAAGGCTGAGCCTGAAGTAACCTTTGTAAAATTGTATTGAATGTAATTGATCTCTTCCTTCTATGTTTAATAGAAATAATTAAGCAGGCTGGTGCAAAAACCAGATTAGGATTAATCTCCCATGAGTGCTACCCATATAAGGTGCGACAGTCAGTGATGCACCGTGGTCGTTGGAGTCAGACTAACGGATGGGCTCTACGGCACCATAGTTCATCGACCTTCTTCGCCAGCCGTACAATAAAGTATAGACAAAGACATACATTTTCATGCTCTGTGGTGCAGGGCTGGTCTTGCGCTGCATGTGTGACTAACGGGGCAGTTTAGTTGAAGAAGAATGTAACCTTTTAAGAGTTTTTTTAAAAGTGCTTGTTCAAGGTAATATAAGTTTTGTTATTTTAGACACTCTTTTTTTTGGGAGTGTCTATTTTTTTGAAAAGACTATTCGATAAAGTTTGAATATTTTGTTCTAATAATATAGAATATATTGGGAGGTGAAAATATGGAATTATACTCAATTAGAACAAAGGAAAGAGAAACCTATAAGGTAGAACTTAAATTTTCACTATTATGGGAAGCTGCGCTAGGGATTGCAGCTATCACTAATGAATCTCTTGTGGAAACATTAGATCTCTCCACAGAGAAAAGGAGAGATATTAATGAGTCACTTTCCAACGATATGATTAAGCAGCTTGAATATGTACAAAAAAATAATACCTGGAAAACACTTCTTCAGGTATTACATAAAGAGAACTTCAAAGATCTACCTTCATACTGTTCTTTTATAAGAAACTTATCTCCGGAAGAATTAAAGTCTATCGCAATTCCTTACCTGGGGAGTAACCTTGAGAAACAAAGAAACGAAATACTTCAAGGTTCAGACAAAGCTCTAAAGGAGTTGCAGCAAAAAACAAAAGAAAATTCTTTTCTTCCGACTTACTTAGAATTTATTTGCAAGGCAGATGTTGAAAAGTTAAAAGATCACTTAGTCGAAGTAATGTCTGGTTGGTATAAGTCAATTATTGATCCAGATAAAGAGAAAATCCAAACGATACTAGAAAAGGATATCAAGTCAAAACAAAAAATGTTGGAAAAGATAGAGCCGGAGCAATTCATAGAGTGGGCAACCGATGGGATAAAGTACCCACCTGAACCAGGTGTGTATAAAGTGATCTTAATCCCTCATTTTATTTATCGTCCCTGGAATGTCGAAGCAGATTTAGAAGGGGTAAAAGTATTTTATTATCCTGTTGCTAATGAAAGTATCTCAGCTGAAGGCAAATATGTACCTAATAAAATGCTCGTACAAAGATACAAAGCACTTGGGGATGAAAACCGTCTAAAAATATTAAAGATGATAAAAATGAGAGGTCTTACCCTTCAAGAGTTAACAGACGAATTGAAGATGGGGAAAACAACGGTCCATCACCATTTAAAGATATTAAAATCAGCAAGATTAATATCTGATAAATCTTCTCGGTATGTGGTAAATGATCAAACATTAGCTCTTGTATCAGAAGAACTAAAACTGTACTTAGAGAAAAATGAAACCGGGGAAGTTTAGTATGAACGAACCTATAACTAGCATTCGTACTAAAAATACAGTTCCAAGTTTTAAAAAGAACTATCAGGTTTTTCGGTTTATAGGAGGAAACCTCGTTTCATTTTTTGGAGATCAAATATACCTGATCGCTTTACCCTTAATTGTTTTAGCTATAACCGGTTCTCCCTTAAGTATGGGAATTGTTGCCGCTTTAGAAAGGCTCCCAGTTATTATTCAACCATTTACAGGGGTATTTGTAGATCGTTATAACCGAAAAAAAATACTGCTTATTTGCGATTTAGGAAGGTTTTTAGTGGTTGGACTGATAGGGTCCTTGCATTTGATGGATGCCCTTTCTGTCTGGGAAATCTACATTGGTTCCCTAATAGTAGGTGTCTTGACTCAGGTTTATAATACTTCCCAGTTTGCCTCAATCCCAAAGTTAGTACAGAAAAAAGATTTGCAGTTAATGAATTCAATTAATACAGGGTTTTTTCAAACAGCTGTTTTTGTTGGTCCTGGATTGGGTGGAATTCTTATAAGTATCTTCAATCCAGGCTTAGGATTAATCGTTAACAGTTTTAGTTTTTTAGTAGGTTTTTTGGCAGTTCTAAGCTTGGATATAAATTATTCAATAGAGAAAAAAGAAACCAACAGTGACTTTAAAGTTATGGCCGAGATAAAAGAAGGTTTTGCTTTTGTCATTAAAAATAAAATTCTATTGTACACCAACCTTGCGATGCTTTTCTCTGTTTTTGGCACGACTCTTTTCCTGACTATGTTGGTTATTCACTTAAAGGCATCGGTCGGGTTTAATTCAGTCCAAATTGGCTATCTTCTTTCCATTGGGGGACTCGCAGCGATAGGTGGTTCTCTAATATCGAACCTATTAAGAAAGTATTTTTCTTATAGAAGTATTTTGTTTTTATCAGGTATAATTGGGGGCTTATCCATTATAGCATTTGGTTATTCAAAAGCTTTTCTATTATTAGTGATAATGAATGCAGTTGGCACGCTCTCAGCTTCCATTATGAGTCCGTGCATTGTTACCATTCGACAAACGCTTAGTCCTGAACATTTATTAGGTCGCGTTCAGGCTACTAGTCGTTTTATGACTTGGTTACTAATGCCAGTCTCAGCATTGTTTGCTGGGATAATAGCTGAGTACTATGGAACCGAAATTGTTATTATGGTTGGAGGCATTATCGCATCGATTGCTTCTTTAATTTACTTACACCCCTCCTTAAAAAGAGCTTAATTTATTCTTTTATAAAGAACCTATAAAAAGATTATACAGTGAAGAATGTGAAGAATTGTACTTAAAGTAACGGGTGCTTAGTTGAAGAAGAAAATAAAAAGAAACGCTCAAGATTAAAAATTTCTGAGCGTTTTTCAGTGCTAATTATATTGTGATTTTACTTGTTATTTCTGGTGCTAAATCTATTGCGTTTTTACCTTCTATTTGTGATTTTGTACTCCAAAAGCGAACCCGTTACTTTTTTAGTTCCTGCGCTTTATCACGTATCTCTGAATTTATGAAATGGACATTCTTTTAAAGAAGTATGATCATCTCTCAAAAAATACTGCTCCCACTCAAAGTTATCGTTCTTTCCATAAACCTTGAGGGAGGGATGGATAGGAACCACATCATAATTTCCAAGACGTTTACGGATTTTCTTTTTTATTTTATCTGCGTGGGGAATCGACTCGAAAAATTCCTTGAATGCCCACCTGGGGGTGATTGCCAGCATCATTGTCTGAAAGTGTCTGCTTCTCCGTTTAACATGGGCAGGGCTTGCGCAATACATAAAGTACCGTTCACCTGTAAAGCAAAACTCCCAGAGTGGTTCAGATGGATTATAAGGTATATCCGCTGGCCAATCACTTTCATCTACAGCCGCAAGTCCATTCAATTGCTGCCAGAACAGCTCCTCGTATTCTTCAACCGTATAATTTTTTTCATCCAATGGTTTATAAAAAATGATGAGTGAGGTATATTTTCCCAATTCTCTTGCTATATCGGTATATTGGCGTAATAAGCCTGCCAGTTCTTCAACTGTGGATTGTTCTTTGGGTCCGCCGACAAAACCGAAACGCATTTGATTAAGCGAAACGCCAATCGTAGCAGGTATACAGGGGAAAGGCTTATTCTTATCTGTCACTTTTTTCACAAACTGGTCAAGTATCTTCTTTTCCCAATGGTCAAGCTGGTGTCTGTTATCAAGGGTATCTTTGTATAGTCCTTGAATAATTATCACCTCACAATAGCTTCTTTAGATTATTCATGGGACATGTGCTTGGGTGTTTGTCTAGGTGGAATATGGGCGTTTTCCTGAAAAAATCTTAAGAAATTCTTCATTTTTTTCTAAATTGAATTTAAGAACTCCAGTTTATACTGAAGATATTCATAAAAAAACACATGATTAGGGACGGAGGGACAGGCTCCTTGTACCTCCGTCCCACTTTACTGCCTCTTCATCTTTATGTGATTTAAAAAATGGAATAAAGGGTATTTATGTTTATGTATCCAATTCAAAAAAAGATGAGAAAAGGAGGCGGTCGGGCAATGACCAATGACATGCATTACGGTAAGGACTATAAAGTTGTTCCAGCCACTTCTACCAAAAGCGGTACATTTGAGAAGATAGCGGAAGATTTATGGTATCAAACCATTCAAATTGTAAATTTATGCTATGTAACTAATCCAATCGACAACAAATGGGTATTGATTGATGCGGGGATGCCAAAGTCAGCGAACAATATCATTGACCACGTTACCGAAAAGTTTGGGAAAGACTATCCACCTGCGGCGATTGTGTTGACTCATGGACACTTCGACCATGTAGGAGGGCTTGTTGACCTTGTCAAGCACTGGAACGTTCCAGTTTATGCTCATGAGAAGGAACTTCCTTATCTTCGTGGGGAACAGGCTTACCCTGAACCGGATACTTCTGTAGAGGGCGGCATGGTAGCGAAAATGTCTAAATTCTTTCCAACAGACCCGATTGAACTTGGAGATATGGTAAAACCGCTCCCTGCAGACGGAAGTGTCCCATACCTAGAGGAATGGAAATGGATTCATACCCCTGGCCACACTCCAGGCCATGTCTCATTTTGGAGAGAGAAAGACCAAACATTAATTGTTGGAGATGCTTTCGTTACTGTAAAACAAGAAAACTTATATGACGTGATGGTACAGAATAAGGAAATCAGTGGGCCTCCCCGTTATTTAACACCAGATTGGAAGGAATCTCAAATATCGGTCGAAAAATTGAGAAATCTTCATCCAAAATTGGCTATCACGGGTCATGGCCTGCCAATGGAAGGTGAAGATATGACCAAAAACCTTGACTATTTGGCAAAAAACTTCAAGAAAATAGCGGTTCCTGATCATGGACGTTATGTAGAGACGGACAAGGGGACAGGCACCGTGTCCCAGTACAGGAAATGAAGTAAAAGGAACTTCCCGGTCGGGAGGTTCCTTTTTTGAATGAGGGGGACAAGGTGCCTGTCCCCTTGTCCCTTCAATTAGATAATAAGTCTTAATTGAATTACCTTATCGCTTTAATAAACTTCCAAACTTGAAGCAGTGTAAGGGCGCGGAGGATTTATGGAAGACATAAAAAATTGGAGCTCTCTTAGATTTCACTAGGGACTTAACTCCTGATTATTGTTTTTTTGTTGCAGAAGCTATAATCCTGTGATACTCTATCAATACAATATATTGTGATTAATATTTACTTTACAACTATATATAGTACAAACGAGTTGAAGGTGACATTTGTTGTCTTAAAAGGGAACCCAGTGAAATTCTGGGACTGTCCCCGCAACTGTAAGTGTGGACGAACGAGATTTCCACTGTACCGATTGCTTCACGGCAACGGTACGGGAAGGACTCCAGTAGGGTGAAGCACGAGTCAGGAGACCTGCCTTAACTTGTAGTTTCAATTCCTCGGGGTAAGAGAAGGTGAAACGATAGAGAAGCAGATACATATTTTCTGTCGTTTTATGTCCGTCTATCCTTTGGGTAGGCGGATTTTTTTAGTAGTAAATGCTTTCTTACTCCATAGGTGCAACAAAGGGCTTTCGCCATTAATGCTTGGCGAAAATATGAATTTTAGGGAGGTAATGAAATGACAATCATAGCAGCAAGGGGTTTATCGCAATTGATTGATCACGCAACAGAAGGTCTAAAAGTAGACAAAAATGTATTAATGGAGAAGCTTAACCCGGAAACGAAACCGGATGATTTAATTAAACATGCTCTGGAAAACATCGATGAAGCCAATCCTGATTGGACATTTGTCGCCAGCAGGATCTATTTACGTCAACTTTATAAACGCGCCGCGGAAAACAGGCGGTATGATGCTAATTTACGGTATGGAAATTTTCATCAATTAATTGAGTCTCTAACTGAAAAAGGGATTTACTCCGAGCGACTTTTGACAAAGTATACCAAAAAAGAAATCGACTTTTTTGCCAGAGTTATTGATCCGAAGCAGGACTTGTTATTTAACTATCTGGGATTATATACGATGGCAACCCGCTATATGGCAACAGACCATGATAAAAATACATATGAGCTGCCGCAGGAGCGCTGGATGATAATTGCAATGTATTTAATGCAAGATGAAAGTCAGGTTTATCGCAGTCAATATGTCATCGAAGCGTACTGGGCATTAAGTAACCTGTATATGACAGTCGCAACACCAACGTTAACGAATGCCGGCAAATCACATGGCCAGCTTTCAAGTTGTTTCATTGATACGGTGGATGACAGCTTGCAGTCCATTTATGACAGCAATACCGACATTGCCAAACTTTCTAAAAATGGCGGTGGGATTGGTGTTTATATGGGGAAGATCCGAAGCCGTGGCAGTTCAATTAAGGGCTATAAGAACATGTCAAGCGGGGTTGTTCCGTGGATTAAACAGCTTAACAATACAGCGGTCAATGTCGATCAGTTAGGAACCCGTAAAGGCGCAATTGCCATATATTTAGATATCTGGCACAAGGACATTGAACCTTTTCTTGATCTGAAATTAAATAATGGGGACGATCGGCTTCGGGCTCATGATATTTTTACTGGGGTCTGTCTGCCTGATTATTTTATGGAAAAGGTTGAGGAGCGAGGAGACTGGTATCTATTTGACCCGCATGAGGTTCGGCAGGTGATGGGGTACTCGCTCGAAGATTTTTATGATGAAGAAAGAGGACACGGTACTTGGCGTGAGCGCTACCTGGAATGTGTTCACTCGGCTGAATTAACCAAGAAAGTCGTCCCTGCGATTGACATTATGAAACGGATAATGAAATCCCAACTCGAATCGGGAACACCTTTCATGTTTTACCGGGATGAGGTCAACCGGAATAATAATAATTCGCACAATGGTATGATCTATTGTTCCAACCTGTGTACAGAAATTACCCAGAATCAGTCTCCGACAGAGTTTCTGGAAGAATTTGTAGAATTGGACGATACGATTGTAAAAAAATACAAAACAGGCGATTATGTCGTATGTAACCTTAGCTCAATTAATCTAGGACGGGCAGTGCCTGATAAGGTGCTTGAACGACTCATAAAAATTCAGGTACGGATGCTTGATAACGTAATTGATATAAACACGCTGCCGCTTAAACAAACGCAAATGACCAATCAGAAATACCGCGCAATCGGCCTGGGGACATTTGGATGGCATCATTTGCTGGCAAAAGAAAATATACAATGGGAATCTGAAGAAGCAGTCGGCTATGCTGACCATTTATATGAAAAAATTGCTTACCTAACCATTAAAAACAGCATGGATCTAAGCAAGGAAAAGGGGCGATATCCAGCCTTTGAAGGAAGCAAATGGCAGTCTGGAAGTTATTTTGCTGAAAAAGGCTACAGCGATGAAAAATGGTCGAAGCTACAGAAGCAGATCGCTGAACACGGAATCCGGAATGGCTACCTGATGGCAATCGCACCAAACTCATCAACTTCCATGATTGCGGGCTCCACAGCCAGTATAGATCCCGTTTTTAAGCCATTTTATTTTGAAGAAAAGAAGGATTTTAAAATCGCTGTGACCGCACCGGAACTGACTCACAAATCGTATGATATTTATCGTAGATCAGCATACATTCTGGATCAGCGCTGGTCGATTAAACAGAATGCAGCACGTCAGAAACATGTCGATCAGAGTATATCGTTTAATTTCTATGTGCCGAATACAATAAAAGCTTCGGTCCTGCTCGATCTGCATCTCCAGGCATGGAAGGAAGGGCTGAAAACCACGTATTATGTCCGCTCCACAGCCAACGATGTTGAAGAATGTGAGTGGTGTGAAAGTTGAGAAGTGTTATTGCCTATTTATCCTATAGTGGAAATACAAAAGAAGTTGCGGAAATGATTGAAACAAGGCTTCGAGCTGATGGAATGGCGGTCGATATGCACCGGATAGGAATTGATTCTCCAATCGATGGGGGGTTGTACGATATCGTTTTTATCGGGACGTTTACGTGGGATATGGGAAGTACACCGGACGAGGTAAAGGATTTCGTAATTGAACTTGGCTATAAACCTGATCATGTCGCCGTCTTCGGGACCGGGGATACGCAATTTGGCGGGGATAAGTTGTTTTGCCGTGCTGTATCTAAGCTGGAAAAGTTTTATGAAAGTAAGTGGAAAAGCCTCAAAATCGAACAGTCACCGCGAGGGTCACAGGAACAATTAGTCGAAACTTGGTTGGAAGGAGTGCTGCATGATGTCAAAGCATGTTCTTGAAAAAGCAAAAACATTAGAACCGCTGAATCCCAATAAGTCAACAGCTCTATTTGGCGGAAAATCTAGTGGAATCCTGAATTGGAATGATATTGCCTATCCGCACTGGTATAAAATGTACAAGCGGTTAATCGGAAATTATTGGCAGGCCGATGAAATCAATATGTCCGGGGATGTCCGCCAATTTTCATCTTTGAGCGAGTCTGAAAAAGAAGCATATTTAAAAATAATAGGCCTGTTATCAACACTGGATGCGCCCCAGACCAGGACGGCGCTCCTATTCTCGCTGTATGCAAGCGATCCATCAGTTCATTCGATTATGGCAGTGATTGCTCAGCAAGAAGCAGTTCATAATGAAAGTTATTCGTATGTTCTGTCGTCTGTTGTCTCACTCGATGAACAAAATGAAGCGTTTGAGCTGGGGCGTAATAACGCGGTTCTTAGGAAGAGAAACGAGCAACTTATGCAGCATTATAATGCGTTTGTTGCCGAGCCAACGATTGAAAATATACTTAAAACGATGGTCTATACCAGTCTTCTGGAAGGGATGTTTTTCTATTCAGGATTTGCATTCTTCTATAATTTAGCAAGGCAAAATAAAATGGTAGGCACTTCGACTATGATCAGTTACATTAACCGGGATGAACTCGAGCATGGCCGCTTTATTGCAGAATTGTTCCGGGCGACTCTAGCTGAAAATCCTGATTTGAATACAGCTGAATTCTCTGAATGGGTATATCAGCAGTTCAGAGAATCAGTTATGTTGGAAAAAGAATGGTCCAATTATGTCCTGGGTGATGTGGAGGGGATTGATTTGGATGAGATGGACGGATATATCAACTATCGCGCCAATAAAATGCTCCGAATGATGGGGTTGAGTGAAATTTACCCCGACAACACGGATAATCCCATGAAATGGATTCGTGCTTATGTCGATAATTTTGATGGTACTAAAACCGACTTTTTTGAACAAAAATCCCGACAATATACAAAAACAAGCGACCTAAACGGCTTTGATGATCTCTAGGTGGTGGAACGGGGGGACAGGCTCCTTGTCCCTGGGACAAGGAGCCTGTCCCCCTGTCTCATTATATTTAAAAGTATAAAATTTATCCTTGCTCAAAACATATAGGTAACATATTAAAGGAGAAGTTTTATGCACTCAACTAACAATTTACCTTTGGCAGCTTCCGAAATGGCTAGTCTTTGGACCCAATACATGTTTGATACCATGTCTATATGTTTCTTTAAATATGCATTGGAACATATTGAGGATACAGATATTCGGACTCTTTACGAGGAGGCATTGGAACTGTCAGAAGCACATGTGGAAAAAATAAAGGGTTTTTTCCAGGGAGAGAACTACCCTGTTCCCAAAGGATTCATCGATGACGATGTCAATGTAAAGGCACCACGACTTTTCCGTGACCCCTTTTATCTTAATTATTTATATATTATGTCACTGCAGGGGTTAACCGGGTACTCGCTCTCTGTGGGGACTTCTATTCGGGCTGACCTGCGCCGCTATTATATTGAAGTGAATTCAGAGACCATGCGGCTGTTTGAAAAGATATTGGATGCAATGCTGACAAAAGGGCTCTTTGCACGTCCGCCAGTTTTAATACCCCCAGATTCTGTAGATTTCGTAAAAAACCAGAGATTTTTGACGGGATGGTTCGGTGAGCGCCGACCGCTTACGGCTATGGAAATTGGAAACATCACCTTCAACATGAACAAAATGCATGTGCACGTTGCTTTAAAAGTAGGATTCAGTCAGGTTGCTAAATCTGACAGGTTTCGGAAGTACATCAATCGCGGTGTGAAAATCTCCAACAAGCATATTGATCAATTTCAGAATATATTCCGGGAAGAAAAACTAAATTCCCCGATGTCATGGCAAGCGTTTGTCAAGGATTCTACTACTTCACCATTTTCTGATAAATTGATGATGTATACGATTCAGTTGTCTACTCAAATTGCGATCGCTTTTTATGGGACTGCATTTAGTGTCAATTCCAGAAGAGACTTGGGTGCAAAGTATATGGTGTTGACTGGTGAATTGGCAAGGTATGCAGAGGATGGAGCAAACTTGATGATAGACAAAGGTTGGTTGGAACAGCCCCCTTTAGCCCCGGATCGCAGGAATTTGTCTAAAGGTAAAAAAGTATGAAAAAACTCATGGGCCTTTCGTAAAAAGGGCCTTTATTTTTTTGTAGAGATAATTAGGTTTAAAATTGTTCGATATTTATTCACAGTAATTCCATTGATATGTCATTACTTCACTGGTACATTCTTAGTAGAAGTCCACGCGTGTTTTTTAAAGTGACTCGAAAAGGATGGTAACAAAATGAACCGAAAATTATTAGCGATGTTTTTCTTGTTTATAATAGTTTCAATACTGGCCGGCTGTAGCGAGCAAACTATTCCGGATAAACTGGATTGGAAAGTGAAAGATTTTGAAGCCACCGATCAAGATGGTGAAAAAGTTTCGCTTGCTGACCTAAAAGGAGAAGTATGGATTGCTGATTTTGTCTTTACAAGCTGTAACACCGTTTGTCCTCCAATGACAGCGAATATGGTGAAACTGCAGGATAAGATAGAGGAAGCAGATGTACCGGTTCAAATTGTTTCTTTTACCGTTGACCCGGAACGTGACACACCTGATGTTCGAAAAGAATTCATTACAACCCGTGGAGGAGATTTATCAAATTGGTCTTTCCTTGGTGGGTACTCTTTTGATTATGTTAGGGAAATATCCGAGACATCATTTAAGTCATCCGCTATGAAGCCACCAGAGGGGACAGATCAGTTTACCCATGGGACAAGCTTCTACCTGGTCGACCAAGAAGGAACTGTAGTTAAGAAATACAGTGGTTTCAAAAACGTCCCATATGACAAAATAGTAGAGCATGCAAAAATACTTAATTCGAAAGGTCAGTAACGTATGAAAAAATTAATCGCTTTAATTATCTTTCTTTCCGTTATGTTCATAGCAGCCTGCGGGAGTTCAGGTGACAGTATAGAGGGAGAGACAAATGCAAACACTTCCCTGGAGCCGTTAAAGGTTGAGTTTATTACCAAACCTGATACTTTCCAACCGGGTAAAGAAGGAACAATTGAGGTTAAGGTTACCCAAGGGGACCAAAACGTCACAGACGCTGATGAAGTTCTATTCGAAATATGGAATAAAGGGCATCAGGATAAATCCGAAAAATATGAGGCTGAAAATAAAGGTAAGGGTGTTTATTCACTGAAACATTCTTTTAACGAAAAAGGAGTTTATAAAGTGACCGCACACGTAACAGCACGGTCAATGCACACAATGCCGGCGAAGGAGTTTAATGTAGGCAGAGTAGAGGAGAAACATGCACACGGCAATCATCATGACGAAAATAATCTCATGGTAATGCTTATGAAAGAAGATACCATCCAGGCCAATAAAGAAGCAACACTGATGGCTCATCTGCAAAAAGATAACAAACCTCTCACGGGAGCATCCGTTAGATTTGAGTATTGGATGGAAGGTCAGGATAAACATACCTTCGTTGAGACAGAGGAAAAAGAAGCAGGGAAATATCAAGCAAAGATAATGTTTAATGAACCTGGAAACTATACGGTGAAAACGCATGTGAAAAAAGATGATCTCCACAGCCATAAAGAAGAGACTATCGAAGTACAGTAACAAAAATTCCATGACCCTTCGTCTAACCTCCTTTCTATAAGGCGGTTAGACTTTTCTTTTATTAAACCCAGACACTTAGTTTATAATGGAAACATTATGAATTTCCCGGGAGGACGTACTATGACGTTTAATAAACTTATAGGGTTGCCGGAAGTTGACGAGAATAAAAAATTAATCGAAGAGTTGCTGTCCGTGGCATCATCATTCGGGATGAACGCATTCTCCTTGTCCATCCCAATCTAGGAGACTACGAGTTTCCTGTCGGTGGAGTGGAATAGGGTGAGACCTATGAAGTGGCTTTGGTTAGGGCGAAGAAACTGGATATCTTAAAGGTATTGTGATTAAGAAAGCTGGCGTAGTTATTCAGCGGCATATTGATACATATGATGGAGAAGCGATTTTTGAAATGGATTCTCACTATTATGTTTGCGAGGTATCCGGTCAAAGAAGCACGCAGCAACTCGATGGTAATGAAATCGATCAGGAATATACCCCAATATGGGTTCCAATCGAGGAGGCCATTAAGCAAAATGAAGGCGTACTTTACGCAAAATCCGCAAAACAGGTGGATTCACCGGGAAAATTATGTGTTAAAAGTTCTAAAGCAAAGAATTTGATCCACCCGTACGAAGGTTCTAAACCGTAAATCGTCTTTTCAGATTTTTTTCGAGAAAAGACAGTGAATTACCGTTATAATTGAATTAATTAACTTATTTAGTGGGGGATATATATGAAACTTGCAATCATATTAATAATTATTGTTTCACTTATCGGTCTTGTACTTACTGTTAGGGAAATGGGAAGAAGTGACGAGGGCTACTACAAGGCTTCTAAAAAGAATGTTACATCTTTAACCATGATTTATGTAGTGGCAATTCTGGGGTCGCTCATTGCTTTAGCAGTGTTTATCGTTAAGACGGTTTAGTCATACCTGATAATGAAAAAAGCACCACTTTAATGTGGTGCAGAAAAAGAGTTTAATAGCTTCTCTTGTCAAATTCACTTCCAATGATAACCAACAATACAAATAGTACCACCAACAGAATAAAGTCATTTTTGTTGTTGAAAAAGGACATACAATACTCCTCCTTTCCTTTTATATCGTGTTTCTATATTAGGGTATGCCCGATTGTTTGTATGGGAAAGGCAAATGTCAGGGAAAGTTGAAAAATAGGGGAATGTCAGACGAGTTAACTCGTTAAAATAACCAGCAGAGTATTGCTGGTTATTTCTCGTGGGGTAACAATTTTCACCTAAGTCCATTAAAGTCTGATTTCCATAAATACAACATCGCAAGAACAGCTTTGATGGTAAAACAGCAATTCCCCCAGAAGTTTAAGGTCTGCGAATATATTCGCTGTAACCAGTGTGGCAGATCGCATAGCGTATTAAAGAAATTCCATTTGTGTCGTATCTGCCTTCGTGAATACGCGTGTAAAGGACAAATACCTGGCGTAAAAAAAGCCAGTTGGTAAATATATAACATGCATTTCCATCTTTGGAAGGCTTTTTATAGTGGGTTATAGTAACTAAGTTCTTTCGTATGTTTTCATCCGAGCGTTCCCCCGAAACATTAACTAGATTGGTCCCTGTGATATACTGAAAAAAGTCCGGGGGAGGGGATTCATTTGATTAGAGCAGTGCTGTTTGACCTGGACGGGACATTGCTGAATCGGGACTTATCTGTTCGGAAATTTATTCATGACCAGTATGAACGTTTACTTAACGTGTTAGTGCACATACCAAAAGAAGAATATGTGCAACGGTTCATTGAACTAGATTATCGAGGGTATGTTTGGAAGGATAAGGTTTATCGGCAGCTGGTCAAGGAATACGCTATTAACGAAATCACGTGGGAAGAATTACTCGAGGACTACCTTGCCAATTTCCGGCATAGCTGTGTGCCGTTTCCTAATTTGATCCAGATATTGGAAAACTTAAAAGGAAGTGGCATGTCACTTGGAATGATTACCAATGGAAAGGGTCAGTTTCAACTGGATAATATCCGAGCGCTAGGGATTGCGCCGTATATTGATGCCATCCTGATTTCTGAATGGGAAGGAATTAAAAAACCGAACGAGCAGATTTTTCAGCGTGCGTTGAATAAATTAAGTGTTCGGCCTGAAGAAAGCATCTTCGTCGGTGACCATCCGGAAAAGGATATTGCTGCCGCTCGCAATGTTGGGATGAGAACTGTATGGAAGAAGGACCTTCACTGGGAAGGCTCCAATGCCGATTACATAATTGAGGATTTAATAGAGTTGTCAAACATATTAGAAATGGAGGAAGCAGAGACGAATGAGAGATGAGAAATGCGTATTCTGCCATCCGCGCCTTGAAGCAGAGCAGCGGATTATTTTAGAAAATGAACACTGTATGTTTTTGCAGTGGGAAAGTGCAAGTCTAAAGGGTAGTCAGCTTGAAGGAGCTGGACTGATTGTACCAAGACAGCACCGTGAGACGGCTTTTGATTTGTCAAAAGAAGAATGGAACGCTACTCATGACCTGTTACATGAAGTAAAAGCGTATCTGGATGAAAAACATGGCCCTAACGGATATAATATCGGCTGGAACTGCGGTGAAGTCGGGGGTCAGCATATTTTCCATGCACATTTCCACGTGATTCCCCGATATGCCGATGAGCCAATGGCCGGAAAGGGAATCAGATACCTTTTTAAAGGGCCTGGTAATGTACGAAAAGAAATGGGGGAGTAATAAATTGGATAAATCTACTCTTGCAATGCGTTTTAAGTCATTTTCCGAAAAAGAATGCAAAGGGTCGAGCAGATTGTATGAGCATTTAGCGAGTAAGGTTGCGGACGATGAATATCTGCTCAGCTTATGTTCCTATGTGCGGGAAGGACAGCCGGTCCCAAACATGCTTTTCGGAGCAGTGCATTACCTACTATTGAAAGGTGAAAGTCACGAGCTTGCTGACTACTATCCCAGTTTAACTGATTCGCCCGGAGAGCCCCGGGATGCTTTTCCATCATTTAAGAACTTTTGCAAGATACATCAGGAAGAGATAATTCCGCTTATGAAACATAAGCTCGTGCAGACTAACGAAGTAAGACGAACAGGTTATCTATATCCGGCATTCTGTTTTATTTACGAAAAAATAAAGAAACCGTTAGCACTGATTGAAATTGGTACGAGTGCAGGACTGCAGTTATTTTGGGACCAGTACAGCTATTCATATGGTTCAGATCAAATTTACGGTAACCGCAGTTCCGAAGTGCATATAGACACAGAAGTTAGAGGCAATAATTTTCCGTTTCTACTTTCCGAAAGCCCGCCAGTTATCTCAAGAACCGGGCTAGACTTACATATCAATGATGTTACTGACCCGGAGGATTATCTATGGCTAAAGGCGCTTATTTGGCCTGAGCACGTGGAGCGGAGAAAGTTGTTTGAGTGTGCTGCCAATTATGTCAACACGAATTCCGTCAGCTTGATTGAAGGCGATGGAATCACTATGTTGCCAGAGACCGCTCGTGATATTCCAGTAGACGCAGCAATTGTTGTTTTCCATACCCATGTTGCAAACCAGCTTTCATATCAAGCGAAGGCCAATCTTCTTCGCAGTATAAAAGATATTAGCGGGGAGCGGGAAATATTCCATCTCTACAACAATATTCAGGACACTGACTTGCATCTCGATTATTTTATTAATAGTAAGGAATATAAAAACAAAGCTGGTGAGACAGATGGACATGGTAGATGGTTTACATGGGAGCTTGAGTAACCATTGTATCACCAAAAAGGGGCAAATTGGTCTCTTCTGCTGTGCCAATGAGCTAATAAGTAAATCAATAAATAAATTGGAAATGAATAATAATGTTCCCACTTTAGTAATTCGTAAAAATTAAAGTAAGTAAAAATTGATCCTCCTATAAATGAGGACAAAACTGCAAAAATTATACCCTTTAATAAAGGAGACAGATTGGGTTTGTATTCAATTAAGCTGATAATCGATATGGGGATTAACGTCCAATCCCACGGAATGAATGCTGGCAGCCAGGGGAGGACTTCATAGTAATAAATCCAAAGCCCAAATTGGGTCCCCAGAAAATCAAGGTATGAAGAAATTACTGCTACCAGCAAGCCGGTATAAAATAAGCGGTTCCTGCTTGCTTTTTTCGAGAGGAGCACCCAGACTATCCAAGGTACTATGGATAACAGCAAACCAACCCACCAATAAGTAGTGAATAACACATGTTCAAGCCAAAGAGAAGTCTTTTGTTCTTGTGAAAATGTTACTGGCTCATGTAACTGAAGTACTTTTTCCTGATATGAAGATTGCAGCATAAAGATACCTCCCGCTATTAAATGTATTGTGTCCTTTTTCCGGCTAAGCTATGAGGAATAAGTGACTGGCAATGGGAGAAGTGGGAGAAACAATTACCAAGCAACTAAAAAATAAAAGACCAAAGAATCATCTTTGGTCTGAATCCTATATTTCCTATTGATTTCGCAACAGGGTATCAAATAAGTCGCCAACTGACATGCCGCTTACCTGTTCAACGAGCTTATCTCTTTCGGTTTTCTTCCTTAACGAACCTAACGAACCTTCCAGTAGTACCTGCAAGGTTTGTTGCCGATCAAGCAAAACATATTCTACTTCGAGGACGTTCACTAAAATTGCTGTAATTACCGCAATCTGCTGTGACTACAGGTTAAGCCCTCCCAATAAACTGTTAAGTTCCGGATCACCAAACTTATCATTCTTCGCAGTATTCTTGGACATATTAGTCACCTGCTACTGTATTGTGGATGTACTGAATGGAAATACGTTGTCTTCCTCAGCCTAGGTTTCGACATCTTCTCCGTCTTCAAGGGCAAAGGAAATGAATACATATAGCGCTGCAATTAGTAATACCGTTCGTTTGAATTCATCATCCATTTAAAAACAACAATTCTTTTCAAAAAAACTGTAGGCGTTAATCTGCTCTCTATAAAGTGTATGCGTTTGCCCAGTTTTTGTGCTATATCCTTTGCCTCTACAATGATGGCCGTTTTAGCATGGAACAGGAGGGGAAATAATAATAATGAATACTGCTTCCAATCCAGTACGGAAGGAGGTAGTTATCATGGCGGATAAATCCGTAAATTTTTATAAGGCTTTTAGTCTTGGAATCGGATGGATTGGAATAATCGTCGCAATTATAGGTTTTCTTTATTACCCGTTATGGCTGGGGATTTCAGCCATTGTGTTGGGGGCCGTGGCACTGACCGGACCTGCGAAAGGTGTTCCGGCAACTTCAGTCGGATTAGGAATTATTGTTCTAATCTGGCCGCTTTTTAATTAATTTACTCAAGCAAATATTGTAAGATAGAATGTTTAGACCCTTGACCAGCGTGGAAAACTATTATTGAAAGATAAAAAAAACTCCACAATGTGCAAAGGAGGTAGTTTATAATGGCTACTAATACAGCGCATATGAGTAAAGGTACAGGTTTAAGTCTTGGTTGGATTGGTATTATCGTTGCCCTGATTGGCTTTATATGGGCGCCAGTATGGATGGGGATTATCTCCATCGTACTAGGAGTAATTGCACTTTCTACACCATCTACTACTGCTAGAGGTTCTGCAATTGCTGCGGTTATCTTAGGTGCCGTTGTATTGATTTCGACATTTATCGTCTGACTTGAACCATGGAACAAGTGGAGAATAATCAGGTTTGAATATGGAGCCTTCTGTGTCCTGTTTAGGGATGCGGAAGGCCTTTTTTGTACTGCCCAGGATTTTTTAAAAAAACCTTTGACAATTGATCTAATAGAGCGTAGTTTATACTTTATCGCTCTACGACAGAAGACTTCCTCTTCAATTGCGCGAAGGGCTTTAGCCCAGCGATAAGGGGGAGATGAATGTCGGTTGGCGATAGCCAATACACCTCCTTCCATGGTATAATGAGAACAAACGTTCCTGAGAAGTGGGTGATTTCATGTTGGTCAAAAAAGCTTTTAAATTTCGCATATATCCCAATCGAAGACAAATCGAGCTAATCAACAAGACCATTGGTTGCTCCAGATTTGTATTCAATTTCTTCCTTGCAAAACAGAAGCAAAAAGACGCCTACTGGTACATAACAGAAGAGATGGTCCAAAACGGCCAACTTCCCTCCAACAACTGGAAAGGTGGGTTTTTCAATAAATATGAAGCTGTAAGGGCGGTTCGTCAATTAAAAGACAATTATCCCTTTTTAAAAGAAGTGGATAGCATCTCCCTTCAAAAGTCCGTGGAGAATCTGGCTGACGCTTACCAACGGTATTACAAGAAACAAAATAAAGCGCCTACATTCAAAAGTAAAAAAAATAAGGTCCAGTCGTATACCACCAAACAAACCAATGGGAATATCACTGTTTTTGATCACCACATAAAGCTGCCTAAAATTGGTCTCATTCGTTTTGCCAAGAGTCGTGAAGTGGAAGGACGAATCATTAATGCCACCGTTCGGCGTAATTCGAGCGAAAAGTATTTTGTGTCTGTTCTTGCGGAAGTGGAGGTCTTACCATTACCAGCGAACAACTCCAATACGGGTGTGGACCTGGGATTGAAAGACTTCGCTGTGCTGTCGGATGGAACTACATACAAAAACAACCGTTACTATAAAACCCTGGAACAAAAACTGATAAGAGCTCAACGTGTGCTATCGAGGCGTGTGGTGGGTTCTGGTAACTGGAACAAACAACGAATCAAAGTAGCCCGCATTCATGAAAAAATCGCCAACAAGCGCGAAGATTTCTTGCATAAGACCTCTACCGATATCATCAAAAACCACGATGTGATTGGAATCGAGCGTCTGCAGGTATCGAATATGATGAAAAACAGGAAAAGCGCTCAATCCATTGCGGATGTGTCCTGGTATCAATTCAAGGTCATGTTGAAATATAAAGCTGAATGGTACGGCAAA
Source organism: Virgibacillus kekensis (assembly GCF_042654125.1). Lineage (NCBI taxonomy): Bacteria > Bacillati > Bacillota > Bacilli > Caryophanales > Bacillaceae > Virgibacillus > Virgibacillus kekensis. The sequence continues at coordinate 85,015 of NZ_JBHSFU010000015.1, forward strand.
ACTGTGGTGGAAGTGAGTAAAACCTTTCCCAGTTCGCAGCTGTGTTCGTGTTGTGGTTATCAAAACAAAGACGTTAAAAATCTGCATGTGCGTGAGTGGACCTGTGTATGTGGGGCCCACCACCAACGAGATGTCAACGCAGGATTAAACCTTCAAAATGAAGCGATAAGACTTCTAACCGCAGGGACTGCGGGGATAGCCTAATCCATAACTGGCGGTTACGCCGGTGTTCTTAGGAATCCCCCACTTCAATCAGACCGCAAGGGAGATAAGTGGTGGGTAGTTCAACAAACTATATATGATCTGATACCTTTATCGCTGAATCTATTGAACGGGGGACCGAATAATGATAGATTTATTCTATCTTGGGGTGAATCTTACATGGTAAGAGGGGATACTCTCAGTCCCTAACCCGACAGCTAACCTCGTAAGCGTTGATATGTTGAGGGAGAGGTCGCAGGTTTATCCTAGGACCATTCTCTCGTGATGGTCTTTTTATGTTCTGAAAGAAATTGGGTGAAAATATGAGGAAGTTTACGGTGAAAAATTTTTACAGGAGTAATGGCTTAAGGCCGGCACAAATAATTGTGTTGTTCTATATTATAGCAGTTATGGTCTCTGTGGGTCTCTTGAGCCTCCCGGTAGCACTTAAACCAGGTGTTGATTGGACGTTTATAGATATCCTGTTTACCGCGGTCAGTGCTGTCAGTGTGACCGGATTAACCGTGGTTTCGACCGCTGATACGTTCAGTATTACGGGTAAATTTATACTGCTGTTTATTCTGCAGTTCGGTGGTATCGGAATTATGACGCTTGGAACCTTTGTCTGGCTATTAATGGGCAAAAAAATCGGATTGAAAGAGCGTCAGCTTATTAAAACAGATCAGAATCAGTCACACTTGTCAGGTTTGGTTGAATTGATGAAGCAGATTTTAATCATAATTATTGCTATTGAGCTTGCTGGAGCACTAATTTTAGGTATTCATTTTTTGAATTATTTTCCGACTTGGCAGCAGGCTTTCTTTCAAGGCTTATTTGCTTCTGTCAGTGCAACGACAAATGCTGGTTTCGATATAACTGGAAGTTCACTTGTTCCATTTGCCAATGACTACTATGTACAGTTTATAACAATCATTCTACTGACATTAGGGGCTATCGGATTCCCGGTACTAATCGAGGTGAAGGATTATATAAAACAAAGAAAAGGGCACAGGTTAAGTCGGTTTAGTCTATATACCAAATTGACAACACTCACATTCTTTTCACTAATGTTTTTCGGGACGATTGTTATTTTGCTGTTTGAAGCAAATCATTTCTTTGACGGAAAAAGCTGGCATGAATCGATTTTCTATGCATTTTTTCAATCGGCAACCACGAGAAATGGTGGACTTGCAACGATGGATGTCAGTCAATTTTCTTATTCAACACTGTTAGCTTTATGTTTTTTGATGTTTATTGGGGCGTCGCCAAGTTCGGTTGGTGGCGGGATACGAACGACTACTTTTGCCGTTATTATCCTGTTACTCATTACATTCGCTAAGGGCAGAAAAGATATTAAAGTGTTCGGGCGTCAGCTTCACGAAGAGGATATTCGTAAGTCGGTCGTAGTAACGTTCATGGCTGTTATGCTCTGTTTTACTGCTATTATGATTCTTGCCAGAACCGAGCCATTCTCCTTGATGGAAATCATGTTTGAAGTAAGCTCGGCATTTGGTACTACTGGACTTTCTATGGGAATAACTGCTGAACTCAGTACGATTGGAAAATCAGTAATTATTGCACTAATGTTTATTGGGCGAATTGGTATATTATCTTTTATTCTGTTATTCCATGTTAGACATCGAGAAGCAAATTACAAGTTCCCGGAAGAGCGTATTATCGTTGGTTAAAACTGCATGAAAATCACCGTAATAACCAGGAACAGGCAGAACACGCCAGTAAACAGCAGCGAATGCAGTCTTGATGTGCTGGCGTCCTGAATATTTTTCCAATTAATCGGTTTAATTCCACTAAGCCAGTAAACAACAATGGCGGATAATAGAATGGAATTGATGTTGATTACCAATAACAACAGAGGCTGAATTGCTGACTGCCATTCAAAGGCACCCATCATCATACCAAATACAATAGCAGGAGGGAGTACAGCAAGTGAAATCATCACTCCAACGAGCTGCCCCTGCGAGCGTTTTACAAATGAAAGTGCACCGGCAGCCCCGGCGGCAATTGCCACTAGAATATCGAGTAAAAAGACATTTGTCCGCGCCAGAAATTCAGTACTATTAATCGGAAGCGGAAAAAGAAATCCAAATAGGGCGGCAATGGAAACAGGAATCAGCAGTCCGAATAGTGCTGTAACGGATGATTGCCGCATTATTTTTTTTTCACCGAGGACGGAGGAAAATGATACTCCCATCAACGGCCTGATTGACGGATCGATAATATTGGCACCAAGTACCAGAGCGGGACTGTTTTGGATAATCCCAACAGTTGCAACTACCGCGGCAAATACGGTAAACCATGAAAAGCTGCCGTCAATTTTGCTGGAGGTCTGCACAACCGATAAAAGTTCATGCCGGCTTGCCCGTTGAAACTGCTCCTGATCGTCATTAGGGGTATTTTTTTCGTTCAAATGACTTGGTATGTACGCTTTTACGGAATAAAGAAGTGCATCAAACTGATTGCTTTCATCTGATGCCGCCTTTTCAAGGTAATTAAGTATCTGCTCAGCATCTTGCTTCTCCACGAGAATATGAATATGTACGTCTTCCTCTCCCTGGGTTACCCATGACACAGTATGGTCGAATTTTTCAAGTATATGCTCCTCGTTGAACGCTTGCGGTGCAAGTATTTCAATCATCTGCAGCTCCATTAGTGTATCCCCCATTTCCCGTTGTGGCGTGGAATTCTTTAGTATTTTAACCGGTTAAAGGGAAGTTTATTGATAAATCGTATCAATAAATCTTATACTTGAAGTAAAAGTTCTTTAGAAAAATTACATAGTTTCTTAATAATGAGGATGTAAAATAAAGGATGAAACGGGTATAATCCCCAACAATTCATCAGGGAGTGTTCAGATTACAGATGAAAAGATTACTTATGATTGCAGCTGTGCTAGCTGGAACGGTTGTCGTCCCATTTACTGCTTTTGCGCATGGAACGGAAGAGAGCGCCACAGGTTCCGTTACTAATTACTGGAACTACGGCCTGATTGCCGGCATTATTTTATTTGTTATATTCGTGGGACTATACTTCTTTAGGAAGACAAAAAAGAAATCGAACCGGAACAATGTTTTTATGTGGGGATCCATTTTATCAGCTGTCTTGGTTGTTTTTATTCTGGTTATGGCGAACGTAAATGACGGGGAAAGCTCAGCCGATGACCACCACGAAAATGTTACATTCACCCATATCCATGGGCTTGGCTACACAAGTGACGGAGAGGAGCTTTATGTTCCGGCACATGATGGCCTGAAGGTTTTCAAAGACGGTGAATGGACCGATCCGAATACAACCCCACACGACTATATGGGCTTCTCCATGTTTGAAAATGGATTCTATAGTAGTGGGCACCCGGCCGAAGGGTCAGATCTTAAAAACCCACTTGGAATCGTTAAAAGTACGGACAAGGGAGAATCGATTGATATTTTGGGACTGCACGGAGAAATTGATTTTCATGGCATGACGGTTGGCTATGAAACGCAGGAAATTTATGTTTTTAATCCAGCAGCGAATTCGCAAATGCCTGAGCCGGGATTTTATTATTCAACCGATGAAGCAAAAAACTGGACTAAGAGTGAATTGGAAGATTTAAAGGGGCAGGCAAGTTCACTTACAGCACATCCAACGATATCCGGTACGGTTGCTGTTGGTACGAATGAAGGCGTGTTTGTGTCAGCTGACCATGGCAATACATTTAAAAAAATGCCAGTAAATGGCCATGTTACGGCAGTGGCTTTTGGTTATCAGCATAACCTTCTTGTTGCGACTCAGTCCAATGAGGTTAACTTGTACAATGTCAGTCTGCCAACAAACGAACTTAATAAGCTGAGTATACCAAAATCTGTGGAAACTCCGATTATGTATATTCAGCAGAATCCTGCGAAGCCAAAGGAACTGGTTATTGCTACAGATGATAAAGACATATACTTCTCGCATAACAGCGGTCAGACATGGGAGTTAAGTGTCGATAACGGAACAGCAGTAGAACATTGATAAGCCTGTCGCTTATTTTAGGAGGGGAAGGTATTGGGAAAATGGTTTCCACGTATATATGACACGGCGATGAAACCGCTGGAAAAGAACAAGTTCAATCTTATACGGAAATCCCTCGTGGAACAAGCTTACGGAAGGGTGCTTGAGGTTGGTTCAGGTACCGGCATTAACTTTCCTTACTACAAGAATGTAACCAGGTTGGATGCCATTGAACCCAACCCCAGGATGCAGGAAAAAGCCATTCCCCGGGTAGATGACGCCAGCATTCCCATCCAAACCTATACAGCAGGAGCCGAAAAACTTCCATTTGATGACAACACTTTTGACTCTGTCGTTGCAACGCTGGTGTTCTGTACGATTCCAGATCCTGTAGCTGCGCTTCGTGAAATCCGTCGGGTCGCAAAACCAGGGGCCCGCATGTTATTTTTTGAACATGTGAAGATGGACCAGCCGGCTTTGGCTAAAGCCCAGAGCTTTATGACACCTGTCTGGAAGCAGGTTTGCGACGGGTGTCATCTTGACCGGGATACACTTGGTCTGTTGCAGGATTCATCCCTTGAGATTTTGAAAATTAACCGTTACTATCGCGGACTTTTCCTAAGTATTGTAGTGAATAATCAGCCTATTTCATATTAAAACCTGCTTCCTTTCTTAGTAATGAAGCGTTTTTTATCTTACTGAACCAGTTTTCTCTATACTTTAAATGGGTAAAAAATACACCATGTGGGTTTTGGGTAATACTAATCGACAAGAGAGGAGGAGCAGAATTAATGGATAAACATAATAAGGCGCATGGCCAGAAACATCACAACCATGAGCATGCTGCACATCAAAACAATGAACCAAAACACGAACATCATCACCCTCATGAGAAAGTCGAGGATGAGGGCCGTCACAATTTACATGATGACAGTGGGCATGAAAACCATGATCATCACGGTCATCACGAAGAACATGACCATGGAGATATGGTTAATGACTTTAAAAAACGTTTTTTTATTTCGTTAATTATTACGATTCCCATTCTGATTTTATCACCGATGATTCAGTCTTTAGTTGGGGTGAATTGGGACTTTACTGGTGATAAGTATATTCTGTTTGCGTTTGCCACATTTGTATTTTTCTATGGAGGCTGGCCGTTTATTACCGGGGCTATCAGTGAACTGAAAGACAAAAACCCGGGAATGATGACACTAATTGGTCTGGCCATCCTGGTGGCGTATGGCTACAGCTCCCTTACCGTATTTGGCTGGGAAGGTAAGGATTTTTTCTGGGAATTGGCAACTCTGATTGATATCATGCTATTAGGTCACTGGATTGAGATGCGTTCGGTTATGGGCGCGTCTAATGCGCTCGAGGAATTGATCAAACTAATGCCGAATGAAGCACATAAGCTTGAAGAAAACGGTGAAGTAGAAGACGTTCCAGTGTCCGAATTGAAGAATAATGATAAGGTCCTTGTTAAACCTGGTGAAAAAATCCCTGTGGACGGCACGATAACAGACGGTAAATCAGCGGTAGATGAATCTATGTTAACAGGTGAATCCGTACCGGTTGAAAAGTATCAGGGCGATGAGGTGATTGGTGGTTCTGTTAACAACGAAGGATCGATCACCATCCAGGTTGAAAAAACAGGGGAGGACTCGTACCTCTCACAGGTCATAAATCTGGTAAAAGAAGCTCAGGAGTCCAAATCAAAAACACAAGACCTTACCAACCGTGCAGCAAAATGGCTGTTTTATCTTGCTTTGGGATCTGGTATAGTCACGCTTGTAGTCTGGCTGATGCTCGGCTATTCTTTTGATGTCGCGCTCGAGCGAATGGTAACGGTGATGGTAATTACTTGCCCGCATGCACTTGGACTTGCTGCACCATTGGTGGTTGCGGTATCGACTTCCATATCGGCAAAACAAGGACTTTTGATTCGTAATCGTGCAAATTTTGAAGGGGCACGGAATCTGAATGCGGTTGTTTTTGACAAGACGGGTACACTGACAAAGGGTGAGTTTGGCGTTACCGACATTGTGGCTGAAGAAGGATACTCAGAAGATGATGTATTGACTTGGGCAGCGAGCATCGAACAAAATTCTGAGCATCCGATTGCAAGCGGCATTCTGTCCGCTGCAAAAGAAAAAGATTTGAAGTTGAAGAAAGTTAATGATTTCCAGTCGATTACTGGAAAAGGCATAGAAGGTAATATTGACGGTAAAAAAATAAATGCGGTAAGCCCCGGGTATGTGAAGAATAACAATTTGGAGTACGACGTGGATAAGTTCAATCATATGTCAGAAGAAGGGAAAACCGTTATATTTGTATTAATGGACGATAGACTTATTGGCATGATAGCGTTGGCCGATATGGTCCGTGACACGGCGAAAGAAGCAATCAATTCACTACGTAACAACGATATCCATTCCATTATGTTGACAGGTGATAACAGTAAAGTTGCTCATTGGGTGGCCAAACAGCTTGATATTGACGAGGTCTATGCTGAGGTATTGCCTGATGACAAAGCAGATAAAGTAAAAGAAATTAAAGATAGAGGCTGGCGGGTCGCCATGACAGGCGATGGCGTGAATGATGCTCCGGCACTGGCAACAGCTGACCTTGGAATCGCGATAGGAGCCGGAACCGATGTAGCAATGGAGACTGCGGACGTCGTACTTGTCAAAAGTAATCCATACGACGTTGTATCACTAATTGACTTGTCGAGAAAAACTTATCGAAAAATGGTACAGAACTTATGGTGGGCAACCGGGTACAACATCTTTGCAATCCCACTAGCTGCGGGTGTACTTGCACCTCTTGGGATTGTACTCAGCCCAGCGGTTGGGGCGGTTCTTATGAGTTTAAGTACGGTTATTGTGGCCATCAATGCAAAGTTATTAAAACCGTAAACAGAAAATGGTCAAGGACTCTGAGCCTCTAAAGCTTAGGGTCCCAATTATTTCAGGAGGATTTTTTATGAAACTGAGCGTACTGGATCAGGCACCAATCTCGAGAGGGTCTGACGCTATACATACACTAAACAATACACTGAAACTGGCCAAAATAACCGAGGATATCGGATATACACGTTACTGGGTGGCTGAGCATCATAATACCAACGGCCTTGCCAGCACATCACCGGAAATTCTGATTACTCGGATTGCTGCCCACACAGAAAGAATTCGTGTCGGGTCCGGCGGGGTTCTTTTACCACAGTACAGCCCGTTTAAAGTGGCGGAGAACTTTAAAACAATTGAAGCTTTTTTCCCAGGACGGATTGATCTCGGAATCGGGAGGTCACCAGGTGGTTCGCAATTAACACGCATGGCAATAACCGATAATATGGATCGAAGTATGCGGGAATTTCCAAGGCAGCTAGCTGATCTGCAGGGATTTCTGCACAATACACTGCCAAAAGACCACCAGTTCCGGATGGTGAAAGCTGCACCCAGATTGGAAAATGTTCCGCCATTATGGGTGCTCGGGTTGTCGGAACGCGGCGCAAAGAATGCAGCCAAGCTTGGTACAGGGTTTGTGTTCGGTCACTTTATTAAGCCTGATAATGGAGCAAAAGTTATTCAAACATACCGAAATAACTTTCAGTCTTCACCCAGCATAGAGAGTCCAAAGACCGTTGTATGTATTTTTGTCGTGTGTGCAAAAACGCAAGAGGAAGCAGAGGAGCTGGCACTCAGTCAAGATAAATGGCTCCTTAGTGTAGGAAAGGGTGCCGATACCAAAGTGCCGTCGATTGAAGAAGTGAAAAAGAAAACCTTCAGCCAAGAGGAGTTGGAACAAATCAGAAAGAACCGCGAGCGGGCGATTGTCGGGACACCGGATAAGGTGAAACGCAAATTGGACCGGTTAAGCGAGCAATACCAGACCGACGAATTTATGATTATAACGAACATTTATGATTTCGATGCCAAAGTGCGGTCCTATCAGTTGTTGGCGGAGGAGTTTCAACTATAAAAGTGCTCCACTAGAGGTGGATTCTTGCCAAACACCGCTCATCGGCGTTATGAGAGACTGAAGGAAGCCGGAATTCAAGCCAAATGCCTCTCATCGGCCTTATGAGAGGTCGAAGGAGTCGAGAATTTATGCCAAACACCGCTTATCGGCGTTATGAGAGGTCGAAGGAATCGGGAATTCAAGCCAAACACCTCTCATCAACCCTATGAGCGGTCGAACGGGGCGCTTTTTTTGTTTGATAATCAATATTTATTTAGAATTAATTAACTGGAGTCCTAAGCCGTGTCAAAAATAAAGGAACCCAACAATCTGCAATCCCAACTACAAAACCATTCGGTTGTGATCAAATATCACTGCCTTATTTCCATCATTTAAACTAATAATCCTCAGCCCGAACAGACTAAGCGAAATTATTCAATAATCCTTGATTTTATAGGAAGTCTGTTTGTTTCCCCTCAAGGCTTTCCTAACTTGCATAAAATTTGTCCAGTGAATCATCCTATAGTATACCCACCTAGTCCAAACATGGAAGGATGGTAGGATGAGCGCCAGGCAGAGAAAAAAGCAGCCCATTTTTAAAAGACGTAAAACGAAACAGTCGGACAAAGGTCAGATAACTGAGTCTTCAAACCCAGGCGGAATAGATGCGGAACTGCCGTCTGACCTTGCTGAAGCAGAAGAGATATTGCGCAATGTATATGAAAACTGTTCAGATGTTATGTTCCGGTCCTTTTACATAGATAAAAAACATAAGGCGCTTCTAGTATATATAGAAGGACTTGTAAATGGTGAGGAACTGGATGAAAATGTTCTTTCGCCATTGTTCCAAGGGAGTGATATGGATTCAGAAACCGAGGAGGTAATTTATAAACGTTTGCCCGTTTCGACTGTTAAGCAAGTAAGAAGTCTTTCCGACTGTATTGGCCAAATTTCCACAGGTAATCCGGTAATACTGGTGGATAAGGAGAATTCCGGTTTTTCGGTTGGCCTTTCTAAATGGGATAAGAGAGCAATTGAGGAACCTACCGCTGAAACTGTTGTACGCGGGCCAAGGGAAGGGTTCGTTGAGACCATTTCTGTCAATACCTCACTTATCCGGCGAAAAATACATAGTCCCAAACTGAAAATGATGTCATTAAACGTAGGGGATTATACGGAAACCAAAGTAATTATTACATTTGTGGAAGGACTGGCCGATCAAACACTAATTGATGAGGTTACAAATCGGATAAGCCGGTTAAACATTGACGGTGTACTGGAGAGTGGAGTACTTGAAGAGTTTATTGAGGACAATCCACATTCTCCTTTTCCTCAAATCTTATCCACGGAAAGACCTGATGTCGTCGCAGCAAACCTGCTGGAGGGGCGGGTTGGGATTATTGTCGATGGAAGTCCCCATGCGCTTGTGGTTCCCGTCACATTCTATTCTTTTTTACAGGCAAGCGAGGACTATTATCAACGTTATATTATTGGTACATCTATACGCTTACTTAGGTATCTTTTTCTACTGATCTCTTTATTCCTGCCATCTATGTATGTTGCACTGCTTACTTTCCATCAGGAAATGATTCCCACTTCACTGCTGATCAGTATTGCCGCCTCCCGCGAACAGGTACCGTTTCCAGCATTAATTGAAGCATTGATGATGGAAATAACTTTTGAAGCACTTCGTGAAGCCGGGCTTCGGTTGCCAAAACAGATAGGTTCTGCTGTCAGTATTGTCGGTGCGCTTGTTATCGGTGAGGCAGCAGTGTCAGCTGGGATAGTTTCGGCACCAATGGTAATCGTTGTGGCGCTTACAGGGGTCGCCTCATTTACTATTCCGCGCTACTCCGCTTCAGCGGCAATCCGGATGCTTAGGTTTCCGATGATTATTCTTGCCGGTACACTAGGATTACTCGGGATAATATTGGGCATTATCACTATTGTTGTTCATATGGCCACAATACGCTCGTTCGGTGAACCTTATCTCAGCCCGATGGCACCTATGAAGAAAAACGAAATGAAGGATGTGTTGATGCGCGCACCTTGGTGGAAGCTGGACAGACGGCCGCATTTTACAGGACAATACAACAAGTATCGCCAATCAGGAAATCAAAGGCCTTTTCCAGATAAGGGCAAAGAATAATTTGTGTTGGAGGTGAAATGAGATGATTGAGAAGGGTCGTATCAGTGCAATGCAAGCTGCTATACTGCTGTATCCAACAATTATGGCTACAGCGGTTTTGCTGGTTCCCTCCATCACAGGGAAAATAGCACGTCAGGATATGTGGCTCTCACCAATATGGGGCTCAGTATTCGGTATTATTGCAGTAATTTTAGCTGCTAAACTCAATAATCGTTTTCCAAAACAGACAATCATTCAATACAGTAGTGAGTTGGTTGGAAAAGTTACTGGCAAGCTGATAGGGTTCCTGTATTTATTTTTCCTGATTCACTCACTGGGCATAATTCTGCGTGAATATGGAGAATTCATCAAGGGATTCTTTCTTCTGCAGACACCTATCGCGGTGATAATAGGGAGCATGGTGCTTGTAAGCGCTCTTGCCGTCCGGGGCGGGATTGAAGTAATGGCGAGAAGCGCGCAAGTGTTTGTTCCAATTGTGTTTGTTTTATTTATTCTCATCGTTATTTTGTTAATGCCTGAGATGGATCCAGGCAATCTTTTCCCAATATTGGAAAATGGACCGATGCGTTCCCTAGAAGGCGCTATTGTTCCTGCCAGCTGGTTTCAACAATTCTTTCTTTTATCGTTTATGTTGCCCTTTATGAATGATAGGGAAAAAGGTGCCAAATGGGGAATGGTGAGTGTTATCGCCGTGATGTTTACCCTGGTAATTTCGAACTTGGTTGCAATGTTTTTGTTTGGTAACATTACGTCTCATTTCACATATCCAGTTATGGAAGCTGCCAGATATATCAGTCTTGCAGAATTTATACAGCACATGGAATCAGTTGTCATGGCTATTTGGGTTGGTGGGACATTTGTGAAAATATCAGTTTTTTATTATGTTTTCGTCATCAGTCTTTCGCATTGGCTCCATTTAAGTGACTATCGTCCAACGGTTCTTCCGTCTGGTGTTATATTGACCGTTCTAGGGATTTGGGTTGTCGATAACCTACCCCACCTAAATGAGTTCCTAAGTACTGTTTATCCCTTTTATGGAACATTATTCTATGGAATTATTCCGGTAATCCTGTTGGTGGTTGCTATGATGAGGAGGAGTTGAGCACCGTGTACCTAACTAGATGCATGTATGTGTTTGCGGTTTTCCTTGTGCTTATTATTCTTTCTGGATGCTGGGACCGTATGGAAGTTAACGATCTGGGAATAGTGGTCGGTGTTGGACTTGAGGAAACGGAAGATAACCAGGTAGAGTTTTCGGCCCAAATAGTAAACCCTCAAGGTATGAGCGGTGGACAGCCCTCCACTGTAAAAACGGCAAAGGGAAAGACTGCTTTCGATGCTGTATCTAAATTGCAGCAAAAGTTTTCCCGACGCCTGTTTATCGGGCACAATCGAGTTTACATTATAGGCGAGAAGATGGCCAAACAGGGAATTAGGAATCACATCGAGCTTTTTACTCGGCATCCCAATCCGCGGCTGCGAGCATATGTGTTTGTCACTAAGGGTAATCCGGCAGATTTACTTCGGATTACCCCTGTTCTGGAAAGAGGATCCGCTGAATTTATGCGGGAATTGGCAAACTTCAAAATTGGAGTGCAGGTGACATTGAAAGATTTACTCCAAATGACTGCTTCTCCCTCTAGAGGAGCTATACTGCCGGTGATTGAACCGGGTAAGGACACTGAATCACCAGGAGTTCGCCTAAATGGATCAGCCATATTTAAGGATGGCAAGATAGTCGGCTATGTCAACACTAAATTAACCCGGGGGATACTCTATGTGCTAAACAAGGTAGACAAAGCAGTAATAACAATACAGCCAGAGGGCGAAGAAGGGTTTATCACCTTTGATATTATCCGAACAAGCACTGAGCTTATCCCCGAGATAAAAAATGATAACTGGAAAATGACAATAAAAATAAATTCGGTAGATGATGCTGTTGAAAACGATACAACGCTTAATCTGATGAATCCTAAAATAGTAAGAAAGTTGGAAAGTCAGTTAGAAAAAGCACTTGCAAAAAGAGTACGTCTTGCGGTGAAAAAAGTTCAGGAAGAGATGCAGGTGGATGTTCTCGGCTTTGACAAGATATTTCACCGGAAATATCCTAATGATTGGGCAAAAGTGAAAAACAGATGGGAAGGAAAGTTTCCAGATGTAGAGGTGAAGGTTCAGGCGACGGTCCGTATCCAGCGACCGGGAAGGACAACCTATCCACCAACAGTGCCTGAGAATGAGGTGACTGGAAAGTGAGTCTTTTGAAAGTCATTTTTATTCTTTCCGCAGCCGTGCTGATCTTTCTTTTTGAATGGTCGAACATAGATAAAGACCAAAAAAGGGAAAGACGCGCGTTTATCATTCTTTTAATTGGCGGCGTAACAACTGGGATTGTGCTGGTCTATTTTCCCGATCTGCCCAGTCCAACTTTTTTAGTAGAACTGTTTTTTAAACCCTTATCGAATATACTGGCAGGATAATCTAAAAAAACTCAGGGTTGCATATTAGTTTGCTTCCTGAGTTTTTCTTCGTTGAGCTCTTATCGCTCTATGTCTTAAGCACGGTCTCTGTGTGACAAGGTCCACCCTTTGAGCCTTTACTTAACTGTAGGGGATCAATCACGCGCTTGCGTTTTTCCTATTATATCCGTTCCCCATTCTTCAGCCGTTCGATTAGTTCATCAAGATCTTCCCGCTTAACTCGCCAATGGCGGCCAATTTTGAAACCGGGAATTTTATTTTCTTGTACTAGTTTATATGTTGTCATCTCGCTAAGTTGCAGATATTCTGCCACCTGGGCGATTGTCATGATTTCTCTTGTCATCGTAGTGCCTCCAAACCGATAGCTGACTCTATCATATCATAATTTCTTCATTTTCATGAAAAACCCTCAGCTAAACATACTCAGTTATACTCAATTATAAAAGAATATACTAATTTTGTTATTTATGAAGTTGTATAAAAAATGAAAGAAAAATGAAGGATTCAAGAGGTATATTCAAATGTTCACGTTTACATGCCGTTTTGCCCCTTCTGCAAAATATGGTATGATTCGTTTTGTTGAAAACGGAAATTGATTCAGCGGGGAGCTGGATTCTTAAAATCTATAAATTAATAGAGGTGCTTCATTGAATATACAAGCATTGAAACAAGAATGGTTTGGAAACGTTAAAGGAGATGTACTGGCGGGTATGGTTGTGGCACTCGCTCTGATTCCAGAAGCGATTGCATTTTCTATCATCGCTGGTGTTGACCCGATGGTTGGGCTATATGCATCATTCTGTATTGCGGTAGTAATTTCATTCGTTGGCGGACGCCCAGGTATGATTTCAGCAGCGACTGGTGCAATGGCACTATTGATGGTTGACCTGATTGCCGACTATGGATTGCAGTATTTGCTCGCAGCTACAATTCTAACAGGAATTATTCAAATATTAATCGGTGTATTTAAACTGGCTAAGGCGATGAAATTTGTGCCACGGTCGGTAATGGTCGGATTTGTAAATGCATTGGCGATTATGATTTTCACGGCTCAATTGCCGCATTTCATTGGAGAAACATGGGTTATGTACGGACTAGTTGCGTTGACTCTTGCTATTATTTATATTTTACCACGATTTACAAAGGCAGTACCTTCAACACTTGCTGCAATCACAGTAGTAACATCACTCGTAATCTTTGGTGGTATAAACGTTGGTACGGTAGGTGATATGGGCGCGCTCAGTCAGCAGTTGCCGGTATTCCTGTTTCCTTCAATTCCACTGACATGGGAAACATTCATGATTATTTTGCCTTATTCGTTGTCACTAGCCGTTGTTGGCTTGCTTGAGTCACTGCTCACTGCCAACATTGTCGATGATATGACGGATACGGAAAGCGATAAGAATAAAGAAAGTAAAGGTCAGGGCATGGCTAACATCGTAGCTGGATTTTTCGGCGGTATGGCTGGTTGTGCGATGATCGGACAGTCTGTAATCAATGTTAAATCTGGTGGTTCACGGAGACTTTCCACTTTTGTTGCAGGGGTATTCTTGATGTTCTTGATCATCGTTCTTGGGGGTTTGGTTGTCCAGATTCCAATGGCAGCACTTGTTGGTGTGATGTTTATGGTATCATTCAGTACGTTTGATTGGTCGTCAATTAAGAGTTTGAACAAGCTGCCTAAATCAGATGCAGCTGTAATGGTAACAACCGTAACTATCGTAATTCTAACGCACAACCTGTCTATTGGGGTTCTTGCTGGAGTATTACTGAGCGCAATCTTCTTCGCATCAAAAATTTCCAAGGTGAAAGTGACCGAGGAACTCGACATGCGAATGCAGCGTAAGATTTACCGGGTTGAAGGACAATTGTTCTTTGCATCGGTAAGTGAATTTCCGGCTAAGTTTACGTTTGCCGACACGGTAAAAGAAGTAGAGATAGATCTTTCGCAGGCCCACCTGTGGGATGATTCTGCAGTGAGTGCTCTGGATAAGATAGAAGCGAAATTTGAGGAGAATGATATCGAAGTCCATTATTCAGGACTGAACGATGAAAGTAAGCTATTGAAAAACCGGATCGGCGGGCTTTCAAAAGTTTCCGGACATTAAAAGAACGGCTTGGCATTAATGTAATAAAGACAATAGAACTTTAATTAAGAAGACCAAATCGCATATGATTTGGTCTTTTTGTTTGGGTTTGCAGATATTGACGCAGAGTACAAACGATTAAAGGGGTGAAGATTACTATGGAATCGACAAAAATGGGCAATGTCACAATAGCTGTCTTTGACGATACAAGCGGCAACCTTATTCAGATAATACAGGAGTAAAATCTAAGTAATAGAACCTGTAAAGAGTGAAACAAGGCGAGTATAATACTTTATCTCCTTGTTTCTTTTTTTATGAAACAATAATGTATTTGGAATATTATGTTAGTATTGAATTATTGAGATATTGAACTAAAGTGTGACTGGATACTCTAAGAAGGCCTATAAGGGGCTAAAATGGAAATTTGCTTAGTTGAGGATTTACCGATATTACATACGAAAAAGTAAAAGTAGGGGGGAAAACAAAATGAAAACAACTTCGAATAAGAGATTTTTAAACATACGTGGGAAAGATATGTATGTGGAAATTCACGGAGACGAGGATGCTTATCCGCTGTTGTACCTTCATGGTGGTCCGGGTGAGAGTTGTTATGAATTTTGCTATCATCAGGCTAAAAGGCTCCAGGAAAGTTTCAGGCTTATTGCTATTGATCAGCGAGGAGTATGCCGGTCAGAGATGATTAAGAATGATGAGCGTTTTTCATTGGATGACATCTTGTTAGATTGTGAAGAGCTGAGGAAGGAATTAGGGATTGAAAGTTGGGCATTGCTGGGACACTCATTTGGTGGTTACATTGCTTTGAAATATGCAACGATGTTTTCTGATTCAGTAAGCCGTCTTATTTTTGAAAGCCCAACTTTTGACTTTGGGCTTTCCGGCAGAAGTCTGTTAAGGAAAACAGCACAAATTTCCCATGACGAGAATATGAAGGAATTGGCGGAAAAGTGTCTTGAGTTGGCTCAATCTGATAAATCGGCCAAAGAGCTCATGCTCAAATTTATTGAAATTCGTTCTGAACTAGGTGAAAAAGGCAAGGAGATTCATATACATAACCCTAACCACGAGACTGATTACTCCTTTTATACAGATCAAGAATGGGAGCGGTTTTATAAAAGAACCACCATTCATAATAACCGATTGCTGGAAGGAGGAGAGATGTTTGAGTCACTCCTGTCCAAACTGAAAGTTATAGAACAACCCTCAATTTTAATTAGGGGCAAGTATGACCCGGTAACATGTGAAGAGCAGATGAAAAAGTTTCAAAAAGATGTTCCAGATGGTGAAGTGGTTACGCTCAGAAATAGCGGGCATTTTCCGCATTTCGAAGAACCGGATGAGTTTACTAAATCGGTTGTTGAATTTTTGAAGTGAATATGACATGAAAAACAAGATCAAAGTATACCGGTTAATAAAAATTCCTTTTTTATTACATTAACGGGTGTTTTCCTTGAATAGGGTTATAACTTAGCCTTAAAAATAAGGAGGGGTAATATCAAGAAACAGGTTTTAATCGGAGTAGTGGCATTACTTATTCTCCTTTTAACAATAAACTTATTTACTGAAGAGCGAAAGGCACGTAAGGATCCTGAATTGGTTAAAGATGAAGAAACTGAATCAATAAACGAAGAAACTAACATGGAGCCTGAATCAAAATACCAAAAGATTCATATTGAAATTGACTCAGAGGTTTATCAAGACTTTTTCAATGATGTTCCAAGAGACGCCTCATCTAATTCTAAATCAAAAACAATAACGCTAATTGAAAGAGCGGCAATGTCAGTAAATCCTAAAGGAGAAACACAAATCCCTGATCCCGAGAAACTTAACTCGTTTTTTGATGGGGGTAATGATGAGCTAATGGTATTACATCAGAAAAACAACACGGATAATACTGGAAAGCTTATACGTGTTTTAGCGGAAAAACCTTTTGTTTTAAAACAGGCAAGAGATTTAGTCGAGAATGAACGAATTAAAAACGATTTAAATTATCTTGCAAAAGAACTGTTTAAGCTAGAATTCTATCGGATTAGTGAGATGAAAGAATTTATTACAGCATATGAAAAGTATGTAAGCATTCAAAAGAAGATATTGAAAATATACTATGCTATTGAATCAGTTACGAAAATTAAGTCATAAGTGGCGAGGGGTGGAAGAATGAGTACAAAAAAACTTCATTTTTTGATTGCTTCGATATCTTATCCTATAACAATGTTACATTTTTTCTTCGGTGATTATACGAGTGAAAAGCTTCTATCTGGCATTACATTTATTTCAATTGCAACTGCCATCTATGTTGGTTTTGTTTACTTGTTTTTTAAAAGTGACATAGGTAAGAAAATAGTATTATTGGGATTATTTCTCATTGGAGTAACTTCAATATTCTTAGCCTTCAAACCAGCATAACAAGGTTTTTATTTTACAATTGTATCAAAAATTACTTCCTCCTCCATGACCAGGTCCATCCAACTTGTTGGAAATTTCCTTTAGTAACCTGTTGCGTTCCTTATTTGTGGTGATTAACGTGATGGCGAACCAGATTATGAAGGCAATAATTGCAAGGTAAAAGACCATAACTAATAGTGATATCATAGCATCCACTGGGTGACACCTCCCTTAATGGCAACTTTATTCAAATCTAACATATGTAACCCTGTAAATGGGCAAAGTTTCATAGTTTACGATACTCTTTTCGTGATATACTTTTAATGTTTAGAAAATTGAGCAACCCCAGTAACAGATAACTTAATAGGGGGCGTTACATAATGTATAAAAAAATTCTGCTTGCTTCAGATGGTTCCGAACATGCTAAACGGGCTGCTGAGAATGCGGTCAATTTAGCAAAATTATCTTCTGGTGCTCAGCTGGAGATTGTATTTGTTGTCGATCCCTCCAAGGCGAAGAGCGATGTATTGAACAACTGGAATACGGTGGATATTAACGATGAACGTTACAGCAGGTTCCGAGAGGTAAAAGAACTGGCCAAACAGGCCGAGGTTTCCTATGAAGTAAAGATTTTGCACGGCGAGCCTGGACCAACAATTGTCCACCATGCAAATAATAACGATTTTGATGTAGTCGTAATTGGTAGCAGGGGATTGAATGTTTTGCAGGAGTTTGTGCTGGGAAGTGTCAGCCATAAGGTCGCCAAACGAGCCAAATGCCCGGTTTTAATTGTGAAATAGTGGGACAAGGAGCCTGTCCCCCTGTCCCTGTTTAATTTTTACGAGAACATGCATACTACATGGGGAGGTGAAGTAAATGTACAAATTATTATCCCATAATGATCTGGATGGTGTCGGCTGTGGCATCCTTGCAAAGCTGGCTTTCGGAAAGGATGTTAAAGTACGGTATAACTCTGTTTCAGGGTTGGACCGTGAAGTTGAGTGGTCATTAGAAAATGATGATCTTGAAACCTTTTTGTTTGTTACGGACCTGTCCATAAACGAAGAAAATGAGAAGCGGCTGGAGGAAAGGTATCAGACAAACGGCAAGGTTCAGCTGATTGATCACCATAAAACATCCCTTACATATAACGATTATGCGTGGGGACATGTTGTTGTGGAGGATGAAGAAGGGAAGCTGACTTCTGCGACCTCGCTGTTATACGAATATCTTGTAGGGCACGAGCTCCTGGAAGAATCCCAAGCGGTCAGCGAATTTGTTGAGCTTGTCCGCCAGTATGATACGTGGGAATGGGAAAAGAATGACAACCAGCAGGCGCAACGGCTTAATGCACTTTTTTATCTGATATCCATTGATGAATTTGAAGAGAAGATGATAGAGCGGCTGAAACAGAGCGATCGCTTTTATTTTGATGAATTTGAAAAGAAAATCCTTAATATGGAAGATAACAAAATGGAGCGATACATCCGGCGAAAGCGTCGCCAGCTTGTTCAGACCAAGGTGGGTGACCATTATGCCGGGGTTGTTTTTGCGGAATCGTATCATTCGGAGCTAGGAAACCAGCTTGGAAAGGAATATCCGCACCTCGATTATATCGCGATTATGAATATCGGTGGCAGGCGTCTCGGTTTCCGGACAATACATGATGATGTTGATGTGTCTGAAGTTGCTTCCCGGTTCGGTGGGGGTGGTCATGCAAAAGCGGCAGGAGCGGCGATGAATGAAGAGGCATACAAGCTGTTTGTTGCCGATAGTTTCCCGCAGGAACCACTGCGCGAGGATGCTCACAGGAACCGGTTTAACCTCAAAGAATCTTCATTCGGTTCATTGTATAAGACACGGCAGGAAGAGCTGTTCCTTTTATATCCGGAAAACGATGGTAACTGGGCAATCGAACAGAACGAGACCCTACTGGATATGACATTTAAGAGCTTTGAAGAGGGCGAAAAGTACCTGAAACGGAATTTCGAAGCGTGGCTGGTAAGGGACGATACCTTTGTCCAGTACTTGATGGAAAAAATTAAATAATGTGTTGGAGAACGACCGGGTGATTAGGCCGGTCGTTCTTTTACGTTTAGGCGTGGTCGTGAAGGTGATTCGCTGATAAGTTACTTGATCTAGCCCCCGCCAGATTCTAGGTAAAAAAACCTCTTCCAATTTTTAGAAACATGCATATTAATCTGAATATTTGTGTTATGATAGGTATATCTCACTAATTAACAGATAATGGAACAGAGGAGGGGGAGTATTGGATAAAAGGACGCTTTTGTTTTATATCTTCTTTTTGGCTATTTTTCTTATATTATTTCAGGGTTACCGGTTATTCTTTAACGCGGTTGTACCGTGGAACAGTTTTACTGATGTATTATCCGTTGCAGTTATAATTATTGTTCTGATCCCGTTGTCACTCATTTTTGGTAAAAAAGTCACAGATGTCTTCTTACTTGAAGAACAATGAGAGGAGGTTTTATAGAATGGGGATAGTAAGCTCGAAAAGTCTGCAACAAAATTTATTAAATACGCTGCAGCGATTGGAATTATTATATTTGTCAGTCTGATGATTATCGGGATAATAGGAGTCTTTACCGGCTAACATTCGGAGGTGAAATTATGATTTGGGTGATTATCATCATAATAGCGTACCTGCCAATTTTTTACCGGTTACATAACACACTGCGGCACCTGGGAGATGAGAACAGGGGGCTTAAAGCAGAATTGGAAACATTGAAAAACAACTTGAATAACTAATAAGCAGACGAGGTGTATACATGAATGTAAGTAATCCAGCGGGTTTTGGCGTTAGGTTTTTTGCACTTATTCTAGATGGAATTCTTGTTTCGTTGGTAACAGGATTAATTTCTTTAGCTATTTACAATGAATTTTTTATGGAAAGTTATTCACCACTTGATTGGCTTGTTTTAATTTATCATATAATACTTCCGGTTCTCTGGTATGGATATACGATTGGGAAACGATTATTGGGCATCCGTATTGTAAAAGTGAACGGCGAAAATGTCGGTATTGGTAATATGCTGATGCGGCATCTAGTGGCGGGGCTGGTTTATGCCTTGACCTTGGGTATTGGGGTCATTGTAAGTGTTTTTATGGTCGCCATCAGGGAAGACAAACGCGCAATTCATGACTTTGTGGCTGGTACATATGTGACGTATGACTCACCGGACAAATTAGAGGAGGGGGTTGTTTGAGGAAAGTACTGCTGATTTTGTTTTCAATCGTCTTCTTAGCAATAGGATCGGGATGCACGGGCCAGCAAGGAGGGGCAACAACGATATCTGCAAACCCTGATTCCAACTATGTTAAGACATTTAAAGATTTAGAGCTGGGAATCCTGTACGACTTTAAATTCAACTTAGAAAACGCTAAAGAAAAGTGGGTTAACGTTTGGGTTGAACGATATACGGATGGAAAAAAGGATTCCAATCCGTTAGTCGATTTGTCGTATGGAATGAGCCCAAGAGATAGTTTAACAGGTCACTTGGGTTTTGGGATTATAAACCCTAATTCTGATAGTACAATGGTCTTTTTATATGCACCGGGAGTTAAGAGTCATCCCATCCTGCTGGCACAACCCTTTCCCAAAAACCACCCCCGAACATGGGGATATAGTATAGGGGATGAAGAAGTGGAGCTAGAGCCGGAAAAGACCAAGGTGCTTGGTGTTTATCGTCAGTCGTCATCGAAAAACTCAATCCGCGGATATAATATGAAAGACCCAGAAGCGATAAAGCAAATGATCAAAAATGACAAGGTGGTACTTTTATTAAAAATTAAGGTAGAAGACAGGAGAAAGTCTGATGAAACTACCTGACTGCTGGTCGTGTGGTTATAACTTTAAGTGGCGAGAAGTAATATTCTTCATAAGTGGGAGGAAGAAATGCCCGAATTGCTTCAATAAGCAATACACCACAACGAAGAGCGTCCGGAAAATGAGTTTGTGGGGGCTACCCTTCTCACCACTTCCATGGATTCTAACAAGTTTTCTGTCCTGGGTATGGACGTGGGGTATTTTGCTGATTGTCTTTGTGATTTATTTGGCACTGATGCCGTTTCAAGCAGAATTCACCCATGAGCAGGAACCACTATTTTAGGTTTGGGAAAATTGAATACTGTATTGTGTGTTTCCAGGATATTTGGATCGAGGGGGAATTACGTTTTGAAAAAGATTGTCTTAGCAGGGGGAACAGGGTTCATTGGTGAATATTTTCAAAAGAAGTTTAACGAGCTTGGTTATGAAGTGAAAATTATTTCTAGGAAGCCAAGGTACATATCATGGGATAACAAAAAGGAAATAATTGAAGCATTGGAAAATGCAGAGATGCTGGTTAATCTTGCTGGAAAATCAGTGAATTGCCGCTACAACGAGGCTAACAAACGTGAAATCATGAATTCGAGAATCAGAACTACCAACATCCTGGGGGAAGCTATACATGCGTGCCAAAAACCGCCTGAAGTATGGATGAACTCCAGCACAGCGACCATTTACCGGCATGCTGAAGATCGGCCGATGACCGAAGAAGATGGTGAGATAGGATCAGGATTTTCGGTTGATGTAGCGACAAACTGGGAACAGGCATTTTTTTCTTATGAATTACCTAAAACCCGGAAAGTAGCGCTTCGCACGGCTATTGTACTGGGACCAGGTGGCGGGGTTATGACGCCGTACAAGAACCTCACCAAGTTTGGTCTTGGTGGAGTTCAGGGACCTGGAAATCAAAAATTCAGCTGGATTCATATAGAGGACATGTTTCGAATTGTGCTTTTTTTGAATAAAAGAAAAGACCTTGAAGGAGTATTTAACTGCTCTGCACCAAATCCAGTCGATAATCGGGAGCTGATGGAGTTGATGCGGAAGCAAATGAATGTTCCGATTGGTCTGTCTTCTCCCAAATGGTTGCTTGAGCTTGGGGCTATCTTTATTAAAACTGAGACGGAGCTAGTGCTAAAAAGTAGATGGGTTACTCCTGAACGGTTGGAGCGGGAGGGTTTTGAATTTAGGTATGATACATTGGATAAGACTTTGCAGGATATCTTAAAGATTGATAAAAAATAATAGATTAGTAGTGTCTGGGGGAGCTTCATTGTTAAAAATAATTCGTATTGTTTTAGGTGTACTCATTATAATAATAGCCACATATGGGAGGTACACAAATAATTCCGAAGTTTTTCCCGTGATGATGTTGTTACTAGGAAGTCTTATGATAATTATGGGGACAGAGGAGTTTGAGAAAAACCGAAATTCAATTTTGGGTTATATGTTAGTAGGAGTTTCATTATTATGTTTTTTCATTTCTATTCAGGAATTATTGTTGTATCTATAGGTACAAAAGAAGAGGAGGCGTAATATGAAACCATTGCAAGGAAAGGTTGCACTTGTCGCAGGAGCCACACGTGGAGCAGGGCGGGGCATTGCAGTCAGTTTGGGAGAGGCAGGAGCAACGGTCTATTGTACCGGTAGAAGCACAAGAGGGAATCCTTCCCCAATGAACCGGCCGGAAACAATTGAAGAAACTGCAGAAATGGTTACAGCCCGGGGTGGGGAAGGAATCCCTGTCCGAACTGACCATAAGATTGAGGACGAGGTCAAGGCTTTGTTTGAGCGGGTAAAAGAAGAACAGAACGGTCAGTTGGATATTTTAGTTAACGATATCTGGGGATCCGAATCGTTAATCGAGTTTGGAACACCTTTCTGGGAAATGGTTATTCAGAAAGCAATAAAGGTTCACGAAACGGCGGTACATACACACATGATAACAAGCAGATACGGTGTGCCATTGATGATTGAGCAAGGGAAAGGTTTAATCCTCGAGATTACGGATGGTGTCACATATAAGTACCGGGGAGCCTTGCCGTACAGTATGGCGAAAATCGGTACCATTCATTTGGCTGAGGCCATGGCCGGTGATTTGGTAAATAAGGGTTATCCCGATATCACAGCAATTGGTCTTACACCAGGTTTTCTCCGGTCTGAGGAGATGCTAGAAAAGTTCGGGGTTACGGAGGAAAACTGGCAGGAGGGAGCTAAAGTTGACCTGGACTTTCTAATGTCTGAAACCCCCTATTATGTTGGCCGGGCAGCAGCTTCCCTGGCGGCAGACCAGAATGTCCACCGGTTGAATGGTAAAACCATGTCATCATGGGCCCTAATGCACGAATATAACTTTACGGACATTAACGGGACTCAGCCGGACTGGGGCAAACATTTCAAGGAGAAATATGGTGAAGAAGCTCGCTGAATTAAAAAATCTTCTTCTCCGCCTGTTAAATTGGGCCATAGGTTAACATCACCTGGTACGTATGCTATTCGCTTGTGAATCTCGACCGTACCAAACCAAGCATCCTTTCCGAAAAATTGTTGCCTCTCCATTTGTTGCTTTTATAATCCCTAAAAGAACAGGATATGGATAATTTCTTGACCAATTACATTTGATCATCAATTAAGTTGCCGTGATGTGTAGTCACGGCAATTTGGTTTTCTTCGAGGTCGGCCATATCCTCAGCAAAAATACCAAGAAGCAATGCACCTTTCGAGAAAAGGTAATATTATACTGTCCCCGATGCAACACCGGCATCGTGGGCAATTTCCTCTATGAATGCCTTCTGCAACCCCTTTGCCTTGAACAGTTTCTTCGCTGATTGGAGTTTGTTTTTCTAGTTTATTTGTTTGTTTTTCCTCCGCAATCCGGAAATCATTTGTCACCTCAAAATATGAATATATTCATTTTTTTCACCCTTGTGTGTATCGTGGGACAAAGAGCCTGTCCCCTTGTCCCAGGAATTTTGATAATTAGCAAAAAACTTAATACTTTACATAACATGATTACTTTTATATAATAACTTACGTAAAGTAACTACAAGGTTTTAGCAGTACTCAAAATCTTTTACAGAAGGTAAGGCGGTGGCAACATGGGATTTTTAGATAAATTATTTGGTAAAACACCAGAGGAGGAAAATACAATGAATGAAAAACTTAACATCGGAATTATTTTAGGAAGTACAAGAGAAGGACGCGTCAGCCCACAGGTTGGGGAATGGGTAAAATCTATAGCTGACCAGCGTGAAGATGCAAATTATGAAATCGTTGATATAGCAAACTACGACCTTCCATTTATGGGTACTGCAGAAACAGCAGGAATTGCAGCATGGAATGAAAAGCTTGCTGAACTTGACGGATTCGTGTTTGTTGTACAGGAATACAATCACAGTATCAGTGCTCCGCTTAAAAATGCGCTTGATTCCGCTCGTGAAGCGTGGAACAACAAAGCTGCTGGTATTGTAAGTTACGGTTCAACAGGCGGTGCCCGTGCAGCTGAACATTTGCGCGGAATACTTGGAGAATTAATGGTTGCAGATGTTCGTACACACCCAACTTTGTCCCTGTTCACTGATTTCGAGAACATGGCACAATTCAAACCACTGGAAATTCACCTTGAAAATGTCAACATGATGCTTGATCAGGTAAATACCTGGAGCAAAGCTTTAAAAACAATTCGCTAAATAGTAAATAGCACAGTCTGAGGGAGATCACCATTTAGGTGGATCCCTCTATTTTTTTGACTCTCTTCATCCATTGAATAGTTTTCCTTAAATAGTATAAATTAAGAAAATAAAATGTCAGAAAGGTGCCTATATACTATGACAAACAAACCTCAATTAACATCGGCTGAGATGGGGAAGTTATGGGCCACATACCTTGGTAATACGATGTCCCAATGCGTACTGGGTTATTATTTGAACAACGTGGAAGATAAGGAAACAACCGATATTTTACAGTTTGCCTTAAATTTAAGTGATTCAATTGTTAGGGACATTAAAGACATATTTGAACGAGAAAATTTCGCTGTGCCGGTTGGATTTACGAAAGATGATGTTAATATGGATGCTCCAAGATTATTTGAGGATGCTTTCTACCTCCACTATTTAAAATACGCCGGAAAAGCAGGGATAAGCCTTTATTCACTGGCAATTTTCATGGTATCAAGAGAGGATATAAGAGAATTTGTAACGGAAACGTTATCCTCAACAGTTAAATTGATGAATAAGATAAATGCGACTTTACTTAATAAAGGACGGCTGATGGACCCACCCCCAATCCCAATACCTAAGAAAGTTGATTTTATAAAAAAACAAAACTACTTGAATGGTTACCTGGGAAATGAGCGGTCATTGCACGGACTGGAAATCGGTCATTTGTATGAGTGTTTGCAGAATGATATAACTAGTAAAGCATTAATTATTGGTTTCGCGCAGGTGGCACAGGACACGGATGTAAGAAACTTTTTTAAACGTGGGAAGAAAATTAATCAGCGGCATATCGACCTGTGTTCACAAAAACTGGATCAGGCGAGTCTGCCGTCACCGTCGTTAATTGACCATTATGTTACCACTTCTACGGAAGCTCCTTTTTCCGACAAGTTAATGTTGGCACATAAAATTGATATGTTTTCCATGAAGATACGGTCCTATGCAAATGGCGCGTCCCTGAACGGTAGAAGAGATGTTGGGTTGGTGTATGGCAGAATGCTGGCGGACGTTGGTCTGTATGTGGAAGATGGCGCCAACATTATGATTGATCATGGCTGGATGGAACAGCCACCCAAGGCTGTAAACCGAAACCATTTAACATCAGAATAAATTCACACAGTAGTGCTAGGGCGTGGCTGTGTATTACGGTACCAGTGGTAACACAAGATGATAATGATTGCTGCATCAATAAAATCACCGCCATAATACATGAGTATAGCTCCGTCTTCTGCCTGAGGAACCGTAACATCGGCCGGGGGATGGGCATATATAAATTTAGCCAGGATGCCATGCCCGGCAAGCGCAATGATAAAAACAATTGAACGATAGAAATAACTATAGCGATGGGGATTTGGATCAATATAAATGAAAGATGCGGTGAACAGGTATCCGGCAATGAAGACATGCATCATAATAAGAACATGAACAACCATGTTTTCATGCATAAGGCTGTATAAGTTTGTTGTATACAGTAGCCAGAGTCCACCTACGTTTAAAATAGTCGTGACAATCGGGTTCGTATAGACGCCAAACAGCCGACTTCTCAACAGACGGGAGAGTCGACGTGCTTTTGGTACCGGTAATGCACGTAACAACAGGGTCGTCGGCGCAGCAAGAACAATCAGTAGGGGAGCGAGCATACCAAGCAGTAAGTGGGTGAGCATGTGCATTTCAAAGTCCATCATAGCTAAATTCGCTAAGGGACCAATTACGGAAATAAGTGCACATGTTATACCAAGTATTAAAAGAACAACACGGTAAACCGGCCATGGTCTGTGCTTGCGATTCGCTGTAATGACAGCAAATATGTAGCCAAATAGTAATAGCAAGAAAGGAATCGCCAGAAGTAGTTGGAACTCATCCATGGGTACCAGCCTTCCTATTTCTCTTCGTACGTACCAGCAGGAAAACTCCGATAAGGGTAATTATCAACCCTGTGATATTCCATACCAGGTCATAAATATAGAGACTTTCTACATATCGAATCTGATGAATCCGCATTAATTTATGTTGAATAATTCCATCGTAGACTTGGAAACCACCAACTCCAGTTAGAATTCCACCCCACCATCTAGTCTTGTATAAAGCCTGCCGCCTCCGTAAGTCAGCATACATAAATAACCCACCAACCGTCGCAAACCAGCTGAATGCATGAAAGAAACCATCGGAAACTAAGCCGATTTCCGTGGTTGATTTATCGTAAAAATGATGCCAATGCAACAACTGATGAAAAACAGCTTCGTCAAAAAACGCCATAAGCCCAATTCCCACCAGGATACCTGACCATACATTTCTTGCCGAATAAACAGATTGCGTGCGATTAGTTATACTCTCAGCCACCGTTTGCGCCTCCCGTAAAAATGTAAGTAATGGCTAGTTTTTCCAAAGTTAACGATAAAAACACTCCTTTTACCCATACCTCGGAAAAAATTAAGAAAAACGACAAGATTTTACAAAAATTTATGGTACTATTGTAAGGGTGAAGCATTTTAGTCATTTCATCTGGTAATATTTACATGGTTCTACATTTAACTTATACTTTGATTAGACAAACAATATAGAAAAAAACTAGGTAGGGATTATACATACAAACGTTATAATTGCCGATATGAATAATAGAACTGAGAGGGAAATATTATGCAAAATACACTTAGAAAATCTACCCTACTAAATGAAGAAAAACGGACTACGATATGGTTTTTGTGGCTGTTTTATGTCATATATTTCCTGTATGATATAACCTATTATTATATTATACCTCTTACGCCATGGGATTTAGAGGCCGTGGGAACAAAATTTGGTATAGGGTCGGTATTATACATAATTATTCTTGGGCTTTTGCCTTTGGCGTATTTTTTATTAAAGACGGATAATCCTTGGCCAATTAAGTATTTGTTCTTTCTAATCTTTACTCTTTCTAATATTGTGACCGAAATTTTATTTTATAGTGGAAATAGTCTCCCTTATACAAGTGGTAACATAGTAGAAATAGTTATAGTTTTGTTTTCTCCCATATTTGTTAATAAAAAGTTCTTTTATCTAGTGTCACTAGGCACAATTTTTAAATTTGTTTTTGTAGGCTTGGCTATTCAAGATCCAATAGTTATTATCCCTTTGCTTTTGGTAGTAATTCTTTCGATGATTGCCTATATTCTTCTGCATCGCTTTCTTGGATTTGTATCAGCAATAGAAAGTTCTTATGGTAGACAGTTGGAAGGGATTGTAAAAGGTATTATTGCTACCCTGGAACTCAAGGATCCGTACACCCGTGGGCATAGTGAGCGTGTAGCCGAATACGCGCTTAGTCTGGCAGAAACCACGAATGAGTTTAAAGATAGCGACTTAAAGTTTTTTTACTATTCTTGTCTACTTCACGATATTGGAAAAATAAATATACCAGACTCTATTTTGTCTAAACCAGGAAGATTAACTAAAGAGGAATTTGATGTGATTAAGACCCATCCTGTTGTAGGTGCAAAAGCTGTACAACAAGTGGAAGGGATTTCCGATAATATAGACGTAATTAGACACCACCATGAACGGTGGGATGGGAAGGGCTATCCTGATGGATTAAAAGATAAAGAGACTTCGTACTTGGCTAGAATTACCGCAATTGCCGATGCATTTGATGCAATGACATCTTCAAGATCTTACCGTGCGGCTCTCCCTTTGAACAAAGCGTATCAACAGATAATTGATGGTAAGGGTACCCAGTTTGACCCAGAGCTTGTAGAACTGTTTGATAAAGTATATCCCACTTGGGTGAAATACCATAAAAACTATCATGCTTCAGATGGTAGTGGGGATGAAGCAGCTTCTACTACTCAAAGGGGGTGAAAACATAATGAAAATCCGTAAGCTTAGCAAAATAAAAGTTCCATGCTGGTGGTGCACATTTTGGGGCGGTTGGTAAAATTAGATGGATGCTAATAATCTAGCATCCTATTTCTCTATTATGGGGGGTGTCAGGATGAAGATTTCACTAGATTCTCAATTGATTTTAAATCCCCTGACAATTCGCCAGGATAAAAAAAATTACATTGTTGAGGATAGCCAAACAGGTGATTTTTTTGAGATGCCTAAAATTTGTATCGATGCGATTGAGATGATTGAAAGTAATATTAGCCTCAGGGAAATTGAGCTGACTCTTGCCCAAGAATACCCGAACGAGAAGGTAGACTTAGTTGATTTCTCTGAACAGTTGCTTGAATTGGGGCTTATCAGGGAAATTGATGGGGAAAAGATTCATACAGCGAAAAAGAATGAACAGCCACGCGGCTTTACATGGTTGGCTCCCTCAATTGCAAAGTTATTTTTCAATAAGGTTACAATCAGAAATCTTTTTCCTTCCATCATTCTTATCAATATTCTACTGATTATAATGAATCCTGAACTTATGCCGTCTTACGCTGATATTTTTATTTTCGATGCAATGACGTTTAACATTCTTACATATACAGGAATTTCGTTGGTCCTGATTCTGATTCATGAGTTTGGGCACATACTGGCAATTCGTGCACATGGTTTGCCAGCACAACTGTCGGTAGGGCACCGGCTATTTCTTGTCGTATTTGAAACGGACCTGTCTCCGGCTTGGAAACTGGAACCAAAACAGCGCAATGTATTGTACCTTGGGGGTATTTTTTTTGATCAGACGGTGGTCTTTTTGGCGCTTATTGGATGTATTATTTTGCCGAGTGGGATAGTTGGAGGACTCCTGGCGTTAATTGTTCTCGATATTTTTATCAAATCGATTTACCAATGCTGCTTTTATATGAAGACAGATCTCTATTATCTCTGTGAGAATATGACCGGTTGCTACAATTTGATGGAAAATGGCAAGCAGTATCTCAGCAGGTGGCTACCGTTCGTGAAAGCTGATTCCACAACGCAGACCTTTCAGGATGAGGGAAAATTTGTGCGAATGTACGGGGTTTTTTATCTAGTCGGTGTTCTGTTGACACTCAGTTTGTTCGTTTTTTACTTTATTCCGCAATTGGTTCATATGTATGCATACACCTTGCCTGAACTCATGCAGCCTGTCGGGAATCCATATTTTTGGGATGCGCTGATCTTTGTGGGGCAGACACTTATCATGATTGGACTTCTGGCTTACTCGTGGCATAAATCAAGAACCTCCCGAACATACTAAGCCTATGTTAAGGAGGTTTTTTTAGTGGAAAATAAAGATTTTGAGAAAATATATGCGGAATACCAGAGCCAGGCTCAGCCTGAGGGGCAGCAGGAGACCCAGACGGGACAGGAACAAATTGTAGCAGTACGGAAAAATGATGAAGGTGACATTATTGCATTCAAGACAGAAAGTGGCCGGGAACTGGATTATCTAACAGCATTGGATGAGGCCAAGGCCGGAAAACTTGCCCATGTGGATGTGTTCCATAAATACGGGAGGGATATTATTCGCAGTGAACCAGATGGCATTGAAGAGAACAACCTGGATAACCTGGATACCTTCTAAAAAGTGTGGTCAATTCCCATCATATCAGCAAGCGCTTACAAAGTCGCAGGGATTTAAATCCTGCAAAATTTGTAGTAAGATGTTACTTATGTGGAAATTACATAGTACTTTGTAACGTTTAATACAGGTAAGCAAAGGAGAACTTGTCGTGAAAATTGGAATTGATAAAATAGGTTTTTATACACCACACTTATACGTTGATATGAATAGATTGGCCGAGCGGAGAGGCGTTGATCCTGCTAAATTTACGATCGGGATTGGACAGGAGAAAATGGCTGTACCGCCAATTACGCAAGATTCAGTAACGCTTGCTGCGAATGCGGCGCTTGAAATACTGGATGAAGCGGACAAGGAACAGATTGACTTCGTTATTTTCGGAACCGAGTCTGGCATTGACAGTTCCAAATCAGCAGCGGTTTATGTTCACGAACTCCTTGGGCTGAATCCGTATGCGCGCGCAATTGAAGTGAAACAGGCTTGCTACGGCGCAACTGCCGGAATTCAGATGGCAAAAGGGCATATTGCGCTTAATCCGGAGAGCAAGGTTCTGGTTCTTGGTTCGGATATTGCACGGTACGGACTTGACACACCGGGTGAAGCGACACAGGGGGCAGGTGCTGTGGCGATGGTGATCAGTGCCAACCCGCGTGTGCTCGAGCTTGAAGAGCAGAGTGTTTATTTTACCGCCGACATCATGGACTTCTGGCGACCAGTTTACAGTGATGAGGCATTTGTTGATGGGAAACTGTCCAATGAACAGTACATCTCCTTCTTTTCAAAAGTATGGGACCAGTATAAGGCAAAGACAGGCCTTGACCTGGATGATTTTGAAGCAATCTGTTACCATCTGCCATATACGAAAATGGGAATGAAGGCGTTGCGGACAGTGATTGAGGAGGCTCCCGAGGATGTCCAGGAACGCCTCAAGGCTAATTACAAAATCAGTACCGGTTATAACCGCAATGTCGGAAACATTTATACAGGAGCACTATACCTTAGCTTTCTCTCATTGATTGAAAAAAATGAAGAACTTGCAGCCGGAGCTCGGATTGGCATGTTCAGCTATGGTTCTGGAGCGGTCGGTGAGTTCTTTACCGGAATCCTAAGGGAAGGTTACCGTGAGCACTTGCATGTCAATAACCATTCGAAGCTGTTTGCTTCCCGTAAAGAAGTTTCGGTTGATGAGTATGAAAAAATTTTCAGTGAGACATTACCGGTCCAGGGAGAAACCGTTAAATTTAACATCGATTCCGACCCGGCGGCGATCTGTCTTTCTGGTATGGAAGAGAATAAGCGGCTGTATGTTAATAAAACAAAATAAGCTTATTTTAAAAGGACTGTTCCAAAGAGGAGCAGTTCTTTTTTTGAATTGATATTCAATATGACAATACTAGGGATTCTGAAACCATTTATTAAAGGGCAAAAT
Organism: Virgibacillus kekensis; assembly: GCF_042654125.1. Lineage (NCBI taxonomy): Bacteria > Bacillati > Bacillota > Bacilli > Caryophanales > Bacillaceae > Virgibacillus > Virgibacillus kekensis. The sequence continues at coordinate 116,750 of NZ_JBHSFU010000015.1, forward strand.
TATTAAAGATTTTTTAACGGTGCTGTTATCTTTTTTGCGCTTAAGTAAGGATGTGCTTATGGCAATGCTTTGGCTGGCGTTTGTAATTACCCCACCAGCTTGGCAATCCGCGTTTAAGGCTCTATGATAGGGGATCCCAGGCGATGAGGGGTGTTTGGAGAGGAATGCCGCCTCCTTTCGCCTCTTATAAGGTATCGGGTTACCAGTTCCAGGAAAAACCAAACGAATTCACGATACAGAATATCCTGTATGGTGAATTTTTTTTACCAAAAAAAATTCTGGGAATTTATATGCCATGAGACGGCGCGAGTGTACTATAATAGACTTACAGATAAATAGTCGTTAATTAATAGGAAAGGGGAGAAAAATATGAAATTTTTCCACACAGCGGACTGGCACCTTGGCAAGCTAGTTCAGGGGGTATACATGACCGAGGATCAACAACACGTTCTCGAAGAATTCATTGAAGCAATTGAAAAGGAGAAGCCGGACGCCGTAATCATTGCCGGGGATTTGTACGACCGGGCAGTTCCGCCGACTGAAGCGGTTCATCTTTTGGACGATGTCCTGCAAACAATCGTGTTGAAGCTTAACACGCCGGTGCTTGCGGTCGCTGGTAACCATGACAGTCCCAGCAGACTGAATTTCGGCAGCAGAATAATGAAGCAGAACGGGTTTCACATTGTCGGAAATTTCACGGACAAGCTTAAGCCGGTAGTACTGGAGGATGAGCATGGCCCGATACATTTTCATCTCGTACCATACTGTGATCCAAGTATAGTACGGAATGTGTTCGAGGACGATTCGATTAAATCGCATAACGATGCAGCCGGGAAGATTGCAGAACGCATCAGCCGTGACATGGATCCTGACGCTCGTCATGTATACATAGGCCATGCATTCGTTACTCCTTTTGGTGAGGAAAAAGAAAACACGAGTGATTCGGAGCGACCGCTTTCCATAGGTGGAGCCGAGTACGTCGATGCCAACCATTTTAAGCCTTTCCATTATACAGCGCTCGGCCATCTTCACCAGGCCCATCATGTCCACCATGAAACGGTACGGTATTCCGGGTCTCTTTTAAAATATTCGGTTTCGGAAGCCAACCATAATAAGGGGTATCACATTGTTGAAATGGATGCTGATGGCAGGGTGGAAGTCGAAAAGCGCCTCCTGACACCGAAACGGGATATTCGCCGGGTCGAGGATACGCTGGAGAACTTGCTGACACACCCGGTCAGTGAGGATTATGTGTTTGTCCGGCTGCTTGATGAGGCACCTGTACTTTCACCGATGGAGCGGATTCGCTCGGTTTACCCGAACGCCATGCATGTGGAGCGCGGCAACTATATTCTTTCACCTGATGAGGAAACGAACGAGGAGCGGTCCAGCCGAAGTGAGATGAGTGACCTTGAATTATTCAAAGCCTTTTATAAAGAAGTGAAGGGTCATGATGCGTCGGAAGATACCGAGTCTATTTTCAAGGAAGTACTCGATGAATTGTTAAAAGAAGAGAATGAGACAGGGACGGCACGGAAAGAAGCCATTAAAAATTAAGCCTCCGGGCAGAAAGGAGTGCAGTAGATGAAACCACTAAAACTGTCAATGACCGCATTCGGTCCGTATAAGCATACCGAATGTGTGGATTTCAACGAGCTTGAACAGAATAAACTGTTTGTAATATCAGGGAATACTGGTGCAGGGAAAACAACGATTTTTGATGGGATCTGCTTTGCCTTGTATGGTAGTGCGAGCGGAACTGATCGTGAGGATAATAAAATGCTGCGCAGTGACTTTGCCGATGACGATACCCATACGGCGATTGAGCTTGAGTTTGAACTGCATGGACGATATTACCGGATTCTCCGTCAGCTGGGTCATGTGAAAGCCGGCAATAAATCCAAAACCGGTGAACGGTATGAGTTTTATGAAAAAGTGGATGGAAAAGAAGTACCATGCGTTGACCGACAGATTGTATCGGAGATTGATAAAAAAGTAGAAGCCATCATTGGACTTACACAAGATCAGTTCAAGCAGATCGTTATGCTCCCACAGGGAGAATTCCGGAAACTGCTGACCTCCCAGACGGAAAATAAAGAAGCCATTCTGCGCCGGCTTTTCAAAACGGAGAGCTACAACCAGATTAACCAACTGCTCAGAGATAAAAAGAACCAGGTTGATCAGGGCTTTAAGCAGGCACAACAACAGCGTGATACCTACATACAGAATATTTCGGCGACCTTGCCTGTACGGGAAGAATCTAAGTTGTTTCAGGTGCTGGCTGAGCCGTATTACAATGTAAATCAGGTTATTGCAGGACTGGAAACTGAGTCGAGATATTATGCGGAAAAAATCGAGCTAGACAGTCAGAAGTATGATGATGCATACAAGGCACACGACAAAAAACAGACTGATTATCACCAGGCGAAGTCGCTGAATGAGCGATTTACTGAGCTTGATCAGAAAAAGGGCGACCTCGAGAAATTGGAAGCACAAAAAGAGGAATACACCAACCGGGAAAAACGGCTGGAAGAAGCTGAACGAGCTAGCCACCTGGAAGTATACGAAAGACAGGTAACCGACTGGAAAAAAGAGGAGCAGGCAAAGCGCCAGGTTCTCATACGAGCAGAAGCCAGCAGCAATGCAACTGCCGGGGAGTTAAAGCAGGCACAGGAAACATATGAGAAAGAAGCAAATAAAAAGGATGAACGAGAAGCGACCGGTAAAAAACTTGAACAGCTAAAAGGCTATCTGCCAACCGTAAAAGAGCTTGATGAGCGGAAAAATAAACTAGAACGCCTGGTAGTGAACGGTAAAGAAGCAGCGCATAAGCTGGATAAGGTGAAAAAGGACGTTCAGCAGAAAACAGAAGGGGCCAACGTGCTGGAGAAACAAATCAGCCAAATGGACGAAGCGGTTGGACAGCTGCCTGAAAAACAGCAGGAACTAACCGAGACCCGCGAGCAGGCAAAAGTTGTTCGGGATTTTATCAACTATCGCAGTGAACTTTCCCAGCTGGAAAAGGATTTCCAACAGAAGAAAGAGGCTTTTCTAAAAGCCCAAAAAGAATATAAGCAGAATGAAGAAGCCTGGCTCAATAATCAGGCGAGCATTCTCGCCGAGCACCTTCATGATGGGGACCCGTGCCCAGTTTGCGGGAGCGTTGACCATCCGAACAAAGCCGTTAGTCTCGGTGAAACGGTAACACGTGAACAGTTGGACGGGCTGAAAAAGCACCTCGACGATAAGGATAGATTGTATAAAGAAGCGGATGCGAATTATAAATCAAAACATAACCAAGTTACTGAGAAAGAGCAGGAACTTGCCCAGTTTGAAATTCAGCCGGCAGACGCCCAATCGGTAAAAGAACAGCTGTTTGAAAAAGGTAGCCGCTTAAATAATGAAGTTGAGACATTGAAAAAACAGCGTGATGAGCTAAAAGGGAAGAAAGAGCAACTAGAGAAAGCCAAGAATGAGCTTAAACAGTTGGAGACACAGCATAAGAATCTGGAGCAGGAATACCAGGAACAAAAGCTAGAATACAGGTCGAGCAAAGCGGTTTACGATGATATTTTGACGAAAACTCCTGAAGAAGTGCGGGTACTTGCGGAACTGGAAAAACAAATCAGCGAAACAGATACACGGAAGCAACAACTCGATAAGTCATGGGAAGTGGCCCAGGAAACACTTCAGAAGAAAAAAGAAGCTGAGACGAAAGCAACATCTGACCTGGAACACGCCCGGAAGCAACTGAACGAAACAAAGGAAAAGTTGGAAAACGCGATTAAACAGTTTGACAGGGAGTTGACGAAAGCTAACTTCGCGTCCGAAGAGGCGTATCATCAGGCAAAAATGCCGGAAGAGAAGCGGCAGGAATGGAAGGAAGCAATTCGTCAATTTAAGGAAGACCTCTCCTCTAAACAGCAAAGTGTCAACGATTTGCAGGATGCCTTGAAAGACAAAGAGCGTGTCGACCTTTCTGCAATGGAAGAACAGCTCCAGGCTTTAAAGGCAGCATACGAAACAGCACTGAAGACACTGGAAGATTCCAGAGAGTATCTGAAAAAAGCGGAGACATTTAAAACAGATATCCTGAATTCACATGAAGAAGTTGCCAAACGAGAGAAAGAACTCGCGACAATCACGGACTTGCATGATGTCCTTCGCGGGCAAAACGATCGGAAAATCTCATTTGAACGCTACCTGCAGATTGAATACCTCGAGCGGATAATTGACGCTGCGAACAGCCGGCTGAAACGGCTGTCAAACGGACAATTCTATCTGATGCGGAGTGACCGTCAGGAATCACATGGCCGACAGAGCGGACTTGCCCTTGATGTTTATGATGCATATACCGGACAGACCCGTGATGTAAAAACACTATCTGGCGGTGAAAAATTCAATGCTTCACTCTGTCTAGCGCTCGGAATGTCCGATGTTATACAGAGTTTCCAGGGTAATATTTCCATTGATACCATGTTCATTGATGAAGGATTTGGATCACTGGACGAAGAATCACTAAACAAGTCCATCGACACACTAATTGAACTGCAGCAATCAGGACGGATGATCGGGGTTATCTCACACGTTCAGGAATTAAAGACAATGTTCCCAGCAATTCTGCAGGTTTCCAAGACAAAAGAAGGCCATAGCCGGACCAGCTTTTTGGTAAAATAAATCTCTTTTAAAGAAATGCCTGTCAACATAGATAATAAGTTGACAGGCATCATTTTTAAATGCTTGGAGGGGGTAAATAAGTGCAAATCAGACAATTAAACGCAGAAGACGCTGAACAATACCTTGAATTAAGACTCGGATCTTTAAAGAATAATCCAGAAGCATTTTCGGCAAGTTTTGAAGAAGAAAAAGAGAGACCGCTTGAAGTATACACCAAACGACTACAATCGCAAGAAATATCGTCTACTTATGGAGCGTTTGTAGATTCCAAGCTTGTCGGGATGGTTACCCTTCTTTTAGAGGATAAGTTAAAGTTGAAACACCGGGCAACTATTGTTTCCATGTATGTAATCCCTGAGATACGGGGAAACGGTATAGGCAAGTCATTGCTGAAAGAGTCAATTGAAAAAGCGGAAGCCATACCTGAAGTTGAGCAGGTTTATTTAACGGTCGCTTCCCTGAATCAATCTGCCAAGAAGCTATATAGAAATGCTGGATTTAAAAAGTACGGAATAGAAGAAAAGGCATTGAAATATAAAGGTAATTATTTTGATATCGACCACATGGTTCTGTTTTTGGAAGGCGGAAACAGGTAAGGCTAAAAGTTCGTTAAGGTATCAATCTCAAAACGTGCTTCGGCAAGGGAACACTGATTAGTGGGAGGTGAAATAGTGCAAGTGAACTGGGAGAGGGTTAAACCTGTAAAATCGTTGTCTGAGCGAGAAATTGAAAAAATGCTGCAATCATTTATGCCAGGGAAGAAGATTGTTTCTGCTCAATTGCTGGGCGGCGGTTTAAGCAATTCCAATTATAAACTGTATATCGAATCATTGACCAATCCCTTGTTCTGCGGATTAGGATACCTGTCGTATGGAAACTTCATTGCACGAAATGTTACATAACCATCTTCCTGTCCCAGAAATCTACTACAGTGCATGTCGGCAAGAACTAGCCTTCTCCTTCATGGAATGGATAGAAGGAATTCAACTGAAAGAAGTCATGTATGGTAATCAGCCTGAACGAATTAAATCGGCTGCATTTACAGAAACTGAATGACCTGATTGCGCTTTGCGATCTGCTGAATAACCACTGTGGTGGAAAGAATAAAGTAGATGATATTAACGATTAATTACACAAACATTGGATAACGGGGAACATTATTGAAGGCTGCTCCCTTCCTGAATAAATTTGTCACGTGTACGCAAACTAATTCTATGATTAGTTTTTCTGGGAGGATCCAAATGGAAAAGCAACCAAATAATAAGCAGCAGGTTGATGAGCGGCAGCAGTATAAACAGCTTACTTCATCGGAGTTAGCTGACCTGTTTAACAATTATCTTGGCGATTCGATGTACAGTTGTGTCTTTGAGCATTTTCTTCAGGTGGTAAAAGATGATGAAATTAGAGATTATATTAAATTTGCGCAAACCATATCAAAGAGACATCTGAAGGAAATCGAGAAGATTTTTAGGAGTGAAGATATACCAGTTCCTGTTGGCTTTGGGGAGCAGGATGTTCGTAAGGATGCACCAAAGCTCTTCGGTGATTTATTTATGCTTTTTTATACCGTCCAAATGACAGGTCCAGGTGCCTTAACATATGGAAGTGCATTAACAACTGCAACTCGCCATGATGTTATGCATTATTTTCGTCAGTGTATCAGGGATACCGAGGAAATGTACGCACGAGGGGTTCATCTGGCTTTGGCGAAAGGTTTGGATATGGCTTACCCCAATATTCCATACGCCAAGAAGGTTGATTTTGTGGAGAAGAAGTCATTTATTTCCCTAATCACAGGACGGGACAGACCGCTTCTGGCCATGGAAATAAAGCATTTGCAGTATAATATTAATACGAATATATTAGGCAAGGCTATCATGCTGGGATTCAGCCAGGTTGCTTCCTCAGAAACAGCACGTAAGTACTTCCGTGAAGGTGCACAGCTTTCGGAAAAGCAGTTTAAACAATTTGGAGAATATATGACTGGCCAGGATTTGCCAACGCCTAAGCTTGTGGACGCGTACATCACGGATTCTACTACGCCACCTTTTTCAGATAAATTGATGCTGTATCATACGTCACTCGCAGGTAAAATCGCCATGCAGAACCTGGGCAATGCTCTTGCCTCTATGATGCGACATGATATTGCAGCTGAGTTTGGCCGGCTTATAACTGTGGTCGGTAAGTTTAATAATGATGGCTTGAATATGCTGATTGAGCACGGATGGTTGGAAGAACCGTTTTCAGCTGCCGATCGAAAAGAACTGTCAAAACATTCGCATGGTAATGAGTAAAAAGAAGCTGCCTCTCAAAAATCTGGAGGCAGCTTCTTGAAATTTTTACCGTACAACTTCAGTTGGGTACATTGCTGTGTTTTCTGTTCTGCTGTCGACGAATGTGCGATAAACAGCATTTTGTTTTTCTTCATTCGCTTCCACTAGTACAATCACTTTGCCATCTTTAAGGTATTTCTCATATTGCTTTGCCTGTTCTTCTGGAATTCCGGCGCCAACGAGGGCTCCGACAATACCGCCGCCACCGGCACCAACTCCGGCTCCAGATAGTGTCAGGGCTATAGGACCTGCAGCTGCCACAGCACCGATTCCAGGAATGGTCAACAGTCCAATACCTGCAATCCAGCCGGCAATCCCGCCAAGAACACCACCGGAAACAACACCATAACCAGCACCTTTACCGGCATTTTTACCGCGACCGGATTTGTTGTGGGATACGTCGGTTTTGGTATCATCTTCAATATCGTTCACTTTGTCCTTGTCTTTAGCGAATACAGAAATGTCGTCACTACCATACCCTTCAGACTTTAACGCTTTAATAGCTTTCTCTGCATCGTCAACATGAGAGAATACACCACCGATAATTTTCTTTTCCATCTTTCTCAACCTCCTTTTATTTTGTCTGTACTAGTCGATACCCGGTGACAGGGACATCATAAACGAGCTTTATCGCATAAATCGAAAACTTCTCCTACTGGGCTGTCAGCGAATAATCAACCTGTAACGGGGAATACTTTTATAAACATCATAAAAGGAAGGGTCTATCAATTTGTGGGTTATTATATACGCAATATTTATCCTATTTAATATAATTTCATACTTCTCGCCGAAAAGAATGACCAAAATAGAGATATACGCTACAGGCTTGTTCGCCTTTTCCTACGGGGCGCTAACTGACATGGTGCTGGATTTACATTATCATCTTTACGGTTATTTTGAAAAAGGCTTTCAGTGGCTGGGTCTCCTTGGTATCATTTTATATTTTCCTTCAATTAGTTTCTTGTTTCTCAATTTTTTCCCGTCAGATAAAAAGAAATCAAGAAAGATACTTTATGTGTTGCTGTGGTCTTTGTTTGCCATTATCTTTGAATGGTTTGCTCTTAAAGCAGGTTACTTTTATTATAACGGTTGGAAATTGTGGTACTCCTGCGCGTTATATCCCTTCATCTTTCTTTCACTAATCCTGAACCTCCGACTGATCCAGCGTCTTAATAAGTCATCTTGAACCTTACACCCAGCATTTATTCTGGGTGTATTTCTGTTTCGAACTGTTATATAATTGCGTAATATATTTTTTTAACAGGGGTGATTAAATGGAATTGGAGAAAGCGCTTGATAAGATTGTAACCAGTTTAAAAAAAGATCCCTACATACAGGCAATCTATGTGAAAGGTTCCATGGGAAGAGGCGAACACGATGAACATTCGGATATCGATCTCTACTGTCTGGTTGATGAAAGGGATGAAAAGGATTTTCTGAAGAGCCGTCTGAATCATCTGCGAGCATACAGAGAGTTATTGTTCCATGACGATATTTTTATCATTGCGCCTCAGATAATAGCGGTGTACGATAACATGCTTCATGTGGATTTATTTACGGTCACTGAGGCGAACTTTAAAGAGAAGGATTATTTTATGGTTCTTTACGATCCAGATAACCGGTTGGAGAAATATACCGTCACCCAAACGCTAGTACTTTCACATGAAGATTTTTTTGACGATGTAATTGATGTAGCATGGTTTTTATTTCAGTACAAAAAATCTGCTTCTCGTGGCAATGATATCTGGTCAGTAAAAATGCTGGATCATGTTGTTATACATCTGGCACGTGTATTGCTCCATCACTATTGTCCCGATCGGGCCGAGCTAGGGATTAAGACAGTTGAAAAATCTCTTCCTGTGGGTTTGGTCAAAAAATCATTCACGAAAGCGATGGAAAGTAATACACCAGACAATCACCGTATAGCCGCAAAGCAAATCGCTGCTATCTTTGCTGCTGAGAAGGACTGGATTTTTTCAGTCCTTAATGAGAACGAAATCGCTAAAATTAAACCATTAATGGAAAAAATGCTAGATTATTTACTAGAATAATTGTCGGAGGTGTAGGAAATTGAAATTGAAAGAAACGCTTGAAATATTAAATGACAAGGATAATTTTAGCGTGGAAAACGTGGATTTATATAATTTGATAGATTCAATGCTAGTCAACATTGGGACGACTGACCCGGTGCTAAGGGACACGTTGATGTACACTACTTTCGGCAAATTAGTTATGGAAGATTATCTGTCGGAAGAACAAATGAAATACATACTTAGAGTATCCCTGGATAATGAGCATTTGTTTTTTAAGATAGGAGAACGGGACAGTGATTCGGTATTTACCCGCTCGTTCTCGGCTCTGGTAGTTGCGTTGATACTGGAAAAAGAAAAACAGGATCGCTTTCTCGAACCTGAAATCTTGGTTAATACGACCAATGCGAGTCTTACTTACCTGAGCAAGGAACGGGATATTCGTGGTTACGTCGAAGAGAAAGGCTGGGCCCATAGTATCGCGCACGGAGCGGATATGCTGGAAGGGGCAATCCGCGGCAAGGATTTCGATAGAGATCTTACGGGCCGTTGTCTGGAAACTATTAAAGTGTGTCTGTTTAAGGGAGAAGCAGGAGATGGACCGTATATTGACGATGAGGAAGAAAGGCTGATTTTTGCAGTGGAAGCCCTGTTAGATAAAGGTCTACCTGCTGAAGCGCTTGATAATTGGGTCGTGGGTTTATCCGAAAGTTTGCAAGACGTATGGAACGAGGAAGGCTTTAGTTTACTATTCTTCAGAAAAAAATCAAACGTTCTAAACTTCCTTAAAGCGTTGTATTTCAGGCTGGCTTTCAGGGGCGAGTGTTCTGGCGTTAGAGAAAGTATTCAGTCACTGCTAAAACAATGGCATGACAAGTTTTATAGTCATGGAGACTAGTGTCTAGGATTTTCAATAAGTATACGATTATGAATATTAAAGGCGATTATAGTAATTTTGAATATTAAAGATAGGTTTATTATGGAACTTTAATTCTAATTGTGGCTTTAGTCGTTGCTTTTATGAATTACCTGCTTACTATGCTAGTAAGTCTTCCATTTTCAGAGATAAAGAACCCTCCAGGAATGGGAGCAATAAAAGTATAAACCCTTCATTCGGTCACTCATAGCCTCGATGAGTAACGTTTAGTAAGGCTGATCGCTTCATTCGGTCACTCATAAGCTTGATGAGTGACGTTTAGCTAGGCTTAACGCTTTATTCGGTCACTCATAGCCTCGATGAGTGACGTTTAGCTAGGCTTAACGCTTTATTCGGTCACTCATAGCCTCGATGAGTGACGTTTAGTAAGGCTGATCGCTTCATTCGGTCACTCATAGCCGCAATGAGTGACGTTTAGTAAGACTGATCGCTTCATTCGGTCACTCATAGCCACAATGAGTGACGTTTAGTAAGGCTGATCGCTTCATTCGGTCGCTCATAGCCGCAATGAGTGACGTTTAGTAAGACTGATCGCTTTATTCGGTTGCTCATAGCCTCGATGAATGACGTTTAGCTAGGTATTCCGCTTTATTCGGTCACTCATGGACTGGACAGTCCTCGATACGTATAACGCTTACAAAAATCTAAGGGTTAAATAACTGTCCGAAATCCGAGCAATGTCTTCGCTACCAGAAAACCTTCCTGTTAATCCGCTAATAAAACTATCCAGATAGCTAATGTACCCCAGCGCGCTTCCTGGTCGGGGGTGTAAATCTGATATGTACCTTCCACCATTTCTTCAAGGGAAATTTCTTCCTCGCCGAAATAACGGTAGGGGATATCCTGATACATCGCTGGAAAGGTTTTATAGCTTTTCAGGTCAGTAACCTGAACTTTTATCGTTTCGTCCCTGGAAGGCAAGTTCGTAAATTCTATCGTGTCACCAATATTGATGTTTCTCCGCTTTTCATCATGAAGTCGTACCTCAACGGTTTTTTTGCCTTCTTTAATCGCTGTAAAATACTCCTCGTAAACCCCCATTGTATGATTCATTTCAGTTCCCCGCATTCTCAAGATCTAACTCTTCCAATAGCTCAGGGTGTTTTTTCTTTATTTTATTGAGGGTCGATTGGATAGCCCGCTTCACTTTATACCTGTCATCCCGCAAGAGTTCATGGATAATTAATCTGGACTCCCGGACGTGTTTCATCCCTTCCGCTGTAGAAAAAATTTTAGCGAGATTCCACCGTGCATTTTCATCTTCCAGCTCAATCCATTTATCCAGCCTTGCGATAACTTTATCAGGATAATATCGCAGCAATCCATCACCAATCGCAAACTGCCCGAGATTCTTTTTTACATAGCTGGCACTGTCGGTGAGTAGTTGTTCTACTAGATTCAGGAGTGGCTCGCCGTATTCTTCTTTACGGGTTTTGCCGGCGTACATTGCTGCAAGGGCAGCGGCACGCCGGACATTGTCGGATTCATCAGCTGTCCAGTCCATCATTTCTGGATAGAAAGTATCGAAGTTATTGGACAGAATTTCGCCACACCCGCCGGCGACCCATTCTCTGACTTCCCAGTTCTCATCATTGGCAAGCACCCTGAGTGCTTCTGAGACCTTCTCCGGTCGTTCAGCGTAGGCAAATGCAAGCAGGTGTGCGGCTATTTCTTTTGCGGCAGGGTCATCGATATGCGCCAGCTTCAGGGCGATATGAAGAACCTCCTGCTTTTCTTTTATAGTTGAAAATACAGCCTTAATCGCTTTCCTTTTAACACTTGCTTTAGGGGTGTTTCTTGTTCCGGTATCTTGTTCATATAGCGTATCGAGAGCTTTGCCAAAATTATTTTGTTTTAGTTCATCCACGAAATCATTCATAAAACTGTCTCCCATTATTTTTTTACCATGGTTATGAAGTCAGATGAGGCTGCACTAAATTCATCCTTTTTTACAAAGCCGAGCTTCTCATACAGGTGAATAGCCCGCTCATTGAATGTGGCAACGGACAGTCTGATTGGCGTATCGGTAAAAACTTTTCGGATGTGGTCTACTATGAAAGAAGAGAAATCATAGCCATTTCCTTTACCGGTCAGTTCGGGATTCATGCCTAAACCAAGGTCCACATAGTCGTCTTCATAGACACCGAACTCATGCCCTGCTGGTACTTGTGCAGATCTTCCAGTACAAAAAAATCCGACAAGCGTATTATCTTTGTTTATAATTCCATAGTATGTGCCGTCCAGCATTTCGGCCATTGCCTCATCGGTGGTTTCATTATTATAAAAATCATACGGCTTTTCGTACCGCCAATTGAGCGCTTCCTGTGCCATTTTTTCATTCATCATTTTTATTCTCAATGTAGTCATCCCCTCTGCTAGAAATAGTGTAACATAATTCGAATTTTTGAAGATTTTTTTGACGGAATCTAGTAGAATAAATAATTAAAACAGGGAGGGGGAGGATGCTTATGACAGTTATAGTACGAAAGATGAAGGAAGAGGATATTCCGCAGGTCCAGCAGGTCGCCAAAAAGAGTTGGAATGCAACATATGATGGGATTATCCCAGATGAAGTACAGGAAAATTTTCTAAAGTCCGCGTACAGCGATACAATGATGCGAAAGCGTTTTGACATCTCGCATTTGTTTGTGGCGGAAACTGAGGGAAGGGTTACAGGGTTTGCCAACTTTTCACCGGTCAATGAAGCGGGTAAGGCCGAATTAGGTGCTATCTACCTTCTACCGGACCAGCAGGGAAGAGGAACAGGAACGATGCTGCTGGAGTTGGGGCTGGAGACCATTGAAGGAATTCAGGAGCTTACTGTTGATGTGGAAAAGGATAATAAGATAGGAATGAACTTTTATAAAGCGAAGGGTTTTGAGAAGGTCGGAGAATATGATGATGACTTCAATGGGCACATATTGAGAACAATTAGGATGGTACTGCACCAAGCTCCACAAAAATAAAGAAGTAACCACAATAATCCAAGGTTACTTCTTCATAGCATGTCAGTTGTTAGTAGCCATTCGGCCAAGCGGGCCATCTTCATCAATTATATCCTGAATGGTATATACGGAGATTGGGAACATTGGAAAGCCGAATACATACGGCGTAATATCATACAGTTGAAAATAGACGACCAGGGTTTTGTCGGCGATGTAAAAGTCCTGGTTGGGCTGAACTTCCACCGACTCTTCGAATGTGGAAATATCTCGCTCTTTGATCTGCTCATTGACTAGCGTGGAAAGTCGCTCCGTATAATTGCTTCCTGGTTTAAATAGGTCACTTAAACTGCAGCGTTCCCCTTTTACAAGATCAAACGTCAGTGATTTAATATAGGTCATCCCATGGGCAGCTTGCGCGTGATAGGCATAGTTAGTCAGGGTCAGACTCAGGACATTTCGCTGGTTATTCTTAATTTCAAAAGAACCATCCATTTCTTCGAGTGTGGTTGGCATCGCGCCTAATTGCGTATTGATAAGCTGCTGTGTTTCATAAGTAATCGATCGGTTTATGAACCGCTCCATTGCCTGGTCCTCTAACCCATAAACCTGCGGGTAGATAACTTGAATTCCTGGACCGCTTGTAACCCTGAATGGCTCTATATTAACAGGTAATGCTAATGGCATTTTATTCACCCTTTAAGATTGGATTTATGCCTATTCTATTCCGGATGAAATTGGAGTGTGTTTTACTGACAGGGGGGCATCTCCTTGTCAATGTAGGAGGGAAAATTATTAAAGAGAAATTTATGATTGAAAAGGAAACAAAACGACTGTTAATACGCCCGTTAAGTGAAGGGGATTATGATACCTGGCTGGAAGGATTTAGTAATAGGCTGCCTTCCCACCATCGGCACGACCAAGGGGAAGTGGATACGAGTAAGTGGGATTATAAAGGTTATGTTGATGTGGTTCGTAAGCATCAGAAGCTGGCTCTAGATGATACAGCATATATATTTGCCATATTTCGAAAAAAAGATGGTACACATTTAGGGTTCGTGGATTTTTCCACGCTGATGCGGGAAGAATTTCAATGGGCCGCAATCGGATATAGCATTCATAATCAGTATTGGGGGAATGGCTATGGCAAGGAAGCTGCGAAAAAAGGAATCGAAATAGCATTCAGAGATCTTGGGTATCATCGTCTTGAAGCACACATTAATTTGGACAATCCTGCTTCCGTGAGCCTGGCAAAAAGTATAGGGATGCAATATGAATGCACGCGGAAGGATTTTATTTTTGAGTTTGGGGAATGGACGGATAACCTGATTTATATTATAAATGCGAATTAAATGTGCTGATCCGACCATGGTGCCTGCAGGTCTTTTCTAACGCACTCGCCCCATGGTCAAATTCAAAAGCAATAATCCCATTCTAAAACGGGTAAACTGTAACTATCTTTGTAATCAAGGCCGAGGAGGTACCGGATATGATTGTACGGATTGAGTTGACATATAAAACACCAAAAGGAACGAAGACCATGTTTACGTCAGAAGAAATGCAGGCAAAAAAAGCCCTGTTGCTTGCTGAGGACCTCGATCGGACTGGACGGCTTGAATCGATCAATTTTATAGACAACCATGATAACAGCTGGAACCTGAAAGAACTGAATAAGCAGATGGAAGAAATACAGACCGAGCCGCATGATGTTACCGTTTATTTTGATGGAGGATTTGATTTGAAAACGCGTAAGGCAGGCCTCGGATGTGCAATTTATTATGAACAGAACCATAAACAGTATAGACTTCGAAAAAATGCTTTGGTCGACGAGCTGGAGACAAATAATGAAGCAGAATATGCAGCTTTAAATTTGGCGCTTCAGGAACTGGAACTGTTAGGGGTTCATCATATGCAAGTTAAATTTGTTGGGGATTCGCAGGTGGTCATCAACCAGATGGAGGAGGATTGGCCGGTCTATGAAGAAGAGCTCACCAGGTGGGCTGACCGGATTGAAGCGCATATGGACGTTTTAGGCATTGATCCGGAATACGAGCTGGTTTCCCGAAAACAGAACAAGGAAGCAGATCAGCTGGCATCCCAGGCCTTACGGGAAGTTGAAATTACGAGTACGAGTGAAGTTGAATAAGTGGTGCCTACCCCAATAAACGGGTCAGGCACTTTTCTCATCTGACCAGCTGTTTTAAAATTTCCCTGTTTTTCTCCTTAAACGCGTCGTAATGTATTTAAAAATCAGCTGAAAGGAAACCCTGCATGGGAAAACCTTAGCTTCGTAAAAAAAGCTGGAAATACTCATCAGATACCGGGAGACACACCGGTTTTCGGTGGTATTGTCCGCTAAGGTCCTGGCTGAAGAACTGATCTCGACCATCAGGAAGGTCTCGTTACTAGGCTATTTAGACAGTTGGCCGTAGTGAGATCAGCTCCACGATTCATGAAGCGTAACCCTGAAAAGCTGGTTCAGCTCATCAGTAGGATCAGTTGTTAAAGGTTGTAATGTTTTTGCATAAGTATCAAGCTGCTCCAACCGTTCAGACGCAAATTCACTAATCTTTGTTGAATCAAAAGGAGCGGCTTTGTTCCCGGTTTTTTTATATGCAACCAATTGAGAGATATCCTGAAAAAGTTCTCCCTCTGGCACAAGAGTATCGATGAGAATTTTGAAATTAACAGGCGGAAAGCTGTTATGTTGTCTGATCCATTCTGCTGCAAGAACAGGTCGAAGGATATTAATCAAGATCTTTATGTCTTTATGATTTTTCCTGAGATTAGTTCTGGCAACATTTATATAATGAAGGATGCATGCTTTCTGATTGAACACGTCAGGAAGCATTTTTTCCATGTCGGAAATGGCATGATTAGGCTGACTGTAAATAATATCTGAGTGCAGCCATTCCAGCAAGGACGGGTTAGATTTTCGAAACAGTCGCAATGTTTTGGTCAAGTCCCAGCCGCTCAAGTCAAGCGAATTACCGATTGGCTTTTCGAACACGTCCCGCTTTTTACCAATACCGACCGGGTCAATGCTCAAATAGTATTCCGGCTGATGAATATAAATAAACCGAACATCATAGTCACTGGTGTCAGATGCAAGATCCCACGCACGACTGCCTGCCTCGCATGCATAAAGAATTTTAACCTTTTTAGTTTCTTCAATCAGGCTTAGCGTAGCCTGTATTTCCTCTTTCACGTTTATGGCCCCCTAATCTCAAAGGACGGTTACTCCTGTATAAACCCCGGCTAAAAAAATCGTTATAATTAAAATAACATGCACCCCTATCCATGCCCAATTACCATATCGGAATGAAATGGCTGGAACTGGTTTACGAAGGTTATCAGGAATTATTTTTCCGCTCAATAGTTCGAGAAGTAGGAAGTAGATCCACCATAATGTGTAGCTGTCCCATAAATCCCATTCGTCTTCAAACCGGAAGAAAAAGGTATGCTTAAATATAACTTCCCCCAAAATCCCGAGATGGACAACAGCCCAATAGAACGGAATCTTCCATATCCACTGTTCGGGACTGTATCTTGCACCAAACATTACGATAAAGGGAAAGGTGGTGGAGACTAAACCATATGGAACAAGGAATGGAATAGTATAAGCATTATTAAATGTATATAATCCAGCTGAAATAAACATTTGACAGAATATGTTACCGAATATCAGGCTGATCAGGAACAGAGCACCGTACCGCTTCCAATCCAGCCTGATGAAGTAGATACATCCTATGCCAAATAACAGGATAACAATCAGCAGGGCGCTCATTAACAAAAATTTTAGATCCACATAGTTCACCACATTTTTTCTTGGTTTTCTATATTTGATGGTACTTTTTTATGGGGAGAACCGATTATAGTAATAGAATCTTTAATCATTATAATCGGTTTTCACCCAGGTTTGGTGGCATGAATAAATGAGAAGATACAGCAAAAAAGAGATGTCATTTAATGGGATACGTTCTCTTTTTTGCGGTACGTATCAATTCTGCTTTTTAGTTTTCGCAATTTCAATATTATCAATTGATGCAGGTGGCTTTTCCATCCAGCCATGTTCAATCAGGATATTAGCGCCATCTTCTGCATATTGAGCAGCTTCCAATGTAATACGCAGGAATTTTGCGCCAAGGTCACGTCTTGAAACAGTTCCAATTGCCACCCCATAATAGCCTAGAGAAGCTCCGGATAGCAAGGACACCTGAAACATAATCAGCTTATCCGAGAAAGGAGGTGTTGTCGATTGAAGAACTTCAGATTCCAATGTAGGGGTCTGAGAAATATTTTCCTTATTCAGGATTTTTGCCAATAACTCGACTACTTTACTGGCAATATTGGCTCCTCTGACCATATAATTTCGCACCTTTTGCAGTCCAGCTGTCTGTGCGAACCCCAATAGTAATGCTTTCCCTATGGCATTACGTTCCATATTGTTATAGAAATGGATGATTTCGACAGCATTCATTGGACGCCTATCTCCAAGCCACCCAGTTAGATACCTCTGTTTCTGTATGAACTCTGCTTTTTCGGGAATCGGGATAGGGGCAGCTCTGTTGTATAAGCCTTTTTCCAGTACAAGGTCCAATGATTTATTATATAGCTCCCTGTCAAGATCAAGGCACTTAGAGAAAAGTTCCCGAACGTCATCTCGTGTACTGCCAGCAAATGACGCACTATAAGAAGTCATTCCATGCTTGGCCATATTATGGACAAACTTCAGGTGAAATGTATCAGAATATAATGCAGGGGCATTCAGATTTACATCCTCATTTACACTGAAGGCAACGGGGATAGCATGACCCTCTTTCTCATATATTGCCGTAATATTCTTAAGCACTGTATCTGCAATTTCGAGGGCGAATTCTAATATCGATTTAATTTCCGAATCCTGTGTCTTTGCTTTAAAGTAAAAAAGCATACAATAAGACATGCTATTGTTCATATAGGCGGACCATAGTGATCCAAGTTCCGATGAGGTGAGCCTGATGTTGTGTTCTATATCCATATTTCTGTTATCCTCCCATGTACAATTCATATTACTTAATATGTGCTAAAACTGTATTATTATGGTGAGAAAATAAAAAAAGACCCTCAGAAGGGGTCATTTTTTACAAGGTAAGAAAGTATATAATTTTGGCTCTATAAAGCTCTTTGCCAGCAAGAGCCACGTCCAGCTACAGCGCCCATCACCTAGTGCCCTTCCGGACTCTTCTTACGATAAGTCAACATCAATTCGCTTTGCTCATTGTGTTTCCTTTATCTCATACGACTCCGTCCAGGTCATACGGTGATAAGCAGGGCGCTTGCGCTTTTGTTAAGGATAATATTTTATATTCTATTTGCTGACGAAGAGTATTTCGTCTTCACTGGCCTTGACATTGGACTTGTCACTTAATCGGATTTCATTCATGTCATCGGTATTTGTTATGATGACCGGGATTACCGTTCCTTTTGCTTTTTCTTTAATTGTTTCCATATCAAAGGTAATGAGTTTATCACCTGGCTTGACGCTGTCACCCTCGTTGACGTGGGATACAAACCCTTCGCCTTCCAGGTTGACGGTGTCCAGCCCAATGTGAATCAGGATTTCCGCGCCATTCTCTGCTTTGATTCCGACTGCGTGTTTGGTGGGGAAGACTTGAATGATTGTTCCTTTAACAGGCGCGTTAACCTCATTACTAGCAGGATTAATTGCAATTCCATTACCCATCATTTTCTGTGCAAACACAGGATCAGGCACATCTTCCAGAAAAGTTAACTCCCCGTCAACTGGGGCCAGTACAGATATATCAGTTATTTCTTCTTTTTTTCGGAACATTTTTTTGAACAATCCTAACACTCCTTAAAAATAGGTGATTACTCGCAAACTTTTTTCAAATTCCACCTGTACACATCAGCTGTTACCGTACCATCAACAGAGAAGGTGATTTCTTTGGTGTCTGGTTCATCAAACACTCGGGAGGAGAATACTTCCTGACCATTGTTTAAAAAAACTTCGATGGAAGAGGAATCCTTGAACAGATGGATTTTTTCCAGAGTATCTAGTTGGCAATGTCGATACTCAACTGTATCATCGGTAAATCGCTTTCTCTGAAAGGTGAAGGTTTTCTTGGATTGGTTATAGATAAGTCTATTATTGTGACCAATATTTACGGAAAAAGATTCGGCCTGCCATTCGGTAATTGCTATTTGTAATTCAAAGACAGTACCCTTAACACCTTCTAGCTTCTTTTCCTGCTCACGGAACTCGACCCCGGTGTAATTCACGCCGTTTTCTCGTAATTGTTCCAGTTCTTCTACTGGACGCTGGTAAAGCTTTCCGTCTTTCCATTCGAGCTGACGGGGGATGGTTAGGGCGTGTATCCAATGGTTCCGGACTGTTGGTTGAGGGGTATCACACGTCTCGGCATTACCCATCCAGCCGAACAGTATTCGCCGACCATCGTTGTCATTAGTTGTCTGGGGAGCATAAAAATCGAATCCACGGTCTAATTCGTCGAAAGTTCCATGCTTAAATGTTACTCCATGTAGATCCAAATCACCTGCAAGATACCCCGACTGAAAAACATTGTTATATCGGTATCCTTCAGCCTCAAGACCTTGAGGGGAAAAAATCAATAAATCTTTTCCGTGCAGTGTAAATAGATCCGGGCATTCCCACATATATCCGAATTCTCCAAGGCCATTTTTGTTACTTCCCGCTATTGGACCAAGGAAATCCCAGTTTTCTAGGTCGGGAGAAGAATATAAAACAACCTCGCCGTTCCCTTCAATAGTTTGGGCACCGATTACCATATACCACAAGTTATCTTTATAAAACACTTTCGGATCCCGAAAATGCGAGGTGTATCCTTCAGGAATATGAATCACCGGACCTTTTTTTTCAAAAGAAATACCATTTTCCGAAACGGCCATGCACTGATAAGACTCCCGGTTATTTGATTCGTCCTTAACATTACCGGTATAAAATAAATACATTTTTCCGTTGTGGACAATAGCACTGCCTGAGTAGCAGCCATCCTTGTCATACCATTGGTCAGGTGCCAATGCGATGGGGGCTGGTTCCCAATGAATCAAATCATCGGAAATATAATGTCCCCAGTATTTTATCCCATGTGCTGTTTCAAAGGGATTCCACTGGTAAAAAACATGGTATTTACCTTTGAAAAATACGAGACCATTCGGGTCATTGAGTAGACCAACAGGCGGCATAAGGTGGTAATGCAAACGATATGGATCATCGGTTACCATATCCCTGTATTTATCAATCCGATTATAGATAGCTTCCGTATTTGAAAGATTTGATTGCGTCATTTCTCTAGGTGCACTCCCATAAAGACAGGCGATAGAATCGCCTGTCTGATTTATAGTCTCTAATCCTGTACGGTTTCTTTTATTTTTTTATCGGAGAATCCGAACAACCAGGTAAGGGTGAATGCTACTGCAATTGCCAGCAGGTTGACCAAAATGTAAGGAATGACCTGACCATTCAGATATAAGAGGGTTCCCGGGATAACTGTAATAGCCATACCAGTTCCTGCTAATCCGATTATTGCGGCTGCAAATCCACCAACACCGCCGCCAATCAAGCCCATTACAAATGGTTTGCCATATCGCAGATTTACACCAAAAATAGCTGGCTCGGTGATTCCCAGAAATGCTGAGAAGGAAGACGGCAGTGCGAGTGCTTTCAGTTTCTTGGACTTGGTTTTCAGTCCGACTGCAAGTGCAGCGCCACCCTGAGCAGCTACTGCTGATGTAACGATTGCGTTATACGGATTATTGCCGAATTTCTCAAGCAGTTGAATTTCAAGTAAGTTGAATATGTGATGGACCCCGGTGATAACAATAATCTGATTAAAGAATCCCAGTACTATTCCGGCAATACCAAATGGTAATTCCAGCACGACAAGTGTTCCCTGTAAAATATATTCTTCAACAGTATGGAAAATAGGGCCGATTATGAATAGTGCTGCTGCAATCATGATTAATAAGGTTAAAAATGGTGTTACGATTAAATCCAATGCCTCTGGAACGCGTTTCCGTATTCTTTTCTCAAGTAAAGCACCAACAATACCAGCAATAAAGGCAGGTAATACAGCACCCTGATAACCAACTACTGGGATGAACCCGAAAAAGTAGAGCGGATCAGCGCCGGTTGCAACTCCCCATGCATTAGGCAGAGAAGGGCTTACGAGCATGAGGCCAAGAACAAGTCCAATGATTGGTGTTCCGCCAAACACTCTAAAAGTCGACCAAGCAACAAGTGCAGGCAGGAAGATAAAGGCCGTATCGGTTAAAATCTGTGTGAACAGAATAAAATTCTCGGAGACATCTGCAGGTGTCATCCCGAACAGGGCCAGTATTTTTTCCTGCATGACAAGTCCGCGTAATCCCATGAATAGCCCGGTTGCCACAAGTACAGGGATAATTGGTACGAAGACATCTCCTAGCGTTCGGACAGCGCGCTGCAGAACATTACCACTTTTTTTGGCTTCTTTTGACTGTTCAGATTTAGTGGTGCTTTTTAGTCCCATTTTTTCTACTTCTTCATAAATCCGGTTTACTGTACCAGTGCCAAGGATGATCTGGTATTGTCCTGAATTGAAGAAAGCACCTTTTACCTTATCGATATTTTCGACAGTACCCTGGTCGATTTGTTCCTTGTCATTTACCATGACTCTTAACCGGGTTGCACAGTGTGCGACTGATTGAATATTGTTTTCACCGCCGACTGCGTCAATAATCTCTTTTGCGATTTGCTTGTTGTCAGACATTCTCTCCACTCCTTAATAATAAGAACTCTGTGGAATCGATTCCACATATTTTAAATAAAAAAATGCTATTAATTAAGAAAAACTGGTGGTGTTCACATGGAATCGATTCCATAATATACAAAGCTTTGATGTAACCGATTCCACTAAATCATACACTATCTCGAATAATTAGTCTATAGTCCAGTATAATTTTTTTAATTGGCTTTTGAGAGTTAATGGTAGCCAACAGTTGATGTGCCGCTTCTTTACCGGCTTTTTCATTTTGATAATCAATTGTTGTAAGTGGGGGATTCACGTACTGGGAAATTTCCGATGCCCCTATACTGGCGATTGCCATCTGTTCTGGAACCCGTATCGCTTTTTCCTTCAAATAGCTCAACGCCCCAATTGCAAGCCGGTCCGTTACAGCAAAGGTGGCTGTTGGTTTCTCCTCGGCCTCTTCCAGAATTAATTTCATTGCGTTACGTCCTGAATCAATATCAAAGATTCCTTTTTGAATCCATGCTGGGTCAGTTGGCAGGTTGTTTGCCTTCATTTCATCCATATAGCCTTTTTTACGTAACAGACCAACAGCCCGGTCCGACTCATCCACCCCGATAAACGCAATTTTCTGGTGGCCTTTACTAATAAGAAATGAAGTCAGTTCTCTCGAAGCATGGTAGTCATCGTACAACACGTTAATTAATCCGTCAGCTTCTTGTCCAATCATAACAAGCGGTATATTAAGCGTATTTATTTTTTGGATAAGAGCAGGATCCGTATTGGTTGCAACAAGGATAATGCCATCAACCTGGCGCGCTTTCAGAAGATCAAGAAATTCGATTTCTTTTTCTTTATCCAGATGGGTATTGGTCAGCAGGATTTGGTAGCCCTGTTTGGATAATTCCATATCGATACCGGAAACAATTTTACTTGATGTCTCGGTCTGGATTGTCGGAAGGATTACCCCAATAACTTTCGTCTTTTTCGTACGTAACGACTTAGCCTGTTCACTAGGAGCATACCCCGTTTCCTCAATCACTTTCTGTATGCGTTCTCTTGCTTCTTCACTTACGTATCCGGAATTATTAAGGGCACGGGAAACGGTCGTTCTGGATACATTGGCCATTTCAGCGATTTCTTTTATCGTTAACAATTGCTTCTCCTCCAATATTGCCACACGGTCTGTCTGTTTGTAATACTATAATAGTACAATATTTACGGATTGTTTTAAATACATGATTATGGCAAAGTAAATGATAAACTGTAGATTGAATACATATCGAGGAGGAACACAGATGGAAAAGCAGGGAGTAGTCTCGCTGGGGGAAGCGTTAATCGACTTTATACCAACTGATAAAACAAATACAATTTATCATAAAAGCCCAGGCGGAGCACCAGCGAATGTAGCTGTTGGGCTAGCTAAACTTGGCGGGAAGTCCACCTTTCTTGGGAAAGTTGGGGATGATGTTCTGGGCAAGTTCCTAAAGCGTACTCTAAGTGAATATGGCGTAAGAACCGCCCAAATGCAATTTTCCAAGGATATTCGGACAGGGATTGTGTTTGTAACCAATGCAGCAGATGGTGAACGCAGCTTCGATTTTTATATTGATCCAAGTGCGGACAGGTTCCTTGAAATTCAGGAAATGGACGAGGAAGATTTTACCCGGCACCGGATTCTTCATTTTGGCTCGATTTCGCTGATCAGTAATCCATCAGCCGATACAACCCGGCACGCTGTCCAGCTGGCAAAAGAACATAACATGCTTGTGTCGTATGATCCAAATTTGCGTTTGGCATTATGGAATTCTGAAGAAGAGGCCAGAGAAACAATTAACTCGATGATTGGTAAAGCGGATGTTTTAAAAATATCGGAAGAAGAACTGGAGTTTCTGACTGGGGAAACAGACGTTGAAGAAGGCGTTCATAAACTTGGAAACGAAGAGGTTTCGCTTACTATCGTTACGTTGGGGGCTGAGGGCTGCTACGTATTTACAAAGGACGGCAGCAAGCATGTCCCGGCAATGAAGGTTAAAGCCGTTGATACTACAGGCGCTGGTGATGCATTTGTTTCGGGGCTGCTGTATCAGCTCAATAACTATGATGGGAAATTGGATGAACTATCGTTGGAAGAAGCCGTGAAGATGGCCGAGTTTGCATCCGTTTCGGGAGCTCTTGCTGCAACCACAAAAGGCGCCATGACCTCACTCCCAACGTTATCGGAAACTGAAAAATATCTGCGTTAAAAACCTGTCACTCACGATTGTCCAGAATAGTTGTGGGTGACGGGTTTTTTATTCATTCGATCGGTTGTTGAGAGGCGTTTTAAAAGGATTTCTGATTCGTTCGACCTTTCATCACCTCGATTAAATTTGCTGAAGGGAGTGCTAACCCTAAGCGTATAACGCAAAATTCAGTGAAATAGGAGACTAAGGACAAACGAGATATATCCGGGAGGTAATCAGCCATTATTTTCAAAATTAAACAAAAAATATACTGAAATTATGTTATTATTTTCCTAGATTACTAGAACAGGGGGCGCAGACTATGGAGATTGAACTCAAGCCAATGAGCGAGGAGAAATTCAATCAGTATTATAAAAAACTGACAGAAGAATATGCTGCTGATCATGCAAAGGCGGGCAACTGGAGTGAAGATGAAGCCGTTGATAAGGCCAGGAAGCAGATTGAAAAACTATTGCCGGAAGGTGTAAAGACAAAAGAAAATTATCTGTATTCCGTTTGTGATGGGGATGATCCGCTCGGAGTTTTATGGTTGAATGTCCGGCCAACACCGCAGGGAAACCATGCATACATTTATGACATCCGGCTTGATGATGACCAACAGGGCAAGGGCTATGGAAAAGCTACCATGCAAAAGCTTGATGAGTATGCAAAGGAACATGAAATATCCAGAATTGCTTTACATGTTTTTGCCCATAATGAGCGGGCGATAAAATTGTATACGAAGACTGGATATGAAATGACTGATCACCTAATGGCGAAAACCTTTAAATAAAAGGAGCTGATTTTATTGAAATATGAATGGGGAAGCGGGGGAAAAACACCTCTTATTCTGCTACACGGGTTGGGGAGTGCCGCTTTGAGTTTTGGGGAACTGGCCACGTACCTGTCAGACTATCATGTGATTGCATTTGATTTGCCAGGGCATGGTCAGGCGGAGGAATTACAGCGAGAAGAGGATTATCAGCCATTAAACATAGTGGATAAAATTGAAGCTGAGATAACCAAAATGGGCTTGGATGAGTTCTATATTGCTGGACATTCCTGGGGTGCTGACCTTACGCTCTATTATGTGAAAAAATACCCTCAGCACGTTAAGGGCATTATTTTGCTGAATGACGGATATTTGCCTAATGAAGGCAACCTTGAACAAGAGCTTAAGGATGTGGAGGCTTTCCATGACAGTGTTAGGTTTCCTTCGTGGGAGTCATTTATCGAATCGGAGAAAAGTGAAGTTGATAGATGGTCAGCTGAACTGGAGGCTGCCTCACGTTCACAAGTGAAAATGGTAGATGGTGAGCTGCAGCTTGCTGTATCAAAGTTTACTGCCAAATCAGTCGTGAAGGGACGCTACGTCGAACCGAATGACGATGCCTACACGAATATTACCCCGACCTGTTCTCTTGCTCCGGGGTACCGAACCTGACGAAATGGAAGCTCTGCGAGAGGATTCTGCAGCCAAATTCAGAAATACAATGGTAAATGCTGAGGTAATTGCAATAACCGGGGCGACACATGATATTTATCGAGATGCCCCTGAGAGAGTTGCAGATGAGATACGCAGGTGGGTTAGAAGTATTCAGAATTAGAGCCGAATAAATACTCATCAGGATTGCTCAGAATGCGGGTAAATATAATAGATTAGAATGGGAAGGACAATCAATATGCAGCAATTAATCGCCCTTGGTGGCGGAGGTTTTTCGATGGAGCCTGAGAACCCACTGCTTGACACCTATATTCTCAATCAGTCAGCGAAGAGCTCGCCCAAAATCTGTTTTGTTCCAACCGCAAGCGGCGACTCGGAAAACTATATCTCGAGGTTCTATAATTTTTTTGAAAAGCAAAACTGTAAGCCTTCTCATCTTTCATTGTTCAATCCTCCGACCAGGGATTTGGAGAGTTATCTGCTTGAAAAAGATATCATATATGTTGGAGGAGGTAACACCAGAAATTTGCTGGCTCTGTGGAAGGAATGGGACCTGGATAAAGTCATGAAGAAAGCATTAAAACAGGGAGTAATACTCGCTGGGATAAGTGCTGGTTCCATCTGCTGGTTCGAGGAAGGTGTTACTGATTCATTCGGGGATGGTTTGGAACCATTAAAAGGCTTGGGGTTCTTAAAAGGGAGTAATTGCCCTCATTATGATGGTGAAGACGAGAGAAGGCTTTCCTATCAGGAAATGATTTCTTCAGGCAAAATTAAGGCGGGAATTGCCGCTGACGATGGTGTTGCACTCCATTATATAGAGGGTGCTTTAAGCAAAATTGTTAGTTCCAGGCCGCAAGCTAAAGCGTATCAGGTTTACTTCGAGCAGCAACTTAAGGAGATAAAATTGGAAACCAGATATTTAAAATTTGGGACGAATAAAAGGGGGCAATAACTTGTTTAAAGGTCTGCATCATGTCGAACTATATGTTTCCAATATAAAAAAATCAACAGCATTTTGGGGCTGGTTGCTTGAGGACTTAGGTTACACGAAGTATCAGGAGTGGGAAAGTGGACAGAGCTGGAAAATAGGAGATACATATATCGTTTTTGTACAGGCGGAAGAAAGATTTCAGGATATCCCTTACCATAGATGCCGAGTAGGCCTAAACCATCTTGCATTTCATGCGCGTTCACGTGACCATGTGGATCAAGTGACCAGAAAGATTAGGGATACGGGAACTCAAATTCTTTACGAGGATAACCATCCCTATGCCGGTGGGGAGGGTCATTATGCCGTTTATTTTGAAGATCCGGACAGAATTAAGGTGGAATTAGTAGCACCAGACGAATAAGGGGATTTCAATGGAATATATAAAAGAACTTCGAAAACTTGTAGGGAGTATACCACTTATAGTGTGTACTGCTGGCGTAATCATTACCGATAATTCAAATAGGATTTTACTGATAAAGAGAACGGATGATGGTAACTGGTGTATACCAGGAGGAGCAATGGATATGGGCGAAAGCGTTGAAGAAACCGCAAGAAGGGAGGTATACGAGGAGACCGGCCTGTCAGTGGGGCAGTTAAAGTTATTGAATGTATACTCCGGTGAGCAACAGCACCATATCTATCCCAATGGTGATGAAGTATATTTCGTGAATGTGATTTTCAGCTCATCACTCTTTCAAGGCAATCTTCGGACAGATGGGGATGAAAGTAAGGAGGCAGCATTTTTTTCTCTAAATAATTTGCCAGCAAATATTTCACCTACTAATCTGCCATTTATTTCAGATATCAGGCGAATAGGGTAACATTTAAAGATATATCTGCATTCCTGGACCTTCAGCTGGTCGTTCCTCGAATCCAAACTTCTTATAGAAACCTGAGTATGTTCCAGTACAGGAAGGAGATGGTGTATTCTGGGAAAAGGAAGAGTGGCATGAGACCAAAACAGAGAGCGGATTAACCGCAATTGTAATAGAAAGTGAAGGGCTGGATCTTGAACAGTTTATGGCTAAAGAGAAAAAATAGTTAGAATTAATGGGGGAGTATTATGTTTATAAATAAAGTCAGCCTGTATAGTAACAGACTGAGGGAGACGAAAGACTTTTATACCGAAACACTGGGCCTTGAACTCTTAGGTTCAGAGGAATCATCCTTCAGAATCAAGGTGGGTGAGAGTGTGCTGGAATTTATAGAGAGCAAGCAGAAAATTGAGCCGTTCTATCATTTTGCCTTTAACATTCCAGACAATGTATTTAATGAAGCTAAAGAATGGACAAGAAGTAGAGTTAACCTCAATGAGGACGAGGGCGACGATGAAGCTCACTTTGAGTTTCTTAATTCCCGTGCTTTTTATTTTAATGATCCTTCTGGCAACATAGCTGAGTTTATCGCCCGCAGGAACAATCAATCTCCAGCAAAAGAGTTCTCTGTTGACAGCATTATGAACATCAGCGAAATAAATTTAACGGTAAAAGATGTAAAATCGGCAGCTAATCAACTGGTGAAGTTTGGAATACCAGTGAGGGAAAACGAGTCTGTAGAAGAAAACAGTCTTAATTTTATGGGGGAAGCTGAGGATGCTGCTTTTTTGCTGTTAGGACCTGAAGGCAGACGATGGATTTTTTCAGAGAAATACTCGGAGGTTCATCCGGTTTCCATACAGGTAGACAACCAAAAATTGATTAAGTTGGATAATGGAGAGTTAAAGCTCGAAGGAACGGAATGAAAAAAGTACCAACAAAACGATTAAAAGAGGAGCGACATCACTGAATGGGATGTCCCGATGAGAATTGGTGTTAGTTAAACAATTGAAAATTTATAGGTGAAAAACGATGAGAAAAGAATTAGAAGAGATAGTATCAGAAGTACAGCGTGAGGTTAACTTTTCGGGAACAATTTTGGTTAAGAAGGAAAACGACATTTTGATGGATAAAAGTTTCGGGTATGCTAATTGTTCGGACAAATTGGAAAATAATTCGGAGACCCGCTTCGGAATAGCATCGGGCTGCAAGCTGTTCACAGCAATAGCCATTTGTCAGCTTATTCAAAACGGCAAGCTTTCTTTTGAGGATCGGATAAAAGATGTGCTGGATTATGAATTTGCGCATTTTGATGATAGTGTAACGGTTCACCATTTGCTGACTCACACTTCTGGTATACCAGATTATTTTGACGAAGATGAAATGGATGACTTCGAGGAACTTTGGGTTAAGCATCCTATGTACGCCTTGCGTGAATTAAAAGATTTTCTTCCTCTATTTCAACAAGAAAAGATGAAGTGCACCCCAGGAGAAAAGTTTCACTATAACAATGCAGGCTTTATCGTATTGGGACTTATTTTGCAGCAGGTAAGTAATATGAAGTTCCAAGATTATATTGAGGAGTTTGTTTTCAAAAAAGCCGGAATGAATTGGTCCGGTTACTTTGCGTTCGATTTACTGCCATCAAATGTGGCGCAGGGCTATATAGATAATAAGGACGGCACGTGGCGAACAAATATCTATTCACTTCCTGTTATAGGCGGATCGGATGGCGGGGCTTACGTTACAGCAGGAGATATGGCGCGCCTATGGGAAGCCCTAGTGAATGAAGAGCTTCTGGATAAAAAGTATACAGAGCTTTTACTTAAGAAGCATGTATCTGTAAATGAGGATAGCTATTATGGATATGGTGTGTGGATCAGAGAGGGTAGTCTGCCTAAATACCATGTGATGGGTTATGACCCAGGAGTTAGTTTCCATTCCGGGTATTATCAGGAATCAAGTATCACAATGGTGGTCTGCTCTAATAAATCTGATGGAGCATTTGAAATCATGCGTGCAATAGAAGAAGAGATCAAGTGAAGCTAGTTAGGGTTTAACAAATAATTTATTTAAAGGAGAAATTCGGTGGCTGAGAAGGTGAAATCGTTGATTGATGGGATTCATTATTTCAGGGTTCCCGTTGTGGAGGTAGAATCATCGGTAGATTGGTATAGGGATGTTCTTGGGCTGACCTTGCAACATCAGGAAGATGAACTGGCTGTATTTCATGTGAACGACGGTTTGCTCCTCGTGCTGGTTGAAGCGGATGCCGAATCACATGCCCACTTTACCCGTAATGGGGAGTTAGAGTTTTCGATTGGCTTTACCAGTTCTAAGCTAAATGAATTAAGGGAGCACCTCATTAGCCAAGGAGTGAACGTTGAGGAAATGAAGGAAGATAATGGGCACCATTTTTTCCATTTTTACGATCCAAGCGGTAACAAACTGCAGGTGCATTGGTAGATAGGGGGGATTTAATTGAACCGACCAGAAGTAGTCTTGAATATTTTTTCTTCTATAGATGGAAAAATCACAACAGCACCCGGCCGGAATGTGACTGAATGGTCAGCTGCTGGTATTGACGGAAATGCACATGACGTTACCCATCGGCTCTACGATGAGCTGAATTGTGACGGGCTTATCTCCGGCAGTGAAACGCTTATGGTTTACGGAAATCATTGGATAGATTCTGACCAGCCTATTTATGAACCAAAAAAATCAGAGGCATATATCGTCTTTGATGGGCGGGGAAGAATTGACTGGCACCAAACTGAGGGCTTGCTAGTTGTCACCAGGGAGGACGTATCATCTGATTACATAGAACAACTTACTAGAAAAGGGATCAACTACATCCAAGCAGGAAGTGGCGAGTATATTGACTTGCCGCTTGCGCTGGAAAAATTATACACACTAGGGTTTACACGGCTTGGACTGAGTGGTGGCGGGGGGATAAACGGTGCCTTTCTTCGTCATGGCCTAATAGATGAAATCAGTCTGGTGCTTGCGCCGTTAGCAATTGGTGGAAAAATAACACCCTCCATTTTTGATTGCGACGAATTACAAGATTTAAGTGGAATCGCCGAATTGGGATTAATCGAGACTAAACCTATGGAAGGGGGCGCCGTTTGGGTCCATTATAAGGTGAAATGATCGATATTGATGTATAAAATAACAAGTGAGTGCTAAATAAACTGAGATTATGAATGCTTATACCTTAAACTAACTATGAAGCTTAATTTTTCGAAGTTACTTTGAGAGATCTATTAGGATATTTTCTTATTTCACAAGCTATAATTACGAGGATTATTGTGTGTGCTATCCGACATTGGCTGGATCAATTAAAGCTTCAGCGGCATTTGTAGGAAATAAGGGTGGTCAATTAAGTTGGGGCACAGAATTTGGCGTATCGACACCTGTACTATTTTTGCTAATCTTAGGTGCAGGCTTGGTTTGTATTCTTGATTGTTAAGAAAGAGAGAGATTGACGTTGTTTGATTAAAGGGAGGGGAGAATGGTGAAGTTGATTGGTGTATTATGGATTCAGATATGGGATTCACGGACTTCTTGAATCAAATTGATACTATCTTATATGGAAGAAAAAGCTACGATTTGTGGGGACAATATACTCCCGAAAATGAATCTGATACTGAAAAAGAAATTTGGGAATTGGTTCATAGTAAAGAGAAATATGTGTTCTCCAGAACGCTACAAGGGACTGATAATCAAGCAATATTTATAAATAATAATATTGTTGAAGAAGTAAATAAGTTAAAGAATAAGCCTGGTAAAGACATTTGGCTATATGGCGGAGCCGGTCTTATTACAACTTTTATAGATCTAAGGCTAGTTGATGAATTTAGACTATCTGTTCACCCTGTTCTTCTGGGAAAGGGAAGACCTTTATTTACTGATATTACACAAAGGTTAAATCTAAAACTTGTTAATACCAGAACGTTTTCCTCTGGAGTTGTTCAGCTATGCTATCATCTTGATGAGAAGTAAGGGGGAAATTCAATGGCATCTTTATTCGTATGGTTATTACTGTTAGTAATTGGGGGAATTGGCGGAATAGGCATTTGTAGTGCTTTAGAGTGGAATGAAGTATTTTCTGGATATGCTGCCATGTTAGGAATGATTGTAGCTTTATTAAGTGCTATTTTTTTCCAATTAGATTTAATGCAAAAAAATCAGGAGTAGATTCTGTCCCAACGGAATTCATATCACTATGGATGTATAGAAATAGTTGCCCATATTACAAATGATAAGATGGGGTGAATTTATATGCGAAATTTGATCGGTGACTTACCTGATATGTTAATATTACTTATTTTATACGGCTTTCTTATAACTGGGGTTATTATTACGGTTAAACTATTAAAGTTGTTAGATAATAAGAAACAAAACACTAACGGTAAAGTAATATTCCTTATCGCTATGTTGTTTAATTCTTTGAATTTCTATATTATATTTGACTTGATGACTGTTTCACCCCAGAGTAGTTCTGGTAATGGTAATCCACATATTCCGTATATATTTATTTCATTTCCACTATTTCTTTCTTTTTGTATTGTTCTCTCGAAGAAGATATTTGATATTCTGTTAAAGAAGAATGGTTTGTTAAGTTTATTAGTAATTACAATTACTTTAACGATAGGTTATTTATCAATTGTTTTCCAATTAGATTTCATTTCAAACATACAAGAAAAACTTTACTATCCAATGAATAGCTGGCTGCATTGGTGGAAAGACATACATTTGAATTATCTGTACTTCAATTCTTATACTTTTCTATTCGGAATTAGTGTTTCTGGATTAACCGCTGGAATTCTGGCTTTAATCAAAAAAAGAAGTTTATAGAGTTAACATCTTAATAATTGCGGGTGATTTAATGGTCCAAGGATCTCTCGTTGTGCTTTTAAAAATTAGTGGTTGGTTTGAACTCTTCTCACAATGCTATTTAACGAATGGTTTTATTCGAAAAGCATACCTGAATTATTTTAAGGTACACTAATAGCGGAGGTGAAGAATGTGACAAAACGAAAAGTTAATCCGTCAAAGAGTAGTATGGGGTCATCAGAAACGGAAGGGCAAGGAACTACCAATAGAGAGACTGGAAGAACAAAAGCTGATTCTTCAAGAAAGAAACAAAAACGTTCTTGATATCAATTTCACAATAAACAAAACAGGTGGAAACTAATCCACCTGTTTCGTTATCCTGAAAACGTTACTCCTCTTCTTGCATAGCGCTATTTGTATCCGGTGCCACTGCTCTATATACAAACAGTGACATTATAAATGCAAATATAGATACACCAAACGCAATGAAGTACACCAGCTCAACTCCTGCCACCAGTGCTTCACTGATGGTTGCCGGATCATTTGGGGTGGTCGCATCTTTTAAAAAGCTTTTCTGTTTAGCGCTCATGATACTAATGAATACCGAAACGCCGATAGCTCCCGCGACTGGCTGCAAAGTCGTAATTACCGCGGTACCGTGTGGATATAGGTGTTTTGGCAACTGATTCAAACCATTCGTTTCAGCGGGCATCATGATTGCTGATACAGATAACATTAATAGGATATACCCAAGAATCACCATCCATAGTGGTGATGTCATATCCAGTCTGCTCATCATAAACATGGTTACACTTAACACGAAGGTGGCAGGTATCATCATTACCTTTGGACCGAATTTGTCGAACAATCCCCCCATTACCGGCGACATTAGGCCATTTAAAATACTCCCCGGCAACAGGACCAACCCGGCAGTCGCAGCTGTTAATGCTAAAGGTCCTTGCATATACATCGGTAAAATAATTTCCGACGCAAACATCGCCATGATAATGATTATGAACATAATTACTGCATGGGTATACATCGGGAATCTAAAGACTCGCAAATCCATTACAGGTTCTTCAAGTTTTAACTGTCTTATTGAAAAAAACACGATTCCAGTAAAGCCGATTATAATTGGGACATATGCGTTTGGATTAAGAAATCCAGCCTCCGTTTGTCCCGCAGAACTAAACCCATATACAATGCTTCCAAAGCCAATGGTGGAAAATATAATAGATAAGACATCTATTTTCGGTTTTGTCACTTCGGATACGTTTATTAGGTATTTATACGCAAACGCAATTGAAAAAACAGCGAATGGAATTACGGTGATAAATAGATAACGCCAGCCAAGATGCTGGACGATAATTCCTGAAAGAGTAGGACCGATTGCTGGGGCAAACATAATAACCAGTCCAACAATCCCCATTACTTTTCCCCGTCTGTGCGGCGGAAAGATTAATAAGAATACGTTAAAAATAATCGGAATCAACAGCCCCGTCCCTACAGCCTGTATTAACCGGCCAACAAGCAGAACAGAGAAAGTTGGAGCAATTGAACAAATAATTGTACCCACGGTAAAAACCGTCATCGTCCCCAAAAACAACTGTCGTGTTGTAAACCACTGCAGCAACAGGGCAGAAACCGGAATTACGATTCCCATTACCAGCATAAAGCCTGTCGCCATCCATTGAACAGTAGTAACAGAAATACTGAACTCTTCCATTAATGTCGAAAGCGCAATATTTAATAACGTTTCATTTAAAATCGCAAAAAACGCACCAATTATGAGTGAAAGCATAATTGGCATGACTTTTACGTTCGGGTTTTCTGATAAATACTCATACTTAGTTGGTTCATTGTTATCTGGCATATTGAACTCTCCTGCATTCTATATCGAAGTATACAACAATTGCTTTCTGTACACCGCTCCTAATTTTACCATTCCCTTTTTTAAAAAGGTATACTATTCTTTATAATTTTTCGAAATTTGATTAGTCAGACTGCTGATATTCTGCTATTATGGTAGGAATATTTATATTCAGGAGGAAGGCACTATGAAATTTGTACTTATTTTCGGCCCACAGGCGGTCGGTAAAATGACCGTTGGACAGGAGCTCGCAAAGATAACAGGCTTAAAGCTGCTACATAACCATATGACGATTGATCTGGTCGAACCTTTCTTTGGCTTCACTCCGGAAATGTGGAGACTGTCATCCCTATTTCGCCGTGAAATATTCAAGACATTCGCTGCAAGTGATCAGGATGGAATGATCTTTACATATGTCTGGGCTTTTAATCATACGGAGGACTGGGAAGCTGTCGATAAGATGACTGGGGTTTTCAGGGACCAGGGAGCTGACATTTTTTTCGTAGAGCTGGAAGCCGATGTAAACGAGCGGGTGAAACGGAATAAGTCCGCAAACAGACTGGAAAATAAACCGACTAAGCGTAACGTTGAATATTCGGAGCGTGAACTATTGAGTTCGATGGACACAATGCGCCTTAATTCACACAAGGGAGAAATTGAGGAAAAGAATTACATGCGGATTAATAACACGAAACTTACGGCAGAAGAAGTGGCGCTACGGATTAAAGAAGAGCTTGGACTGTAGGAAGAACCGGAATTTCCTATGCCATCATCGTGAATGAAACAAGACATTCTGCAAAAACTAGAATTATTGATGTTTGTCTGCAGAGGTGTCTTATGATTGTTGAACAGGCTAAAAAACGACGGAAACTAGCAACGCTCAGTATTTTTGGTACAACACAAATACACCCAAAGAACCCGTATATTATTATGTGCTGGTCAGTTGCTTTTCCCGGATACGGCCACTTACTGCTGTCCAAATATTTGCGAGGGTTTTTACTGGTAATCTGGGAACTGTTCATCAATCAGATGACAAATCTTAATACGGCTATGTTTTATTCGTTTATAGGAGAAATCGATGCGGCAAAAGAAGTACTTGATACCAGGTATCTTATGTTGTACATTCCGGTTTATTTGTTTGCAATTTGGGACAGTTATCGTACCACAGTTGATATGAACAAGATTTATTACCTGAGTGAAAAAGATGCCGAGCCGGTTACCCCTCTGACTATCAATCCGATTGAGATTAATTACCTTGACAAGAGAGATCCTAGAATGGCGGTCTTCTGGGCGGCGTTGATTCCCAGCATGGGTCATCTGTATATCCATCGGTTATTTAATGCACTGTTCACGCTTGTAACCACGGTCTTGTTTGTCCATTTTTCATATATATTGGAAGGGATTCAATACCTTTTTCTTGGGGATATCCAAAAATCAACAGAGGTACTGAACCCGCAGTGGCTGTTTTATATACCTTCTTTTTATTTTTTCAGCATTTATGATACGTATATGAACGTAGTGGAAAATAATAAATTGTATGAATCCGAACAAAAGAATTTTTTGAAAAAGCACTATCAACCAGGATCTTTTACCATAAAGAAAGGTATTAAGGTGTAATAAAATGCAGATCTTCGCTACGTTTGACCACTCTTCTTATCTGGAACTTGTGATAAGCAGGCTTGAAGAGGAAGGGGTTCAGGACCTGTTTGCAGTTCCCTTGGATAAGCGGGGAGAACAGCCTAAGCTTTTTGACACAATACATCAAGCAGATGGATTGTCCCTAATAAATAAAGGAATGTTTCTGGCAGTTATCTTCTCTGTAGTTGCCGCAAGCCGCGGTTTTGTACTGGAGTGGGGCCCGATTTACTGGGGACTCATTGGTGCCGTGTCCGGCTTTATCCTGGGCGTAACGATCGACCTGATTATCCTTAAATTCAAAAATAAGAATCGGAGAAAGTTGAAAGAGAAAAGTTCCGAAGTAATTCTAATTGTCGAATGTAAGGAAGAGGACAGTAAACGTGTGGAAGAGATTTTATGGAACCACTTTGCCTTAGGGCTGGCAAAAATAAAACAATGACTCAATCCTATGCCTCCCTTTGTTCTCTCACATGAGAATAAAGGGTTTTATTAATAAAGTGTCGAATATTGATTGTGACCAATAACGGTAAAGTGGTGATATGCGTGAATTTATTTTTATCAGGCGGCGGTAATAAAGAAGAATCTGAAACTATTGATAAAGAATTTGTAAACCGCTTGGATATTGAGAAACCAATGCTTTATATTCCGATTGCGATGAAGGGGGGAATTCCATATGAAGACTGCTATAAATGGGCAACCAGCGTATTCGAACCCCTTGGGATTTCAGATATCACCATGTGGACAGGTTTGAACGGCAGGTCTCAGGATGATCTTCAGCAGTTTTTGGCCATCTATATTGGTGGAGGAAATACCTTTAACCTGCTGCATGATCTAAGAAAAACGAACTTTGACAAGCTGTTAATGAATTTTATTACAAAAGGTGGGGCGGTCTACGGTGGAAGCGCAGGGGCGATAATATTAGGTACTGACATTATGACGTGTGCCCACATGGACCCAAACGAGCCTGGCCTGGTGGATACGCAAGGATTGGGTCGTGTAGGGCCTTATTCTATCTGGTGTCACTATGAAGAGGAGAATGATAGATTAATAGATTCTTTTATAAAAGAATACCGGCAACCTATAATTGCCCTCCCGGAAGCA
Organism: Virgibacillus kekensis; assembly: GCF_042654125.1. Taxonomy (NCBI): domain Bacteria; kingdom Bacillati; phylum Bacillota; class Bacilli; order Caryophanales; family Bacillaceae; genus Virgibacillus; species Virgibacillus kekensis. The sequence continues at coordinate 153,366 of NZ_JBHSFU010000015.1, forward strand.
ACGGGAGTTTTTGTGAGCGATGCATTTGTTAAGGTGATTGGGAAGTCTTCTGCATATAGGTTTGACGGTAAAACAAAGAAGTCAGTGCGGCCAGGTGAGAGCTTTTCGTACTGAAAGGTCTATAATAAACTAATTCAGGGAGCGGGAAGGGGACTGATTCATGTTAATATCAGCTGCAATTTTAGGCTGGATAGGAATTGGTATCATGATGCTGATTGCCTTAACTTTTCCTAAGCTGGCAAAACAAAATCAATTTGGTTTTATACATATTTTAATGGCATTGATGTATACGATGTGGCTGCCGCTGCCTCTGGCGATGAATTCCATGATAGAAAGAGAGATAGCGCAGGTCGGTATGATTTTCGGATTGGCATATCTGATTATGATGGTGGTCACGATGACCCTACAAACTGGTCATATTATATTTGCAGCGAAAAATAAAAGTGGAATTTCAAGTGAGCACTTAATGGCAATGCTGTCTGAGCCATTTGAACTGATGGCTAATATTTTGAAATGTATTTGGGCCATTTTTCTGGCGGTGGGATTTTGGTCAAGCGGCAATTTCATAATGGCATGGCTGATGATCTTATTCAGTCTGTTAATTGTTTATTTTTTTGCAATGTTACTGGATAGAAGTCTTGTTAAGCAAATTAAGATACTCTCCAAATTCAAAGGTAACCCATACCTGTTTAATCTTGAGACAGTGGGATTTTTCTTGGCTTTAGTAATTTATTCGTCAATATCTATTTAAGGAATTTAGAGGGGAAATACAATGGGATACATAGAAGATTTACGTGCGCTAGTCGGGCACCATCCACTGATATTTGTTGGTTCGGTAACCGTGATTGTAGACGAAAGAGGTCGACTTCTCCTGCAACAGCGGAAATCTCCGTATGGTGTATGGGGGTTAACCGGCGGATTGATGGAACTTGGTGAATCCACCGAGGATGTTGCCAGACGGGAAATATACGAAGAGACTGGACTGAAGGTTAACAAATTGAATTTGATCAATGTTTATTCGGGTCCAAAGCAATACATAAAGGCTGCAAATAATGATGAGTTTTACGTTGTAACAATTGCTTATTACGCAGAAGGTTTTGAAGGGGAGCTTAACGTTGACGAGTCGGAGTCAATCCGATTTGAATTTTATTATCCGAATGAACTGCCTGAGAATATAGTGGGAAGCCATCGAGTGATAATTAAGGAATTTATGGCCAATCATTATCAGCCGCGTAACTATGATGATGAAGGCGACCTGGTTATTCGGCCGATGAAAGAGAAGGACATAACCGGTTTTGTGAAGGCATTTGCCGAGCAGAACTGGCACAAGCCACAAGAGTTGTTTGAGGATTATTTTACCCAGCATAGCGTAATGGTGGCAGAGGTTGATGGGAACGTCGCTGGATATGTGACTCTGTTGCCTGAAGCTCAAGAAGGTCCATTTGCCGGAAAAAACAACCCGGAGATTGTGGATCTCAATGTACTCATGAAATACCAGGGACATGGGATAGGCAACCGATTAATGGATACGGTGGAGAGGCTGGCAAAAGAAAGAAGTAGCATTGTTTCACTGGCCGTGGGATTGCATAATGGGTATGGAGCTGCTCAACGTATGTATGTGAAACGTGGATATATCCCGGATGGAAGTGGCGTCTGGTACAAAGGTGAGCAGCTTGAACAGTATGCGCCTTGTGTAAACGACGATGAACTGGTTCTTTACTTCTCGAAGGAACTTACCAGGTAGTAGGGGCAACTTAAACAATTGAAAAGAACCTTCTAATGGGCAAGGTGGATATAATGCTATTTCAGAACAGAAAATTAGCGGTTCGTAAGATGAAAGCAAAAGATAGGTATATAATGGCACAATGGCTTTCTGACCCGGCAGTTCTAGAATTTTACGAAGGACGGGATCAGCCATTCACTCCTGAAAAGATAGATGAGAAATTTTTAAATCGGGATGATGGTGTGACCCGCTGCATGGTTGATTACGGTGGAACAAACATCGGATATATCCAATTCTATCCGCTTGACGAAGAGGAAAGAAAAATTTACGGCTACGAGGATGAATATATCTTTGGAATTGATCAGTTCATCGGGAAAACATCGTATTGGAATATGGGTATAGGAACGTTGCTTGTGAAGTCGATGGTCCGCTATTTAATTGTCGAGAAGAATGCGTACCGTGTCGTAATGGATCCGCAGGTAAGGAATCCAAGGGCGCTTCGGTGTTATGAGAAATGTGGATTCCAAAAGGTAAAACTATTGCCGAAACGTGAACTTCATGAGGGCTTATATGAGGATTGTTGGTTGATTGAATATAATACCAAGGGAGACGAAGATGGACTATAACGTAGAGGTATTACTGGAAAACAACGAAGAATTTGCCGGTTATTTAAAGAATAGAATAAAAGAATTTAATAACATTCACTCGGCCCACCATAAGAATGTAAGGAAGGCAGGATCTACTCAATACATTAATATAATTGTATCGCAAAACAGCGATTGGGTCGGTGGTATATCAGCAGATGTTTACTGGGGATGGCTCGAGATAAACGATTTTTGGTTTAATGAGGAGCTCCGTGGAAGAGGGTTTGGCAAAACCTTACTGCAAAAAACGGAAGAGATTGCCATTGACAAAGGTGCGCAAAAATCCTTGCTCACGACATTTGATTTCCAGGCACGAAATTTTTATACGAAATATGGTTACGAAGTGGTGGGTGAAATAAAAGATTATCCGCCTGGGAGCAGTTACTTCACGATGGTAAAAACGCTGGTTAAGGAGGGAACGGGTTGGCAAAAAAAGAATACATAATTGCTGGGTTACTGGCTGTGTCGCTGATTTTTAATTATGTCACCTGGAGTCAATTGCAGGAGGTAATGGAGCAGCAATTCACCTATGCGACACAACAGCAAGTGAACGAGGCAAGGGATGAAATTTACTTCCTGCATGATCAAATCAACCAAATAAAACAAGAGCGTGCATGGATCCAAGACTCGTCGTTTGAATTTAACAGGGAGTCCTCTGATTTTTATAACGCAAATCTAGAAGGCCAGTGGACATTTAAACAGCTTAAGCAGGATCAGACGCCGTATCTATTGCTGAAGAAAGAAGATGCTGAGTGGAAAGAGATTAAGCTCGATAAATTGAGTGGGCTAACATATGGAACTGTTATGAAACTATCTACTGAATCGAATTACCAATATAAACTCACAGCCAAAGGTCCCACTTCACAATCAACTGAAGTGAGATCGGTACCTTACCATTTGTACGGCATTCCAAGGGTGGAAGTAAAGTATGCAAAGAGCGGAACCTCTGAAAATGGGGTGATATTTGATTTTATGGCGATAGTCGATCCTAACCCTGTTTTTGAAGAAATGGTTCCTGAAGAGATATTTGTGGAACTTCAAAGAGATGGCGAGCCTGTCCAAAAAGTTAAGTTAGTTCCTTCCAAGAAAGAAGACAACGTATGGAAAGTAAACTGGACAGCAGAGGATATTAAATCACTAGAGGATTACAAACTTTTCACTATCGCTAAGTTCAGCAACGGTTTTACCAAAAGGGAAGAAGTGAAACGGTTTGGGATGGAATTTTAAGAAGGGGGAGTTTGGTTGAAAAAACTGCGTAGGCTGGTTTTAATTCTAATCGCAATTTTTATTCTTCTCCATATAACACCTCAGATGGCGATTCGTACCCATGTGATATTTATGGGGTATCCCGTTGCGGCAGTGACCAGCGGTATTGTGGAATACGAGTCTCATAACAAGACTGACCGGGAAAGGCTCGAGAAGTTGAATGCAAAAGTATACACATTAACCAATCCCCCCGTAGAGGAAGCTACCCAGGGGGAATTAAGGAATTTTATTGTAAAAAAATATGGCTTCATCTATTTTGCTGAGTACTATGGACACGGATGAATGGGATACGGTTCACCATTTAACTTTTAGGGGGGACTATTGATGGAATTTAAAGAAATGGAAACGGAGCGGCTTTGGCTCGTTAAAATTACAGACGAACATACACAACGGTATTTCGATATCATGTCTAATGACGATGTTACCAGATATTATGGGATGAACAGCCTGGAAAGTATAGAGGAAGCAGAGCGGCTTATTAAATCTTTTCGCGTTACATTTGAAAATAGGAGAGGCGCCCGCTGGGGGCTGGTGTGGAAAGATACCGGGGAGTTCATTGGGACAGTCGGACTTAATAACCTTAATCTAAGGAGCAAAAAAGCTGAGGTAGGGTTTGAACTTCATCCAGACTACTGGCAAAAGGGAATAACGACTGAGGCGGTTAAGGCAGTGTTACGATATGCATTTGAGGAACTCAACCTTTACCGGATGGGAGCCGTTACCTTTCCGCAAAATAAAGCATCGATAACCTTGCTGGAGCGAATTGGATTTCAGAAAGAAGGCTTATTACGCGGATACCTTTATCAGAACGACCGCTCGCACGACGTACTGATTTTCTCATTATTAAGCACCGAATATGCGGAGAGAAAATGGTGATACATGCAGTATTTGTCGACAGGGACGGGACAATTGGTGGGAGCGATAAGGTGGAGTATCCAGGGGAGTTTGCGTTATTTCCTTCTGTAGAGGCCAGTTTAGAGAAATTGAAACAGGCAGGCGTGAAACTTTTTTCTTTTACCAATCAGCCCGGGATATCCAAAGGCGAGGCAGCAAGGGAGGACTTCATAAGGGAACTTGAGGGATTCGGCTTTGACGAGGTATGTCTTTGCCCACACCACCCAGATGAGGGATGCCGTTGCCGAAAGCCCGGGACTGGAATGCTCATGCAGGCTAGAGAAGACTACCAATTGGACCTTGCCAAATGTGTGGTGATTGGTGACCGGTGGACAGACATGGTTGCAGCGGATATAGCAGGTTGTATCAGTATTCTAGTGAAAACCGGGGCTGGAGCGGAAGCATATAAAAAATTTCAAAACAATACGTATACCGGCAGATGGGCTGAAGTGGATCCTGAACTGGTAGCAAATAATTTTGAGCAGGCTGTGGATTGGATTTTCGAAAGGTATTTTTAAAGGGGGCTTTAAATGGAACAAAAACATCCGAAACATATCATTGCTGTCTCAGGCTACATAACGAATGAAGATGGTGAGGCACTGCTGGTAAAAACCCATGATCGTTCAGATACATGGGAATCCCCGGGTGGACAGGTTGAAGAGGGCGAGGCCTTGGACGAAGCAATGTGCAGGGAGGTTTTGGAAGAGACCGGATTGGTAGTGGAGGCGGTAGGCATAACGGGCATGTACTATAATGCATCCATTCATCTTTTATCTGTTGTTTTTCAGGCAAAATGGATAGGTGGATTGCTTAATGTCCAGCATGAGGAAATTAAGGAAGCCAAGTTGTTCGGCTGACCGAGTCAAACATTGGTAACTATATAACCCGTCCGCACTTCAATTCACGTACGCTGGATGCTATGAGGGCAGAGACCTATGTTCCATATGAGGCATGGGATACAAAAACATATAACTTGCTCGGCAGATTGGAGGGAGGCAACTAATTGAAATTCAAAGTTAAAGAGGCAACGCTGGATGATTACGAAAGAATTAAACCAATTCATAAAATGGTTCATGAACTGCACGTTAACGGCAGACCTGACAGGTACAAACTGGTTGAAAACACGCTGGATAAAGATTACTTCAGAGGACTTATTGAAGGGGAAGACGGCAGTGTTTTCATTGTGGAGCAGGAGAAGGAAATCATTGCCTTTGCTTTCGTGAGAGAAACGGAAACACCCAAACGTGCAACGTTAATACCCAAAAAGAACGTATTTATTGAGGACTTCGGAGTGGATGAGAAATACAGAGGCAAAGGGCTAGGTAGAATGTTGTTCAATAAAGCCCACGATTTAGCGAAAGATATTAACGCTGACAGCCTTGAACTAGGTGTCTGGGAATTCAATGAAGAAGCGAGAGAATTCTATGAAACAATGGGGATGACTACGCAGGCAAGAAAAATGGAATTGAAAATCAAATAGATTAAGGAGACGCAATGAATGAAATACGGAGTTTCAGTTAAGGATACATCAAAGGTAAATGAAATAGAAGCGAGCGGATTGGCGCTTTTAACGGAACTGAATGATTTCGCAGACTCGCTGAAAGCTATTATATCAATTGAGGAACCACCACGGGGGATTATTTTTCATGATCTGGAGTCAGCAACAAAACTTTACTCAACCATACCGCTGCCTGCTTATACTTCAAGGGATTTAATCCATATTACTCCTCTAGTCGAGACATGGAAAGAAATTTTTCTTGCTTCAGCAGGTGGAGTGGATGAAGCAGTTGAATATTATAATAATCTTGAGCTGGCTGATGTAGTTGAGATTGCTGCTCATGAGCTGACGCATCATTCGGACTTCTTCCATGATGATTTTGACGGGGACGAAGAGAATATGTGGTTTGAGGAAGGGTTATGTTTTTATATTCCACGTAAACTGATTTATTCTGCTGAAAAATTCGAGCGTATCATGGATGTGGAGAAAAAGTTGATTGATAGATACAAAGCTGAGTATGGTGACTATACGCTTGATAAGTTCGGGGAAGCCGGTTACCGGGGCGGAGAAAACTTTAGCTATTCAGCAGCATTTTACGACTATTGGCGGAGTACGATAACCGTGAAACGACTGGTTGAAGATTATTGTGATGGTAATCTGCAGGAGTTGATTAAAATTTATACAGAATGGACAGAGGATGACCGAAAGCAAAAGCTGATAGATTATTTCAGACAAAAATTCAATATGACACATCAGAAAGCTCATGATTTAGGGCTTGCTGAGTAGAAAAGAAACTCAATGAAGCATTACTATAATTTACAGGGCAGGAGATTGCTAGTGCTGGAAACCTTATCATTTATAGGCGAAAGATTAAACAACAAAAGGATTACCTGGTCGGTTGGCGGCTCACTCCTCTTAAAATTTCATGGTTTGGTAGATACCCCTAATGATATTGATATACTAGTTGATGAGGACCATATAAATTCTGCCAAGGATACGCTGTCGCAAATCGGTAAACCGGAAGAGGCGATACATAAAGAACCCTTCCGTACTAGATTTTTTTCAACGTATAAGATTGGAAGCTTTAATGTGGATGTAATGGGTGGTTTCGCAGTCAAACATGATGCAGGTGTATACAGGTTGCCATTTCGGAAGTCTTCGATTGTTGCCTATGAAAATATCAATGGCGTGAACATCCCATTGAGTTCGCTTGAGGACTGGTACATACTTTATTGGTTGATTCCCGGCAAACAGGAAAAAGCTGCTCTATTGGAAAATCATTTTAAAATCAATGGGATTAACTGCCCAAGTCTTCTTGAAAAAGCATTAGAACGGCCACTGCCAAGGGAGATTAAAGACAGAGCTAAGAAATTATTGAGTCAACGAGGTGAAATGGGATGGAAGTAACGATCGCTAAGCCCAGCGAGCACCATACAGAAGGGATTGCGTCCGTCTGTGCAGCTGGCTGGAGGCAAACAGTAGAAGGTAAATTAAGCGTAGCATACCAGGAGCAAAATGTGGAGTTCTGGTATAACCATCAACGGGTTCGGGATGATATAAAAGCAGGAAACTACTCGCATGTTGCATTGCATAATTTAGAAGTTGTTGGTGTTGCTGGCGGTGGGATGACTGGTCCTAAAACAGGTGAGGTATTTGTGTTGTATGTCGACGAATCCTGCCGGTATCAGGGGATCGGCCGTCAGCTGCTGGAAGCGCTGACAGATGAGCAAATTGAACTGGGGGCGAATGAACAGTGGGTATCGGTCCAGGAGGATAATCAATACGGTATCCCTTTTTATGAGGCTAGAGGGTTTATTTTTCAGGAAAAAAGAATTACAGAAACCGAAACAGGAGAGAAACAGGTATCACGACGGTACCTGCGAAAATTGAGGGAGAGATGACAAATGGATAATAAAATTACAAGCAAAATGAAAATAAACAAGCCGGCTGGTGAGGTGTTTGAGGCATTTGTGGACCCTGATAAAATTGGGAACTTTTGGTTCTCATCAAGCTCGGAAAGATGGCATCAGGGAAGTACAGTAACGTTGAGATATGATGAGTATGATGCGGAAGGCGCCATCGACATTTTGGTGATCCAGCAAAATGAGAAAATTGTCTATGTCTGGGGTCCAGAAAAAGGTGAGAAAACAACTGTAACTATCGAGTTGAACTCCCAGCCTGATAAAAGCACCATTGTTGAAGTGACAGAATCAGATTTCAATGAGGATGACCCTAACATAGTTGCTATAATGCTCGGACAAAAAGAAGGTTGGGTGTATATGTTAACTTGTTTGAAGGGCTATTTGGAGCATGGAGTAAGTGATCTTAGGGGATCGCTGGTCCATTAAGTTATAAATGGTTAATTCAGCTAGGAAAGTGTACATAAATCATAAATCCAGAAAACAGCTTTGTTAATTGATTAACAAGGCTGTTTTACTTTTGTGTTTTGAAACTTATTGAAACTTTATGGACTTATACTTGCTCTAATCAGTGAAAGGAGGTTGGAAGTTGGAAAAGTCGGAACTTGTTAAAAAATCTATAAATGGTGATGTGCAAGCTTTTGAAAGATTGGTTAAAGATGAGAGTGAAAAACTGTATAAGACAGCAATACTGTATGTCAGAAATAAAGAAGATGCACTTGATATATTACAGGAATCCATCTATAAGGCATTTATTTCTATGAATCAGTTAAAACAACCAGAGTATTTTAATACCTGGCTCACAAGAATTCTTATTCATACTTCCTATGATTTTTTACGAAAGCGGAAGAAGATAGTTCTTGATGAAAATGTTATGCATGAGGTATCGGAGGTTAATGATCAGGATATCGAAGGAAGAATTGATCTCTTAAATGCCGTTACCAAACTAAATAAAAATTACCAAACTGTTATAATCTTATTTTATTATCACGATTTACCTATAAATCAGATAGCGGAAACGATGGGTACGCCCCAGAATACAGTTAAAACGTATTTGCGCAGGGCCAAAATGGAATTGAAAAATCTTATTGAGGGAGTGAGAAACTGTGAAAAAAGAGCATTTCGATAGGAAAATCAGTGAAATAGACGTCCCGAAAGGTGAGGTTTTTAATGCAATTGACAAAGGGATAAATAGAGGCATAAAAGAAAAAACTCGAAGCAAAAAGTCAGGTTTTAAAATGTTCGGGTTGGTATCCTCTGTTGCAGCGTCATTATTCTTAGCATCTGGGTTGGTCTTCGCCCCAGTATCAAATGTGCTGGCATCTGTCCCACTCATTGGTTCTGTATATGCAAACTTTAGCTTAGAAATTGGCTCCCAACTAATGAAGAGTGAACTAATAACGAAAATAAACCAGAAGGCATCAAGTAATGGGGTCGACATCACTGTTACCAGTGCATATTATGATGGCAATGTTATAGGTATTACATTTAAAGTAGAAGGCGATAAAGTTTCGCTTAGTGAAATCGGAGATCAGGGCCCTGAAACTGGATACAGATTCCATTTGTTTGATGGAAAGGAAAAGAAGCAATGGCCGGGAACTATGACTGGTCTCAGAAAAACTGCCGATGGGTATGTAGCCGCAATGGAATTCTATAATCAGTTATCTGATTTACCAAACGATTTCACCTTACCTCTAACTTTTACTTCCATAACAGGTGTGAATGGAGAATGGCAATTTGATGTACCAGTGAAGCAGATTCCACCGACAGTAATTCAAGTTGATGATACAAAAGTTTCTTCAGAAGGTGAATATGCTGTGGAAGTAGAATCCATTTCAAAAGGTAAAGCAACAACTTTAATTAGTTACAGTACAAAATTACCGTTAATTGGCAAAGAGGATTATCTTTCTATTGATGTTTTCGATAGTGCTGGAAGCAGGTTGGGAAGGGGAAGCGGTAATGTATTGAGTATCGATGAAAAATCAGGGACTATCAAAAAAGAACTTCGACTTCTGCTGCCAAATGAAATCGACACCGATACTGAGTTTATAACAATTAAACCAATCTTAGAAAAATATGAAAAACCTACTGTGGCAGCGTTGGCTCAAAGTGTTCCATTTTCTATTGAGAGTGAGCGGTTTAATTATAATATAGAGATACGTAATATTGAACAAGAAGGAAATGAATTTATACTTGAATATGTTGTTGATACAGAGAATAATTCCACCATTAAGAATGACGTCGTTCAAAATTTCGCAGACTTTATCATGCTTACTAAATCCGAGGATGTTCACTACAAGGAAAATGGTGAGCTGGATATGAATAACACCATCGGACATCAGATCAGAAGCGTTGACGTCAAACGTCTAAAGGATGATAAACGCTTATTCCGCTCAGTTTACAGGGTTAAAAATATCGACACTTTTGATATAGATAATTATTCTTTAATGGTGCCATTTGGAACACTGAGTCTAAACAGCAAAAATACTGAAATGAAACCGATAAAGATAGATTTAAAATAGTATGGTTGAAGAGGAATGTAAAAATGTCACGTTTAGTTACTGGCAAGTATGTAAATTTAGTGTGTTACCTTGTTGGGAGTTAGTTCTGAAACCTTTATGGTGGCTGTCAAGCCAGAAGATCCACTAGTTGCCCATGATACCGAAGTAAAGCTAAACTTTCGTACTAGTGTTTATTGGTTTGAAATTCTTCATCAAGTAATTTTAATAGCAACAATGGAGGCAGGTTCTTACCAAAGACCATTATTTGATCGAGCTTGATGAAGATTAATCATTAATAATTATGTTAAATCCCTATTATAGAACTGCATCCCAAATGATGGTGCTATCAAACATTTTGGGTGCAGTTTTCTTTTTCTGGATAATCTACTCCATATTCACAAACGGATCAGGATAATTTAATTCACCTTTGATACGTTTCACGTTAATGTTTTGACCATACAGCCACTTAGAGAAATCGAAAATGACAGGCTTGCGATCAGGACCAATCACGAACCAGGCTTTTAATTCTTTCGGAAAATATACGGATGTATGAATGGTGCCTGCTGAGGCATCGTATTTTTTTGAGAATACGTCATTGGCAGGGTCATTCATAACTTTGAAAGCTTGATATGGGTTCGTTGCATGCATCTGTTTAGTTTGAATAGTCTTCTCCCGTTGCCGTGTTTCCTCCTGACGGTAACGATTTTCTTCATCGAGCAGGTGGAAATGGTTCGTGCATACGTTGGACTTCCTTGCAGCCACATGTCGTGGCGAAGCTTCAACCACATAAGATTCTCCCGATGGATCGAGTAGTACATAACTGAACGAATGTCTATGTGGAATTTCTTTAAGCAGAGAGATTGCCTCGTCCACATCCTTACACGTTTCCAAAATTAAGCGGCCAATCATATTGCACAGAAATCCATCGCCCGATTTTTTGCTGTGTGTGAAATTATAGCCCATCACAAGACCCTTCTCGTTCATTCCATCAATCCGCCCGGTGATTTGCATAGACGGACCAATCACCGAAAACCCCTGGTCAGTCGGCTGATACAGCATATATCGACCCTCATAGCCTCTTGGATGACTGTCATAATTTCGGACCATAAAATTGGGGTCGGTAAATATAGAGCAGCCACTCCTGACAAACTCCAGGTAATAACCGCCAAACAGACGGAAAGCGTCATCTATATTCATTTGAAGCGCGTCAGCAAGTCCATTGATTTCTTCCAGAATGCCCGGCACAATTTTTGTTATGAGTTCTTTATATTTTTCTGAATCAATTATAAAGTGCCGATCTTTCTTCGGCCCCCATTGCTTTTCGCGGTTAGGCAGAATTGGTGAATCCTTGAGCAGCTCACCCTGAAAATATCCAAAGTCATAATGGGTACCTCTAAATTGAATTACGTCACTGAAAAACTGTTTCATTGTCTTCATTCCTCTAAGAATAGTGATTTAGCCAGGTGTTCTTTGTTTTACCCATTTTACTATGTATTCATCCGGGAAGTCTTTTCAGAAGTTTAAGGCAGAGAAAATAAAGGGATTTACACGAATTACGGCGAATTAAGAGAGTAGTGAAAAAATATGCAGGAAATGATTTTGAAAAATGGTATAGCCGCTTATTAAAAAGGAGATTTGTTAATGAACCTACGTATGGAACTTTTTGTAGAAAACATGGAGAGGACCATCGAGTTTTACTCAGATATACTGAATTTTGAGGTGCTTGGTGAGGTGAATCATACATACACGTCAATCAGAAATGGAAGCGTTCAAATTGGACTTGGAAAAATGGAAAATCTTCCTGACAACCATCCTCTCAAAGTTAACGACCGTAACCAACAAAAAGGACTTGGGATTGAAATTGTGATAGGCGTAGATGACGTGCATCAAACATATCAGAAAGTCCTGGAAACGGGCTACCCGATCAAGTCAGAAATGGCGGAGAGACCGTGGGGACTTGAGGATTTCAGGTTAATCGATCCTGACGGGTATTATATTCGTATAACATCCTGACATCTATGCTCAAATTTATTATAACATTGGATTGACGAAAATATCAGTCTATTATTTTTCCCAATCATTGATAAGCTGTAAATACCATGTGATAGGAGACGGAAAAATGATAGATTACAGAATTAGTCCGACGAGGGGCTTTAGCGAGAAGATAGGTGAACTTGTTTCCATGCTTGAGCATACAAGAGCTGTGACCATCAGTGAGATAGAACATCTTCGGCAGGAAGAACTGGACTTTTTACCAGACGAGTCGGCAAACTCCATAGGTGGACTGCTTTCCCATATAGCCTCAATCGAATTCGTCCATCAGATCATTTCTCTTGAAAAACGAGATCCAACCGAGAGTGAATTGCAGAAATGGACAGATTCGCTTGAACTGGGAAATAACGCCCGGACAAACATTAAATGCAAGTCGATTGAGTATTATTTAAATGAACTGAAAACTGTCAGGGAAGATACACTTTCATTGCTGCAGGAAAAAGAAGACAGCTGGCTGTTCGAGGAAAATAAATGGGATAATGGTGTGCCGTTTAATAATTATTATCTCTGGTTTCACGTAATGGAAGATGAAATTAACCACCGCGGACAAATTAGAGTAATTAAGCGACAAATGAACCGTTAGTATTTAAAAGGGGAGAAACTTTTTATGACTAAAAAATTAGCTGAAAGCCTTATTCAACAGATGGAACTTCCGGCAATTGCTTCACCAATGTTTCTGGTTTCAAGTAAAGAGATGGTAATTGAAAGCTGTAAGGCTGGTATTATGGGGTCTTTTCCGCTGGCAAATGCCCGAACGCTTGAGGATTTAGATGAGTGGATGACTGCAATTACCGAAAGTCTCTCGGCAGCAAAAAAAGATTCGGACGGAAAGATTGGTCCATGGGCGGTTAATATTGCTGTTCACCGTACCAATAAGCGGTATGATGAGGAACTGGAATTTATTAAAAAATACCAGCCTCCTGTCGTTATTACGTCACTTGGAAATCCCAGTCGGGTTGCAGATGTTGTACATAATTACGGAGGACTCGTTTTTTCCGATGTGATTAATCTGAAGCATGCCAAAAAAGCTGCTGAAGGAGGCACAGATGGATTGATACTTGTCTGTAACGGTGCTGGAGGACACGCCGGCAGTCACAATCCGTTTGCGTTTCTTAACACTGTAAAAGAATTCTGGAATGGCATTACCATTCTGGCTGGCGGAATTTCAACTGGGCGGGATATTCTTGCTGCCAAAGTGATGGGTGCGGACTTTGCATATATGGGAACAAGATTTATTGCTTCTAAGGAGAGCTTAGCTAATAGCGATTATCAAAAGATACTTATAGAATCATCACTTGAGGATGTAATATATACCGATGTATTCAGCGGGGTCAACGCGAATTATCTGGTTCCAAGCTTGGAAAGAGTTGGGATCGATCCGAAGCACTTGCCTACAAAACAAGAGTTTGACTGGTCAAAAACAAGCGGAAAGAAGATAAAAGCGTGGAAAGATATTTGGTCAGCAGGGCATGGAGTAGGTTCGGTGAAGCAAACGGAGTCTATCGCTGAAATTGTTGAGCAGCTTAAGAAAGAGTACAAAGAGTCTAATAAGACTATAGAAGCGGTGAATTAATAACAGGGACTAAGATTTGGATAGGATAAACCCAGTCCAAACATAGACACTTTGCCATTTACTTATTTTGAGTAAAAAGAAGGGGCTGACAAAATGAGAAAATTATATAGGTCCACTAAGGAAAAACAACTCTCAGGTGTGTTAGGTGGCTTAAGTGAAATGTACAATATTGACGTAAGCTTGCTTAGGATTATTACTGTCCTGTCAGGCTTTTTTACAGGTGGGTTAACCTGGCTGATTTATATTATTGCAGCAGCGGTCATGCCAACAGATAAACAGTTAAATAGATAGGCATCGATGTAAATTCCGAAAATGACGTTATTAATGAGGCAGATGGAAAAGTATTTGAAGAGGTTTTTTAAGCGGAGGAAAAAATGGGATGTCGGGTGTTTCCTATTTAACTATATTCATAGAAGTTAAGAAGAGAGAAGGGAACGGAGAAAGTAGTAACCAGGAAAGTTAGAAAACGGTTTCTGTCTCAGATGAGTACAGCTAAACAGGATTGTCTTAGACTGGAATACTGATAGCTATGAAGCAATGGGGCAGTTTACAGAATTACATTATGAGCTGAGGTAGAGAGAAGGATATTATGGAAGTTAGGTTAAAGAAAGCAACAGTTAAAGATGCACCAGCTATTTTGGATATTCAAGTTACAGCTTTTATGCCAATGCTGAAAAAATATAAGGATTATGAGTCCAACCCAGCGAATGAGAATATTGAAAGAGTAATAACAAGGATAAATAATCCAAAGGGTGGTTTTTATAAAATATTAGCTAACAATATACTTGCGGGTGCTATCTGTGTTTTTTGGAAGGAAGATCAGCAGTTTTGGATAAGTCCTATGTTTATTCTGCCTTCTTATCAAGGAAAAGGAATTGCTCAAAAGTCTATCACCCTAATAGAAGAAAGATTTCCACAAGCCACTGATTGGAATTTAGCTACATTAATAGAGGAAAAGGGAAATTGTTACCTATATGAAAAAATGGGTTATTCCGCAACAGGAGTTAGCAAGAAGTTAAACGACAAGGCAACACTGATTTTCTATAAAAAAGGCTGCTCATAAAAAAGCTAAACTGGAGCATTAGGTTGCGATAGAGATTGTAAAAGTGGAGGTAGCACCGTGACGCATAATTTAGCAAGTGGGATGGTAGTGGTGCAAGATAATAAAGTTCTTTTGGTTAAACAGAAACATGGTTGGAGTTTGCCTAAGGGGTCAACGAAACTGGGGGAAACTTTTTTAACTACCGCGAACCGACACATAAAATTAATGAACATTTTATTAAGTCTATTGATAATAGTAAGCCTATATTGTACATACCAATAGCTGGCGGAGAACGGACGAGACCTTACAAATCAAGTTTAGAATATGTACATAGTATCTTTAATCCTATGGGTTTATATAAAATCACGATGTGGACTGACTTACATAATAGAAACATAGAAGAAATTAATCAGTTTTCAGGGATTTATATTAGCGGGGGAAGTACTACTTCATTGTTGAATGATTTTAAAGTAACAGGTTTCGATAAGGTCTTAGTTGATTATTTTAAGAGTGAAGGGGTGATTTATGGGCAAAGTGCGGGGGCAATAGTATTTGGGAAAGAAATTTCTCATACCGATTCGAAAAGTCATTGCTCACAAACACTACATGGTTTAGATATGGTTAGAGGCTATTCACTTTGGTGTCATTATAAAGAAGAGGATGCGGCAGGGGTGATAGAGAGTTATAAATGCCCATTCATTTTACTTCCTGAAGGGTCAGCGGTATCACTACAGGGAGGGGTTATGAAAAGTTTCGGCATAAAGAAAGCCCTCTTTTTTAGAGATGGGATGAAGTGTCCAATTAAACATGAGGATAAGTGATTACGATTTTAACCAGTGAAGCTGGCTCGGTTGAATCAGAGCTTTTTTTAATTTTTAATGGTTTCTGTCCCAGATGAGCACAGATTAACAGGATTGCCTTACATATTGTTTGTAGACTGGATTTAGGAAGGGAGAGATGGTAAATGGAGGGTCTTCAAAGAATGCTGGACAGCATTGAATATATGGAATGCAACTTGAGCAGTGACTTAGTTATTGATGATATTGCTGCTGCAGCCTGTATGTCTAAGTTCCACTTCCAGCGGATGTTCAGTATGCTAACAGGTTATACGGTAAGTGAATATATCAGAAATCGTCGACTTACAGTTGCTGCACAAGAACTGGTTTATTCCGAGGCTAAGGTAATAGACACTGCCCTAAAATATGGGTATGAAAGCCCGGAGTCTTTTTCGAAAGCATTTAGGAAGATTCATGGTATCAGTCCGTTGGCAGCTAAGAGACAAAGTCAATCTTTGAAGGCTTATCCCAAACTCTCCTTTCAAATTCAGTTAAAAGGAGATGTTGAGATGGATTACCGTATTGTGGAGAAAGAGGCATTTAAAGTTGTGGGGAAAAGTATACGTACCAATACAATTGGAGGAGAAAACAACCGAAATATAGCTGATTTTTGGAAGGTGTCTAATCAAAATGGCTTTGTCAATGAACTCGAACACAATTGCGGGCCTCTGGGGGTAGTAGGTATTTGCATGGACTTTGATAAAGATCAAGAAAATCTAACTTATCTGATCGGTGCCGAAAAAAATATTGATCAGCTGCCGTCTGATTGGGAAGAAAGACAAATTCCATCAGCAAGCTGGGCGGTTTTCCCGGTTCATGGCGCAATGCCCGGTGCCATACCAAAAGTATGGGAGCGGATATTTTCTGAATGGTTTCCCTCAACCGGCTATGAGCATGCAGATGGGCCGGAAATGGAAGTTTATGAAAGTGATGCTGACCCTTACCAAGAGGATTATTATAGTGAAATTTGGATACCAATTAAAAAGTAAGTAATGAAAAGCACAAGGACATACCACGTTCTTGTGCTGTTGGTGTAAAATTCCGTTGGGATTCTAGGAAAAACATGGTAAAATTCAATCGTCTAATAATTATAAACATTAATTTCCAGTCAATTTTTATAAGGAGGTAGATATCATGACAAACAATATATATTTCAGTATGAAGAAGGGGAATATGTCTAATTAAGTAGCGTTTCCCTAATTTGGAAAGGGGAAGTTATTTGAATCAAACATTGTTAATTATTGATGCACAACAGGAATTAATTGATGGGAATCAGGAAGAGCATGAGGTTTATCAAAAGGAACGGCTGATCAGTAATATTAACCTGGTTATTGATAAAGCTATTAAATCAGATGTCCCAATTATATTTGTTCGTGACCTTGAAGTTGCTGAAGGAACAGGTAAAGGGTTTCAGGTTCATGATAAAATCAATGTACCTGCGGATGCGAGTTTTTTTGATAAAACTGCAACAAACTCCTTTCATGGGACAGGACTTTTAAGGCATTTGCACTTACTCGAGACTGAACATGTGGTCATTATGGGATGTACTACACAACATTGCATCGATAGTGCCGTCAGAACTGCTACGATTAAAGGATTCGATGTCACATTAGTCGGTGATGGACACTCTACACCTGACTGGGGTACTTTAACTGCAGAACAGATTATAAGGCACCATAATGACACCCTTGATGGGCATTACAATGTTGAACACTTTTCGGTTGTAAGAAATACAGAGGAGGACGTGTTCAATCCAACTCATAATTCATACAGGTGATTTAAGATTAACCTATATGTAATGTTTGCTAGTAGACCTGTAAGTGTTAATGAAAAAGGCTCGGTAAAGCCCCGGGCCTTTTTGCAGTAATCCCCATTTTAATAGAGCATTTTCATCGAAATTTAATGGTAGGTGGTTGAGGTTTGAAGAAGAGATATTATGTTATAGGTATTGTTATTCTGTTAGTTATTTTTACTACAAATTTACCTGCCATACAATCTCACCTATATAAAGCTTCCATCGATAAAAACAAGAAAAGCTACTAGAAGATATTGTTCTTGATTTGAGTTTCTGTAGGGGGCAGCGAGAATGGACGAAGAGAAACAGAAGAGACACTTATCAATATTAATTGGAAAATGTAGGATTTTTACTAACAGGATTAGGCATGATGCGATTTTTAGTAATTTATGATGATCGATTTGGCCAGGGACTGTTGCTTTTTGGCTTTTTGTCGGTGCTAAGTTATTTAAGGTTTTTAGAAAAAAGAGCTGGAGTAACTAAAAAAGAGAAAAACATAAGCTGGGTTGCTTTCGCTGTTACATTTACATTAGCTTCATACATATTTTTCTTTTAAAAATTATTGCAGTCCATTTTACATACATACTGGGGGAATTAAATCATGAAGAAAATTATTATAGGGGGAATACTTTGCTTACTTACACTGGCAGGCTGCGATAATGAAAAAGTGGTGAAACCAGATACTGCATCTAATGCTTCACACCTAATGAAACTTCAAATAGATAATCAAAATTATAGTGCCTTCCAATCTTTGTTTTACGAAGGTACCGAAACAGCAGTCTCAATAGATACTTTTCAAGAGTTCGAGGAAATTTCAACGGCAGGTGCCGACTTTAAAAACTTTGAACTGGTCACCTTTACAAATGGGGAAATGCTTTTAGTAGAGTTTAAACCAAAGGCAGACGATGAGGACGAGTACAAAATTGTTAATGTGAAAAGAGTACCAGATGATATGAAAGCTTTATTTAAATAGTGCAAATAAAAAGGCTCGGGATATGCGAGCCTTTTAGTTATTTAGATATTCACTTTTTAGGAACCGGCTTTATTGGCAGTACGCTCCCGATAAACGCAATAGCTGCCGAGGCAAGGAAGAGCTCCTGAAATCCAAACACAGCGATTCCCGCAACACTGCTGAAGACGATCAAATCACAAACAGAATCAATAATCGAGAGCAGTGAGATCGTAGTCGCCCGTACATTGGATGGGATAATATCGTTGGCAAGCTGTGAATAAACCGGATACCGTACTGCCTGGATAAATTGAAGAAGAACCATCGTTCCAATCAAAATCCATAGGGTTTCCCGATAAAATGCAACAATGAAAAGACACATCACACCTAGACCGCCGGTTATATAGAGAAACGTTATTCTGGGTATACGAGATGTCATCCATCCGATTGACCTTGAAAAAAAGAAGCTGATGACTGCCAGACCGGCAAATACAAAGCCTAGCAGATATACTTCCATTCCGGCGTCGACGAGAAGTTTGTCACTGAATTTATTAAAAATAGCTGCTGTCGGAATAAACACAAGCGTTATATTTAAAAACATCCAAAGGACCTGTGGTGCTCTTTTGATAGCGACTAGGCCTTCTTTGATCTGATTAAATGGATTTCCAGTATAGGTTCCCTGATTCTCTGGATTTTTTACAAAGAGAATTAGGATTAACTGTACTGACTGGAAAATTACTCCCAACAAAATCAGCAGATTGAACTGACCGGTAGCCAAATCTTTTGCAATGATGGCGCCGAGAATCACTACTAATACAGTTACTGCGAACTTGGCTGATTGGATATTACCCATGGCCCGGTCCATCAGATTTTGTTCTGCGGAGACTTTCAGAGACTCAAAGATTAATGCTCATCCGCTCCACTGAAAAAAGTCACCGCAAAACCGCTGAGGATGCTACTGATAAAAAACATCCACGGTTCAAACGTCCAAATCAGCATACCGTGGCTGAAAATATTCAGCAGGGCACCGATAAAGAAGGACTTTTTTGCCCCATATCGATCCGCGAATATACCTGTTGGAATTTCTCCAATCAGCACACCGGCACTCCAAAACAGCATAACCCAAATAATTATTGCTTCATCCAGGCCTCTGGAAAAGTAAAATAGCGCAATTACCGGTTGCAGAAACACAGCACTCCCGAATAAATTACACCAGAATAAAATCCGGATATTATGTGATGCTAATGTATTCTTTTTCATTCATTTATTTCCTCCTGCTTATTAACTTGATATCTGGTGGATAAACAAGCAGGAGTGATCATATGAATTCAGTTATTCAGTTTTCACCCCTGCTTTCGGATATGAAAAAAATGTTAGGATTTTTTGCATTGTCAAATTCCTCCCGTAAAGTAATATGTGATTCATTATAATGGAAAAGTTGAATGATTAATAGTGAATTTTTAAAAAGCTTTAGGGTAGGTAGCAAGTGAATTGCTGCCTTACATGAGCCAACATCAACATCAAAAAAAGGACCAGCATCCTAGTAGGATGCCGGTCAATCTGAAATTAAACCTTTTTTGTAATATAAATCCAGTAACCAAGGCCAGCCAAAAGGTTAAGTGACATTAGTGTGGTGATGCATATCCGGAGAAGGGTATAGTCTATCGTTTTCCAGCTCGTTACGAAGATAATGAGAGCCAATCCACCTAAAAGAAATGTGAAGAGGAAGCTGAACAGTTTATACCCCATATACTGGGAGCGTTCATCTCTGCCTTCTTTTTTCACCAACCCCATTAAAATTAAAAATGCTACTAATGCTACTACTGTTAAACCATTTGTGATTGTAATCAATAAATCCATTTAAATTTCCTCCTTATTTTTGGTGAATTGAAATACGTCGGTGATTTCCACCCCAAACGCATCGGCTATTTCGAATCCGAGCACTAGTGAGGGGGTGTACTTTCCTTTTTCAATTGAAATAATCGTCTGCCTAGTGACACCGACTTTCTCAGCCAGGGCTTTTTGTGTCATACGATGCTCTGCACGAAGAACACTGATCCGGTTCGTTAACTCGCCAGTCTCTTTTCCCATGTGAAACCTCCAAATGTTAAGTATTCTTTACTTATAGTAAAACAAACTTCACCAAAAGTAAAGTATTTTTTACATATTTATTTTAAAAATTACCAGCAACCTATGTGGTTGGCGGGTTGAACCCTGTTATTGGAAGCTTTCTTTCTGATCTGCTTTTGGTGCTTGTTTTTCATAGTACATTACCACTGGTATGAATAATGCTATTCCAGCAGCAATCACTTCGATTGGCCCGCCAAGCAGAAAAATTTTATGTACACCAATTCGGTCGATCAGCCAGCCGCTGCATGCTTGTGCGAGGGGGGTGACTCCTTGTGCAACGACAAGGATAATGCTGTATACTCTGCCCATCAGATGCTGGGGGATAATAGTCTGTGAAATGCTCTGTTCAAGGATACCTAGCACCGCACCGGAAGCACCAATTAATCCAATTAGGATAGCGACTTGCCAGTGATTTTGAGTGAAGCCAATTAATAAAATAATCAGTCCCTGTAAGAAAAGAACAGCCATCATGATACGCGGCTGGGGCTTCTTGATAATGATTACAACTGACAATAGAATGGACATTATGATTCCACCAAGACCAAGGCTGGCTGACATTTGACCGAGTCCTTCAGCACCTACCTGGTATTCTTTTGCTAAAAATGGAAGTCCAACGGTTACCGTGCTCATCGCCATATTGCCAAAAAGGGCTGTGCCGACGATTACCAGCAACAAAGGGCTGTTGCGGACAAACTTTGCACCGGCGACCATTTCCGAAAACATATTTTTCCTTGGTTCTGTGGTATCGACTGAGACCTGACGGGGGAGAAGGTTGATAAAAAATAATGTGACTGCTGAAATTAAATAAAGTAATCCGGTTACAGAATAACTCCATCCGAAGCCAATCAGCGAAATTAAAGTGCCTCCGAGCAGGGGACCAATGATTGCGGAGATTTGCCATGTACCTGTTAGAACACTGTTCGACTGTGTATAATGGTGTTCTTTTACAATCCGTTGTCTAATCGCAGTTACTGACGGCCAGTAAAAAGCATCTACGACACCAAAAATGCTTCCTAGTCCAAACAGAACAGGAATTTGGAGACCATCAGTTATGGATAGCCAGGCGAATATAAAGAGTACAATACCGCGAATTAAATCAGAAATAAACATCACAATTCGTGGTGAGAACCGGTCAATAACCGCACCGCCCACCAGCATAAGAACAACCCTCGGTACTCCAACAAACAACAGGAATGTTCCCATCATGGTGCCGGAATTTGTTTTTTCAACGATATACCATGATACTACTAGTATAAAAATTGCGTCCCCCATGGCAGAGAACAGATAGCCGAGCCAATACATTACGAAGTTTTTAAGTTTGAATAATTCCCAACGATTCATACCAAAACACCTCCTGAATCTACTTCCAGCTTATCATAAATATTCAGAAAACCGATGTGTCTTTTATGATAAAATAGTGTCTAATAACTAAGCCATGGAAGGAGTGAAAGCAGTTGTCGGAAAAAGCGGCTCCAATCTTAAATAATTACATAAATGGATAGCGAAAAAAGACAAATGGAATATGGAAAGAATCTACAACGGGCAGGACCGATAATGTGGACATTGAGTTGATGGATAATACTATTAAGTGAATGAGAAAGCGGGACGGATTCTTAGTCCATTGGTTTTGTAGATGGAGGGGTGGAGTATGTATAGTGTTGAGGAAAGAAAGACATATTTTGAAAATACTATTCAGAAATTAGATTCTTCTAATTTAATTGAGGGTGTTATCCAGTTAGGTTCCGGGGTCATTGGATATAAGGATGAATACTCTGATATTGATTTAATGGTTTGTACCTCCAAAGTGGAGGATACTGAAGCAACGAAAGATTTCGTTTACCAAACCTTAAGTGGTTTCAATCCCATATATTTTAAAGAGAAAAAGTTTAGTGAAAATATATTTCTTCTTATCGCTATAATTTCGAATAGACTTGAGTTTAATATCTCCATTGTTCCAAGAGACTTATTAACGGTAAGATCGCCGTTGTGGAAAATAATATTAGATAAAACTGGCCTAGTTACGGAGAAAATGGATCGTGAGAATGAACAGTTTGAAAATAAGTCTGTAAAATATGATGTACAAATTGACTTGCCGTTTGAATTTGCCTATTGTGCTATGAGTTTGGAAAAAGAAATAAAGCGAAATAACTTAATCTATGCGGAAAAGATGCTAGAGAATATGAGGAATTATACCCTTCTTGTACAAGCAATGAACGAGGGTAAGAAGCTACATCAATTTAAAGCTTACGAGACATTGACGCCTACCTTTGTTAAAGACTACCTTTCAACCTTTCCAGAAAAAATTACTGTTGATAATTTGATGAAGTCATCTGAGAGATTAAAAGATCTTTTCACTGAAACAATAAGGCAAAGTTCAGCGTACTCTATAGATAGAGGTTTGGAACAGCTTATGAATAGCTGAAAAATACGCAGAGGTACAAATGCCTCTGCGTTTTCATTAAAGAGTTTATTAACTACCAGTGAGGGTGGGACAAGGACACTGTCCCCTTGTCTCATTTTCGTCGGACGCCTGCTGCATAGAGGATAGTCAGCATGATAAACAGACACAGGAATCCGTCTCGGAACCCGATTGTATCGATCATCAGGCCAAACAGTGGAAATAACAGCATGATACTGAAGCTTTCGACTACGCTGATCATTGAAAAGAAGGTGGCGCGGACATTTGACTCCAGTTTTTCCTGTATAAAGTTAGAAAAAATCGGTTCATATAATGTCACTAGCTGCGACAGTATCAAGAATGAAAGCACGATTGCCCAGTCTGGTGACCAGATAAAGAGCAGAAAGAATAATAAATACATCAGATAACCGTAATTTGTTATACTGCCGAAACTCCACTTTCCTTCCAACCGGTGTGCAATCTTTGCCATCACGACTCCCAGCAAACCTTCTACCGTGAAAATAATTCCGATTGTAATCGAGCTGAATCCGAGTCGGGTAAAGTATTCCTGACCGTAAAATGTCAGGATCACAATTGATGTGACAACCATAATGAAAAAGACAATCGGAATGTGGGCTGACTTGTTCTTCCGCCAAATTTTTAGCCCGGCACGTAATTGACTCATCCATTGCTGCTTAATACCACGATGGACCTCCGGATTCTTTTCCCGCTCTGGTTCATGCAGTAATAGAATTGGAATAAGTGCAAGGATATGCGTGACGATAATCCCGCCGTATACAAGTTCCCAGCTGATTTCAGCCATCCAGCCGCCGGCAAGCTTGGCAAAACTGAGAGAAAGTAAGGCAATGGCTGTCATATTTCCGAACACGCGCGTGTACTGCTTTTCCCGGCCCTTTTCCTTCAATGTATCGTAAACGAGTGCTTCCTCAGCTCCGGACTGGAATGTCATGGCTACTCCAAATGACATTAGTGTAAGACCAAATAACGTTAACGAATCACTAATAAGCATGAATGTTCCATATCCGATACTGAGAACATTACCGATAAACAGGCTTACTTTCCGGCCATATATATCAGCAATCATTCCGGTTGGAATCTCAAACAATACGATTCCTAAGTGGAGAAGTGCCTCGACGATTCCAATCTCACTCATGCTCAAACCTTTGTCGTTCAAATAAATAACCCATAACGCCCGGTCAAAAAATAACTGGGCGACAAATATATAAATGTAAATAAATCGAATGTTTTTAGTTAAACTTGTTGTTTTCACTTTTCGTATCCTCCAGAGACTGACGCAAAAAAGCCACAGGCAAAATTACTTACCTGTGGCGCGAGTGAAGGATAGACCTTTCTCTGTATACCGCTATATTCGAGGCAAGAAATCTTTTACGTCAGATATGATTTTTGAAACTTAAGCTAAAATTAGACATACGTATCCAATTTTGCTGAACAGCTCCAAAAATAGACGCCATGAATGCTATAAAACGCTTCACTTCGTCCATACCCAACGTAATCATTTTTATTGCCTCCTTTCTGAATTTTATATTTCCATCATAATTCATCCTGGGTAAAAAAACAACTGGGACAGGGGGACAGGCACTTTGTCCCACATTAAACCGGGACAAAGTGCCTGTCCCCCTGTTCCACCTTAATTTATTTTCTGTTATAATTTAAAAAAACAAACTTGAATGAAAATTTAAACAAAGGGGAGTCAATTATGACGCATGGGGTGGAGTGTAAAGGGGTAAGCAAGGTATTCCAAGGAGATGGGGTAAGTACGTATGCACTTGAGAATGTAAACATTAAGCTGGAAGAAGGAGAGTTTGTTGCGATTGTGGGGCCTTCCGGGTCAGGGAAGTCTACGCTGCTCAGTCTACTCGGCGCATTGGATCTGCCGAGCGACGGGGAAATTTTGTATGGAGGCAGTCCGGTCAATAAGCTTAACTCCAGAAGGCTTGCTGACTTTCGGTTTGAAAATATCGGGTTTATTTTTCAGCAGTTTCATTTGCTGCCGACACTGACAGCATTGGAAAATGTGATGTCACCGTTATTTGCCCGAAAAGTTTCCTACAATAAAAAAGAACGTGCGGAGGGGCTGCTTGAACAGGTTGGACTTGGTGATAAATTTAACTCACTACCGTCTCAGTTGTCAGGTGGCCAACAACAGCGTGTGGCGATTGCCCGGGCGTTGGTGCATGAGCCGCACTGGCTGCTTGCGGATGAGCCGACAGGGAACCTTGATACCAATACCGGAGAAATTATATTCGAAAGGTTGTCCAATCTGAACAGGGAAAAAGGATGCGGTGTTATTTTCGTGACACATGATGCTGACTTGGCATCTAGAGCTGATCGGATTATTGAGATGAAGAACGGCAAGGTGATCAGCGACACCCGGAGCGGGGCGTATGCTTAGATTCATCTGGAATTCGTGGTGGCGGCATAAAGAGCGCTTCATTCTGTTGATTGTCGGTGCCTTGATTGTCAGTATCGGGTTAAGCTACCTGGTCGGTATTACACAGGCGTCCAATGCAACAATCGTGGATGAACTGCAGAAACGCTGGAAGTCATCCTACCATATTGTCGTACGTCCGCCTGATTCCCGGAGTGTTACCGAGGATAAGAACCTGCTGGAACCGAACTATTTAAGCGGACTTGCCGGCGGGATTACAATGGAACAGTACGAAAAGATTAAGAGTATGGAAGATATTGACGTTGCAGCACCTATCGCGATGATGGGGTATATCTATAACACTACAGAGCTAGGGCAATTAGATTATAAGGAACCTGGTGTCTATCGACTTACGAGGAAAGAGACAACTGATACAGGTGTTGCAAAAGATAGTTGGAGCTACACTGATTACTTTACGGTTGGTTGGTCAGGACCACTGGATCCCAGGGAATATGGAGTAGGTAATTACGTTGAGAGCCCAATTGCTTATGGTTCCAATGTGTTGGTTGCGGGTATTGATCCTGAAGCGGAGGCAGCTTTAGTAGGGATTGATGATGCCATTATCGAGCAGGAGAACAACAGATATTTCACTAAGGAAGACATATCTCAAGAAATACCACTGGGAGAATCACTCACGAACCATCAGATTCCGGTCATCCTGAGCAACCAGACATATGTCGATGGCAAAATAACCTTTACAATCGAAAAAGTTGATATAGATGCTGGTGAAGACCTGAATGCTGCAATGGAAAAGGTTAAGGAGAAGGGCGGCAAAGAGTTTCTAGATAAACGTGCTGCTACACAGATTGATAAGCTTACCTTTACGGCCGAAGATGCACATGAGGCGATAATTCAGCAAGTAAGTGAAGGTTCCGGGTCTGTCGAGGACTTCAATTGGATGCCATATAAACCTTCAGCAGTCAATTATAGGGAGGTGTCCAGCCCTTTTGTTGATCGCTGGCCATTCGCTTATGAGGTTGAACCTTACGTTGTTCCTGAAGACTCACTGTTGGCTGTAGATTATGCATACCGTCCGGTGAATGTGTACAGCGAGGATAGCAAGCTTTGGCCAAGGCTTAAGCTTGACTTTAAAGGGGTATTTGACCCGCACAAACTTGATATTTCAAAAGACCCTTTGACCGAACTTCCGATGGAGACATATTTTCCGTCAAAAGCACAGCTGGTTCTAAATAACCAAGAGAAACCTGTCAACCCACCTAGAAAAATGAAACCGCTTAACAGTCCGTATGGCTTCATAACAAAACCACCATTGATCCTAACAACACTCGAGGCAGCTGAACAAGTACTTGGCGAAAAGTCGATTTCCGCTATACGGATTAAGGTCAAAGGTGTAGAACAAATTAGTTTAGAGAGTGAACAATTACTTAAATCCGTAGCTAGGAAGATAGAAGAGGAGACTGGGCTTATAACCGATGTAACACTTGGATCGTCTCCTCAACCGGCATTAACTCATATTCCGAGTGTAGGGGATAAAGAGAATATCGGCTGGGTTGAGCAGCCATGGATTAAACTCGGTTCATCGGTCACTATTTTTCATGAATCCAAGGTAGGTTTGTCCGGCATCATCGCGAGTGTAATAGCTGTTGCGATTTTGTATGTTTTCTCGTCAAATGTCATTATGATGTACGCGAGGAAAAAAGAGTTTGCCGTATTGCTGTCAGTTGGCTGGCGTCCGAATCAGCTGACAAAACTGTTGTTTATGGAAGCTACGGTTATTGGTTTGTTTGTATCATTGGTCAGTTGGTTGATACTTGGGTTGATTTATGTGATACATGATGTAGAAACCTCCGTATGGCGAATACTTTTAATTGGTATCTTTGGAATGGCAATTTATACGCTGGGCGCACTGCTACCAGGCATATTAGTAAGAAAAATAGCCCCGTTTGAAACGATGAAAAGCGGTGAGGTTTCACAAAGTAAACGACGTCTGTTTAAAACACGGACTATTTTTGGCATGAGTCTGAAGAATTTTTTAACCAAATGGAAAAGAAGTATGTTGTCCGTTATCGCCATTGCCCTGCCAACAGGATTGCTGATTTTCTTCCTGTATGTCACTTTCCGGCTTAGAGGGGCCATGTACACAACTTGGCTTGGCGAATTTGTTGCGATGGAAGTTGGCCCAATGCACTACGTTGCAATGGGAGTGGCACTGGCGATTGCAATCCTTACCACTGCCGAAATCATCTGGCAAAATGTTACCGAACGTCAGCCTGAACTAGCCGTTCTTAAAGCTGTCGGCTGGAAAAACCGCACCGTCCAAGCGCTTGTTTTAATTGAAGGGGCTCTATGCGGTTTGCTGGCCGGAGTTATTGGCCTGTTAATCTCTATGGGAATTATTTATGGAATGTACGGAGAATTTCCAATGGACCAATTGCCATTCTTCACCGCAGCGATTTTAATTCCTGTGGTCACCGGTGTTCTTGGTGCAATTCTTCCAGCAGGAAAAGCAGGCAGGATTCAGCCGTATCAGGGCTTGAGTGGAGGTTTTAGTAATACGAAGAAAGTGGAGAAGAGTTTTCAATATGTCTTCGCAATAGCAGGTGCAGTGCTTTTTATTGGAATTATTGGGCTATTGACTCAGGCTGTTCCTGAAGCTCAGGATTCCGCAGTCGACAGCGAAGTAAATAATTCAAACGTTAAGGGAACTTCAGGAGAGGTGAAGGATGTAATTTCTGTAGATTCAGATAATGAAGAGCAAGAATCTGAGAAAGAGGAATCAGATGCTTCCGATGATGAGCAGAATGTTTCTCAGGAAAAAGAATCCATTGAAAGCATCGTGAAGGAATCTAGGGAAATTTACGAACTAGGCAAAACTTATACCGATAACTTGGATGTCAGTTATACCTTTAACTTAAGTAATGATCACCCAAAAGAAGCGGGCGAAGCATCTTCAAACAACGAGTTAATGACTCTAATACTTGATGTTAAAAACGAACATGAATTCGAAGGTCCTGCCGTACAGTATCTTCCCCAGAGCACATATAATCTGGTGGACGGTGAAGGAAATCTCTATGAACCAGTAAATTGGGAAGTGATTAAATCAGACAACTGGAAGGGAAGGTATCGACTTCATTCACCAGGACATCTTGTGATGGCACTAACGTTTGAGATTCCAAAATCAACGCCAGAATTGATTCTTAAGGGTTATCACAGTTTCTGGGCAAAATCAGGCATCCTTGTGGTAGATCTGATGGGGAATGTAGCAGCAGGTGAAGGGTTGTAGAAACTACTGCCTGCGATTATGGTGGTCACTATAACGTTTGGAGTATTACTCCAGGCGTTATTTTTTTATCTTTATCATTTTTTATCCAAATAGATAAAGTCATTGGGCTCCAACTTCATTAAATCCGAACATTGAGTTTACCAGAAATTAATATTCGGTTGGTAAGATGAAACTACAAACGATTAAGGGGGCTGTAAAAATGAATGTGCGTGCGATATTTATCGATATGGATGGAACACTCTTGAATGCATCACAAAACATTTCCTGTCGCAATCTTGAAGCAATAAACAGGCTCAGTAATCAGGGTGTCAAAGTCTTCCTTGCGACTGGACGCCACTACGAAGTAACTGCACCTTATCATAAAGATATAGGATTGCGAACCCCGATGATCTGTTTGAATGGAGCCGTAATTCACGATGCGTTGACAGGAAGAGTTATGCAGATGCGAACCGTTCGATTAAATGAAGAAAGATTTCACCACATGACCGCTGAAGACCCTTGTAATGTTATTGTCCACACAGTAAATGGGCTTTATTGTAAGGAAACAAATGAAGAAATTGATTATTGGACAAAGGTTGGAAAAGTTGAGCCGCAATATATCGGCGATTTAAGACAGGCAAGTTATAAGGAAGTTTTAAAATATAGTGTGCGAACTGGAGGACCATGCCCTGAATTATCCGCATTATTTAAAAAGGAAGCTGAAGTCATTGATTGGAAGGATGGATTTGAGCTGGTTGCCCCCAACGTTTCAAAGTGGTTTGCTATTAAACGTCTGCTCCAGGCATTTCGCATTCATCCCGATGAAGTGGCCGCCATTGGAGACGGACCAAATGATGTAGAAATGCTTCGTCGTGTTGGTGTAGGCGCTGCAATGGGTAATGCATGTGAAGAGGCAAAAGCAGCAGCAGATATTGTAACAAGCCACAATGAAGAAGATGGGTTAGCAGAGTTTATAGAAAATTACCTTCATGAACCAAAGGAATCTTATGTGATTTAAGGTTATATTTAAAAATGACAGGTGTGATTCTAATTTAATTAGATTTGAACCTGTTATTTTTTTGTCGCAATTGACTATTGAATCTCAAAAAATCATATCGAAGCCCTTTTGGTTGAAAACCCGCCCAATTGGCAATCATGATAACAGAAATGTTGATTGGAGCGGAATGGAAATGAAGTTTTTGACATTAACCGTAGAGATTATAACCGGTTTTATTATTTTATTTTTTTTAATTAAAATTCTTGGGAAGAAAGTCATTAACCAAATCACCCCGTTCACATTTATCGCAGCAATTGTGTTCAGTGAACTGCTCGGTAACGCTTTGTATGATGATAAAATTGGGGTAGAGTATATCATCTACGCGATGACACTATGGGCCATAATGATTTTTACGGTTGAAGTTTTAAGCCAGAAGAATCTTCTTTTCAGAAAAATAGCAGAGGGAAAGCCGTCTGTCCTTATAGAAAACGGCATTATTAATCGTGACCAATTAAAACGGAACAAGATGAATATCAACCAGCTTCAGAGTCTGTTGCGTCAGTCTGAGACCTTTTCCATAAGGGAAGTGGCGTATTGCTATCTTGAGGCGAACGGGTCCATCAGCATATTGAAAAAGACACCTAAGCAAAAATTACAGCAGGAAGACCTGCAACTGCCACCAAAATCGGTGTATGTGCCAGTAACCCTTATCCGGGATGGAGAGCTGCTGGAAGATGAATTAATTGATATTGGAAAAACTACCGTTTGGTTAAATAATGAATTAACGAGTCAGGGCATAAATGATTTTCATGATGTATTTCTGGCTGAATGGCTGGAAGGAGACGGGTTATTTGTCCAGACGATTAAACAGGTATCAGGATAGAGTAATTACACAAACTAGTTGCTGAGGTGATAATAGATGGCAAACAACAAAAACAAGAAAGACCCAGCGAACGAAAACAGGTTATACAATCCGGACGCAAAGTATTATGAGAAAAAAGGTGAACCTGGAGCTCCAAATCAAACTATGAACCAAAAGAAAGACTAATGACCAAATCCCCAAAGTAAAATGACCACCAATCGTATGTTGAATGGTGGTCATTTTTTTTGAGCTCGATGCATCAGTCTATCTATTTTTTCAAGTTGGCAGCTGGAATGTTATGTTAAAATTTACTAATGGAAAAGGTTTCGTAAAGACCACTGAGGCCAAGGGGGGAAGAAGATGAAGAAGTTTTATGTAGCATCAAGTTTTTCAAACGTAGAAAAGGTCCGTGAAGTTAGTAAACGGTTGATAAATAAGGGATTTATTCATACGTATGATTGGACAAAAAATGAAAAGGCTTCATCCATTGAAGAATTGAAGAAGATTGGACAATTAGAAAAAAATGCTGTTATGGATGCAGACTTTGTTATTGTATTATTACCCGCCGGAAAAAGCAGTCATATTGAATTAGGTATTGCTCTTGGACAAGGTAAAACAATTTTTTTAAATTCGCCTAGTGTGGATATTCGTGATTTCGAAACCACCAGTACCTTTTATCAGCTGCCTGAAGTTATAAAATGTAATGGTACGATTGATGAGTTAGTAGATATGTTAACTAATGAGAACTAAAGTAAAAATAACAGACTTAGAATCCGACAAATCACGGTTGTTGGCTTAATAAAAGAGTCACCCACGATGGATGACTCTTCGTGTTAGTTGTTATTTTGGCAAATCATTAGCATATTGCCATCTGGATCTTTAAACACGAAAAAGTGCTCGTGCTGGACTTCTGTAACCAATTCAACGTTATTCTTCTTCATAAACTTATAGGAGTCATGAATATTGTCAGTATCGAACATCATCGCTGGTACATTAAAAGTAGCCAGTTCTCCATTTTCGTCACGCCAATTTGGCATGGTATCTAATATCATTCCAGTATCCTGCATTTCGGCGGTATATAGATGGCCGAAATGAATTTCTCCACCATTTAAACCTAGTATTTTTGAATACCATTCTTTTGCTTTTTCTATATCACGTACAGGGATAAACACACTACTTATTTTATTTTTAACAGGGCTTTTCATAACTTCATCTCCTTTAGATTAAAGTTTAACTACCATTGGACTGGAGGTTTATCAAGTTGTGGTGGAATTCCCAACTCTTCACATGCTGCAAAAATTAATTCTTTCCGGAAGAAAAAACTACGATGAGCTACAATTTTTCCATTTTCCACTTCCTGATATTGAATGTCGTGTATGTGCGCTTCGTCCTCTAAATCAGCAAAAACCACAATAACAGGTTTACCCCAGAGCAGTTTTTCTTCTGCACGTAACCCTCGTAAACCATGTTGCATAGAACCTTTTCGCATTTCGTCTTTGGTGAATTCCTGAAATCCTAGGTCTGCTTCGTTTACGGAGTAGTCACTTATCAGGGAGAGCATTTCATCAATATTTCCTTCATTAAATGCCTTTAGGTAAGTTTGGATAACCTTTTCTTCGGCAGGTGTTCTGTTCAATGTTGTAGGATGATTGCTATTCATTTCTTCAGGTAATTCTTTAAGTTTACTTCTTATTCTTCTTACTGTTGCGTAAATTGCCCCAGGAGTTGTTTTTAGGATTCCGGCTACTTCTGACGCTGTAAACTTAAACACATCCATTAATAGAAATGCTGCAGTTTGCCTTGGCGGAAATAAGGAAAAAAGTTGTTCGAGCATTTGTTCCAGTTGAAGGGTATCACTGAACTCCTCTAACGGCTCATGTTCTTCCTCCAGATAGCCAACATTTCTCTTTTCTTTTCGGCACTGATCTATCCATGTGTTGGTCGCAATCCTGTAAATGTAGAATTTTGGATTTGTAGGGTGCCAGCGCTGGTAGAGGGCCCCAAATGCCTTAATTAAAGTTTCCTGGTAAAGGTCCTCTCCTTCCCAGGGCGATCCTGTCAAATATCGGCAGTATTTCCACAGGTCCTCCCGATATGCTTCGATTAGGTTATTGAAATCGAATTTTAGCTCTCTGGACTTTTCTGAGAACTTTAAAGCTGCATCGTCTTCTTTCTTACCCATATAATCCTCCTTCTCTATCCGTCTCTCATTATGTATAACGGATGAAATGAATAAAATTATACAAAAAAAAGAAATTTTATATAAGAATTTTAAATCTGGATCGAGAACTTATAATGTAAGGGAAGAAAACAGTTATTAATCCTTCAGAAGTTCCCGCAGTAATTTCTCTCTATTCTGCAAAAAGTAACTTGTTATTTGATAATGATCGGTTGATTCATAATCCGTCTGTCGGATTTCATCATCGTCAAAGCTGTAGATATAGCTTCTGGATATCCAAACAAAATTGACGAGTGTGTTGCGATAATAAATTGACATTCGCCGGTTGATACCGCATCATGCATTATTTTTAAAAACGAGAGCTGGCGCTGTGGTGAAAGAGCAGCCTCAGGTTCGTCAAGTAGATAAATAGCCTTTCCATTGAATCGGTTTAAAAAGAGTGATAGAAAGGATTCTCCATGTGACTGATGATGCAATGATCGGCCGCCGTATGCGTCAGACGCGCCTACCTCGTCAATATGAGTGGCAAAGCTGTAGAATGATTCTGCGCGGAGAAAAAAACCACTAGTAACTTTAGGCATCCAGGAGAGCCGGATATACTCGCCAAGTGCCGACGCGGATTGATTTACTTCATATTGGTTATTCCGGCCACCACCAGCTGTGTTGAATCCACATTTATCTGCTATGGCTTCAATCAGGGTCGATTTGCCTGAACCATTTTCACCGACGAAAAAAGTGACGCTATCTTTCAGCTCTAATTGCCGATGATTCTTTATGGTAGGAATTGAATAAGGATATTCTTTATACGACGGGACATGTTCATGCTGGAGAGTAATTCTTTTTAAGAACAATATAATCACCTGCTAAAAATAGTAGAATTATATTTAATGTAACATAACTACTACATAAAGGAACCCCGGATATCAACGTTTGTCACGGGTCAACCTTCAACGTGCATATGTTATCAGCAGGTACGACCAAGACAGGAGGTAAGCGAATGATGAATTGGTATACAAACGGTCCCCAGTATAGAATGCCCTATGGAAATCTGCCGCATTATCAGGCATATTCACATAGACAACAGACGGTTCAAGGCCAGGCTACGTGGACTGAAGGAGGTCAGGTTACCAAATGCGGTATTCCGTGGTCAGCAAATCAGTACATGACTGCAGCAGTTAGCGCCAACTCTCCGTATCAATGCGGCCAGACGTTATTAATATCAAATCCAGCAATTCAAGCACGCGATATTATTGTTACGGTAGTGGATGAAGTTCCGGGTTATCCCGCAAACCGCATCAATCTGCATAGGCGGGCATTTATCGCACTCGGAGCTAGTCCTAACCAGGGGATAATCAATATCGAGATTACGCCATCGCCTGAACTGGAAGCACAGGAATGGGGAAAATATTTAATTGAAGTAATCCAGGTTGGATACCCAAATTATAATGTGGTGGAATACGATAAAACTGGTGAGACACAGTTGGCAGGCAATCAAATTAGAGAAACATACGAATTTGTTCTGGAGTCACCACAGGAACGGATTACAATTAGGGGAACGGTAGTATATAACGCTGCCACGGACCGAATTGTGTCATTTGATATTCGGGAGGTTAATCAGTAGATATAAACTATTTGAAGGTAATGAGGCTGTCCCCCAGTCGTAGGAGGACAGTCTTTTAGTATGCATTTTCAGAATAGGTCAACTCATAACTATGAGAGTATATTTCAAAGACGATACCAAATGGATCTTCTACGTAAACCATTCGATACGGTTTTTCATCAGGGTAATATTCACGGATCGGCATACGCTGCTTGCCGCCATGTTTCTTGATTTTTTCCACAAGGCCTTCGATATCAGGGTCCTGGATACAGTAGTGAAAGAGACCTGTCTTCCAGTAAGGCATTTTATTTTCCGGCTGTTCATTTCCCGGAAACTCAAACAGTTCCATACCTATCCGGTCTCCTGTTGAAAGGTGGGAAATTCTTAAGGTAGACCATTCATCCCCAAACGCATCCCGGCACATTTGGCCGACTGGGGAGTCATCATTTTTCACCTCTGTAGGTTCAACAATTGTGTACCATCCAAATACTTCCGTGTAAAATTTTATTGCATCCTCGAGTTTTGGGACTGACAAACCGATATGTGAAAATGTTCGTGGATATGTGTGCATATAGTGATTCCTCCTTCCTTAACACTCTTTTCACCATATTTCCTTTCTTAAACTTTTCCTGTGTGCTAAATATTCTTAATTAATGGTATAATTCCATTAAATGGGATTGACAGGGTGGAGAGAAGTAGCGCAACATTCCCAATAGGATAGTTAATGATAGGAGAGGAATTGTATAAATGCCAACTTGCCAGAATTGTGACCAGAAATGGAGTTGGGAACAAACTTGCAAAAAATCGTTTACGTTAGATACTAGGATGACGTGTCCATACTGCGGGGTTAAACAATATGCCAGTTTGCGAACAAGAAAGAAGACCACTCTTATTACGTTGACAACTCTTTCCGTAACTACGTTTGGTAACCTCTTTTTTGGCCCTTCCTTAGTTTTTGTATTTATCTTGTTAGGTTCGATTCCATTACTTGTTAGTCTTTATCCATTTTGGCTAGAACTGTCCAATAAAGAAGAGTTTCCTATGATGAAAAAATAATAATGGGGAGGATCCGCATTGAATAAAGTATTAAGAAAATCGTCCGCAGATAAATCCATAAACGGCGTTTGTGGAGGCATAGCTGAATTTTTCGGTATATCCTCTTTTGGAGTTAGACTGATATTTATTTTTTTGCCAGCTAACTTGATTATATATATTATACTTGCCAATACAATGCACGAGAGCCCCCCCATCATTGTAGCTAAACCAACTTATAAGTAAAATGGGGGGTCACAATTGAAAAGGCTTGTAAAAGTATTAGCGGTAAAAGAGGAAGAGATAGTCCTCATTGAGCAGTTTAGAAAGCAATTAAACAGAAATACAGTTGAATTGCCAGGAGGAAAAATCGAAAGTGGAGAAACTCCGACAGAAGCTGCTAAAAGAGAATTAAGAGAAGAAACAGGAATTATAGCTGACGAGTTTTCAAGCTTGAGAAGTTACATAAATAATGATGGTACTGTTGAAGTTAATTTGTTCTTCACTAATAAGATTGAGCGAGTAGAAGAACAGAAGCTGGATCACGATGAAAGTATCGTTGTTCAGCATTATCCTTCCCAATTGGTGTTGGAAAATATATTTACAAATAAATGGGATGATATCAGGTTGGGAATTGCTTTTCTGATTGCTAGAAAGAACGGACTATTACGATAAAAATATAACAAATACGGGGGCAAAATACATGACTACACCAAAACACATTGTTTCAGCAGCTACCATTGTAACGAATGATAAAAATGAAATTTTACTAATTAAAGGGCCACGTAGAGGATGGGAAATGCCTGGTGGTCAGGTGGAAGAAGGGGAGTCTTTAAAAGACGCTGCAATCAGGGAAACGAAAGAGGAATCTGGCATGGATATAGAGATTATTAAATTTTGTGGGGTTTTTCAAAATGTACCTGGATCCATTTGTAATACATTATTTTTGGCTAAAGCCGTTGGAGGGGAACCAACTACTAGTCCGGAAAGTCTTGAAGTAGGTTTTTTTCCAATAGAAAAAGCGTTGAAAATGGTCACTTGGAAAAATTTCAGACAGCGAATTGAATATTGTTTAGATGATGAGACGCAACCATTTTATGTTGAATTTTAAAGGGGCGAATTTTATTGAGTAATGGTAAGGAATCTCCTCAAAGAAGAGAAAGATTAAGACAAGAAGAATTAAAAGATAATCCAACAGGTAATATGAATGATGCTTATAATCGTTCACAAAATGGAAGCCTTGTTGATTTGGTAGGGGGTCTAGGATGGAGAGGTACTGGAATACTCATCCTTGTACTGATCTTTGGGTTTATTATATTTTCCATCTTTTTTCGGTAACAGGGTGAGTTATCAGCGGAAGCACTCTTATTCGGGAAGGGACTTATTTGCGGATGTAATGTCGATGTCCATTAGCTACATGATTATGAACCAGCGAACCATCTAAAAAATCTAAGGTGTAAAATATGAAGCCAAAACAGAAATGGATAGGTAAGTGCGGAATGCCAATACTTCCAACCATTGTGATAAAAATAACCCGATTTAATTGATAAAAACTCAAAAGTTAGACAAAAAATAGTCCAGAAAAAAGTGTACCTGAGCTTAAGAACAAAGGCTTTATTAAAAGGGAAGAAATTCATGTACAAAATGCCTGCTGTAGGAAAAAGAATTAGTATTGGTAAGAAACCTGTAAATTGCACTCCAGGTTTAATATATCCATAGACATTGTATTTAAGATCTGCAGTTATATCTGTAACAAACCCTAATACAATTGAAAATAGAGCAACTGCGTATAGTTCTGAACGCTTTATCTTTTTTGGAGCCAGAAACGTTACTGCTAAAAAAACAACTACAGAAATAAGCAGGAAAACCATAAGCATACCCTTCCAAGTAAATTTTATCAGTACTTGAAATAGTCTGCCAAATTTTTTAAGATATTATTCAACCAACGAACATACTTGAATAAGACCAGTTTAGTTCTAAATACTAAACTGAGGTGATATTTATGAATAAGCTAGTTGTCAGTCTTGCTTTAATAATATTTTTTGTAAGTTATAACACACCAGCATATACCCAAACGATAAATGAAGCTGATACTGAATTGTGCGAAACACTAAAATATGCGCTAATCAACAGCCTAAGAGAGCCAGTTGACAGGGCATTAGCTGAGATTTATAAAGATGATGAGTACGCACCAGAAGGTCTCACCTGGGCTTCATACGATACGAATATAATCAAGATTGAGCAGTTATCTGGTGTTGCCGGTGCATATGAAATTATTTTAAAAGTAAAACCTTATTATCGGGCTCATATTACATATGGTGAAGATATAATTGTAGTAAGTGCAGATGGTAAGTTAATTGATTTTAAACATCTAAAAACTTATCCAAGAGTGGATTTTAACTAAATACGTACAACTTCATTAACAAGCTCATTAACAGAAAAACTAACACGCAGCAGACACACCCCTGCGTGTTTTACTTTTCCACATCAATTGTAAGATCACCGACATTTTCAATCGTCAGTTTTACTTCGCCAGTTTCGGAAAAAGAATATGGCTCCAGCTTATATACACCCTTAAAATCATAGTCTTTAACAAAATTTTCATGAACAGGGGTAAGCGATGTTTTCCATGTTTGGGCATCACCGGAAGGATAGAGGATGTTAATAGCTAATTCCGATTGATCAAGCTTTTCCCAGCAGACAAGATGTAGCGTGACCGGCTGATTTATTTGTATGCCGTTATCCGCGTAATAGCCCAGTTCCCCGATGTTTCCCATAATTAAATGCTTCTTTGTCTCTGTCTCTGCGATAAGGATAGGGGGTTGATAGGTCATCTGGTAATAAACCCCGTATGCCAATGAAAGAGAGCCGGCAAGCGACAGTCCGATCAACAGCTTCTTGAAGGTTCCAGGCTTGAAACTTGTAATAAAGGCGGAATGTGGTGCGAACTTATCGGCA
This sequence comes from Virgibacillus kekensis, assembly GCF_042654125.1. Classification (NCBI taxonomy): domain Bacteria; kingdom Bacillati; phylum Bacillota; class Bacilli; order Caryophanales; family Bacillaceae; genus Virgibacillus; species Virgibacillus kekensis. The sequence continues at coordinate 191,907 of NZ_JBHSFU010000015.1, forward strand.
AAGATTACAATTATCAACGTGATTAAGAGCGCAATTCCTATCAATATGTACAGTGAGTTCACCTCCAGGGATCGGTGTGGTTATCATGTGAATTAGTAAAAAAGGGAGAGCTAAATATGGATTGAGTTATTGTTTATTCGTTCAAGAGCTCAATCCTCATCTACGTATTCTTTAACAAAATATGCAACTATTCTAATAATATCATACTTTTTAATTAATTCGGGATAATTATATGGAATTTAATGTTAAAATAAGTTAAGTTTTTAAGTTTAAGGAACTTAATATGAAATAGAAATATAATTTAACACCTGCAGGGGGAGGATGAAATGAAGAAAAGAAATTGGCTAATTTTCGGTTCTATATTAGTTTTGTTTGCTGTGACCTTATTTGTATATCAAAAAATCACTGATAATACGTATCGAGGGATGACCATTATCCCTGAAAAACACGAAGATATACCTTTATTCAAGGGCTTGGAGCCGACTGAGAACGAATATGTTCTAGATGGAAATCGTTGGATTAATATATACGAATTTTATTTAAAAGAACTTCCTAGGCTTGGTTGGGAAATGGAATACGAAGGTTCAGCGCTTAATGATAATGAACGAGATAATGATTGGAGCGGATTCCATTCAGGGTGGAGAAAAGAGGGGTTCGATGGTGAATTGAGCATTTCAGCGCATTACAATCAATATGAGGAGCAAACGGAGGTGACCTTCGATAAAACCCCGATATACGACTCAACCAATTGGATTAGTCAGGCTCCGGAAAGTATTTGCATATATCAAAGTTTAAGTGATGAGAAATGTTCCGAGATAAAAGATGAAGGCAAGGTACAGAAAATAGTAGGTTTCATAAATGATGCTATTGATTGGAAAGAAGAGGTCTTGCCACGTGAAAAGTCCAGTGTAATTAATATCGGTGATATGGATATAAAGGTTCATTATGAGGCCGAGAAAGAAATTTATTTTCAATCAGAAAATGGTACCAAATTAATGAAACCAGAGCCCGATTTCTTTAAACTTACAAATCTTTCTCGATAGGCTTTTTAATAAAAAAGTTAAGAATGTTTTGAGCAGGATAGTAGTTGTGAAAGTAGGATTCGCAACTTCTACCTCGGGTGATAACATAGAATGTTACGGAGAAAATGTTAAATTCACGTCTGATTCTAGGGGACATGGTGATGAAATTTAAAATGCTGGTAATGGGTTTATTAACAATATGTTTGTTTATAGTTACTGCTTGTGAAGATTCAGAACCTAAAATTTCTCAGGAAGAAGCAAAAGCCATTGTGGTTGATCACAATTCTGGAGACAAAGAAGATATTAAAATAATATCTGTGAGTCATAAATTGGGTAAGTATATAGTGAAATGGGAAAACGAGGGAAACTGTGAGAGTGGTTGATGACCAAGACGGCAGTCTCATAAAAGGTGAAGTTTCAATTTGCTAATATAAGATGACAAAAAAGATGGTAGTTTATCCATTAAGTTTGAACCGGATAAGATGTTCATACAACTGTTACCTGAAAAATACTAATAAGTTGCTGGTGAAATACTACCCTTCTTCAGAAACATATGTTATTTTTATATTGTCAACCAATATTAAAATATGGTTAACAATACTTGGAGTAGGGAGGACATTCTTTTGTATACGAGTAAATCGAACCTAAGAGGAATCATTTTATGTGGAATTTTTGCAGCGGTGACAGCGGTATTGGCCCAAATTGAGGTTCCACTGCCGATTGTGCCTATTAGTGGCCAAACATTAGCCGTTGGGTTAACGGCAACAATTATTGGCAGCAGGTATGGTGCTATTGCAATGGTTTGTTATGCCTTATTAGGGGCAGCAGGTTTGCCGGTGTTTGCTGGGTTTAAAGGTGGAGCACAAGTATTAGTTGGGCCAACAGGTGGATACATATTCGGTTTTATTGTTACAGCGTTTGTAACAGGTTTAATACTAGAAAAAACAAAACATAACCTAACGATGGCGATGATAGCCAACACTGTAGGGATGATTATTACTCTTATTTTTGGATCAATTCAGTTAAAAATCGTGTTGGATATGACGTGGAATCAGGCGTTAGCTGCAGGGGTTTATCCGTTTATCGTAGTAGGACTGATCAAGGCATTTCTAGCTAGTTGGATTGGAGTTACTGTCAGAAAAAGGCTAGTCCAAGCAAATCTTATAGAGTCTAAACCGACAAAAAAAGTTGCCGCATAACTGTAGAACTACCTAAACCCTTAAACGAAATGAACTTTTATAGTCAAAATGCACTGCGGGATTGCAGTGCATTTACTATGTGTAATTTACATTTTTAAACCCTTTCGACCAATAAATATAGCCATTATTTATAAAATGGGCAATCATAAACCTCTTCCTATCCCCTACCTTCTTTGATTTCATTAATCCGGACCAAACGCTCCAGTTTATCGAGTTCGAAAAATAATTCAATAATACTGTTGGCGATTGGAAATACAACATTCCACCTGCCAAACTCGGAGCCCTGCAACTCCTCGATCAAATTATTGATTGTTATTTGCATCGCTGTTTTCGTTTCTTTCTGCAGGTCTGTGTTCAAGATAATTTTGTCTTCATACAGCAACAGTATATTCTCGCTGTAACTGTTCATTTCTTTAACTAGTTTTTTAATCAAATATGCTTTATTCCCGGGGATTTCCTCGATTTCCCGGATATGTCGCTCCAGCTGCTCGATAAGATTTTGTTTTTTTCCGAGGACACGGATCATGTGCTTGAAAATAACAATATTCCGATAGAAATGAACCCGGTCCTTGATAAGAATCCGGCTGCGCTCATCGGATATTATTTCAAAATAATCCTTAGCATCATTTATCAGTTTCTCAACTTCTTCGTTTTCTTTTTTGATTTCCGGAATGCTCATTGTTTTATTCGGTAGGACGCGCAGCATAAAATTCATTTTTTCGCTTGCCTGCTTAATCAGGCTAAACAAATTCTTTTGATGGTCAGGTGGGAAGATGACGACATTGACGATAAAGGCGGAAACTACACCAATCGTAACGAGTGACAATCGGGTCAGCACATACAATAGGCTCAGGCCTTCCTCATTGACGAGCATCAGGGTAATGATTGTAAGCACAGTCAAGCTTACCGTTTTATTGAGGCCAAGCCGGATGTTAATCGCAATCGAAATAATAACTACCACACCAACGGATAGGGGATGTGTGCCCAAAAGGAATGTACCGAGCAGCGCAAACAACAGCCCAACACCATTGGAAACCACCACTTCTTTTATGTAGTTATAAGAACGCATAATTGACGGCTGCATTGCCAACACCGCAGCAATCGCCGCAACAATCTCTAATTCTAGTCCTAGCCAGTCAGTAACAATTAACGTCAGTGCCACCGCCAGGCCTGTCTTTACCATACGCGGACCAATATTAAACTCCATCTATTTACACCTCTTAACTGGGACACTAACACTGACCCCCTGTCCCTGATATAATAATTATATACTTATGTTTTAACCGGGGGAAGCTATGAATAAAACTATTGGAATTTTAGCGCATGTGGATGCTGGGAAAACGACTTTTGCGGAACAACTTCTATATCATACGAAAAGCATTCGGCAGAGGGGACGGGTGGATAACCAGGATGCTTTTTTGGATAGCCATCAAATAGAGAAGGAACGGGGAATCACGGTTTTTGCTGATCAGGCTAAGTTCTCCTATAACGGTCCAACCTACTATTTGATTGATACGCCTGGTCATGCGGATTTTTCACCGGAAATGGAGCGGGCAATCCAGGTAATGGACTACGCTATCGTGATTCTCAGTGCTGTTGAAGGGGTGGAAGGCCATACGGAGACTGTCTGGCAATTACTGCAGAAGCATCAGGTTCCAGTGTTTTTCTTTATTAATAAAACGGACCGTGAAGGAGCGGATCCGGAGCGAGTACTTGAAGAAATCCAGGCCAATCTAACCGGAGATGTCTGTGATGTGACCGCATCGCTTACCGAAGGAGATATGAATGAGGATTTAATAGAGTTTCTTGCCGAGCGGGATGAAACACTGCTCAATCGATATATGGACACCGGATATGACGGCGAGTTATGGTTGCAGACGATGAAACGGATGATCCGCGAAAATAGACTGTCAGTGAGTTCTTCAGGTTCGGCACTTAAAGACATAGGCGTTCTCGATTTTTTTGAAAAAGTAGATGAGCTGACTGAAACATCATATGACGAGAAAGGACTGTTCGCCGGGCTGGTTCACAAAATACGCTACGACGAGAGCGGGAGCCGGGTCACATATATGAAGTGCACAAATGGTGCTCTGTCTGTTCGCGATATAGTCACTTACGGGGCTGAAGAAAGCAGAAAATCGGAAAAAGTGAACCAGCTGCGGCTATACAACGGCAGCGAGTATGAACAGGTAGACCGTGTGGAAGCGGGAGAATTGTTTGCGGTGGTAGGGCTATCGGAAGCTTCCATAGGCGAGGGTGTTGGAGAATTCAAGGAAAGTTCTAGTTACGAAATGGTTCCCACTCTGAAATCTAAGGTTCTTTTCAATTCTTCAATGCCGGTAAAAGAAGTACTGCATTCCTTCAGACAGTTGGACGCAGAGGATCCATCTCTTCAGGTTGTCTGGGATGAGGTATTTCAAACGATATATATCCATGTGATGGGAGCTATTCAGCTAGAAGTACTTGAACAAGTCGTTAACGATCGCTTCGGATTCAAGGTGGAATTTGCAGAACCAGAGATTCTTTACATGGAGACAATTGATACGGCTGTTAACGGATATGGACATTTCGAGCCACTCAAGCATTATGCGGAAGTCCATTTGAAATTAGAACCTGGAGAAAGAGGCAGCGGCATTACATTTGAGAATGTATGTCATACGAATAATCTGTCTATTGGCCATCAAAATTTGATCATGCATCATATTTTTGAGCGGCACCACCACGGATTGCTGACAGGATCACCGCTCACGGATGTAAAAATAACCTTGCTGACTGGTCGAGCGCACAACAAGCATACGTCTGGCGGAGATTTTCGGGAAGCTACGTACCGCGCGATAAGGCAGGGGATTGAAAAGGCGCAGAATATCGTACTCGAACCCTTTTATAATTTTAAGATAAAAGTGGATTTGGACTCGATGGGAAGGGTGCTGGCCGATGTAGAGAAAGCACACGGAACTTTCAACCCACCTGAAACTGTTGGGGATAAAGCAATCATTACCGGGAAAGCACCTGTGGCCACGTTTAAAAACTACAATATGGAATTAGTATCATTTACACATGGCAAGGGGGTTATGAGTCTCCGGTTTGAGGGATACGACCGATGTCATAATGAAGATGATGTGATTAGTAAGATAGATTATGATAAAAATGCTGACCCGGAATACACTTCCACGTCCATATTTTGCACGAAAGGAAAGGGCTACAAAGTTCCCTGGGATGAAGCGGAGGAAGCCATGCACGTGGAGAAGAAGTAAGGGACATGGGGACAGGCACCGTGTCCCGATTTATTTTCAATAAAAGGGGTTGGTTTTATGAAAAATGTTTCACCTGCAATTAATGGACCAAATGTTTTGCTAAGAAAACCTGTAGAGAGTGATGTTATAGATTATTTAAATGTGGAAACTAGTCGGGAACTCATCCATATGTATGGCGGGAATACTAAGAAAATAAGCCCTAAGACAATTGAAAAAGCACAAAAATTCATCCAGAAAATCAGGGAAAATGAACTGGAATGGTGTGTTGAATATGAGGGGAGAATGGTTGGTCAGGCAAGACTAACTGTGAATAATTCTGACAATCGTGCTAGATACGCTGTTGGGTTGTTTGACCCGAATGTCTGGGGAAAAGGGTTAGGTACGGAAATTACACAGATGGTTCTTCAATATGCTTTTGAAGAACTTGGTCTTCATCGGGTCGACTTACGAGTTCTTGAGTATAATAAGCGAGCGATAAAGTGTTATGAGAAATGCGGATTTATTCAGGAGGGATTTGAAAGAGAGGGAGCCCTTATCGAGGGTATCTATGAAACCGACGTTTTGATGGGAATTTTGGACAGAGAGTATAAAGCTTTGAAACATAGTTTTGTCGAAATGCGACTATTAACTTAATAGGTCACCTTGATCTAGTAAAAGGAAACTTTCCAGGTCAGAATCCCGTATATTATAACAACTTATCAGTTGGAGGTTGTGTAGTATGTTCCAATCAAAAAGACTCCGGTTGCGGAAAGTGGAAAAAGACGATACGGAGCAGTATCACAAGTGGCGGAACGATATGGACGTCATGGAATCTACCAATCCTGCACTTGACCTTTATTCGAAGGAGGAGACAAGGCAGTTTGTTGAGAATGTCCTGATAGGTTCTTCGTCTTCTAAGAGTTATATCATCATGGAGAAAGAGAGTGGAACTGTAATAGGTATAACTTCGCTTATTAATGTGGATCTCAAAAATCGGAATGCTGAATGCATTATTGACATAGGCGAGAAAGAATACTGGGGCAGAGGATATGGCAGGGAGGCGCTAGAATTGCTTCTTCATTATGCGTTTCAGGAGCTAAATCTGCACCGAATCTCACTTAAAGTTTTTTCTTTTAACGAAAAAGCGATCCATTTATACAAAAAGCTGGGCTTCATAGAGGAAGGCAAAAGCCGTGAAAGTCTGTTCCGCAATGGAAAATGGCATGACATCTTACATATGGGGATTTTGAGAGAGGAATACATAAGTGGGACATAAGGGTCTGACCCCCTGTCCCAGCGGTAAGGGAGGGGTCTCTATGAAAATATTAGAACTGAAAGACGTTGAGACGCAATTAGGTGGGACTACATTGCTTCGCGATATTTCTTTTTCTTTGGATAAGTCATCCATCGCTGCTCTCGTGGGCCATAATGGCGCGGGGAAATCGACCATGATAAAAACTATCTTAGGAGAACTCGAAAAGGCTAATGGTGAAATTATCATCAACGAAGCAGCCACGCTGGATAACAATTTTTTAACCTATAAAAAACAAATTTCCTACCTGCCGGAAGAGCCGATATTGCTGTCAGAGTTAACCGTCATGCAGCATTTTCAATTGTATGCGACGAGTTATGGGGTAGACGAGGTAACTCTAAAAGAAAAAACAAAAACCTATACAACAGGGTTCGAAGTGGCAGATAAACTAAACGAATATCCGGAATCCTTATCGAAAGGAATGCGGCAAAAAGTACAGACAATCTGCGCATTGCTGCCGGAGACGCCATTACTCTTAATAGATGAGCCCTTTATGGGGCTGGATGTTTATGCGATGGATTACCTCGAGGACCTGATAAAAGAAAAGGCTCGCAACGGTACGGCGATACTACTGACAACCCACCAGCTGGGACGGGTAAAGAATCTGGCTGATACATATATTATGCTGCAGCACGGGGAGATTTTGGACCAGGGGCCAATAGAAAACCTGAAGACAATCAGACGGAGAACGTATGATGAATAAGACAGCTGACCTTCATGCATTTTTGTTTATTCGCAAGGCCCGTTTTCACAAGAAGCTAAAGATCTATAAGCAAGTGGCTGCATTGGTTTTTGACCTGACGACAGCTATTTATACAGTAGCATTACTAGGTTACTTAGGTATAACCATGTTCGTTACCGGAGATATCATTCAGGAGCTTGAACCATATTTTTCTATGGTGGAAAAGAATGCAAGCATAGGTTACTCGGTATTGTTAAGTGTGCTGCCGATCAGATACGTATTTAGTTCTTTCCGGCAACCAGGACTGTTGTTTTCCACCTCTGAATTTCAGTTAGGACTGCTTCCATTCCGAAGAGGAAAAATCTGGACATTTGTTTTGGTTGAAAAGATGTTAAGACTGCTGCTGACATTGGGAGTCATTGGTACGCTATTGATTTTAGTGACACCTATATCAGGTAAATTGATAATCTCATATCTTGCACTTTTCGCTATATACGAGCTTGTCATGACCGTGCCCCAGTGGAAACTTTATCAACAGCAATTCCTGATAAAGGCCGGCTGGTTGCTGCTTTTCATAGTAAGTTGTATTGCTGCGGCTTTGTTTGGTGGAGGCCCGATACTTCTAGTAATTTTAATTCTAGCGCATATCGTCCTAATTCCTCGGTTGTTTAGGGGAGTTAAATGGGATAAGGTTACGGATATCAGTAATTATCAAATCTGGAACATGATGGTTGTCTCAGCCGCGTCGAAAACGAAATTTAAAAAGAAAAAGAGTTATAGTATTTTCCGGAATTCTGCTAGAAGAAAGCGAGATTTTACTACTACAGACGCAATATATCACCGGTTGTGGCAGTTGTATTTCAACAAAAACCTTGGTGTAATTGCTCAGGTGATTGGAGCTATCATGCTTATGCTGGTCGTATTTCAATTTTTGGAGGGATGGCTTTATTTCGTTGGCATGGCAATTGGTATATATATTTATAGCTCCCTTTGCGCCAATTTGTTTCATAATAGGTTCAGTATGGATGTTGTTGAGGTGCTCCCGTGGGACCTGCAGCGTTATAAACGTATATTTTTTAAATGGATGACCATAGGCGGTGGACTGGTAATTATACCTGTGTTGGTGTACTTCATCATTAATTGGAATTTCTGGGCACCCTTTCAATTGCTATTTGTGATTGCGGTATTATTATATACATATCATGTCAAAATGGATAAAGCTGTTATTCTTCTGGCAAAAAAACCCCAATTCACTCAGTTGCGGGAGGGACTAAATGTAATATTTCTCGCTTTAATAGTTATAAGCTATTTTCAGCCGGTTGTTTCCCTGGCAGTGATAGGGGTAGTAATGTTATTACTGAAGAAGCCACAGGTTAATCTATTAAATTAAGGAGAGGAAAAAATGAACTTAGATCTCCGTAGTATTGAGTCTAAACAGGCGTATAAACTCCTGACCGGATCTGTTATCCCCCGTCCAATCGCATGGGTATCAACGACAAGCGCTCAGGGTGAAAATAATTTAGCGCCTTACAGCTTTTTTACAGTTGCTTCACGCCAACCACCGGCGCTTTGTATTTCGATTGGTGCAGGAACAGAGGAACGTGAAGGTACCGTAAAAGATACGCTTGCTAATATCAAGTTGCAGAAGGAATTTGTCATTAATGTGGTTCCATCCTCGCTGGGGAATGAAATGCAGAAAAGTGCCGAGTATGTTCCAAGCAACGTGGACGAATTTAAAACGGCAGGTCTGACACCGGTTGAAAGTACATCAGTGAAACCTCCAAGGGTAGGAGAGGCACCAATTTCAATTGAACTTGAGCTCAATCAGATCCTCGAAATAGGTTCTGACCACCTGGTAATTGGTAATGTTGTTCACTATCATATCAAGGATGAGTATTATCTTGGGAACTATAAGGTAGACATAGAAAAGATAGGAATCCTTGGACGTCTCGCGGGGAATTACGGTGAGATTACGAATATCCATCGTTTGCCCAGGTAAAGTGGGACACGGGTGCCTGACCCCGTGTCCCATTAGTAAGGGTTTGGCCTATTGACCAACCCCTTTTTTGTATTCCATTTACGGTTGTTGTGACTGCTGTGCTTGTTGAAGTTGGTCCATTGTAATTACTTGTGCGTTATTCTTAACATTCTCAGGAATAGTGATTTCCTTATCTACTTTTCCTTTAATTTCCATGTTCATATCCATGTCAATCTTCATGGTTGCACCGTCTTTAGATATCTCCATTAACATTTGTTGTTACATTTTCTTTTGGTCAAAGGTTTTTTTGTCGATAAAGAAAGTTTGCTTTAATCCCCTAATTTTCATGTTTTCCATTACGTTAGGGATTCCCATTTGCTCAATTTGTTGCATAACGCTCTTCGTCTGTTCTTTTATAATATCCATTACTTGTGAAGACGCTTCTTCGTTTAGATCCATTGTAATTACATACATATTATCCTGTTCTTCCATGGTAATGATATCTTTTGTATTACTTTCAGAAGAAATCTTGTCAAGCATTTCAGTGAATTGCTTCATCGTTTGAGAGGGATCTTGCCCTTGTGTTTGCTTTTGAAACTGGTCAAGGTTCATTCCTTCAATTGCAATCCAGCCCTGTGGAGCTTTAGTGTACATGGTGCTGTCCAGATAATAATTTTCAATGGGAGCCTGTTGATCTTGCATCTTCATTGTACCGGTCATATGCATGGTCATAGGATCCATTGTCATCTTCGTTTCCATAGAAAATGTTTGGTCGAACGTGAAATTCTGATCGCCTTTTGAAGCATCGATAGTCTGAGTTCCATCCATTACATAATGAATTCCTGACCAATCTTGCATCGTTTCACTGGATTTTGTGATAATTTCTTGCGGAGTTAATTCTTCTATCTTTTCTTCTTTTTTAGGAGCTTCACCATTTGAATTGTTGCTCTCTCCGCCATTACTATTTGCACTTTGACCGCATGCGGCAAGCACGGTAAGCATTACCAACGTTAACGTAGCCAATAAAAATTTCTTCATTCAGTTTGTTACCTCCATACGTATAAATTATTTGATTTGTACCTTCTCTGAATTGGTATAACCGAACTTTTATTAAAAAATTAAGAAAAAGATACAAATATGTTATAACATACTGTACGAAAACCTAAATGAAAAGTTTCACAGAATTTTCTTTTAAAAAGGGACATAGGGACAGGCACCCTGTCCCACGTGGGAAGAAGGTTTATAGATTATATCCCAACAAGAAAAGCATAAAAAAGTAGGGGTTATAGAGGTTTGCGTATAAATTTAAAACAAATCCCCAACAGAAATGATTCGACCTTGCAATTACACTAACTTGAAAAGGTGTAGCATTATCTAAACGAAGAAGAATATTTTATACAAAATATTCTCAATTTATGGTATAATTTCATAAAATAGGAGGGGTCTCAGTGAATGAAATAAAGCAAATAACGCCTTTGCAGCTCTACAGCAAAATGATGAACTTGAATCTTTTTTATCAGCCCAATTTAGTCCGCTGATAAATAATAAGAGTTGGTTGGAGGAATGGCATTACGTTGCACAACGTTTTCGATTAATGAAATTTAAAGATTTTGAGGAGGAAGAAGCATTATCCTATCAATGGGATACCGATAAGGTGAAAAACATAATCGAGGATACAGTTTTAGAGGTAAGGGAACTTTTATCGCTTGGTAACCTGAATATTACTGTTGTTCCTGCCCTGTCTTTTCCCTGGTTAGAAAACCATGACCGTAGTATATGGACGAATGGTTTTACCAACAGTCCTAACTGCATTCAAATAGCAATTCCCCCAACACCTGATGAGGACTTCCTGAAATATATGATTGCTCATGAATTACATCACGCCTCTCCAATCAACCCAATATACAATCTTACTGATGAAACATTTACCCTAGGTGAATGGTTTAAGATGGAAGGAACAGCAGAGTTTTTCAGTCTTAGTTTATACAAGGATAAACGGTGGTGGAAAAGCGATTTCACTAAAACTGTTGAAAAAGAATACTGGAGTAAAGTTCAAGACAAATTTGCTATAACGGATGATAGTGAAATGGGCAAATTTTGCTTTGGGGATCTCGATAATGGCATTCCTTATATGGCAGGATATGCGTTTGCATATGAAATGGTAAAAAAATACGTGGAAAAACACCCAATTGACAATTATGAAAAGCTTTATTCTGTTGGGGCTTCAGACTTGGTTGATACGTATAGCTCCCGAATCATTTAAGAAAATCCCTTTAGTGTGAGTCGAAAAATTGAAGAAGAGGATTTAGCTGAAACGATATATATAAAGCAAATAACGCTTGCTAATTCCCAAGCGTTATTTCATATCTTGTATTTGTATGGCCTGTTAATTCTTTTGCTTACCTCTCACTATCTTCCAAACGTCTGAAGCCTTCCTGTTCAAGGTAATTGATTGCACTGTTGTACGTTTCGAAAGTGCCATCAAGCATATCACCAGCATAAATGTTCCACAAGTCAAAGTCATTAACGAGTCTCAGTGTTTCATTCTCGTCGTTTATCCATGTCTCCGGCTTAGCTTCCGATAATGATTCGATTGATTTTCTGATTATTTCGCGCAGTTCATCTTCCGAATAGCCACGTATGTTTACCATCCCTTTTGAGTCGGTAGGATAATCCTCATCAATCAGTTCTGCATATACAAAGCCGTTTCCGTTGGGATGCAGGCGGTATACCACAATTTTCTTCTCCTTCACACTTTCTTCATAATGAAAGTTGATCCGTCCGAGCGAGACATCGTTCCGCGTCAGTTCAGGAAATGATTCTATAATGGCAAGTTTCTCTTCAAATGTAAGCATAGTACCTCCAGGGATTTGTGTAATAGTCTAAACCTATTTTACCATTGTAAGGTAAAAAAATTCGAGCATTAACTGGGACAAGGTGCCTGTCCCCCTGTCCCAGGCATGATTTGTCCTTTTGCTGAATAGCATTAGTAGTAAAGTTGGTCTGGCAGGGGGAGTGTTTTATGCTGCAGTTAATTTTGGAGTTGTTTACGAGCGAGCAAACCGCAAACGATATTTTGGCGAATCAAACCACTGAACTTATTTTCATGATTTTGTTCACTGCTTTTTTCCTCACACTTTTGGTTCATTTCGGTTTATATACCAAACTAAAACGAATCAGAAATTACATAGATACTACAAATCAATTGGATATTGAACCACTGCGTACGTTTAAACAACAATACGAAGCGGCCAGGGAAAAAGAATCAATCAAACCGGAAACGTTCGTCCAGGAGAAGTTTTCCGGTTGGCGTGTATTCAACGTGCCTGTTGTGAATCTAATTAAAATGGTGCAGATGACGGTGTCCATATTTATTTTAATCGGGGTACTCGGAACTTTTATCGGTCTGACAATTTCTTTGGGAAGCATCAATGCGACCGGCAGCCAACTTGTGGAGAATGTAGCGGCAGTACTGTCAGGGATTGACGTTGCTTTTTACACCAGTATTGCTGGTATGGGACTGTCCCTGATCATGACTGTCATTACGAAGGTGTTAAATACCGAATACATGCTGACGGATATTATGCTAAAAGTCGAATCCAATCTGGAAGAAAATGAACAGCAGGGGATAAACCGTCTGATTGAGGTATCAGAGGCCATCAATAATTCTATTCAGCATCTTGAGGAAACGAACCAGAAATCATTGACAGGAATGGAAAGTGCCTTTTCTGGTTTTCAGGAGTATACTACTGGTCTGCAGCAGTCAGCAAAAGATCTGGCGCAGTTTAACGAGGGGCTTTCCAACAACCTGGAGGACTTCCAGGAGCTGTTCCATCATGTAAAAGAGGTAACCGATGGATTTGGCGATTCCACCACAAAGCTGAATGATAATTTTGATTCGTTATTTTCTTATTTTAAGAAGATGGACACCAGGAATGAGCGAATGGCTAATGCATTTGAAAATACCTTTGAGCGAGTAAAAGAAGTATCGTCTGTACAGATGGATACTCTCAATAATTTCGAGGATTCTGTCACCGAGCTGAAAAACTTTATATCCTCCATCATGGAAGAGCAGCAAGCCATCCACACCAAATTTGAAAGCCTTACACAGGTAAGTGGGGACCTTGCTAAAACAATGGAGTCACACAACAAGGAATTCAAACAGATATTTGGTAATGATGTAAGCACGAAACTGACCGGCATCATTACGCACATAGGAGAATTATCCAAGGACTTTGACCGGATCGGCGACCCAATCGGACAGTTGCCACAGGCGCTCGAAGTAATCAATCAGACGCAAAGCGACTATAAATATTTGCTGTCTGACCGTTTCGACGAGTTGAAGGATTTTAACCGCACCTTCAATAATCATTTGAAGACACATGCTGACGATTCACAGGCATTTGAACGGAAGATTCATGAGGCGACCAACACGTATGAAAGAATCGGAATGCAAAATAACCAGCTGATCAATGAAATAAACAAGACCATTTCTCAGATGAACAGCACATTCAACCAACGCGAAAATCAGATGGAAGCAAGTGTTGAGGTTTTAAAGAACACGCTTTCCAGTTATGTAGCGGGTCTGGAAGGCGCACTTGGAGGGAAGCTTGATAACGTAGGCAGGAATATCAGCGAATCAGTGGAGCGGACAAATCAAGGACTCAAGAACGAATTCCAGGAAATTCGACGGCTATCCAATGAGTTTCAGCAAAATAATTCTCGCTTTATTCAGCAGACACTTCAGGAACTTAACAGGGAAATACAAGGGCTGAACCGGCAATTAGGTAAGTTTGGCCGCCCGGTGGAAAATAATAATGTAAGGCTGAGACAGAATGACTACTAAATACCAGCGGCTTTTCAAAAGGGAACAGGACGAAGGACATTTCTGGCCATCGTTTACCGATCTGCTGACCATTATTTTGTTATGTTTTATTCTAATTTTCATTGCGATGATGATTATCAAGTCGCTGCAAATTGAAGAAATGAAAAAGACCATTGATCAAATCATGGGTGTAAGGGCAAAGCTTGTAAATGAGCTGCAGGCGGAGTTCAGTGATTCATCCCTGGGCATTGAAGTGGATGAAAAAACTGGTGCTATCATCTTTAATACAGAAATACTGTTTGCTTATGATAAATCTGAACTGAAGCCGGAGTCCTATCAGTTTTTGAATGAATTTGTCCCTAAGTATTTGGACATTTTGCTGCAGAACGGATTTGAAGACTACGTAGCTGAAATCATTATCGAAGGCCACACCGACCGTGATGGAAGCTATTTATATAACTTACAGCTTGCACAGGAGCGGGCGTACAGCGTCGCAGAATATATTTTAAGCGATGATTTTCCGTATAAAAATATTCAAAAGCACCTGCAGGAGAAACTAACGGTTAACAGCAAGTCTTTCACCGACTTTCGCAACAATGAGTCCGGTGAATACAGCGCAGCTGCTTCACGTAGAGTGGAATTTAAATTTAGGCTTAAGGATGAAGAGATCCTGGAAAAGACAAGGGAAATTTTGGCGAAATAGAAGAAAGGATTAAGGTGGTTAGTAACAGCTGGTTCTTTTTTCCGTATGCAAAGTTGTTTACTATTACGAGCAAGGAATCATTCACACGTTTGTATCCACCTTTTTACCTGGTTTGAAAAAAAATCACTTTTCTTACTTGACAGCTTTTTCTGTGTTCGATACTATTATGTACAATTATAAAAATTGAATAGTACTCTTATCCAGAGTCGGGGGAGGAAACTGGTCCTGTGATCCCGCAGCAACCTGTCATTATAACAAGGTGCTAATTCCAGCAAGCATTGCGCTTGAAAGATGAGATGGAGCTTTTTTTAAATTGACCTCTTCCTCATCGGGAGAGGTTTTTTAGTTTTTAAGGGGGGAGGTTGGAATACAGGAAAGCGTAATGTTTTAAACCAAGTAAAGTAATAAGTTTAGTACGTATTTAAATTTATTTAGGGAGAGATGAAAATGACAGTTACAAAAAACGATAGTCTGTACAAAAAATCTTATTTTAGCAGAATCACAGAATTGAAGAATTATGCGCCGGAGACATTCCAAGCTTTTTTCAACTTTAATGATCAGGCATTAGCCGATGGGAAGCTATCCGTTAAACTCAAGGAATTAATCGCCGTTGCGGTCGCCCATATCACTGGGTGCCCCTATTGCATCGAATTGCACGTAGGAAATGTGAAAAAGAACGATGCCTCGAAAGAAGAAGTGTCAGAAGCAATCTTTGTAGCGACCGCATTGAAAGCAGGCTCATCGTTCGCTCACGGAGTAAATGCCCTGAACGCATTTGACGGGGAAGGTGATGACGAGCTCTATAAAGCTTCCTACTTCAACCGGATTAAGGAGTTTTCTGGACTGAATGGTGATGCTTTCACAGCTTTTCTGGATTTTGACAAGAAGGCAGTTAAAGCCGGGAAGCTTACGGTAAAAGAAAAGGAATTAATTGCTGTGGCGTCTGCACATACAACAGGGTGTCCCTATTGCATTGACCTGCATACCAAGAATGCCAAGAAAGAAGGAGCAAGCCTGGAGGAAATCTCTGAAGCTATCTTTGTCGCAGTAGCTCTAAAAGCAGGATCGGCTATCGCGCACAGTGTCAACGCATTAAACGCTTACGATGACTAAGATAGCATTCTTGTAAAAAAAACACCTAAAAAAAGGAGACCTGCTGTATGGCTAAACAGATTCATTTAAACGGATTTATCCAGAATTCACCATCACCGCATTCAACTGGTTTATGGAAGCATGAGAAAGATGAAGGGGTTAACCATAATAGTCTTTCCTATTGGATTGACGCTGCTCAAACGCTGGAACGTGGTAAGTTTGATGCGCTTTTTATCGCTGATGTGCTTGGCACGTATAGCGTTTATGAAAACAGTCACCGTGCCGCAGCAAAAGGGGCTGTGCAGCTACCAGCCCATGACCCGCTGATACCGATATCCGCGATGGCTGCTGCCACGGAAAGCCTTGGGTTTGCACCAACCATTTCTGCTACATATGCCCAGCCCTATGCTTTAGCACGGCAGTTGTCGACGCTAGATCATTTAACTGGCGGAAGGGTCGCCTGGAATGTGGTGACATCATACCTGGAGAGCGAAGCAGTGAACCTGGGACTTTCCGGCCGTATGCCAAAAGAACTTAGATATGATCGCGCGGATGAATTTCTTGAAGTAGTTTATAAGTTGTGGGAGAACAGCTGGGATGATGAGGCTGTGGTTTATGACAAAGAAAACGATACATTCGCTGACCCGGAAAAAGTTCATTTGATTAACCATGAAGGGGAATTCTTTAACGTACCGGGACCGCATCTTGTGGAGCCTTCTCCTCAGCGGACACCAGTTTTGTTCCAGGCAGGGGCATCTCCAAAAGGAAGAGATTTTGCGGCCAAGCATGCTGAAGCTGTTTTCACAAAAAATCATTCACTGGATGCACTGAAGCAATATACAGCCGATATTCGTGAACGTACTAGACTACAGGGTAGAAACCCGGAAGATGTACTTATCTTTCCTATGATACTACCGATTATCGGATCAACGGAGGAAGAAGCATACGCAAAATATCAAGATTTAACCAGTCAGGTCAGCTATGAAGGTACAGCCGCACTTTTATCTGGCCATACTGGCATAGACTTCTCCCGATATGATCCGGATCAGTATATCGAGGACATGGAAACTGATGCTGTCCAAGGAAACCTGGATATGTATGCAAAGGACCCCAATAAAAAATGGACATTGCGTGAAGCGGTTAAAAATCATGGCCTTGGTAATGGAACCGTGAAGTTTATCGGTACCCCGGAACAAATCGCAGATAAAATCGAGGAATGGGCGAGAGAAGGCGATGTCGATGGTTTCAATATCGCGCAGACACATTCGCCAGGTACATTCCGTGAATTTGTGGATTACGTTGTCCCTGAACTCCAGAAGCGAGGAATCTATCGAAAAGAATATGAGGGTAGGACATTAAGGGAGAACATGTTTGGAAAAGGGAACGTCAGATTGCCGGATAATCATCCCGCGAAAAAGCTTGGAACTGTTAGCACCTGATTGTTGTTTTAGGACTGCGTATCGGATTATTCTAACGCAAGGGATTAGGAAATCGCGGAATAAGGTCCCGGCAGTCCAACTAAGTGGAACCTCATTCCGTTAATGGGGTGTAAAGGTGTCCAAAAAGAGGCCAAGTGGATCGTGGTTCCGCTATATGAACAATATCCACTGAAATTGACGATGAAATAAGCCAATAGAGGAATGATGTTCCAAATGAAGAGCTTAAACAGCTAAAATATGGCCCATAACGGAATGAAGTTCCATCACAATAGGTAATCTCAGTTGCACCTGAGATTACCGGTGAGTTTTTAGCACAGTCGATCAGCAGCAAATGTCGAAGCTCATATCAATCGCGTGGTTAATGAAATAGCCACAAACTAAATGGAAAGGGGACAGAGATGAGTACTGTAACATTATATACGTGGATAGGATTTATTGTATTTTTGGTTGTCATGTTTGTCTTAGGATTCATGAGTGCCAGAAAAACAAAAAATGTCAGCGACTTCGCTATAGGCGGGGCAAACCTGGGGCCTTATGTACTCGGTCTGTCCTTTGCAGCAACCTACTTAAGTGCAGCCACATTTCTTGGATATCCTGGGTGGTCCCATGCCTGGGGGCTCTCGAATCTATGGTTATTTTTAGCAATCATTGGCGGTGGACCAATTGGTGTGCTAATGGTAGCCAAGCGAGTACGAAAACTAAATACAGGGCAAAAATCACTTTCTTTACCAGACTGGCTGGGTGACTTTTACAATAGTGATATTTTGCGGGTAGGAACAGGTTTGATTCTGCTGTTTAATATCTTCTATATTGCAGCACAATTTGTTGCCGGTGCCCGTATATTTCAATATTTGCTTGATATGTCCTACACCGGAGGGCTAATATTCATTGCAACCATAGTAGTGCTTTATGTCTTCGCCGGCGGTGCGTTTGCCGATATATATACGGATGCTGTCCAAGCTGTCATGATGGCTATTGCTGGTACGTTTGTATTTGTTTCGGGAATTATCGTTTTCTGGGATGGAAGCATTACGGCGACATTTACGGATATTACCCAGAAACTAGCTGAGCGGGATACTAATTTAATAGAAGTATTTAATCCGGACTCAACCCATTTCTATTCTTTCGGTGTTGTATTCGGTGCAATTATCATCCAATGGGCATTTGCCTCAGCACCCCACTTATTTAACAAAGTGCTTGGTTTAAAAAGCGAAAAGGATCTGGGGAAAATGATTTTGACCTATGTCGTTGCGGCGTCATTCTCACTAGTTGTTCTTTTCGGAGGGCTATACAGCAGGGCGGCCCTGGGTGATAACGTGGCAGCTGCTGACCTGGCGTTAATGGAGTATGCGACTTGGGCTTTTCCTGCCATTATCGTAGCAATATTAGGGGTGGTCATCCTAGCTGCAGCAATGTCAACAACGGATGGTTTATTTGTATCTATATCGACCGTATTTGCCAATGATATTTTTCTAAAAGTATTAGTAAAACGGGGGATTGTCAAAGTTGATGACCAGAAGGCCCAGAAGATTGCACTGCAAATCAGTCGCATGGCAGTACCATTAATTGGTGTTTCTGCGTTCTTGATTGTCTTGCAGCCGCCTGCCTATATGGGGGACATTATGTGGATTGGAATCTCAGGAGTGGCTGCAGGAACGATGGGACCAATTCTATACGCTGTCTATGGTAAGAAAAAAGCTCCTGCACGTGCAGCAGAACTATCAATGGTTATTGGACTACTTTCCTATCTGGTCATCTACTTTGGAGGAATAAGCCCCAGTACGATGACAGCAGGTGCAGTGGCAACCCTTATTGGAATTGTAGCAATGGTTATTCTTGCAAATACATTAAAAATCGCGAAGACCCCTGTAGTGGAAAAAGAAGAAAATAGACACCGAAAAATAAATTAGAGAAAGGGTGAAATGCCATTTTTGTTACTCCAATGCTTACCGTGTGGCTATACGGATTTATCGGGTTTCTTTTTATCATCGGCTTCTCACTATGGAAATGGTATTTTACGAAGTAGATTTTAAGATGGAGGTTTTTCAATGACACAAACAAAGATAGAAATACTAAAAAACTATGTAGGTGGAGAATGGATTGAATCCAATTCCGATAAAACAGAGGAGGTATTCAACCCGGCAACGGGAGAAGTGATTGCCCATGTACCTGTTTCATCGCAGGAAGATGTTGACCATGCAGTTGAAACAGCGTACCAGTCATTTCAGCAATGGAAGGAGGTCCCTGTTCCAAAGCGGGCAAGGATTTTGTTTAAATACCAACAATTACTCGTCGATCATTGGGATGAGCTGGCGGAGATTGTAACGGTTGAAAATGGCAAAAGCCTTAAAGAAGCAAAAGGCGAAGTTCAACGAGGGATTGAAAACGTTGAATTTGCTGCAGGCGCCCCGTCTTTAACGATGGGAGAGCAACTTCCGTCCATTGCGGAAGGACTTGAATCAGGGGTTTATCGATACCCAATCGGAGTTGTCGGTGGAATCACACCATTCAACTTTCCAATGATGGTCCCGTGCTGGATGTTCCCGCTGGCAATCGCGACTGGGAACACGTTTGTACTTAAACCTTCCGAACGCACACCATTATTGGCAAATCGTTTGGCCGAACTTCTCGAGGAAGCAGGATTACCAAAAGGTGTCTTCAATATTGTTCACGGAGCGCACGACGTTGTAAATGGGTTATTGGAACATAAAAAAGTAGCGGCTATCTCATTTGTGGGTTCTCAGCCAGTAGCTGAATATGTTTACAAAAAAGGAACGGATAACCTAAAACGTGTTCAGGCACTTTCCGGAGCTAAAAACCATTCAATTGTATTAAGTGATGCTAATTTACAAAACGCGGCAACGCAGATTACAAATGCTGCATTCGGGTCTGCTGGTGAACGGTGCATGGCTGCATCTGTAGTAGCTGTCGAAGAATCCATAGCGGATCGTTTCATTGATCTGCTTATCGAAAAGGCTAATGAAATTAGGATAGGAAATGGATTAGGTGAAGATGTATTCCTTGGACCGGTTATCCGCGAGGCACATAAAGAGCGAACATTAGATTATATAGAAACAGGTGAAAAAGAAGGAGCGAACCTAGTTCGTGATGGCCGAATTGATGAGGATACTAAGCGTGACGGCTATTTTGTCGGGCCTACTATTTTCGATAACGTTACAGCGGATATGGAAATCTGGCAGGATGAGATATTTGCACCAGTACTCTCTATTGCAAGAGTTAAGGACCTTAATGCGGCAGTGGAGTTAACCAATCAATCACGTTTTGCAAATGGAGCCTGTATTTTTACCAAGGATGGAGGCGCAGTCCGGCAGTTCCGCGAAACAATCGATGCGGGAATGCTCGGCGTGAACATAGGAGTGCCTGCTCCGATGGCATTTTTCCCATTCTCCGGCTGGAAAGATTCCTTTTATGGGGACCTTCATGCCAATGGAAAGGATGGAATCAACTTCTATACACGGCAAAAGGTCATAACTACTCGCTGGGTGTAGAGTTTAACTTGCAGGCCTGTTTGGACTATAAACACAAGTAGTTTAGTTCATTGATTTATTAATGATTTAGAAAAAAATAAACAAAAATAGCATAGCAATTGGCGCCCTTATAGCGCCTTGACAAAAAACTGTCGTCGTGCGGATAAGGGTGCTATTTTATTTGTTATTTTACTTTTCAATTCCCAATTATATTGAGAAAAATCAAATAATAATTTCATTATATGGTAAAATATAGTTAAAGATTTTGAAAATTAAGTTCTTCAACTACGTGGCAGGTTAGTTTAAGATGAGTATGAGAACTTTTATGTGGCATTTGACAAAAAACGAGTAACAAAAAACCTCTTAAGAGTAAGAGGTTAAATCAATCGTATTTTCATTTATTAAAAGTTGTAGGGCTTCCGCTGATTCTTCAATATTATCAAATAATTTGACCGTATTGTTTTTAAAATTGGTTATCTCTATAGTCCTTGTAAGTTTTAAGCATCGTACTGTCATTACTGGTTGTTCATTAGAGCTAAATGTATGTGTAATTTCAACATCGTTGTACTGACAAAGAGTTTCAAGCATTTTTATTAGACTTTCTTTTGACATTTTAGTGTCTCCTCCTTAATGATGGAAGAAGACTAAGGAAAGTCAAAAAGGTTCCCAACAATTGTATTCTTAATATATTAAGTATAACATATATATGGTATATTGCATAGTATTTTATGAATATTTAGAATAATGTGTGTAAAAAAACGAAGATTCTTATTGAACTCCCATGAAAATAAAAACTATTGAAAATCTAAAAAAGTGCATATTTAAATTGACCCAACTAAA
>NZ_JBHSFU010000016.1:0-1291 GCF_042654125.1 Virgibacillus kekensis
AATTTGGGGGAGGTGGGTTCATGCCTAAAAAGAAAATAGATGTAATTGAAAATGTTAAGAAGAAGTATGTTCGACTGGCGCTTGAATCTAACAGGATTGCCTCTACAGCTAAAAGCGCGGGGGTCGACAGAGCTACGTTACGTAAATGGATAAAGGAGTATGAAACCGGAGTTAGGGATGAAATGGAATCTGAAGGGGTTAATCCCTTAACGCCGCAAACATCACGGCAGGAACTGGAAAACAAATATGAACAAGCGATGAAGCTCCTGGGGGAAAAGGAACTAGAAGTAGCTATGTTAAGGGAAGTCTTAAAAAAAAACGACCCCCTATAAAGCTTCTTCTGAACGAAGTGAAGAGATGGGTACGGGCTGACTTTCCAATCACCAAGACCATGCAGGCTCTTGGGTTAGCGAGATCTCACTATTACTATTATCAGACGGGGGCTGAGGCGAGAGTGGTGAAAAAGCGCGGCCGTCCTACACCAGGATTCTCACGCACTGTAGGAGGACGCAAAGTGCCCGATGAACAGATTGAGGAATATCTGATGGAATTTCATTGGGATGACGAGTTAGGGGGATTAGGTTACCGGAAATGGACCCTTTATCTAAGGGAGCAAAAGCATCTTGTCATTAACAAGAAAAAGGTTTATCGGCTCTGTAAGGAACTCGGGATATTGAAAGAGAGAAGAATGAAGAAAACGAAGCATCCCAGGAAACTGGCTAGGAACCGGTTGGTCACAGAGCCCAATCAATTGTGGCAGGTTGATATTAAGTATGGAACTATTGAGGGGTCAGGTGAATTTTTCTTTTTGTGTAGCGCCATTGATGTCTATGATCGTAGTATCGTCGGCTATTATTGCGGACCTATATGCAGGGCTAAGCATATTAAAGACATGTTAGCCAAAGCGTTAATCCGCCGCAAAGTACACTTTAAAGAAGGGGAGTTGGAGAACAAATTAATTATCCGTACGGATAACGGTCCCCAATTCGTAAGTGATACGTTTGGAGACTTTTGTTTACATCATAAGATATATCACGAGCGAATCCCGAAAAAAACGCCGGATATGAATGCTTATATTGAGTCATTCCACAGCGTCTTACAGCGTGAATGCTTTGATCGACACGAATTTGAACTTTATGAAGCAGCTTATTACTATATCGATAACTACATTGATTTTTATAATAACCGTCGATACCATGGAGGCATCCAAGACTATACACCTACAAAATATTACCTTTTAACAACCAAAAAAGCACTTAAAACTAAGGAGGTGAGCTTATAAAGCTGAGAT
>NZ_JBHSFU010000017.1:0-710 GCF_042654125.1 Virgibacillus kekensis
TGACGTCATCCCCACCTTCCTCCGGTTTGTCACCGGCAGTCACCTTAGAGTGCCCAACTGAATGCTGGCAACTAAGATCAAGGGTTGCGCTCGTTGCGGGACTTAACCCAACATCTCACGACACGAGCTGACGACAACCATGCACCACCTGTCACTCTGTCCCCGAAGGGAAAACTCCATCTCTGGAGCGGTCAGAGGATGTCAAGACCTGGTAAGGTTCTTCGCGTTGCTTCGAATTAAACCACATGCTCCACCGCTTGTGCGGGCCCCCGTCAATTCTTTTGAGTTTCAGCCTTGCGGCCGTACTCCCCAGGCGGAGTGCTTAATGCGTTAACTTCAGCACTAAGGGGCGGAAACCCCCTAACACCTAGCACTCATCGTTTACGGCGTGGACTACCAGGGTATCTAATCCTGTTCGCTCCCCACGCTTTCGCGCCTCAGCGTCAGTTACAGACCAGAGAGTCGCCTTCGCCACTGGTGTTCCTCCACATCTCTACGCATTTCACCGCTACACGTGGAATTCCACTCTCCTCTTCTGCACTCAAGTCCTCCAGTTTCCAATGACCCTCCACGGTTAAGCCGTGGGCTTTCACATCAGACTTAAAAGACCGCCTGCGCGCGCTTTACGCCCAATAATTCCGGACAACGCTTGCCCCCTACGTATTACCGCGGCTGCTGGCACGTAGTTAGCCGGGGCTTTCTGGTCAGGT
>NZ_JBHSFU010000019.1:0-1339 GCF_042654125.1 Virgibacillus kekensis
GGACTCAATCCGGCCAATTTTGTTTTCGATCGTTCATTGTTATACCAGTCGATATATTCTTCTATCTGTCTTTTTAATTCTTCATAGCTTACCAATTCTTCCCCATAATACATTTCTTGCTTTAAAATGCCAAAGAAATTCTCCATCGGAGCGTTGTCTGCGCAGGTTGCTTTACGTGACATGCTTTGAAATACTTTATTTTCTTTTAATGTCCTCACCCATTGGTTGTGCTGGTAATGCCATCCTTGATCGGAATGGATAGTGGTGCGATAGGTTGCATGATTCTTTATTATCTCTATGGTTTCTCTTAAAGGTTCCATGACAAGATCTAACGTTGGACGTTTCCTGATTTCAAACGCAATAATTTCTCCGTTATAAAGGTCAAGAATCGGATTTAAATATAGTTTCTCTTCGCCAAGACATTTGAATTCTGTGATGTCGGTTACTAACTTTTGAAGAGGGATAGGTGTGCTAAAGTGGCGGGATAATCGGTTTTTCGCTACTTTTCCTACGTTTCCTTTATATGAATTGTATTTACGGGATTTCCGCATAAATTTCACACATTTTAATCCCAATTCCCGCATAATGCGATACACTTTTTTATGGTTGATAGAATGTCCTAATTTCTTTAATTCTTTCGTGATACGTTTATAACCATAGCGTTCATGAAACTTCTTAAATAGGTGTGTAATGAGTTCTTTTAATTCTGTATCCGAATCTTCTTTCCCAAAGTTTTTTACATGATAGTGATAGGTTGCTTCAGGAATACCTACAACAACGAATATATCTTTTAATCGGAATCCTTCTTCTTTGAGTTCGAATGCCACCTTTGCCTGTGCTTTTCGTGGAACGCATTCGGATTCTCCCGAAAAGCTCTCAACTTTTTTAGGTAGGCATTTTCTAATCTTAGTAGTTCATTCTCACGTTCTAATTCTTCTTCACGTGTTAACTTTGTCTCTTCCTTTTTCTTGGATTTATTAGGTTCCTTAGACATAGAAGGTCTCCCCTTTGATCTTGGTTTCAGGCCTTCTATCCCTTGTTCACGAAATACTTTCATCCATCGTGCAATTAAGGAGGGATTGTTCAAATCAAATTGCATAGCGGTTTCTAAATAAGAAGCACCTGTCTTTAACATAAATTGTACCGTATCTAATTTAAATTGAACAGAATACTCCTCATTCTTCTTTCTGCTTTTTAACCCCTTCATACCCTGCATTTTATAGGAGTTCACCCAATTTTTTAATGGGGTGTAACTGGGCATATTATATTTTTTCGACAATGATTTGTATCCAAGATTCCCATACAAATACTCGGTGACGAGCTTTATTTTAAATTCTTC
>NZ_JBHSFU010000020.1:0-565 GCF_042654125.1 Virgibacillus kekensis
AGTGATGGGAAGTCTCATCTTGAGGGGGGCTTCATGCTTAGATGCTTTCAGCACTTATCCTTGCCACACGTAGCTACCCAGCTATGCTCCTGGCGGAACAACTGGTACACCAGCGGTGTGTCCATCCCGGTCCTCTCGTACTAAGGACAGCTCCTCTCAAACTTCCAACGCCCACGACGGATAGGGACCGAACTGTCTCACGACGTTCTGAACCCAGCTCGCGTACCGCTTTAATGGGCGAACAGCCCAACCCTTGGGACCGACTACAGCCCCAGGATGCGATGAGCCGACATCGAGGTGCCAAACCTCCCCGTCGATGTGAACTCTTGGGGGAGATAAGCCTGTTATCCCCGGGGTAGCTTTTATCCGTTGAGCGATGGCCCTTCCATGCGGAACCACCGGATCACTAAGCCCGACTTTCGTCCCTGCTCGACTTGTAGGTCTCGCAGTCAAGCTCCCTTCTGCCTTTACACTCTGCGAATGATTTCCAACCATTCTGAGGGAACCTTTGGGCGCCTCCGTTACCTTTTGGGAGGCGACCGCCCCAGTCAAACTGCCCGCCTGA
>NZ_JBHSFU010000021.1:0-889 GCF_042654125.1 Virgibacillus kekensis
ATACTGTTTGAATACTTCTTTAATTTTCTCCATCAGCCATGCATTTTCTTTTTCCTGATCATTCGGTGTATGGTTCAGCCATTTATAATAACCGGAGCGTGATACCTTTAAAATCCCGCACAATAATTGAATCGGGACACCTGTGTCCTCATGATAGGCATGAATCGCTTGAAATTTAGGCAGTTGTTGCCCTAATCGTGTTATCTCCTCCTTTCGATTTCCTTCAACTTTTTTAAGAGACCATTTTCCGCCTCCAAGTATTGAGTACGATGCTCTAATTCCTTAATCCGAAGCTGTAGTTTCTCTTCCTCGGTCAGATTTTGCTTGGATTCCAACGTCTTCCCCCGACGATCCCGAAGGGCTTGTTCGCCATCTTTCTCATATTTACGAACCCAACTATAGACTTGCTGATAAGAAACCTGATATTTTTCAGCAGCTTTATGGTAGTTGTAATCATTGGCTAGGCTATATTGTACAATCTCGACACGTTCTTTGAATGTTATTTTACGTCCTCGGCTCATTTTTCCTCTTCCTTTACTAGTGGATTTCATCTCTTTTCCACTAGTATAAAGCTTTATCCAGCCACGTAAAACCGAATGCGTTGAAATATTGAATTGCTCACAGGTGGCCCTTAAACTGTGCCCGTGTACAAGATGGAATTCCACAGCTTCTTTTCTCAATTCCTGAGAATATTGCTTCCACTTTTTTGTTTCCTTCAATCCATCTATCCCATTAGCTTTATATTTACGAACCCAACCTTCCATAGTGTCCACATGCACTCCATACTCTCTGGCCACAGAAAATATAGTTCTTTTATCTTCGATTACGCTCTGTACTCCCCGAATCCGTTCCTCTAAGGTATGCCTGGTTCTCCTTTTAGACACAAAAA